>CAWDVA010000010.1:0-233814 GCA_963805645.1 uncultured Chloroflexia bacterium | reverse complement strand
AGGCGCTCGCGCCCAGGTCCTCGAGGACCGGTCGCGAGAAGTGGCCGGCGCGCTGGCGGGCTTCTGATGCCGTGGCCGGGGTAGCTCCGGGCTCCGACGCGCCCGGGGCATAGCAGGCGTCGGAGTAGATCATCACCCAGCCGGGAGCCGGCGTGATGGGACCACCCGAGCAGTATTGGCCGCTGGGCGGCGCCATCGGAGGATGTGAGCGTGCCGGTGAGAGCCTTCTCACCGCAGTAGACCATGGTGGTCGACCAGTTGTCGCCATCACCGCCGGAGGTCGTCCGGTTCAGGCCCCAACCGTCCACGCGGTCCCCGTAGAAGGTGCTGGAGTACGGATTGGGGTAGCCGTTCCCGTGGCCGAAGTAGACGACGATGTTCGCGCCGTCCACGGCCGCCTTGACGTTGGCCCAGGTGGCGTTCGGCGAGTAGACCTTGGTGACGACCGCGCCGGCGGCCTCGGCGGCCGTGGCGGTGTCATCGGCCTGGCTTCGGTAGCTGTCCGTGTAGCCCCCGGTCGGTCCCACGATGATCACCACCTTCGGTGCGGCGACGACCGCATGCACCGGCATGGCCGCCACGAGCAGCCCGATGGTGGAGAGGATGGCGATGAGGGTGGCCCGAATCCGGTCGCGCAATGATCTGTCCTCGAAGGTCGGTTCCTGTGACGGCCGCCCGCCCTTCGCCCCTGACGGTGCCATCTCCGACGCTACGCGCGCGATCGCCGGGGCGCCATGGCGCGATGGTCCAGATCGGTTCGACCCGATGGAGCCACGACCCGGGGTACTGCGGTGCCACCAGCCCACCCTGCCCTGCCGCGAGGAGGCCGCCGATCAGTCCTGCGTGAACGAGGTCACCACCAGCAGCCGCTCGACCTGCTGCGGGTCAAGCGCGGGACGCACGAACGCGGTCTGGGTCAGGGCGTTGGGATCGGGCTCGACCGCCTGGATCGTCCCGACCAGGAGACCCTTCGGGTAGGGGCTGGCCAGGCCCGTCCCCAGGCTCAGCCCGGCCGTCACGACGGTGTCTCCGGGAGCGAGCCGCTCTGTCACCGGCACCTTCACGAAGACGAGCTGGCCGCCCAGCTGGCCCTGCACCTCGCCAAGCGCGCGACTCGCCTGGTCAAGCGCCACCACGCTGGAGCGGGTGTCCACGATGAATCGCACCTGCGCGGTATCGGTCCCGACCGACACGACCGTCCCCACCAGGGCTCCGGCGCCCTCCGCCGCACCCACCACCGGCATTCCGGCTGCCAGGCCATCGGCGCTCCCCGCGTCGATGCCCACCTCCCAGGTGAAGTTCGACGGATCGCGGGCGATGATGCGGACGGGCAGGAGCTGCATGTTGACGAGCGTCTTGGTGAGTCCCAGCAGCCCGCGCAGCGAGGTGTTCTCGGCCGCCGCCTCCTGGAGCTCCGCGATCCGCTGCTGGGCCCGGGTCAGCGCGCTGCGCAGCTGGTCGTTCTGGGTCCGCAGGCGGTCGATCTCGCCGATGGTGCCCACCAGCCCGGCGATCCCCTGGCCGATGCCCGCCACTCCCGCCCGAACCGGCTCGAGCGCGCGGGCGCTCGCCTGCTGGAGGGTCATTGCCGGCCCGGTCTGGGAGGCGAGCAGCATGAGGAGCGAGGCGACGACGAACGCCGCGAACCAGATGCCCGGGCGAGACCGCCGGTCTGGTGAGCCGAGCATCCGGGCGGACCGATGGCGCGGCCGCTACCGCGGCGCGCGGGTGAGCTGCTCGGTGACGAGGACGCGCTCGAGGGTGTCGAGATCCTCCAGGACCCGGGCCGTGCCGCGGACGACGCAGGTCAGCGGGTCGTCGGCGATGTGGACCGGCATCTGGGTGGCCTCCGCGACGCGCTTGTCGAGGCCGGCAAGCAGGGCGCCACCGCCGGCGAGCACGATGCCCTGGTCCATGATGTCCGCCACGAGCTCCGGCGGCGTCTCCTCGATCGTCTCCTTGATGGCCTCGATGATCTGCGCCACGGAGGGCTCGAGCGCCTCCCGGATCTGGTCGCCGCCGACCTCGATGCTGCGGGGCAGGCCGGTGAGCAGGTCACGTCCGCGGAAGGTCACGGTCCGCTCGTTGCCGGACGGGAAGGCGGACCCCACGGCGATCTTGATCTCTTCGGCGGTGCGCTCGCCCATGAGCAGGTTGTACTCGCGACGGGCGAAGCTCACGATGTCGGCGTCCATCTCGTCGCCCCCGATCCGGATCGACTGGGCCACGACGATGCCGCCCAGCGAGACGACCGCCACCTCGGTGGTGCCGCCGCCGATGTCGACGATGAGCGAGCCGGACGGCTCCGACACCGGCAGCCCGGCCCCGATGGCGGCCGCCATGGGCTCCTCGATCAGGCGGGCCCAGCGGGCACCGGCATTGATGGTCGCGTCGCGGACCGCCCGCTTCTCGACCTCGGTGACGCCGGACGGGATCCCCACCAGGACCCGCGGGCGCGGGATCCGCGCATACCGATCGTGCACCTTCTGGATGAAGTACCGGATCATCTGCTCGGTCACGTCGAAGTCGCTGATCACCCCGTCGCGCAACGGGCGAATGGCGACGATGTTCGCAGGCGTCCGGCCCACCATCCTCTTGGCCTCCGCGCCGATGGCGAGCACCCGCTTGGTGCGGGTGTCCATGGCGACCACGGAGGGCTCGCTGATGACGATCCCGCGATGGCGGACCGTCACGAGGGTGTTGGCGGTGCCGAGGTCGATCCCCACGTCGTGGGAGAGCAGGCCGAGCAGGCCGTCGAAGATGCCCAAGGTGCCTCCGGGAAGTGTTCGCGTTGGTCCGCGTGGCGCCGGCCACGCCGCAGGTGAGGCGGTGTCCGAGAAGGATGCCCGATCCGGATGGGTTGGGCAATCCGGGCGGGCGCCAAACCCTAGCACGTCGCGCCCGCCGCCGGGTCCGTGACCCGAAGCCGTTCGGGACGGCAGCGCCTCCGGCTGCATCCCTCACGCCGAAAGCGGCCGCCGGGCTTGCCAGGGGGTAGTTGCCTCCCGTAGACTAGTCGAGTGACTAGTTCGGTCGGCCGACCAATATCCGGCGAGGAACACGCCGCCTCGGCGCGGGGAGATGCGACGCGCCGGGCGGTCGTCGAGGCCACCATCGCGCTCATCGGGGAGGTCGGGTGGGCCGGGGTGACGACCCGCATGGTCGCTCGTCGCGCCGATGTGACCCAGGGCGTCATCCACTACCACTTCGGGTCCAAGGACGCCCTTCTCCGCGCCGCCGTGGTCGTCGCGTTCACGGAGATGCTGTCCGGGCCCATGGGCGCGCTCAGCTCCGCGGCCTCGATCACCGAGGGCCTGGCCGCGGTCATCGCCTCGCTTGACGTGCTCGGCGAGGAACAGGTGCTGCGCGTGGGCACGGAGTCGCTCGCCCTGGCACTCCGCGATCCCGAGCTTGGCGAGTGGATGCGCCAATCGCTCATCGAGTTCCGCGGCCTCCTCGCGCAGGGGCTTCGGGCAGCCACACCCCCCGCCGAACGCGACGAGGCGCAGATCGGCGGGACGGCGGTGCTGCTGGCCGCGCTGCTGGATGGGCTCCTGTTCCACCGCGCCGTGGACCCCGACCTCGATCTCGCGGCGGCGACGGCCGCATTGACAACGCTCATACGAAACGGAGGAGAGCAATGACCGAGCCGATGCCACTCATCGGCCTGGACGGCGTCTGGAAGACCTACGGCGCCGGCGACGTGGCGGTCGACGCGCTGCGGGGGATCGACCTTTCGGTTGATCCCGGGCAGTTCGTCGTGATTCTCGGTCCGTCCGGGTCCGGCAAGACCACGCTGCTCAACGTGATCGGCGGGATCGAGCCCGCGACCGGGGGACGCGTGACCGTCGCCGACCACGAGGTCACCGCCGAGGGCAACGGCGACCTCACGGAGTACCGCCGCACCACCATCGGGTTCGTATTCCAGTTCTTCAACCTGGTTCCCACGCTGACCGCCCTGGAGAACGTGCAGCTCGTGGGCGAGCTGGCCGGGCGAAGCGCCGATGACGCGCGCGCCGCCCTCGAGGCCGTGGGGCTCGCCGATCGCGAGAAGCGCTTCCCGGCCTCGCTCTCGGGTGGCCAGCAGCAGCGGGTGGCCATCGCCCGCGCGCTGGTCAAGCGCCCCCCGCTGCTCCTGTGCGATGAGCCGACCGGATCGCTGGACCTGGACACGGGGCGGCAGGTGCTGGGCGTCATCCGCGAGCTGGGACGGCGCGAGGGCATCACCGTGCTGCTGGTGACCCACAACTCCGCGATCGCCGCCATGGCCGATCGCGTCATCCACGTCGGCTCCGGCGAGATCACCGGCGACGAGCGCAACGCGACCCCCGCAGAGGCCCGGGAGCTGGCGTGGTGAGCACCCTCGACGTCAAGCTCCTGCGTGACCTTGCCGCCCGGCGCGGGCAGCTGGCGGCGGTGGCCGTCACCATCTTCCTGGGCGTCGCGCTCTTCGCCGCCAGCTACGACGCCTACCAGAACCTGACCGCCAGCTACGACCGCTTCTTCGTCGAGACGCACTTCGCCGACATGCAGCTCGCCGGCGCCGGCGCTCCCGACCTGCGCGGCCAGGTCGCCGCGCTCGACGGCGTCGCCGAGACCGAGACGCGACAGGTCGCCGACCTGCCCATCCGCGCCGGCTCCTCGACGCTCCTCGGCCGCGCCGTGGGCATGCCGTCGAGCGGCAGCCCCGCGGTCGACGACGTCATCGTGCTGCAGGGAAAGCGGCTGGATCCGACCGACCCGACCGGGGTCCTGGTCGACCACCACCTGACCGATGCCTTCGGCCTGCACGTGGGCGACACCCTGGATGTGAACGTCGGCGGTGATTGGAAGACCGTCACGGTGCGCGGCATCGTCGTCTCGCCGGAGTACCTGTGGACCGCGCGCAGCCGACAGGAGATCCTGGTGCCGCCGGACCAGTTCGGCGTCGTCTTCGTCCCGAACGCCATGCTCGACGGGCTTCCCGCCGGGCTGGCCACGCCGGAGCTCCTCGTCCGCTACGACCAGACCGCCGATCGCACTGCGCTCGACGGCCGCATCTCCACGCTCGCTGCGGGCGCCGGGCTGGCGACCCAGACCCGCGACCAGCAGCCGTCGAACGCCGCCCTCCACGAGGACATCAGCGGCTTCGGCGAGATGTCGCTCATGTTCCCGCTCCTGTTCCTGGGGGCAGCTGCGCTCGCGACGTACGTGCTCCTCAACCGGCTCGTGCTGCAGCAGCGCGCCCAGATCGGCCTCCTCGTGGCATCTGGATACCGGCGTCGCACCATCCTGCGCCACATCCTGGGCTTCGGGCTGGTGACCGGGGCCGCGGGCGGCATCCCCGGGGCGGTCGCCGGCGTCGCGCTCGGCGGCGTGGTGACCGACATCTACACGAGCGTCATCGGGTTGCCGGACGTCGTTCGCATCGTCCAGCTGCGACCGCTGACCCTGGTGCTGGGTCTCCTCTTCGCCCTCGGCGCCGGCGCGCTCTCGGCCCTGGCCCCGGCGCTGCGCGCGTCGCGCATCAGCGCGGCAGAGGCGATGCGCGGCTCGGTGCCGCTGGGTGCCGGGGGAGCCTCCATCTTCGAGCGTCTGCTCCCGCCGCTCCGCGGCCTGCCGGCCCGCTGGAAGATGGTGCTCCGCGGCATCGGCCGCAACCGGGTCCGCAGCATCTCGACCATGATCGGCGTGGCGCTGGCCGCGATCCTGGTCCTCGTCTCGTGGGGAATGATCGACACCATGCAGGTCATCGTGGACCGGCAGTTCAACCAGATCGACCGCCAGGACGCCGAGATCGTCCTCGCGGCCCCGGCAACCGGGAGCACGGTCTCCGCCATCGCGGCGGTCGACGGGATCGCGGCGGTCGAGCCGGTCGCCCATATGCCGGTCGTCGTGGCGACCGCGGACCACAGCTACGTGACCACGCTGAACGGATTCGAGCCCAACACCACCATGCACGGTTTCCTGGCACCGCAGGGCGGCACGGAACCGCTGCCATCCGACGGCCTGCTGATCGGGTCGGCATTGAAGGACCAGCTCAAGGTCAAGGCCGGCGACGCGGTGACCGTGACGCTCACCTCGACCGGCGCCAGCGTGACGGATCGCGTGGCGGGGTTCGTCACGGAGCCGCTGGGGACGCTCGCCTACGCCTCGCTCCCTCACCTCGACGCCCTCTTCGGCGCCGATGCTGTGGCCCAGGCCACCCGGTCGGTGCAGGCCCGCTACGATGCCGGCACGTCGTCGGACGCGGTAACGAAGCGGCTCGAGTCCGTGCCCGGCGTGCTGGCGGTGTCCGACTCCCAGGCGATCGCGAAGATCTTCAACACCCTGATGGGGCTCTTCTACGCGTTCGTCGGCGTGATGCTCGCCTTCGGCGCGGTCATGGCCTTCGCCATCCTGTTCGTCACCATCGGCTCGAACGTGGCCGAGCGCGGGACGGAGCTGGCCACCATGCGCGCCATGGGCATGCCCATCGGCGTCCTGGGGCGGGTGGTGAGCGGCGAGAACCTGCTCCTCACCCTGGCCGGGATCATCCCCGGCCTGGTCCTGGGCTACATCGCCGCCGCGGAGTTCATGGCTTCGTTCAACAGCGACCTGTTCACCTTCGACCTGGCCGTCCGGCCGCTGACCTTCGTCGGCACGGCGCTGGGCATCCTGGTCGCCGCGGCCCTCAGCCAATGGCCGGCCCTGCGCGCCGTGCGGCGCCTCGACCTGGCGCGGGTCGTCCGCGAGCGAGCCAGCTGATCGGGGACCGGCGCGGGACCTCCGTCGGCGTATGGCCGGATGCGCGCGGCGGAGGTCCCGGGGTAAGGTAGGGGCATGCCACGCCACACGACCAATCTGGGCGGCGGCATCGGGCGCGAGCTCCTCGCGCCGTCGGAAACCGATGTCGAACGTCTAGCCCGCGGCGACCATCACGACCCGCATGGCGCGCTGGGGGCGCATGCCGTGTCGGGCGGCACGGTGGTTCGCGCCTTCCACCCCGATGCGTCGGGGGTGGCGCTCGTCCTGCCGGACGTGACGCCAATCCCCATGGTCTCGGTCGGGAGCGGCCTGTGGGCCGCCTTCGTTCCCGACGTGTCGCCACCGCTCGCGTATCGGCTGCGATTCAGCTTCCCCGACGGCAACGACTGGGAGCGCGACGATCCGTACCGCTTCCTGCCGACGCTCGGCGAGCTGGACGTGCACCTCATCGGCGAGGGCTCCCACGAGCGTCTCTATGACGTCCTGGGCGCGCACCCGCGCGAGATGGACGGCACGACCGGCGTGGCGTTCGCGGTCTGGGCCCCGAACGCGAAGGGCGTGCGGGTCGTGGGCGACTTCGACCGATGGGATGGGCGCCTCTTCCCCATGCGCTCGATGGGCCGCTCCGGCGTGTGGGAGATCTTCGTGCCGGGCATCGGTCCGGGCGAGCTCTACAAGTACGAGATCATCGGTGCCGACGGCAGCCTGAAGCTCAAGGCGGACCCGCTGAGCTTCGCCATGCAGGTGCGACCCGAGACCGCATCCCGCGTCTGGGATACCACCGCCTACCGCTGGACCGACGCGAGCTGGATGGCGGATCGTGCCGCCCGCGATCCGTACCGCACCGCGATGGCCGTCTACGAGGTCCACCTTGGGTCGTGGATGCGCAACGAGGACGGCTCATGGCTGGGATACCGGCAGGCGGGCGAGAAGCTGGCAGAGCACTGCCGGCGATTCGGCTTCACCCACGTCGAGCTGATGCCCGTCGCGGAGCACCCCTTCGACGGCTCGTGGGGCTACCAGGTCACCGGCTACTACGCGCCCACCGCACGCTTCGGCTCCCCCGACGACTTCGCGGCCATGGTCGACATCCTGCACGGCGCCGGGATCGGGGTCATCCTCGACTGGGTGCCGGCCCACTTCCCCGCCGACGACTTCGCCCTGCGCCGCTTCGACGGGACCGCGCTCTACGAGCACGCCGATCCGCGGCGCGGCACCCATCCGGACTGGGGCACCCTCATCTTCGACTATGGGCGCCCCGAGGTCCGCAACTTCCTCGTCGCCAACGCGCTCTTCTGGCTCGATCGCTACCACGTCGACGGGCTGCGGGTGGATGCGGTGGCCTCGATGCTCTACCTCGACTACAGCCGCAAGGCCGGGGAGTGGACCCCGAACCAGTACGGCGGCAACGAGAACCTGGAGGCGATGGCCTTCCTGCGGGAGATGAACGAGCGCGTCTATCGCGCCTTCCCGGGAATCGTCACCATCGCCGAGGAGTCGACCGCCTTCCCGAGCGTCTCACGGCCCACGTACCTTGGCGGCCTGGGCTTCGGGTTCAAGTGGGACATGGGCTGGATGCATGACACGCTCGACTACTTCGAGCACGACCCCATCCACCGCCGCTTCCACCACGACCGGCTCACGTTCCGCGCGCTCTACATGCACACCGAGCATTTCGTCCTGCCGCTCAGCCATGACGAGGTCGTCCACGGCAAGGGGTCGCTGCTGGGCAAGATGCCCGGCGACGAATGGCAGCGCTTCGCCAACCTGCGCTGCCTGATCGCCAACCAGTACGCCCAGCCGGGGAAGAAGCTGATCTTCATGGGCACCGAGCTGGCACCCTGGACGGAGTGGGGCCACGACTCCCCGCTGCCCTGGCGCACCGCCGACGAGCCGATGCGGGCCGGCTTCGCCCGCTTCCTGGCCGATCTCGGCCGCCTGTACCAGCAGGAGCCCGCGCTGTGGGCATCCGATCCGGACCCCGACACATTCGCCTGGATCGACGCCGGAGACGTCGAGGCATCGGTCTTCAGCTGGCTGCGGCGCTCGGGCGATTCGGTGGTCGCGGTGATCCAGAACCTGACGCCGATTCCGCGCTTCGACTACCGGCTCGGCCTCCCCGCCTCGGGAACCTGGGTCGAGGTGCTCAACTCCGACTCCGAGCACTACGGCGGGTCGAACGTCGGCAACCTTGGCGGGCTCGTCGCCGAGGAGCTCGCCTGGCACGGGCAGCCGGCATCGGTCTCGCTCACGCTCCCACCACTGTCCACCGTCATCCTGCGCCGCCAGCGCTGACGAGCCGGGCCGGTTCGCGGCCGGAGCCGGCGCGGTTCAGGGACGACGGAGCACGGACGCCAGGCGCGCCACGAACGGGTCACGCTGGATCGCATCAAGGGTCGCGGGGAGCGCCACGGACCAGTTCGGGCGCTGGGCGTCCGTCGTGCCCGGCAGGTTCGGCCGCCGCTCCACGCGCAGGGCATCCTCCAGCGTGGCGCCGACGAGCGCCGCCGGCGAGGCGGCGAGGGCGCGATGGACGCCGATGACCGCCGCTTCCAGCGAGGCCTCCGCGCCGATTCCCGCCGCACGGACCACGCGACGCCGCAGACGGTCGAGGTCGCGCGGGTCGGGGTCGCCTCCCGCCGCCCGCTGGTCGTCGAGGTCCGTGCCCCGCCAGACACCGGCCAGGGTGGGCAGGTCATGGGTCGTCACGGTGGCGTACGCGCCGCGGGGGTAGCGGTTCGGCGCCCTCCGCTCGAAGTAGACGACGCGCGTCGACAGGAGCCCGTGGCGGCCCAGCATGCCGCGCACGCCGCGCTCGACGGTCCCGAGATCCTCGCCGATGACCACGGCATTCGCCCGCCGGCTCTCGATGGCGAGCACCGCCAGGAGCTCGTCGACCGGATAGCGCACGTAGGCGCCTCCGGGCCCAGCGACGGGGATCCACCATAGCCGGAAGAGCCCCATGACGTGATCCATGCGGAGGCCGCCGGAGTGATGCAGCGCTGCCCGCACGGTCTCCACGAAGGGTGCGAGGTGCGCCTCGCGCAGCCGATGGGGCACGAAGGGCGGGAGCCCCCAGTCCTGCCCCTGCGGGTTGAAGCGGTCGGGCGGGGCGCCGATGCGCGCGTTCCCGGCGATGAGCTCCTGCCAGGCCCAGGCGTCGAACCCGCCCGGGTCGAATCCCACGGGCAGGTCGTTGACGAGGGCCACGCCCGCTTCACCGGCCGCACGGAGCTGCTCGTCCAGGACCCACTGGACCCACTCGTGGAAGGCGACCGTATCCGCGTGCGCGGTCGCGAACGCGGATACCTCGGGCGAGCCCGGAGACCGGTATGCCGCCGGCCACGTCCGCCAGCCCGGTCCATGGACCTGGGCCAGGGCGGCGAAGACGGCCCAGCTGCGCAGCGACGCGCCGAACCGCTCCCGAAATGTCCGCAGGGGCGCGACGGTGTCGTCGCGACGCGCGGCACCCGCCGCCCAGATCCGCTCCAGGGCGCGCTGCTTGAGCGACGCCACCCGGGCGCGATCCAGCAACGGCGCCTTATTGAGCTCCCGCGCCTCCGCAGCGAGCGCGGCGATGCCGAGCGCCGGATCCCCGGCCCCGGGGACCGCCTCGATCCGCACCAGCAGGGGATTCCGGAAGCGCCGGGTGCTCGGGTAGTAGGGGCTCGGCTCGGGCTCGGGCGACGGGTTCGGCGCTCCCAGCGGGCTGACGACCAGCGCCCCGGCGCCGACCCCGTGCGACCAGGCGGCCAGGGCACGTAGGTCGCCGAGGTCGCCGATCCCCCAGCTCGCCGATGACCGGAGGGCGGGCAGCTGCACGGTCCAGGCCCAGGCCCTGGGCGGGTCCGGGGGTGCGCAGCGCCGCGGCGGGACGAGGAGCAGCTGGTCGCGTCGCTGGTGGAGGAGATGGTGATAGCCGAACGGGAGGTCATGCGGCAGGCGGGCCACCCGTCCCAGCACCGAACCGTCCTCGAGGACCAGCTCGGCCGGCGACGAGAGCCACTCCCCCGGCCGGCCGAGCGCGACCGGCTCGGGATCGGCACCCTCCTCCCGTCCGCGACTCGGCGCGACCGGATCGAGCCCCATGGCCTCCAGCACGGCGCGTCGCGCCCGCGGATCCACGGTCGCCACCCGGTCGAAGGCATCGAGATACCGCTCGGGGACGATCTTCCGCGGATCGGTCATTGGCCCTGCTCCAGGATCGCGACCGAGTCGGGCGGCAGCACCAGGCGCGAACCGCGGAGGCGAGCCGACGGCGACGACGCCAACCGTAGGCGACCTGGCTCTGCCAGCAGAACCTCGCGGTCGCCGAGGTTGGCCGCCACGGTGAGCGGTGGGCGGCGCAGCACCACGGTCCCGTCATCGCCGACGTGAACCCGCGCGCGGTCCCGCCGGCCATCGGTCAGGCAGGGCATCGCGCGCCGCAGGGCGAGCAGGTCGCGCCACCAGGCCAGGATGCGCCGGTGCGCTCCGACCGCGCGCTCGTCCCAGCGCAGGCGGCTCGCCAGGAACGTCTGCTCGTCCTGTGGATCGGGAATCTCGTCGGCCCTCCAGCCGAAGGCGGCGAACTCGGCGCGACGTCCACGACGGACCGCCTCGGCCAGGGCGGGATCCGCATGATCGGTGAAGTACAGGAACGGGGTGCTCGCCCCCCATTCCTCGCCCGCGAAGACGAGGGGGACGTAGGGCGCCGCGACGAGAAGCGCCGCGCCGACCATCAGCCGGTCGACGCCGACCAGCGTCGAGAGGCGTTCCCCGCGGGCGCGGTTGCCGACCTGGTCGTGGTTCTGCAGGGCGGCGACGAAGCGTGAGCCCGGCAGGCGGCCGGGCGAGCGACCGTGGAGCCGGTCGCGATACGACGACAGGCCGCCGGTGAACAGGTACGGCGAGCGCAGTACGGTCGCCAGCGACCGCATCGGCTCGAAGTCCGCGTAGTAGCCGCTGCGCTCCCCGGTCAGGCTGCTGTGCAGCGCATGATGGACGTCATCGGCCCAGGCGGCGTCGAGGCCATAGCCACCCAAGGCAGGCGACCGCACCAGGCGCGGGTCGTCGAGCTCGCTTTCGGCGATCAGCAGCAGCCGACGCCCCAGCGTGCGCTCCAGGCGATGAACGGCGCGGCGCAGCTGCTCGAGGATGTGGATCGCAGACCGGTCCATGATCGCGTGGGTCGCATCCAGCCGCAGGCCGTCCAGGTGATAGTCGCGAAGCCACATGCACGCGTTGTCGACCACGAAGCGACGCACCTCCGGCGAGCCTCGGTCGTCGAAGTTCACGGCCGCGCCCCAGGGCGTCCGGTAGCGATCCGTGAAGTACGGGCCGAAGTGTCCGAGAGCGTTGCCCTCCGGGCCGAGGTGGTTGTAGACGACGTCCAGGAGCACCGCCAGTCCGTGGCGGTGCGCCGCGTCCACCAGCCGCTTGAGGCCGATGGGGCCACCGTAGGCGTGGTGCGGCGCGAAGAGGTCCACGCCGTCGTAGCCCCAGCCTCGCGTCCCGCTGAACTCGGCGACGGGCATGAGCTCCAGGTGGGTCACCCCCAGCGCCACGAGGTCGGGGAGGCGCTCCACGGCGGCCTCGAACGTGCCGCCCGGCGTGAACGTGCCCACGTGCATTTCGTAGATCACGCCCGTGTCCAGATCAGGCGGGCGGAAGGCGGCATCGGTCCACCCGAACGCCGCATGGTCGACCGCGCGCGACGGGCCGTGAACCCCGGCCGGCTGCCACGGGGAGCGCGGATCGGGCAACGGCTCGCCGCCGTCGAGGATGAAGCGATAGTCCGTCCCGGCGGGGAGCGGCTCGGCCCGGCGCCACCATCCGCCGCGGTCGGCGAGCAGTCGCTCCCGCACGCCCGCGACCGCCAGCTCGACCCGGTCCGCGTGCGGCGCCCACACCCCGGCGCCGTTCACGCCAGGCGCTCCAGCAGGGCGACCGGGAATCGCTCCAGGAGGCTGGCCACCCGAACCAGGGTCGCACCGTCATGCTCGCGACCATCAAGGACGTTGCGCCAACGACCCGCCGGCACCTGGAGAGCGGTCGCCGACCATCCGCCGGTCCGGGCCAGGCGCAGGACGAGGCGCGGCAGGACGGCGAGGACGGCGTCGCCGCGCAGGAAGGCAAAGACGTGGTCGGCCCGGGCACCGGCAGCCGGCACCGCCGCGTACGATCCGCCCGCACCCAGCGCCTCGGGCCGCCTCCGGCGCAGGTCGAGCGCGCGCGCGATGAGCCAGAGCTTGGGGAGCCCGTCGTCGGCGCCGGCGAGCGCGGGCCCGGGGTCCGCACCGTCGAGGGCGGCCAGCAGGCGCCGGCGGCGCGCATAGTCGACGGGGCGGCGGTTGTCCGGATCAACCAGGCTGAGGTCCCAGAGCTCCGTGCCCTGGTACAGGTCCGGGATGCCGGGTGCCGCGAGCTTGAGGAGGGTCTGGGCCAGGGCATTCGTGCGGCCCGCCTCCACGAGCGGAGCCGTGAACCGCTCCACCTCCTCGACGAACGCCGGATCATCCAGGCAGCCTCGCACGAACCGCTCGAGGGCGGCCTCGTAGCCTGCGTCCGGCGCGGTCCACGACGTGCGCAGCTTCGCCTCGCGGGCGGCCTTGGTCGCATAGGCCGCGGCCCGATCCGCCCCGAGGGGCCAGGCCCCGACCACCGTCTGGAAGAAGAGGTACTCGTCACGGCGGTCGGGAAGGGCATTCCCGGCGCGGTGCGGTGCGCCCGCCGCCGCCAGCCGGCTCACCGCACGCCCCCAGGCGGTGGGGATCTCGGAGAGCAGTGCCAGGCGGGCGCGCACGTCGCCACTCCGCTTCGTGTCGTGGGTCGAGGTGGTGCGCTGCGTCCGCGGCCAGCGTTCGGCATCGGCGGCGAACGCGGCGTGGACCCGTGCGGGCGCGACCGCCAGGCGGTCCGGGTCAGACCCGACCTCGTTGCGCGCGACGAAGCGGACGTACCGATAGAAGGCGGTGTCCTCGACCCCCTTGGCCATGGCGGCCGGGGTGAGCTGCTGGAACCGCAGGGCGAGCTCCGTCTCGCGCTCCCCGGGCACCTCGAGCAGGAGGATGGCAGCCAGGAAGGCAAACAGGTCGGGATCGAGATCGGGACGCGCCGCGCGGGCTGCCTCCAGCGCCGCGGCGAGCACCGCGCGATCGGCCGGGGTGGCGCCGCCATCGGCGTCTCCGGCCTCGCGCTCGCCCGATGCCCGGAGGTAGGTCCGGTAGACACCCAGGCTGGCCGCCACCTCGCGCAGGGCATCGTGCAGCTCGTGCCGGGTGAAGTCGCGATACCGACGGTTCGTCTCGCAGACCTCGACGAACAGGTGGGCCAGCCGGTTCAGGTCGCTGCCCAGGCCCTCCGAGAGGGCCTCGCGCCGCGCCTCCCCGGCGACCTCGGCCCACGGGCGGTGGTCGCGAACGAAGCGGTGGTAGCGGCGGGTGAGCGGCTCCTCCCCGGCGGGGTCCACCAGCAGGCCCGTCGCCTGGTCGGCGAACCGGTAGCCCGTGGACCCGTCGATCGGCCAGTCGCTCCTCAGGCGCTCATCGCCGGCGAGGATCTTCTCGGCCACGATCCAGGCGTCGGGAGCGCGCTCCCGCAGCCGCTCGAAATAGGCGGTGGGATCGCGCAGCCCGTCGGGGTGATCGACGCGCAGGCCGTCGATCCACCCGGCGTCGACCAGCGAGCAGATGAGGGCATGGGTCGCCTCGAACACCTCCGGGCGCTCCACCCGGAGGCCGATGAGCGAGTCGATGTCGAAGAAGCGCCGGTACCCGAGATCCCGCGAGGCGGTACGCCAGAATGCCAGCCGGTAGTTCTGCTCGTCGAGGAGGCGGTCGAGGGCATCGGCATCCGCGTTGAGCCGCTTGATCGTCCGGTCCAGGGCGCGCGCCACCCGGGGCGTGTCGGCCACCACGAGGAGACGCGCGCCGAGCACCGCCGCATCGGCCTGGCGGCGGGCGATCTCGTCGGGATCGGAGACGGACGATTCCGGCAGCTCGGCCAGGGCCCGGCCGATGTAGGCCAGCTCGTCCGACCCCGCAGCGGCGCCGGCCTCGGCAAGCAACGGCCCGAGCGAACGCGGATCGAGCGGGAATCGACGCTCGCCCACCGCGGCGGCCAGATACGTTCCGTCGCGCACGACCCGGATGCCGCCGTTCTCGAGGACGCGACCGTAGTGGTCGGGCAGCACCGGGAGCAGGATCACGTTCCGCAACCGGCTCTCCGGCGGATCCCAGTCGACGTCGAAGAAGGCCGCGTAGCGGCTCGCGTGCCCGTGCTCCAGGACGTCCCACCACCACGCATTGCCCGCATCCGCGATGGCCATGTGGTTGGGGACCACGTCCACGACCAGGCCCATCCCCCGCTCCCGGAGCGCCGCGACCAGCGACTCGAGGCCATCGGCCCCGCCCAGCTCCTCGCTGATCCGGGTGTGGTCCACCACGTCGTAGCCGTGGTGGCTGTCCGGCACCGCCTGGAGGATGGGTGAGCAGTAGACGTGGCTCACCCCGAGGGCGTCGAGGTAGTCGACCAGGGCGGCGGCATCGGCGAAGGTGAACCCGGCGTGGAGCTGGACGCGGTACGTGGCACGCGGAACCGGGGCCGGCGGCGCCTTCGTCGCGGTGCGGGCCATGCCGGCTACACCCGGGGCTGGAGGAGCACGACGGCGGACCGGCCACTCACCTCGAGCATGGTGCCGCCGCCGTGGGCGGCGGGAGGATCCCGGGGAGGCACCTGCGCGGTTGCGGTGTCCACCACCAGCTGCCACGGGTGTCCGTCGTGGTTCGGAAGGCGAAACTCCGCGGCCCGTTCGTCGGCGTTGAGGATCACCAGGATCGTGTCGTCCACGATCCTGCGGCCCCGCTCGTCCACCTCGTCGATGGCGTCCCCGGCGAGGCGCAGACCAATGGTGTGGATTCCCGATGCGCCCCACTGCTCGTCGGTCATCTCGCGGCCCTCGGGCCCGTACCAGGTCAGGTCCTTCACGCTGGATCCACGAATCCTTCGCCCCTGGAAGAAGCGGCGGCGGCGCAGGACGGGATGCTCGCCCACCAGACGGACGATGGCGGTGGTGAAGTCGATCAGCTCGCGCGCGGGAGCGTCGAGGTCCCAGTCGAACCAGCTGATGGCGTTGTCCTGGCAGTAGGCGTTGTTGTTCCCGCGCTGGGTGCGTCCCATCTCGTCGCCGCCGACGAGCATCGGCACGCCCTGGCTGAAGAGGAGCGTCACCAGGAAGTTCCGGACCTGCCGCACGCGGACGGCGAGAACCTCGGGGTCGTCGGTGTCCCCCTCGACACCGAAGTTCTCGCTCACGTTGTCGTCGGTGCCGTCCCGGTTCTCCTCGCGGTTCGCCTCGTTGTGCTTGTGCTCGTAGCTGACCAGGTCCCGCAGCGTGAATCCGTCGTGCGCGGTGATGAAGTTGATGCTGGCGTGGGGCAGGCGCCCGTCGTCGGCGTACAGGTCCGACGAGCCCGAGATGCGGAACGCAACCTCGGCGGTCTGGCCGCCGACGCCGCGCCAGAACCGGCGCATGGTGTCGCGGTAGCGCCCGTTCCACTCGCTCCAGCCGGCCGGGAAGTTGCCGACCTGGTAGCCGCCCTCGCCAAGGTCCCATGGCTCGGCGATGAGCTTGACGCGGCTGATGACCGGGTCCTGGCCGATGATGTCGAAGAAGCTCCCCAGGCGGTCCACGTCGTGCAGCTCGCGGGCCAGTGTCGAAGCGAGGTCGAAGCGGAAGCCGTCGATGTGCATCTCGGTGATCCAGTAGCGCAGGCTGTCCATGATCAGCTGCAGGACCCGTGGATGCGTCGCGTCAAGCGTGTTCCCGGTGCCCGTGTAGTCCATGTACTCTCGCCGGTCGTTGGCCATGAGCCGGTAGTAGGCGGCGTTGTCGATGCCCCGGAAGGAGAGCGTGGGACCCAGCCGGCTCCCCTCGCCGGTGTGGTTGTAGACGACGTCGAGGATCACCTCCATCCCGGCGTCGTGCAGCGCGCGGACCATGAGCCGGAACTCGTGCACCGGGTCGCCGGTCGCGGCGTAGCGGGTATCCGGGGCGAAGAAGCCGATCGTGTTGTAGCCCCAGTAGTTGACGAGCCCCTGGTCGGCGAGGAAGCGGTTGGTGACGTGGTGGTGGACCGGGAGCAGCTCCACGGCGGTCACGCCCAACCGGGAGAGGTGCTGCAGGGCCGGTGGCGAGGCAAGCCCCGCGTAGGTGCCGCGCAGCTCGGGCGCGATCTCGGGGTGGAGCGCGGTGAACCCCTTGACGTGGGCCTCGTAGATGAGCGTGCGCTCCCACGGAATGTCGGGAGGCCGGTCGCCGGCCCAGTCGAAGCGCGGGTCGACCACCACGCCCCGCGGCATGTCGTCGGCCGAGTCGCGCTCGTCCATGGCCAGGTCCATGGCCGGGTCGCCGATGGGGTACCCGAAGAGCCGGTCGGTGACATGGATGGTGCCGTCGATCCAGCGCGCATACGGGTCGATCAGCAGCTTGTGCGGGTTGAACCGGTGGCCCGCGTCCGGCTCGTACGGCCCCTGGACGCGGAGCCCGTAGCGCTGGCCGGGTCCGATGCCCGGCAGGTAGCCGTGCCACACCAGGTCGGTCCGTTCGCGGAGACGGATCCGCTCCTCGTGCCCCGCCTCATCGAAGAGGCAGAGCTCCACGCCGGTGGCGTGCTCGCTGAAGATGGCCACGTTGATGCCGGCGCCATCCCAGGTGACGCCCAGGGGATGCGGCGCCCCACGCCAGATCGCGGGCATGGCGTTGTGCGCCCGGGCGGAACCGGATCGCGCGGGCGTCGAGGGTGGGCTCATCTGCGCAAAGGATAGGGGTTCTCAGGCGAGGCGGGTGAGCGCGTCCAGGGGGAGCCAGCTCCAGTCCGGTCGATTCGCGGCTTCGTAGCGCACCTCGTAGCACGCCTTGTCGAGCTCGAAGGCGGTGAGCAGGTCCGGGTCCGGAACCGATGGCGCCGCCGCCGTGTATCGCTCCAGGAAGGCGCTGCGCGCGTGCGCGAGCCAGCCGTCCGCGTCGAGCTGCCCCGGCCGGGCATCACGGGCGACGGTCCGCACCGCGTAGTCGAAGGAGCGCAGCATCCCGGCCACGTCGCGCTCCGGCGGTTGCGGGCTGCGTCGCTCGGCCAGCGGTCGCGCCGGCTCACCCTCGAAGTCGATGACCACGAACCCGTCCGCCGTTCGCAGCAGCTGACCGAGGTGGTAGTCGCCGTGGATCCGGGTCATGCGGCTGATGCTCGCCGCCCCGAGCGCCGCGGCGAGGCGTTCGCGGATGGCGGGCGCCAGGGCTGCGAGCCGCACCCGATCCTCGCCGGCGGTGGCCGCCAGGGCGGCATCCAGCTGACCGAGCGCGCTGTCATGGAGCGCACGGGTCTCGCCGGCTGATGCCGCCCGCACGGGAAACGCGACGTCGAGGGGCCGTGCCGCCAGCGACGCGTGCAGCTGAGCCGTCACCGCGCCGATCGCAGCCGCGGACTCGAGCGCCGCCGCGGCGCCGCCGTTCGCGCCACCCAGCTGCGCGAGCATGTGGGCCCACGCGTCGCCCCGGGCGGCAACGCGCTCCTGCAGCATCGCGGCAGCGGCCGTGGTCCCGTCCGCGGCGACGTGTCGAATCGCGCCGGCCATCCGGGGCGTCACCGGGCAACCGACGGACTCGAGGAAGGTCCCCATCTCGAGCTCGGGATTCACGCCGGCCTCCAGCCGCCGGTAGACCTTCAGGATGAGCCGGTCGCCCACGGTTGCCGACGTGTTCGACTGTTCCACGCCCAGTCGACGCTCCGCGAGGACGCCGGGGGCGTCGGCAGCGTCGGGAGCCAGCGCCTCCAGCGCGGGCAGCGGCTCGCAGCGAAAGCTCCCCGAACCGCCGTGCAGCGTGGTGCGCGCCGCGATGGACTGGACCAGTCCGCGCCAGGCGCCGTCACCGTCGGCCGGCTCGCGGAGGGGCCCGCCGTCGCGACCCAGGGCCGGGACCAGGTACCGCCGGGCGAGGCCGTCGGCGAAGGTGACCTCCACCACCAGCAGCCATGCGTGGAGCTGGCCCGCGGGGAGCGGCAGCGGTGCGGCATCGGCCAGCGTGACCCCGGCGATGGCACGATCGCGCGCGCCGAACCAGCGCTGCGCGGCCAGCCACCCCGGCCGCAGCAGCGGCGCGGCATCGGTCAGGAGCTCAGCTCGAACCACAGGAAGTCATGCGGGCCGAGGGTGAGCAGATAGGGCAGCTCGCCGATCTTGGGGAAGTGGACGCGACCGATGAGCTCGACCGGCGTGCGCCCGTTGAACTGGCGCAGGTCGAGCTCCACGTACTGCGCGAATCGCGAGAGATTGGCGACGCACAGGATGGTGACGCCCTCGTGCTCCCGAAGGTACGCGAGGACCCGGTGGTTGTCCGGCCGCAGGAAGACCTGCGTCCCGCGCCCGAAGACGGGATACGCCTTGCGGACGCGGATGATCCGCTTCATCCAGTTGAGCAGCGATCCCGGCACGCGCTGCTGTGCCTCGACGTTCACCGCCTGGTAGCCGTAGACCGGGTCCGCCACGAGGGGCGCGTACAGGGCGTGGACGTCCGCGCGGGAGAAGCCCGCGTTCCGGTCTCCGCTCCACTGCATGGGGGTCCGGACCCCGTTCCGGTCGCCAAGATGGACGTTGTCCCCCATCCCGATCTCGTCGCCGTAGTAGATGACCGGCGTCCCGTGCAGGCTGAGCAGGAGCGAGGTGAGAAGCTCGATCCGCCGTCGCGAATTGTCCACGAGGGGCGCCAGACGACGACGGATGCCCAGGTTGAGGCGCATCCGCGGATCGATGGCGTACTCGCTCCACATGAAGTCACGCTCGTCGTCGGTGACCATCTCGAGGGTCAGCTCGTCGTGGTTCCGCAGGAAGAGCGCCCACTGGCAACCCTCCGGGATCGCCGGGGTCTGCTCCATGATGTCGATGATCGGCCAGGAGTCCTCCTTGCGCAGCGCGATCCAGATGCGCGGCATGACCGGGAAGTGGTACGCCATGTGGCACTCGTCCCCGTCGCCGAAATAGGGGCGCACGTCGGACGGCCACTGGTTCGCCTCCGCGAGCAGCATGCGGCCGGGGTGGCGCTCGTCGAGCGCCTTGCGCAGCCGGCGCAGGATCTCGTGCGTCTCGGGCAGGTTCTCGCCGGTCGTACCGTCGCGCTCGATGAGGTAGGGCACCGCGTCGAGCCGCAGGCCGTCAACGCCCAGGTCGAGCCAGAAGCGCATCACGCGGAGGATGGCGCGGAAGACCTGCTGGCTGTCCCAGTTGAGGTCCGGCTGGTGGCTGAAGAACCGGTGCCAGTAGTACTGGCGTCGCTCGTTGTCCCAGGCCCAGTTCGACGACTCGGTGTCGGTGAAGATGATGCGGGCATCGGTGTACTTCTCGTCGGTGTCGGACCAGACGTACCAGTCGCGCTTCGGCCCGGTCGGGCTCGACCGCGACTCGATGAACCAAGGGTGCTGGTCGCTGGTGTGGTTGACGACCAGCTCGGTGACAACCCGCAGTCCGCGACGGTGCGCCTCGCGCACGAAGGTGCGGAACTGGCGCAGCGTGCCGTAGTCGGGATGCACGCTCATGTAGTCGCTGATGTCGTAGCCGTCGTCGCGGAGCGGCGAGGGATAGAAGGGGAGCAGCCAGATGCAGGTGACCCCCAGGTCCGCGATGTAGTCGAGCTTCTCGATGAGGCCTGCGAAGTCGCCGTTGCCATCCCCGTTCGAGTCGGAGAAGGCCTTGACGTGCATCTCGTAGATGATCGCGTCCTGGTACCAGGTGGGGTCCTCCGGGAGCGGCGCTGGCGGGGTGGCGCGCCGGGGCGCGGTGGTGCTCATCGGTCGCTCGGCCTCCTCAAGCGGGGGAGATGGTGAAGATGCGGTAGGGACGGTCCGGGGTGAGCTCGACGGGAACATCGGCGCCGCGCTCCACGCGCGCCTCGCCGCTGATGAGGTCCGTGACGCGGTATGGCTCCTCCCAGCCGATCCCGACCGCCGGGAGGTCCGGGTGCAGGAGCCCGCTTGCAGGCGCCCGCGGGTCCACGTTGACCGCCACGTAGACCGGCTCGCGCCATCGGTACGGGAACCCCGTCAACGGATCGGCCTCGCCATCCGGGAGCGCCTTGCGGTAGAAGAGGACCCGGTCGCCGGTCACGCCCTCGAAGCGTAGATGCTCGTAGGTGCGCAGGGCCGGCTGCTCGCGCCGCAACCGGTTCAGGGCGGCGATCAGGGCCCTGATGTTCCCGGGCGCGTCCCAGTCGCGAACGCGGATCTCGTACTTCTCGCTGTCGGCGTACTCCTCGCGATCGCCGAACCGCTTCGCCTCGCACAGCTCGAAGCCGGAGTAGATGCCCCAGCTGCTGGAGAGCGTCGCCGCCAGGACCGCGCGAATCTCGAAGACGGGACGTCCGCCGTCGAGGTGGTGCGGATTGATGTCCGGGGTGTTGGTGAACAGGTTCCCGCGGAAGTACTCGCGCATCTCCGTCTGCGTCAGCTCGGTGAGGTACTCGCGCAGCTCCCAGGCGCTCTCCCGCCAGGTGAAGTAGGTGTAGGACTGGCTGAACCCGACCTTGGCGAGGGCACGCATCATGCCCGGCCGGGTGAACGCCTCGGAGAGGAAGATGACCTCGGGGTGGGTGCGCTGCACCTCGCCGATGAGCCAGCCCCAGAACGGGACCGGCTTGGTATGCGGGTTGTCGATGCGGAAGATCCGCACGCCGCGCTCGATCCAGGTCTCCAGCGTGCGCAGCCACTCCCGCCACAGCGCCTCGCGCGCGGCGGCATCCGGCCCGTAGAAGTCGATCGGGTAGATGTCCTGGTACTTCTTCGGCGGGTTCTCCGCGTACTTGATGGTCCCGTCCGGCGCATGACGGAACCACTCGGGATGGGAGGCCACGAACGGATGGTCGGGCGCCGCCTGCAGGGCGATATCCAGCGCCAGCTCCATGCCGTTGCTCTCCACCGCATGGAGGAAATGCTCGAAGGCATCGAGCCCGCCGAGCTCCGCAGCGACGTCGGTGTGCCCGCCGTCCGGCGAGCCAATGGCCCACGGGGATCCCGGGTCGTCCGGGCCCGCCTCGAGCGAGTTGTTGCGACCCTTGCGGTTGATGCGACCGATGGGGTGGACCGGCGGCAGGTACACCACGTCGAAGCCCATGGCGGCGATATCGGGCAGCCGCCACTCCGCCTCGCGCAGCGTGCTTGCCGCGCCGGGCTTCCGCCCCTGGGAGCGCGGGAAGAGCTCGTACCAGGCCCCGGTGCGCGCACGCTCGCGGTCGACCATGAGGGGCAGGGCCGGTGCGTAGCGCGTCGCCCATGAGCGATCCGGATGGCGGCGCATCGCCGCCAGCAGCTCCTCGCCGATCACCGCGGCCGCGGAGGTCCGCTCACTGCGGGCCCGTCGCATTCGCTCCAGCGCGGACGCGATGGTCGATGCGTCATCCGCGGCCCCGGCGGCGCGGGCGCGGTCGCGGGAGGCCGCGAGGATCGGCCGGGCCTCGGCCAGCTCCGTCGCCACGCCGACACCCCCGTCGATCTTCTTGAGCATCGCGGAGCGCAGCGAGCCCCAGGTGTCGCGCCAGGCCTCCACGGTGTAGACGTGCCGCCCGATCCGCTCGAGCGGCAGGCTGGCGGACCAGCGGTCGTTCTCGATCTGCCGCATCGGCGCCTCCGCCCAGGGGCCATCCGGCTCGGCACGGAGCATGAGGACTGCGTCGAGGAGATCGTGACCGTCGGCGAAGATGTCGGCGGTGACCAGCAGGCGATCGCCGAGCACCCGCTTGATCGGGTGCCGGCCTCCGTCGAGCTGTGGGGCGACGCGCTCGAGGATGATCGTGCGGCGCGTGCCAACGGCGCCGGCCGGTGGCTCGGGACCGGCGTCGACCCCCGACTGGATCCGACGCGCCTGCGTGGCGGTGCGTCGCAGGCTGGTTCGCGTGGTCGTCATCGTTCGCCTCAAACCCTACCCCATCAGACGCTCACGATCAGGCGCCGGTCGCATCCGCGGGTCCGGAGCGGGGTACGCTTGGCTCCGTGAGGCATCGCTCGGGGCTGGTCAAATGCGGTCTGGCCATCGGCCTGGTACTGGCGCTCACCGCCTGTGAGAGCGTCACGCCGTCCGGCGCGACCCCGACGGCCAGCGCCGCGGCGGGATCACCGGCATCCGCAGGGACGCCGCCCCCCGGCGGCTCGACGAACCCGCCGCTGCCCACCGGCCCGGACCGGCTGGCGCTCGAACCGGTCGCGGCCGGCCTCGACCATCCCATCGGCATCACGAACGCGGGGGACGGCAGCGGCAGGCTCTTCGTCAACGAGCAGGGCGGCACCGTGCGCGTCGTGGAGCCGGGAGGCACGGTGCGTGCCCAGCCGTTCCTGGACCTGGGCGACCGGGTCGTCTCCGGCGGCGAGCGCGGCCTGCTGGGCCTGGCATTCCACCCCGGCTTCCCGGCCGATGGCCGGATCTACGTCGACTACACGCGCAAGCCCGATGGCGCCACGGTCATCAGCGAGCTGACGGCCACCGCGGAGCGCGCCGACCCATCGAGCGAGCGAGCGCTCCTCGTGATCAGCCAACCGTTCGCCAACCACAACGGCGGCCAGCTCGCCTTCGGGCCGGATGGCGACCTGTACATCGGTATGGGTGACGGCGGATCCGGTGGCGACCCGTTCGGAAACGCGCAGAACACCAACGTCCTGCTGGGCAAGATCCTGCGCATCGACGTCGACGCGGCGGCGGGGGGCAGGGCCTATGCGATCCCTGCCACCAATCCGTTCGCCGCGAAAGGGTCGGTTCCCGGTGGCGGCGCGCCGGAGGTCTGGGCCTACGGCCTGCGGAACCCGTGGCGCTTCAGCTTCGACCCGGCCAACGGCGACCTGTACATCGGCGACGTGGGCCAGGGCTCCTGGGAGGAGGTCGACCGGCAGCCGGGCGACTCGACCGGCGGCGAGAACTACGGCTGGAACGTCATGGAGGGGCGCCATTGCTACGGAGGCTCCTGCGACCAGCGGCCCTACGTGATGCCCATCGCGGAGTACGGTCACGACGCCGGCTGCGCCATCACCGGCGGCACGGTGTACCGCGGCAGCGCGCAGCCGCTGCTCGATGGGGTCTACGTGATGGGCGACTACTGCTCGGGCACCGTCTTCACGCTGCAGGTCGACGAGGGCACCGTGACACCCAAGCCGGTCCTCAAGTCGGGCAAGCAGATCAGCGCGTTCGGGACCGGGGAGGATGGGGAGATCTACCTCGCGGACGTGAGCGGCGGCGGGATCTACCGGGTGGTCGTTCCGTCCTAGGGGCGAGTCCGTCCGGGCTGCTCGGGGTCAGCGGTTCCAGGCCGGCTCCCCGTTGAGCTGGCACACGTGGTAGCTGCCCCCCGAGATGCGTCCGTTGGACAGGGTGATCTCGTCCCCCTCGCGGAACACGGTCGCGCCCGTTGCGTCGCTCACGGCCAGCGGCTCCCCGCTCGAGGCCCGCCAGCCGTACGGCCAGATCACGCCGCTGAGCTCCGCGCTGGTCTCGTCGAGCCGAACGAGCCGGATGCGGGCGACCACGCCGTTGCGGTCCACGGTGACCTTCACGCGCAGCTCCGTCCCGCCACCACAGACGTCCGCCTGCGCTGGCTTTCCAAGCTCGGTCGGGAACGCCACGCCGTTGCGTGGAGCCGCACTCGCCAGCCAGACGCCCGCGGCGCGGTTGAGACCGCCCACCGCCAGGACCCGGTCGGGCTCGACCAGCAGGGCCGTCAGCTGCGCTGAGCGGATCGCCCAGGACCGGTCGGCACGGGCCCAGCTGCGACCGTCGGTGCTGACCAGCGCCCGCTGGGGCGGATCGCCACAGCACGAGGTGTAGGCCAGGACGAAGGTGCGCCCATCGAAACCGAAGACCGCGGTGGCGCTGCCCGTGTCGCCCGGCACCTCGGTCTCCTGGGCGGTCCCGAAGCTCGTCTGGCGCCACGTGACCCCGTCGGCGGAACGCCAGATGCCGATCCCGCCCCGCGACCCGTCGAACCCGGCGCCGTACCAGGCCCCATCGGCGCCGATCCCGATGGCGTCGAAGCCCATGCCGCCCGGCAGGCCCGAAGGATCCACCCGCGTCCAGGTGAGACCGTCGGGGGACACGACGGCTGCCGCGCGGACGCCGCCCGCCGGGGTCAGCTGCGTGCCGCCCACGACAACCGACCCGTCCGATCGTGCCCCGACGCTGGTGAGGAACTCCCCTATCGCAACGTCCGACTCCCAGGTGCGGTCCCAGCTCTCTCCGTCGGTCGAGCTCCAGATGGCCGGGCGGTTGGTCGAGATCCGCACGCCGATGGCGACAAAGCCGGGCCCGGCCGCGGCGATCCGCGCGATCCGCGCGTCCGCGGGCGTGGTCGCGGCCCAGCCGCCGCCAGGGGACGACCGCAGGAGAATCGTTCCGTCCGGAGCGTCGGCCAGGACCAGCAGGCTCGTATCGGTCGCGGCCAGCCCGGAGGGGATGGCGTCGCCGAGCGCCTGTGCGTCGGCCAGCGTCCAGGAGGTCGCGTCGGGCGAGGTCCAGATCGCCGGGTGCACCGGACCGGTCGCCCCGGTTTCCGTCACGAAGCCATCCACGATCTGGCCCACGGCCACGTATCCCTCTGGACCGCGGGCCAGGCCCGCCACCACCACGGTCTGCGTGGCCGGATCGGGGTTCGTGCCCGGCAGGAAGTCGAGCGACCGCCAGGTCAGGTCCAGGGCCGTCGCGGCCACCACCCGTGGCGTTGGCGCCGATGAGGGGCTCTCGGTCGGGGCGGGCGTGGAGGTCGGCTGCTCCGCGGTGGCAGTCGGGCCCGAGGCCACCGCTGTCGACCCGGGCGACACGGCCGCCGCGCCGGAAGGCCCGGGCGGGCCGGCGGCCGGGCGGAGAAGGACGGCGACCACGATCACGGCGCCGGCAACGACGAGCAGCGCACCGAGCGCCAGCGGGACCTGCTCGCTCCAGACCCGCGCGCGGCGCCCGGTCCCGAGCCCGTCACCGTTTGCCATGGCGTTCCCTCCTGACGATCGGCCGAGCCTGCCACGGGGCGGCGTCGTGCCCGGCCGACCCGATCGCGTGACGACATGATGCGGGACGCGTGGCATTTGCGGTAGTGGCCCCCGGCTGCACCATCGATTACGTCGTCGGTCACGGCCTACAGCGCACCCAGCGCCCGCAGGCTGATCCAGCGCCCGCGAGCGATGACGAGGTGGTCGAGCAGCGCGATGTCCAGCAGCCGCCCGGCCTCGGCGAGCTCCGCCGTGATGCGCAGGTCCTCGGAGGAGGGCGTGGGATCGCCGCTCGGATGGTTGTGCACCACGACGACCGCGGCCCCGTTGCGGCGGACGGCCTCGCGGAACACCTCGCCGACCCGAACCGAGGATCCGGCCAGGCTGCCGGCGTAGACCGTCCTGAGGGCCGTGACGGTGTTCTTGGTGTTCAGGACGGCCACGCGCAGCTCCTCCCGCTCCAGGAGACCCATGCCCGGAACGAGACGCTCGGCGAGGTCGGCGGGTCGCCGGATGACCCACCGATCCGCCGGAAGGGCGGTGATGGCGCGCCGCGCGAGCTCGAACGCGCTGGCCAGGGCGACGGCCCGCCGGAGCGGCACACCGGCACGCACGAGCTCCGCCGGGCTCGCTGCCACGACACCCCCGATTCCTTCCAGCCGCTCGAGGGCGGCGGCCGAATCCGACAGCGGCCGGGATGCCGCGACGGCGAGAAGGTCCGCGTCACCGAGCGCGCTCACGCCGGCGACGCCCACCGACGGAACCGCGCCCGGCGCGACGCGAGCCACGACGCGACCTGATGCCTGGGTGGCCATGGTCCCAGTCTTCAGGCCGGCGCTCACCCGCCGCTTATCGATCCCTTAGGGTGCGGCGGCGGTGCCGCCCCGGCCGCGCCGGGGTCACTTCGCGAGGAAGAGGGCCAGGATCGAGGCGAGGTTGAAGGCGCCATGGAGCCCCACCACCGCGGGAAGGCTCCTGGTCCGGACGTAGACGGTCCCCAGCACCAGGCCCAGCAGGAATACCTGCGCGACGGCGAGTGCCGTGCCACCCACGATGTGGACCAGTGCAAACAGGAGGGCGGATCCGATGACGGCGCGGCTGGTCCCGTACTCGCGCTCCCAGGCGTTGAGGACGGCGCCGCGGAAGAAGAGCTCCTCCGCGAACGGAGCCAGCACGGCCACGGCGAGCAGCGCCGATGCGAACGGGATCTGCTCGGCAAGGCCGGCGACCGCCTGCTCACCGCCGAGGGGAGAGCCCGAGACCGCCTCGACGGCGAGGTTGATGAGGGCGCTGAGGAGGCCCAGGCCCAGCCAGACCCCGATCCCGAGCCCGGCACCCAGCAGGAGGCGACGCACGCTCTGCATCCCCGCCCAGACCCGGACCCCGGGCAGGGCATGCGGCAGGGCGATGAACAGCGCGTAGACGATCAGGAAGCTGGCGGGCGTGAGCAGCAGCTCCACGGTGATGACGAATGGGTCGTCGAGTCGATTCGGGTCGCCGCCAAGGAGGAGGAGCAGGATCGGCAAGGCGGCGAGGTTGCCGCCGATCACCACGATCGCCAGGAGCCCCACGACCGAGCCGCCGCGGTAGCGATCGTCCCCGAGCAGCCGACGGCGGATGATGCCTGCCGCGGCGATCCACACCAGCCCGCCCACGACGAGAACAAGCCCGGCCAGCGCCGCGATCCCGGCCGCCGCCGCGTCGAAGGTGCCGCCGCGGTTGTCAGCGAGATAGGCGGACGCGCTCACGAGCGCCGGCAGCAGAGCGCTGATGCCCAGCGCGATGGCAACCCACCCCGGCCAGGTCGGCGGCCCCGGCGGGAGCTCCTCGAACAGTGGGCGCGTGCGGCCGGGGACGCCGCTCCCGGCCGCCGGTGCGGGGTCTCCGTCCCCGGTTCCGGGACCCGTCATCCAGGGTTCGACGGCATCGGGCGGTAGAGGTGATCCGGTCGGCCCGGAGGGCTCAGGCGGCCCGGACGGTCCCCGGGGCTCTGGCGGACCCGCGGTGGTCACGCTCAGCTGTTCGTGGCGCGACCCAGGGCGCCGGGCTCCGGCGCGACCTCCGGCGTGGTGCTGCGTTCGGCCTTCGACACGGGCGCGGGGGTGCGAGCGATGGGTCGCTCCGGCCGGTCGAGCTCATTGCCGCAGTAGGCGCAGATCGACCAGCCGGGCTCGGCCAGACGGGTGCACGCCGGGCAGACGCGATGCAGGCGGGTCCTGCAGTGCGGGCACACGAGCCAGTCGGCATCGACGTGCTGGCGGCAGCTGGGGCAGAGCCGGTTGCGCTCGACCTCCGCGAGGAGCGTCTCTTCCGACAGCGAGCGCTCATAGACCTCCGCCAGGGTCTCCCGGGGCCGAACGATGAGGTAGAGCACCACCGCGAACAGGAAGAGGAGCGGCGTGAAGAAGATGATGAGTGCCGCGGCGAAGTACGGAAGGATCGGGTTCTCCGTGCGCGCCTGCATGTCGCGGAATGCCCAGTACGCGGTGCCCAGCCACAGCAGAACCACATAGATGACGATCAGCTGTCCGGCCAGCTGGACGAGGGGGTTGGTGATGAAGTCGTGCCAGAGTTGTCCGGGATCCGGGAGGCCTTGCGGCATGGGCTGTGGCCCTTTCAGGTGCGTCCGCCAGCGCGTCGGTCGCGCGGCACGGCGGTCATCCTAGCAGATGCTCTCCCCGCCTACCCATCGGCCGCAAGGCGGCGGAGGGTGGCCACCAGGAGCCGATGCTCGACCTCGAGCACGCGCTGCGCCAGCGCACCGGCATCCTCGTCCGCGATCACCGCGATCCGTTCCTGGGCCAGCACCGGGCCTGCGTCCAGGTCCGAGGTCACGACATGGATCGTCACGCCCGTCTCGGCATCGCCGGCGGCGAGCACAGCTTCGTGGACCGCGATCCCCATCATCCCGCGTCCACCGTGGCGCGGCAGCAGCGACGGATGGATGTTGATGGTGCGGCCCCCGTAGGTCGCGAAGTAGCCGGGACGCAGCAGCTGGTCGTAGCCGGCGAGCAGCACGAGATCGCAGCCGGCGGCGGTGACCGCTCTTCCGATGGCCTGGTCACGCTGTTCTGCACCCGTGAACGCGCGCCGCGGCAGGACCTGCACCGCTACCCCGTGGCGCTCTGCGACGCCAAGCGCGCGGATATCCGGCCGGTTCGAGATGACCAGGACGGGCTCCAGGCCCGGGAGGCGGCCGGCGGCGACCGCGTCGAGCACCGCCTCGAGATTGGACCCGCGACCGGAGACGAGGACGCCCAGCCGCACGCGGCGCCTCAGATGAAGGTCACGCGAGGCGACCCCGGCTCGGCCGGGACGATCCGCCCGACCCGGCAGGCCTCGGGGATGGTTGCGAGTGCGAGCTCCGCCTGTTCGGGGCGGACCACCACGGTCATCCCGATCCCCAGGTTGAAGGTGCGGACCATCTCCTCGTCGGGCACGTCGCCGCGCTGCTGGATGAGGCTGAAGATGCGCGGCACCGGCCAGCTCCCCGCCTCCACCTCGGCGCGCAGCCCGTCCGGCAGGGTGCGAGGGATGTTGTCGACCCAGCCGCCCCCGGTGATGTGCGCGCAGGCCTGCAGGTCTCCGCCGGCGCCACGCAGCGCCGTCCTGAGGGCCCGGATCTCGGCGAGGTAGGAGCGGTGCGGCGCCAGCAGGGCGTCGCCGATGGTCCCGTCGAGGCCGGGCGCGGTGCGCCGCCAGTCCGCCTCGGTGAACAGGCGGCGCGCCAGGGAGTAGCCGTTGGTATGCAGACCTGTGGAGGGGAGCCCCACGAGCACGTCGCCATCCTGCACGCCGCGACCGTCGATGAGGTCGGCGGCCGCGACGACCCCCACCACGAATCCGGCGAGGTCGTAGTCGCCCTCGCGGTACAGGTCGGGAAGCTCTGCGGTCTCACCGCCCACCAGGGCCACCCCGTTCGCGCGGCACGCCCGCGCCATCCCCTGGACGAGCTCCGCCGCCTGCTCGGCGCGCAGGCGGCCCACGCCCAGGTAGTCCAGGAAGAAGAGCGGGGCCGCCCCCTGGACCGCGACGTCGTTGACGCAGTGGTTCACGAGATCCTCGCCCACGGTGTCGTGCCTGTCGAGGGCCACGGCGATCTTCAGCTTGGTGCCGACGCCATCGGTCGAGGCCACCAGGATCGGATCCTTCCAGCGTCCAAGGTCCAGGCGAAAGAGGGAGCCGAACCCGCCGATGCCGGCCATCACCCCGGGGGTCGCGGTCGAGGCGGCAGCCTGCGCGATGAGCTCCACGGCACGCTGCGCTTCGTCGATGTCGACCCCCGCCTCTCGATACGTTCGCGCCATCCGCGACTCCCTCCTCTCCTCGCCCCTCAGCCGCGCTCGAGCGCGAACTTGTCGAGCTCCAGCGGCACATCGGTCGGGTACCGCCCGTCGAAGCAGGCGGTGCAGAAGCCTGTCGCCGCCCCGCCGACCGCGGCGAGCAGCCCGTCGCGCGACAGGTAGCCCAGCGAGTCTGCACCGATCGCCCGCCGGATCCCGTCGAGGTCATGGGTGGCGGCGATCAGCTCGGAGCGGCGGCCGGTATCCACGCCCATGTAGCACGGGTAGGCCATCTGGGGCGAGTGGATCCGGACGTGGACCTCGCGCGCTCCAGCGCGCCGCAGCATCGCCACGGTGGGGCCCGTGGTCGTCCCGCGCACGATCGAGTCGTCCACCATGACCACACGCTTGTCGCGCACCACCTCGGGCAGCGGGTTGTACTTCATGCGGACCGCCTCGTCCCGGGTCTGCTGCGCCGGCTGGATGAAGGTGCGACCGACGTAGCGGTTCTTGATGAGCCCCTCGCGGTACGGCAGGCCCGCCTCCTCCGCGTAGCCGATGGCGGCCGGGATGGCCGAGTCCGGCACGGCGATGACCAGGTCCGCGTCCGCCGGCTGTTCCCGGGCCAGCTCGCGACCCATCCGCATCCGCGCCTCGTAGAGGAGCCGCCCGGCGATGACGCTGTCCGGCCGGGCAAGGTACACGAACTCGAAGACGCACAGGTGCTCGCCGGCGCCGTGGACCACCGGGCGGTCGGAGCGGACCCCGTCCGCGTCGATGGTCAGGATCTCGCCCGCCTCGACGTCGCGGACGAACTGGGCGCCCATGGCGTCGAGCGCGGCGCTCTCCGAGGCGATCGCCCAGCCGGCGACCCCGCCATCGGGCGCCGGAAGCCGGCCCAGGGCCAGCGGCCGGAACCCCACGGGGTCGCGCGCGGCGACGAGCGCCGACTCGGTGAGCATGGTGAAGGTGAAGGCGCCGGTCGCGCGGTGGAACACTCGGGCCACGCGCTGCGCCCAGGTTCGTCCGGGCGCGTGGGCGATGAAGCGGGCCAGGACCTCCGTATCGGATGCGGTCACGAAGTCGACGCCCTGCTCGGACAGCTCGTCCCGAAGCCACGTCGCATTGGTCAGGTTGCCGTTGTGGCCCAGCATCAGCTCGCCCAGGTCCCCGTGGGCGTGCACCGGCTGAACGTTGGGCAGGGTGTTCGACCCGGTGGTCGAGTAGCGCGTGTGACCGATGGCGGCGACGGCGACCGGCTCGCCGGCGCGATCGCGTCCCTGCTCGAGCGCCTCGATCGTCTCGCGATCGAAGACCTGGCTCACGAGACCCAGCCGCTTGTGGAGGTGCAGGCCTGATCCGTCCGTGGTCGCAATTCCCGCCGACTCCTGCCCCCGGTGCTGGAGCGCATGGAGCCCAAGGTAGGTCAGGCGGGCGACCGGCTGACCGGGTGCGTAGATCCCAATGACCCCGCACTCCTCGCGCGCACCGTGGGGCAGGTAGGCGTCCGCGGGCAGGACCGGGAGCTCGTGGATTTCGGCGGGTTGCTCAGGATGCACGCCGGCCTCGGTTCGTGCGACGGGCGGACTGCTCCGTCGCACGTGGGTCACTGTCCGCGGACGGATCGGGGCACCGCCGCATGATACCGGCCGGAGGGCACGCGCGCAGGCGTTCGGCGACCGGGTGTGGAGCCTCTCCCGGTGGCCTTTCCCCGCTCCGCGGAAGTACCCCGCGGGTACTGCACCGGACCGCACGTTGGCGCGGAAGCCCGGTCAACCGCGCGGTGCGACGCAGCACCTCGGACCATCGGGCCATGGCGACATCGGTACCCGGCGGGCATGCTGCGGGCGAAGGATTCTCCCGGCGACCTCCTTCCCCAAACGAGGGACCAATGCTGAGACTGGTTCGAGCGCTCGGATTTCTCGCTCCCCTGGCGGTAGCCGTCTGCGCAACCGTGGTGCTGGTCACCACTGCGGCCGACAACGGGCCGGTCGGACTCTCGCGAACCATGGTCTACAGCCTCGTGGCCGTTGGCGCGGTGGCCGGCATGACGTCCATGGCCCTGGCCGCGTGGAGCTACGCTGGCTGGCGCCTGAACCGCATCGCGCGCGCCCTCGAGAGGACCCTGACCGACGACGCACCCGTCGTCCTGCGGGAACGCGGGATCGCGGCCGAGCGACGGTTGGCGCGGGCGTTCAACGCCGCCGCGGGGACGTTCCTGCAGGTCGAGGTTCGGGCAACCCACGATCGTCTCACCGGCATCGCCAACCGGGAGACCCTGCTCACCACCCTCACCACCGAGATCGAGCGCGCCGTTCGCCACTACAAGCCGCTCTCGTTGGCGTTCATCGACATCGATCGCTTCAAGCCCGTCAACGACACGTACGGGCACAACGCCGGCGACGCGGTGCTTCGGCAGATCGCCTCGATCGTCGCCGACGCGACCCGGCCCTCCGACCTCTTCGGCCGCTACGGCGGCGAGGAGTTCATGCTCATCCTGCCCGAGACCACGCCCGAGGAGGCGGTCGAGATGGCCGAGCGCGTGCGGAACCTCGTAGCCCAGACCCCGCTGGTCATCGCCTCTCAGCAGTACACGTCGGTGACCATCAGCATCGGCGTCGCCGGAGGCCGTGGCAGCATGCTCCAGATCGACTCGCTGGTCGACCAGGCCGATGCGGCGATGTATGCCGCCAAGAGCCTCGGTCGCAACCGCACCTACCAGTACCGCCACCTTGACGAAAACGCCCCGGTTCGTCGCGCGCCGATCTCGAACGAGCGCCGGACTGCCGCCGCGGCCATTGGCCAGTGGGCGAACGACACCGCCACCGAGGCCCTCGCTTCCGTCCTCGCTCCGCAGCCGCACCATCGCGGCCGGCCGTCGGACATGATCGCGGCCCTGGCCACCGGCATCGCCCTGGAGCTGGGCCTCCCGCGCGAGGAGATCGAACGGGTCCGCATCGCCGCGCTGCTTCACGACCTCGGCAAGCTCGCCGTCCCGCCGGAGATCCTCGACAAGCCCACCACGCTCTCCAACGGCGAGTGGCAGGCGATCGGCGAGCACCCGCGCATCGGCCAGGTCATCCTGGAGCAGGCCACCGCGCTGCGCGAGGCGGTCCCGGTGGTCCTCCATCACCACGAGCGCTTCAACGGGACCGGGTACCCGCACGGGCTGCGCGGGCAGGAGATCCCGCTCGGAGCCCGCATCGTCGCGGTGGCCGACGCCTACCACGCCATGGTCCACAAGCGGCCCTACAAGGGGGCTCTCACCCACGACGAGGCGATCGACGAGCTGCGTCGCCACGCCGGGACCCAGTTCGATCCCGAGGTGATCGACACGTTCTGCGGCCTGTATGCGGAGGGGGTTCCGCCCGACGGGCTGGAGGAGGTGTACCGACTCCACGAGCGTGCCCGCGGCGGCCTGGAGCGGCTGGACCCGGTGACCGCGGCGCGCCTGCTGGGAATCGGCGACCCGGAGTCGGACCACGACCACGACCACGATCACGAGGACCCGCAGACGCTCGAGCCCCCAAAGCCGATGCGCCAGCCGCGGCGAGCGCGCTCGAGGAGCCGCGCAGCACCGAACGTGCGCGGGGCCGCCGGATGAGGCGGTCGCTCTCCGCCGTGTTCCCGGCCGTCGCGGCGCTCCTTCGGGCGCCGCTGACAGTATCCGCGGCACCTCCGAACCGCCTCTCCGGCCCGTCGGCGCCCCCCATCGCCGGCGACCAGTCCCAGATCATGGTCCTGACCGTCATCGGTGCGATCCTCGTCGCGCTCATCGGCGCCGTCTTCATGCTGCTCGCAGCGCGGGACCGCCACCACCACGCCGCGCCGGAGGCAGGGGACGCCGGTCAGCGGACGAGCGGCCGCACCCGGGCAGACGAGGCCGAGGACGCCGCGGTCGTGCTGGCACGCGCCGCCGAGCAGGCCCTGGCAGAGCGCGCCGTTCGGCGGGCCCGCATCCGCCGCGCCGACGACCCGGTCCCGGGCACCGCGGGCTTCCGGCTCGACGCGCCGTCCCCCTCCGTCATGGAGCGCACGCCTGCACGCGGGAGCCCTGGAGCCGAGCCCGGCAAGGATTGACGCAAGAGCGTCAGCGCTCCGCCTGCCAGGCCTCCGCAAGCTCGGCCAGGGTCCAGCTGGCGCCGGTTCCCCCGACCTCGATGCTCAGCGAGGAGCCCGCCACCCGGCCCAGGGGCCGGGCGTCGACGCCGGCCTCCCGCGCCATCTCCGCCAGCTCGGAGCCGTGCCGGGTCGACACCAGGAACCGGGCCGCGCGCTCACCGAAGACCGCGGCCGACGGCCAGGCACCTGCGCCGGGCGGCATCCGGACCGACGCGCCGATGCTCGAGGCGAGCGCCATCCTTGCCAGCGCCACGCCAAGGCCCCCGAGCGACACGTCGTGCGCCCCGGTGAGGAGACCGCTCGCGGCCAGCCGAACCTGGAGCGACACGGCCCGCGCCGCGACGGCCAGGTCCAGGCGCGGCCTCCCGCCGAAGACGCCGCGTCGCCAGGCGAGCTCGGAAGCCGCGAGCGCAGCCGGCTCCCACGCGGCGGCACCCACCAGCCAGATCTCGTCGCCGTCGGTCCAGCCCATGGGTATCGCGGCCGACCGGTCGTCGAGGAGGCCCACCATTCCCACCAGCGGCGCGGGCACGATGGGGCCGTCCGGGGTTTCGTTGTACAGGGAGACGTTCCCGGAGACGATGGGAACGTCCAGCGCCCGGCACGCCTCGGCGAGGCCGGCCACGGTCTCCGCGAGGCGCCAGTAGCCGGCCGGGGGCTCGGGCGCTCCGAGGTTCAGGCAGTTCGTCGCGCCGATGGGGGTGGCTCCGCACGCTGCGACGTTTGCGGCGCTCTCAACCGCGGCACTCGCGGCGGCCAGCCGTGGGTCCAGCGCGCCAAGGCGCCCCGGACCGTCGAGCGAGACGGCAATGGCGCGAGCCGTCCCCTTGATGCGCAGGAGGGCTGCATCGCCCGCCCCCGGGCCGACCAGCGTGTTCGTCCCGTTCATGTGGTCATAGCGCTGCCAGACCGGCTTTCGGCTTCGTGCGTTCGCCCCGCCCAGGAGCTCGAGCAACGCGTCCCGGCTCACCGTCTCCGCGGCGAGCCGGTCCAGGGACTCGGCGCGCCGCTCGGCGAGGTCCGGGGGTGGCGCGGCGGGCAGGACGTAGCGCGGCGCCTCGTCGGCGAGCGCGGCCCCGGGAACGGCGCAGACCTCGACGCCCGCGGCTCGCGCCCGGACGACAGGCTCGGCGATGACGCGCCCGATGGTGGCGGCGTGCAGGTCGTACTTCGCGAAGACGGCCTGCACCTCGGCCTCGCGCCCGGCGCGGACCACGACCAGCATCCGTTCCTGCGACTCCGACAGGAGGACCTCGTACGGGTTCATCCCCTCCTCCCGCCGCGGAACGAGGTCCAGGTCGACATCGGCGCCGCAGTCGCCACGGGCCGACACCTCGGCCAGGGCGCACGTCAGCCCTGCCGCGCCGAGGTCCTGCATGGCGACCACCGCATCCGATCCGGAGAGCTCCAGGCAGGCTTCCATCAGGAGCTTTTCGAGAAACGGGTTGCCCACCTGGACCGCGGGCCGGCGTGCCTCCCGGTTCTCGTCCAGCGCCGCGCTCGCGAAGCTTGCGCCGGCGATCCCGTCGCGCCCGGTGTCCGCGCCCACCAGGAGCAGCGCGTTCCCCGGTCCGGCGGCCCGGGCCAGCGTGATGGCGTCGTGCTCGGCGATCCCCAGGCACAGGGCGTTGACCAGCGGGTTGCCGCTGTAGCTCGGGTCGAAGAAGAGCTCCCCGCCCACGTCGGGGATGCCAATGCAGTTCCCGTAGCCGGCGATCCCGCCGACCACGCCGCCGAGCAGGTACCGGTTTCGCGCCGCCGTCCATTCGTCCGTCCGCCCCGAGGCGTCCTCGGCCGGGTCGATGGGACCGAAGCGCAGACCGTTCAGGAGGGCGATGGGCCGGGCGCCCATGGTGAAGATGTCGCGGATGATGCCTCCAACTCCGGTCGCGGCGCCCTGGTACGGCTCCACCGCGCTGGGATGGTTGTGCGACTCGACCTTGAAGACGACCGCCAGGCCGTCGCCGATGTCGAGGGCACCGGCGTTCTCGCCCGGACCCACCAGCACCCGCTCGCCCTCGGTGGGGAGGCCCGCCAGCAGCGCGCGGGAGTGCTTGTAGGCGCAGTGCTCGCTCCACATGGCGCCGAACATGCCCAGCTCGACCTCGTTCGGCGCGCGGCCGATACGGCCGATGACCGCTCGGTACTCGTCCGGGGTCAGGCCGTGGCGCTGCTCGGGAATGGGCGGATCCGGCTCGGCAGGGGCCGGATCGGCGGCGGTCGTGGTCAGCCCTGCGGCCCCCCGACGGGGCGGTCGTAGCCGAGCTGGGCGACCGCGCCACCCACCGCGATGACGAGAGCGGCGATGAGGAAGAAGATCCCGCCGGCGCCGGTCAGCGGCTGACCCAGGCGATCGAGCCCGATGCCCACGCCGACCAGTCCCACCGAGAGCAGCACGAGCGGCCGCTGCGGGATGCGCGGGATCAGGTCCGGCCCGAAGACGATGACCAGGATCCCGAGGAGGACGATCGTGTACAGCACGTTCACCCCGTTGGCCAGGCCCCAGCCGGTCGTGTACCCGCCGGCCACCCGCCAGGGGAGGAACATCGCTGCGATGGCGATGAGGGCGCCGATGCCGACGCACCAGTCGGAGAGCAGGGTGGGCACGCGGATCACGCCGGCCAGCTCGGGCCCCGCGGAGGCGGGGCGATCCGCGGAGGCGGGGCGATCCGCCGCCTCGGGCGGTCGCGCAGGAGGCGGTGCGGATTCACCGGCCGGGCCACGTTCATCCGGTCCGGGCACCACCGCCTCGCTGGACCGCAGGGCCGCGCCACGACGCCAGGGCGGAATCGGTTGCTCGCTCGTCGGGCGCTCCCAGGCATGGGTCGACGTCGGCTCGGCGGGCTCCTCGGGCACGGGCGGTGGAGAGGCGGGGGGCTCAGCCTCGACGGCCGCCTCGGCATCGGCGCCCAGGTTCGGTGCGTCATCCGAATCCACGCCATCGGCGACGCCGCCGCCGTAAGCATCCGGGGTGGCGGAGACGGGCTCCGGCGCCGGGCGTGGAGGCAGCTCCGGCCAGTCCGGTGCGGGAGGAAGCTCGGGCTCGGCCCCGGTCCGGGATGGCTGACCGCAGGTCGGGCAGAACAGGGCCTCGCTGTCGACCTCGGTGCCGCAGTGGGCGCAGATGCGCGTCATGGCTTCATGTCCTTGCCAATCGGGTCAGGTCCCCGATCAGGACGATCAGCGACGCCAGCAGGAAGATGATGCCGCCCGGCGTCATGGCGCGCAGAAGCTCCACCAGGTCTCCGGTCCAGCCGCCCGCGATCTCCACGACCACGAAGCACACCACCAGCCCCAGCGCCCAGACCGCGGCGGCCACCAGGCCCGCCCGCTGCAGGTTCCCCGGAGCGGCCCGCAGGAAGCCGGCCACGGCCAGGACGACGAGCAGCGCGACGAGCACCGGAGCGGCGGCCGCAAAGCCGAAGTACGCCTTGTCGATGATCCCGCTCCCCACGGCCGGGTAGCCGCTCCAGAAGCCGATGCCGTAGCCACCGGGCGACCCGAAGCTCCGATCCCAGAGCGAGCCGGCCCCGTACGCGAACGGCAGGAGCCAGGCGGTCACCAGCCCGATGGCGCCCACGATCAGGACGATCGGACCCAGCAGCGCACCGCCCCGAGGTGTTGCCCGCCCTTCGTTCGCAGGAACGCCGGCGCCGGCCGCCGTCGGCAGGTGGCCCGGGACCGGGGCGGCGGCCGCCCGCAGGTTCGCGCCGCAGTTCTGGCAGAACGCGACGCCGGCCCGGTTATGGGTTCCACATCGCGGGCACTGCTGCGTTCCCTCGGGCGCCGACGGGCGCTGCACGGTCGGCGCGACGCCCGCAGCGACGAGCCGCTGGCCGCAGTTGCGACAGAAGGCCACCCCGGGCCGGTTCTCGGTCCCGCATCGCGGACACTGGGTGCTCTCGCCCATCTCGGTCGTGGGTGGCACGGAGTGCGCCGGCGCGGCCGGCGCCTCGGCGGGCTCGGAGGTGGCCGCCGGTGCGTAGGCCTCGGCCTCGCTGGGCGGCGGCCCCGCGCCGGACGGGTCCCCGGAAGGTATCTCGGCGCGCGACGGAATCGGCTCCGCGGACGGCCAGGCCGCCTCGCCGGTCGCGACGGGCTCGTCCGCCTCGCCGCTCTCGGGCTCGCGGACCTCGGGATTGGCGGCTCTCGACGGAGCGGCCTCGAACTCTGCCGCGGAGCGCTCGTCCTCGGCGGCCTCCCCGGGCTCGCCGGCCTCCGGGGACGCGCCGGTGGCCCCGGATTGCCCTGGCATGACCTCTCTGTCCCGGTCGTCGCTCTGCATCTGGCTGGCCTCCGCTTCAGGCGCTCGGGAACGGTCCGATCATAGCCGACGCTCGGCGGCCGCCGGCTGCGCCGCGAGCCAGGTGCCGAGCGAACGGAAGAGGCGCAGGCCGTCGGTGCCGCCCACCTCGGCCTCGGCCGCCCGCTCAGGGTGGGGCATGAGGCCCAGCACGTTCCCTCGCTCGTTGGTGATGCCGGCGATCGACCGCAGCGAGCCGTTGGGATTCGCCGCCGTGGAGGCCTCGCCCCGCTCGTCGACGTAGCGCAGGGCCACGCGGCCGGACGCCTCCAGTCCATCGAGGGTGGCCTCATCGGCGTAGTAGCGGCCCTCGCCGTGCGAGATCGGAAGCCGGATCCGCTCGTCCCGGGTGAGATCGCCGAGCCATGGCGGGGAGCAGGCAGGCGACTCGACACGGAGCCACTGCCAGTCGCAGCGAAACTCGAGGTGGTCGTTTCGGAGCAGCGCGCCCGGCAGGAGCCCGGCCTCGCAGAGGATCTGGAAGCCGTTGCACGAGCCGATGACCGGGCCGCCGGCAGCGGCGAATGCCTCCACCGCCGCCATGATCGGGCTGAACCGGGCGATGGCCCCCGTGCGCAGGTGGTCCCCGTGGGCGAAGCCTCCCGGCAGGACGACGGCATCCGCGCCGCCGAGTTTCGTCTCTGCGTGCCAGATGAGGCGCGCGTCCCAGCCCAGCAGGCCGGCCACGTGCGCGAAATCGCGTTCGGACCAGGTACCGGGGAAGACGACAACCGCGACGCGGGGGGCGGTCATGCCAGGCGCGACTCCTCTGCGGGCTCGCCGATCGCTCGCAGCTCGAAGGTGGCGATCTCCATCACGGGGTTGGCGAGCAGCCGCCGGCACATGGCGGCGACGGCGTCGCGAGCCGCGTTCGCGTCCGGGGCGTCGAAGGACACCTGCAGGAGCTTGCCGTGCCGGACGTTCTGCACGCTCTCGAAGCCGAGGGCGCGCAGGCCCCCCGCGATGGTCATCCCCTCCGGGTCCGCGATCCCCGGCCGCAGCTGGACGCGGACCTCCGCCATCCAGTGCACTAGCCGGCGGCCTCGCTCACGTGCCATGGCCGGCCCGTGATGCGCTCGTACGCGGTGACGTATCGGTCGCGCGTTCCGCGGACCACCTGCTCGGGAAGCAACGGCGCGGGCGGCTCCTTGTTCCAGCCGGAGGCCGCGACGAAGTCACGCACGAACTGCTTGTCGAATGATGGCGGGCTTGCTCCGGGCCGGTACTGGTCCACGTCCCAGAACCGGCTCGAGTCGGGGGTCAGAACCTCGTCGATGAGCGCGAGCTCACCGTCGATCCAGCCGAACTCGAACTTCGTGTCGGCCAGGATGAGGCCCACCGCCTCGGCGCGTTCGGCCCCGGCACGGTAGGTGGCCAGGGTCCGCTCCTCGAGCTGGCGCGCGAGATCGGCTCCCACCATGTCGGCGAGCTGGTCCCGGGTGATGGTCTCGTCGTGCCCGACCTCCGCCTTCGTCGACGGGGTGAAGATCGGCTCGGGCAGGCGGTCCGCTTCGCGCAGCCCGGCCGGCAGGCGATGACCGGCGACGGCGCCCGTGCGCCGGTACTCGGCCCAGCCGGAGCCGGCGAGGTAGCCGCGAACCACGCACTCCGCGTCGATCCGCTCGGCACGACGGACGAGCATCGTCCGGCCCTCCAGCTGGGGCGTGCGCGCGCCGGGTGGCATCTCGGCCGGGTCGGCCGAGAGGAAGTGAGTGCGCCCCAGCGGCGCCAGCAGCCCGAACCAGTAGGCGCTCAGCATGGTCAGCACGCGGCCCTTGTCCGGGATCGGCTGGTCGAAGACCACGTCGAACGCGGAGAGCCGGTCCGTCGCCACCAGCAGCAGCCGGTCGTCGTCGACGCGGTAGGTCTCGCGCACCTTGCCCGAGTGGATCTGCTCGAGGCCCTCGACCGCCGAGCGGAGCATGGTCATGGCATGTCCTCCGTTTCACCTTCCGAATCGGCCGGCCGGCCGGCGGGCGGCCGGTGTTCCGTGATGTCGAAGCCGTCCGGGCCGATGTCGAGCCGGCGGCGGGCCAGCGCCTCGACCCGGTCGAGAACCGCGAGCACCACCAGGATGAGGAAGGTTCCCACGATTGCCAGGACGTAGAGGCCGGCCCCGGTGGCCATCCCCACCGCGGCAACGGCCCACAGGGAAGCGGCGGTGGTGAGACCGCGGATGTGGCCTCGGTACTGGAGGATGGTGCCGGCACCGATGAAGCCGATGCCGGAGACGATCTGGGCGGCGATGCGTGCCGGATCGGTCGCCGCGCCGGCGAAGCCATAGGCGGAGATGATGGTGAAGAGCGATGCTCCCAGCGCAACCAGGCTGTGCGTGCGGAAGCCCGCGGGCTGATGGTGCATCTCCCGCTCGAAGCCGATGAGGGCACCCAGGCCGAGACCCACCGTGAGCCGCAGCGCCAGCTCGACCTGGGCCTCCGTAGACAACGACGGGTTGAAGATCAGGTCCACCGACGATCCGTCTCCTCCGCTCGTGCGCCCGGCGTGCCGGTGCCGCGCGGATCCGGATCCGCGAGCTCAAGCGACCACCAGGCCGATGCCCATGCGTGCACTGCCCCGCCCGCGGCGACCAGGCACAGCCAGATCGCCACGAAGCCTACCAGCAGGACCGGCATTCCGGCGTCCGCCAGACGCCCAGCCGCCATGGCGTGGCCGAGCGGCTGCCACAGCACCCGAAGCAGGAACCAGCTCCCCGCCAACCAGCCGGCCAGCACCGCGAGCGTGACCACGGCGAGGCCCAGCCGCCGCAGCGGGTGACGGACCACCGCCACGGCCCCGACGACGATGGCGGCGGCGAGCGACCGCCCGGGAAGCCCGACCGAGCTGCGCTGGGCGGCGGCCCCGAATGCGATGCCGACCACCACCGCGACCGCGGCGATGGTCAGCTGGGGCCACGCGTCGAGAGCGATTCGCACCCCGAGCGGACCCCCGATGTCCGGGGACTGGTACTCGCCCGGAGCGACGGCCGCGATCCGCAGCAGGGCAAGGCCGATGGCCACCAGCGCCGGCAGGGCGGCCACGACCTGCACGATCCACAACCGCGCGGCGGCCGCGTCGATCGACCGGTCGGCAAGCGGGCGGCCGAGCACCCGGTGGATAGCCCGCAGCAGCGCCGCCTCGCCGCTTGCGACCAGGATGGAGGCCGCCAGCGCGACCAGGCCGGCCGAGGCGAAGAGCAGGACGACGTTGACCGGATAGCTTGGCGAGGTGGCGAGGCTGGCGGCGAAGAAGGCGAGGTCCCCCGCGCTGGGGACGGGAACCACCGCGAGCAGGAACGGGAGCCACCCCAGGAAGGCGATCGCCGCGAGTCCGCCGGGCAGCCAGAGCTCGGCGCGCTCCGCCGCGATGCCCGCGGCCGCCCGGGCCGACCCGGCCCAGCCGCTGGGGCGCACGTTCGGACCGGCCCCCGCAACGGACTCGTGCAGGGCCGGACTAGCCGTGGGACTCCTCCAGGCCAAGGGCGCGGTAGGTGCTCGCGACTCCGGACAGGTGATGGTCGAGGTCCATGGCCTCTCCGATCTCCTCCGGAGTCAGCCATTCGGCGATACCGGCATCGGCCGCCAGCGCATCGCGGAACGAGTGGTTGCCGGCCCACGCCTGCTTCGCCGCGCCCTGAACGAGGCGGTAGGCGGCCTGCCGGTCGGCCCCCTTGGCAACCATCCGCAACAGGAGGGCCTCGGAGTAGACCATGCCACCCAGGAGCTGCAGGTTGGCGAGCATCCGGTCGGCGTCCACCTCCAGGCCGTCGAGGATGTCGGCCATGGTCCGGGTTGCGTACGCGGCGACGCCCAGCGACCGCTCGAAGATGAAGCGCTCCGTGGAGCTGTGGCTGATGTCACGCTCGTGCCAGAGGGCCATGTTCTCCAGGGCGACCAGCGCGTCGGCGCGCAGGAGCCGCGCCAGGCCCGTGACGCGCTCCGCGAGCACCGGGTTGCGCTTGTGCGGCATGGCCGACGACCCCTGCTGGCCGGCACCGAACGGCTCGAACACCTCGCCCACCTCGGTGCGCTGCAGGTGGCGGATCTCGATGGCGATCCGCTCCAGCGTGCCGCCCAGGATGGCGAGGGTCGTCAGCAGCTCCGCGTGCCGGTCGCGGCTCACGACCTGGGTCGCCGCCGGGTCCGGGCTGAGGCCGAGCTCGCCGAGCACGAATGTCTCGACCTCGGCGCTGACGTTGGCATGCGAGCCGACGGCGCCGGAGATCTTGCCCACCGCGATGCCCTCCCGGGCACGTGTCAGGCGATCGGCGTCGCGGAGGAGCTCGGCGTACCAGCCCGCGACCTTGAAGCCGAAGGTGATCGGTTCCGCGTGGATGCCGTGAGAGCGACCGACCATGGGTGTCGAGCGGTACTGGAGCGCCAGCCGATGGACCACCTCGACGAGCCGGGCCAGCTCTGTCTCAACCACCGCTGCGGCATCGCGCAGCTGGACCGCGGTGGCGGTGTCCAGCACGTCGGAGCTGGTGAGGCCGTAATGCAGCCAGCGGCCCTCGGGGCCGAGGCGCTCGGTGACCGACCGCAGAAAGGCGATCACGTCGTGCTGGCTCTCCCGCTCGATCTCGTGCGCGCGCTCCGCGTCGACGGTGCCGTCCTCGGTGGCCGCGCGAATCCGCTCCCAGTCGTCTGTCGGGACCACGCCTGCGTCGTGGAGTGCCTCCACCGCCAGGAGCTCGATCCGGAGCCACAGCTCGAGCTTGCGCCGCTCGCCGAAGGCGGCCCGCAGCTCCGGAAGTGCGTATCGGTCGATCACGCGGTCGGCTCCTTCCTCGCGCGCTAGGCGCGCGGGTCGATCCGCAGCTCGGCGCGGTGCGCCTGCTCGTCGCGGAAGCTCGCCACCCTGCCCGCGAGCGCGTGGTCGCCCAGGGACAGGATCCGGGCGGCCAGATGCGCGGCGTTCTTCGCGCCGGCCGATCCGATGGCGACGGTGGCAACCGGTACCCCCGGCGGCATCTGGACAACGGCGTAGAGCGCGTCGGCACCGCCCAGGGCCCCACCGTCGAGCGGGACGCCGATCACGGGCAAGGCGGTGATGGACGCCAGCACGCCGGGCAGGTGCGCGGCAAGGCCGGCAGCCGCGATGAAGACGCGGACGCCTGATGCCTCCGCCTCGCGCACGTAGGCCGCAAGCGACTCAGGCTGGCGATGCGCGCTGATGACGCTCGCCTCCCAGCCGATGTCGTACGAGTCGAGGACATCGAAGCACCCCTTGAGCGTCGGAAGGTCGGAGCGAGAGCCGCAGATCACGGCGACGAGGGGAGGGGGAGCCATCGGCGCTAAGGATACCCACTACGATGGCGCACGGATCGGCCCGTCCGCCCCGGGCATCCGGCGATCCGCCGCTGAGCACATGAGGAGTTCGACACGTGAGCCACCCGCAGGGTCGGTCGCATCGCCACCGGCATCCGGTGAACCAGGCCATGATCGACAACGCGCCGCTCGGCGCCAGGATCGCCGACGCGGTGACCAGCTTCATGGGCAGCTGGCGCTTCATCATCCTGCAGACGGTGATCGTGGCGGCCTGGGTGGCGGGGAACGTCTATCTCCTCTTCCGCTTCGACCCCTATCCGTTCATTCTCCTCAACCTGGCCTTCTCCACCCAGGCTGCCTACGCCGCACCGCTCATCCTGCTGGCCGGCAACCGCTCCGCCAAGCGCGATCGGCTGACCCTGGAGCACGCGGCCACCGAGGCGGACGTGGAGGAGCGCCAGAACGACGACCTGCTGCGCGGCAACCGCGAGATCCTGGAGCACGTCCAGGCCCTCGACGAGCGCATCCTCGCGCTCGAGCAGCGGATCGTGGCGATGCTCGGTCCCACGGGACGGGAGCCGGGGTCCTAGGCCGTTGCCGCCATCGGTCCCGGCGGAGTGGCAAGCTCGCGCCGCGCGATATCGGTGCGGTGCTGTGCACCCTCGAGCGTGACACCCGCCATGCCGCGATAGGCAGCATCCCGCGCGCCGGCCAGATCGCTCCCGCGTCCCACGATGGTCACGACGCGGCCGCCGGCGGACCGGTACTCGCCGTCCACGCGCCGGGTGCCGGCGTGGAAGCACAGGAGCGCTCCGTCATCCGCTGCCGACGCAGGATCGGCCCCGCGCAGTTCACGACCGGTGACCGTCGCCTCCGGGTAGCCTTCCGAGGCGACGACCACCCCGACGGCGGCACCCGCCCGCAGCCCGACCGAGCCCCGCATGCCGGACCGGTCGCCCGCGGCGACCGCCATCAGGGCGCCGGCCAGGTCACCGTCGAGCAGGGGGAGCAGCACCTGCGCCTCCGGATCGCCGAAGCGCGCGTTGAACTCGAGGACCGCCGGGCCGGACTCCGTGATCATCAGGCCGGCGTAGAGGACCCCGCGGTACGGGTGCCCGTCGCGCGCCTGGAGCCAGGCGATGGGCTCGAAGATGGTCGCAACCGCTTCGTCGAGCGCCGCCGCGCCGAACCAGGGCACCGGGGCGTAGGCGCCCATGCCGCCGGTGTTGGGCCCGGCGTCGCCGTCACCCAACCGCTTGTAGTCGCAGGCCGAGGCCAGCGGGAGCACTTCGGTCCCGCTGACCAGCGCGAAGACCGACACCTCGGGACCGCTCAGCCGCTCCTCCAGGACCACCTGGAGACCGGGCCGTGGATCGGACAGCAGCGTGCGGATCGCCGCCTCGGTCCCGGCGAGATCGTCGGGGACCACCACGCCCTTTCCGGCGGCCAGCCAGTCGGCCTTGACCACGAGACGCCGTCCCTCCGCGTCAAGCGCGCGGGCGTGCGCCACCGCCTCCTCGACACCGGTGCACGTGCGCCAGGCCGCGGTCGCGACCCCCGCCCGCCCCATCTGCCGCTTCGCGTACGCCTTGGACGACTCGAGGCGCGCGGCGCCGCGGGCAGGGCCGAAGACCGGGATCGCGGCCTGCTGCAGCGCGTCGGCCACCCCGGCCGCGAGCGGCGCCTCGGGGCCGACCACCACCAGGTCGTAGCGCTCCCGTGAGGCGTGGCGGGCCACCGCCACCGGGTCCGCCGGATCCAGGTCGGGCACCGTCTCGGCTACCGCCGGCGTCCCCCCGTTCCCCGGCGCGATGCGTACGCGCGCGACCGACTCGTCGCGCGCGAGGCGCCACGCGAGCGCATGCTCGCGGCCGCCGCCGCCCAGGACCAGGACGTCCAGCCCGCCCATGCCCCGCGCTACGGCGATGCGGACGGCGCGGTTGAGGCGCCCGGCGACGGGCTCGCGGAGGGAGCGGGTGTGCCGACCAGCTGGGCCAGCGCCTGCAGGACCTGGTTCATCTGGTCGATCTTGGCCTGGTAGGTCGCCAGGTCGCCGTTTCGGAGCGCCGACTGGGCGTCCGCGTAGAGCTGCTGGGCCTGGGCCACCAGGCCCGGGGCGTCGGAGGGCAGCTGGCCGCCGCCACCGCCACCACCCCCGCCCTCGGGAGGCGGCACGCTCGACTCGCCCAGGATCTGCGACAGCGCCTGGTCGAGGGTGTCTGCGAAGGCGACCTTGCTCTGGGTGGCCAGGATGACCCGCTTGAACTCCGGCTGAGCCGTGGAGGTGGACTTGAGGAAGATCGGCTCCACGTAGATGATCGAGTCCCCCATGGGCAGGACCAGCAGGTTGCCCCGCACCACGCTCGATCCGGCCTGCGACCAGAGCGTGAACTGGGCCGATACCGTGCTGTCCTGGTTGATCCGTGACTGGATCTGGGCGGGACCGAAGGTGCTGGTGTCGGACGGGAAGCGGAAGGCGATGCGCTCTCCGTAGACTCCGGGATCCATCCGCGCCGCGACCCAGGCGATCATGTTGTTGCGACCCTGGGTGACCATGGGCTGGATCAGGACGAACTCGGCGTCGGACTCGCCGGGGAGCTTCATGATCACGTAGTAGGGCTCCACGACCTGCGACTGCCCGGACACGTCGTTCCCCTGGGTGGCGAGCGCCCAGCGGTCCTGCTTGGAGTAGAGCGTTTCCGCGCCCGAGTCGTTGGCGCTGACGTGGTAGAGCTGGTACTGCTCGTTCTGGGCGGTGAACAGGTCCTCCGGGTAGCGCAGGTGCGCCCGGAGCTCCGCGCTCATGGCGTCAAGCGGCTGGAAGAGGCCCGGGAAGATCGTGGCCCAGGCGTTGACGATCGGGTCCGCCGGATCCGCGATGTAGAAGTGCACCGAGCCGTCGTAGGCGTCGATCACGACCTTCACGCTGTTCCGGACGTAGTTCATGCCGGGGAAGAGGCTGCCGTCGAGCGGCTGCGCGTCCGGGTAGCGTGCCGAGGTGGTGTAGGCGTCCCAGATCCACAGGAGCTTCCCGTCCGCGGTGACCAGATACGGGTCGTGGTCGTAGGTCAGGAAGGGGGCGATGGCCTGGACCCGCTCTTCCAGGGTGCGGCGGTACAGGATCTGCGAGGCATCGGTCAGCTGGTTGCTGATGAGCAGGTTGAAGTCACCGAACTTGAGGGAGTAGAGGAGCCGGTTGAAGAAGCCGCCCACGCCAACGCCGGTCTTGCCGGCCCAGGTCGTGGTCGCGTTCTGGTTCTCGCCCACGGGGTAGTCGAACTCCGCGGTCTGGGTGCCGGTCACCACGTAGCTGCTCTCCGCGGTGCCGAAGTAGATGCGGGGCTGACCGACCGGCAGCTGACCCTGCTGGTTGATCCCGCTCACCAGGTAGTCCGGCTGCCCCTCGGGGGTCACCGCATTGACCGGGACGGCCACGATCCCGTAGCCGTGCGTGTAGAAGAGGTGCTCGTTCGTCCAGGTCTGCCCTGCCGATGCCGAGAGCTCGCGCCCGGAGAGCATCACCTGGCGCTCGGTCCCGTTGATCTGGTAGCGATCGATGTCGACGTCCTGGAACTGGTAGTAGCTGCGCAGGTTCTGGGTCTGGCTGATGGTGTCCAGCAGCGGCCGGTAGTCCCACAGCCGCACGTTCTGCAGCGTCTTGGCGTTGTCGGTGAAGAGCGCCCGGGTGGGCGTCTGTGACCCGGTGAACGTCTGCTGCGTGATGGTGTCGAGCGCGAACGCCTGCTGCGTGGCCCCGATGTTGGCGGCGATCTGGGGCCGCTCCAGCGACAGCTCGTTCGGGGTGACCTGGATGTTCTGCACGAAGGCCGGGTAGATGCCGCCCACTGCCACGGACAGGACGACCCAGCCGGCGGCGGCAATGCCCAGCAGCCAGAGGGTGCGGAACCAGGTGTTGGCCAGCACCAGCAGGGCGGCGAGCACCGCCACCACGGTGAGGATCACGTACGCGGGCTGCTGGGCGTGGAGGTCCGTGTAGCTGGCGCCCACCAGGCCGGCGCCCATGCCGCGAGTCGAGTAGCTCAGCTCGGCGATGTCGAGCTGGTAGCCGGCAGCGGTCACGAGCAGGAGGAGGGCACCCAGGATGGCGAGATGCGCGCGCACCGGGCGGCTCAGCCGGAACTGCCAGCGCAGCGCACCGGCGGCATAGGTGCCTGCGGTGAGCAGCAGGATGGTGATGAGGGTCCCGATGCCCCAGGCCTGCAGGAAGCGCCAGAAGGGCAGGCCGAAGACGTAGAAGCCGATGTCGTGGCCGAAGTGCGGATCGGTGGTCCCGAAGCTGCCGCCGTTGAGGAAGAGGAGGATCTGCTGCCACTCGCCGCTCCAGGCCGCGGCGCTGACCAGCGCCATGAGGAGCGCCACCACGACCAGGCCGATGGTGGCCGGACGCGAGACGTCCGGGATCTCCACGCTCCCCACCCGATGGACCGGTACCCGCGGTGCGATGCGGCGCGCGACGAGGACGGAGACCACCGCCGGGATGGCGAACAGCAGGTAGCCGATGGCGAAGAATCCAACCTGGGCCAGGAGCCGGGTCCGGAAGACACCGGAGAGACCCAGGGCGCCGAACCACTGCAGGTCGGTCAGGAGGTCGACCGCGCCGCCCGCGATGGCGAGCAGCACGATGACCGCAACCAGGCCGAGCCCCAGGAGGATCCAGCGTCGATAGCGGCTCCAGTCTCCCCACTCGCTCCAGTCGCGGTCGGCCCATGGGCCGCCGAACGACCCGCCTCCGCCACCCGGGCCAGATCCTGGTGGGCCTCCGGGGCGCGGGCTCCCCGCACGCCGGCTTCGGCCGCGGATGGGGGTCGGCCGGTCGTCGGTGGGGTCGGGTCCGTCGTCACCCTCGCCGGGGGTCGCCCCGCCTCGGTACCGGTCCCCGGACGGGTGGTCGCGCGGCGGGAGCGGGCGCCCCTCGCGACGGGCGTCCTGCTCCTCCTGACGGCGCTGAAGCTCACCAAGAAGACGATCGAACCAGCTGGACATTACCGGGAATGCTAGTCGTTATCGATGCGACGGGCGTTCGGCAGGTATCCCGCATCGATGTAGACGACCAGCAGCACGGCGATGCTGCAGGCTCCCAATGCGCCCGATAGGACCACCGCCAGGACCCCGGCCGGGCTGCCGTCCGACGCCGCCGCGGCGCCCGCGACCACCAGCCCGCCGCCCGCTGCGAGCACCGCGCCCAGCGCGCCGCGCAGCCTCACCAGCTGCCACCCGGCGAGCATCGCCAGCGAGCCGGCCGCCAGACCGAAGGGAAAGAAGAAGGGCGCCACGAGGAGCGCGGTGACGGCGATCAGGGACCCCGCCGCGACGGCGAGCCAGCCCGCGGATCGGAGTCGGCGGCGCGCGCGGCGAGCGCGCCGGAGATCGTGGGCCGCCACGGCGACTCCGCTACTCCCACTCGATGGTCGCCGGCGGCTTCGAGCTGATGTCGTAGACCACGCGGTTGACGCCCGGGACCTCGTTGACGATCCGGGAGCTGATGCGACCCAGCACCTCGTAGGGCAGGCGCGCCCAGTCCGCAGTCATCCCGTCGTCGCTGGTGACCGCGCGGATGGCGACCACGTTCGCATACGTCCGTCCGTCGCCCATGACACCCACCGTCTGCACCGGGGTGAGGATCGCGAAGGACTGCCACAGTGCCCGATACAGGCCGGCGGCCTTGATCTCGTCGATCACGATCCAGTCCGCCTCGCGCAGCGTCTCGAGCCGGTCCGCCGTCACCTCGCCGATGATCCGGATCGCCAGGCCCGGCCCGGGGAAGGGCTGGCGCTGGACCATGGCCTCGGGCAGGCCCAGCTCGGTGCCCACCTGGCGCACCTCGTCCTTGAACAGGTAGCGCAGCGGCTCGATGAGGCTGAAGCGCAGGTCGGCGGGGAGGCCGCCCACGTTGTGGTGGGTCTTGATCTTCGCCGCGGCCTTGGTCTCGGAGGTCTTGGACTCGATGACGTCGGGGTACAGGGTGCCCTGCACCAGGAAGTCGATCTGGCCCATGCTCGCGGCCTCCTCCTCGAAGACGCGGATGAACTCGTCGCCGATGATCCGCCGCTTCTCCTCCGGGTCGGTGACCCCCGCCAGCCGGCGGAGGAAGCGCTCGCGAGCGTCGACCATCACCAGGCGCATCCCCAGGTTCTGCTCGAAGGTCTGCCGCAACAGCTCCGACTCGCGTTTGCGCATGAGGCCGTGGTCCACGTAGATGCAGGTCAGTTGCTCGCCGATGGCGCGATGCACCAGGGTCGCGGCCACGGCCGAGTCCACGCCCCCGGAGAGGGCGCAGATCACCTTCCCGTCGCCCACCCGGGCGCGCACCTCCGCGACCGTCTGCTCGATGAAGCCGGCAGAGGTCCACGTCGGCCTCGAGCCGGCGATCTCGACCACGAAGTTGCGCAGGATCTCTCGGCCGACGGGGGTATGGACCACCTCCGGGTGGAACTGGATCCCGTACAGGTTGCGGGCCGGGTCGGCCAGCCCCGCGTACGGCGTCGAGTCGGTCTGGGCAGTGGCCTCGAATCCCTCGGGCGGGCGCAGGATGGAGTCGCCATGGCTCATCCACACCGGCTGCTCGCGCTCGATTCCCTCAAAGAGGCCGCCCCCCGCGGTGATCGTGACCGACGCCGGGCCGTACTCGCGGCGGGTGGCGGGAGCGACCTCGCCACCCAGGTGCAGCGCCATCAGCTGCAGCCCGTAGCAGATCCCCAGGACCGGGATCCTGCCAGACCACAGCGCCGGGTCGGCCTGGGGCGCCCCCTCGTCATAGACCGATGCCGGCCCGCCCGACAGGATGATCGCCTTCGGCTTCCGGCGCTCGATCTCCGCCCACGGCGTGTCGTGCGGCAGGAGCTCGGAGTAGACGTGCAGCTCGCGCACCCGCCGTGCGATCAGCTGCGCGTACTGCGAGCCGAAGTCCAGGACCACGACCGTGTCGGGTTCGGCGGGGAGCTCCTCGGGACGCGAGGGAGGCGGGGCGTTGAGCGCGGTCTCGAGGTAGGCCTCGACTTCGGCGTCGTCCGGGGCCAGTACGCGGTGCCCGGCGTTTGCGGCCTCACCGTGAACCGTCCGACCGCGATCGCGGCGGCTTGGCTCGGCGCGGTCGGCGTCCTCCGTCACGGCGTGCAGTCTATCGGCCCCGGGATCGGTCCGTCCGGATCCGCTACCTGCGACCGGCTCAGCCCTGCCCGTCGCTCCGGGACTCGTCCGGCTCCTCCATCCACCAGGCGCCGATGGCGTCGCGACCCCGGAGGATGCGGTGGGCGCCGTACGGGCGCCATCGGTAGACAGCATCCGGCGTGAAGAGCGCCTCCACCGCGGCGCGGTCGTAGGTGCGCCAGGCCGCCACGTAGCGATCGAGCCAGGCCTGCAGGTCGTCGCGGTTCACGAGGTACCTCCTTCCAGCTCCAGGCGGATCCGCTCCAGGGCGGTGGCCGTGGGCGCCGCGGGGAACGGGGAGCGACGGACCGCCTCCTCCTTGTCGAGCCGACCCTCCACCAGGGACCGTCCCAGCCCCGCCAGCGCGGCGAGGTCCGCGGCCTGGCGATCGGCGAAGGCGCGATCGCCCACGCTCCCGTGGCCGGGCACCACTGCTCCGCTGACCAGGGTCGAGAGGCGCAGGGCGGTCGCCGCCCAGGCGACCGGGTAGGCGTCGCCGAACCCGGGCGCCGCGTCGTTCTCCAGCAGGTCGCCGGCGAAGAGGACCGCTGCGTCGGGGACGGCGATCACCACGTCGTTGTCGGTGTGGCCGAACCCCAGGTGCCGGAGCTCGAGCTGACGGTCTCCCAGGTCCACCGTGGCGGCGGCCGTGAACGTGTGGTCGGGCGGGCTGAAGATCACCTCCGCGAGCTCATCAGCCAGGGATGGCTCCACCTCGCTGATATGGCGTCTCCGCTCCTCGGAGTCGGAGACCACGCGTTCCGCGCAGCGGGCATGGCCCCAGCCGGGGACGCCAGCGAACCGGCTGTTTCCCCAGGTGTGGTCCCAGTGGTGGTGCGTGTTGACCACCGCGACCACCGGCTGGTGCGAGAGGGCGCGCAGGTCGGCCCGCAGCTCGTCCGCCAGCCGATGCGACGCGCGGGTGTCGATCACCGCGACGCCATCGGCTCCCAGGATCGCCCCGACGTTCTGGTCGAAGGGCTCGCCATTCCAGGTCCGGTAGCGCCGCACGAAGACGCGGTCACCCACCTCGCTCCATCCGTCGCTCACGGTTGCTGCTCGCGCATGTACAGCTCGGTGAACGCGCGACAGCGCCCGTCAGCCGCGAACTCGAGCAGGAACACGTTGTGATACGTGCGCTCGTCCTTGTCGCCGCGGACCCGGTAGTGGCTGTAGCCGGTGGCCACCGCTCGCTCACCATCCACCGCGAACGGCTCGTAGCGGGCGTCCCAGCTGTCCGGCTCGTCGGGATTCTCCAGCCACGCGTTTGCGATGGCGGATGATCCCCTGACCACGTCATCCTCACCGTCGTAGGGATGGAACCGATACGCCGCATCCTCGGTGAAGAGCGCCTCGATCGGGCCGCGCGCGTTCGCCCGCCAGGCGGCGACGTACCGGTCCAGCCATGCCTGCACGGCGGATCGGTCCATCGCTCCTACTCGCGTCCGGCGAGCTGCCAGGACTTGCCCTCGGTGGCGATGGCCGGGGCGATCACCATCTCGACCGCGTGCATCTCGCGGATCGTCCGCGCGCCCAGGGCCGCCATGGACTGGCGCAGCGCCCCGACCAGGTTCTGCGTCCCGTGGGTGGTGGTCGACGGACCGAACAGGATCTGGTCGAGCGACAACCGGTCACCCATCTTGATCCGGGTTCCGCGCGGCAGGGTAGCCGAGGGCGCCGCCATGCCCCAGTTGAACCCGCGCCCCGGCGCCTCGAGCGCCGCGGCGAACGGAGAACCGAGCATCACCGCATCGGCTCCCGATGCGATCGCCTTGGCGATGTCGCCACCGGTCTTCATGCCGCCGTCGGTGATCACCGGTACGTAGCGCCCGGTCTCGTCGGCGAATCGGTCACGCGCCGCCGCCACCTCCAGCGTGGCGCTCACCTGCGGAACGCCAATGCCCAGCACCTCGCGGGTCGTGCAGGCCGCACCGGGGCCGACACCCACCAGGACCGCGGCCGCGCCCTGGTGCATCAGCTGGTAGGCGGCCTCGCCGCTCACCGTGTTGCCCACCAGGACCGGGATGCGCAGGCCGCCGGTCAGGTCGGCAAGGGAGAGGACACGGCCGGACGTGGAGATGTGCCGCGCGCTCGAGACCTGGGACTGGACCAGGAACAGGTCGGCGCCCGCCTCGGCGGCGACCTCGGCGTGGTGCCAGGCCGAGGCGGGAGTCGTGGCGACGGCGGCGATCCCGCCCTGGGCCTTGACCCGGGTGATGAGCGCGCCGATCAGCTCGTCGCGCACCGGGGCGTCGTAGGCATCGGCGAGGATGCGGGCAGCCTCGTGGCCGCTCGCGGCCGCGGCGACCCGCTCGATGATCGGGGCCGCGTCCTCGTAGCGGGTGTGAAGCCCCTCGAGGTTGATGAAGGCCACGCCGCCGGCGGTCGACATGCGCACCGCGAAGTCGACGTCCGAGACCGCGTCCATTGCCGCGGCGATGAAGGGAATCTCCAGCCGGCGCCCGGCGATCTCGGTGGCCAGGTCGACCTCGGCCGGGTCGACGGTCACGGCCCCGGGAACCAGGGCCACCTCCTCGAAGCCGTACGCCCGACGCAGGCGCGTCTCGGCCGCATCTCGCACCATACCCCGCCGTTCGATCAATCCAGCCTCCTCGCGGTGTGTGAGCCGGCGCTCCGTGCGGCCTCCTGGGTGCGGTCGGATATGAGAACGCCCGCGCTCGGCTGGCAGCCGCGCGGGCCTTGGTCGTCGCCGGGAGGGGTGACCGCTCGAATCGGGTGCACGAAGATCGTCCGCGTCGCCTTTTCGGGAGTATAGGGTACCCGCGCGACCGACCGACGGGCCCGCCGGGCCCACGGCGCAGGGGAGTGTCCGGGGGCCACCCGTCACTCGTCCCGCCGCACGGTCAAGGGGAGTCCGTCAAGCGCGCCGCCCGGTACCTCGCCAGCGCCGCCTGCCGGGCGACGTCGAGGTCGACGATCGGGTCGGGGTAACCGCGGCGCTCCGCCGCGGTCACCCGCCAGGGCTCGTGGACGGCATCAGCCTCCAGCCCCGCCAGCTCGGGCAGCCACCGCCGCAGGTACCCCGCATCCGGGTCGAAGCGCCGGGCCTGGACGACGGGGTTGAGGACCCGGAACCACGGCGCGGACCCAGCCCCGACCCCGGCCACCCAGCGCCAGTTGCCGCGATTCTGGGCCAGGTCGCCGTCCAGCAGGCGATCCATGAAGAGCGCCTCGCCCCGGCGCCAGTCGATGCCGAGCTGCTTGACGGCGAAGCCGGCCGTGACCAGCCGCGCCCGGTTGTGCATCCATCCGGTCGCCGCCAGCTCGCGCATCCCTGCGTCCACCAGCGGGATGCCGGTCTGACCGTCGCGCCAGGCCGCGAACGCCTCGTCGTTGGCGGATCCGGAGGGCCCGCCCGGCTCTCGCTCCTCCGGCGCAGCCAGCGCCCCGGCCGCCAGGCGCTCCGCGAAGAACTCGCGCCAGGCAAGCTCCCGGCGCCAGGCGTCGCCATGCCGCCCTGCCTCGAGCGCCGCCCGCCAGGCGGCGCGGATGCTCAGCGCGCCGGTCCGCAGGTAGGGCGAGAGGCGCGAGGTCGCGCTCGCGCCCGGGCGGTCGCGGTCCGCCGCGTAGCGGGGCAGGCGGCCTGCCGCGAAGTAAGCCAGCCGTTCGAGCGCGGCCGCGGAACCGGCGACAGGGAGCTCCACGCCAGAAGCGGTGGTGGGGAATGCGGCGAGCCCGTCGCCCACCGCCAGGTCCCTCGCGCGCGCAAGCCGCTCCGGGCGCGGGTGGGCCTCGGCGAGGAGCCCCGGGTCATCGCCGAGGCGGGACTCGAGCGCCCGCCGGAACGGGGTGAAGACCGCATACGGCCCGCCGGCCGCGGTCCGCACCGTTCCCGGCCGGACCAGCCGCTGGTCGTCGACCAGCCGCAGGGGCACGCGGCGAGCCACCGCCTCGTCGCGCCGAACGGCGGCCGGCTCCTCGTCGCGCGTGGCGAAGACGGCCGTGGCGCCCATCTCGGCCAGCAGTCCGGGCAGCACCGCCGCAGGCCCGCCGTGCAGCACGACCAGGCCGGAGCCGAATTCGGCGCAGCTCTGCGTCGAGCGCCGCGACGCTGGCCCGGTACCAGGCGACCCGCGCAGCAGCCGCGGCGTTCGCTGCCAGGATCGCCGGGTCGGCAACGAAGACCGGCACGACGTCGGCCGCAAGGGCCGTCGCCTCGGCCAGCATGCGCTGGTCCACCCCGCGCAGGTCGCGACGGAACCAGGCGATCACGCGGGGCACGGGCGAGCTCACACCGGTGGGTACGGGGCCGGCCGCCGAACGGACGGGCCCGGCGCTCGACACACCCCCGCCCGCCGCAGGCCGCCCGACCGCCGGCTCAGGATGCGAGCGCCATCCCCGCCGCCGCGGCGTCCGCCGCGAGCGCCTCGAGGGGTTCGTCGCCATCGGCCGAGGCCTGGAGCAGGCCCATCACCCGGCTGACCCCCAGGTCGGCGTACGCCCGGAGAAGCGCCTGGCGGGCCGGGCCGGGATCGCGCCAGGCATCGGTCCCCCACCAGGCGTGGACGCTGATGCGCAGGCTGCCCGGGTCGCGATCGATCTCCTTGCACCGTTCCCGGATGGTGGGCAGGGCCTCGCGCAGCTCCTCCGGCGAGAGCCCGTCGAGGTTCAGCTCGTCCGCGTAGCGGGCGGCGAGGCGCCAGGTGACGTTCGGTCCGTTGCCGCCGACCATGATCGGGATGCGCGGCTCCTGCAGCCCCTTCGGCAGGTTGATGGCGTCCCGCACGGAGGCATGCGGGCCCTCGTGCGTGGCGTGCGCCGTGCGGCCGGGGGCCAGCATGGCGTGGATCACCTCCAGGCCGTCGCGGAGCATCGCCAGCCGCTCGCGGGTCTCGGGGAAGCCGTAGCCGTAGGCACGCCACTCGTCGCGCTTCCAGCCGGCGCCGATCCCCAGCTCCATGCGGCCCCCCGCAATGACGTCCATGGTGGAAATCATCTTCGCCACGAGGGCCGGGTTTCGATACCCGTTGCAGACCACGACGTGCCCCAGCCGAATGCGGCGCGTGACGGCGGCGAGCGCCGACAGCGAGGTGAACGCCTCGAACGTGAGCTCGTCGGTCGGACGGGGAACGGTGTGGAAATGGTCGAAGAGCCAGGCCGACTCGAACCCGAGCCGCTCGGCCTGCTGCGCCACGGCGACCGTCCGCGCCCAGGCCCGCGCCGGCTCCCAACCGTCGTACTCGCCGGTCCATCCCTGGGGGACGATGACGCCGATCTTCACCGAACACCTCGCACTCATCGGGGTTGGGGCGGCGGCGTGCCTCGCGGGTCGCTGGGTCAGCCAGCCCGGGGGCCTGCCGCGGCCGTCATCAGGTTTCGACGAATGCTAGACCGCCAGGTCGCGCCGGTCGAAGGCCAGGGTCCCGAGCACGACCAGGACGATGGCGGCCGCCGCGAGGAGGGCCAGGTCCAACGGCTGGAGTCCATGGCTCAGCGGGGCTCCGTTGGCGTAGAGGCGGAAGGGCGAGACATCGTGCAGCCAGCCCAGCCCGGTGATGCGCTGGCCCAGGTTGTTGCCGAAATAGCCCACGACCGCCACCACCGCGACGAGGCCATAGACGGGACCCCGGCTCCCGGTCGCGGCGCCGGCACCGAAGGCCAGCGCGCCGAAGAAGGTCCCCAGCGCCGCGAGATGCACGGAGGTGGCGAGCAGGTTGGCCGGACCGATGTCGCCCAGCTGCGCCGGCCCCGAGACGGCGATGAGCGCCACGCCGAGCACGATGCTCACGAGCAGCATGGCAACCACCAGGGCGCCGAAGCGCTGAAGCGCCAGGCTCCACCGCGAGACGGGGTGGGCCAGAGTCAGGTCCAGCCGCCCCGAGTCCTCGTCACCGGCGATCGCACCGCCCCCGAGCGCCGCGGCCATCACGATGATCAGCGCCGGGCCCAGGAGGCCGAAGCTCGTCGAGCCCAGGTATCCGGCCGCGGTCCCGATGTCGGTCATGCCCATCGCCTCGAGGAGGCCCTTGGGATAGGCCTTGATGGCTTCCTGCATATCCGGGTTGTTGAACGAGGGGTAGAAGGCGGCGTACAGGACGCCCACCGCCCCGATCCCGACGGCCCAGGCCAGCAGCCCGCGACGCTGGTCCCAGAGCGTCTTGCCGAACACGCTACGCAGCATCGGGCGCCTCCTCTTCCCCGGGGCCGTAGTAGGCGAAGAACAGCTCCTGGAGGTCCGGCTCCTCGACGCTGACGGACTCCACGCCGTGGCGGGCCAGGGCCTTGATCAACGCATCCGCACGGCCGGCAAGCCGGCATCGCAGCACGGCCCCCTGGGCGGTCACCTCGGTGACGCCCGGAACGTCCGCGAGCACGCCGGGATCGACGGCCGCGTCGAAGTGGACCTCCACCCGCCGAACCGCGCGCCGGCGAAGGGTCTCCACCGCCTCGACGGCGATCATCCGGCCGTCGCGCAGGATGCCGACCCGATCCGCGCTCTGCTGCACCTCGCTGAGAACGTGCGAGGACATGAAGACGGTCTGCCCCGCGGCGCGTGCCTCCGCGACCAGCTCCAGGAAGCGCTGCTGGATGATCGGGTCCAGGCCGCTGGTCGGCTCGTCCATGACGAGCAGCTCGGGGTCGTGCATGAAGGTCTGGATCACCGCGATCTTCTGGCGGTTCCCCTTCGACAGGCTGCCGATCCTCGTGTCGAGGTCCAGGTCGAGCCGGGCGGCGAGCCCCTCGATGCGCGCCTCCGCCACCCCGCCACGGAGCCAGCCCAGGTGCATCAGCAGCTGTCGGGCGGTCTGCCCGCCCCCCACCGCGAAGTCGCCGGGGAGGTAGCCGACCCGCCGGCGCAGCGCCGGCCCTCCGCGGCGGGGCTCTTCCCCGAGGAGCAGGATCCGGCCGCCGCTCGGCCTGATGAGATCCAGGAGGATGCGGATCGTGGTCGTCTTGCCCGACCCGTTGGGGCCCAGGAACCCGTAGACCTCCCCGGGGCGCACGTCGAGGTCGAGCCCCGCCAGCCCGCGACGGCGGCCGTAGTACTTGGTCAGAGCCTCAGCGCGGATCATCTCCGCCATTCGCCACCCTCCCGGCGACCCCGTTCAGTCCATTCTCGACCCGCGGGCGGCGCGCCTCAACCGCGGAGGATCATCTGCTCCCGTTCGGGCCCAACCGATACGTGGCTCACCGGCACGCCGGCGAGCGTCTCCAGGCGCTCGACGTACGCGCGTGCAGCCGGGGGCAGATCGGTCCACGAGCGGGCCGCGGTGCAGTCGGACTCCCAGCCCGGCAGCTCCTCGTAGACCGGCTCGAGCCGCGCATAGACCGATGCCGACGCCGGCACGGTGTTCCACACCGTCCCCGTCTCCGGGTCCCGGTACGCGGTGCAGATCCGGATGCGTCCGAATCCGTCGAGCACGTCGAGCTTTGTCAGGGCGATGCTCGAGTATCCCGCCAGACGGACGGAGAAGCGGACCGCCACCGCGTCGTACCAGCCGCAGCGGCGCGGCCGCCCCGTGGAGGTGCCGTACTCGACACCACGCTCGCGGAGCGCGTCGCCATCGGCGTCGGTGAGCTCGGTGGGCAACGGACCGGCACCCACCGCGGTGGTGTAGGCCTTGGCCACGCCCAGCACGCGGTCGATGCGAACCGCCGGCAGGCCTGCGCCCAGGCTCGCCCCACCGGGGATCGGCGACGAGCTGGTGACGTAGGGATAGACGCCCCAGTCGAGGTCGCGCATCGTCCCCAGCTGGCCCTCGAGCAGGATCCGCTCGCCCGCGGCCAGCGCCTCGTCCACCAGCGCCTGGCCGTCGACCACGTGCGGCGCCAGGCGTTCTGCGGCCGCCAGGTAGCTGCGGGCAATGGCGACTTCGTCCGTCGCTCCTGCAACGAGATCGGCCAGCGGGTCGTTCGCGCCACCGGCGCGGTAGTAGTCGGTGACGGTGCGACGAACCCGTTCCAGGCTGACGCCCAGGGCACGCCGGAACCCGTCGGGATCGAGGAGGTCCACGACCCGGATGCCGCGCCGCGCGACCTTGTCGACGTAGGCCGGCCCGATCCCCCGGGAGGTGGTCCCCAGCTTCGCGGCGCCCCGCTCCCGCTCCTCGAGCTGGTCGAGCAGGACGTGCCACGGCATCACCAGGTGGGCGCGGTCGGCGATGAACAGGTTCTCGCAGTCGAACCCGGCGGCGGCGAGGCCGTCCAGCTCGCCCAGGAGGGCTGGGGGGTTGATCACCAGGCCGTTGCCCAGCAGGTTCCGGGTGCCGCGGTAGAAGATCCCTGACGGGACGAGGTGGAGCTTGAAGTGCCCGTGGGGGTTGACGACGGTGTGGCCGGCGTTGTTGCCGCCGCCGTAGCGCACGACGAGCTGCGCATCCGCCGCGAGGTAGTCGACGACCCTGCCCTTGCCCTCGTCTCCCCACTGCGCGCCGACGACGGCGATGACGGACATGTGCGGGCGCGAACCTCCGGCTATCGGGCGGCCCCGGCAGCCGCAGTGCGTATGGTACGCAGAACGCCGCCCCGCAATGCGGGACGGCGCTCGTCGTGTCGCTGTGACCGGCCGGTGCCGATCGTGCTCGCTCAGGCCTGGGCGCGCACCTTGTCGAAGCAGCTGCTGCAGTAGACGGGGCGATCGTTCCGGGGAAGGAACGGCACGAGCGCCTGCCCTCCGCACTCCGCGCAGACCGCGGCGTGCATCTCCCGCTGACCCCCGCCGCCGTTGCTGATGCCCAGCGCGCGGTTCTGCTTCGCCACCGCGCGGCAGCTCTGACAGCGCTGGGGCTCGTTCATGAGCCCTTTCTCGGCGTAGAACTTCTGCTCGCCGGCGCTGAAGACGAAGTCCATCCCGCAGTCTCGGCAGCGGATGGTCTTGTCGGCGTACACCCTTTCCCTTGCCTCCTGTGCGCGCGCCTCGACCTGCGGCTCCTGACGGTCTCGTCGAGTCCTCGGGCCAGTGCTGATCGCGTGCGCGCCTGTGCTGCCGGATCGGGACGACTCGGGGTTGAGCGTGGCCGGACGTTCAGCCGCCGACTATACACGCGGGTTCAAGCGTGTGTACAGAGTCTCGCGGCCATCGGATCGGTGAGGAGAAACCGCGGAACGCCCGAGATCCGTGGCCTCTCAGGCGAACGGAGCGACGGATTCCTCGCGAACGACGGTGAAGAAGCGGGTGGTCGACTTGCGGAACTGGAGGGGCACCTCGCCGATGGGTCCGTTGCGATGCTTGGCGACCTTGGCCTTGACCAGCTCGACCTCGCTCTCCGCGTTCTGCTCGCCGTCGCGATAGAGGAAGATGACCACGTCCGCGTCCTGCTCGATGGACCCGGACTCCCGAAGGTCCGAGAGGCGAGGCTCCGCCGAGCCGCGCTGCTCCACGCCGCGCGACAGCTGCGACAGGGCGATGACCGGCACCTTGAGCTCGCGCGCCAGCTGCTTGAGGCCGCGGCTGATCTCGCTGACCTCCTGCACCCGGTTCGGCTCGCGGCTCTGGACGCTGGCCTGCATCAGCTGCAGGTAGTCGACGATGATCAGGTCGAGGCCGTGCTGCTCCGCCTCCAGGCGCCGGGCCTTCGTCCGCAGTTCCATCACCGAGAGCGCCGGCGAGTCATCGATCCACATCGGCGCGGTGGCCATGTCGTTCATGACCGTGGCGATCTTGCTCCAGTCCGTCTCCTCCATGAACCCGGTCTGGAGGGGCCGCGGGTTGATCCCGGTCTCCGCCGACAGCAGGCGCAGGGAGAGCTGCTCCTTGCTCATCTCCAGGCTGAAGACGGCGACCTTCTTCCCCTCGCGCACCGATGCGTGCTGGGCGATGTTCAGCGCCATGCTCGTCTTCCCCACGCTCGGCCGGGCGGCGAGGATGATGAGGTCCGAGGGTTGGAAGCCGCCGAGAAGCGTGTCCATCTGGGAGAGGCCGGACGGGATGCCCAGGATCTGGCCCCGATGTTCGTGCAGGTACTCGAGCCGGTCATACGCCTGGCCGAGGAGGGTGCTGAGGGACTCGAAGCCACCCTGGGTCCGGCGCTGGCTGATCTCGAACAGGATCGACTCCGCCCGGTCGATGGCGACCTCGGTGTCGTTGGCCTCCTCGTAGCCGACCGCGGCGATGCGCCCCGCCGCCGCTATCAGATTGCGAAGGACCGACTTGCGCTCCACGATCCGCGCGTAGTGCTCGACGTGGACGGCGGTCGGGACGCCGTTCATGAGGCCCGCCAGGTAGGCCGGGCCACCGATCGCGTCAAGCCGCTCGCGGCGCGCCAGCTCGTCTCCGACCGTCACCAGGTCGAGCGGCTCCCGCTGGCCGTGCAGGGCCAGCATGGCCTCGTACACATCGGCGTGCTGCTGGCGGTAGAAGTCCGCGGGGCGCAGGAAGTCGGCGATCTTCAGGATCGCGTCGGCGTCAATGAGGATCGCGCCCAGGACGCTCTGCTCGGCGTCGATGGCCTGGGGTGCGAGCTTGTCGATGCTCATGCGCGCGGCACGAGGGGGCGAGGATTCATGGCGACCTGCGGAATGCGATGACGGAGCCGATGGGGCAGACCAGCGCACCGTATCGGCTCGCGGCCGCCTGTGCGGGACTTATGCACGTGGCTATCCACCAATCACGAACTTCGCTGGGGACAACCCCGTCCAACCTGTGGACATGCGACCCTCCGACGGCACGAGCTCGCGACAAGGAGAGCACCGGGACGCGACACCTTGACTGTCACGTCCGCGCCGGCGCGTGCTGCCGGCGTCGGCTGCCGGCAGGAGCCCGGTCCCGGCTCACCGGGACCGGCCACGTGTTCTGCCTGTCGCGCTGCTCGATCCCCGGGCCGTTCGATTCCAGGCGCCTCACGGACTCCGGGTCGAGACCCGCCTGACCGCTCAGGACGAAGACCGGACCGCGAATTCGGTCACAGGCTCTCAGTGCTGGGGCGTGACCACCACCAGTACCTGGGGATCGATGCCACTCGCCAGATGCACGGTGACGCGGTGGTCGCCGACCGTCTTGATGGGCTCATGGAGAGCGATCTGGTGCCGGTCGATCTCGATTCCCTCCTTCGACAGAAGCTCGGAGATCTCGCGGTTGGTCACCGACCCGAAGAGCCGGTTCTTCTCGCCGGCCTTGACGGCGATCTCGAGGCGCAGCTCGCCGAGCCGTTCCGCGATGGCCTCCGCCTCCGCCCGAAGCTGCCGGTCGCGCTCTTCGCGCTCCGTCCGATGCCGCTCCCAGTTCTTGACGGCCCCGGTATCGGCCACCACGGCGGCGCCGTTGGGGATCAGGAAGTTGCGGGCGTAGCCGTCCTTGACATCCTTGATGTCGCCTTCGCGACCAAGGCCCTTCACATCGTGCTTCAGGATCACCTTCATGATGGTTCGTCGGTCCCTCTTTGCTGCGGTCGGCCGATTGACGGCCGGCGCTGGGTCGTCAGTTCAGTGCCGGATCCCGGACCGGGCCGGGCTTCACCGGGTCCAGCCGATCCGCCCCGTCGTTGGCCAGCCGCTGCGTTCGCCAGCGGGCCAGCGCCTCGCGCATCGCCGCCGGCTCCCGGATGTCGCCGTAGCGCTCCAGCAGGTCCGGCAGCGTGTCCCGGATCCTGTCGTAGCGATCGCCGAGGAGGACCCGCAGCTGCTCGAGATCGCCATCGAGCTGCGCGGTGCCGGCGCGCGCCCGCTCCCAGTGCTCCTCGCGCACCTCCCGGGGCGCATTGGCGAGGAAGACGTCGAGGACGAGGAGCAGGACCGTCAGGTCATCTGCCTGGCCGATGAGCGGGAGCGCATCCGGGATCAGGTCGAGGGGCGTGACGAGGTACGCCAGCGCCGCGCCCAACAGCACCTTGAGGTACAGCGGCGTCCGCCGGTCGCGCAGGATGCCCCAGACCACGCGGGCGTAGGTGGGCAGCTTCCAGACGAGCTGGGCGAGGCGCACGTAGCGCCAGCGGCCGGAACGGTTCACGCGGGATGGGCCTCCGGTGGTCGGTGGGGCGCCGATTCTAGCAGAGGGCGGCGATGCGGCCCGCACCGGGCGCCGGCGCTTGACGATAGAACACCTGTTCTGCTAGGGTCGGCTGGCAACCGAAGCGCAGTGGAGGGCGCCCAGGCGTGACCAGGCACGACGTCGACCGTCGGCAGAAGATCCTCGAATGCATCGCGCGCACTGTCGCGGAGCGGGGTTATCCGCCATCGGTCCGAGAGATCGCAGACGCGGTGGGCCTGGCATCCACCTCCGCCGTCCACCACCACCTCATCGCGCTCGAACGTGACGGCCTGCTCGAGCGCGGCACCCACAGCTCCCGCGCGCTCCGTCTCACGCCGCGCGCCGAGGGAAAGCGCTCCACGCGCGCTGCCGGCCGGGTCACCCCGTTCCGCATGCCGGTCGAGCGCGACGTGGTGAGCCTCCCCGTCCTCGGCGAGATCGCGGCCGGGCAGCCGATCGAGGCCTACGCCGACGCGGCCGAGTCGCTCGACGTACCGCGGTCCATCGAGGCTCGCGACGGCTCGTACGTCCTCCGGGTCCGGGGCAAGAGCATGATCGACGCGCTGATCGACGACGGGGACTATGTGATCGTCCAGCCGCAGGCAACGGCCCGAGACGGGGACATTGTCGTCGCCCTGCTCGAGGACAACGGCGTCACACTCAAGCGCTTCTTCCGCGAAGCGGACCGCATCCGGCTCCAGCCGGCCAACAGCGAGATGGAGCCCATCTACGCCACCGAGGTGCAGATCCAGGGCAAGGTCGTCGGCGTCATCCGCAAGCTCGGCTGACCGGCCTCGCGCCATGGCGCCGCAGCGCCTGACGCTCAGGGAGCTCAACCGCGCGACCCTGGCCCGCCAGGGCCTGCTCGAGCCGCTGGAGCAGACGGCGGTTCCGGACCTCGTGGGGCGAGTCGGCTCGCTCCAGGCCCAGCACCCCGACTGGCCCCGATTGGCGTTGCACGCGCGGATGGATGCCCGCTCCACAGCCCCCGACCTCGCCGAGGCACGGCTGCGGCGTTCCGTCGTCCGCGCGTCCCTGATGCGCATCACCGTGCACGTCGTGCGCTCCGAGGACTTCTGGCCCGCTTCCACGGTGACCTTGCCCTATCGGGCCGCCCAGTGGCGAACCGGCTTCAAGCAGGACCCGGTCACCTCGACCCTCGGCCGCCGGATCGCCTCTGCGCATCCCGCCGTGCTCGCCGCCATGCGGGACAAGCCCCTGGCCATCCACGAGATCGAGCGGATCCTCCTCGCGGAGATCGGGGACACGCCGCTGCCCGGCAACCGCTGCCTGTGGCGACACTTCAGCGCCAGCGTGCCCCTGATCCAGGTGCCGTACGACGGCGAGGCCTACGGGCGCAGCCGCTACGTCCCCGCCGCCGACTGGCTCGGACCGCCCGCCACCGAGGAGGCCGATGTCGCGCGTGCGGCCACCCACCTCGCGGAGCGCTACCTGCGCGCGTTCGGTCCGGCAACGGCCGATGACCTGGCGGCGTACGTCGGGCGCGGCCGCAACCTGCCCGCCATGCGGTCGGCGCTGGCGTCCATCGGTGACCGGCTCGTCCGCCTTCGGGACGAGGCGAACCGCGAGCTCCTCGACCTGGCCGATGCTCCCCGACCGGCCGGGGAGACGCCGGCGCCACCACGCCTTCTCGCCCGATGGGACAGCCTGCTGCTCGCCTACGGGACGCGCGATCGCACCCGGGTGCTCCCGGAAGACCATCGAACCACGGTCATCACCCGCAACGCGGACGTGCTGCCCACCTTCCTCGTGGATGGCATGGTGGCGGGCACCTGGCTGCCGCGCCGGGATGCCGCCGGTGCGCCGTACCCGGAGCTCCGACCCTTCAGGGCGCTGCCGGCCGATGTCTCGCGGGCGCTGGAGGGGGAGGCGGCCCGCCTGCTCCCCGAGCTGAACCCCGGGGCGTTCGGGCGCTACCCGGGCACGGACTAGCCATGCGGACCATCCTCCACGCGGACCTTGATGCGTTCTACGCCTCGGTCGAGGTCCTCGACGATCCAACGCTCCGCGGCAAGCCGGTCATCGTGGGCGGCGATCCCGGAGCGCGCGGCGTGGTCAGCGCCGCCTCCTACGAGGCGCGGCGCTACGGCGTGCATTCGGCCATGCCCCTGCGCACGGCGGCTCGGCTCTGCCCGAACGGGGTCTTCCTGCGAGGGCACCCGGATCGGTACCGCGAGCTGAGCGAGCAGGTCATGCGCATCTTCGGCTCCTACACGCCCCTGGTCGAGCCCATCAGCCTGGACGAGGCGTTTCTCGACGTCACCGCCAGCGCGGCGGCCTTCGGGGACGGCGAGGCGATCGCCCGCGCGCTCAAGCGTCGGATCCTGGACGAGGTGGGGCTGGTGGTGAGCGTCGGCGTGGCGAGCAACAAGCTGTGCGCCAAGGTCGCCTCCGACCTTCGCAAGCCGGATGCCCTCGTGGTCGTGCCGCCCGGGGAGGAGGCCGCGTTCCTGGCGCCGCTCCCGGTGAGCCGCCTGTGGGGCGTGGGTCCTCGTGCGCAGGAGGCGCTTCGCGAATTCCGGGTCACCAACATCGGACAGCTCGCCGCTGTGCCGGAGGGAACCCTCCGCCGGCGGTTCGGCCAGCACGGCGGGGACCTGTCGGCGCGGGCGCGCGGCATCGACCCGTCCGCCGTGGTGCCGGTCCAGGACCCCAAGAGCATCGGGCACGAGCACACCTTTGGTCGCGATGTCGTCGATCGCGACCGTCTGGATGCGACGCTCCTCGACCTGGCCGATTCGGTGGCCTCCCGCCTCCGCCATCACCATCTCGCGGCGAGCGCCGTCCAGCTCAAGCTTCGGTACGAGGGCTTCGAGACGCTGACCCGGCAGACGTCGCTCGGCCGTGCCGTCCGGGAGAGCGAGCCCCTGTACGCGGCCGGGATGGCCCTCCTCGACCGCACCCTCGAGAAGGGTCGCGCCGTCCGCCTCATCGGTCTCACCGCCATCGGCCTGACCGCCAGCCAGCAGCTCACCCTCTTCGATGCCCCGGACCGAACGGATCGCCTGGCTGCCTCCATCGATGCCGTCCGAGAGCGCTTCGGCGAGCGGGCCATCACGCGCGCTCGTCTCCTCCGCGATCGGCCGGAGCGCCGCTTCGACTTCGGCGAGCGGCCCGGCCGCTCCGGCAAGACGCCACGGCCAGGCGACGGGGTTGACGAATAGAACGCCCGTTCGTATGCTATCGGTCCAAATCGAACGCCTGTTCAGTGCCGGAGCAGGTCAAGAAAGCGGAGGAGGCACTGCCATGGCTTCGAATGCCACACCGATTCCCGCCCGGGTCCATTGGGACCGCGACAGCGCGCGACCCACCAGCATCGCGTGGGGAGGGGCGCAGGTCGCCGTCACCGCTCTGAGAGGCGTGCGCGATGAGCGTCATGCCTACCCGGTCGACCGCGGCCCCCGCCTGACCCTGGACCTCGAGACGTCCCGCGGACGCGCCGTGCTCAGCTGGGATGCAAGTCGCAGGCGGTGGTTCCTCGACGCCCTCGAGGAGGAGCGTCCGGCCGCCTAGGCCCGCGCGCCCGCCTTCACCGGGCCGCGGATGACGCCCGTACAATCGCACCAGGCGCCTCGTGCGGTCCGTTCGGGCCGCCACGCCTGAGCGAGGTAACCCATGACGGAGGCATCCCCGGGCGCGACACCATCCCGGACCCTCACCGAGCAGTCCGTGCGCGGACTCGCGTCCGCGCTGTCAAGCTCGGCTCCGGTGCCCGGCGGCGGGAGCGCGGCGGCGATCGCCGGCGCCCTCGGCGCGTCGCTGGTGTCGATGGTCGCCTCGCTCACGGCGGGCCGTGCCGGCTACGAGGCCGTCGACGCCGAGGTCCAGGCGATCGGCACCGAGGCCGTTGGCCTTCGAGATCGCCTGCTCGAGCTCGCGGAGCGCGACTCGGACGCCTACGACGCGGTGATGCGGGCGCGACGCCTGCCGCGTGAGACGGACGAGCAGAAAGCCGCGCGCAAGGTCGCCATGGGAGACGCCTTCATCCTGGCCGCGACGGTGCCCCTCGAGACGGCTCGAACGGCGGAGCAGGTTCTCCAGCTCGCCGCCCGCATCGCGCCGATCGGCAACCCGAACGCCGCCAGCGACGCCGGCGTGGCCGCGCAGCTCGCCTCGGCGGCGATCCGCGGCGCGATCCTGAACGTCCGGATCAACTTGCCGTACCTCCCCGCGGAGACGGAGATCGCGAGCAGCGCCCCCCGCGAGGTCGCGCGGCTCGAGGCCGCCGCAACGGAGGTGGAGGCCGCCGCCCTGGCACTCGTGGCAGAGCGGCTCGGGTGAGAGAGCCATCGTGAGCGCCCGCCTGCTTGACGGCAGAGCGGTCGCCGGCGACCTGCGCGCACAGGCCCGTGAGCGCGCCGAAGCGCTGGCGACGGCGACCGGCGGTCCTCCACGGCTGGCCATCGTCCGCTTCTCGACGGATGGTCCCTCGGCCATCTACGCCACCAGCGTGTCACGCGCGGCCTCCCGTGCCGGTCTCGAGCCGGTGATCGTGCAGCCCAAGGACGGAGCCGACACCGCGCAGGTGGTCGACCTGATTCGCGGCCTGGGAGCCGGTCCGGGAGCCGGTCCGGGAGCCGCCGGGATCGTCGTTGCCCAGCCCATCCCGGAACGCCTGGACGGCGCGGCGATCGTCGGTGCCATCGATCCGTCCAGGGACGTGGACGGAGCAACACCGGTGAACGCCGGCCACCTGGCACGGAACGAGCCGGCCCTCGTCCCCGCCACGGCCCGGGCGGTCATGACCCTCCTGCGCGCCTCGGAGATCGGGGTCGCCGGCCGTCGCGTCGTCGTGATCGGTCGATCGCCGGTCATCGGCCGTCCCGTGGCACTCCTGCTCCTCGCCGCGAATGCCACCGTGACGGTCTGCCACCGCGCCACGGCCGATCTCGCGTCCGAGACCCGCCGCGCAGAGATCCTGGTGGTGGCGGCCGGATCGCCCGGCCTCGTCACCCGCGACATGGTGGCGCCGGGCGCAGTCGTCATCGACTGCGGGATCAACGAGTGCGAGGAGGGCATCTGCGGCGACGTGGCCGCGGATGTCCGCGACGTCGCGAGCGCCCTCTCACCCGTCCCCGGAGGCGTGGGGCCCGTCACCGCGATGATGATCGTGGAGCAGACGCTCGACGCGGCGGAGCGGTTGCACGGCGTCGGGCGCCCTCAAGCGGGTAGCAGGCTTTCGTCAACCAGCTGATCGACCGTCGGCGGCGTGCCCGCGATGGGGCCATCGGGGAGCTTCGCCATGAACGACACGGTGGCCGCCCACGCCGATCGATCGATGGCGCCGTATCCGTTGGCCGCGACATTCGCGTTGGTCCAGGTTGCGATGGTCGCGTCCAGGATGGCGCGCTGGGTGGCCTGATCCTTGCCGAGGTCGGGGACCTGGGCGACCGCGGCCGCCAGGCCCTTCGCCGGATCGGCCTTGATCTCCTGCATCGCCCTGAGCGTGGCCGCCACGAATGCGGCCAGCGCGGCGTGCTTGGCGGTGATGGTCGCGGTGGACGCGATCAGCCCGTTCCCCGGGAGCGGCACCGATGCGTCCGCGTGCAGCACGTTGACCGGCGTCCCCGACAGCTGGAGCACCACCGGCTCGTTGTTGGAGAAGCCGGTGGCCGCATCCACGGCGCCCTGGGCCAGCGCGGTTCCCTGGCCGAAGTCCGGATACAGGCGCACGTCGACATCCGAGGGGGTCATATCTGCTGATGCGAGCAGGGCCTCGAGCATGATCCAGCTGCTGCCGTACTTCCCGGGCGTGCCGATCGACTTTCCCCGCAGGTCCGCGGCGGTCCGAATACCGCTGGACGCCTTCGCGTAGACGATGTTCGGGAACTGGGCGTAGATGGTGGTCACGTAGCGGATGGGAATCCCCTGGCTCACCGCCGGGATGACGCTCGTACCATCGGCGATGCCGATGTCGACGGCACCCTGGCCGACCAGGGTGATGAGATCCGGGTCGATCTTGTTCTCGAACGTGACCGCGAGGTTCGCGTCGCGGTAGTAGCCCGCCTGCTGCGCAAGGTAGAACGGGGCGAACTGCACGCTGGGGATATACCCGAGCCCCACGACCAGGGGGGCGGGGGCTGCCGACCCGGACCCGGCCGCTGCGCCGCTCGACGTGTCACCTGCCCGGCCCTGGCACGCCGCGCCCAGCACGACGAGCATCCCGAGCGCGAACACCGCCCCGCGGCGCCCTCGGCCGCCGTGATCTGCCGGTGCGACTCCGAACATCAGTAGCCTCCTAAGCCGTCTCGACGTGACATCAGCCGCGAGCGCCGACCAGGCGGCGTTCGACGAGCACGATCAACAGGTAGAAGCCGACGCCCAGGCCGGCGATGGTGAACAGGGTGGCGAAGAGCAGGGGCGTGTCGAACAGGCTGCCGCGCGCAAGGTTGATGAGCACGCCCAGCCCGTGCTCGCCGCCGGCCCACTCGGCGATGATGGCGCCCACCACCGCGAGCGTGGCCCCAACCCGGATCCCGCCGAACACGACCGGCAGAGCGCCCGGGATCTCAACCCCCGCGACGACCTGTCGGCGCGTGGCGCCGAAGGCGCTCGCCATCTCGATCAGCTGGCGATCGACGGAACGCACGGCGACCATGGCCGAAACGGCAACCGGGAAGAACACGATGAGCGCACAGATGATCACCTTGGAGAGCAGCCCCGTGCCGAACCAGAGTGCGAGGAGCGGAGCGAGCGCCAGGATGGGGGTCGCCTGGGCGGCGACCAGGTACGGGGAGAGCAGACGACCGGCCAGCGGGGATCGGGCGAGGAGGTAGCCCGCGCCAAGCGCCAGGGTCGATCCCACGCTGAACCCGATGGCGACCTCGAGCGCGGTCGCCGCGGCATGCGGCTCCATGGTTCCATCGACCCACGCAGTGACCAGCCGCTGCGCAACAACCTCCGGCGCGGGGAGGACGAAGGTCGGGTAGCCCGCAACGACCACAAGGAGCTTCCATCCCAGGACGAAGGCGGCGGCGGCGAGGGCCACCGGCCCCACGTCGTGCAGCAGCGCACGGGGGGTCACCAGCCGTCCTCCGCGGCTGTCGGCAGCGAGGCGTCGCTGCGCAGTGCGTCCCGGATGGCGGCGGCAGCGCTGTCACTGCCGGCAGCCGAGGTCCCAGATCCTGATCCCGTCCCGCGGTCGACGTCCACCACGGCAGCCACCCGCCCCGGATGACCGGTCAGGACCACCACCCGGTCGGCGAGCAGCACCGCCTCGGGGATGGAGTGGGTGACCAGCACCACCGACGCCCCGGTCTTTCGCCACAGGGCGCGCAGGTGGAGATTGAAGCGTTCCCGGGTCAGCGCGTCGAGCGCGCTGAACGGCTCATCGAGGAGCAGCACCGCTGGCTCGAGGATCAGCGCCCGGGCAATCGACGCACGCTGCCGCATCCCACCGGAGAGCTCATGGGGTCGCAGATGGTCCGCATCGCGCAGGCCGACGAGGCGCAGGAGCTCCTCCGCCCTCGCCCGACGCGCCTCACTCCTCCAGCCCGCGAGCTCGAGCGGAAAGGCCACGTTGTCCAGCGTCGTCCGCCACGGCAGCAGACGCGGCTCCTGGAAGACCAGGCTCGCACGCGGTCCCGGCCCGATAACGGGCTCACCCTGGACGGACACGGACCCCTGGTCCGGCGTCAGCAGGCCGGCGATGAGCCGCAGGAGCGTGCTCTTGCCCGTGCCGTTGGCACCGATGACGGCGACGAACTCCCCGGTCGCCACCTCCAGCGAGACCCCGCTCAGCGCGATGCGCCGGGCGGTCCCCCGCCGATACGCGTAGCTGACGTCCACCATCCTCACGGCGGGAGAAGCCGTGCGAACGGCTGGTGTGGCGGGGGCCGTCGCAACGGCCAGTCCTGCCCGCGGTCGTGATCCCGTCCCAAGGCTCCTTTCGTTCGCCTCGGGGCGTCGACCAAGACATCCACCGTGCACGGCGCACGGCGGACGGTGCTCTCTCTCATCCGGACTGTACCGTCGGCTCCGGTCGCGCGGCCGGTCGGCCGCGCTTCGGATCTGCTGACACTCGCTGCACGCAGCGAGCCGCTCGTGGGCTCGATCCCGCCTCGCAGGACCCCTACCACCGGTCGGGAATTGCACCCTGCCCCGAAAGCCCCCGAATTCTAGCACCCGCGTGGTCGGGCCTCCGGGAAGGTCCCCGGGGCGCCTCAGCTGGTGCCGGGCAGGTGGTTGAGCCGGTGGACCAAGGGCCGGATGGCCGGCCACAGCTCCGCGTAGACGTCGAAGAGCGCGTCGTAGGTCGCGCGGTGGCGGGCATCGGGCTGCAGCCGATGGTCGATGCGGACCATCCCCTCGATCGCCTCGCGCAGACCGGGGTACAGGCCCAGGCCGCTCGCCCCCAGGATCGCCGCACCCGCCACCGCCGTGTCGCGAACGGCAGGGATCGCCACCGGCACGCCCAGCACGTCGGCCTTGATCTGGTTCCAGATGTCGCCCCGCGCGGGGCCACCGCTGATCCGCAGCTCGTCGATGGAGATGCCGGCGCTGCGGATCGGAGCCGCGACGTGACGCAGCGCCAGGGCACCCGCCTCCAGCACGGCGCGCGCCAGGTGCGCCCGGCCATGCGAGAGGGTCAGCCCGACGAACGCCCCTCGGGCCAGGGGATCCCACAATGGCGAGCGCTCCCCGGCGAGGTAGGGCAGGAACACGAGGCCTTCGGCACCGGGTGGAATGTGGGATGCCTCGCTCACCAGGGTGGCCGTGCCGACCCTCCCCCCGACCACGTCGTCGGCCAGCCAGTCGAGCGACCGGCCGGTGGCGCTCATGGCCCCACCCACCAGCCATCTGCCGGGAAGTGGCGCGGCGGCAACCCAGGCCTCCGGCACGACGGGCGGGGAGTCCCAGTAGACGGCCAGGCCACCCGATGTTCCCCCGGTGTCCACCGCATCGCCGGGATCAAGCAGGCCCGCACCGTGGAAACTGGCGAATGAGTCGACCGTGCCCGCGATCACCGGCGTCCCGGGCGCAAGGCCCAGCTCGGCAGCGACCGCGGGGAGCAGCTCCCCGAGCATCGCGCCCGTCCCGATCACCGCGGGGAGCCGCTCATCTGACAGCCCCGTCGATGCGGCACGGTCAGAGTCGAGAAGATGCTGGCCGGGCGCCCGCGACATGGCCGCCACCCCTGTCATCCGCAACGCAGCCCATTCCCACGCGTTCAGATACCACCGCGCTCGCGAGGCCGCCTCCGCATCGTTGATCTCTACCCATCGCGCCGCAGGAAGAATTCCGAGACTCCAGCCGCTCAGGCCGGTGGCCGATTCGAGCTGGTCGAGGAGGGCCGCCGGTCGGCGGTCCATCCAGGTGATCGCCGGGCGGGTCGCGCGTCCGGTCGCATCGGCTGCCACCAGAGTCGGGCCCTGGCCGACGCAGCAGATCGCGGCGACCGGAGCGCGCGTCGCGGGGCCGAGCTGCGCAATCACCGTGCGCAGCGCCGACCACCAGTCCTCCGGATCCTGCTCGGCACGACCGCTCCCCGCCTCCAGGTCGAGTGGATGCGGCGCCCGCGCCATGGCCAGCAGCCGGCCGTCGCCGGCAAGCAGGCCGGCCTTGGTCTCACTGGTGCCCAGGTCGATGCCCAGGATGATCGGCTCGGCGGCAGTCACGGCCGCATTCTGCGCGATCCGACGGCCCTCGCGCTCAGGAGGGAGTCTGGCCGGGCTCGCCCCGCGCACCGCCGCGCAGCCAGCGCCAGAGCACCCAGGCGAAGCCAACCAGCACCAGCGCGTAGATCACGAGCTCGTAGGGTCGCACCGCGTCGTACAGGGTCCGATAGTTCTCCCCCAGCAGGTAGCCGCCCAGCAGGAGCGCTGCATTCCAGGGGAGCGAACCCAGGGCGCTGAACAGGAGGAAGCGGCCCATGGGCATCCGCGCGATGCCGGCCGGGTAGTTGATGAGCGCCCGAACCAGGGGAACCAGCCGGCCGAAGAAGACGGCCCAGTCGCCGTAGCGGGCGAACCAGGCGTCGGCACGGTCGAGGTCCTCGGGATGGATATGGACGTAGCGGCCCCACTTGTCCAGCAACGGCCGTCCGCCCCACAGGCCAATGAGGTAGCCCACGAAGGAGCCCGCCACGGCGCCGGCGGTGGCGATCAGCAGCACCGCGATCCAGTTCCACGGCGCGTGGGTCAGCGGCTCGAGGACGGACGGGTCGTTTACCGACTGGCTGACCTTCCAGCCCGCCATGGGCACGATCACCTCCGAGGGGATGATGGGGATGAAGGTCTCCATGCCGATGGCGACCGCCACCCCGACATAGCCCACCGCGTCGTACAGCGACAGGAAGAACGGGATGACGACCCGGTCGATGAACTCCAGCACCGGTCAGCCGGCCCCGCCATCGGATTCGGGCGGGTGGAGCGGCACAGCCACCCGGTGACCGTCGTCCCCGATCCCGGAGGCGAGGGCGGCGGCCCTGCGCCGGATCCGCTCGTCGATGTTGAGGATATGGACGCTGACGAGGATCGACAGGAGGGCGGCCCCGGCCATCCAGCCGCCCAGCAGGTCCATGGGGTAGTGGGCGCCGAGGTAGAGCCGAACCAGGCTGATGGCGCCGATCAGGACCAGGGCGACGCCGTAGGCGGTCATGCCCTGGCGCCGATCCGACGAGAGGCGCGCGATGCAGAAGGCGATGAGCCCGTAGAAGACCACCGCACGCAGCGCGTGCCCCGCGGGGAAGTCCGCGATGTCGTCGAGGCCGATGTTGTTCACGTTGAACATGGCGTTGACCAGCTGGGTCGCGTTGATCTCGGGTATGGCTGTGAAGAACTTCAGGCTCCACTCGATGGGGAAGGCGAGGGTACCGAAGGCGAGGAGCAGGGCCAGGTCACGCCGCCCCTTGGCCAGGGCCAGCAGGCCCGCCGCCGCGAAACCCAGCGCCACGAACCACCCGGAGCCAAGGGCACTGATCCCGCGCAGCGCGACGTCGATGGGCTCCGCGTTGGACTGGACCCAGCTGTGGATGGCCGGCACAACCGTGGTCATCAACCACTTCTCCGGCTCGGTGACCTCGGTCGTGCGCTTGAGTGCGATGAGCCAGAAGAGGCTGGGCAGCGCGATCAGGGTCAGCAGGAAGGCGGCCGCGGGACTCGGGACGGCACCCCCCAGCCGCTCCCTGGCGTCGGCGCTCACGAGCAGGCGGCTGGTCGGGTCCGGGAGGCGACGCACGGTGCGTAGTATAGGTGCGGCCATGGCGCCCACCGACCGGTCCGACCCACCGCCGCTGCTGCTCACCGGACGCGACCTGCGCGTCGCGGTGGTGGTCGACGTGGCACGCCATGGCCGGCCCGTGGCGCTCGCGCCGGACGCCGTGCAGCGAATGGCGGCTTCGCGCGCGGTGGTGGAGCGCGTCGTCGCTGAGGGTCGCACCGTCTACGGGGTCACCACCGGCTTCGGCGACCTCGCCGACGTGCGCATCGATCCGGCCCAGACGGCGCGCCTGCAGCGAAACCTCGTCCGTTCGCACGCCGCGGGCATGGGCGACTCGCTCCCCACCGACGTGGTGCGCGCCATGCTCCTGCTGCGGGCCGCCACGCTGGCCGTGGGGCTCTCCGGCGCGCGCCCGGCCGTCGCCGAGCTGCTGTGCGCCATGCTCAATGCCGGCGTTCACCCGGTGGTTCCGTCGCGCGGGAGCGTGGGCGCCTCCGGCGACCTGGCGCCGCTCGCCCACCTCGCGCTCGTGGTCATTGGGGAGGGAATGGCGGAGGTCGACGGCCGCGCCATGCGCGGCGACGAGGCCCTTGCCGCCGCCGGTCTGGAGCCCGTGGTCCTTGAGGCCAAGGAGGGCCTGGCGCTCCTCAACGGGACCCAGCTGATGGCCGGCATCGGCTGCCTGGCGCTTCACGACGCCCGGCGGCTCGCGGAGAGCGCGGACGTCATCGGGGCCATGAGCCTGGAGGCCATGGAGGGGACCGGCGCCGCGTTCGACGCCGATCTCCTGGCGGCGCGGCCGCACCCTGGCCAGGTCGCCGCCGGCGCGCACCTGCGGCAGCTGCTGGCAGGCAGCCAAATCGGCGCGAATCATCGCGAGTCGGGGCACCGGGTGCAGGATGCCTACAGCCTGCGCTGCATGCCCCAGGTGCACGGAGCCGTGCGTGACGTGCTCGACGGGCTCGAGCGGATCCTCACCGTGGAGATCAACAGCGCCACGGACAACCCGCTCGTCTTCCCGCCCGCGGACGGCGAAGGCGAGGGCAGAGTGGTCTCGGGCGGGAACTTCCACGGCGAGCCGCTGGCCCTGGTGCTGGACCACGCCAAGATCGCCGTGGCGGAGCTGGCATCCATCAGCGAGCGGCGCACGGCACGGCTGGTGGACACGCGCCACTCGGGCCTGCCCGCCTTTCTCTCCGAGGATCCTGGACTCGGGAGCGGCTTGATGATCACCCAATACACCGCCGCCTCCCTGGTCAACGAGCTGCAGACCCTGGCGCATCCCTCTTCGGTGGACACCATCCCCACCTCCGCGGACCAGGAGGACCACGTCAGCATGGGTGCAACGGCGGCCCTGCACCTGCGCGAGGTGGTCGATCGGGCGCAGACGGTGCTCGCCATCGAGGCGCTCTGCGCGGCGCAGGGCCTGGACTTCCGTGCTCCCCTGCGGCCCGGCGCGGGCGTGGCGGCGGCCCACGCCGCCGTACGCGGCGTCGTCCCGCACCTGGCGGAGGACCGATCGCCGGCGCCCGACATCGGCGCCGTGCGGGAGCTGCTGGTTGGCGGCGGGCTGCTGGCCGCCGCGGATGGAGGCTGAGCCGATGGCGCCCGAACCCCTGAAGTTCACCCTGGTCGACGAGGTCAGCTTCGACGCCATCCCGGCGCCGGCTCGCCCGGGATCCCGCTGCCAGACCTGCGACTACTGGGAGCGCCTGGACGGGACCCGCGACGCGCCGGCGCAGGACGCGACCGACACCCAAGCGCGCGAGGGCCTCAAGCGCAACCGGCTCCTCTCCGGGGAGAAGCTCGCCGGCGCCTACGGAATGCTCGCCTGGCGACCCGACGACACGGGCGGAACGGCAGTGGGCTGGGCGCAGTTCGGCCCCATGTCGGCCTATCCGCGGGCCCAGTCGATCCGCGAGCGGTACCCGGACCTGCCCGACTCGCCCGCCCCGTGGGTCGTCACCTGCCTCCAGGTACCGGCATCGGAGCCGGACCGGGTCGCAACGGCGGGGAGCCTGCTGGAGATGGTCTGCGACGAGCTCGACCGTCGGGGGATCACCGCGGTGGAGGCCTACCCGGAGGGCATCGGCGATGCCTGGCTGCCGCCGGCGGGGCCGCCATCGGTCTATCTCGAGCACGGTTTCAGCCGCGCAGCCGGGGACGAGCGCTTCCCGGTCATGCGCCGCGAGCTGACGGGCTCCGGTGACGAGGTTGGCTGGGACGACCTCCTGTCGAAGGTGCTGCCGGCCGACGAGGGTGAGGAATGGCCCTTGCCTGTGCCCCGGCTACCATCCGAAGATGATGTCTTCCGGCTGCCGGAGCGACCGAAGCGGCGCAATCCGTTCGGAGACGACTGACCGACGGAGGCCCGGGCGCAACATCCGGCACGGTTCGTGCGTCTGGTGAACCAGGCGCCCGCTGCAGAAGGGGGGACACCAATGACCACCACTCGGATGAAGGCCGCGCTCGCCGTGGCGTGCGTCGTCGTCCTGCTGGCCTGGACCCAGGCCACCGTCGCCTGGGTCACGGCGCGATTCGGCACCTTCGACGACGACCTGCTGGGCGGAACCATCTCCATGATCCCGTTCGCGGCCCTGCTCGCCACCGTCGTCCTGATTGCGCTGCCCGCGCTGGCGGACGGCGGAAGACGGGTGGCGCTCGGTGTTGCCGCGGCGCTGGGGATGGTGATGGTGGGCGCAACCGCCGACAACATTGCCGGCGCCCTGCGCGATGGCAGCATCTCTCCGGAGGGCTGGCTCGTGGCCGGCCTGTCCGCGGCGCTGGTCGTCATCGTGGGCGCCCTCGCGGTGGTCGTGGCCCGCGAGCCGATGGCGGCGGGCAGGCGCTGAGCGCCCGCCGGATCCATCCGGCTCCACCCTCCGAGGCGGGCGGCCAGGGCAACACGCCCCGCTGGTAGGTCGGCGACGGAGACGCGCGTCAACCGTCGCGGCACGAGCACTGCGAGTGTCCCGATGGCGGACACGATGCTCGGCCGCGGATCTACCCACGGTCGGCGTACCGCCAGGGCAGAACACCCGCGGCGTACCATCCCCTCCATGACCACCACCGTTCGCGCCTCGGGGCCGCGCACCGTCCACGCCCCGCGCGGCACCACCCTGTCCTGCAAGGGATGGCAGCAGGAGGCGGCGCTGCGGATGCTCATGAACAACCTGGACCCCGAGGTGGCGGAGGACCCCGACCACCTCATCGTCTACGGCGGCACCGGGCGGGCGGCCCGCTCCTGGGAAGCCTTCGACGCCATCGTCCGCGAGCTGCGCCGCCTGGGGAACGACGAGACGCTCCTGGTGCAGTCCGGCAAGCCGGTGGGCGTCTTCCGTACCACCCCGGATGCCCCGCGCGTCCTCATCGCCAACGCCCTGCTGGTCCCGCACTGGGCGACCTGGGAGCAGTTCCGCGAGCTCGAGCGCGCCGGCCTGACGATGTACGGCCAGATGACCGCCGGCTCCTGGATCTACATCGCCACCCAGGGCATCATCCAGGGCACCTACGAGACCTTCGCGGAGGCCGCCCGCCAGCACTTCAACGGAACGCTGGCCGGCACCGCGACCCTGACCGCCGGCCTGGGCGGGATGGGCGGCGCCCAGCCCCTGGCGGTGACCATGAACGAGGGAGCGGTGCTGGCCATCGAGGTCGACCCGGCCCGGGCAGAGCGCCGCCATCGGTCCGGCTACGTGGACGAGCTGACCGCCGACCTCGACGAGGCGATCAGCAAGGTGGACCGATGGCGCAGCGCGCGCGAGGCGCGCTCCATCGCCCTGGTCGCCAATGCCGCCGACGTCGAGCCGGAGCTGGTCCGCCGGGGATGGAAGCCCGACCTCGTCACCGATCAAACGTCCGCCCACGACCCCTTGAACGGCTACGTCCCCGGCGGCATGCCGTTCACCGCGGCGGTGGCCCTGCGCGCGTCGGACCCGGACGCGTACCTCGCGAAGTCCATGGCAGCCATTGCCGACCACGTGCGGGCGATGCTCGCCTTCCAGCGCGCCGGGGCGGTGACCTTCGACTACGGCAACAACATCCGGGCGCAGGCGCAGGAGGCCGGGGTGCACGACGCGTTCGACTTCCCCGGCTTCGTGCCGGCCTTCATCCGGCCGCTGTTCAGCGAGGGCAAGGGCCCGTTCCGCTGGGCCGCGCTCTCCGGCGAGCCGCAGGACATCCTCAAGACCGACGCGGCGCTCATGGAGCTCTTCCCCGACAACGAAAGCCTGCACCGATGGCTGCGCCTGGCCGAGGAGAAGGTGCCCTTCCAGGGCCTGCCGGCCCGCATCTGCTGGCTGGGCTACGGGGAGCGGGCGAAGGCCGGGCTGCGGATCAACGAGATGGTCCGCTCCGGGGAGCTGACCGCGCCCATCGTCATCGGTCGGGACCATCTCGACGCGGGCTCCGTCGCCAGCCCCTTCCGCGAGACGGAGGGGATGCGCGACGGTTCCGACGCCATCGCGGACTGGCCCATCCTCAACGCCCTGCTCAACACCGCCGCGGGCGCCACCTGGGTCAGCGTCCACCACGGGGGCGGCGTCGGCATCGGCTACTCGCTCCACGCCGGGATGGTGATCGTCGCCGATGGCACCGACGCGGCCGCCGCGCGACTGGAGCGGGTCCTGACCACCGACCCGGGGACCGGGGTGATGCGCCACGCCGACGCCGGGTACGAACGGGCCATCGAGGTGGCCCGCGAGCGCGGCGTCCGGATCCCCATGCTCGAGGAGGACTGACGCGAGGTGGACCCCGCGGTGGACGCAGAGGCGCCGCTTCCCGGGGCACCCGACCCGTGGGCCGGCTCGCAGATGCCGCCGCTCCGGGAGGCGCCGCCGTACCTGATGACGGAGATGATCGCGGCGGAGCCGGCCGTGGCGGAGCGGATCGTGCGTCGTCTCTCCACGGGGAGCGGCGCGCGGGCGGTGGACGAAGTCGCGGGCATGGTCCACGACGCGGTCCGTCGCGGGCGACCGGTGGTCGCCACCGGCTGCGGGACCAGCGAGCACGCGGCCATGGCCGCGGCCTGGCTCCTCGCCGATGCGCTGGAACCCGGGGAGCAGTGGCTCGTCCGCTCCCGGCAGGCGCTCGACGTCGTGCGCGCACCGGTGGCGGAGGGCGCGCTGATCGCCATCAGCCACGAGGGCGGGACATGGGCGACGAACGAGGCCCTGCGAGCCGTCCGCCCGGGCCATGTCTCGCGCGCGCTCCTCTCGGTAAGCGATCGATCGCCCGGTGCAGGCCTGGCCGAGGTGGTCATCGAGACCGGCGAGCAGGACCAGAGCTGGTGCCACACCGTGGGCTACCTGTCGCCGCTGGTGGCTATCGCGGCGGTGGCATCCCGCCTGAGGGGTGGCCACCTCGACGGAGCGAGCGTGCGGGGTCTGCTGGAGGCAGCCGGCGGGCAGTCCGCCGGAGCCGAGTCCGTGGCCGCCGCGCTGGGGAGCGTCGAGCGGATGGTCACCGTGGGCACGGGTCGCGATGAGCCCGCCGCCCGGGAGCTGGCACTGAAGATCGAGGAGGGCGTCGGCCTGCCGGCACGGGCCCTCCGGCTCGAGACGGTGCGGCACGGCCATCTCGCCGCGTGCGATGAGCGCACCGGCCTGGTGCTCCTCCTGACTGATGCCGAGCCGGCCGGGGAGCCGGTTCGGGAGCGGGCGCGGGCGGTCCTGCGCTCCGCGGCGGCGCTGGGCATGCCCGCTGCCGCCATCCTGGCTCCGCGGGTCGGGCCGACCATCCCCGCGGAGCTGACGGGCGCCGGCCGGCTCGACGCCCCCGAGGCCAACCGCCTGCCGGCGGTGATCGAGGCGATCCTCTCGACGGCCCTCCCCCTCCAGCTGCTCGCCGAGCACCTCGCGCGGGCGCGCGGGCGCAACCCGGATCCCATCGGCCGCGATGACCCGCGGCAGGCCGCGGCCGCGGACGCCTGACCGCGCGCCCGAAACGCGTCAGCGGGTGGCGGCTCCCCCGGCACGGAGTGCCTCGGTCAGCCGCACGTAGAAGCGCAGGTTGTGGAGCGTGGCCAGGCGCTCCGCCGAGGCGTCGCCCACCTTGAACAGGTGGTGGAGGTACGCCCGGCTGTACCGGGCGCAGGCCGGGCAGTCGCAGCCGTCCTCGAGCGGCGCGCGATCGACCCGGTAGCGGGCATCGTGGATGTGGACGGCGCGGAAGAAGGAGGCTCCCGGCCGAACGCCCTTCAGCGGGTACCCCGGCCGAAAGACGTACAGGCGCCCGTGACGCGCGTCCCGCGTGGGAAGCGCGCAGTCGAAGAGCGAGTACCCCAGGGCGAAGGCGCTGACCAGGTGGTCGGGCCGTCCGATCCCCAGCGCGTGCCTGGGTACCGATGCCGGCAGGGACTCCGCGACCCAGCGCAGCGGGCCGGACAGGAGCGTGGAATCGGCCGCGAGCGGCCACCCGCCGAAGCCGTAGCCATCGAAACCGATGCCCGCCAGCGCAGTGGCGCATTGACGGCGCAGGGTCTCGTCGCCGCCGCCCTGGACCACGGCGAAGAGCCGTGGAGGCGTCGCTCCCCGACGCAGACCGGCCGCCAGCCGATCGAACGCCTCGCGCGATCTCCGTGCCCAGGCCACGGTGCGCTCCACGCTGCGCTCCTGCTCGGCGAGCGGCGCATCGGCATCGGTGCAGTCGTCCAGGCAGACCGCGATGTCGCTGCCGAGCTGGAACTGCAGGCCTATCACCCGCTCGGGGGTGAGGTTCCACTTCTCGCCCGTCTCCGGCTCGCGGAAGATCACCTGTCGATCGCGGATCACGCCGCGGGACGGATCCTGCCGGATGAGCGACCAGACCTGGAAGCCACCCGAATCGCTCAGCACCGGACCGTCCCAGCCCATGAAGGCGTGGATCCCACCACCGCCCTGGATCACACGCGCGCCGGGTCGCCGGAGCAGGTGGAACGCGTTGACCACCACGGCCTCCACGCCCACCCGGCGCAGGTCCTCGCTTGTGACCCCGCGCACGCCGGCCCGGGTGGCATCCGGCAGGAAGGTGGGGACCGCCAGGGTGCCCCGGCGGGTGACGAGCGGGTCAGGCACCGGGCGCGGGCTCCGGTGCCAGGTGAAGCACGAAGACGAGCTCATGCCGGACCGATGTCTCCGCCACGCCGGTGACCCGCTCCCCGAGGTCGCGAACCAGCGTCGCCAGCCGCTCCCGGTACGTGCGCTCCATCCCCTTCCCGCGCCCGCCCAGCGACCGGAGTGGGAAGCTGACCACCGCGTGCCGGGCCGCGAGCCCTGCAAGCAGCGCGCGAGCCGCGCCGCGGCGCCGCCGATCCAGGAGCGGGACGAGCTTGAAGAGGAGGGCCACGTCGACGGGCTCACCGCGCCAGGGACCGCCGGCCAGGTCCACCGTCTCCACCGCGTGGGGCTGCCCGACGAGCGACAGGAAGGCGTCCACCACCGCCAGCTGCGCCCCGTCGACGTCCACCGCGCGGTAGTGCGCCTCCGGGTCCAGGCCCATCCAGGGCAGCGCCAGCGGCCCAAGCCCGCAACCCAGGTCGACGAGGCTGCGCGGCGGACCACCGGCGGCCTCCCAGATGGCCGGGAAGAAGCCGTCCAGGTCCGCAAGGCGCTCGCGGGTCGAGGCATGGCGGCGAAGCAGCACGGCGCACGCGTCCCGGAAGGCGGGGTCCGTGAGGCGTCCCTGCCACGCCTCGCGCATGGTCGCCAGGTCGCCGCGCGCGGTGCGGGCGGCCGGACGGTAGGCGGTCACGGCCTGGTGGAGCCGGCGCTTCACGCGCTTCACCGCGTCCGCCTCGCCGCGCGCCCGTGGGGCCTCCTCCTCGGCCAGACGGCGGACGAGCGCCGCGTCCACGTCGCGGTAGCGAGACGCGGCCGCCACGGTGCTGGCCACGCGTCCCGGCTCCACGGGGCTCACCGCTCCGTCGCTCCACCCGTTCCCGGGCGGTGGGCCAGGTGGTATGCCTGCCGGCGTGGCACATCGAGCACGCCGGTCAGCAGGGCGAGGACCGCGCGCGGCGGTGCGCCCTCGTCCAGGAGCACCCGCGCGGCCCGGGCGGCGAGTTCCCCGCCGTCCCGATCCGCCTGCGGGCTCGCGCCGGCGATGACGATCGTGCATTCCCCGCGGACGGTGCCCTCCGTCGCCAGCGCCGCCACCAGCTCCCCCAGCGAGCCGCGCTCGTAGCGCTCGTGCGGCTTGGTCAGGTTGCGCGCCAGGCAGGCGTCGCGGTCGCCGAGGGCAGCGCGCGCGTCGGCCAGCGATGCCGCAAGCCGATGGGGAGCCTCGAAGCAGACGAGCGTCGCGGGCTCCTCGCGCAGGGCCTCCCAGAACGCACGACGCGCGCCGGCCGTCCGCGGCGCGAAGCCGCAGAATCGGAACGGCTGTGGCGGCAGCCCCGCGGCCGCGAGGGCCGTGGTCACCGCGGACGCGCCGGGGACGCTCGTCACCGCCACGCCCGCCTGGATCGCAGCACGGACCAGGCGATAGCCGGGATCGCTGACCAGGGGGGTTCCCGCGTCGCTGACGAGCGCGATATCGGCGCCATCGGCCAGCCGCTGAAGGAGCTCGGGGATGCGCTGCGCCTCGTTGTGGTCATGGAGGGACAGGGCTGGCGTGGTGATCTCGTGTGCCCGGGCAAGCGTCGCGAAGTGGCGGGTGTCCTCGGCCGCGACCAGGTCAGCCCCGCGCAGCACCTCGAGCGCGCGCAGGGTCACGTCGGCGGGGTTGCCGATGGGGAGCGCGACGACATGGAGGGTGCCGACCATCGGCGGGAGCGTAGCACCCGGTTCGCCGCCGCCCCGCCGCGGTACTATCGCGGGGTGCCCAGCCTGATCGAATGCGTCCCGAACTTCTCCGAGGGCCGGCGCCCGGAGGTGCTCGACGAGATCACCCGCGCGATCAGCCAGATCGACGGGGTCACCCTCCTCGACTTCTCGCGCGACGAGACGCACAACCGCAGCGTCGTGACCTTCGCCGGCAATGCCGAGCCGGTGGTCCGCGCCGCCACGGCGGCGGTGGGCCGTGCGCTCGAGCTCATCGACATGACCGTCCACACCGGCGCGCACCCGCGCATCGGGGCGGTCGACGTCATTCCCTTCGTGCCGCTGGGGACGACCCGCCTGTCCGAGTGCGTCGACCTCGCCCGTCGCTTCGGCGAGCTGGTCGCCAAGACGTACGGATTGCCGGTCTATCTCTACGGTGAGGCGGCGCTGCGACCGGAGCGCCGGCGGCTCGCCGACGTGCGGCGCGGCCAGTACGAGGGGCTCAAGGCCGAGATCGGCGTCAACCCGGAGCGCGATCCGGACTACGGCCCGGCGCGCCTGCATCCGAAGGGCGGGGCCGTCGCCGTGGGGGCCCGCAAGCCGCTGATCGCGTTCAACGTCAACCTGACCACCGATGACGTCGCGGTTGCCAAGCGGATCGCCCATGCCATCCGCGAGTCCTCCGGGGGCCTCCCGGCGGTCCAGGCCATGGGCCTGCTCCTCGAGAACCCCGGCGAGCGGAGCTTCGCGCAGGTCAGCATGAACCTGGTCGACTGGGAGCGGACCGGCATCGCGGCCGCGGTCCGCGAGGTCCGGCGCCTGGCGCTGGAGGCGGGCGCCGACGTGGATCACTGCGAGCTGGTGGGCCTGGCGCCCACCGGCGCCCTGCTGGAGGTCGCCAGCGACGCGTTGCGGCTCCGGGAGTTCTCGCCCGACCAGGCTCTCGAGCTTCGGCTGGCAAAGTAACGCGGCGGGAGAGGGGCATGGGGGGACGAGCGCGGTTCATGGTCATGGCCGCCGGGGTGGTGCTTGCCGGTCTCTTGAGCTGGGCTGCGCTGGCCGCAACTCTGCGACCTCGGGCCGTCTACGACACCCTGTGGTACTCGATGTACGCCTACCAGTACGCGGGGGAGTCGGTCGCCGAGTCGTGGGACGACAGCTGGCGCCTCGCGCAAGAGTACGGCGACGAGGCCCTGCTGGCACGGATTCATCGGTACCCCGACGGAAGCTGGTGGGCGGGATGGCAGGATCCGTCCCGTGCCCGGTGGATCGGCATCTATCGCATGCGTCCGGTGATGCCATTGGTGAGCAGCGCGGCGGTGCCCTTGCTCGGCGTGAGGGGACCCCTGGTCGCATCGGTCCTCGCCATCACCGGCGTGGTCGCCGGCGCGGCACTGCTCGTGGGCACCGGGCTCGGCGCGGCGACCATCGTCCTGTTCGCGGCTGGCACTCTGGCGAATCCGTTCCTCTCCGGGTGGCTCATGACCCTCACCACAGACGGCCTTGGGATCGCCCTCGTCCTGCTGACGACCGTCTGCCTGGCTCGTTATGTTGCCGGGGGCGATCGACGCTGGCTGGTCGGCTCGGCGATCGTCGCGCTCGCGCTCGCGTTCACCCGCCAGTCCGGGACCATCCTGGCACCGGCGATGGCGCTCGGCGCCCTGGTCGCTTGGCTGGGCGCGGGACCCTGGCGACGGTTCGCGACCGCATCGGCAGCAATGCTGGCGCCGATCGCCGCCTTCGCCGTCTACGCGGCCGCGGCCGGGTTGCCCTCCTTCGGCGACATGCTGCAGGACGTCCCGACGCTGCACTTTGCGCGTCCGGACGTCCCTGACGTCATTGGGTACTTGGTCGGGAAGGACATCGGGGTCGCCCGAGCCATCCTGCCCACCATCCCCTCGCAGCCGTGGGTATGGCTGCCCATCCTGCTCGCCGCGGCCGGATTCGTCCTGCGCTGGCGATGGTGGCAGCTCACCTTCGTCGTGGTCGCCGCGACGACACCGCTGCTTCTCGCCGCCCACCCGGTGCTCACCGAGGCTGCGCGGACCCTGGCACCGGGCTGGCTGACGGTCGCCCTGGGGTTGGCGCTCCTCGTAGAAGCCCTCGTGGACCGGGCACAGAAGCGCGTGGGTTCCGCATCGGGGTAGCATTCGCCGCCCATGACAGGAGCCGGCAGCACCGTCAGCGCCACCCTGCGCGCCGCGTTCGGTGACGCGCTGCGCCGCGCCATGGCGTCCGGCGCGCTGCGGATCTCGGAGGGAAGCGCCCTGCCGGACCTGTCGATCGAGCGACCGGCCCGCCCGGAGCACGGTGACTACGCCACCAACGCCGCCATGCAGCTCGCGCCGGTGGCCCGCATGGCGCCCATGCGGATCGCCGCGGCCCTGCTCGAGGCCCTGGAGCTGCCCGACGGGATGGGCAGCGCGGAGGTCGCCGCCCCCGGGTTCATCAACGTCCGGCTCGACCCCGCCTGGGTTGCCGGCCAGGTTGCGACCATCCTCGGAGCGGGCAAGGAGTACGGTCGCACGGAGGCGGACGCGCCGATGGCGGTCAATGTCGAGTTCGTGAGCGCCAACCCGACCGGGCCGCTCACCGTGGGGAACGCGCGGGGCGCCTTCGTGGGCGACCTGCTCTGCCGGGTCCTCGAGGGTGCCGGGCATCGGATCACGCGCGAGTATTACTTCAACGACTTCGGCGGCCAGGTCCGCAACCTGGGCCTCTCCGTGCTCGCCATCCGGCGCGGGGAACCCATCCCCGAGGACGGCTACCACGGCGACTACGTGCCCGAGCTCGCCGCGGCGCTGCCCGACGAGGTCTGGACGGAGGCGACCGCCACCGGAGCCGATGCCGGCTGGGTGCTGGGCCGCTGGGCATCCGAACAAGTCCGGGCCGGGATCGAGGCCAGCCTCGAGCGGCTGGGCGTCCACTTCGATGTCTGGAAGGGCGAGGGCTCACTCCACGACGAGGGATGGGTCGAGCGGGGCGTCGAACGGCTCCGGCAGGGTGGGCACGTCTATGAGCGCGATGGTGCCACCTGGTTCGCTTCGACGGCGTTCGGGGACGACAAGGACCGGGTCGTGGTCCGCTCCAACGGGCAGCCCACCTACTTCGCCTCGGACATCGGGTACGTCGCCGAGAAGTTCAGCCGCGGGTTCGACGAGCTCATCTACCTATGGGGCGCGGACCATCACGGCACCGTGGCGCGGCTGCGGAACGCGGCCACCGCCATGGGCTACGACGCCGAGCGGGTGGCGGTCATCCTCATCGCCTGGGTGCGCTTCGTGCGCGACGGCGTGGAGGCGTCCATGAGCAAGCGCGCCGGCGAGTTCGTGTCGCTCGACGAGCTGCTCGACGAGATCGGCCCGGACGCGGCCCGCTGGTTCTTCGGCTCGCGGGCGGCGAGCACGGGCATCGACTTCGACATCGAGCTCGCCAAGCGCCAGACCAACGAGAACCCGGTCTACTACGTCCAGTACGCCCATGCGCGCTGCAGCTCCATCCTCCGCCACGCTCGCGAGCAGGGGATCCCTGCCACCCCAGCGCGCGCGAGCGAGCTCCTCGAGCACCCCGCCGAGCAGGCGCTCATCCGCGAGCTGCTTCGCCTCCCGGACGTCGTCACCGAGGCGGCCGCCCGGCGCGAGACGCACGAGCTGCCGAAGTACTGCTACGAGGTCGCCTCGCTCTACTCGCAGTTCTACCGAGACTGCCGGGTCCTCTCCGCAGACCCGGCCGATGCCGACCTGTCCGCGACCCGCCTGGCCCTCGTGGATGCGACGCGCCTGGTCCTGGCCAACGGGCTCGGGCTGATGGGAATCTCCGCCCCGGATGTCATGTAGCGGCGCCGCTCAGCGCAGCCCGGCCACCGCCCGGTCCACGATCGCCTGGGTCGAGCCCTGGACCACGAGCGTCTCGGTGTCGGAGACCTCGACGATGGCGCTCCCCAGCGAGAGGGACCTCGCCGCGTCGCGGTAGAAGCTCGCGAACTGGTTCGCATCGCCCGGCGTATCCCACGCGATGCGGATCGCGACGGCCACCGCACCATCCGGGCCGGAGGCGGCCACGATCCGGTCGCCGCCCCACCCCTCCGCGGCGCTCCGTGCGTCATCTGCCGTCTCGCCCAGGGCCTGGAGCCAGATGGCGGTCATCGCCTCGCCCCACGTATCCGCGGGGGTCTCCGTCCAGCCCGTTCCCAGGGCAGCACCCAGGGTCGGAGCCGCCACCGCGACCGGCTTCTCGCCCGATACGTACTTGGTGTAGTCGATGATCTGCTCCGTCGAGTCGGGTGGCGATCGGAACGCAGCGTCCACCGCCGACCATCCTCCCGAGGCATACAGCCGGCTCACGAACTGGGCGCCCGCCGTGTAGGGCAGCTCCAGCTGCTGGACCATCCAGGCCGGCACGCCCGAAACGTCGGGGACCGGGGTCTGGCTGACGCCCAGGAGCTCCTGTGGCGTCATGTGGTCGATCGCCCAGAGCAGCATGGTGGTGGTGGCATCGCCCTCGACCAGCGAGAGCCGGGCCAGGTCGCGGTCGTCCTGGCCCGCGGCGTCGAGCTGGAGCGAACCGAGGCCAAAGGCGGCGTCCTGGAGGGCGTGGGTGTACTCGTGGGCGTAGGTCACCTTGGCCTCCGGCCCCACGCCGCTGTCGCTGACGACCACCATCCGCTTCTTGGTGTCGTCGTAGAAGCCGATGACCTGGCCGGTGAGCAGCTTGAGCTGGAGAGCCGCCACGTCCTGGTCGGCGGTCAGCAGGCCCAGGGCGCGCAGCATGACGTTGTCGGCGGCGCGCCGGTCGGCCGGGTAGTCGCGGTCGAACTGGTCGCGGAGCTCCTGCTCGAGCTGGGCGCGGCTGATCACCTCGGGCGGCCCGATCGAGGGCGCGGGCAGGCCGCGCAGGGTCCGGACCTGCTGCTCGATGGCGGTGAAGACGGCGCCGGCATCCTGGCTGGCGCTGGGGGCCGGGGTGACGGACGGTGAGGCGGTGACCTGCGGCGTTGGCGAGGCGAGCGGGCCAAGAGCGAGGTCGACGCCCATGCCACGCAGGGCCAGCACGCAGATGATGGCGACGGTGAGCAGGACGGTGGCGGCGGCGGCGACCCGCCGCGAACGCGGGGTCATCGGGCGGCATTGTCGCATGCCGGCAGGACCGATCAGTCGGTCACGGGCGGGTGGTGAAGATTCACGTTTCTTTATGTTGCCGGGTGTTTGGCATTCACGCTCGGCTTCTACTGTTCATCCTGCGAGTTGGAGATCCAGACGGGTTTCTACCTCCACCCTCCCTCCTTCGAGCGCCGGTGTCATTGGGCGGGCACCGGCGCTCGTGCTATCTCCCGCCGGGCGCGATTCCGTCGCATGGGGACCGGCGAACCGCCGCCATCGGCTACCATCTAGCCACCCATGGAGATCACCTGGTACGGCCGGGCCTGCTTCCGCCTGAAGGGCCGCGAGGCGACGGTCATCACCGACCCCTGTCCACCGTCGACCGGCTTCGTTGCCGGCAAGCACGACGTGGACCTCCTCACCCTGTCGCACGGACACGCCGACCACACCTACACGCGCTCCATCACGGCCGGCCTGACCCTCACCCGGCCGGGCGAGTACGAGTTCCACGACCTCCTCGTCACCGGCGTCCGGACCTTCCACGACGGCGAGCGTGGCGCCCAGCGCGGCGAGAACCTCGTCTTCGTGGCCGAGGTCGACGGCGTCCACATCTGCCACCTCGGTGACCTGGGGCACCTCCTCACCGAGGAGCAGCTTGCCGAGCTCGGGCCGGTTGACGTCCTGCTGGTCCCCGCCGGCGGCCAGTTCACCGTCTCGCCCGCGGAGGCCGCCGAAGTCGTGTCGCAGATCGGTCCACGGATCGTGATCCCCATGCACTACCAGGTCGCCGGCGGCTCGACCGACCTGCTCGAAGTCGACAAGTTCCTCCACGAGATCGGCGCCGCCGACGCCGCGCGCCAGCCCAAGGCCGTGGTGACGCCCACCAACCTGCCGACCGAGACGCAGGTCGTGCTGCTGGAGGCGCGCGGCCGAACCGGCTGAAGAGCCCGGAGTACCCCGGTACTATCCCGCCCCGGGACCGTCGTTGTCCCGCTGCACCACATTCCGCGACCCTTCCCCAACCGGACCGAACCAATCCACACCAGCGGCGGGTACCGGGGTACTAGGCGAGAGTGGGACCTGGGGGCTATGCTCGCTTCACCAGGGGGTCCGGCGAAATGGCGCCGGCGGATTCATCGAACGTCACTGAGGTCATCCGGCTGTGAACATCCATACCCGAGCACTCGAGCGGCATCCCGGCGCGCGCATGGCCTTGGCCATCGCGGCCGCCGCGGCACTGGCGCTCTCTCTGCTCTACCTGGCGCGGGCCGTGCCCGTCCAGGCGACGGCAACCATCGACATCCATGTCGAGCAGCAGTTCATCGGTGCCAGCAGCGCCACCTTCGACTCGCAGGACTCCGACTGCGGGCCCTACACCACTGGCGTCGTATGGCACTTCAGCCTGAACAACTTCGATGCCAACACTCCGGACGGATCGCTGACGGCCCAGTTCGGGACCGCGTCCGATTCGACGGTGGTCACGTCCAAGAACCTGAACAACGTTCAGCACTTCTACGTCAACACCCCGACCGACGACGCGCTCAGTGATGCCTGGGCGACGATTGACCTGATGCAGGGCCAGGGAGACGCCAAGCTCGTCCTGAGCCACGTCTGCCACACGGGTGAGTCGCCAAGCCAGTCCCCGTCGGAGTCGCCCAGCGAGTCCCCGTCGGAGTCGCCAAGCGAGTCCCCGTCGGAGTCGCCCAGCGAGTCCCCGTCGGAGTCGCCAAGCGAGTCCCCGTCGGAGTCGCCAAGCGAGTCCCCGTCGGAGTCGCCAAGCGAGTCCCCGTCGGAGTCGCCAAGCGAGTCCCCGTCCCAGTCCCCGGAGGGATCCGTCAAGGCTGCGACGCCGACTCCGACCCCCGAGGGATCGGTCGAGGCAGCAACGGGCAGCCCTGAGGCCAGTGTGCCGAACACCGCGATCGGCTCCGACCCGTCCAGCCCGTCAGGAACGATCCTGTTCGCCCTGATCCTGCTCCTCGGGATGTCGGGCCTGGCCATCGTGAACGTGCAGACCGCACGCAATCGGTAGCCCTCGGCAGCCAGCCGTACTCAAGAAACCCCCGGTCGCCGGCCGGGGGTTTCTTCATGCCCGGGAGACCTGACCCGAAGGTCCTGGGACCTCCGGTGCGCCCGATCACCACAATCGGGACGGACGCCATCACCAGACCACACCAGACCGCAGATTCCGGGGAAGATTGGGGGTACCAAGGTACCGGTACTGGTCCGTATACTCGCCTTCCTGCCACGACAGGCAGGGCCAGCCCAAGACTCCGCGATCGGCTGCGGCGGGCAATCCCAGAGGTGAACCGAGCGGCTCGAGGGGGAGCGGTTCGGAGGAACCAGTTATGGGTCACAAGCGATCGGGTCGATGTAACTGCCCAGCGTCGTCTCCCCGGTCCGGGTCGGAAAGATCCCCCTCCGACCCCGCGACCCAGCGATGAGGTAACCGAGCCGTCTATCGGCGCAATCCAAATCGGTCGTAGGCAGCGACCGCAGATGCCAAGGGGGCATCCATAGATGACTACCTCGCAGCTTCGGCTGAATCCATTCCGATCAATCCCCGTAGCCTTCGCACTCATCTTCAACGTCGTACTCGGCCCGCTGGCGCCTGCCGCCCAGACATTGCTCACGGGCCCGCAGACGGCGCTCGCCTATGTCGGGGACTCCTCGACGTTCGAGCTCGATGGAAACGCGTTCCACGCCGGGACGGGCAGCCACGACTGGGACCAGGTCTACACGGACCGAAGCGGTCCCCCCTTCTCCGCGTCGGACGCCAACAATGTCGTCTTTGCGACGGACATCACCGGCGCGGGCGATGACATCCTGACCGGCGGGTCCACGAAGGACACCATCGACCTGCCGAGCTGGCTCTGGAAGCAGAGCGACTCGACATCGGTCCAGGACAAGGACGACATCGAGAACGCGTTCGCGGCGGCCTACACCGCCACGAACGGCCACACCGTCGGCTACTTCGGACTCGACCGGTACAGCATCGACGGTGATGCCACCGCCGGCTTCTGGTTCTTCAAGGACGACGTCGCCAAGAGCGGGTCCGGCACCGGCAACGGCACCGGATTCACCGGTCAGCACAGCGAAGGCGACATCCTGGTGGTGATCGACTTCGTGAACGGCGGCTCGCAGGGCGAGGCCACCGTCTACGTCTGGCACAGCGGCGCACTGACCCTGAAGACCACCGGCGGCGAGTGCGACGGCTCGAGCCAGGAGGCCTGCGCCATCACAAATACCCAGGACGAGAACTCACCGTGGCCGTACACGCCGAAGTCCGGGAGCGCCAATGTCTTCCCGGCGGCCTCCGTCAAGCAGAACGGGTCGCAGGGCGCCGGCGCGCTGTACGAGGGCGGCATCGACCTGACGGCCCTTGGTCTCGACACCGGCTGCTTCTCGAGTTTCATGGCCGAGACCCGGTCTTCGCAGCAGACGACCTCGACACTGTCCGACTTCGTCCTCGGGAACTTCAGCTTCTGCGTTCCGCCGACCATCGAGACCCAGGTCTCCGACTCCTCGGTGAGCGTGGGTGACAGCGTCACCGACACCGCCACCCTGTCCGGGGACAAGGGCGACGTGGAAGGCACCGTCGACTTCTTCCTGTGCGGCCCCGACAGCTCCGCTCCGGACTGCTCCACGGGCGGCACCAAGGTGGGCGACACCAAGACCATCAGCAGCGGAACGGCAACATCGGACTCTTTCACGGCCGACAAGGCGGGGTTCTACTGCTTCCGCGCGGAGTACACGCCGGCAGAAGGATCCAAGTACCTCGCCGCGTCGCACACCAACCAGGACTCCGAGTGCTTCGAGGTGAAGCCGGCGGAAGTCCATGTGACCAAGACCGCAGATGCTGCAACCCGGACGGCCGGTGACCCCATCGGCTTCACCGTGACGGTGAGCAACACCGGTACCGGCACGGCCAAGGGGGTCGAGCTCAGCGATGCGCTGCCGGGCGGCAACGCGGGCCATCCGGTCCACTGGGTGATCGACACGTCGCAGTTCGACTATGCGTCGTTCGCCTTGAGCGGAGCCGATGGCAGCCAGCAGCTGGCCCTTGACGGGCAGCCGATCACGATGGCCCCGGGCGCAAGCCTCAAGGTCCACATCACGGCGCAGACCACCAAGGACAACTGCGCCACGTACGACAACACGGCAACCGTGAGCTCCACGAACGACGGCAGCGACAGCGCGTCGGCGTCCGAGAAGGTGCTCTGCCCCAACCTCTCGATCGAGAAGACCGCCGATGCCAGCCCGGTCAGCGCCGGGGACGGCATTGGCTTCACCATCACCGTCAGCAACAGCAGCGCAGCGGGTACCGGGACGGCGGAGAACGCCACCCTCGACGATCCGCTGCCGGCGGGCGTGACCTGGAGCATCTCCCCGGCCTATGCAGGCCCGGGCAGCTGTTCCATCACCGGGGCGGTCGACTCGCAGACTCTGAGCTGTGACTTCGGCGACCTGGTGAAGGGCGCGTCGGCCAGCGTGCACGTCTCGGCCACGACCTCGGCGCAGGCCTGCGCCACCTATCCGAACACGGCGTCGGCCGAGGCGGACAACCACGACAAGATCCAGGCATCGGCGACGATCGAGTGCCTGTCTCCGCAGATTCACGTCAGCAAGGATGCTGACGCAGCATCCGTGAGCGCCGGGAGTCCCATTGGCTTCACGGTCACGGTGAGCAACAGCGGAGAGGGCGACGCCCACGGCGTGACCCTGACCGACTCCCTCCCGGGCGGCAATGCGTCGACCCCGGTCCACTGGGTGATCGACAGCTCCACCGGCGATCCGGCGAGCTTCGCGATCACCGGTTCCGACGGCAGCCAGCAGCTGACCCTCGCGGGCCAGCCGATCACGATGGCATCGGGCGCGAGCCTGACCGTCCACATCACGGCGTCGACGAGCAGCACCAGCTGCGCGACCTACAACAACACCGCCTCGGTGGGCACCAGCAACGACGGGTCCGATTCCAAGTCGGCGTCGACCCAGGTGCTCTGCCCGGACGTCAAGGTCGTCAAGACGGCGGATGACGAGTCCGTCAGCGCCGGCGACGACATCGGCTTCACCATGACCGTGTCCAACATCGGTGATGGCGCGGCCGCGAACGTGTCGCTGACCGACACCCTGCCGTCCGACTCCGGCCTGAGCTGGAGCATCGACGGCGGCACCGGAGCCGGCGACTGCTCGATCGATTCGGGCACCGGCGTGCTCTCCTGCGACTTCGGGACCATGGCCCACAACGCCAGCTACACGGTCCACATCACGAGCCCCACCACGGGCGAGAGCTGCGGGACCATCGAGAACATCGCTGACGTCAGCGCCAGCAACGAGCCGGCATCGGCCCTCGGCAACAACGAGGACTCGGACTCGACCGACGTCCTGTGCCCCGATGTCACGGTCCTCAAGACCGCAGACAACGGGACCATCAGCGCGGGTGACACCGCGGCCTTCACCATCGTCGTCAGCAACGACGGCGAGGGGACGGCAAAGAGCGTCACCCTCGACGACACGCTCCCGGCCGGCGTCGACTGGAGCGAGGACTCCGCCTCGTGCTCGATCACGAGCGGCGTGCTCTCCTGCGACTTCGCTGACATGGCCTCCGGCGCAAGTGCCACGATCCATGTCTGGGGCGAGACCGATGCCGCGGACTGCGGCGTCCTGCACAACACCGCAACCGTCGCGGCCACCAACGAGGCCGAGGCGGACACGGAGAACAACACGAGCTCGGCCGACATCACGGTCGAGTGCCCTGACCTGACGGCGACCAAGACCGCCGATGCCAGCCCGGTCTCGGCCGGGAGCCAGATCGGCTTCACGATCACCGTCAGCAACAGCGACGCCTCCGGCACCGGAACCGCCCATGACGTCGCCCTGAACGACCCGCTGCCGGCGGGCGCGGACCTCAGCTGGTCCATCGAAAGCCAGCCGGCGGGCAACCCGTGCTCGATCTCCGGCTCGGCCGGCTCCCAGACGCTGGAGTGCTCCTTCGGCGACCTGGCACCCGGCGACTCGGTCAGCGTGCACGTGACGAGCGACACCGCCAAGGCGGACTGCTCGACGCTGTCGAACGTGGCCAGCGTCACGGCCAGCAACCACGACGAGCTCAATCCGGAAGCCGATGTCACCGTCGAGTGCCCGGGCCTGAACATCGCCAAGACCGCAGCCAACAGCTCGATCAACGGCGGTGACAGCGCGAGCTTCACCATCGTGGTCTGGAACAATGGCGCCGGTACGGCCCAGAACGCCCAGCTGAACGATCCGCTGCCTGCGGGCGGCGGCGCCCTGAGCTGGAGCATCTCTCCCGCCTACAGCGGCCCGGGCACCTGCTCGGTGACCGGAGCGGCGGGATCCCAGACCCTTCACTGCGACTTCGGCAACCTGGCTGGACCCACCACCCAGGCTCAGCCGAGCGCCAGCATCACCGTGGTCGCCGACACCACGCGCGACGACTGCGGAACCCTGCCGAACGAGGCCACGGCCTCCGCCGACAACAACGATGACGTGACGGATTCGGCGTCGATCGACGTCACCTGCCCCGTCATCCGGATCCAGAAGGTCAACGACCAGATCTCGTCCGTGCTGCCCGGCACGACCGTGACCTACACGCTCACCGTCACCGTCTCCGACGGCCCGGCGCTGAACGCGGAGGTCGTGGACACCCTGCCGGCCGGCCTGGACGATCCGACCAACATCAGCAATGGCGGCACCTGGAGCAGCGCCGATCGGACCATCACCTGGCAGTTCGCCAGCCTCGATGGGCTGACCGTGCTCTCGTACCAGGCCAAGGTCAGCGCGGATGACACGGACGGCCAGGTTCTGGAGAACGTGGTTGTGGTGACCAGCCCGAACACGCAGTGCCCCGACACCGAGACGATCGGTGAAGAGTGCACCGACGTGTCGGACGTCACCGTCCGCGTGCCGGAGCTGGTGATCGACAAGGCCGCGAGCGTCGACGAGGTCCACTTCGTCTTCAACGCGGACGGCTCGCTGAAGTCGGTGACGCCGGACGGCGCCCAGGTCACCTGGACGCTGACCTACACGCTCACCAACGGACCGGTCACCAACGCGGTGATCAGTGACCCGCTGCCGGACTACCTGACCTTCGTCAGCGCCGACAACGGCGGAACGTACGACGCGGGGACGCGGACGATCACCTGGACGTTCGCCAACCTCGACGCGAGCGGTAGCGTGTCGTTCGTGACGACGATCGACTCCGACGCGCCTGAGACGGGACCGATCGTCAACGTGGCGAGCATCGTCTCGGATCAGACCCCGGAGGACACCGGCACCGACGAGGTCCGCGTGACCTCGGAGCAGGTCGAGGCGGCGACGCCGACGCCCAGCGCCTCGGTGCCGAACACCGCCCTGGTGCTGAGCCAGAACGGTGAGCCGATCCAGGTCCCGGTCGAGCTGCTGGTGCTCGTGCTCCTCGGCTCGCTGGGTGTCCTGACCCTGGCCAACGTGAAGGCGGTGCGTCGCCGTCGCTAGCAAGTGAGATCCGAGGGCCGGCCGCGCGGCCGGTCCTCGAAGATGGCACCAGCCCCCCTGGCAGGGACGGGGTAGAGGTTCGCCTCTACCCCGTCTTCTGTTGTGGCGCAGGGTGTCCCCGCCGCGCGTGAAGCACTGGCCCTCGCGGACCCATGCCGGCCCGGCGGACCCGTGCCGGCGCGCCGCCCATCAGCTACCGGTGCTCTTCTCGTCGCGGGCGGCGCCTGACCGACCGTCGGCTGGTCGGCGCCTGGTCCGGTCGCCCGGGTGAAAGGAGGGCTAGTTCGCGCCGGGGTTGGCGGGCTGTCCGGGCGACGACGCGGCGCCGGCGGGCTTGGACGACTCGCGCGGTGTGGGCGTCGGCCTGGGCGATCTGGTCGCCTTCGGCGTGGCAGATGCCGTATCCGTACCGGATTGGCCGGGCGCGCCGGCCGGGCCATGGGCGCCGGTTCCCTGGGCCATTGCCGCAGCGGCCTTGCTGGATGCCGCCAGGGCGTGCTCCAGGCCCGGTTGCGCCGATACGGGTGCCGCGGCGAGGAGGGCGGAGAGCACATCGGTGTGACGGGCAAGCGCCTGCTCCTGCCGATGAGGAACGGCGCCAGCGACCGCGCTGAGCGCGGCTTCCGCGGCCTCGACACCCGCCCCCGCGGCGGAAACGCGGTCCCACTCCCCCTTGCGTGCCAGCTGCTCGACCTCGGAGAGACGCTCATCGAGGAGCATGGCCACCAGGGTCGGCCGAGCCCACGCCGGCGCGATCTCCAGGCGCACCTCCTCGATCTGGCGCTTGACCGGATACAGGGCATCGCCCGGCAGGGACCCCTGGGATGCCGCACCGACCGCCGTCACCGAGACGGCGAGCCCGAGCGACGCATAGAGCACGGCGCGCCCGATTCGACCCATCTCGCGTTGGCGAGGCCGGACCGGTGCCAGGCCCTCCCGCATGGCAACGTACTGGTTCACGACGTGACCGCGGAGCCGGCGCCGGTACGTGGTGGCAGGTCGGAGCCGGCCGGTGGTGCGAGCGACCAGACGTGCCACGGGATCGTCCGGTCGGACCTGCGGCCGGCGTCGACCGCGCACCCGACCGAGCAGTGCCAGCGGGGCGTCGAGCAGGCTCACGGCTGCGGCCCTCCCGGCTCACGACCGTCCTCCGCCATGAGGCGGCGGAGAGCATTGATGGCCCGGAAGGTGAGCCCCCGGATGGTCCCCGCACGGCGGCCCATGACCTGCGCAGCCTCTTCGGCCGAAAGGCCGGCGACGAACCGCAGGGTCAGCGCCTCGCGCTGGTCGGGGGTGAGCAGCTGGATCGCCCGGCGCAGCTCCTCGATCTGCTCCCCCTTCAAACTGATGGCCTCGACTTCCTGTCCGCCGGACTGATCGTGGGCAGGCCCGAGTGGCTCGGTCGGCCGCTCCCGTCGCACATGGTCGATCACGGCGTTGCGCGCGATGCGGAAGGCCCAGGCCGTGAAGGGCCGCCCGTTCGCGTGGTATCGCGGCAGGGCCGCGACGATCCGCTCGAAGACGAGCTGGGTCAGGTCCTCGGCGTCCTCCCGGCGGCGCACACGGACGGCGACGTAGCGGTAGATGGGACCCACGAGCTCGTCGTAGAGGCTCCCGACGGCGGTGACATCCCCGGCCGCCGCCGCCCGTGCCAGCGTGTCGACGTCGGTGGCGGCACGCTCACCCCGTGCGCTGCCCTGGGTTTGACGGGTGCGCGCGCGCCCAATGGGCTGCGTCAGGATCAGGTCCAGGGGTCGCTCTCGCATGAGCCGGATCGGGCACCTCTGCTGGGACGGGGCGGCGCCGGGCAACCGTACCACCCGCAACTGGCGTCGGCCAGTAGGACCGGTGTCGCCCGGCAACGGTCCCTTTGGCTAGATGATGGCCAGCTCGCGACCCACCCGCTCGAACGCGTCCAGGCAGACCTGGAGCTCCTCGCGGCTGTGCTCTGCGGTCACGATGGTTCGTACCCGGCTCTTGTCCTCCGGGACGGTCGGGAAGCCGATCCCCTGCGCGAAGACGCCCTCCTCGAACAGCCGGTCCGAGAGCTTCATGGCCAGCGCCCCCTTCCCCACGATCACCGGGGTGATGGGGGTCTCCGAGTGGCCGGTGTCGAAGCCGAGCCGCTCGAGCCCGGCCTTGAAGAAGCGGGTGTTGTCCCACAGCCGCTCGATGAGCTGCGGCTCGGTCTCGAGCACGTCGATCGCGGCAATGCAGGCGGCCGCGACGGCTGGCGGATGCGAGGTGGAGAACAGGAACGGGCGCGCCTTGTGCTCGAGGATGGTGCGCAGCGTCGAGGAGCCCGCGACGTAGCCACCGAGCACGCCGATCGCCTTCGAGAGCGTTCCGACCTGGACCTGGACCCGCCCGTGAAGATCGAAATGGTCCACAGACCCGCGCCCGTTGCGCCCCAGGACGCCGGAGGCGTGCGCGTCGTCGACGTAGACCGCCGCATCGGCCTCCTCGGCCGCGGCGACGATCTCCGGCAGGTTGGCGATGTCGCCGTCCATGCTGAAGACGCCATCGGTCAGGACCACCACCGTGCGATCGGCGCCCCCGGGAGCGGAGCGCACCTCGCGCAGGGCCTGGCGCAGGCCGTCGATATCGGCATGCGGAAAGATCTTGCGTTCCGCCTTCGTGAGCCGGATGCCGTCGATGATGCTGGCGTGGTTGAGAGCGTCGCTGACGATGACCGCGCTCTCCGGCGCGATGACCGGGATGACGCCGGTGTTGCAGGTGAAGCCCGACTGGAAGGTGAGGACCGCCTCGACGTGCTTGAAGGTCGCCAGGCGCGCCTCGAGCTCCTCGTGAAGGCTCATGGTCCCGGCGATGGTGCGCACCGCACCCGACCCGGCACCGTACTCCTCCACGGCCCGGATCGCCGCCTCGCGCAGCCGTGGGTGGGTGTTGAGCCCCAGGTAGTTGTTGCTCGACAGGGTGATCACCTCGCGCCCGTCGATGACGCATCGGCTCTTCTGCTCGCCCTGGACCACGCGCAGGCGCCGGAAGATGCCCTTGGCCTTCAGGTCCTCGATATCGGCCTCGAGGAAGGCGAGCGGGTTGCGCGAGCGCGCCGATGCGGCGCTCGATGGGGTGTCGGCCACGGCTTCTCTCCCGTTCATGCGTGCGTGCTGCGATCCATTATCGGACCCCCGGCGTGGATCAGGGCAGGAGCACCACCTTGCCGGCGTGCCTGGAGGCGATCAGGTCGAAGCCCTGCTGCCAGTCGGCCAGGTCGAACCGGTGGGTCAGGATGGGGCTCGGATCGAACCGCCCCGAGCGGAGGAGATCCTGGGTCTGCTCCCACGTCTCGTAGATGCGGCGACCGTAGATCCCGTACAGCCGGAGCCCCTTCTGGATGAACAGGTCGGAGAGGTCCACGCTCACCGGGGTGGCGAAGATCCCGAGCAGGCTGATGCGTCCGCCGCGCGTGATGAACTCGAGCGCCTGGTTGAGCGCGGGCGCCGAGCCGCTCATCTCCAGGACCACCTCCACCCCGTCCTCGCCGGTCGCGTCCAGGATCCGGCGCACGGTGTCGGGGTCGCGCGCGTCCAGGGCCAGGTCGGCGCCCATCAGCCGCGCCAGCTCGAGCCGATACGGCTCGGTGTCGGTGGCGACGACCAGCGAGGCGCCCGAGGCCTTGGCGATTCCCACCGAGCACAGGCCGATGGGGCCGCATCCGGTGACCGCCACGCTCTTGCCTTCGATCGGCTCGGCGAACGCGGCGTGCACGGCGTTGCCCATGGGTTCCTGCAGCGCCACGACGGCCGGCTCAAGGCCGTTGCTCTCGATGGCGTTCTCCTGGGGGATGACCACGTACTCGGCGAACCCGCCGTCGACGTGGGCGCCGATCACCTTCAGATCGCGGCACAGGTGCATCTGGCCACGGCGGCACTGGGCGCAGTCCCAGCACACGATGTGGCTCTCCACGCCGACGAGGTCCCCCTCCCTGACGCGGGTGACCCCGGCACCGGTGGCCGCCACGATGCCCGCCAGCTCGTGGCCCAGGATCGTGGGTGGCTTGAGGATCTCGCGTGCCCACGGATCCCAGGCATAGAGGTGGTAGTCCGTCCCGCAGATCGAGGCGGCGACCATCTTGAGGAGCACCTGTCCAGGACCCGGGGCCGGGACCTTGCGCTCGATCAGCTCCGCTCCGGGCTCCGGGCGTGTCTTGGCCAGCGCCCGCATGGTGCGTGCGCCCACCTCGGATGTCGTGACTGTCATGGCTTCGCTCCCGCTCCGACCGCGATCCCGACCCCTGCCGCGGCGGCGTGGTCGTGGATGCGCGGCGTCTCGTCGATCACCGTGTTGTCGAGGGCCCCGATTCCCTCGATCTCGCAGCGGACCGCGTCCCCGCCGGAAAGGTAGCGCGGGGGTCGCTGGTAGTGCCCGACGCCGGCCGGGGTGCCGGTTGCGATGACGTCTCCGGGCTCGAGGCGGATGTACCGCGAGACGAACGCGAGGATGGTCCTGACGTCGAAGACCATCTCCGCCGTGGTCGAGTCCTGCCAGGGCTCGCCGTTCACCGACGAGCGCAGGCGCAATGCCTGCGGGTCGACGATCTCGTCGCGCGTGACGAGGACCGGGCCCATGGGCGCGAACCCGTCAGCGCCCTTGGCGCGCAGCCATTGCCGATCCTCCTTCTGGAGGTCGCGCATCGTGATGTCGTTGAGGACCGTGTAGCCGAAGACCGCGTCAAGCGCCTCGTCCGGGGAGATGTGTGAGACCGTGCGGCCGATGACGACCGCGAGCTCGCATTCGACGTCGAGCTTCTCGGTCGCGGCCGGGCGCACGATGGGCGCTCCCGGGTCGTTCACCGCGTTCGCGAACTTCGCGAACAGGCGCGGGTACGGGGGCGGCTCGATCTCCTGCTCGCGGCAGTGGTCGCGGTAGTTGAGCCCCACGCACACGATCTTGCCCGGCCGCGCGACGGGCGCCCGCAGCCCGACGGTGCTGGGGTCGATGGCCGGTCCTCCCGCCCGCTCCAGCGACTCGGCGAGGTCGGCGAGGCGGCTGGCGCCCGCGGCGATGGCGGACGGCATGTCCGTGATGCCCAGGGGTGTCAGGTCACGGATCCCGCCGGGTGTGACGAAGCCGATGCGCGGCGGTTCGACGGATGGGCCCTCGCGCGTCGAGCGAGGCGCGAAGGCAAGCAGCTTCACGGACGGATTATAGGAGCCGACCCGTGCGGCTCAGTCCTCGTTGAAGTAGGCGCGCGCGCCGGGTCGCAGGAGGCCGACGACGAGCACGAGGCTGATGAGCACGCCGACCGGGACGAACAGCGTGTACCAGCCCGATGCCGCGCGCGCGTCGAAGTACAGCACGGCGGGCGGAAGGCCGGCGAGCACCGGCGCGGCGAGCAGCGCGATGCCCACCGCGAAGCGCCAGGCGATCCTCTTGCGCTGCAGCGCCACGGTGATCCCGAAGATGAGCACGGCAATCTCGCCCATCATGAAGATCCCCAGGATGGAGAACGGCGCGTTGGCGCTGAAGTCGACGAAGCCGACGATCTTCGGCAGCAGGATGCCGGTCAGGCCCAGCAGGATGAAGGCCCAGGCGAACCACAGCAGGACGCCAATGGGCGTCCGCTCGTCGTCCGCCGGGTCGCGGGCGGCCGGGTCATCGATATGCGGGGGATCGGATTCGGGTGCCATCGGCGAAGGATGGTACCGCGCCGCCTAAGATGCCGTACGTGGGCTGGCTGGCAGAGCTCTTCCGGACGAACCAGATCATCGTCCTGACCGTCTACGGTGAGGTCTTCTTCGTCATGGGCCTGGCGATCGCCCTCCAGAGCCGCCGGCGGAGCGCCCTTGCCCTGGCGGGGCCTCTTCCCTGGCTCGCCGCCTTCGCCTTCGTCCATGGCTTCGTCGAATGGGGCTACCTCTTCATCCCGCTCCAGAGCAGCTACCTGCCCGGGGCCGTGGTGGAGGGGCTGCTCGTCGCCCAGCTCATTCTCAAGGCGACGAGCTTCGCGCTCCTCCTCCAGTTCGGCGCGGAGCTCCTCCTGGCGGCCGAACGTGCCGGACCCATGGGCACTGCGCCACGGCAGGACGCCGGCGCACGCCGCACCCCGTCGCTTCCGTGGCTGCGCGTCGTCCCGTCGCTGGCCCTGGGTCTGTGGGCGGTGGGCACCGTGGCGGTCTCGGCCAGCGTCGCCAAGGGATTCGTCATCGACGTGTCGCCCTGGCTCGCGGCGGATCGCATCGGCGACAGCCTGCACGCCGTCGGGACGCCGCTGGCGGTCGGCGACGTGATGGCGCGATACATGCTCGCCATCCCGGGTGCGGTGGCCGCCATGGTGGGTCTCACCCGCAATGCGGCCGCGCTGGGTCCGGCGCTGCGGCCCCCGGTGGGCACGTCGCTGCGCCTTGCCGTCGTGGCGCTGGGCGCCTACGGCGTCGTGGGCGGCGCCATCGGCATGCCGGTGCCGTTCCTGCCCGGCTCCGCGGTCAACTCGAGCAGCGTCCTTGCCACCCTGGGCGTGCCCATCGACGTCCTGCGGTCGCTGGCCGGGCTGGCCATCGCCATCGCTGTCATCCGCATGCGCGAGCTCTTCGAGCAGGAGACCGACCGGGCACTGGCGGATGCCCGCCGCCGAGAGACGCTGCTTCGCGAGCGCGAGCGGATCGGCCGGGACCTGCACGACGGCATCATCCAGTCCATCTACGCGGTCGGTCTCCACCTGGAGGAGGCCGAAGCCTCACTCGGGCAGGACTCGACCCCACCCGGCGCGGTCACCGCCTTCGGCGCGGGCGGGGAAGCGGCAACGGACGGCCGGGCCGTCGGGCCGCGCGGGCGCCTTCGCATCGCCATGAGCGAGCTGAACCGGATCGTGGGCGACCTGCGGGCGTACATCTTCGACCTGCGCTCGGCCAGCCTCGAATCGCTCGACCCCGAGGAGATCGTGTCGAGCGTCGCCGACGAGCTGCGCGCCAACACGCTCGTCTCGGTGGAGCTGACGGTCAGCGGCGAGGCCGGTTCGCCACTCAGCCCGGAGCAGGCCGAGCAGCTGCGCCAGATCGTCCACGAAGCGTTCAGCAACGTGCTGCGCCACGCCCGGGCGCGCCACGTCTGGGTCGCCCTGGGATTTTCCGGCCGTGCGCTCACGCTCGAGATCCGGGACGACGGGGTCGGCTACGACCCGGAGCAGGTGGCGCGGCGCGGCCGCCGGGAGGCAACCCAGGGCCTCGAGAACCTCCGCCGGCGCGCCGAGATCCTCGGAGCGACCCTCCATCTCGAGGGCCTCCCCGGACGGGGATCTGCCGTCTCGCTTACCATGCCCCTCAGGGCGGCCCGCCCAGCTCGGTGAACCCGCTCGGTCCGGGCCGACAGCCGACGCACGCGAGTGACCGATGACGAGCCCACCCTCCACCGCGACCGGCGCACCACCGATCCGCATCCTCATCGCGGACGATCACGAGGTGGTGCGCATCGGGCTCGCCGCGCTGCTCGACCGCCAGGACGGGTTCCACGTCGTGGGAGAGGCGGAATCCGGCGACGAAGCGGTCCGGCTGGCGCGAATCCTCCGTCCGGACGTGGTCGTGATGGACATCCGCATGCCGAACGGCAGCGGGACCGACGCCTGCCGGACCATCACCGGCGAGCTTCGCGACATGCCGGTGATCATGCTGACGTCGTACGCGGACGAGGAGGCGGTCTTCGAGTCCATTGCGGCCGGCGCCTCCGGCTACATCCTCAAGCGCATCGGCTCCGGGGAGCTGGTGGACGCCATCCGCACCGTGGCCTCCGGCCGCTCCCTCCTGGACCCGGCGGTCACCGCCGCCGTGCTCGACCGCGTGCGGCACGTCACCCATGCCGAAGAGTCCGGGGCCTTTGGGGAGCTGACCGAGCAGGAGCGCCGGGTACTCGCCCACGTCGCCGATGGCGAGTCGAACCGCGAGATCGCGGGCGCCATGGACCTGGCCGAGAAGACGGTCCGCAACTACGTGTCGAACATCCTCGCCAAGCTGGGACTCGCCAGCCGGGCACAGGCGGCCGCCTTCGCCATCCGCAACCGGCTCACCGAGCTGCAACCGCCCCGTGGCTGACTGGTCCGCACCGCGGCCCGTCGGCCCGTCGCTCCCCGGCTCGATCCGGCTGCGCCGGCTGGTGGTCCCCGCCGTGGCCGCCGCCCTGCTGCTCGGCGCCTGCACCCCGGCCCCCAGCGCATCCCCATCACCCACCTCGACCTCGAGCTCTTCCGCCAGCGCTGCGCCGCCGACCGCCGTGCCCAGCCCCACGGCGACACCCGAGCCGCCGCTCTCGCTCGACCTTCCGCCGCATCGCGACGTGCGTCGGGTTCGCTACACCATCACGCCATCGGTCCCCGACGACGGCAACGGCACCATCACCGTGACGGTGACGAACCTCTCGTCGGAGCGAGTGACCGAGATCGTGCTGCGCTGGCCCACGGCCCTCGATGTCACGCTCTTCCTTGCGCCGTTCACGCCGTCGGCGAGCCGCCTCACGGACGCGCTCGTCCAGCCATGGACGAAGTGGGTGATCGGTCCCGGCGAGATGGGTGAGCCTGCCGGCACCACCTCCCTGGGCTGGGGTCCGCTGGATCCGGGGGCCACGCTCAAGATCCCCATCATCGTCACCCGTCGGGCGCCGGGCCCGGTCGCCTTCGACCTCCAGTTCCTCGCCGGCGAGGCGCTCCTCACCGCCGAGGCGGGCGGGCCGGCCGAGACTCGCGTCAGCGTCCCGTAGCCCGAGGCCACCGCATGCACGCCATCCTCCCTGCCTGGACCGATCTCGATCCCGAGCTCCATCGTCGGCTCGGCGAGGCCATCGACCCCGGGCGCAAGGTCCTCGCGGCGCTGGAGCGCATCACGCCGCTCTCTGGCCGCCGCATCGCGGACGTGGGCACCGGGATCGGGCACTACCCGATGCTCCTGGCGCGAAGGACCGGACGCACCTACGGGATCGAGTCGGACCCGGCACTCCTCGAGGAGGCTCGCCGCCGCGCGGACGAGGCGCACCAGCCGAACATCCGGATCGTCGAAGGCTCGCCCACCGCGCTGCCACTCCGGGACGGGGCCGTGGACATCGTGCTCTCCGGCGTCATCGAGCCCGACGACGCATCCCTCCCGGCCATCGCCGAGGCGCTGCGCGTGCTCCGGCCCGAGGGACGCCTGGTCGTGATCGGCTACTACGGCCGCGACGACGTCGCCACGCTCCTGGAGCCCGAGGTCGTTGCCCACGCCCTGGAGGCGACCCAGCGGCGCTCGGGCTGGTGGGTCCGCAACGGGTTCAAGATCAAGGTCGTCCACGCGCACCTCGACCTGCGCGACGAGGGGACCGCCAACGAGCTCCTGCCGCGCCTCTACGGGGATCGCGGTCGCGCCTACCTGATGGGACCGCACCGAACCTCCCTTGAGCTCAAGCTGGGCCTGTTCCACCGGCCACGCTGAGCTCGTCCCGGACCCCGCGAGGCGTCGTGCGTCGGATTCCGTGGTGATGGGGGGCAATCCTTGCAGAATCCGTGTTGCACCCATTCGGCCCCCCAATGTAGGATGACGCCGTCGAGGGCCAGGCTCTTCTCCCCCCGGAGCCTGGCTCTCGGCCTGTCCGGCGCCAGGGCCTGTCCGGCGCCAGGGCCTGTCCGGCGCCACCCGGTGCGATAATGCCCGCACCCGAATGATCCGCCTGTCCGATGGCGCCCGCCGCCGCGGGTGCCATGCGCACCCGAAGGAGGCACCACGAGCACCATGGCCACCACCGGCACGCCGCGGATGAAGATCACCTACGCCACGCTCTCGGCCGACAACGAGGAGCTCCAGTCCGCGTTCGATCGTGCCGTCGAGACCGCGCGGGGCCAGCTGGGACAGACCTACCCCATGGTCATCGGCGACGAGCGACGCGCCGGCACCAAGACCTTCGACGACCGCTCGCCAATCGACACGGACCTCGTGGTCAGCCGATTCCCCGTCGGCACCCGGGAGGACGTGCGGGATGCCATCGCCGCTGCGCGCGCCGCGTTCCCCGCCTGGCGCGACCTGGGCTGGCGCCGCCGGATCGCGATCCTGCGGAAAGCTGCTGACATCATCAGCGAGCGGCAGTTCGAATTCGCGGCGCTGATGGCGATCGAGGTCGGCAAGAACCGCCTCGAGGCCCTGGGCGACGTCGAGGAGACCGCCGACCTGCTGCGCTACTACTCCGACGTCATGGAGCGCAACGAGGGGTTTGACCGGCCCATGGGCTCGCTCTCCCCCGCCGAGCACACCCGCAGCGTGCTGAAGCCACACGGCGTCTGGGCGGTCATCAGCCCCTTCAACTTCCCCATGGCCCTCTCCGGTGGCCCGGCCGGCGGTGCGCTCATCGCCGGCAACACCGTGGTCATGAAGCCCTCCTCGGACGCACCGCTGCTCGCCTACCGGTACGTCGAGGTCCTGCGCGAGGCCGGCGTCCCGGCCGGAGTGGTGAACCTGGTGACCGGCCCCGGTGAGTCGGTCGGCGCGGAGCTCGAGGAGAACCCGGACATCGACGGGCTGGTGTTCACCGGCTCGTACGCCGTGGGCATGCAGCTCTACACGAACTTCACGCGCGACTATCCCCGGCCGATCATCACCGAGATGGGCGGGAAGAACCCGGCGATCGTCACCGCGACCGCGGACCTCGACCTCGCGGCCGAGGGCTGCATGCGCTCCGCCTTCGGCTACGACGGCCAGAAGTGCAGCGCCGCCAGCCGGGTCTACGTGGACCGATCGGTGGTACGGCCCTTCCTCGACGCCCTCGTCGAGAAGACGAAGGCCATCCGCGTCGGTGATCCGACCCGGCGCGAGAACTGGATGGGGCCGGTCATCAACGAACGCGCGCTCCGCACGTTCACCGATGCGGTCGATGAAGCGCGCCGCGACGGCGGCACCATCGAAGTCGGGGGCGAGGTCCTCAGTGACGGCGACGCGGCACGTGGCTACTTCCCGACACCGACAGTCGTGTCCGGCCTCCCGCTGGAGCACCGCCTTTTCCGGGACGAGCTGTTCGTGCCGTTCCTGGTGGTGGGCGCGGTCGACTCCCTCGACGAGGCGATCGAGCAGGCGAACGGAACCGCCTACGGCCTGACCGCCGGGATCTTCAGCGGCGACGAGGCGGAGGTCCGCCGCTTCCTGGACACGATCCAGGCCGGCGTCGTCTACGCCAACCGTCGCGCGGGCGCCACGACCGGTGCCTGGCCGGGGATCCAGTCCTTCGGTGGCTGGAAGGGCTCCGGAAGCTCCGGCAAGAACGGCCTCGGCCCGTACTACGTCCAGCAGTTCATGCGGGAGCAGTCGCAGACGGTCATCGGCGAGCCGCCCCCGGCGTGAGCTGGATCGCCCGGGTCCTGCGGGGCGTCCGGACCGCCTGACCGATGCTCGTTCGCGCCAGCAGCCTGGCGGCGTACCGCGCCGCCAGACCGATCCTGTTCCGGGCCGACCCCGAGCGCATCCATGACCTGGCGCTGCGCGCGCTGGCGAGCACAGGGGAACGCACCGTGGGACGTGGGCTCTTGCATCTCGCCGCCGGAGCGCCGCCGCGGACCCGTTCGGTCACCGTCGCGGGGGTCGAGTTCCGGAACCGGGTCGGTATCGGGGCGGGCTTCGACAAGGACGGACGTGCCCTGGCCGGCTGGGCCGCGCTGGGCCTGGGGTTCGCCGAGGTCGGGACCGTCACCCCCGAGGCACAGCCGGGCAATCCACGGCCGCGCCTCTTCCGCCTGCGCGCTGACGAGGCGCTCGTCAACCGGATGGGGTTCAACAACGCCGGCGCGGCGGGCCTGGCCGGCCGCGTCGCCCGGGCCCGCGGCGGGCTGCCGCCGGGATTCGCGGTCGGCGTGAACATCGGACGAGGAAGGACCACGCCCGAGGACTCAGCCATCGGCGACTTCGTGGCGGCCTTCCGGGAGGTTGGTCCGGTCGCCGACTACGTCACGGTCAACGTCTCCTCCCCCAACACGCCGGGACTGCGCGCCATGCAGTCGGTCGCCACCCTGTCCACCCTCCTCGCCGCCCTGGGCGCCGTGCGCACGGAGCTGGACCTGTCGGTGCCGCTCCTCGTCAAGCTCGCGCCGGATCTCGACGACTCCGCGATCGAGGCGCTCGCCGAGGCGGCGATGGCCGCCAGGGCGGCGGGCCTCATCCTGGGCAACACGAGCACGGCGCGGCGCGGGATCCTTGCCCCGCGCTCGCTGCGCGACCAGGCCGGGGGTCTCTCCGGACGACCGCTGCTCCCGCGCATGCTGGAGCTCATTTCGCGGGTCCGCGAACAACTCGGGTCCGGCGCGGTGCTGGTGGCCTCCGGGGGCATCGGCTCGGGCCGGGACGCCGCCGCAGCGCTGGAGGCCGGAGCCGACCTCGTCCAGCTCTGGACGGGCCTCGTCTACCGCGGGCCGGGGCTCGTGGGCGAGGCGATCGCCGCCGCCCGATGAGCGTCGGCGCATGGCGCGTCCCGGTGGCCCGCGGCAGCACGATGTGCCCTGGGGGTGGTGGTCGAAGCCGCAGCGTTGCTACGATAGGCACGCTCTAGCCAAGGGCGCGGGCAGGACGCGCCGCTCCGATCCGGAGTAATGGTTCCATGACCACCCACCCCAGCCCTCCGATGGCGGCTGCCGAGAATCCCGCGGCCCCGCACCTCGTCACGGAGATCCCGGGACCGAAGGCCCGAGCACTCATCGCTCGCGACGACGCCGTTGCGAGCCCGTCGCTGACGCGCGGCTACCCGCTGGTTGCCGACACCGGCCGCGGCTATGTCATCACCGACGTCGACGGGAACCGGTACCTGGACTTCGCGGCCGGCATCGCGGTCGCCTCGACCGGCCACGGCCATCCCGCGGTCGTGGCGGCCATCAAGGAGCAGGCGGATCGCCTGATCCACATCGCCGCCACCGACTTCTATGAGCCGACCTACGTCGCCCTCAGCGAGCGGCTGGCCGCGATCGCGCCGTTCCGGGAGAAGGCCCGCGTCTTCCTCACCAACTCGGGAACCGAGGCCGTGGAGGGCGCCATCAAGCTGGCCCGATACCACACCCACCGCCCCGGCATCATTGCCTTCGAGGGTGCGTTCCATGGCCGCACCATGGGTGCCCTGTCGCTGACGAACTCCAAGATCAAGCAGCGGGCGGGCTTTGGTCCCCTGCTGCCGATGGTCGAGCACGCGCCGTTCCCGCAGGTCCGCACCTGGCGCGGCAAGGCGGGTGGAGACGGCACCGCGGAGCTCGAGGTCCTGCGCCGATCGATCCTCGGACGGCTGCTGGCACCCTCCGATGTCGCCGCCATCGTGGTGGAGCCGATCCAGGGCGAGGGCGGGTACCTCCCGGCCCCGGCCGCATTCCTGCGCGGCCTGCGGGAGATCTGCGACGAGCACGGCATCCTGCTGGTGGCCGATGAGATCCAGTCCGGCATGGGTCGCACCGGGAAGTGGTGGGCCATTGAGCATGCGGGCGTGGAGCCGGACATCCTCACCACCGCCAAGGGCATCGCCTCCGGCATGCCGATCGGTGGCTTCATCGCCCGCGACTCGGTGTGGACCTGGCCGCCGGGAGCCCACGGATCCACCTTTGCCGGGAACCCCGTCTGCGCGGCGGCCGCCCTGGCCACCCTGGACGTCCTCGAGGACGGGCTGCTGCCCAATGCCGCGGCCATGGGCGAACGCCTGATCGCCGGGCTGCAGCGGATCTGCGAACCGCGCGATGCGGTGACGGACATCCGGGGCGTGGGGCTCATGATCGGTGTCGAGTTCGCGACGCGCGAGCAGGCCGCCGCGGTCGAGCGGGCAGCGTTCCAGCGCGGGCTGCTGACCCTCGAGTGCGGGGAGTCGACGCTTCGCTTCTGCCCGCCGCTCATCGTGGACGCCTCGGCGATCGATGCCGCCGTTGGGGTCTTCGACGCGGCGCTCGACGCCGGCCTGGCCAGCTGAACGGGGCCCCGGAGCGGGAGGGAGCGCGAGCCGTGCCCGTGCCCCCTCCCCCTGAACCAGCGTCGGACCCGGTCGCGGCGTGGGGTGCGGCGCTCGAGCGCTGGGCCATTCCCGACGAGCTGCGCAGGGCCGCCGTGGATGACCCGTGGTCCATGGGCGGGGCCGTGTACCGGGAGCGAGCCCACGCGGCCGCCGTCGCGGCACATACCCACGGCACGAGCCCGGACCGCTCCCGCGATGCCGCCCTCGCGGCCCTGGCCGCGCTCCCGGGAGGTGCCGGATCGGTCCTGGACGTCGGCGCGGGCGCCGGAGCCGCGGGACTGGCACTCGCCACGCGGGTGACGCGGCTCACCGGCGTCGATCGCAACGCCACCCTGCTGGCGGCGCTGCAGGAGGAAGCCGCCGCCATCGGCGTGGTCACCCAGGTGATCGAGGGACGCTGGCCGGATGTTGCCCCCGCGGTCGAGCCTCACGACGTCGTCACCTGCCACCACGTGCTCTACGACGTCGGTGCCATTGCCCCGTTCGTGGGCGCGCTGACCACCCACGCCCGAAAGCGGGTGGTGATCGAGATCTCCCGGCGCCACCCCCTGGCCTGGATCAACCCGCTGTGGGACCACTTTCACGGCATGACCCGCCCGGAGCACCCGACGATGGATGATGCCGTCGCCGCCATCCGTGCCCTTGGCCTGGCCCCGACGGTCACGACATGGGAGCGGGCGGCCGAGCCGGCGTCGATCGAGGCCGCGGCCGCGCGAGCCCGCCGCAACCTGTGCCTGGCCCCGGACCGCGAGCCCGAGGTGGCGGACGTGATCGCGCGCCTGGTGGCGGCGGGCTCCATTGACGCGGGGCCGGCCGTGGGGCGGCGCGCCGTGGCCACGATCTGGTGGGAGGCGCCCGCGGCCTGACGGCGGCACGAGTGCCGCCCCGAACCGCGGTCCTGCCGGTCAGGGGCCCTTCGGATCGGCGCACGTGACCGAGGGCACTGGATGGGTCCTGGTGCGTCCGGCACCCTCATGCTGGACGCCTCGCTCCGCCGCACTGCTGCGGGCGCGGTGTCCGATTGGGAGGGTATGCCGCATGACCCTGCAGGTACCTCCGGCCAGCACGGCCGAACGGCCGCGAACCGTCATCTGGATCGACTCGCGCACCGCGATCCTCGCGCGCTGGGACGGGACCGAGACCACCGTCGTTCGCCTGCGCAGCGATGTGCCGGTCCACCGCCGGTCCACCGGGCACGTCACGCATCACCCCGCGATTCCGCACGGCGGCGGGGTCGCGCCACAGACCGATGGCGAGGCGCGCCGCCTGGAGCACCTGGGCCACTTCCTGCGCACGGTCGCAGAACGGATCGCGGCCTATGACGCGCTGGACATCCTGGGACCCGGGACGGTCCACGAGCGCCTCGCCGCCCTGATGCGGGACGAGGATGCCGCGCAGCATCGCGAACGGCCGGTGACCGTCGCCGCGGCGCCACCGCTCACTGAGCGCCAGATCATCGCCCGCCTCCGTGCCCTGGCCGGCTTCCGGGCCCCACGGGGACGGCGGCCGCGGGCACTCCCGGCGCCGCGCCGGGGCCGTCCGACGCCTCCCCCGCCCCTGGACGAGGAGCCGGGATGATGGGTGGGGCCCGCCGCGACACGACGGGCCGAATCCTCCGGATCCGGGCCAGCGATGGAGACGCTACCCCTCGGTTCGACGCTCCACGACCAGCTCGCAGTCCGTGGCGATGGCCGCGATGGCCCCGACGGCGGCCAGCACTGGTAGGAGTGCGGCGCCGATCACGCCCACGGTGAGCGGCAGCTCGACGATCGTGTTGCCCTGGTCGTTGCGAATGATGATGCGGCGGACGTTGCCCTCGTGAACGAGCTCGCGCACCTTCGCGAGCAGCTCGTCGCCGCTGATCCGGAACTGCTCCGTCCGGGTTCCGTCGTCCGGCATGGTCCATCTCCTGGTTGGTCGGTATGACCTCAGCCTAGCCCAGGGAGAGCGCTCACGCCCCGTCGAAGAGGTCGGAGATCGAGGTGAGGGTGAAGCCGCGCTGGCGCAGCGCCGGCACCATGATCCGCAGGGCGTCGAGCGTCTCGTAGCCGCCCAGGTGGTCGAGCACGATCGACCCGTTCACCGCCTTGGTGACCACCTTGCTCGCGATCTGCTGCGCCGTGGGTCCGCCGTCGGAGATCGGCTTCCAGTCGATGGTGTCGATGTCCCACAGCATGGTCTTGGTGTATCCCACGCCGGCGGCGATGCCGAGCAGGGTCTGATCGTAGGTCCCGTACGGCGGCCGCCAGTACGGGACGGGCTGCTGGCCGGAGTACTGGGCGATGGTGGTGGCGGCGTCGGTCAGCTGGTCCCGGACGAACGACGCGGACGGGCGTCCGTCCGTCTTGCAGGGCGCGGTGGTGGGCGAGCCCCCGCCCCCGTGGACCAGGTCGCAGTGATCCTTGGTGTGGTTGCCCACCTCGAAGAGCTCGGGATGCGCGCGGATCACCGCCAGGACCTTCTGGCCGGTGGCGGTCTGGCTCATGTCGCCGGTGGGGAAGATGGTGGCACACACCCGGTTGTCGATGAGGAACTGCAGGATGTCGAGAGCGGGATCCAGCCGTCCGCCCATGTCGAACGTCACTGCCACCTCCGGGCCGGCATTCGGGACCTGCTTGTAGACCCCGGCCGGCGCGGCGGCGACCCGGTTGCCGGCATGGCACGCGGCGACGGCCGGCGTGGGCGAAGCTGCGCTGCTGGGCGCCGGGGTCGGCGTGGGAAGGGGCGTCACATCCGGTTCGCCGGCGACGATGAGCTGCCACCCCACGTTCAGGGTCGCCGGATCGCCGGCGAGCGACGGATAGCGCTCGGCGTTCCAGGCCTGCAGCTGCGCCACCGTCGTTGAGAAGCGACGCGCGATGGAGTACAGGGTGTCACCCGCCACGACGGTGTAGAGCGTGGGGGCCACGCTGGCGGTGGGCGACGGGGTCGCCTCCACGCTGGCGGTGGCCACCGAGGTGGCGGGCGACGTCGCGGACGACGTCGCGCTGGCCGCCCCGGAGGGGCTGGCAGACGGTGCCGCGCTTCCATCCGGCGCGGCGCAGGCGCCGAGCAGCACCACGATGGCAGTCAGGAGAGCGGCCGGGCGGCCGATGCGGACGGGCATGGCTGATCTCTCAGTTCGGGTGATAGCGGAGATCGCCGGGGGCAACCGGCGGCATGGCGCCGTCGGCGAGGAGCCGGGACTCCCTGCGCAGAAGCTCCAGCTCGGCACGCAGGCGGCTGGCGGCATCGGGGAGCTCGAGGAGGTGCTGCTTGCGGGTCAGCTCGACCTGGAGCACGCCGGCCACCGCGTAGCTCGCGGCATTGGCATCCTCCGGGAGGCGAATCGGCTTCAGCACGGCGTCAAGGGATGTGGCCACGTCAGTCGGCTCCGTCTGCGTCTGTTGCTGTGACGCTGTTGCGGCCACGAATCGTTTCACCGTCGCGAGATAGCCGTCGAGAGCCTGCTGGACCCGGGGCACGAGACCATCGGCCCCCTCGCCCGCGATCTCCGGCAGCACGGTCACCTCCGCGAGGGGATAGGGCCCGTCGCGGTCGATGCGGTCGATCTCCGCGCGATCGATGCCGACCACGAGGAGAATCCACCGGCCGTCCGGAAGCTCATCCGCCGATCGCACCTCGGCCACGGTCCCGATCGACCGTGCCCGGGTCCCCTCCGCGCCGATGGCCGGCTCGCGTCCCTCGACGACCTCCGGACCATCGGTGATCATGCTCACCACGAAGCGCCCCGCGAAGGGCGATCCGGGGGCAAGCGCGTCGCGCGCCATGGCCCGGTACCGCTCCTCGAAGACGTGGAGCGGCAGGGGCAGGTGCGGGAAGAGGACCGCGTGGAGCGGGAAGTACGGCAGGCGCATGCGTCCGTCCATGCTTGCATGCGCCATGCCCGCGGTCAAAGCGTCCCGTGAGCCCGCCGCCGACACGGGACACGCGGGGGAGAGCGGTGTGACCGACGGCCCTGTTGCCCTTCCCGTGGGCTCCGGACCATGCCGCCATGAAACGAACGACGGCAGGGCTCGCCGCGGGCTCGCTCGTGCTCATCGCGGCGCTGGTCGGCGGCTGCTCGACCTTTCTCGGCACCGGCACCGACAATGGGCCGGTGAAGACTGAGCAGCGCGACGTGTCGGGGTTCACCAAGGTCAACGTGGGCGGCGGGACCGAGCTGACGATCGCCATCGGCTCCGGCTTCCACGTCGAGATCACCGCCGAGGAACAGGTCCTGGCCAAGCTCCTCTCGCGCGTCGAGGGCGGGCGGCTGACCATCGGCTCGACCGAGGGCTACACGTCGCACCACGGGGTCCAGGTGCGGATCACGATGCCCGCGCTCGACGACCTCGAGCTGAGCGGCGGTGCGACGGGGAAGGTATCCACGGTGTCCGGCAGCAACCTGGCCGTGACGCTCAGCGGCGGTGCGGAGGCGACAGTCGACGGATCGGTCGACCGCCTCTTCGTGGACGCCAGCGGCGGCAGCCGGGCGCACCTCCGCGGGCTTTCCGCGACCGGTGCCGAGGTCAGCGCATCCGGCGGTGCCCAGCTCGAGCTGACCGCCACCGGCCGCGTGACCGGGTCGGCCTCGGGCGGCTCCACGGTGGACACGTGGGGCGGCGGCAGCCTCTCGGTGGAGACCTCCGGCGGATCCCGGGCGCACGCGCACTGACCCGGGGCCGGGCGCCTAGTCCTGGTCGGCGAAGGTCATGTCGATCTGGGCGCGCTGCAGCTTGCCCGAGTAGTCGATGTAGACGCTCTTCCACTCGCTGAAGAAGTCGAGCGCGGTCTGACCCACCTCGCGGTGGCCGTTGCCGGTGGCCTTGGTGCCGCCGAACGGCAGGTGCGCCTCTGCGCCGATGGTGCCGTGGTTCACGTACCCCAGGCCCGAGTCGAAGTCCCGGATGCTGCGGAAGGCGAGGTTGACGTCCCGCGTGAAGAGCGACGTCGAGAGCCCGTACTTCACCGAGTTGACGATCTCGACCGTCTCCTCCCAGCTCTCGACCGGGATGATCGAGGTGACCGGGCCGAAGATCTCCTCCTGCGCGATGCGCGCGTCGGGCTTGACCTCGGTGAAGATCGTCGGCTCGAAGAACGAGCCGTTCGCCAGCGTGCCGTCACGGGCGGGGTTCCCACCCAGGACGAGGTCCGCCTCGGCGCGGCCGATCTCCATGTAGCCGGCGATCCGCTCGACGGCCCGCTCGTTGATGACGGGGCCGACATCGGTCTTCGGATCCAGCCCGTCTCCCAGAACCAGGGCGGCGACGCGTTTGCGGAGCATCTCCACGAACTCGTCGTGGATCCGCCGATGGACGATGAGCCGCGACGCGGCCGTGCAGCGCTGGCCGCTGGTCCCGTACGCGCTCCACACCACCGAGTCGAGGGCCAGCGGCAGGTCCGCGTCCTCCCAGACGACGATGGGGTTCTTCCCGCCCAGCTCGAGCGAGACGCGCTTGAGCGTCTTCGCCGCCCGGGTGCTGATGTCGATCCCGGTCTCGGTATGGCCCGTGAAGCTGATGACCTTCACGTCGGGGTGCTCGACGATGGCATGCCCGACATCGGTTCCCGAGCCGGTCACCACGTTGAGCACGCCATCGGGCAGGCCGCCCTCCATGAGGAGCTCCGCGAAGCGGACCACGCAGGCGGGCGTGTCGGAGGCCGGCTTCATCACCACGGTGTTCCCGCAGATGAGCGCGGGGAACAGCTTCCAGCCCGGGATCGCGACGGGGAAGTTCCACGGGGTGATGAGGCCCACCACCCCGATCGGCCGGCGGATGGCCATGGCGAACTTGTCGGGCATCTCGGAGGGCACCGTCATGCCGAACATGCGCCGTCCCTCGCCGGCCATGTAGTACGCGACGTCGATGGCCTCCTGGACGTCGCCGCGCGCCTCGGTCAGGACCTTGCCCATCTCGCGGGTCATGAGGGTGGCGAGCTCTTCCTTGTGCTCGGCCAGCAGGCGACCGATCCTGAAGAGGATCTCGCCGCGCTTCGGTGCCGGCATCAGGCTCCAGGCGGGGAAGGCGGCCTTCGCCGCGGCGACGGCGGCATCGACATCCGCCGGGCCCGAGGCCGGGAACTCGCCGATCACCTCGTCGTGGTTGGCCGGGCTGGTGCTGGTGAAGGTTCCTCCCGACTGGGCGTCAACCCACTTCCCGCCGATGAGGTTGCGGTACGTGGTCGTGGCGGTGCTGGACACGGCGATCTGCCTCCTGGTGGTTCAGCGGCGGCCCGCATGGCGGCGCGGGCCGGTCTCCTGCGGCGGAATGGGGCGCCGATGGCGCACGGACGATTGTATCGCCGGCCGCGACGCGGGAATCCCTGCGACGGTGGGACATTCGCCCCTGTCGGATGGTCCGTGGCGTGGGCACCATCGGATCACAACTGAAGAGACACCGAGGCGGGTCTTGTTTCGTAGTCAATTACGGGGCTGAAGTAGTGGCACTCCCGCCGCGGTGAATCAGCAGGTCGCCGGCTCCCTCACAGGGCCGGCGATTCTGTGTCCGCCTACGGATGCGTCATGCGCAGGACGTCGAGCGCCTCGTCCAGCTGGGCCTCGGTCAGCTTCCCGTCGCGCACGTAGCCTCGGTCGATCACCACCTCGCGGATGGACCGGCCCTCCGCCAGCGCCTGCTTCGCGACCTTCGCCGCCTCCTCGTAGCCGATGTACTTGTTGAGCGGCGTGACGATCGAGGGCGAGCCCTCGGCGAAGGCGCGGGCTCGCGCCACGTCGGCGGTGACGCCGGCCACCAGGCGGTCCGCGAAGAGCCGGCTCACGTTGGTGAGCAGGCGGATCGACTCGAGCAGGTTGCGCGCGATCATGGGCAGGTAGACGTTGAGCTCGAAGTTGCCCGCCGCCCCGCCCCAGGCAATGGCGGCATCGTTGCCGACGACCTGGGCGACCACCTGGGTCATGGCCTCGGCGAGCACCGGGTTCACCTTGCCGGGCATGATCGAGGAGCCTGGCTGCAGGTCGGGGAGGTGGATCTCCGCCAGGCCGGCGCGCGGACCGGAGCCCATCCAGCGGATGTCGTTGGCGATCTTGTTGAGACCCACGGCGATGGTCCGCAGCTGGCCGGAGAGCTCCACCAGGCCGTCGCGGGCGCCCTGGGCCTCGAAGTGGTTGCGGGCCTCGGTGAGGGGCAGGCCGGTCATGGTCCGGAGCTCGTCGATGACCGCGGCGGCGAACCCGGGCGGGGTGTTGATCCCGGTCCCGACCGCGGTGCCGCCCAGCGGCAGCTCTGCCACGCGGGGCAGGCTGGCCTGCAGCCGCTCGACGCCCATTCGAACCTGCGCCGCGTAGCCGCCGAACTCCTGCCCCAGGGTCACCGGCGTGGCATCCATGAGGTGGGTACGACCGGACTTCACCACATCGGCGAACTCGCTGGCCTTGCCCTCCAGCGCCTCCGCGAGGTGGTCCAGCGCCGGGACGAGGTCCTCGACCACGGCACCGGCGGCGGCGATGTGCATCGAGGAGGGGAAGACGTCGTTGCTCGACTGGCTCGCGTTCACGTGGTCGTTCGGGTGAACCGGCGATCCGAGGCGGTCGCTGGCGAGCGTCGCGATCACCTCGTTCATGTTCATGTTCGAGCTGGTCCCCGACCCGGTCTGGAAGACGTCGATGGGGAACTCATCGTCCCAGCGGCCATCGGCGACCTCCGCGGCGGCAGCGGCGATCGCTTCCGCCATCTCCGGCGCGACCACCCCCAGGCGGGCGTTGACGCCTGCTGCCGCCTGCTTGATGCGGGCCAGCGCCGCGATGTGCGCATGCTCCAGCCGCTGGCCGGAGATCGGGAAGTTCTCGACGGCGCGCTGGGTCTGGGCGCGCCACTTGGCGCGAGCCGGGACCCGGACCTCGCCCATCGAGTCGTGCTCCAGGCGGAACTCGTCCTCGGATCCGTTCGCCGTGGTCACTCCTGTCACCTCATTCCTGCGCCGCGCCCCGTCACCGACTCCGGTCACCGCGAGCGGCATCCGCGTAGCGGATCACGGGCGGGATGAGGTGCGGCGTGTGGCCGGCTCTCAGCTCGACCAGGACGCGGTCCGCCCGCCCGATCAGCTCGTTGACGAAGATGCCGAGGTGGACCGGCTCGTAGGGGCGCAGCTTCTCGACACCCTCACCAAGCTTGTTGCGCGCGCCGCGCGTGTTGCGCCGCTGGAGATGGAAGAGCCCGGCCGCGACCTGGATCAGGCCCTGGTAGAAGGGACGCTCCTGGTCCTCGGCCGCGCGCCACAGCGTCTCCCAGGCCTCATGGGCGTGCCAGTAGCGGGCGCCGTTGAAGAGCGCCACGCCGTCGCGGAACAGGCGGTCCGCCTCGACCCGGTCCAGGGGCGCCGTTCGCCCGCGCGGCAGTCCGGCCGCAGTATCGGTGGGAGGCGTGGAGGGGGTCTCGGTGGTCATCGCCGCCGATCGTAGCACCCGCCTGCGGGCCGATGGCGCGGGGCATCTGCCCTCGCCCGAACGGGCCGACCGGCCCGAATTCAGGCCCCCTCACCACCAGGCTCGTCAGACGATCTTGGCCATCACGTGCTTGACGATGGTGTAGTCCTCGATCGAGTACAGGCCCATGTCCTTGCCGTAGCCGGACCGTCCGAACCCGCCATGAGGCATCTCGGAGGCGATCGTCAGGTGGTCGTTGACCCAGACGGTGCCGTAGCGCAGGCGGCGCGCCGCGTTGAGGGCCCGCTTGACGTCACGGGTCCAGACCGACGCCGCCAGGCCGTAGTCGACGCCGTTCGCCCAGCGGATTCCCTCCTCGTCGTCGGCGAAGTGCTGCACGGTGACGACCGGGCCGAAGACCTCGTTCTGGATGATCTCCGAGTCCTGCGCCACGTTGGTGACGACCGACGGCTGGTAGAAGAAGCCCGTGGAGCCGATGGCGGCGCCGCCGGCGGCGACCTCCGCCCCGTAGCCCCGGGCCCGCTCCACGAATCCGACGACCCGCTCCTGCTGGGACCGGCTCACGAGCGGTCCCATGTCGAGCTCCGGGTCGTCCGCGGGGTTGCCCACCTTGAGCGACTCCACCGCCGGGACAAGGTGCGAGAGAACGTCGTCGTAGATCCGGTCCCGCGCGATGATCCGGGTCGCGGCAGTGCAGTCCTGGCCGGAGTTGAAGAAGCCGGCCAGCTTGACCGTCTCGGCGAGCGCCTCGAGGTCCGCGTCGTCGAAGACGAGCACGGGCGCCTTGCCGCCCAGCTCGAGGTGCAGCCGCTTGACGGTACCCGCGGCGGCCGCGGCGATCTGCTTCCCGGTGGCCGTGTCGCCGGTGAGGCTCACCATGTCCACCTGCGGATGGGAGACGAGCCGCTGCCCCACGACCGCGCCGGGCCCGGTGACCACGTTCAGGACCCCCTTGGGGAAGATGTCCGCGGCCAGCTCGGCGAGCTTGATGGCCGTGAGGGGCGTGATGCTGGCCGGCTTGAGGACCACCGTGCAGCCGGCGGCGAGCGCCGGGCCGATCTTCCAGATCGCCATCATGATCGGGTAGTTCCACGGCGCAACCTGCCCCACGACACCTGCCGGCTCCCGACGGATCATGCTGGTGTGGGTGCTGAGGTACTCGCCGGTCGCCCTGCCCTCCACGACCCGCGCGGCGCCGGCGAAGAACCGCAGGTTGTCGATGGTGAACTCCAGGTCGAAGTCCGCGGTCCCCTTGGGTTTGCCGACGTTCGCACTCTCGAGGGCGGAGAGCTCGGGCGCATGCTCCGCGATCGCGTCGGTGAACCGGTGGAGCATGCCGGAGCGCTCGGCGGGCGTGGTGAGCGACCACGACTCGAACGCGGCACGCGCGGCGGCCACGGCGCGGTCGACATCGGCCTCGTCGCCCTTGGGCACCTCGGCGATCACCTCCTCGGTGGCCGGGTTGATCACCTGGGTCGTCTCGCCGGAAGCGGCATCGGCCCAGTCGCCGTTGATGAACATTCGGAAGCGTGCTGCCGCGACGGTCATGCGGTTCTCCTTGGATGGGCCGGCGGGCTCAGGTCGCACCGCGGCGCAATCTCACTCATGGGCTCACCGGCGATTCTACGCGCGCGATCAACCACCCGAGCCCGCGGATTCCGCACGACAACGTGCTGCTCGACACCGGAACGGTGCGGGCCAGGGGCCTCATTCGCTGATTCGGCGAGCAGGGCTCGCCTCAGTCGGTGCGGACCGCCTGGTAGCCGCCATCCGCCGCTCGCGCCATCACGAACAGGAGGTCGGCCAGGCGGTTCAGGTAGGCGAGCACGCTCGAGTCCGACGGCAGCTCGCCGGATTCGACCAGGGCGACGCAGCGGCGCTCTGCGCGGCGGGTGACCGAGCGGGCGACGTCGAGCGCCGCGCCGGCGAGCGATTCGCCCGGGAGCACGAACTCCGCGGGGATCGGCCAGTGCGCCTCCAGCGTGTCGATCTCCTCCTCGAGCGCGGTGACCATCTCGGCCGTCACCAGGGTGCGGCCCGGTTCGAGGCGCCGTCGACGGTCCGCGTGCGTCGCGAGCTCGGCGCCCGCCACGAACAGCTCGCGCTGGAGGCGGACGATCAGCTTCTCGAGGTCGCCGGAGACCTTGTCGGTGCCCGGGCCGAGCGCCGCCCGGGCGAGGCCCAGGGCCGACACGGCCTCGTCCGTGCTGCCGTAGGCATCGGCGCGGGGATCAGCCTTGGAGATCCGGTCGCCGCCGTACAGCAGCCCGGTGGTGCCGGTGTCCCCCTTCCGCGTGTAGATCCGCATCGGCTCATCCTAGCGGCTCCGCGTGCCCGGCCAGCGACCGGCAGACCGCGGGGGAAGCGCCTCGCGATGCTAGAAGAGACCCGGGGGCGGCTCCCAGCGATCGGCCAGGAGGGTGACCTTTACCGGCGGCCCCACGACCTCCTCGGCCCGCTGCTTGACGGTGGCGATCAGGTCACCGGCCCACGGGCAGAACGGGGTGGTGAGGACCATCTTGATCTCGGTGGGCTGCTCGCCGGACCCGATCTCCACGTGCTTGATCAGGTCGAGGTCGACGATGCTCATCCCGATCTCCGGATCGTAGATGTCGTAGAGCGCGGTCATCACGTCGTCGACCTTGCCCAGGTTGGCGTCGATGGACATGGCGTGAGTCTACTCCAACCGCCCGTGACGCCCCGCGACGGTGATCTGCCCTGCGGGCTGGCGCGTAGGTGAGACATCCCCCGCCAACCGGGCGGGGCTCCAACGCCATTGCCAAACACGATGCTCGACGGCGACCAGGCAGCCGTGGGGAACGGCGATGGCGTGACGATCGACGGCGCGCACGTCGTGACCGCCAACATCCCGGCCTCCAACGGTTTCATCCACGCCGTCGATGCGGTGCTGCTGCCACCCGATCTCGGCTGAGAGCCTTCAGCGGTCAGCTACCACGCCAGGTCCGGAGCTCGTCCGGACCCCGGCCTCGTCATGGCACGGGCCGTCCGTCGGGACGGTCGGCCGACCTACAGCAGCTGCGGGTCGAAGGCGGGGTGCGGGACCCGGACCGCGGGACGGACCCGGGTGTAGCCCTCGTACACCGGCCGCCGCGCATCGACGGCACCGCGCAGGGCGGCGACCTGCTCGACGATGTCGGCCTGGGAGGCGTGGCACTCCAGGGCCCGGATCTTCCGCTCCGCGACGGCGGTGACGTCCACCCGGTGCGAGGCACCCGCCTCTTCGGGCGAGAGGTCGAAGCGGTTGGGCAGCGGCCCGAAGACCGGCGCCACCACGTAGATCGCGTTCGGCGCCCGACCGGTCTCGGCGAGGCGCTCGACGGCCCAGCGCGTGGCGCTCCCCACGGCGATGTGGTCGGGGTGCCCGGTGATCCCGTGGCTGCCGAAGGTGATCACGGCGTCCGGCTGCCGCGTCGCGAGCCAGGACGCGATGTCATCCACCAGGCGGCTGAAGGGCACCTCGGCGACGCCGCCGTCGGGGTAGCCGTCGAGAATGGTCACCTCGTCGAGACCGATCTCGCGGGCGGCGCGCACGAGCTCGCGCTCGCGAAGCTCGCCGAAGGCCGCGTCACCCTCCGCGCCGTCGGGCGTCCCGGCCTCGCCGCGGGTCGCCACCAGCAGCCGCGTCGTCCTGCCGGCGTCGTGGGCCAGCGCCAGCGCCCCGGCACAGCCGAAGCTCTCGTCGTCGGGGTGGGCGAAGACGGCCGCCAGGCCGCCGGTCAGGCTATCGGGTCCTTCGGTCACGGGTTGTCCTCGGTCACCTCATCGGCCGGATCCGGATCGTCGCCGAGCAGGGTCCAGCCCCGGCGCGCCACGGACTCCCTCATCGTACGCAGGACGGCCAGCTTCGCGCTGGCCACCTCGACGACGAAACGGCGCGTCCCGGCTTCGTCGAGGGGCGAGCCGGGCGGAGCCGGGTCCCGGCCCACGTTCAGCCAGGCGAGGTGATAGCGATCCATCCTGCCCCATACCCGTTCCAGCAGCTCGTCCGAGTTGAGGAGCCACAGCCGGAACAGGTTCCAGTCGGGGTCCGCGACGAGGCGCTCCCCGTCGCCGATGAGCTCGTCGGTGAGCTCCAGGAATCGGCGCCGGCTCATGACCGCACCACCTCGCAGCGCAGCGCCGCGCGGGGTCGATTGGCGGCGGCGTGACGTCACGGCGGCGAGTATAGCCAGCCTCGCGCCGGGGCCTTTCGTGCGCGTCCCGCGGACGCGTTCGCCTCCGTTCGTACTATTGCCGTCCCGTCTGGCCGATCCCAGACTCCCGGTGCAGCCCCGCACCATCGATGCCCATGACCGATCGCGCCCCCGCCTCGTCCGTGGCCCGCGGCGCCCGCCTGCTGGCCTGGCTGGCGCTGCCTGTCGCCGCGCTCGTCGTGCTGCGGCTGTTCGACCCGCTCGCCCTGGGCAGCGACCCGTCGGCGGCGCCCGCGTGGCTCGTCCCTGCCGCCTGCGCGCTCGGCGCGATCGTCGGGGCAGTGGCCGCGCTCGTTGCTCTTTCCGATGCCCTGCGCGGCGACGGCTCCGTCCCCCGGCTCCTCGACGCCGCCGGGGCGGGCGCACTGGCCGCCTCCATGGGCACGGTCGCCCTGCAGGGCCCCGCCGCATCCCCGGATGCGCCGCAGGCCGTCATCGGGCTGGGGCTGCTGGCCGCCGCTGTCCCGTTCGTGGTCGGCGGCCTCATGGGTCCCCTCGGATTCCGGGACAGGTGGGCCCGAACCGCTGCGCTGGTGGGGGTCTTCACCTGGGTGGAGGCCGCCCCGGTGGTGGGCCTGCTCGCGGGTACGAGCCTTGCGCCAGGCACCGCGGCCATCGCCGCCGCGGGCGCAGGACTGGGCCTCGTGGCGGCGGTGAGCGCCCTGGCATCCGGGAGCATCGATCGGATCGGCTGGATCGCCGGGCTGGCGAGCGGAGCAGCAGCGCTGGCTGCTGCACGCGTGGGATCCGCGGACGTCCTGCCGGGCCTGCTCGCCCTCACTGCCGGCATGGTGGGCATGATCGTGTGGCTGGTGGCCTCCGCGGTGCGCGAGGATGCCGAACCCCTCGGGCCGCCTGCTGGGGCCGCGCCGCTCGAGCCGGCGCCGGCGCCGGAACCCGCCAGCGAGCTCGAATCCCAGGTCGACAGTCTCGCCCGGGAGCTGCGGGCCACGATCGCCGAGCTCCTCGGCGCCCGCGAGACGATCACGCTCCAGCGGGCCGAGCTCGAGCGGCTCGCGGATACCGACCCGGCGACGCGCGTCAGCACGCGCCGAGCCATCCTCGCCCGGCTCGAGGCCGAGGCCGCCGAGGCTCGCCGCTACTCCCATCCCATCGCCCTGGTGCTCGTCGACCTCGACGGCCTCACCGAGCTGAACCGATCCCACGGCATCGGGGTGGGCGACGTCGTCCTGGCCGAGCTCGCGCTGCGCCTGCGGACCCGCATGCGTGAAGCGGACGCCATCGGCCGAATCACGGGCGACACCTTCCTTGCCATCCTGCCCCACACCGACGAACGTGGCGCCTCGGTCTTTGCCGATGCGATCCGGACCCGGCTGACCACTCGACCGGTGCAGACCAACGCGGGCCCGGTCACGATGACCGTCTCCATCGGCATCACGGTCGCCCAACCGGGGATCAGCGACGGGGACGACGACGAGCTCATCGGCCGGGCCGAAGAGGCACTGAACTCCGCCCGCGCCGCGGGTGGCAGCCGCATCGCATTCGACCGCAGCCACGGCCTCGCACGGCTGGACGAGCGCCGCCCGGACGAGCGCCGGCCGGATCAACCGGGGACGCGGCGACCGGGCGAAGCGAGGCGACCTCCCGGCGACGAGGGCGAGCGACCCGCCTAGGCCCGCCAGAGGGCGGATGTGCACAAGATGTGCACATTGCACCGGTCGAACCACTACATCTTGTGGAATAAGTGCTGGCCGATGGCCGGACACCGATGCTATCGTTCGCGGATGCCGTCGACCGCGCCCGCCCTCTCCGCGAAGCTGATCTTCCCCACCCGCGAGATCGTCGAGGAGTACTACCTGCCCATCATCTACACCGCGTGCCGGACCTGCTACTCCGAGCAGGTCCCGGACCGCATCTGGGACAAGGCCGTCAGCCGCCAGGTGGCCGACGAGAAGCAGCAGAACCTCGTCCGCAAGGTGATGGAATCGGGGCACGGATCGACCATCGAGCACGTGAACTTCACGTTCGCGATCAGCGGCGTGACGCGCACGCTCACCCATCAGCTGGTGCGCCATCGGGCCGGCACCGCCTTCGACCAGCAGTCGCAGCGCTACGTCAGCTTCAAGCAGCGCGACAACTACACCGTCCCCGACAGCATCGCCAAGGGCGATCTGCCCGACGAGCTGGCCGAGCGCTTCCAGGCCGCCATCGACGACAACCTGGACCTGTACGGGCAGCTCCTGCAGGCCGAGGTGCCCGCGGAGGACGCGCGATTCATCTTCCCGAACGCCATGCAGACCAACCTGGTCATGACGGTGAACCTGCGGCAGCTGATCCACATGTCCGGCCTGCGGCTGTGCACCATGGCCCAGTGGGAGATCCGCCAGCTCTTCAAGCAGATTCGCCACGAGATCTTCCGGGTCTCCCCGTTCTTCGGGTCGTTCCTGGCTCCCAAGTGCGTCCCGCTCGGGTACTGCGACGAGATGGCCAACCGCGACGAGCACTGCCGCATTCGTCCCCACCGAGACACCGTCATGGCCGTCTGGGAGGCGTATCGGTCCGGCGAGCTCGCCGAGACCACGGGCCCCGTGGTGCCGGATTCCTCTCCGTTCCGCCCGCGGAAGCAGCGAGTTCCCGTACCCGTGGCGCCGGATGGAGGGCCACCGTCCGCCGAGCCGATGGCGCCCCGTCGTCGTCCCGAGCCCGAGCCGGCGGTGGGCCAGGCCGGAGGCTCCGACCGGGTCTGATCGGTCAGTTGTCGGTGGTCACCCCGTCGCCCAGGGTGAACTGCCGGAGTGACTCCTCGCAGGCATCCGCCGCACGCCGCGCCTCGGCGACCAGGAACGGGGTCATCCGAGTCGAGTCGACGACCAGCAGGGTGTGGCCGCGCTCATTGCGGTCGAGCACGATGCGGTCCTCGCCGTGGAAGCTGATCGACCAGTTGGCCTGGAGCTGAACCAGCTCCGAGAGGACCACCTTCTCCGGGAATGACCAGTCCAGGAACGCGGCGTTGAGGGCGGCCACCACGTCCCGCAGCTGATGGGTCCGGTTGCGCTCCAGCCGCGACAGGAAGTGGAGGATCCGCAGCCGCGCAAACGGGTCCCCGGCGCGAGCCAGCTGCGGCGGAACGAGGTTCGGATCGGGCATCCCCTCCGGCGTGGGGCCGACCATTGGTGCTGAGGTGCTCATGCGTCCCCGATGGTACCCGCGCGCGGAGGTGCGCATGCAGACCACCGCCTCGGGGGCGGTGGTCTGCACGAGGTCGGAGGGAGCCGGGGCTAGCGCACGGCGCGTGCGCCCGCGAATCGGCGAACGCCGAGAACCGCGGCGATGCCCAGCAGCACGATGCCCAGCAGCACCGTCGGGACAGGGAGGGCCGGAGCGCCCGCAGACTGCGTGGCGGTGTCCGCCATGGCCGCGGCGTCCACGGTCGTGATCACGGCGACCCCGTCTCCGTCATCGAAGGCGATGGCGGTGACGTTCTGGCCGGCGGACAGCGTGGCGCTGAGAGTCAGCGCGGCCGCCGTGTCACCCGCCGCCCGGATCTCCAGGTCGTAGGTGCCCGGATCAACGGTCAGGTAGTCGCTGGCCTTACCGTACTCGAGGCCCGGCACGAGAACGGTGCCGCCCGCGAGCGCCACATCGACCGACGCCGGGGCGTTCGACGATGCGTGGAAGACGCGGAGCTTCGCCTTCCCGTCGACCGGGGTCCGGTCATCGACGAGGATGGCGGCCGAGATGCTCGCCACCGGGTTGATCGCGGCGATGGTGTACGCGGTCCCGGCGCTGAGCGTGACGTCGGCATCGATGACCGGAGTCGTCGAGCCGGTCGGGGTGACCTTGACGTTGTGATCGCCGGCGGGCACGGCCAGGTAGCCGCTGACGGCCTCGTAGGGCACGTCGGTGAGCACCTTCGTTCCGTCCAGCCAGACGTCGACGTTCGGGGCGTCCGGCGACGCGTGGATGACGCGAACCATGGCGTCATCGGCGGCTGCCACCGGGGTTGCAAGAGCCACCGTCAGCGCGAGCCCCATGGCTCCGAGCAACAGGCGGCGCAGTGTCCGAGTCATTTCGCAGTCCCTCCTGGGGAATACAGGGTGGTTGTACCCTGCGATACGGAGGGACCGGGCCCGCTGGATCAGCGCTATCCGATGCGGGTCCCCTCGGGCGCCGCGGGGTCCGGCGCCAAGAGCCAGACCTCGCCGGCATCGTCACCCTCGCCCATGGCTCCCAGGACGAGCACCTCGCTGGCGAACCCGGCGATCCGCCGCGGCGGGAAGTTGACGACGGCGACGACCTGCCGGCCCACGAGCATTCCCGGATCGGGGTAGGTCCGGGTCAGCTGCGCGGAGCTCACGCGCTCGCCGAGGGCCGGGCCGAAGTCGATGCGCAGCCGGTAGGAGGGCCTGCGCGCCTCGGGAAACGGGCGGGCGTCCAGGATGCGGCCGATGCGCATCTCCACGCGGTCGAAGTCGTCGATGGTGATCATGGCCGGCGCAGCCTAGCAGGCGGGCGCCGCGCGAGTCGTCAGCTGGACTTCTTCACCTGGCCGGGAGCGGCGGCCGCATGCGGGTTGGCATGACCGTGCCCGTGACCCATGATCCAGCCGATCCCGGGCGAGAGCTGGAGCGAAGCGTCCGCCTGCTCCAGCTGCTTCGCGAAGGCACCCCAGCCGACTCCGGACGCCTCGTACATCGAGACCAGGTCGTCGACGCTCTGGCCGGTCGCCGCCGCCCACGCCTCGATGCGCACCGCACCTCCCACGCCGTAGGTCTCGGCGAGGGTCTTGAGCTCGTCCGCCGTGGCATCGATGCCCTGCGCCTTGAGGAGGTCCACGAGCGCCGATGCATGATCGTTGGTCAGCGGGGTTCCCGCGTCCGCGTCGTCCGGGCTGGCGTCCGCCTTCGGAGCCTCGCCTGGTGACTCGTCGACGTCCGGGCTCGCCGCGTGCGAGGCCGCCTGGGGCGCGCGGTGCTGATCGGCAACCGATGAACGCGTCGCAAATGCCGTGCCCGCCACGAGGAGCAGGAGGGCGAAGACGGCGATCGTTACGCGCAGGCTTTGCTTCATGCCACCTGTTGTACACCGCGGACCGCTCGAGTGCCAGCCCCTCGGTGCGCGCGGGCACCGGACCATACCGCTAGTACTCTCGATGCATGGAGAGGAGCCGCGAGGGCGCGTAGGGTTGCCTCACGGGCCGCGGCTGCCAGCGGTTCGTCCGTCTGCTACGGAGGGACATGTGACCTTCTGGACCTGGCGCCGCGGAACGGGCGCCGCCGCGACCTCCGGCTCTTCTGCCGTGGCACTCGCCACCGACCTCGCCCCGATCGAGCTGTACACCGCCGATGCGCGGATCGTGGGCTGGATCTCCGCCAACGGGCGCCGTGTCACCGACCTGCTCAATGACAGCGACGAGCTGCGCCTGTGGCACCCGAGCCCCGGGCCTCTCGACGGTGCCCCGGGCGACGTCTCGGGCGGCCCCGGCGATCCGGAGGGCGGCCCCGGGGAGTGGCAGACCCTCGCCACCGACCAGGTGGTGCTGGCCATGCCGCCCGAGTGGCGCTCCAGCCGCCAGCTCCGCCTGCATCGCCGCCTGCGCCGGGTGGCGCTGTCGGCCGGACCGTTCAGCGTGACGGGCAACGTCCAGCTGGCACCGGGTGCGGAGGTTGGCCCGGAGCTGCTCGCCGGCGGACAGCGCTGGATCCCGCTCACCGAGGCGTACCTGCTTCATACCGGCGAGCCCCCCTTCGAGCACGTCGTGAGCGTGGTCATCGTCAACCGCGCACACGTCACCGAGATCACCCCGCTGGTCACCCTCGCCTGACCCTGGCGCGGCGCCGCCGGGCCCGCGAGCCGGGCAGCGGCGATAATCGGTCGATGGCGCAGCTCCGCTCCTCGATGGACCCCGCGTCGCCGTCGTTCGGCCAGAACCGCGACGCGATGGCCGGCCTGGTCGGGGAGCTCCGCGAGCGGACTCGCCGGCTGACCGAGCGCGGGGCCGGCGGCGACGAACGGAGCATCGCCCGTCACCGCGAGCGCGGGAAGCTCCCCGTTCGGGAGCGGATCGACCGGCTCATCGATCCGGGAAGCGCATTCCTGGAGCTCTCCGCGCTGGCCGCCAACGGCCTCTACGGCGACGAGGCGCCCGGCGCCGGAATCGTGACCGGCATCGGACGGGTCGAGGGGGTCGAGTGCGTGATCGTCGCCAACGACGCCACCGTCAAGGGCGGCACCTACTTCCCGTTGACGGTGAAGAAGCACCTGCGCGCACAGGAGATCGCCCTCGAGAACCACCTGCCCTGCCTCTACCTGGTCGATTCCGGCGGCGCCTACCTGCCGCTCCAGGACGAGGTCTTCCCCGATCGCGACCACTTCGGTCGGATCTTCTACAACCAGGCCCAACTGTCCGCCCGGGACGTGCCGCAGATCGCCCTGGTGATGGGCAGCTGCACCGCGGGCGGCGCCTATGTGCCGGCCATGAGCGACGAGACGGTCATCGTGCGCGGGACGGGGACGATCTTCCTGGGCGGTCCGCCGCTGGTGCAGGCCGCGACCGGGGAGGTCGTGAGCGCCCAGGAGCTGGGCGGCGCGGAGGTCCACACCGTGACCAGCGGCGTCGCCGACCACTACGCCCTCGACGATGAGCACGCCCTGGCCATCGGGCGCTCCATCGTGCGCAATCTCGCCTGGCACAGGCCGGAGCCGCCGTGGGAGCGGAGCGACCCGGCGCCGCCATCGGTCTCGGCCGACCAGCTCTACGGCGTCATCCCTGCCGATGCCCGCCAGTCGTACGACGTCCGCGAGGTGATCGCCCGGCTCGTGGACCGCAGCGAGTTCCACGAGTTCAAGGAGCGGTACGGGGAGACGCTGGTCTGCGGCTTTGCGCGCCTTGAGGGCTACCCGGTGGGGATCCTGGCCAACAACGGGATCCTGTTCAGCAGCTCGGCGCTGAAGGGGGCGCACTTCGTGGAGCTCGCCAGCCAGCGGCGCATCCCGCTCGTCTTCCTGCAGAACATCACCGGCTTCATGGTGGGGCGCGAGTACGAGGCGGGCGGGATCGCCAAGGACGGGGCCAAGCTGGTGACCGCCGTGGCGACGACATCGGTCCCCAAGTTCACGGTGATCATCGGCGGCAGCTTCGGCGCCGGGAACTACGGGATGGCCGGACGTGCCTACTCGCCGCGGCAGCTGTGGATGTGGCCGAACGCGCGAATCAGCGTCATGGGCGGCGCCCAGGCGGCCCGGGTCCTGTCCACGGTCCGCGGATCGTTCGAGACCGATGCCGACCGTGACGCCTTCGAGGCGCCGATCCTGGCCGAGTACGACCGCGCCGGCTCGCCGTACTACTCCACGGCGCGGCTCTGGGACGACGGGGTGATCGATCCGCTCGACACGCGGCGCGTGCTGGCCATGGGCATCAGCGCGGCGCTCAACGCGGAGATTGGCGAGACGCGTTTCGGCGTCTTCCGGATGTAGGCGACCGGTTCACTCTTCACGCTGCACGCCCCAGGTCTCCGGCACGGAGGGGGCACCCAGCACCGCCGCCGCCGCGCGCGCCTCGTCCACCGCCATCGCGAGTTCCGGGCCGGAACCGCCGAGCACCTTCAGCGCCGCGAGGCGCAGGCGGGCGGCAAGCAGCTGACCCCAGGGAGCGGGGAGCGTGGCGAAGGCGGCCGCGGCCGACCTCGCCAGGACCAGGGCGCCCTCCGGATCGCCGCGGGCGAGCTGGACCCTTCCTCCGAGCACGTCGGCCACCCCCGCATGCACGCTGCTGCTGAAGGGGTGGGAGAGCCAGCCCCGGATGGCGGTGACGGCCCGTTCCGCCAGGTCGGTCCGACCGGCGCGGAGCCAGCCGTCGACGACCGTCTCGGTGGCCGCCTGCCACGACCCCGCACCGGGCGCCTCGGTCCAGATGTCGAACAGGTCCTCGCCGGGCTCGAACGGCTCCATCAAGCCCGCGGCCGCGAAACGCAGGTCGACCGCGGTGTGCATGAACCGTCCGTACGGTGAGTCGGGGAACGTGGCCCGGTGCGGGTCGAACCACGCCTTCGCGCGCTGCAGCAGGTCGCCCCGGCCCAGCAGGAGGGCCATGGGGCTCAGGACGAACCAGGTGCGAACCACGGGGCGGTGGTACGCGTTGGCCTCGGCAATCTCCAGCGCCGCGAGGGCGCGCTGCATGGCTGTGGGCCAGTCCCCGGTGATGAACCCGACCTCCGTGCGGGCGTACTCGACCCAGGCCGTCTCCTCGAGCATGCCGTGGGCCTCCGCGAGGGCCGCCGCCCGGTCGAGCCAGGGACCGGCGCCGGCCGGGTCGTGCTCAAGGACGGTCAGGCCGCGGGCACGCAAGGCTCCGGCCGCCCGCCGCATGTCGCCCGTTTCCTGGGCAAGCGCCGCGACCTCCTCGTCCAGGCGCCCGGCCTCCTCCACCGTCGCCTCGCCCGTCTCGACCCGCAGCCCGCCCAGCAGGTACAGCGCTTCGAGCCGCAGCCTGGCGTCTCCCGCGCGCTCGGCCCCGTCGCGTGCCGCCTCGAGGTCCGCGTGGGCCTCGGGGCCGGGCTGGTAGGCGAACCGGGCCCACCCGGCGAGGTGCCGGAGCCGGGACGCGGCCAGGTCGTCCGGCGGGCCGAGCAGCGCGAGGGCCTCGTGGGCGAGGGCCAGGGCCGGGCGGAACTGCAGCTGCTCGATGAGGATCGTGCCCTGCGCATGGACGGCGCTCGCGTAGGCCTCGCGGAGCGCGGTCCGCTCGTCGGGCGGCGCGGACGACCCCAGGAGCGACCCGAAGATCCCCGCCGCCTCCCGATACGCCGCGAGTCCTTCGTCCATGTCGCCGCTGAAGGCGGTCGCCTCGCCCAGCAGCCCAAGCCGGCGGGCGCGATCGGCGGTCGCCTGGTCGTCGGTCCAGCGCAGCGCGGCCTCGATGAGCTCCCGCGCCGCTGCCGGCGCCCCGGCGGCGAGGGCCGTCACCGCAGCGCGTTCGAGCCAGCTCGTGGTCGTGGTTCTCAGCTCGTCGCGGTTCAACCCTCCGCCCGGCGGTGCCAGCGCCGGCAGCGTCTCGAGGGCGGTCAGATAGTGGCGGGCGATCCCCTCGGCGATCCGGCCGGCGCGAGCGCCGGCGGCGGTCGCCATCCAGGCGGCGAGCTGGGCGTGGAGCCGGGCGCGCTCGGAGCGGGCGAGCGTCGCGTAGCCGGCATCCCGGAGCAGCGCATGACGGTACACGTAGGTGGGTCCCAGCTCGGCCTCCGCCGGTCCGTCGATCAGGGCGCGTAGCCGGAGCCGCTCGAGGGCATCGCCCTCGTCTGCCTCGAGCGCCTCGAGGGCACGCCGCGGGAACGCGCGGCCGGCGACGGACCCATGACGGGCCAGCTGACGCGCGTCCGGGGGCAGGTCATCGATCTGGGCCGCGTAGATGGCCTGCACGGTCGCCGGCAGCGAGATCGCCCCCGCTTCGCCCTCGAGCTGCCAGCCTCCTGCCGGGTTCGGGGCGAGGGTCCCGACGCTCACCCAGGTCCGCAGCAGCTCCTCGATGAAGAGCGGATTGCCATCCGATCCGGCCACGATGCGGTCCACGAGGTCGGCGCCGAGCGCCTCGCCCACCAGGGCGCGAACCAGGGCGCGCGCCTCGCTGGCCCCGAGTGGCTCCAGGTCCAGGCGGTCGATCGCGGCCTCCGGGTGGGGCCCGCACCAGGCGGGAGCGCGTTCCAGAAGCGAGGGGCGGGCCGTGGCGACCACCACCCGCCCGGAGCCCGATGGCGCCCGGTGCGCGCGGTCGACGAACGCCAGCAGGTCCGGTCCGGACCAGTGGAGATCCTCGAGGAGCCACACGCTGGCTCCCGCGCCGGCCAGCAGGTCCAGGACCTCGACCCACGCGTCGAAGCGGCTGTCGCGCGCGGTGGCGTCCGCGGATGGAGCCTCGGCTCCCGGCGCGAGCAGCGCCGCGACCTCCTCGGCGAGAACGCCGGACCGCGCATGCGGAGCACCGCAGCGCTCGAGGATCGCAGCCACGCCCGCCCCGTCAGACGGCCCGGCGTCCGGGTCCCACCCCTCGGACAGCAGCGCCTCGCGCACGAGGTCCGCGACCACGGCGAAGGGGGACCCGGCCTCCGGCCGGGCGACGGCACGGAGGACGCGGGCACCGCCGAGATCCGACCCGGCAAGCTCGTCCATGAGCCTGCTCTTGCCGACGCCCGGGGGCGCGACCACCACGATTCGGCGCGTGAGGCCACTCGCCTCCCGGATGGTGCCCACGATCCGTGCCAGCTCCGCCTCGCGCCCGAGGAGCGGCGCCGTCAGCTGCCCCATGGCGCGCTCACGCGATCTGGCGGGGAGGATCCCGTCGACGATCCAGCCGCGCACCGGCTCCGCCTTGCCCTTGAGGGTCATGGGGCCCGTCTCGGTCAGGTCCGCCGTGTCGGCCACGCTCAACGCCGCCGTCTCACCGAGGAGCACGCCGCCCGGCGGAGCGGCGGTCTGCAGACGGGCCGCGGTGTTGACCGTGTCGCCGGTGATCCTCCACTCCTCAGGCCCGCCCAGGGTCGCGACGACCTCGCCGGTGTTGATGCCGACCCGGAGGCGGAGGGCGGCCTCGTCGAGGCCGAGCCGCGGACCCAGCTGTTCCACCGCCGCCACCAGGGCGAGCCCGGCACGCACCGCGCGCTCGGCATCGTCGTCCCGGGCGCGGGGCAGGCCGAAGACCGCCATGGCCGCATCCCCGATGAACTTCTCCACGCGGCCGCCATAGCGCGCCACGATCTCCCGGACCGCGGCGAAGTAGGCATCCTGGATGGTGGCGACGTCCTCCGGATCGAGCCGCTCGCCGAGCGGCGTGAATCCCACGATGTCACCAAACAGCACGCTGACGATCCGGCGTTCCGCTACCTGGCCGGGTTCCATCGGCCGATTGTGCGGAAGACGGTCAAGCCTCAGCGCGCGGCGAGGGCGGCCGTCACCTCCGCGGGCTCGACGTCGAAGCGCAGGCCCAGCAGCGTCGATGAGCGCGGGGCATCGATCGCGGCGCCGAGCACAACGATGGCCGGCACCTCCATCTCTCGACGGGGCACGAGCCGGATCGTGTGCGGTCCCAGGCTGCAGACCGCCAGGTCGGCGACCGCCCAGAACTCGACGCCCAGCTCCCGACGGTAGCGCGCCGCGAGGGCAGGCGGGTCGGCCGTGGCAATGTCCAGCCGCAGCAGGACCGCGGGACCTCCGATCGGATGGCGGTAGTTCCGGCGCCCGGCCATCGCATCCGCGCCCCACTCGGCACCGGCGTATGCATGGCGAATGAGGAACGGGACGCCGTCGGGCCCGATCCGATCCGGCGCGGCGGTCCACCACTCGACCAGCTCGCCGTCCGGGCGCTGCCGCGAGCCGTGCTGTGCCGGGCCGATGGTGCTGCCGTTGGCCTGCAGCTCGGGAACGGTGGCCTCCAGGCGGTCGTCGAGCAGGGCGTAGGCCGCCAGCCCGCCAGCGGACCCGTCCAGCGCATCGAGGGTGGCGCGTCCCACGGGCCAGCTCCCGGCAGCCGCCCGATCCTCCACCGTGATGAGCTCGAGGTAGGAACCGTCGGCCAGGAACGCGATCCGGTTCGCCGTGCCCGCCCCGGGGTGACGTCCTCCACCGGTGAGGGCCAGCCCGACCCGGGTCTCCAGGGTCTCGGCCGCGATGTCGAGATCGGGGACGGCAATGACCAGGTGGTCGATCCCGGTGGGCATGGCCCGATGCTAGCACCGGGCATCCGCCGCCGCCGCCGCCGATCCGGTACGCTCGCTGCGTGAGCGACACCTTCGAGCGACCCCAGCCCGGCTCCCACGACCGGTCCACCCCGACGGGCTCCCTCGAGACCAGCGCGGTGAACCTGTTCGAGGCGATGCGCGCGGCGCGCGGCGCCCAGGGCACCGCCGATGCGGACCCGGCGCTGCTGGCCGAGTTCTATCGGACCCTCATGAGCGGGACGGTGCTGCTGCCCGTGCCCCCCAGCCACGGCGAGGAGGCCAGGGCGGCGCTGGCGTCGGCGGTGAACGACGAGGAGGAGGTCGAGATCAGCGTCATGCTGGCCCGGGACGGCTCCGGCAACCCGGTGAACGTCCTGTTCGGCTCGGTCGCCGCGCTTGCCGCCTGGTCCCCGCTCGGCACGGCCAACCTGCCCATCCCGGCGCGCATCGCCTTCGCCAACCTCGCCTCGAACGGCCTGCCGGCGATCCTGGATCCGGCCGGGCCCATCCCCTACGAGTTCTCCGCCGAGGAGGTCGGCGCCCTGGCCGCCGGCCGCCTGCCGGGCACGGACGATCCGCTTTTCGCGACGACTCGGCGCTCGTCCCTCGCGCTGCGGCTGCCCGGCACCGAGTCGCTCACCCTGGAGTCCTCCGTGGCCCGGGACCTCGCGGGCTCATCGGTCGATGCCGCCTACCTCGTCGAGGCTGAGAGCGACGGCGTGCGCCGCCTGCTGCTGGGACTCGTCGGCGACGAGGACGCATCCGCGACGGTCGACGTGCCGGACGGAACGGACGTGGTCTGGCTCGAGGAGCCACTGCTGTCGAGCGTGCGCGGCGTCGCGGAACCGTTCTACCGGCGGACCGGCCGATGAGCGATCGATTCGGCCTGCGCGTGGATCGCAGCGGCCGCGACGGTGTGGTGGCGCGCGTGACGCTGGCCCGGCCCGAGGTCCGCAATGCCTTCAACGCCGAGCTCATCGCTTCCCTGGATGCCACGTTCGCCGAGCTGGCCGCGGAGCCGGCGGATCGCCTCAGGGCCGTGGTCCTGGCCGGCGAGGGGCGCAGCTTCTCGGCCGGGGCCGACATTGCATGGCAGAAGGCGGCGCTGGGGCTCACCCTCGGGGAGAACCAGGCGGATGCCGGCCGGCTCCACGACATGATGGCGACCATCGACCGCTGCCCGGTCCCGGTGGTGGCCCGCGTCCACGGTGCCGCGCTGGGCGGCGGGATGGGGCTGTGTGCCGTGTCCGACGTGGTGCTTGCCTCCGCGGACACCCGTTTCGGCTTCACCGAGACGAAGCTCGGGATCCTTCCCGCGGTGATCGCGCCGTTCGTCGTGGCCAAGATCGGCGAGTCGCAGGCGCGGGCGCTCTTCCCGACCGGCGAGCGCTTCGGCGCGGACCGCGCCCTGCCATCGGTCTCGTGCACGAGGTCCTGCCCGACGAGGCAGCCCTCGACGCCCGGGTCGAGGCGGTGGTCGACGAGCTCCTGGGCGCGGGTCCCACCGCGGCCCGCGAGGCGAAGGCCGTGATCCGCGCGCTGCGTGGGCTCGACGCCGCCGACGCCCGCGACCTGGTGGTCGGCATCGCGGCACGGCAGCGGGTGTCGGAGGAGGGGCAGGAGGGCCTGAGCGCCTTCCTCGAGAAGCGCCCCGCCGCCTGGCGAGACTAGCCGGACGTCGCGCCGGCCCCGGCCGGTGCGACAATCGCGACATGGCCGATGAGCTCCTGACGCCCCGCGAAGTCGCCGATGCCCTGGGCGTGACGCCCCGCACGGTGCAGCGCTGGATCACGGCCGGAAGGCTGCCCGCCACCCGGGTCGGTGGCCGGCTGCGGGTGTCGCGTTCGTCGCTGTCGCTCGTCGCCGGTTCCGACGTCGCGCAGCCCGGGGTCGTCCGGTCCGCGCCCGGCGTCCCCGGAACGCGGCCGATCCGCTCGCTGCTCATCGCCAACCGTGGCGAGATCGCGGTGCGCATCGCGCGCACCGCCCGGCGGATGGGGATGCGGACCGTGGGCGTCCACCTCCCCGGCGAGCGGGCGCCGGACGGCATGGACCAGGTGCGGGAGATTCCCGGATATCTCGACGGGGATGCGCTGGTGGAGGCGGCGATCGGGGCGCAGGCTTCGGCGATCCATCCGGGGTACGGCTTCCTCGCGGAGAACGCCGCGTTCGCGTCCGCGGTCATCGCCGCCGGGCTGACCTGGATCGGGCCGCCCCCCGAAGCCATCGAGGCCATGGGTGACAAGGCCGCGGCCCGGCGGCGTGCGACCGGCCTGGGCGTCCCCACCCTGCCCGGCTACGACGGTGCGGCGCAGGACGACGACGCCCTGTCCTCGGAAGCCGACCGCATCGGCTATCCCCTGCTCGTGAAGCCGTCGGCGGGCGGCGGCGGCAAGGGGATGCGCGTCGTGCGTCGGCCCGGGGACCTGGCCGAGGCGCTGGCGGCGGCCCGACGCGAGGCGGCACGCTCCTTCGGCGACGACCGGCTCATCCTCGAGCGGTACCTGACAGGCCCGCGCCACGTGGAGATGCAGGTCCTCTTCGACGGCCATGGGCACGGGATCCACCTGGGCGAGCGCGACTGCAGCACCCAGCGGCGCAACCAGAAGGTGATCGAGGAGTCTCCCGGGCCGGCGGTCACGCCGGCGATCCGCGAGCGCATGGGCACCTCGGCCCTGCGCCTGGCGGCGGACGTGGGCTACGTCGGTGCCGGGACGGTCGAGTTCCTGCTGGCCGATGGCGGCGAGTTCTTCTTCCTGGAGATGAACACCCGGCTCCAGGTGGAGCACCCGGTGACCGAGGCGGTGACCGGCCGCGACCTGGTGGAGGACCAGCTGCGGGTCGCCGAGGGTCACCCGCTGGGCCTGACGCAGGCCGATGTCCGGCAGCGCGGGCACGCGATCGAGGCCCGGATCTACGCCGAGGACGCGGAGGCCGGCTTCCTGCCGGCCACGGGGCGCCTGCTGCGCATCCGGTGGCCGTCGGGTGCCGGGATCAGGATCGATGCCGGCGTGCGCGAGGGCGACGAGGTGTCCGACCGCTTCGACCCCATGCTCGCCAAGCTGGTGGCGCATGGCCGGGACCGCGCCGAGGCGCTCGACCGGCTGGGTGCCGCGCTCGCTGCCACGTCGATCCTCGGCGTCCGGACCAACGTGCGCTTCCTCCGCTGGCTCGCCGGGCAGCCGGCCCTGCGCGATGGCGAGATGCGGACCGACACGCTCGCGGCACTGGCCCTTCCCGGGCGGCCGAGCCCGGGACCGGCCGCCTGGACCGCCGCGGGGCAGGCACTTCTGGCGGCGAGCCGGACGCCGCGCGACGCGTGGGGCGGGGCATGGCGCCTGAACGGCCCGCCGTCGGTGCGGCTGGCGGCCGGCGAGGAGGAATGGACCGGTGCACCGACAGGCGCCGGGACGGCGCCGCCGGTCGTCGTGGACGGTGGCATCGCCCACGTGGACGTGGAGGGCCAGAGCATCGAGATCTCGCTCGCGCCGCCGCCCACGGTGGAGGAGGCGGTCCGGCACGCGGCGACGGCGGAGGGCCACGCGCTGCTGACCGCGCCCATGCCCGGCCGGGTCGTGGCGGTGCGGGCGCTCGAGGGGGCGGCGGTGGCCGAGCACGCGGTGGTCGTGGTCATCGAGGCCATGAAGATGGAGCATGCGGTCGCGACGCCGCTGGCCGGGACGGTGACCCGGATCGCGGTCGCCGAGGGCGACCAGGTGCGGCGCGGGGATCCGCTCGCCGAGGTCACCGCCTACGATGCGCCGATGAGGACGGAGCGGTGAGCCGCGCGGAGGTCCGCATCTACGAGGTTGGGCCGCGCGACGGGCTCCAGGCTGAGGCGACCGTCGTGGGGGTGGAGGACAAGCTTCGCTTCTGCGACCTCCTCGCCGATGCCGGCCTGCGCGAGATCGAGGCGACCAGCTTCGTGTCCCCCGCCGCGGTTCCCCAGCTCGCGGATGCCGACGAGCTGATGACCCGCCTCGTGCGGCGCCCCGGCGTCCGCTACTCGACCCTGGTGCCCAACGCGCGGGGTCTCGCCCGCGCCGAGGCTGCGAAGGTCGAGGCGATCTGCGTCTTCACCGCCGCCACCGAGTCGTACGCGCAGCACAACATCAACATGAGCATCGAGCAGTCGCTCGAGACGTTCGCGCCGGCGGTCACCGCGGCGCGCGAGCGTGGCTGGTGGGTGCGCGCCTACGTGAGCACCGCCTTCGGCTGCCCGTACGAGGGCGAGGTGGGCGAGCAGGTCGTGGTGGACCTGAGCCGCCGCCTCCTGGACCTGGGCGTGGACGAGCTGGGCATCAGCGACACGGTGGGCGCAGCCGGACCCGCGGACGTGCGGCGCGTGCTCGGGGCGCTGGAGGGCGCCGGCATCGGCGCCGACGCCATCGGCCTCCACTTCCATGACACCCGGGGAACCGCCCTGGCCAACGTCGTCACTGCGCTGGAGCTGGGATATCGGACCTTCGACGCCTCGACCGGCGGAACCGGCGGCTCCCCGTTCGCCCCCGGGACCGCCGGCAACCTGGCCACCGAAGACCTCGTCTACCTCCTCGATCGCGAGGGGGTCCGCCACGGCGTCGACCTCGACCGCATCCTGGAAGCGGCCCGCTTCATCGCCGCGCGGCTCGGACGGCCGGTGGAGTCGAAGGTCGGGCGCGCCGGGGGTTGGCCGACTCGGTAGCATTGACGCCGATGGAGGGTCCTGAGCAGATCGCGTCGACCCCTGGGAGCGCTGACGCCACCCCGTCGCGTCGCCCGGTGGTCCTTGACGTCGACACCGGAATCGACGACCTGGTGGCCCTCCTGATCGCGGCCACCGCGCCGGAGCTCAACCTGCGGGGCGTGACCTGCGTCGCCGGCAACGTGGAGATCCAGCACGTCGCCCGCAACACGGGCAAGGTGCTGCACCTGGTGGGGCGCGGCGACGTGCCGGTCAGCATCGGTGCCGCACGGCCCCTGGTCCGCCGGCTGCGCACCGCCTACGAGACCCACGGCCCCACCGGCACCGGCTACGTCGAGATGCGCGGCGAGGATCGGGCGCTGGGCACCACGGAGTACACGGCCATCCCTGCCTCGCGGTACGTGGCCGCCCACGTCGACCGCCACCCGGGCGAAGTCTCCGTGGTGGCGCTGGGCCCGCTCACCAACCTCGGGGCGGCGGCAAGCGAGGGCGTGGACCTCGCCGCCGGTCTGCGGGAGCTGGTCTGGATGGGCGGCACCCTGGAAGACCGCGGCAACACCACCGAGACCGGGGAGTGGAACGCGTGCGTCGACCCCGAGGCCGCGGAGCTCTGCCTGGCGCGCGGTGCCATCGACCGCATCTTCCCGCTGGACGCCACCCAGGACGTCGTCTTCACCATGGAGGACCTGCGCATCCTCCCGGACACGCACCTGTCCGGGATCGTGCGCGACGCCATCCGGTTCTACGTCGGATTCCACCGCAAGGCCGATGGGATCGACGGGTGCTACCTGCACGACCCGGTCACCCTCATCGCCTCGCTCCTGCGACCGGACCTCGTCACCGAGTCCGTCACCGAACGGCTTGCCTGCGACACGAGCGACGACCCGGCCCTGGCCGGGAGCCTGTACCGGACCGATGCCCCCGACCGGCCCCCGGTCGCCATCGCGACAGCCATCGACGCCGAGGGCATGAAGGCCGAGCTGCTCGAACGGCTCGCCCTCGCCTGCCGTGCCCCCGACCCCGCACCCATGGATCGTTAGGAGGTTCGCACCCGTGGCACAGCGCTGGCTCCGCATCCTCGCGGCGATCGTGGCCTTTGCGATCGTCGCCTACGTCGGCGTGCTGCTGGTGGGGGACTTCAGCGGGAACGCGAACAACTGGGCGCTGGTCACCGCCATCGGCCTCGTCGTGGCCTTCGTCGTCTACGCCGCCATGGAGCTGTTCCAGACCGGCAGCCTGGACTCCATCGCGCGCCAGTTCGACACGCGCACCATCGTGCTCATGCCACTGGCCATCGCGATCAACATCATCCTGGGCCAGACCGTCGCGGCGGCGCTGAAGATCCCGGTCTACCTCGACTCCATCGGCACGATCCTGGTGGGCGTCCTGGCCGGGCCCATCCCGGGAGCCCTGACCGGGTTCCTGGCCAACATCCTGTGGACGTACGTGGTGCCGCCGCCGTTCCAGGGGAGCGCGTCGGCCGCCTTCGCCATCGTCGCGGCGGTGATCGGGCTGATGGCCGGACTCTTCGGCCGTCTCGGCTGGATGCGGCCGCGTCCCAACCGCTCCATCGGTGAGCTGGCGATCGGCGGGACGATCGCGATCATCATCGTCGGCGGGCTGGCCCTCTGGGCCAATCGCAGCGTCTACGGATCGGGATTCTTCGGCGACCAGCAGAACGTCGACGCGGTGTTCGTCATCCTGGGCTGGGTGGTGGCCGCCCTCTTCGTCGCCGCCATCGTCGGGTTCCTGGCGTTGCTCTTCCTGCGTCGCGACCTGACCGTGGCCTACGTCGTGGTCGCCGGCGTCCTGACCGGTGTCATCGCCGCGCTCATCAGCGCACCCATCGCCGCGAACCTGTTCAGCGGCGTCACCGGTGCCGGGACCGACTTCCTGGTGGCGGCCTTCCGCCAGGCGGGCTCGGACATCCAGTCCGCCACCTTCCAGCAGGGCCTCCTTTCGGACCCGGTGGACAAGCTCATCACCTTCTTCACCGTGTACCTGATCCTCAACGCCATGGCGCGCCGCACCAAGGCCCGGTTCCCGCAGGGCGAGCAGCTCGTCGGGTCGAACGAGGTGGAGGTCATCGGCTGACCGAGCTCGCCGACGCCGTTGCCGCCCCGGCGTTCCTGCGCCCCGAGCAACCCAGCGCGTTCCATCGGCTGAACCCGCTCACCAAGGCGACCCTGGCCACGGTCACGGCCGTCGCGGCGGTGGTGCTGGGCGGGATCTGGGGCCCGCTCGCACTGGGCGTCATCGCCATCCTGGCGCCGGCGGTCGCCGCCCGCGTCCTCCGGCCCCTGGTGCGCACGTCGCTCCTGCTCTCACTGCCCATTGCCATCTCCGCGCTGCTGATCAACCTGTTCTTCTTCCCGGGCGGCCAGACGGTCCTCCTGCGGCTGGGTCCCGTGACGGCCACCGCCGAGGGCCTCGTCTTCGCCGTCGAGATCCTCCTGCGGATCATGGCCATCTCCGGGGCGATCACCCTCTTCTACCTGACCACCCGGCCTCACGACCTGGTGATCGACCTCGAGCGGCGGGGCGTCTCCCCGCGCATCGCGTTCGTGGCCAACGCATCGGTGCAGACCGTGCCGGCCATGGTCGAGCGGGCGCAGCAGATCACTTCCGCCCAGCGGGCCCGCGGCCTCGACACGGAGGGCGGCGTCCTGCGACGGGCGCGAGGGATCGTGCCGCTGGTGGGCCCGGTGATCCTGGGCTCCATCGCCGAGGTCGAGGAGCGGACCATGGCGCTCGAGGCGAGGGGCTTCACCCGACCGGGACGCCGCACCCTGCTGTGGTGGCCCCCGGACACCGGCCCGGAGCGCCTGGTGCGGTGGGCGCTCGTCGTCGCGCTGCTGGCGACCATCGCCGCCCGCGTCGCCGGATGGGGCCCCTGATGCTGGCCCTGGACCACGTCTCGTACCGGTACGCCGGCGCCCTGCGGGCCTCCCTGCGGGACGTGACGCTCGAGCTCAGGGACGGCGAGGTCCTGGGGCTGGTCGGGGCCAGCGAGGCCGGCAAGTCGACCCTCTGCCTCGTGGCCAGCGGGCTGGCACCGCGGACCATAGGCGGGCACCTGGCCGGGCGGGTGCTCCTCGACGGGGCGGACACGGCCGGCAGACCGATGCACGCCCTGGCGACGGAGGTCGCCATCGGCTTCCAGAACCCCGGCACCCAGCTGTCCGGGGTGGCGACCACGGTCTACGAGGAGGTGGCCTTTGGGCCGATGAACCTGGGGATCGAGCGGGCCGCCGTCATCCGCCGCACGGAAGAGGCACTCGAGGCACTCGGCATCGGCGACCTGGCCGCCCGCGATCCGGACCGCCTCTCCGGCGGGCAGCAGCAGCTCGTGGCGATGGCCGGCCTCCTGGCACTCGCACCGCGGCATCTCGTGCTGGACGAGCCCACCGCCCAGCTCGATCCGGCCGGCAGTGGCCTGGTCTCCGACGCGATCCGCCGCCTGGCGTCGGCCGGTGCCTCCATCCTGATCGCGGAGCAGAAGACGGACCTCCTGGCGCGCGTATGCGACCGCGTCACGGCCCTGTCCGGCGGCCAGATCGCCCTCGAGGGACCTGCGGACGCGGTCCTCGCCGATCCGGCGCTCGGGGAGCTGGGCGTTGCGGCCCCATCCGCGGTCCGGATCCGGCGCCTGGCCGGGGCTGCCGGGGTGCCGGAGCCGGTGGTCGAGCGTGCGCTCGCGGCGGGTGGGCGCTGATGCCCGACCTCGCCCTCGACGGCGTCACCCACGTCTACCGCGACAGCGGCGTCCGCGCTCTCGACCGCGTGTCGCTCCGCGTCGACGCGGGCGAGCGGGTGGCCATCATCGGCCAGAACGGCAGCGGCAAGTCGACGCTGGTACGGCACCTGAACGGTCTCCTGCGGCCGACCGACGGCCGCGTGCTGCTGGACCAAACCGACATCTCGGCCATGACCGTCGCCGCGCTGGCCCGGACCATCGGCCTGGTCTTCCAGGATCCCGATCGCCAGATCTTTGCCGGCACGGTCCGCGGCGAGGTCGAGTACGGGCCCCGGAACCTTGGCACCCGGGGAGCCGACCTGCGAGCGGCCGTGGAACGAGCCCTGGAGGCCGTGGGGCTCGAGGCCGAGGCTCGCACCAACCCGTACGACCTGGGCGGCTCCCGTCGCAAGCTCCTGGCACTTGCCTCGGTTCTCGCCATGGACACGCCGGTGCTGGTCCTCGACGAGCCGACCACCGGCCAGGACCAGACCGGCGTCGCCCGCGTTCGATCGGTCATCGAGGAGGTCCATGCCACGGGGCGCACGGTGATCGCCATCAGCCACGACATGCGCTTCGTGGCGGAGACGTTCGACCGGGTCATCGTGATGCGGGCCGGGGCGGTGGTGCTCGACGGGCCGCCCGCCGCGGTGTTCGCCGCTCCGGCCTGGGAGACGCTCGCGTCAACCTACCTGGAGCCGCCGCTGGCAGCGGTCATCGGGGAGCGGATGGGGCTGGGTTCGACGCCGACCGACGACCGGCTGATCGCCGCGCTGGCCAACGGCGGGTCGGCGGCGAACGCTCAGTAGTAGCCGGGCGGCGGCGGCAGCGGGTTCCCTTCGGCGTCCGTGCGCTCCTCGGCGGGAAGCTCGTCGCGGTGCCGGCGCCCGCCGGTGGGGCCCGGGATCGGCTCGGCCATGACCGAGCCGGCGATCTCGTCCAGGCGCTGGGTGATGCCGCGCAGCCCGAGGCGCCGGAGCGCCGGCCCGAAACGCTCGGCGAAATCGGGATCGCGCAGCAGGCCGAAGACGAGCGAAGCGTGCGCGCGGAAGAGCTTCTCGAGTGCGGCGCCCGACTCGGCCGCGTTGACCTGGTTCAGCCCCAGCTGACGGTCCAGATCGTCGAGCGCGCCATTTGCCTCGCGCCTGGTCTGCGTGGTGAAGTGCGGCGTGCGGTTCGCCAGGAGCCGGGTCCGCTGGATCACCGCATGGACGCGGGCGTCGCGGTCGGAAGGCACCGAGGTGGTCATGGAGCCGATTCTACGAGGTCGGGCAGGATGGATGGAGGCGATTGCCGGTGCGCTGGCGCGCGCCGAGCGGCCGATCGCGGTTGATCCGCGGTTCACTCCCCGCGACGCCGCGACGCAGGATCGGCTGCCGCGCTACGACCGCGCGACGTTCCCCCCGGCCCGGCCGGCGGCCACCCTCCTGGCGGTGTACCCCGGCGAGGGCGGCGAGCTGACGGTGCCGCTCACCGTCCGGCGCGCTGACCTGCGCGCCCACGCGGGCGAGGTCTCGCTGCCCGGCGGCGCGGTCGACGCCGACGATGCCGGCCCGGAGGCCGCCGCGCTGCGCGAGGCGGCGGAGGAGATCGGCCTGGATCCGGCGGCCGTCCACCTCCTCGGCCAGCTGGACGACGTGTGGATCCCGGTCAGCAACTTCGAGCTGCGGCCGTTCGTCGGCGGGCTCGCCCGCCGGCCGCGCCTGATTCCCGCGGTGGACGAGGTGGCGGCCGTGGTGGAGCTCCCCCTGCGCAGCCTGCTCGCACCCGACTCCGTCACGGAGGAGGAGCTGGAGGTCGCGGGCTGGGCGCTCCGCGTGGCCGTCTACCGCCACGCCGGCCAGCGGATCTGGGGCGCCACGGCGCGGACGCTGGCGATGTTCGCCACTGTTCTTCGCGAGGCAGGATTGGCCGGCTGAGGCCTACGGCCGGCGGGTCTGGACCGTGGTGCCGGCTTCGTGCAGAAGCCGCACCAGCTCCCCGTGATGCGGTTCGGGCGCGGCCACGATGCTCACCGTGCTCGAGCGACGGCCCTCGGCCCACCAGGGTCCGCCGTCAAGGTCCGTCACCCGGGCGCCGGCGCGCTCGGCGATCAGCCCCGCCGCCGCGACGTCCCACAACGAGAGGCCCCCGTTCTGGATCATGGCGTCGAACCGGCCCGAGGCCACGTAGGCGAGGCCCAGCGCGGAGCTGCCCATGCGGCGCCCGATGCGGATCGCCTTGGCAATCCGTCGCTCGCGCCAGATTCCGCCGCGGCCGATGATCGCCAGGCTCACGACGTAGTCGCCCAGGGACGCCTTCTCCGACGCGCGCAGCACCGTGCCGTTGAGCCTCGCCGGACCGTCCCCGGTCGCGGTGTACAGGTCGTCGCGCGCAGGATCGAGGACGACGCCCACCACCGGATGGCCGTTCGCCACCAGGCCGATGGAGACGCAGTAGAACGGGATGCCGTTCGCGTAGTTCACCGTCCCGTCGAGCGGGTCGATGACCCAGGTCCGGCCCGCGCCCGCCTGCTCCTCGGTCTCGCCACGGCGGCGATCGCGCCTGCCGTCGTGACGTCCCGACTCCTCGGCCAGGATCGCGTCCGCGGGATATCGCTCGCGAATGGCCGAGAGGGCGAGCTCCTCCGAGCGGTAGTCGACATCGGTCACGACATCGCGCCGGCTCTTGTGCTCGACCGTCCCGATGTTCTCGTAGCCGGCCTGGAGGACCTCGCCGGCACGACGGGCCAGGTCAACGGCGAAGGCGAGCTCGTCGGCCCAGGCGGAGGCAGAGTCGGAGGCTTGGGCGGGTTCGCGGGCGGGCACCATGGTGCCATCCTACCGGGTGCCGGTTGTGGCGGGCAGTATGCTCCGGCCATGCCACAGATCCACCTCCACGCCGAATCCGGCGACTACGCGCCGCTCGTGCTGCTCCCCGGGGACCCGGTTCGGGCGCGGCGCATCGCCGAGCGCTTCGACGGCGGCATCCAGAACGCGCGGATGGTCAACGAGAACCGCGGCCTCCACGGCTGGACCGGCACGTACCGGGGACGCCCGGTGAGCGTGCAGACCTCGGGGATGGGAACCCCTTCCCTCTCGATCGTGGCCGAGGAGCTGCTCCGCCTGGGTGCCAGGCAGCTGATCCGGGTGGGGACCTGCGGCGGGATCGCCACCGGCATGCAGACCGGCGACCTGGTGATCGCCCAGTCCTCCTGCCCGGCAGACGGTGCCACGCGCACGTACCTGCACGGCGACCCGTACGCCCCGACTGCCGACTTCGGGCTGACCCACGCGCTCTACCACGCCGCCCAGGAGGCCGGCATCCCGGTCTGGATCGGGCCGGTCGCATCGGTGGACGTCTTCTACAACCCCGATCCGGACTACACCACCAGGTGGCGCGAGCGTGGGGTGCTGGCCTTCGAGATGGAGGCCTCCGCGCTCTTCTACCTCGCTGCCCGGGCCGGGGCCCAGGCTGCCTGCATGCTCACGGTCAGCGACGTCCTCTCCGAGGAGGTGAGCTCGGAGGAGACATACCTGTCGCCGGAGGAGCTGGCGGCGGCCGTCGACAAGATGATCGAGGTGACCCTTATCGCGGCGCCCACCGTCGAACGGCTCAAGCACCGGCCCCGCTGACGGGACACCGGCCCTCCGCCGGGTAGAATCGAGGTTCCCGAGGCACGCTCAGGAGGCCACCCGCGACCGACATGACCGATACCACGCTCAGCCGAGGCGCCGCCAACCAGGCCGGCGCGCACGTCAACCCCAACGCCGCCGCCGAGGCCCAGGACTTCCTTCCCCTCAACGGAATCGACCACGTCGAGTTCTGGGTCGGGAACGCCCGGCAGGCCGCGGCCTACTACCGCGCCCTGTGGGGCTTCACCCCGGTGGCCTACGCGGGTCTGGAGACCGGCGTCCGGGACCGGACCAGCTGGGTGATGGTCCAGAACGACATTCGCTTCGTCTTCACCGGCGCGCTGACGCCGGACTCGGAGATCGCGGAGCACGTGCGCAGGCACGGCGACGGGGTCCACGACATCGCGTTCTCGGTGGACGACGCGACATCGGCCTGGGAGGAGACCACCCGGCGCGGAGCGCGATCGGCCCAGGAGCCGACCACCGTCGAAGGCCAGAAGGGCGTCATCCGCCGCTCGGCGGTGCACACCTACGGCGAGGTGATCCACTCCTTCATCGACCGCAACGACTACCACGGCACCTTCGCGCCGGGCTACCACAAGGTCCGAAGACCGGCGGCCGCGGCCACCGGCCAGAGCCTGCTCGAGGTCGACCACTGCGTCGGCAACGTGGACCTGGGTGACATGGACCGCTTCGTCGCCTATTACCGCGACGTGATGGGCTTCAGCCAGCTCATCCACTACGACGACAAGGTGATCCACACCGAGTACTCCGCCCTGATGAGCAAGGTCATGCAGAACGGGAACGGGCGCATCAAGTTCCCCATCAACGAGCCGGCGACCGGCAAGAAGAAGAGCCAGATCCAGGAGTTCCTCGACTACTACCTCGATGCCGGCACGCAGCACATCGCCCTGCGCACCGAGGACATCGTGGAGACCGTTCGCGCCCTGCGCGAGCGCGGCGTCGAGTTCCTGGGGATGCCGCACGCCTACTACGAGCAGCTGCCCGACCGGGTGGGCGACGTGGGGGTGCCGATGGAGACGCTCGAGGAGCTGGGGATCGAGGCCGACCGCGACGAGGAGGGCTACCTGCTCCAGATCTTCACGCGGCCGGTCCAGGACCGCCCCACCTTCTTCTTCGAGATCATCGAGCGGCACGGGTCGCGCGGTTTCGGCGTCGGGCAATTTCAAGGCCCTCTTCGAGGCGATCGAGATCGAGCAGGCGCGGCGCGGCAACCTCTAGGCGCGACGCCGCCGTGGCAGCCGAGCGACGCAGTGCCGCGAAGTCTCAGCGCCAGCCGAGGGCGGGGGCGACATAGAGCAGGATGCTTTCGAGGACGTGGGCGTTGTAGTCCACCCCGAGCTGGTTCGGCACGGTGAGGAGCAGGGTGTCGGCGGCGGCGATGGCGCTGTCCTGGCCCAGCTGGTCCACCAGCGCGTCCGGCTCGGCGGCATAGGTCCGGCCGAAGACGGCGCGCGTCGTCTCGTCCAGGTAGCCGATCTGGTCGCGGTCCTGCGCGCGCCCGAAGTACCTACGGTCGCGATCGTCCACGAGGGGAAAGATGCTGCGGCTGACCGACGTACGGGGCTCTCGTGTATGGCCCGCGGAGCGCCACGCCTCGCGGAATGCCGCGATCTGCTCGGCCTGCTGCACGTGGAGCGGCTGCCCGCTCTCGTCGAACTTCAGCGTGGAGGTCTGCATGTTCATCCCGAGCCGGGCCGCCCATTCCGCCGTGGCGTTTGTGGCGGAGCCCCACCAGATCCGATCGCGGAGGCCGGGCGAGTGCGGCTCCAGCCGGAGCAGGCCCGGCGGGTTCGGGAACATCGGCCGCGGGCTCGGTTGGGCGAAGCCCTCACCGGAGAGCAGCTGGAGGAAGACCTCGGTGGTCCGGCGTGCCATGTCGGCATCGGTCTCGCCCTCGCGCGGCTCGTGTCCGAAGTGCCGATACCCGTCGATGACCTGCTCGGGCGATCCCCTGCTGATACCCAGCTGCAGCCGGCCCCCGGCGATGACGTCCGCCGCCCCGGCGTCCTCGGCCATGTAGTGCGGGTTCTCGTAGCGCATGTCGATCACCGCGGTCCCGATCTCGATCCGGCTGGTCCGCGCGCCAATGGCGGCGAGGAGCGGGAACGGCGAGGCGAGCTGCTGGGCGAAGTGGTGGACGCGGAAGTAGGCGCCATCGGCCCCGAGCTCCTCGGCGGCCACGGCCAGCTCGATGGATTGCAGCAGGGCATCCGACGCAGACTGGACCTGCGAGTGCGGCGACGCGGACCAGTGGCCGAAGGAGAGGAAGCCGATCCGTTTCACGAGGGCTGATTCTAGGCGCGGCTCGCGGCGGCGCGCGCCGACCCGCTAGACTCCGGACCGATGAAGATCGCCCACGTCCGCGAGCGCACGGCGCCGGCCGGCACGCCCTGGCGCCTGGCGGTCGCCCGCGACGACGGCGCGTCGCTGTGGCTCGACCTCGAGGAGGCGCGCCAGGGCCTGGTCGTGGAGGACCCGCGGCGTCCGCACAACTCGCCGCTCTTCCGGCAGCCGGTCACGACGCTGGACGACCACCTCGCCCGGGGGCTGCGCGTCGAGGCGCTGGCCGAGATCGTGGATGGCTACGCGGCCGCCGCAGAGGACGACGAGGCGGTCCTGCACGCCGGTGACCTTCACTTCGGACCGCCCATCCTCCGGCCGCCCGGGATCCGCGACTTCTACGCCTTCGAGCGCCACGTGAAGACCATGTGGGATCGTCGCGGCAACCCCGTGCCGGAGGCCTGGTACCGCATCCCCGTCTTCTACTTCAGCAACACCAGCGAGATCCGCGGACCGGGCGAGCCGGTCTGGGCGCCGCGCGGCTCCGCCGAGCTGGACTTCGAGCTGGAGGTCGCCGCGCTGGTGGACACGCCGGCCCTGGACCTGGAGCCGGACCGCGCCGAGGAGGCCATCGGCGGCTACTGCATCTTCAACGACTGGTCGGCCCGTGATCTGCAGCGTGAGGAGACGACCGTGCGGCTGGGTCCTGCCAAGGGAAAGGACTTCGCCTCCACCATCGGTCCCTGGCTGGTCACCCCGGACGAGCTGGCCGATGCACGGGCGGGGAAGGGCTACGCGCTGCAGATGACCGCCCTCGTCAACGGGCTCGAGATCAGCCACGGGGCGTGGTCGAGCATGCAGTACAGCTTCGGCGAGATGCTGGCGCGCGCGTCCGCCGACGTGCGGGTCCGTCCGGGCGAGCTCCTCGGATCCGGAACGGTGGGCACCGGCTGCCTCCTGGAGGTTCGCGACGAGGTGCTGAAGCGGTACCTGGAGCCCGGGGACACGGTGACCCTGGCGATCGAGCGCCTGGGGGCGCTGACCAGCCCGGTCGTCGAGCGGCCGGCGCAACGGAGGTTCCGGTGAGCGGCGAGAACAGCACTCCGACCGGCGCCGCCGCGAACCACCGCGCCCGGATGCGCGCCGTCCAGGCACGCCTGGAGACGCATGTCGCGAACGGCCTCCCGGCCGGGCTGACGGATCCCGACCCCGGCGGCAGCGAGCGCTGGGAGGCCGGGCAGGTCTGGGCCCACCTCGCGGAGTTCCCACCCTACTGGGCGGCTCAGATCCAGCACGTGGTCGACGGCTGGGCGGAGCAGCGGCCTGACCCCGGAGCGGCGCGGCAGCCCGTCCGTTTCGGGCGCACGAAGGCCGATGCCGAGCGGATCGCCGCGATCGAGCGCGACCGTCACACCGATCCGGCCGCCCTCCTCGCCCGCGTTGCCCGCGAGATCGCGGCGCTCGCCGACGAGCTGGACGGACTGTCGGCGGCCGGCTGGGCGGCGGTGGGCGCGCACCCGACCCTGGGCGCGATGACCATGCCGCAGATCGTCGAGGACTTCGTGGTCGGGCATCTCGAGGAGCATGCCGACCAGCTGGACCTGCTCCGGAAGCGCGGGCGCGGGCACGATGACGGCTGACTCCCCGGACCTCGTGGATCTCGACCGGATCCGCGCCGCGGCCGCGCGGATCGCGGGCGTTGCCGTGCGGACGCCCCTGCTGCGCTGGGACGACCGAACGGAGCTCAAGCCGGAGAGCCTCCAGCCGGTGGGCGCCTTCAAGATGCGGGGCGCGTACGCCAAGCTCACCAGCCTCTCACCGGAGGCGCGGGCTGCCGGCGTGGTCACCTACTCGTCGGGCAACCACGCGCAGGCGGTCGCGCGTTCGGCCCGGCTGCTGGGCGTGCCCGCGGTGATCGTGATGCCGGAGAACGCTCCGGCGGTGAAGGTCGCCGGCGTCGAGCGGGACGGCGCCCGCATCGTGCGCTGCGGCCCGGGCTCCGACGAGCGGCGACGCATCGCCCAGGAGCTTGCCGCCGAGCACGGCTACGCCATCATCCCGCCCTTCGACGACGCGGAGATCATCGCCGGCCAGGGGACCGCGGGGCTGGAGATCGCGGATGATCGGCCGGATGTCACCAGCGTCCTGGTGCCCATCGGCGGCGGGGGGCTGATCGCCGGGATCGCGGCTGCCATCAACGCGCTGGCGCCGGGCGCGCGGGTCATCGGCGTGGAGCCGGAGGACGCGGCCGACGCGCGCGATTCGCTGGCACGCGGCGAGATCGTGTCGTGGCCCCCGGAGCGCACCGGGCGCACCATCGCCGACGGCCTGCGGGTCAGCGCCCTGGGGGCGCTTCCCTTCGCCCACATCCGTGCCCTGGTCGACGAGGTCGTGACGGTCAGTGACGACGAGCTGCGCGCGGCCATGCGCCAGCTGGCCGCCCGGGCGCGGCTGGTCGTGGAGCCGTCAGGGGCGGCGGCCATGGCGGCCCACCTGTTCGGGCACGTTCCCCAGCCGGACGGAGACGACCGTCGGGTGATCGTCATCAGCGGCGGGAACGTCGACCCGGTGCTCCTCGCGGACGTGCTCGGGGCGAGGGCAGGCGAGGCGCCAGCCTAGGAGCGCGGCCGCGTCAGTGCCTGCCGGTGAGGCCCTGCAGGAAGGCCACGGCGTTGGCACCGATGGCGTCGAGGGCGTACCCGCCCTCCTGGATGACGATCACCTGGCGGCCGAGCCCGCGGACGAGGCCGCCGATGCGCACGTAGTCGCCGGTCTCGATGGCGAAGTCGCCGATCGGATCGCCGGCATACGTGTCGAAGCCCAGCGAAACGACGAGCGGCGCATCGGCCCCGAAGCCGGAGACGAGCTCGCAGGCATCGGCAAGGGCGGTCGCGTAGTCATCCACGTTCGTCCCGGCGGGAAGCGGGAAGTTCCTGGTGGCCCCGGCGCCGGGACCGGCGCCCATCTCGTCGGCATGGCCGGAGAAGTACGGGAACGCCCGCGCGGGATCCGCGTGCAACGAGACGTAGAGCACCTCCCCGCGCTCCCAGAAGAGCTGCTGGGTCCCGTTGCCGTGGTGGTAGTCGAGGTCGAGGATCGCGACCCGCGACGCCCCGCCCCGGACCAGCTGCTCGGCCACGATGGCCGCGTTGTTGAAGAAGCAGTAGCCGCCGTACATCTCGCGCGAGGCGTGGTGGCCGGGCGGACGGCACAGCGCGTAGGCCGCCGGCGCGCCGGCGGTGACCAGGTCGGCGGCCGTGAGGGCCACGTCGACAGCGGCGAGGGCGGCCGCGTATGTCCCCGCCACGATGGGCGTGGCGGTGTCCAGGCAGTGCGCCCCCAGGCGCGCGGGTCGCGCCGTCCCGGTTCCCGCATAGCCGCCCGCCGCGTAGGGTCCCACCAGGAACGTGTCGGGGATGAGCGGGCGGTCGCCATCGGTGTCGCCGGTCGCCACGGCATCGGTCCAGGCGTGTTCGAGCAGGTCGAGCAGCTGTGAGTCGTGGAGGGCGGTGATCGGACCCATACCGTGCTCGGTCGGGTGCGCGAAGCGCACCGCCGCGGCCGCGGACAGCGCGCTCTCGATGGCCGTGATGCGCTCGGGTCGTTCGAAGCACGGAATCGGGCGGCCGCCCATGATCTCGGTGAGCCCGTCGTGGGCCAGGTGTGCGTCCGACGTCACGACCGCGATCGGCTGCAGCGGGGTCTCCACCCCCGGAGTGTACCGGCCATGCGGTCCGATCTGGGTGCCACGGGGTATACACTGCCTGACGCTCGGCGCCCGCCTCGCGCCGGCTCAATCACGCTCGTGGGGAAAGGGGCCGGTCCATGACCGATGATCGCTTCGCGGTCGACAGCCTCGGAATGTGCCCGCTCTTCGCCGGCTGCCAGGTCGATGTCCTGCGCACCGTCGCGGGGCGGCTCCGGTTGCGCCGATTCCGACGCAACGAGGTGATCTTCCACCAGGGCGACGCCGGGGACTCCCTGCACATCATCGCCTCGGGATCGGTGAAGATCGTCCTTCCCTCCACGGAGGGTGACGAGGCCATCATCGCGACGCTCCGACCGCCGGACTTCTTCGGCGAGCTGGCCCTGCTCGACAACCAGGCGCGGTCCGCCACGGCCACGGCCGTCGAGCCCACCGAGACGCTGGCGCTCTCCCGCTCCGTCTTCCTGGAGCTTCTCAACGCCCACGACGCGCTGCGCGACGCGCTCTTCTCCGCCCTGGTCGCGGAGCTCCGCCGCCTCACCGGGCACGTGGAGGAGCTGCACTTCCTCGATCTCGCCGGGCGCCTCGCCATGCGCCTCGCCCAGCTCGCACACGAACGGGCGCCATTGGCCTCCGGGGAGGTGACCCTCGACTGGCCATACACCCAGTCGGACCTCGCAGCGATGATCGGGGGGACCCGCCAGAGCGTGAACAAGCTCCTCGGCAGCCTCATCACCGAGGGCCTCGTACGTCTTGAACGGGACACCCTGGTCGTGGTGGACCCCGTTGCGCTCGAGGAACGCGCCGAACGCTAGTCGAGTGTCGGCAAGTTGACAGCGCCGATGTCGGAGACTGTGTGGTGAGGGCTTGCGGGAGCAGCGTACTCTCGCTGCATCGATCAGCTCACCCGACCTGACGAACTACGAAACGAACCGAGACGGAGGCGACTCCCATGGCAGACACGCGACCAGGCGGCGAGATCACCGAGAGCGGCATGCAGCAGCGCGAAGACGACACCGAGGGTCATATGCAGACCGCGAAGGGCATGCATACCTCGGGCGTCCAGACTCCTGGCGCCCATACCTCCGGCGTCGCCGAGAGCGGCGTCGCCGAGAGCGGAATGCAGCAGCGCGAAGACGACACCGAAGGCCACCTGATGCCTCAGAAGGGCGTCCACACCTCCGGCGTGCACACCTCCGGCGTCCACACCTCGGGCGTCCACACCTCCGGCGTCCACACCTCCGGCGTCCACACTTCGGGCGCACAGGAGGAGGACGACACCGAAGGGCACATGCAGACGGCGAAGGGCGTCCACACGTCCGGTGTGCACACCTCGGGCGTCCACACCTCGGGCGTCCACACCTCCGGCGCACAGGAGGAGGACGACACCGAAGGGCACATGCAGACGGCGAAGGGCGTCCAGAAGGACCGATAGCCTCTCGTTCGCCGACCGACCGATGGAGCGCCTCCAGGGCTCCGTGGATCCGGTCCTCCACGCCGCGTTGCTTATCCTCCGGGAGGCAGCGCGGCGTGGTGCTGTGGCCGGTCGCTTCGAACCCGAGTCCGAGCAGCGCCTCCTGCAGTCCATCGTCGACGCCACCGTCCGTCTCTTCGAGGCGGAGGCGGCGTCGATCGCATTGTTCGAGAGCGACCCCGATCGGCTGGAGTTCCGCGTGGCGGCGGGTCCCCGCGGTGCCGGCGCGGTGGGGATGTCCGTGGCACCCACCCACGGGATCGCCGGGTACGTCTTCTCCACCGGCGAGTCGCTGGCCCTCTCGGATGTCAGCACGGATCCGCGGTTCGATCGCGCCGCGGCGGAGCGCACCGGCTACGTCCCGCGCTCCATCGCAGCCGTTCCGCTCCTTGCCGGCGAGGAGACGGTCGGCGTCCTGCAGGTGCTGGACAAGCACTCGGCGCCAACCTTCACCATGCGCGACATGGAGCTCCTCGCCGTGTTCGCCAACCAGGCGGGCGAGGCCATCGCCGCGACCCGCGTCCAGCGCGATCTGCCGACGTTGCTGGCCGCGGCCCTTCGCCAGGTGGAGCCGGACCTCACGGCGGACCAGGTCGGGGCCATCCTGGCTGCGACGGCTGGGGACCTCGACACCGGGTCGGATGCCGCGTTCTGGACCCTCGTCGACCAGGTGAGCCGGCTTCGGGACCTTGGCGAGGAGGAGCTCGACCTGGTGGGCGACATCTTGCGGGTCGTGGCCGAGCACCAGGCCCACCGCGGTCGACTTCGGCGAGGCTGAGCCCGATGCCGACCGCCGAGGAGCTCCCGGCCTGGTCCGAGCCCTTCGACCCGGATCGGCGGCACGGGCTCATCCGCATGCCGGCCCTGGACGCCATCGATCGCGAGTGGGCCTGGGGCGGTGCCACCGGTGCCGGCGTGAGCGTCGCGATCATCGATTCGGGAGTCGAGGGGGCACACCCCGCCGTGAAGGGGCGGCTGGTCGAGAGCCTGGCGATCGAGGTGTCGGACGGGCAGGCCCACGTGGTCGCCGATCCGTCGGCGGTCGACCTGTTCGGCCACGGCACGGCCTGTGCCGGGATCATCGCGGGGATGGCGCCGGAGGTCGAGATCGTCTCCATCCGGGTCCTGGGCGCCGACCTGAAGGGCAAGGGCGCCGCCTTCGCGCAGGCGCTGGAGGAGGCGATCCGGCGGCCGGTCGGCGTCGCGAACCTGAGCCTGTCCAGCAAGAGCGAGACACTCTTCCCGCTCTTCCACGATCTCGCCGACCAGGCGTACTTCAACCGCGTCGTGCTGGTCAGCGCCGCGAACAACGTCGCGGGGCCGAGCTACCCGTCCCTCTTCAGCTCGGTCATCAGCGTGGCCGCCAGCGCGGAGGCGGATCCCTGGCGCTTCTACTACAACCCGGCACCGCCGGTCGAGTTCGGCGCGTGGGGCGTGGACGTCCCGGTGGCCTGGCGTGACGGGGGCCAGACCGTCGCGACCGGCAACTCGTTCGCGGCACCGCACATCACCGCCCTCGTGGCCCTCGTTCTGTCGAAGCACCCGGGACTGACGCCGTTCGAGGTGAAGGCCATCCTCGCCGCCGTCGCCAACAACGAGCGCCGTCCCGGATAGGGCGTCCCGGGATAGGGCGAACGGCCGGCCCGTGGGGGGCCGGCCGTTCGCCGAGATGGGACCCGGTGACGTCAGCGATCGACGCCCTCCAGGGGCCCGCTGCCGGCGGGTCGCTCCGCCGACTGGGTGCCGGAGAGGTTGGACGGGGTGCCGCTGTCCGCATTCTCCTGGAACCCGCTCTGCCAGGGCTTGCCGGTCACGGGGTCGATCCCCGTCGCGGCGTTCGCCGACGTGGCGGCCGCAGCGGTCCCCAGGTCGACGCCCTGCTGGAGCCCGGTGCGGGCCGGCTGGCCCGTCGCCGGATCGACGCCTGTCACCGCCGCCGCCTGCGCCGGCGCCGCGGCCTCGGGTGCCGCGATATCGGCGCCCGGCAGCATGCCGTGGCCGGCAGGCCGCTCGTAGGCCTGGGTCGCCTGGACCGGGCTGACGTCGGTCGCAGCCGGCTGGCTGGTGATCGCGATGGCCCCGGCGGAGCCCACGACCAGGGTGCCGGCCAGGACGCCCGCCGCGATCAGGTTGCGGCGGAACTTGTCCGCCTCCTCGAGGGTCGGGAAGCGCAGGCTGATGGCGTGCCCTTCCACGTCATCCTCGTCCATCTGCAGGTTGATGGCCACCGAGCGCTGGGCAGCCTGGAAGACGTGACCTTCGACGTCGGACGCCGATGCCGGTGCGAGCCGAACCGAGATGGCTCCGCTGCGCTTTGCGATCCGCTCCCGAAGCCGCGCCTCGGTCTGCGGGTCGGAGATTGCCATGGCCACCCGCTGGTCGCCGATGGTCAGGGTGTGGCCCTCTGCCGCTGGTTCCATTGCCAATACCTCTTCTGCGGTGCGGGCCCGATCGGGTCCGTTGTGTTCCGACTGGCACAAGGATGGGTCCTCGTCCCCCGGTGTGACCAGCGCCAATCCGACGCCGGCGGAGTCGTCCTTCGGACACCGATCGGTACAATGCAACGACCCCAATCGAGAGGAAACGAGCGCGTGTTCTACGTCCAGCGAGGCCAGGTGCCGCACAAGCGGCACACCCAGTTCCGCAAGCCGGACGGCACGCTCTACGCGGAGGAGCTCTTTGGCGTGGAGGGGTTCGCCGGACGGGCCAGCCTCCTCTACCACCACACCCCGCCAACCCAGACGCATCGGGTCGAGAAGGTCGCCGAGGTGATCATCGAGCCCGCGGCGGCGGACCGCACGGGACCCCATCGGCATCACCTGGTCAACACGCAGGACGTCGAGCCCGCCGGCACCGCCATCAGCGGACGGATCCCCCTCTTCACCAACGCCGACGTGACCTTCGGTGTCGTGCGGCCGGCCGAGCCCATGGAGCGCTTCTACCGCAACGGCGAGGCGGACGAGATGTTCTTCGTCCACGAGGGCACCGGCACGCTGGAGACCGTCTTCGGACCCATCAGCTACGGGCCGGGCGACTACCTCGTCATTCCCATCGGGACCACGTACCGGGTCATGCCCGGACCGGAGCCGCAGCGGATGCTCTGGCTGGAATGCCCGTCGGAGATCGAGCCGCCGCGTCGATACCGCAACGACTACGGGCAGCTCCTCGAGCACGCGCCGTACTGCCAGCGCGACATCCGGCCGCCGGAGGAGATGGCACCCAACCTGGAGACCGGCGACTTCGTCGTCGAGATCAAGACCCGGGGCCGCCTCACCGCCTACCACTACCACCAGCACCCGTTCGACGTGGTGGGCTGGGACGGCTACCTGTGGCCGTTCGCCTTCAACATCGGCGACTTCGAGCCGATCACCGGGCGTGTCCACCAGCCCCCGCCCGTCCACCTGACCTTCCAGCCGCGGAACTTCGTCATCTGCAGCTTCGTGCCGCGCAAGTTCGACTACCACCCGCTGGCGATCCCGGCGCCCTACAACCACAGCAACATCAACTCCGACGAGGTCATCTACTACGTGGCCGGCAACTTCATGAGCCGCCGCGGAGTGGACACCAGCTCATTCACCGTCCACCCGGCCGGCATCCCGCACGGGCCGCACCCGGGAACCGCGGAGGCCTCCATCGGCAAGGACGCGACGGAGGAGCTGGCGGTCATGATCGACACCTTCCACCCGCTGCACCTGACCGAGCAGGCGGTCGCCCTGGAGGACGACCGATACCCGTACAGCTGGCTCCCGCCCGAGGATGCGGAGGCCAACACCCGCGAGCTCTCCGAGCGCGGGCCGGAGGCGTTCCCGGACTGACCGCGCACGCGCGATCTGCCGAAGGTCCCGTCGACGCGGCCCGGGCGCAACTGGACGCGGACACGACGCCGGCCCACCATGGTGGCGTCGAATCCGAATCCGGCACGTCCGCCCTCCTCCGAGGGCAGGCACGGGAGGGTCAGGCATGACCGATGCAACCGCCATTCCCATCAACCTGTACGAGAACGACCGGGAGCTGATGGTCACCGCTCCGATGCCCGGCGTGGCTCCCGAGGACATCGCCGTCGAGGTCACCGATGACGGCCACCTCACCGTGAGCGCGGATGAGCACGGGCCCGGCCAGGAGCGCCTGGTCTACCTGCTGCGCGAATGGAGCTACGGCCCGTACGAGCGGACCATCGCGCTCCCCACGGCCGTTGATGCGCTGCGCGCCAACGTGGCGTTCGGCAACGGGGTGCTCAGCATCACCTTCCCCAAGGCCGCCACCACGGTCGGGCACGAGATCCACGTCGGGCGGACCGGGCATGCCCGCGGCCTGGCATTCGGACACCCGGGCGAGCGCGGCGGGATCCCGGCGTGATCCTCTACTTCCTCCGCCACGGGCGGGCGGAGGAGGCCCACGGAGGCGACGACGGGGGCCGCCGCCTCACCGACGAGGGCGCCGCTGCGCTGCGCCGGGCCGGACCGGTCTGGCGACGCCTGAACCTGCGTCCAGCGGTGGTCATCACCTCCCCGCTGCCCCGCGCCGTGGAGACGGCGCAGCTCTTCTGCGAGGGCGTGGGCCACGCCGGCCCACCGATCGTGGACGATCGGCTGCTTCCCGGTGCGGGCTGGCCGGAGCTCGCCCAGGCGATGGCGGCCCACCCGGACGCGCGGCGGGTCCTCTTCGTGGGACACCAGCCGGACCTGGGATCGGCGATCGAGCTGCTCACCGGAGCGATCTCGGTCCGGCTGCGCCCCGGATCGCTGGCCTGCGTCGAGTTTCCCGGGGTGCCGGAGGCGGGCACCGGCGAGATCGCCTGGCTCCTCGATCCGGACCTGTACGCGCCGACCGCCGGCGCCTGACCGGGAAGGCGCATGGCACGGGGTAGACTGGTCGCCGTGGAATCCCTCGGTCTGCGCACCCTCCTTCTCTGCGACCATGCCCTCACGGGCCAGGACGGGAAGATCAGCGCCATCGGCATCTTCGGCCAGATCAACGTGGCGCGGCTTCCCGCCGTCCACCCGCGCCTCTTCATCGTCGCGGTCCTGGACGCCGAGCCCGGCACCCACGATCTGACCCTGCAGGTCGTCTCGCCCCGGGGGGAGCCTCTCCTGCAGCGCCAGCCGCAGCTTCACATGGAGGTCCCGGAGGGGACGGCCACGGCGAACATCGTGGCGGATCTCAACGGGCTCGAGGTGCGCGAGCTCGGGCGCCATGAGGTCGAGCTCCGGGAGGGTGATCGGCTGCTGGGCAGCACGTCGCTGTCGGTCAACCTCATGTACCAGCCCGGCGGAGTCGCCCGCGCCTGAGCGGTCGGGGAAGTCGGTCAGCGCTCCCAGTCGATGTCGGTGCCCATGGCGTGGTACCCGCCGTCGACGTGGATCATCTCCCCGCTCGTCAGGCGCGCCATGCCGCTCATCAGGAAGCAGCACATGTCGCCCACCGCGGTGGCGTCGTGGAGGTCCCAGCCCAGGGGCGCGCGTCGGGCCCAGTGCTCGGAGATCTGGTCGAATCCCGGGATGCTCTTGCCGGCCATGGTGCGGATGGGTCCTGCCGAGACCGTGTTGACCCGGATCCCGAGCGGCCCCAGGTCGCGGGCCAGGTAGCGGGTCACCGACTCCAGGCCCGCCTTGGCGACGCCCATCCAGTCGTAGATCGGCCAGGCGAAGCGGGCGTCGAAGGTGAGGCTGACCACGGACGCGCCACCATCGGCGCCGGCAACCTTCAGCGGCTCGAGCATGCCCGCCGTCAGCGCCTTGAGCGAGTAGGCCGATGTCTGGAACCCGGGACCCACGCTCTCCCAGGTGGCTTCCATGAAGTGGCCGCCCAGGCCCTCGGCAGCCATGAAGCCGATGGAGTGGAGGACGCCGTCCACGCGACCCCAGCGACGCGTCACCTCGTCCGACACGGCAGCGACGTCGTCCGGGTTGTTGACGTCCATCTGCATCACGTCCGGGGTGACCGGCAGGCGCCGCGCGACACGCTCCGTGAGGCGAACCCCCTTCCCGACGTTGGTCAGCAGGACCTCGGCACCCTGCTCCTGGGCAACCTTCGCCACGAAGAACGCCATGGAATCGTCGGTCAGGACGCCGGTGATCAGGAGTCGCTTGCCCTCGAGGAGCACGGCCGCGGTACCTCCGTTGGGTGTGCTTGTTCCGGTGTGGTGCGCGTTGCGGGCGAGTGTACCGGACGCCCGCGAGGCGCCGCGGCGCTACCCTAGTCAACCGATGATGGTTCATTGCTACGACTACGTGGTGCCGGTGGCGGATCCGGAGCACGGCGTGCCCAACCTCCGCGAGGCGCTCGCCGATCTTCAGACCCCGGAACGCAAGACGCTCCTCTCGGCGCTCTTCCGCCCCGAGCGGATGCCCGGATCCATGGAGCGCATCTCGACCCTCGTCGCCGACGTGGACGTCAGCTTCGCGGACCTGCTCACGGTGCTCGACAACACGCGCCGGGAACGGCGCTTCGTGGCGATCGACGAGGCGAAGCCCATCCTGGACGCCGTCCTCCCGGCCACCGCCCTGGCCGGCACGCACGACTGGGACGTCGCCCGGCTCCACGAGCCGTACGGCGACGGGTCGTACCACGGACGGCTCCTGAAGCGCGCGCGCAACCAGCTCCGATCGGTCGGCTCGCGCGACGCTCTGACGACGCCGTTCCTCCTGCGGCGGGAGTGGCGCTCGTGACCCGCCGCAAGCGAGGCCGGCCGTACCAGCCCTACCCGGAGCGGCGCAGCAACTGGGTCGCACGCCTCCTGGTGGTGATCGTGGGCGTGGCGCTCCTGGTGACGGTGATCGCCTTCGCCTTCACCCGCTGACGGGCGGTTCGACCCGCGGCCGCTCAGTCGAAGCGCAGGGGGCGGGTGGTCAGCACCTCGCCGACGCGGCCCTCCCACTCGGCACGCGGCGCATCGCAGTACAGCTCGATCTCGTTCCCGTCGGGGTCCGCGGTGTAGATCGAGCGCGTGACGCCGTGGTCCACGGCTCCCTGCAGGAGGCCGCGGTCGCGCAGCAGGTCGTGGGCCCCGTGCAGGGCCGCCATGTCCGGGAGCTGGATCGCGACGTGGTACAGGCCCACCGCCGTTGGCAGCGCCGACGGCGCCTGGTCACCCACGCGGAGGAGGGCCAGGTCATGGTGGTTCTCCCCGGTGGCGGTCAGGAAGATCATGACGTTGCTCATCTGCCCGGCCACGCTGAAGCCGAGCAGGTCGCGATAGAACGCCAGCGAGCGATCGAGGTCGCGAACCTTGAGCACCACGTGCCCCACGCGGACCGGATGGATCATCGCGCCGATGCTATACCCGGGGTCCAGCCGCCCGGCCTCGCTGCGCTCCGGGGCCCCCGCCGATCGATCCCCGGCTCCGAGCCCCTACAGGTGAATGGTGACGGTGACGACGCCCGCCGACCGGCTCTTGTCCGTCACGGCGGCCCAGGCCTCGGGCGAAAGGTCGGCCACCTTCTGGGCGGCCGTGCCCCAGTAGCAGGCACAGTAGTCGGCGACCGGGAGCCGCACGCAGCGGTCCGCACAGACGACCACCGAGCGACTGGCGGGCGGAGCGTCGTAGTGGCCGCCCAGGGCTCCCGGCAGCGCCACGACCGCCACGCCGCGCCATCCGGCGGTGCAGCAGTACCACGTTGCCTTGCCGGTGATGGTCGAGCCGCCGGCTGGCGGCGACACGATCTGAGCGGCCGGTCGCGGCGTCGCCAACGACCCGTAGCTCACCTGCGCCCGGGCGCTGCCGGGCGTGGGGAGCGGCATCGGGGCGAGCTGCTCGACGGCGACGGGTGCGCCGATCTCCTGCAGGCTGAGCGCGGCCGATGCCGATCGTCCCGCGAGCCCACGATCCGCTGTGGCCAGGGGGCCCGTGGCAGCGACATCCAGGAGCCGTTGCGTCTCAGCCGGCATCGGCGAGGCCGATCGCGCACTCAGCGGCACGATCATGGCCATCGCGACGGCGAAGACGAGGGTCCGCACGGCGACGCGCCGCAGGAGGTCCGGCAATAGAATCCTCGCTGGACTGTGTTTCGGTCACAGTACCGCGCGCCCGCGGGCCGGGGAGGCCACCGCGCGTACCGCTGAGGTCAAACCGTACCGTACGGCAGGGCAACTGTCGAGAACCACCCGACACAGGACCATCGTCCTCCGTTCCGGGAGCATTGCAGGAGGTTCACCTGACCATGACACAGCGCGGATCCGGGCGCCGGAGCGGAGCAATCACGAGGCGCGGCGCAGCGCGGCGAACCACCGAGGACGAGCGCTTCCTGTCGCGGCGCGAGCCCGCCCCGTTCCTGGACACCGACACGTGGCGAACGCTGCGCATCCTGGGCGAATTCGTGGAGGGGTTCGACGCGCTCGCCAACATCGGTCCGGCGGTGACCGTGTTCGGGTCGGCGCGGGTGCGGCGCAGCGATCCGTCGTACCGGCTCGCGCGAAAGCTCGCGCGCCGGCTGGTCGAGGAGGGCTTCGCCGTCATCACCGGTGGCGGCCCCGGGATCATGGAGGCGGCCAACCGCGGCGCCCAGGAGGCCGGCGGCCTCTCCATCGGCTGCAACATCGAGCTGCCGTTCGAGCAGGATCTCAACCCCTACGTCGACCTGGGGATGCAGTTCCGGTACTTCTTCGTGCGCAAGACGATGTTCGTGAAGTACGCGGAGGCGTTCTGCATCTTCCCCGGTGGGTTCGGAACCCTCGATGAGCTGTTCGAGTCGCTGACCCTCATCCAGACCGGCAAGATCGAGCACTTCCCGGTGGTCCTCTTCGGCCGCGACTACTGGAGCGGCCTCTTCAACTGGCTGCGGCACCAGCCCCTCGACGAGGACAAGATCGCGGACGAGGACCTGGAGCTGCTGACCCTGACCGACGACGTGGATGAGGCGTGCGCCGCCATCCTGGCGCGGCATCGGGCGCACCAGGCGGAGCTGGCCGCGCGTGATGCCACCACAGAGGCTCGCGAGGAGATCCGCGCCACCTGAGGTCCCCGCCGGCGGTATGACATCCGTCACGCGCGCGCCCGTCGACGGATCACCCGAAGATCCGGACGGCGGTGACTTCCGTGGAGACGGGGTGCGGCGGACACTCGGGGCGCCATCGATCACACCGCCCTCCACGAGGAGATCCCGCGACCATGCACAGCACCCCGTCCGCCGTCGCCTTCGACGGCGTGACCCATCGCTTCGGTGCCACCGTCGCCGTCGACGACGTCTCCGTGGCCATCCCCATCGGCTCGACCGTGGCCCTGCTGGGCCCCAACGGGGCGGGCAAGACGACCGCCATCGGTCTCATGCTCGGCCTGCTGGTCGCCGATGCCGGCCGCGTCCGGACCCTTGGGCTGGAGCCGCGCGACGCGGTCGCCACCGGCCGCATCGGGGCCATGCTGCAGGACGGCGGGATGACCGCCGGCGTGACCGTCCGCGAGCTCGTGAGCTTCGCGCGACGCCTGTATCCGGAGCCGATGGCGCTCGATCGCATCCTGGACCTGGCCGGGCTCGCCGGCCGCGCCGATCGTCGCGTCGAGGGTCTCTCCGGCGGCGAGACCCAGCGCGTGCGCTTCGCCCTGGCGATCGCCGGTGACCCGGACCTCATCTTCCTGGACGAGCCGACGGTCGCCATGGACGTCGAGTCCCGGCTCGCCTTCTGGCGGGACATGCGCACCTTCGCCGAGCAGGGCCGGACCGTCCTGTTCGCCACCCACTACCTCGAGGAGGCCGACCAGGCCGCCGACCGGATCGTGGTGATGAACCATGGCCGGATCGTCGCCGACGGCTCCCCCACCGAGATCAAGGCCGTGGTATCCGGGCGCCGGCTGCGCTTCACGCTGCCCGACGCCGATCCCGAGCGACTCGGCGCGCTCCCGGGCGTCGTGGCCTCGGAGGTGCGCGGCCCGGACATCACCCTTCGCAGCGACGACGCGGACGCGACCGTCCGCGCCCTGTGCAGGACGGGGATGGCCTTCCGCGACCTGGAGGTCGCCGGCGCCGACCTCGAGTCCGCCTTCCTCGCCATCACGGCCGAGGGCCGCGCGGCCTGACGCCCTCGGCCCACGCGCCACACGCGAATCCCGAAAGGAACCCTTCCATGACCGCGATCACCTTCGACCGCGCCGCCGGCACCCGCTCGACCCTGGGCGCAACCCTGGTCCTCGACGTCCGGCGGACGCTCCGCAACCGCCGATACCTCATGTTCTCGGTGGCGTTCCCGGTCGTCTTCTACCTGCTCTACACCGGTGTCCTCGCGGGCGGCGATCCTTCGCAGCGGATCGACGGCACCAGCTGGGGCGCGTTCTTCATGGTCTCCATGGCCGCCTATGGCGCCATCGGGGCGGCGCTGAGCGGCGCCCTGGTCATCGCCGTCGAGCGCTCGTCGGGCTGGACACGGCAGTTGCGGACGACGCCCCTGGCGCCATCGACGTACCTCGCCTCCAAGGTGATCACCTCCCTGGTCACCTCGGTGCCGGCCCTGGTGCTGGTGATGGTGGCGGCGGTCGCCCTCAACGGCGTGCGCCTGGCCCCGATGACGTGGGTGCAGCTCGTCATCTCGCTCGCCATCGGCGCCCTGCCGTTCGCCGCGCTGGGGGTTCTCATCGGCTACCTCTTCGACGCCAGCAGCGCCCAGGGCGGAATGATGCTCAGCTACTTCACCATCGCCATCCTCGGTGGCCTGTGGGCACCGCTCTCGTCGTTCCCCAAGGTGCTGGTTACCATTGGCCACGTGTTGCCGGGCTACCACTTCGCGAACCTCGGCTGGGATGCCCTCAACGGCCGCGCGCCCGAGCTGGTCGACATGGCCGTGCTGGGTGCCTACCTGGCCATCTTTGCCGCGGCGGTCTGGTGGCGCTACCGCACGGACGGCGTCGGCACCCGTGCCTGATCCCGCACGGACCCTGTCGGCAGGCAGCGACCCGGCGCCGGAGGACGGCGCCGGGTCCCGCGGACCCTTCTCGGCGATCCGGGACTGGCGGTTCCGGATCGTCTTCGCCGTCGGCGCGGCGGTCTGGCTGCTGGGGATCCTGCTCAGCTTCGTATCCACCAACCCGGAGCCGGGGCGCCTCGCCCTGGGCATCGGCGGCTGGTCGGTGTATCCGCTCGCGCTGGCTGCGGTCTTCTGGAGCGCGAGACCGCCCCGGGTCCTGCAGGGGGCGCTGGGCATCGCCTTCGTGGTGCTGCTCACCGTGCTGGCCGTCGTTCTGGTCCTGGTGGTCCACATCGACGCGTACATCCAGCTCTTCTTCTTTCCCGCCTTCGCCGCCGCGCGCCTCGGAACCGGGGTGCTGCCCATCAGCGGGATCGCAGCGGTCACCGCCGTCACCGTCGTCACCGGCCTGGCCGGCGGCGCCTCTGCCGGCACTGCCGCAGGTCTCGCCGTGTCGGAGTTCTTCGTGGCCCTGACCGTCTACTCGGTGGGCGTCCTGCAGCGCACCAACCGCGCCCTGCAGCAGGCGCGCCACGAGCTGGCCGCCATGGCCGTGGCCGCCGAGCGAGACCGCTTCGCGCGCGACCTGCATGACACGCTGGGCCACACGCTCACGACCATGGCCCTGAAGAGCGAGCTGGCGGGGCGCCTGGTCGAGGCGGATCCGTCGCGGGCTCGAGCCGAGATGGCGGACGTCGCCGCGGCCGCGCGCTCCTCACTGGCCTCCGTGCGCGAGACCGTCGCCGGCTATCGCCAGCCGACGGTGGAGGGCGAGCTGGTGGCCGCCGAGGCGGTGCTGGCATCGGCCGAGATCGCGTTCCGGGTCGAGGGTGAACCTCCCCACCTCGAGCCGGTCAGATCCGGCGTCCTGGGCTGGGCGCTGCGCGAGGGCGTGACGAACGTCATCCGTCACAGCCAGGCCCGTACGGTGCGGATTGCCTTCGCGCAGGCCGATGGCGCGGTCACCATGGAGCTCACCAATGACGGTCGTCCCGACCCGGGCTCCCCCGAGGCCGACGAGCGGCCGGGGTTCGGCCTCCGGGGCCTTGCCGAGCGGGTCGCGGAGGTGGATGGCCGAATGGAGAGCGGGCCCATGGCGGCCGGCGGGTTCCGCCTGGCCGTCTGCCTGCCGGTCGAGGCGGGCGCGTGATCCGCGTCCTGCTGGCCGAGGACCAGTCGATGGTGCGCGGCGCCCTGGCCGCGCTGCTGGGCATGGAGCCGGACCTCGAGGTCGTGGGCGAGGTCGCCCGCGGCGACGAGGTGGTGGCCATGGCCGAGCGGCTGCATCCCGACGTCGCGCTACTCGACATCGAGATGCCGGGTCTCGACGGGCTCAGCGCCGCAGCGGTGCTGCGGACGCGGCTTCCGGACTGCCGGGTCCTGATCCTGACCACCTTCCGGCGGCCCGGCTACCTGCGGCGGGCAATGGAGGTGGGAGCCGCCGGCTTCCTCCTCAAGGACGCTCCCGCCTCCCAGCTGGCCGGCGCCATCCGGCGAGCGGCCGCGGGCGAGCGGGTCGTGGACCCGGCCTTCGCCATCGCGGCCCTCAGCGAGGGTGGCAGTCCACTCACCGATCGCGAACGCGAGGTGCTGACGCAATCCGCCACGTCGGCCACCATCGCGGACATCGCCGGCCGGCTGAACCTGTCCGAGGGGACGGTTCGCAACCACCTGTCGGCGGCGATCCAGAAGGTCGGCGCTCGAAATCGGGGAGAGGCGGCGCGCATCGCGCGGGAGAAGGGCTGGCTCAGTCCGGAGGGCGGCGATTGAGCGCGTGCCAGCTCGCTGGACGCCGCGGCCATAATCGAACCCATGATGAGCCGGGCCCATGGCTCGGTGCTCGTCGGGCGGTCGGCCGAGCTCGCACAGCTTGCCGCCGCCGTTCAAGCCGCCGAGCGTGGCTCATTCCAGCTGGTGCTCATCCGGGGCGAGTCCGGCGTCGGCAAGACGCGGCTGGTCCGGGAGGCGATGCGCCTGGCCGGTGAGCGGGGGTTCCTTCGGCTGTCGGGGCGTGGCATCGACCTCGTCGGGCCGGGAGTCCCGTATGGCCCGCTGGTCGAGATGCTGCGGCCCATCACCTCGCCGCTCGCCGGCGACGAGCGCGAGCCGGAGCGCGCACGGATCTCGAAGCAGGCACGTCAGGTATTCCGCGGACTGCGCGGAGGGGATCGGCCAAGAGGCCACGAGCAGGCGGCCGCGTTCGAGCGCTTCCTGAACCTGCTGGAGATCCTCGCGGCACGGCAGCCCCTGCTGCTCGCGATCGATGATCTCCAGTGGGCGGACCGGTCAACGCTGGACCTGCTCGGCTACCTCGCCCAGGCACTCTCCTCGCTCGATCCGACCCAGCTCGCTCTTCCCGCCAGGCGCATCCTGCTGGTGGCTGCCGTCCGTGAAGGTGCGCTGGACGCGGAGCCCCTGCGGCGGCTGCTCGCCAACGCCGTGCGTCTTCCCCAGTCCAAGGAGCTCGAGGTCGGTCCGTTGAGCCGCGCCGATCACGATGCCCTGCTGCGGACCATCCTCGGGGGAGGCATTGCCCGCCAGCATCTCGATCGCGTCTACGAGCGTTCGCAGGGGAACCCGTTCCTCGCCGAGCAGCTCGTGGCCGGTGGCAACATCTCGACCGCCCTGCCCCGCCCGCTGCGCGACGTCCTCCTCGGCCAGTTCGCGTCGCTCTCGCCGTCGGCACGGCGAGTGGTCGAGATCGTTTCGGCTGCGCAGCGGATCGACCACCAGGCCCTGGCCCGCGTGGCGGGCATGGCCGAGCCGGCCCTGCTCGACGCGGTCCGTGAGGCGATGGAGCGTTCCATCCTCGCCGCCGAGCCCACGACCGCCCGGTATGCGTTCCGCCACCCGCTCCTGGCCGAGGCCGTATACGAGCACCTGATCCCCGGGCAGCAGATCGCCTTGCATGCGGACCTGGCTCGGTCCCTCGCGCGGTCCCGAGCGACCGAACCGGTGAACGCCGCCCGGGTGGCGGCTGAGATCGCCGAACACTGGCTGAAGGCCGGTGAGACCGCCCGTGCGCTGCCGGCGCTGGTGCGCGCCGGGCGGGCTGCCAGCCGGCTCGGCGCACATGCGGAGGCGCTGACCCACTTTCGCCGTGCCCTGGAGCGCTCCGCAGCCGACGACTCCTCGGGCGCCAGGCCCGACGGCCGGATTCGATTGCTCGCATCCGCCGCGGCCGCCGCAGAGGGCAGCGGCGAGCTCGACGAGGCGGCAGAGTACTGGGAGCGCGCCATCCGCGTGGCGGAGCGCGGGGCCGACACGGCGCTCCTGGCCCGGCTCCGCGGCCGCCTGGCGGACTGCCGGATGCTCGGCGGGAACCTCCCCGCAGCCATGGACGGCTGGCGCCACGCGCTCGAGGCGGTCGGGCCGGGCGCGCCCGGCATCCAGGCCCGGCTCATGGCCAAGCTCGCCGGCGGCCAGATCATCCTGGGCCAGCTGACCGATGCACAGCAATCGGCGCAGGCGGCGATCGAGATCGCCGGGCGCATCGGCGCGACATCCGAGGAAGGGCTCGCCCGTGGTTCGCTGGGAGCGGCGCTGGCGATGCAGGGTCGGGCAGCGGCCGGCGTCGAGCACCTGCGCCGGTCGCTCACGGTGGCCATCAACGAGCGAGCCATCGAGGACGAGGCCATCGCTCGCTCGAACCTGGCGGAGGCCCTGCACTTCACGGGCCAGCTGGACGAGGCGATCCAGCTGCTCGACGAGGGCATCACCCGCGTCCGCCGGGCGGGGCTGGACCGCACCTACGCCGGCACCATGACGGCATCGGCCGCGTACCTGACCTTCGTCGCGGGGCACTGGGACGAGGCGGTGCGCCGCTGCGCAGACGGGCTGGCACGCTTGCCGCAGGGCGTCGCCGCCGCATGGCTGTCTCTGGTGCAGGGCGAGGTCCTCACCGAGCGCGGCGAGTTCGAGCGGGCGGCCGAGTCCATCGCCACGGCCGCGGCGCTGAGCCCAGGCGACCGGGTGACCGGATGGGATGGGCCGCATGAACAGCTGGCGATCCTCGAGATCCACCGGGGGCGGCCGAGGGCGGCGCTCCGCCTCGTCAGCCAGGCGCTCGCGCTGCTGAGCGGCGGCGAGCTGACCAGCCGGCAGCGATTCCTGGTCGCGCTCGGGCTGCGGGCGGCGGCCAACCTGGCCCAGGAGCCGCGATCTCCGCGCGACGCGGCGAGTGGCGAGGCTCGCGCAGTGGCGGAGGATCTCATTACCCGCCTCCGCGATCATGCCCGTGCCATCGCCGGCGACGCCGATCCACACCTGAGCGCGGAGCTCCCGCTCGCCGAGGCAGAGTTCCGGCGCGGCACGGGCGATGACGATCCGGACGGCTGGGCGGCCGTCGCCGCGGCCTGGAACAGGCTGCAGCATCCGCTCGACGCCTGCTACGGAAAGCTCCGGCGGGCAGAGGCATTGCTGCGCCGCAGCGCGCGCCGGGGCCTGCGAAAGGACGTCGCCCGCGAGCTTGCCGAGGCTTGGGAGATCGCGACCACCCTTGGCGCGCGACCCACGACACGGAAGATCGAGGCGACCGCGCGCCGCGGGGGCATTGGGCTTTCCTCGACGGAGGCGCCGGCGCCGCAGCGCGTGGCGCTGCCGGGCGATCCCCGTGGCCTGACCCCGCGCGAGCAGCAGGTGCTCCGCCTCCTGCTCGAGGGCCGGACGGACCGCGAGATCGCGGACCAGCTGTTCATCGCCGAGAAGACCGCATCGGTGCATGTCTCGAACATCAAGGGCAAGTTCGCAGCGGCCTCGCGGACCGAGGTCGCTGTCCGGGCCCTCGAGCTCGGGTACCGGGCGCCCGAATAGCCCGCTGGGCAAACACCCCTTAGGCGATCGAGCATCCGGCTAAGGAATCTGCCGATGCGCATGGTGCGCAGGCTGCCGATCCTCGGGGTCGTGAGTCGCATGCAGGGCCCCGTGGCCTTCGGAGTTCGGTCGGTTGCCCGGAGCTTCCTCGTCGTGACCGATGCGACGGATCCAGCCGCCGCGCGCGCCTTCGGCGCGGAGTTGCGCCGTGCGGCCGGCGACCTCCGCGGAAGCTGCGCACGGATGGGCGTCGACCGGCTGTGGTGGTCGCTGGTACCGGCTGACGACGGCGAATGGCTGGTTGCCGGCCTGGAGGGCGGCACGGGGGCCGATCCGCTGCGGCGCCTGGCCGTATCGGTCCATCCCTTCGACCTGTGGCTGAAGGAACGCTGGGCCGAGCTGTCCGGAAGCCGTCTCACCCTCGATGCCCCCATCCCGGTCGGCGAGCTGCTCGCCGACGCCGATGTCCGGCGAGAGACGACCGATGAGGACGTCGTCTCGCCCATCTTGTCCGTCTCGCCGGTGGCGCCCGACCCGCCGCCCCGGACGAGCGGCCGCACCCGAAGGAGTCCATCGTGAATCTTCCCCGACGCCTCCTCGCGACCCTGCTCGTGGCCTGCGTGGCGCTGAGCGCCTGCAGCACCGCCGGCCAGGGGAGCGCATCGTCCTCCACGGGCAACGACGCCTCCGGAGACCAGGGCGACGGGGCCGCAGGGACGCCCGGCACCAGCCTGACCGCCTGCCAGATCCTGCGTGGCTCGGATATCGAAGCGGCCCTGGACCTCGACGCCGGCACCGCGGGCGACGGCAAGCCGAAGAAGCTCGCTCCCGGCGACGACCCTGCCGCGAGCTCGTGCGAATGGGGCATCTCCGACTGGGGCGGGCTCTCGGTCAACGTGATCCCCACGACGGGAGCCACCAACTACGCCCAGGCCGTGGAGCAGATCGCTGACCGCGCCGAGCCGCTGGACATCGGCGACGGATCCATCTGGGTGGACGACATCGAGCGCGGCTACTTCCACAAGGGCTCCGTGCTGGTCCTCGTGCAGATCCTGATCTTGTACGGTGGCCGAGACAAGCGCGATCTAGCCATCGCCCTCGGCACGGCGGCCATCAACCGGCTGTAGCCGACCAGATGAAGACCACACCGCGACAACGTGTCATCGGGGCCGGCGCGGCCGTCCTGGCCCTGGCCGTCATCTTCTTCGTGGTGCAGGGCGGATCGCCGGGCCAGGCGCAGGCGACCCATTCGGCCTCGGTGCCCGCCGCGGTCGGCGCCGCTCCGTCCTCGAGAACCGATCGCCCGCCGGTGCCCCCGCTCGACGGGTGCAGCCTCCTCACCACTGACGAGGTGGAGCACGGCCTTGGCATCGCGGACCTGCCTTTCGTGGATCGCACCGTGGTCACGTACGGTGGCAACGAATCCTGCGTGTGGCAGTTCGTGAGCGACACGACGACCGACAGCCGCTCGCTGGGGATTGGCCCGGGCGAACCGGCTGATCTCGAAGAGGGAACCGTGCTCAACAGCGCGACCGGGACCCCGGTATCCGGCGTCGGTGGTGCGGCAGCGTGGTTCGGGCAGCCCGACAGGGGCGTCCTCAGCGTCGGGCAGCGGACCGAGGTCGGCTACCTGTTCCTCCGCGTCGGGGTGACGCGCCCGGATGTCGACGACGCCGCGCGGCTCGCGGTCGCCAGGGAGCTGGCCTCGGACGCCCTTCCACGGTTCCCGGGCATGGAAGCCCCGGGCTCCTCCCCCGACGTCGTGACGTTCGACCGCCAGCAGCCGGATACCTCCGACCGCAGCTACGTCGACAACCTGCTGGCGCGCGAGGAGGCCGGTGACTGGACGCGCGGTCAAGGGCTGGTGGCGACCCTGAAGCTGCTCGCGGGTGAGCTCGACGCGACGGATGTCCTGCTCCACCCCGACGTGCTCGATACCTCGAGCGCCGGGGTCATGAGCCTGGCGCAGCAGTACCTCGAGGACGGGACGGACGAGGCCGCCAAGGCCGAGATCGCCGATCTCGTCGATCGCCTCGTCTTCACCCGCGAGGAGCTGGAGGCGGCCACCGGCGCCGCGCCGCCAGGGGTCCGGCTGGCCAGCGTCGTCCGGCCGCCGCCGAATGACGAGCCGGGGCGCGCGGGGCTCGCCTGCGAGGACCTGGGACTGGAAGCCGGCTGCGTCCTCGGGTACCGCACCCGGCCGCTCGACATGCTCGATGCGACATACGGCAAGGGCAAGTACCAGGTCTACGTGGCCTCCGACGCCGAGAAGGCCGGCTGGACCTCGCTGGAGAAGTATTTCGTCGCACAGGCCCTCCTCGACTCGGCCACCGTCTACGAGCGGTTCGGGACGATGCCCGACGTCACCGTCCTGCTCACGGGGAAGGAGGGCGTGGACGTCGTGTACGCCTCCCCGGCCGGCTGCGGGCTGGATCTCAACAAGGGGATGGTCGGGCTCTCCGAATTCCTGTTCAAGCAGTACGTCGCCCGGGACCTGGCCGATTGCCTGCTTGCGGCGACCTGGCCCGGCAAGGGCTCCGACGGCCTGGCGTGGTGGACGCGCGCCCTCGCGCTGTTCCTCACCAACCAGGTGTACACAAGCCCGCCGCCAACATGCGACAACGACCGCTGCGACCTCGAATGGCGCCTGGTGCCGGACTCGCTGCAGCACGAGGAGCTCTCCACGACGATGCTGGAGCGTCGGGAGACGAACGAGTACTTCTTCCAGCTCCTCGATCGAAGCGAGGGCCTGGAGGGGATCCGCAAGCTCGTGGACTCGCTGCCCGCCGGAGGGGGAACCTCCAGCCAGGCGGCTGCGCTGCGCGCCTACGGCAGCATGGACCTCCTGCTCCTGAGCTTCGCGAAGGGCCTGACCGATGCCGACATCGCCGACTCCGGGGGTGGGTGGATCCCGTACGACCCGCCGTTCGACACGATCCAGATTGCCCGTCCCCTGGTGCACGAGGAGAAGGACCCGAAGCCGTTCGGTTCGATCCGGCTCCAGCTCTCCGTGACGCCGGGGAAATACGCGTGCGTGACCTACGACCAGACCGATGTGCGCGCGGCCTGGCGGCCGGGGACCGCGGGCCCCGGGGGTGCCGGGGCGAGCTGGTCCAGCGACCTGCCGGAGCTGCTGCACGACGATGCCGTACTGGTGGTGGCGACCGCCGGCTCGGACAGGCAGACCAAGCCACACTTCTCGCTGAACGTGTCGGAGGTCCGCGATGACTCCAACTGCGGTTCGACGCCGGCGCCAGCGTCGAATGACAACTGCGAGATCTGCGGCTTCTCGAACTTCTTCCGCTTCGCGGACGCGGTCGCGGAGGAGGTGCGGCAGTTCCTGGACGGCGGCTAGGAGACGCCGGGCGACCCGACCGACTGGACCGGACGGACGACGTGGGGGCTGGCGGGCCCGACCGGATTCGAACCGGCGATCTCCAACGTGACAGGCTGGCATGTTAGGCCGCTACACCACGGGCCCCGGAGCCGCGGGAGTGTAGCACACCGTCTGGCGGCCCTCTAACCACCCCTCCCCGTGCCCGTGGAGGCCCCCGCCGGGGCGGTCGCCAGGCGCCAGACGGCGACGCCGTACAGGCCGGCCGTCACCACCAGGCCGACCGCCGGCACCACCAGCCAGCCGACGGCCCCGGCCGCCACAACGGTCAGGATCGCCACCCCGAGAGCGAGGAGCAGCATCCCGAGGAGGCCCAGGGTGACGACGCCGGCCGCAGCCGTCCAGGGAGCCCGGCCGAGGAGCAGACCGATCGCCACCTGGGCCGCGCCGGCGGCGGCAACCACGACCCCCAGGGCCACCGCGGCACCCCCGATGGCCGCAGTGTCGATCACCACCGCAGGGAGGAGCGCATGCAGCCGACCGGGGATCGCGATCCCGGTGATGACCGCGGCGACCCCGGCGAGCAGCAGCAGGCCGCCACCTCCGAGGAGCAGAAGCCGCGGCAATCGCGGCGGGGCGGTCATGCGGCGCGCGACCCGCCCGCCGGCGCTCAGCGCCCCGGGCGGGCCAGGATCAGCGCCGAGGCGCCGAAGAGCAGCGCGACAACGCCGAGCGACGCGGTCAGGATCGGCTCGGATCCCACGCGGGCAATGACCAGCAGCAGGCCGCCCACGGAGAGGACGCCGGCCAGCAGCGAGACCACCACCGTCGCCAGCCGGGCTCGCCGCACGTCCGCCAGGAGCGCCACCGGCGCCGCGACGAGGACGATGCTGAGCACGGTCAGCCCGATGCCGGCCCACAGCGGGAGCTGGCCGAGCTGGCCGATGTTCGGCGGGACGTCGCCGCTGGTCGAGTACCGGCCGCTGATCGTGATGCCCATCACGATCACGCTCAAGCCCACGATGAGCACCGCGACGCCCAGCACCGCGACCGTCAGGGCCGCGACCGATCCGAGCTCGCCCACGTGCTCCGGGGCGAGGGCGTGCACCCGTCGCCGCGGGGCATTCAGGGCGGACGCCCGTCCGCGGCGACGATCGTCGCGGGCGCGATCCTCTCGGACGGCGGGCTTGTCGGCCTTGTTGGTCACCACGGGCGCGTACGGTCTCCTCGGGCGCTGACTGCGGGAGCGCTCCTCGTACCCGACGGGGCCGGCACGGGGCGCAGGTCCGCCGCATTGTAGGGGACGGCCGGCCGGGGCACCACCGGCGCGATCCGGCGCGACGCGGTGAGGGCGCACAGATGCTAGGCTCTGGATTCCCATGACGCTTCCCGCCACAGATGCCGATGCGCGCTTCGATCGCGCGGTTGACCGCTGGTTCCGCGACCGCTTGCGCCTCCAGCCACACATCGCCACCTTCCTGGGCATCCACGACCACGACGGCCGGATGCCGTCAATGTCCCGCGATGCCATCGAGGAGCGCACCGCCTTCTGGCGCGCGTCGTTGGCGGAGATGGAGCGTTTCGATGCCACCGACCTGTCGCCCGCGCGCGCGCTCGACCGCGATCTGCTCGTCCACGAGTCCCGCCTCGAGCTGCATGAGCTGACCGAGCGTCGCAGCTGGGCCGGTCGCTCCGATGCGGCCGAGACCATTGGCGACGCGCTCTTCCCGCTCTTCACCCGAGCCTTCGCTCCGCTGCCCGAACGGCTGGAGCGCATCACGGAGCGTCTCGAGGCGGCGCCGCGCCTCTTCGAAGAGACGCGCGAGCGCCTGACCGACCCGGTACCCCTCTGGCTGCGCATCGACCTCGAGGGCGGCGAGGCGCTTCCGGGGTTCCTGCAGACGATCGTGTCCGCCGCCCGCGCCGAGCGGGTTCCGGACGCGCTGGCGAACCGGCTGGAGGTCGCCGTCGGCGCCGCCCTCGAGGCACTTGAGGCCCACGATGCGTGGCTGCGCGACGAGCTGCTCCCGCGCGCGACCGCCGACTGGCGTGCCGGGCCGGAGGACTTCGAGGAGATTGTCCGCCTGCGCGAGCTCATGGCCGATGGCGACGAGATCCTGGCCGTGGGCGAGCAGATCCTCGCCGACGAGACGGCCGCCCGCGACGCGCTCTGCGCGGAGATCGATCCGACCCTCGATCCGGCCGGTGTCGCCGACCTGGTCAAGAACGACCACCCGTCGACCTTCGGCGAGGCGCTCGACCTGTACCGGCGCACCATGGATGCGGCCCGACGCTTCGTCATCGAGCAGGACCTCGCGACGCTCCCCGCCGAGGACCACCTGGTCGTCACCGAGACGCCCGCGTACCTCCGCCACCTGATCCCCTTCGCCGCCTACTACGAGCCGGCGCGCTTCGACCCGGAACCCACCGGCACGTACATCGTCACGCCGCCATCGGAGCCGCGGATGATGCGCGAGCACAACCGGGCATCCATCGCCAACACCTCGGTGCACGAGGCGTATCCCGGACATCACCTTCAGCTCTCGGCGGCGATCACCAACCCGAGCCTGGTGCGGCTGCTGTGCGACTCGGCGGCGGAGTTCGCGGAGGGATGGGCGTTCTACTGTGAGCGGATGGTGCGCGAGCACGGATTCGCGGACTCAGCAACGGAGCGCTACGCGGTGCACACCGATGCCATCTGGCGGGCCACCCGCATCATCCTGGACGTGAAGCTGCACCGGGGCCAGATCGGCTTCGACGAGGCGGTGGACCTCCTCGTCGCCAACACCGGTTTCGAGCGGCCCGCGGCGCTTGCCGAGGTGAAGCGCTACACGTCGACGCCCACCTACCAGCTCAGCTACCTGTTCGGGCGCCACCTGATCGACCGCCTGCGCGCGGACGTCGAGCGCGCCGAGGGACCCGAATTCGGCCTGAAGCGATTCCACGACACCCTGCTGTATGGAGGAACCATGCCGGTGAGCTACGCGCGCCGCCTCTTCGCGGGGCTCGAATCGTGACGCGTCGCCTGCCCGCCATGGCGTGTCTCCTGGTGGTGAGCGTCCTGGCCGCCGCCTGCGCCGGCCCGGGCGGCGCGCCCTCGGCAAGTGCCTGCCCCACCGCCGCACCGAGCGCCGACCAGGCGTCGCAGATCCTGTCGGACGCCGGGAGCGCGGTGGTGAAGACGAACAAGGGCGAGTTCACGATCACCCTGTACGGCGACGCCGCGCCCATCGCCACCGCCAACTTCGTGGCGCTGGCACGCTGCAGCTTCTACCACGACATCGACTTCCACCGTGTCCTCGCCGGCTTCGTGGCCCAGGCCGGCGATCCACAGACCAAGGCCAACCGCAACGACTTCAACGGGCTGGGCACTGGAGGTCCCGGCTACGGTTTCGCCATCGAGCCCCCGGCGGACGGCCTCAACTATGACAAGTACGTCGTGGCCATGGCCAACACCGGGCAGCCGAACTCGAACGGGAGCCAGTTCTTCATCGACCTGGCCGACCTGAACGGCCAGCTCCCGAGGTCCTACACCATCTTCGGCAAGGTCGTGAGCGGGACCGATGTCGTGGACGCCATCGGGCAGGTGCCCACCAACGGGCAGCGTGGCGTCCCGCTCGACCCGGTGATCATCGATTCCATCACCATCCAGGCGGCTGCGGCCGCCTCACCGAGCTGAGCTGAGCGACGGCGGATTTCGTTGCGTTGTGAAGGATTCTTAACCTCACGGCATTGACCATTTGAGAACAGATGGTCTATGGTTCGTCACGCTGTTCGCACAGCGATTCACCACTGGTCGCAAGGTCATGGGTAGGTTTGGGTAAGGGTAGAGCGGGAAACCGCTCGTGAAAGATGCCCTTGCGGTTAGCGAATCCGGCAGCAATGAAGGCCCCTCTTCGGAGGGGCCTTCGCTTATGCCCGAACGCTCCGCGGCGTGGCCCTCCCCGGTCGGGTACCATGGGCGGCCCCGCGCGGGAACTGGCGCCGGTAGCTCAGTGGATAGAGCGTCGGCCTCCGGAGCCGAAGGTCGCAGGTTCGAATCCTGTCCGGCGCGCCAGACGCTCCGAGGGTGCTCGACCAGTCACCCCGGGGCGGTCTCGCTCCCGTCGTTGGGCGCCGGATGGCCCCCGTCATTTCGTGCGCAATGGACCTCCCCCGGGAAAGCGAAGGACCGCTATGATGCCCGGGCTCGGCGGAGCATCTCTTTTCGCCCATCAGGACCGCGACCCTGCGGACTCGTCGAGCAGCAGCCCCGCGGGGGAAGCCCGCGGAACATGGAGGAGGACATGAAGCCCTTCCGTCCCTTCGCCGTGCTCGCGGTGCTTGGCCTCGTGCTGGGCGCTTGCAGCTCGAACACCGGCGCCTCGGCATCGGCATCCGCCATGGCCAGCGAGACGGCCGCGGCCACACCGACCGAGGTACCGATGCCCACCAGCCTGGTCATCGGCTTCGTGCCGTCGACCGACGCTCAGGCCCTTGTCGACACGATCAAGCCACTGGCGGACTACCTGACCCAGCAGCTGGGGATCCCGACCACCGGCTACGTGTCGAGCGACTACACCGGCATGGTCACCGCCATGAAGACCGGGCAGGCGCAGATCGGTGCCCTGCCGCCGTACGGCATGGTCCAGGCCATCGACCAGGCCGGCGCCGAGGTGATCCTGCAGTCGGTGCGCTTCGGGAGCAACACCTATCACACGCAGTTCTTCACCAACAACCCGGACAAGTACTGCACCATCAGCCCGCCGGTTGAGAACACCCGCAAGGACTCGAACGGCAACGACGTCACCTTCCTGAACTGCAACGGCACCGACCGGGCCAACAGCGACACCCCCAAGGGGCCGATCGGGGCCGATACCCTCAAGAACATCACCAAGGGCACGACCATCTCGTTCGTGGAGGAGACCTCGTCGTCGGGGTACATCTTCCCGGCGACGCAGCTGGTCAACGCCGGCTTCAACCTCGACACCGATATCACCGCCCTCTTCGCGGGCGGTCATAACGCATCGGTCATCGCGGTCTGCGAGAAGCAGGCAGAGGTTGGCGTCAGCTTCGATGACGCTCGCCCCAGCACGACCACCGACTGCGACATGAAGACCAACGACGTGGTGTTCGCCTACGGGCCCGAGATCCCGAACGACGGCATCGCGGTTGCGGGAACCCTGCCCGATTCGCTGAAGGCGTCCATCAAGCAGGCCCTGCTCGACTACGCGAAGACCGACGAGGGCAAGAAGGTCCTCAACGACATCTACCAGATCAACGACTTCTCCGATCCGGACCTTTCCGGGCTGCAGCTCATCCGCGACGCGGTTGAGAAGCTCGGCTACACCGGCTAGCACACGTCGAGGGGCGGGTCCCGAGGACCCGCCCCTCCTCACTTCGCAACCATGATCCGCTTCGAGAACGCCTCCGTCGTCTATCCCGGCGGCGTCCACGCACTCAAGAACCTCACGCTCGAGATCCCCGACGGCCAGCTGATGATCGTCGTCGGGCTCTCGGGCGCGGGGAAGTCCACCCTGATCCGCGCCATCAACGGCCTGGTCCCGCCGACGGAGGGCGACGTCATCGTCGACGGCGTGAGCGTCCGGAAGGCGAGCACCAAGCAGCTGCGCCAGCTTCGCTCGCGGATCGGGATGATCTTCCAGACCTTCAACCTCGTGAAGCGCACGAGCGTGCTCAACAACGTCCTCATGGGACGCCTGCACAACACCAGCACCTTCCGCTCGCTCGTCGGCTGGTACAAGCCGGGGGACGTGGAGGTCGCGATGCGCGCACTGGAGCGGGTGGGCATCGTGGAGAAGGCCTACGTGCGGGCCTCCAACCTCTCCGGCGGGCAGCAGCAACGCGTGGGCATCGCGCGGGCCCTCGCCCAGGATCCCCGGATCATCCTCGCCGATGAGCCGGTCGCCAGCCTGGACCCGCCCACGGGCCATCTCGTGATGCGCGACCTGCAGCGCATCAACCGCGAGCTGGGGATCACGACCGTCGTGAACCTGCACTTCCTGGATCTGGCCAAGATCTACGGGGAGCGCATCGTTGGCCTGCGGGCCGGCGAGCTGGTCTACGACGGCACCGGCGCCGAGGCGAACGAGGATGTGTTCCGCGACATCTATGGTCGCTCCCTGACGGCCGACGACGTCCTGGGGGAGGCCACCGCTCCGGCTGCGGTCGCGCTGTGAGCCTGACAGCCGCGCAGGAGAATATCCGGCCGCCCAAGCCCCGGCCGTCCCTCGTCGTTCCCATTGGCCTCGTCGCCTTTCTCGCCATCTCCTGGGTCGCCACCAGCGAGCAGTTCGGGATCGGGCTCGATCCCGGCAAGATCCTCGAGGACATCGCCAACGGGGTCGGCATCCTCGGGGATCTGCTCCGTCCCAACTGGGCGTTCCTGCCGAAGACGGTTGAACCCATGCTGGAGACATTCCGCATGGCGGTGCTGGCTTCCGCCATCGGCTGCTCCATCGCCCTGCCGGTCGCCTTCCTCGCGTCGCGGGTCACGGCACCGAACCTGCTGACCTACGTCGCCGACCGCTCCGTTCTCAGCGTCGTCCGCGCCATCCCCGACTTCCTCTACGCCCTCATCTTCGTGTCCGCCGTGGGGATCGGACCGCTGCCCGGGATTGCGGCCCTCATCCTCTTCAACATCGGCGTGGTGGCCAAGCTCCAGTCGGAGACGGTTGACGGGATCGACGTCGGGCCCATCGAGGCGTCGCGCGCCGCGGGCGGGAATCGCCTGCAGACCGTGCGCTGGGCGGTGCTCCCGCAGGTGCTGCCGAACTACGTTGCCTACTCGCTCTACACCTTCGAGCTGAACATCCGCGCCTCCACCGTGCTGGGCATCGTGGGCGCCGGCGGCATCGGGCGGATCCTCCTGCGCGAGTACAAGTTCTTCAACTTCAGCAACGTGTCGGTCATCGTCGTCGAGCTGTTCGTCTTCGTGTTCGTCATCGAGCTCATCTCGATCACCCTGCGTCGGAGGCTGGTGTGACGGCGGCGGCGGCCACGGTGCGCCCCACCCGACCGTCGCGGGCGAAACGCAACGCGTCGCTCGTGGCCCTGGGCGCCCTCCTGGCCTGGGCGCTGGTCACCCTCCAGTTCGACCCGGCCAAGATCGTCGAGCTCCCCGGCGGCCTGGGGCACGTCTTCTACCTGATGTACCTGCAATCCGGCCCTGACTGGAGCTACCTGCCCAAGGCGCTGCGGGCCATGCTGGAGTCGCTCGAGATGGCCTGGATCGGCACCGTCATCGGCGCCGTCATCTCGCTGCCGCTCGGGTTCTTCGGCGCCAAGAACGTCTCGAGCGGGCTCGTCTCCAACGCCATGCGCCAGGTGCTGAACGGGATCCGCGCCTTCCCGGAGCTGGTCCTGGCGGTCGTCATCTTCATTCCCATCGCCGGGCTGGGACCGGTGGCCGGCGCCCTGGCCCTGGGCCTGCACTCGGTGGGCACGCTCGGCAAGCTGACCGCGGAGGTGGTGGAGGGAATCGACGGCGGGCCGGTGGAGGCGGCGCGCGCCACCGGCGCCGGACCCCTGCAGGTCCAGCGTTGGGGCGTGCTGCCCCAGGTCATGCCGGAGATCGTGGCGTTCTGGCTGTACCGCTTCGAGATCAACATCCGCGCATCCGCAGTGCTCGGGGTGGTGGGGGCCGGCGGCATCGGGTTCCTGGTGCAGCAGACGATCGTGTTCAACCGCTTCCGGCTGACGGGCACGGCGCTCATCGTGGTCATCGGGATCACGATCGTGGTCGACACGGTGTCGGGCTGGCTGCGTCGGCGGATCATCCAGGGCTCGGGGGCCAAGGTCCAGGGCGAGTTCATCGAGCAGCCGGACCTGGCCGAGGCCGTCTGAGGGACGGTCAGCCCTCGTCGGGAGCGGGGACGCGCGCACGCCGCACGCGTCCCAGGATCGGCGCCAGCTGAACCACGGCGGCGCCCGTGGCTGCCAGCACCAGGCCGGCGACCTGCGCCAGGGCGAGGCGCTCTCCCAGGAAGATGACGGCCAGGATCGCGATCTGGATCGTCATGGTGTTGTTCACGACGCTCGACTCGACGGCGGTCAGCGTGCGCAGGGTGTGGTTCCAGACGGTGAAGGCGAAGGCGGTGTTGACCGCGGCCAGCCAGGCGATGATCGCCCAGGCCCTCGCGTCGAGCGCCGGCCACCCCTCGAGCAGGAGCCCGGCGCCCAGGAGGACGATCGCGCCCACGGTCATGCTCGTCGCCGTCAGCCCCAGCGGACCTCCCATCCGCGCAATGGCGTCTCGGGCCAGACCCCGTCCGACGTGCGCCGAGACGGCGGCCGCGAGGACGCAGACCACCGCGATCGCAAGACCGGCCAGGCGGTCCGCGCCAACGGAGAAGAGCCCGAAGTAGGCAATGGCACCCGCAACCAGGAGCCCCACGCCAACGAGCTGGAGCGGCGTGGGCTGCTCCTCGCGCCGCGCGAGGGCGATGCCAGCCACGGCGAGCGGGGTGGCCGACAGGACCAGCGAGACGGCGGTCGCCGGCAGCAGCGCCAGCGCCGCGAACTGCGCTCCCTGGGTGACGGTCACGAAGAGGAGCCCGTAGATCGCCACCCGCAGGGCCAGGCCCCGATCCAGCGTGCCGCGGGTCCTCCCCAGGGCGCGGATCCCGAACGGGAGCAGGATGGCGGCGGCGAGCGCGTAGCGGAGGCCCGCGAAGGAGATTGGGCCGAGGTGCAGGTCCTCCAGCCCGATCTTGATGAGGACCCAGGAGGTCGACCACAGGAAGGTGACGAAGAGCGCCTGACCGATGGCGGCGGCATGCCGGCGCGGCGGCCGCCGCGCCGGGGCGCGGACCGCGAACGACGATCGGGCGGGAGGTCGGTTCGCCAAAGCCGGCCAGCATAGCACCGCCACATGCGGCATCATCGGTCCATGCCCGATCCCGCCCCGGGGCTCATCCGCCGTGATCGCCACGCCAGGGAGGCAGAGGAGGAGCGGCTCGCCCCGGCCGCCATGCGCTCCACCGCCAGCCGCGGACGCGTCCGCGACGAGGCGCCGGACGAGTTCCGCACCCCCTTCGAACGCGACCGCGACCGGATCGTCCACTCCAAGGCGTTCCGACGCCTGAAGCACAAGACGCAGGTCTTCATCCACCCGGAGGGCGACCACTACGTCACCCGCCTGACCCACACCCTGCAGGTCGCCCAGATCGCGCGCGCCCTGGCCGCGGCACTCACCCTCAACGAGCCCCTGGCAGAGGCGATCGCCCTGGGGCACGACGTGGGGCACACGCCCTTCGGGCACACCGGCGAGGACGCGCTCAGCCCCTACTACCCGCCCGACGGCTGGCACCATGCCGCGCAGAGCGTCCGCGTCTACGAGGTGCTCGAGGACCTGAACCTCAGTTGGGAGGTGCGGGACGGCATCCGCGCCCATTCCTGGAAGGTCGAGCCGCCACCCGCGACCCAGGAGGGGTACTGCGTCCGGTACGCGGATCGGATTGCCTACCTGTCACACGACGCGCTCGACGCCATCCGCGCCGGCGTCCTCGATCCCGGCGACTTCCCCGCCGCGGTGCGCCGGCGCTTCGGCGAGCCGGGCAGCGGCTGGATCGGGGAGATGATCGACGCGGTCATCGGGCACAGCCTGGCCGTCGGTCGGGTCGAGATGGACCCGGACACGCTCGCCGTCATGCACGACCTGCGCGACTTCATGTTCGCGCGGGTCTACCTGGGGGGCGCCCAGCACCACCAGCAGGAGAACGCGGTGCGAATCATTCGCAACCTGGTGGACCATCATCTCGCCCACCCGGAGGAGATGCCGGACAGCTTCGCGGCTGGCGACGACCCGCTCATCCTGCGGGTCACCGACTACGTCGCCGGCATGACGGACCGCTTCGCGCTCGCGACGCACGACCGCCTGTTCCGCCCCAACCTCTGAGGGTGCCTCAGCCGCCGGGCACCGGTGACGATGTCGGGGCCGGGGCCGAGCCGGTGAGGTGATAGGTCTGGTAGGTGCCGTCACCGCAGTCGAGGGCAATGACCGCCGGCCGTGGAGCGCCGGAGGCCGACGGCTCGCTTCCCGCCGGCCCGTACACGCCGCGCGTCGCGAGGCCGATGAACGTGCTCCCCAGCTTCACCGGAGTCCCCTCCCCCGCGACGGGGCTGGGGCCCGGGGTGCCGGCCGGCTCGTACGTGAGCTCGATCCAGCGGATCCCCGTCGGGCAGCCCACCCGGCTGCTCGCCAGGTTCAGGCCGGCGATGCCGATCAGGATGAAGACCACTGCGCCGACCACGATGCAGCCCACGGCACGGACGTTCATCACAGGAGGGTGGTCACGAGCGGCTGATGGAGAATCGCGTGAACTCCCCCGACGCCGCCTCGCGCGAGGCATCCACGGAGTCCACCCAGGCGCCCGGCGGCCCCTGGTGGAGGAGGCGCTCCAGCGCATCGAGCGCCTCCGGGAGCCCCTCCGCCAGCAGCTCGACGCTGCGCTCGTCGTCCCGGTTCATCACCCATCCGACCAGGCCGAGCGAATCGGCCTGGCGCAGCGCCCACCACCGGAATCCCACGCCCTGGACGCGGCCGGTGACACGGGCGCGCATGCGTCGGTGGCGCGAGGGCCCGCTCATGCCGAAGTCACCGCGGGCCAGGAGAGGGCGGCGACGTCGAGCGCCAGCCGCGGCGATGCGTTCTGCGCAAGTCCCTCGTGGATCCGCTCCAGCAGCGCCACAAAGGGGAGCAGCGCGGCCGGCCCGACGCGAGAGGCCGCGTCGGTGAGGTCGGCGAGCAGGTCCGGTGCCGTCACGGTCTCGGCGCGCCCGGCGGCGACCACCACGAGGTCGCGAGCGAGCGCCACCCAGACCTCGACCAGGAGCATCGCTCCGGCACGCTGGAGCGACGTCGGGCTCCGGGCCGGCTCGGGGTCGTCGTCGTCCGCAGAACCCTCCCGATCGCCAGCGGTCGGTCGCGCGCTCCTCCCGGTCGCGTCCTCGAGAAGCTCGCGGACGGAGGCGAGCCGGGCAGCCCGTCCCGCGGCGAGGAGCCCAAGGAGCTCGCGCTGCACGCGAATGCGCCACTCCCAAAGGTCGCGGTTCGTGGCCCACGCGAGGGCGCGCCCGGTCAGCCCGCCTGCGAGCCGCGCCAGGGCGTCCGCCTCCGCCTCGCTCAGCCGTCGCTCTTCCACCAGCCAGGCAGCAAGCTCCCGGCGGGGCACCGGTCCAACCCGCAGCGGCTGGCAGCGCGACCGGATCGTGGGCAGGAGGCGGCTCGGCTCGTCGGCGACCAGGACGAAGACGTGCCGGTCGCCGGGCTCCTCGAGCGCCTTGAGCATCGCGTTCTGGATCTGATCGCCGGCGCGGTCGATCCCCTCGATGAGCACGACCCGCCGTGCGCCGGCGATGGGCGCCCCGGCCGCCTCCCCGAGCCAGCGGCGCGCGGCGGCGACCACGCTCTCACCAGTGCCGCGCAGCTCTCGCCAGCGTTCCGGCGAGCCCATCACGAGGTCCGGGTGCCGGCCGGAACGGGCGCCGCGGCACCCCGGGCAGGCGTTGCAGGGGCGTTCCGCGCCCTGCGGAGCGGTGCAGAAGAGGAGGGCCAGGAGATCCTCCACGAACGTGCCCTTGCCGGCCCCGGCGGGTCCGTGGACCAGGAAGGTCCGACCCAGGCGCCCGTGCGTCGACGCATTGAGGGCGGTCGTCCGCGCCGTGCGCTGTCCCAGGCTTCGGAAGCCCGGAGCGGGAGATGTGGCGAGCATGTGGCGAGTGTAACGGCGCCGTAATCGCCCGATGAGGAGGGCAGGCTCATCCTTGCGCGCACGTGCTCCGCCGGGCTGCCCGGGTACGCCCGTTGGCGGCCGGCCGGCACCCGAGCCCGCCCGTCGTACGGCGGCCCGGCGGGGCGCCATGCCCCATCCGCGCTGCCCCATCCGCGCAGCCCCATCGGCGCCACGCCCCATCAGCTCCGTGGACCCTCACGGCGCCGGCTCAGCGGGTTCTCCAATCGCCGGATCGACGGGTGGGTGGCATACTCATCGCGACGGGACAGGGTGAACGAAGACGAGGAGGTGTCCCATGGCGAGCGTGTCGACTCGGAACGCCGACGAGCTCACGACGGCAATCAAGTCCCTGGTCGACCGAGCGCTCGAGTCCACCGTGCGCGAGCAGGTCACGGCCCGGGGGAAGGAAGTGGCAGCGGCGCTCGCGGAGACCGCCACGACGGTCGCCGGGCGCACATCGGAGGCCGCCACGGAGGCGTGGCGCGAGACGAGCCCACAGCGCGAGGAGGCGGCCAAGGCCGCTGACAGGATGCGGCGGGATGCCATGGAGTGGGGGCAGGCGACCTGGGGGTCGCGGCTCCGACCGGCGCTGCTCGGCGCATGGCGCAAGCGGGCCGCGGCCCTTGGCGCGGCTGGCGGCGCAGTGCCCATCTCGAGGGAGATCGTGGACGAGGCGAGAATCCGGCTCGGCCTCCAGCAGCGTCGGCAGGAGGAGCATCGCTGGCGCACGTTCTTCATGGGGGTCGTGGTTGGGGCAATCGTCGGTGCGCTGGTGGCGATCCTGACGGCGCCGCGCCCCGGACGCGAGACGCGAGACCGGATCGCCAGCAGGGCCCGCGAGGCGGCCGACGGCGCAGGGGAGTGGGCCCCGCTCTTCCCGCGACCCGCAGTGGATGCCGGGTCCCTGGGCGAGAATGGCGACGGCGCTGCGACCGAGCGCGAGGAGGCTGAGGCCAGCTCGGCGGAACCCGCGCCGCAGGAGGACCCGGCAGCCAGCTGACGACCGGGTATCCAGCAGGCGCACGCGCAGGAGGCCGGCCCGTACGGGCCGGCCTCCTGCCTTGCCTGGAGCCCCCGTGGGGTCTCAGCGCGTGCGGCGCGAGCCTCCCCGCGCGGACCGGAAGCGCTGCCAGATCCCCTCGTCGGCGTCGCCGTCGGGCGACGAGGTGGACTCTCCCGAGGGAGCATCACCGGTCTGGCTCGTGTCGGCGGCGGACTCGCCGCCGGTCGCCTTCGTACGGCGGCTCCGGGTGGTGCGAGTTCGCGTGGTCTTGGCGGCCGGCTCCTCGGTCGCCTCGGCCTTCGCGGCCGAGCCACGACCACCGGACGAGGTCGTCCTGCGCGTGCGCCGAGCCGGCTTGTCAGGCTCGGGCGCGGGCTCCCCGGACGTCTCGCCTGATTCGGCGGCTGTCTCCTTGGCCGACCCGGCCCCGGCTGCCGTGCGACTGGTCCGCCGGCGCGACGGCTTCGTCGTGGCCGGCGCGGCTTCGGCCGAGGCCTCTTCCGGGGCCTCGGGCGTCACGCCCTCCCCCTTCTCGGCGGCCCGGCTCGCGCGCGCACGCGTGCTCCGTCGCTTGGTGGCGGGGGCTCCGGCGAGCTCCTGGGTCCCGCTCGCACCTGCTGCGTCCGATGCGGCGGCCGCCGCATCCCCGCTCGAGAGCCCAAGGGCGGCCAGCGTCTCCGCGTCGGCCTCCTCGAACGAGTAGTCGCGCTCGTCGCCCGGCGCGCCCAGGTCCGTCAGCGCGCTGACGTCGTCGAACTCCTGCCAGCCGATCTCGCCGCTTTCGCCGGCCTCGCCGGCCTCGCCGGTCTCGCCGGTCGTCGACTCGCCACGGCCCCGGCCACGGCCCCGGCCACGGCCTCCCCGCCGGCGGCGACGGCGGCGCGATCCCTCGGCGTCCCCGCCCTCCGTCACGGTCTCGGCCGTGGTCGCAGGGGACTCCTGCGGCTCGGCCTGCGCCTCCGCTGTTTGCGCCTCCTCGGTCGCGCGTGAGGAGCGACGTCGCGTGGCGCGCGCCGGCTTCTCCCCCTCCCGCAGGGCTGCGATGGCGGCGGCGGCGACCCCGCGCGACGCCTCGCGGAAGCCGAACTCGGGGTTGACCTCCTTGGCGGGCATCTCCGGCATGCTGGGGGTCCGGCTGCCCTTGCCGCGACCGATGCCCGTGATCTTCATGATGTCGGTGAACTCGTCGGCGACCGCGATGAGGTCGGACGACGTGTTCGGGCGGAAGCTGATCACCTCGCAGCGCACGCCCACGTCCTGAAGGGCGCGCATCGCGGACGCGAAGTCTCCGTCGCCGGAGACGATGACCGCGATGTCCATGCGGTCCTGGAGGCGGAACAGGTCAACCACCAGCTCGATGTCGAGGTTGGCCTTGACCCGTCCGTCGCCGAACTTGCGGATGTCCTTGTGGACGACCTTGTAGCCGTTCTTCGACAGGAAATCGAGGAACTTGCGCTGGTTCTCGTTCTCCGGGTCGAGCCCGGAGTAGGCATACGCCCGGATCAGGTCGCGTCCCTTGGTCACGTGCTTGAGCAGCGCGACATAGTCCACGTCCACGTCCTGGCCGCGAGCGGCGTAGTAGATGTTGGCGACATCGATGAAGAGCGCCACGTTCTTGCTCAACTGAGCTTCTCCTGATGAATGGTTGGTGGCCTGCGCGGGGAATCCCGGCTCGGCGCGCCCTCCCGGCCCGGCTGAACGACTCAGCCGATGAGACCGATGGCGCGGCTCATGAGCGCCCCTCGCCGCTCGAACCCGGCCTGCTCCAGCAGGTCCGCTCCGGCAGACGCGAGAGGATCGGTGACCTCCACACGCGAACAGCCCTTGTTGCGCGCCGAGGTGATGAGCTGATCGAGCAACCTGCTCGCCGCTTCACCTCGAAGCGCGGCGTCGTGCGCCTCCGCGGCGCTCCCCGCCGTCCCCGTGCCATCGACTCCCAGCTCATCGACAACGCCGACGAAGGGTCCGGAACGCACGGATGGACGGATCGAGAGGATGCCCACGCCAACCAGCCGGCGGTCCGCGACCGCAACGACGACCGTTGCGGCGGGAACGTAGAGCAGGTGTCGGAGGCGATCGGCGTCGTCCCCGGCGGCGTCGCGGTCATCGGCGCCCTGCGCGAGTATGCGCACGGCCGCGTCGACATCGCTCAGTCGGGCGGTTCGGACAGATACCTCCATGGGACCTCTCGGGAGCGAAACGCAGCGGAGAGGCTGCATGACGTACCCGCAAGAGGATACCATGGGCGGGCCCTCAGCCCCTCGGGCCATCCGGGCACGCCTCGCAATGAACCTCGAGGTTGTCGCTCGGCTATCATTTCGCAAGCGGCAAACTGCTTGCCTTGGTGAGCACGGCGCCAGTATCATGCGCGGCACCTTTCCCGGGTTCGCGCGCAGCGCAGTCCCGAGCCACCTGGAGGAGACCGGATGCACAGATTCTTTCGGCTGAGCGCCATCCTGAGCGTTGTGCTGCTCATCCTTGCTGCCTGCTCGAGCAACAACGGCGGCGGCAGCACCACGCCGAACAACTCGGGGGCAGCGTCGGCGATGGCATCGTCGGGGGCGGATCCGACCACAGCCTGCGCCGCTGATCCGTTCGGCTGCGTGGAATACGGTCCCAGCGATCCGATCAACATCGGCACCGCGCTGGCCATCAGCGGCGCCAACTCGTCCCTTGGCCTCGACAGCCAGTACGGCGTGAAGGTTGCCGTCGCGCTGCGCGGCCAGGTCGCGGGCCACGACGTCAAGGAGACCGACACCGACGGCGGCTGCAGCGCCGATGGCGGGACGGCTGCCGCGAACCAGTTGAAGGCTGATCCGAGCATCGTCGCCGTGGTCGGCACGAGCTGCTCGAGCGCCGGCGTGCCGGCAGCCGAGATCCTCAGCCAGGCGGGCATCCTGCTCGTCTCGCCGTCGAACACGGCGCCGTCGCTGACCGATCCGGCGACCCACCAGCCGTTCTACGCGCGCACCGCGCACAACGACAAGGTCCAGGGCGCCGCCATGGCGGAGTTCGCCTGCACCGTGCTGAAGGTCAAGTCGGCCGCCACCATCCACGATGGCAGCCCGTACGCACAGCAGCTCCAGCAGGTCTTCGCGGACAACTTCAAGAGCAAGTGCAACGGGACGATCACGGATCAGGAGGCCATCACGGTCGGCCAGACCGACTTCAACTCCGTCCTGACCAAGATCGGCACCCAGAAGCCGGAAATGCTCTACTACCCGATCTTCGTCGCCGAGGGTGCCCTGATCACCCAGCAGGCGAAGCAGACCTCTGGCCTGGAGAACACCGTCCTGGCCGGAGCCGACGGGCTCCTGACCCCGGACTTCCTCTCGGCCGCCGGTGGGGCAGCTGAGGGAATGTACTTCTCCGGTCCTGACCTCAACTTCTCCGGCGACTTCTACGAGTCGACCTTCCTGCCCAAGTACAAGGAGATCTCCGGCGAGTCGCAGACGATCTCCGTGTTCCACGCGCACGCGTTCGACGCGGCGAACATGATCTTCGACGCGATCGAGAAGGTTGCGCTGAAGGACTCGGCCGGGAACCTGTACATCCCGCGCACCGCCCTGAAGGACGCGTTCTTCCAGACGAGCGGTTTCCAGGGCATCACCGGTACGCTGACCTGTGATCCGAACGGCGACTGCGCCAACCCGAAGATCAGCGTCTCCCAGGTCGTCAACGGAGCCTTCAAGCGGATCTGGCCGTAAGCCGGCAACGCTGAACGCTTCTGTGATCAACGATGCGGGTGAGCCGGCTCTCGGCTCACCCGCATCCTTTGTTCCGGCGCGGGTGCCGGCTTCTCCTGGTGGGGGTATCAACTAGGCGAGGGCACGCATGAGGATGGTGCGCAGGCTGCTCGGCATCCACGAGCACCTGTCCTTCGTGGACCTGGTGCTGGCGCTTCTCCGGGTGGCCGTCGTGATCTTCGCGGTGGTGGGCATCTGGGCCACCATCCAGCGCGGCAGCTTCACGCTCGGCGACTGGGGCACGTTCATCCTCGCCGGCCTCTCTCTCGGCTCGGTCTACGCGCTGCTCGCCCTTGGCTACACCCTGGTCTACGGCATCCTGTTCATGATCAACTTCGCCCACGGCGACGTGTTCATGACCGGCGCGTTCACCGCGTACTTCGCGGCCAACGCCATGGCCAAGTCCGGGTTCCTGGCCCAGAACGAGCTGCTCTCGTTCATCATCGTGCTGCTCGTTTCAAGCGGCGTCGCGGCGCTCGTGGCCGTTGTGCTCGAGCGGGTCGCCTACCGGCCGCTGCGCAACGCGCCGCGCCTCGTGCCGCTCATCACCGCCATCGGTGCCTCGCTCTTCCTCGAGAACACGTTCCGCGGGCTCTACGGCGCAGGGGTGAAGGCCTATCCGACCTGGACCATGTTCCAGGGAAGCATCCGGCTCGGCGACGTCGAGATCTCCTACTCCCGGATCGTGGTCGTCGCCGGAGCCGTCGCCATGATGCTGGGCCTGTGGTGGTTCGTGGAGCACACCCGGACCGGGCGCGCCATGCGCGCGGTCAGCGAGAACAAGGACGTCGCGGCCATGATGGGCATCGATGTCGACCGCGTGATCCTCACCACCTTCGCCATCGGCGGGTTGCTCGCCGGCGCGGCGGGCATCCTCTACACCCTGCTCTTCAACCAGGTCAACTACTTCATGGGCTTCGTGCCCGGCATCAAGGCCTTCACCGCGGCGGTCCTGGGCGGCATCGGCAACATCGTGGGTGCCATGCTGGGCGGTCTCATGCTGGGGATCCTCGAGGCGGTCGGCCCGTATCTCCTCCTTGACGGGTTCGGGATCCCGTCGGTCAATCAGCTCAAGGACGTGGTCGCATTCCTGGTCCTGGTCCTGGTCCTCATCTTCCGGCCCAGCGGCATCCTGGGCCGAAAGGAGAACACGTGATGACCCGACGTTTCGCCAGCCGCGCGGTCTGGGTGGGAGTCGTCGCCGGCCTTGCGGTGTGGCACATGTCCCTGGTGGGGCTGGTCGACAGCTTCCAGAATCGGCCGATCCTGACCGACATCCTGTCGCTGGGTGAGACGCTGCCGCTGGCGGGGATCGTGATCGCCGGGGCGTGGGCGGCGCGCCCGCTGCTGGCCGGTGGGCTGGGACGCCCCACGCCGGCGCAGGCGCTCATGGCCGGTGCCATCGCCGGCGCCGCGACCGGGGCGATGCTGGCGGTGCTGTCCTTCTTCATCCTGGTGCTGAAGCCCAACGGCATGCTGATCCACGCCACCCCCAAGCTGGTCAACGACCTCCGCTTCTTCCAGGATGCCGCCCTCGGCACCCTGGTCCAGGTCGGCGGTGGGCTCCTGCTGGGCACCGCGGCCGCCAGCCTGAACCTGGTCCAGCGGGTGGCTCGACGCGCCCTGGTCTGGGGCGTCCTGCTGGTCCTGCTGTTCGGGATCATGAACACCTTCGTGACCCAGATCCTGCGCAATCTGCCGCTGAAGTGGCTCTCCACCTTCCTCTACAGGGGCGACGGGCTGACGATTCCCGGCGCCGTGCTGCTCTTCGCGGTGACGGCGGCCCTCGTGGCCGGCTGGATGCTGCGCGGGACGCAGGTGCGAGCCGGCTACGCGGCGCTCCCGAACGCGAGCCGCCAGACCACCAAGATCGCGGCGTTCATTCTCCTGGCCGCGCTGATCCTGATCCTGCCGCAGATCCTGGGAGTGTTCCTGTCGGACGTCATCACCAACGTCGGACTGTTCGTGCTCCTGGGCCTGGGCCTCAACATCGTGGTCGGCTTCGCCGGCCTGCTGGACCTGGGCTACGTGGCCTTCTACGCGCTGGGCATCTACTCGATCGCGGTGCTCACCTCGCCCGCGTCGCCGGCCTTCCATCCGCAGCTCAACTTCTGGCTGGCGGTGCCCATCGTGATGGTCATCGGTGGCGTGACCGGCATCATCATCGGCGCCCCGGTGCTGCGGCTGCGGGGTGACTACCTGGCCATCGTGACCCTGGGCTTCGGGGAGATCGCGCGGATCATCTTCCTGTCCGACTGGATGACCCCATACGTCGGTGGCGCGCAGGGGATCCAGCAGATCCCGGCGCCCACGATCAACCTGCTGGGCCTTGCCCTGGAGTTCCGCAAGCCGCAGGACATCTACTACCCCATCCTGGTGGCCTGCATCCTCGCGGCCCTCGCGGCCTGGAGCTTCCAGCGCTCAAGGGTGGGCCGGGCCTGGACGGCCATGCGCGAGGACGAGACGGTGGCGGAGGCGACCGGCGTCAACACCACCGTCTACAAGCTCATGGCATTCTCCATGGGCGCCACCTTCGGAGCCGTGGCCGGCGCGTTCTACGCGGCCAAGATCGGCGTCGTCTTCCCGCAGAACCTCGACATCCTGATCAGCATCAACGCCCTCGCCCTCATCATCCTGGGCGGCATGGGCAGCATCACCGGTGTCATCGTGGGCGCCTTCATGCTGGTGGGCCTGCCGGGCCTGCTCAGGGAGTTCGCCGAGTACCAGCTGCTCATCTTCGGCGCGGTCCTGGTGGCCATGATGCTGTTCCGCCCGGAGGGCCTCATCCCGAACCGCAGCCGCCGCGCCGAGCTCCACGAGGAAGAGGGCGAGAGCGGCCCGGAGGGCGCCGACGGCGGAGGGGGACCGGGGGAGCAGCCGCCCGGTGACCGGCAGCCGCATCCCATGGAGAAACCCGCATCCGGCCTGGCCCTGGAGGCCGTCGCGGTGTCGACCCGGCTGGGAGACCGGTCATGACCGGAGCGCAGATGAGCAGCCCGGCGCCGGCGCTCGACGACATCCTCGTCGCCTCCAAGGTGACCATGCGCTTCGGCGGCCTGGTGGCCAACAAGGACGTCGATTTCGCCATCCCCCGGCGCGGCATCGTGTCGCTGATCGGGCCCAACGGCGCCGGCAAGACGACCTTCTTCAACCAGCTGACCGGGATGCTGGAGCCGACGAGCGGCGACATCGCCTTCAACGGGTCGAGCCTCGTGGGCCTCACGCCGCACGAGATCGTGGAGCTGGGCGTGGCGCGCACGTTCCAGAACATCCGTCTCTTCGGGGACATGACCACCCTGGAGAACGTGATGGTCGGGCGCCACGTGCGGATGCACGCGCACTGGTGGAACAGCGTGCTGCGCACCCCGCACACGCGCATCGAGGAGACGGCGACGCGGGACCGGGCCCGCGAGCTGCTGGACATCGTGGGTCTGCCGCACCGCTACGAGGAGGAGTGGGCGCGGAACCTGCCGTACGGTGACCAGCGCCGCCTGGAGATCGCGCGGGCCCTCGCCAGCGATCCCAAGCTCCTGCTCCTGGACGAGCCCACGGCCGGCATGAACCCGGCGGAGACGGGCCGGACGACGGAGCTGATCTCCCAGCTCCGCGAGCAGCTGGGCCTTTCCATTCTCCTCATCGAGCACGACATGAAGGTGGTGATGGGCGTCAGCGAGCGAATCACGGTCCTCGACTACGGCGAGAAGATCGCGGAGGGCGACCCCGAGGAGATCCGCGCCAACCCGCGGGTCATCGAGGCCTACCTGGGCAAGCAGGCGACGAGCGCATGACCACGCAGCCAGCCCCGGCGGCAGCCGGCGATCCGCCCCAGCAGCCTCTTCTCGAGCTGAACGACCTGCACGTCTACTACGGCAACATCGAGGCGCTCAAGGGCGTGACGATGCACGTCAACGACGGCGAGGTGGTGACCCTCATCGGCTCCAACGGCGCCGGCAAGAGCACGACCCTGCGGGCCATCAGCAGCACGCACAAGCCGCGCATCGGGACGGTCCGGCTGGACGGGCGCGAGATCCAGTCCCTCCCGGCCCACGAGGTCGTCAAGCTGGGCGTGGCCCACTCGCCGGAGGGACGGCGGGTGTTCAGCCGCATGAGCGTCTACGAGAACCTGCAGATGGGGGCCTTCAGCCGTGGCAACGAGCCGATCGAGGACGACGTGGCCCGCGTCTACGACCTCTTCCCGCGGCTCCGCGAGCGCCGCACCCAGAAGGCCGGGACCATGTCCGGGGGCGAGCAGCAGATGCTGGCCATCGGTCGCGCGCTGATGGCACGGCCCCGCGTCCTGCTGCTGGACGAGCCGTCGATGGGGCTCTCGCCGCTCCTCACGGAGCAGATCTTCCGGATCATCACCGACATCAACAGCCAGGGCACCACGGTGCTGCTGGTGGAGCAGAACGCGCTCATGGCCCTGAACGTGGCGCATCGTGGCTACGTGCTGCAGACCGGCACCATCATCCTGTCCGACACGGCGAAGAACCTGGCCGCCAACGAGCAGGTGCGACAGGCGTACCTGGGCGAGATCTGAGCCGGGCCGGAGGACCCATGGCTCCCCCGCCTCGTCCCCCGCGCGACTACCGGCCGGACGTGCGGCCCATGCTCATCCTGGCCGCCATCATCGTCCTGGTGATCGTGGGCTGGCTCTTCATCAGCCCGATGGTGCTGCCGGCGGCCCGTTGAGCCGCGAGCGTCACCAGGCGCGTCGCGTCCCGAACCCGGTCCCGGCCCCGTACAGCAGGGTCGCGATCCCCACCGCCGCGACCGCCAGGCCCGGCGAGCGCTGCGGGAGCGGCAGGTACCCCACCGACCACAGCTGCCAGCCCTTGTAGAGAAGCGCCCCGGCGGCCAGCAGGCCGAGGAGCAGGTAGATGAAGGGCGTGTCGAGCACGAAGCCCCAGCGTCCGCGCATGTAGCCGATGTCGAGCAGGACCAGGGACCCGATGGCCGCTCCATAGATGAGGAGGCCCACCCCCTCCAGCCCCAGGCCCGTCGCGGCGGGAAGCTGGACGCCGCTCACGGTGTCGCCGCCGGCGTGCCACCACGGCAGGAATCCGGACACGATCATGAGGAGGCTCCCGAGGAGCACGAAGAATCGGAAACGCCGAGTTCCCTCGGGCATGGGCTACGACTCCGGCTCGGCCCCACCGTAGACCGATGGACGCAGGACGCCGATGTACGGCAGGTTCCGGTACCGCTCGTCGAAGTCGAGCCCGTAGCCGACCACGAAGAGGTCCGGGATGGTGAAGCCCCGGTAATCGATCTCGATGTCGGCCAGGCGGCGGGCCGGCTTGTCGAGCAGGCAGCAGATCCGCACGGAAGCGGGTCCCCGGTCGTGGAGGTAGCGGAGCAGGTAGTTCAGCGTCAGCCCGGTGTCGATGATGTCCTCCACCACGATGACGTCGCGGTCCTTGATCGATCCCGACAGGTCCTTGAGGATCCGGACCTGGCCGCTCGACTCGGTGCTGGACCCGTAGCTCGACAGCTCCATCAGGTCCACCGAGAGCGGGATCTCCGTGGCGCGCACCAGGTCCGCGAGGAACACGATGGAGCCCTTCAGGACGGAGACGAGCACCGGCTGCCGGTCCGCGTAGTCGGCCCCAAGCTCGCGACCCAGCTCCGCGATGCGCGCCTGCAGCTGCGCCTCGGTCAGCAGCACCTCGGAGACGTCGTCGTGGATCGTCATGCGGCGGGCTCCGCGACCCGGGTCGCGGGGCGCGGATCAGGCGCCATCGGGCCGGTGCCGTTGTGGAGATTGGCGTGGAAGACCTTGGCCATGAAGTCGTGCCGTCCGTACTTGATCATGAGGGCCTTGAAGTCGCGAGCGTACAGCAGCTTGACCCGCACCCCCGGGTACAGGAGACGCATCGAGCGCAGCTTGCGGTTCTTCTTCCGCACGAGCGACTGCTTCAGGGTCGTCAGCTCGACGTAGAGGTCGATCTCGGGCAGGTAGAAGTCCGGGGCGAACGACTCGGTGACGGCACCGCTCGGGTTCCACCTGATGGGAAAGACGTCGGGCTCGTACCGCCACGCCACGCGGTAGAAATCGAGGATCCGGGCGAACTCCGCCTCGCTGGCGTGCGCGAAGCGCGGCCGCGTGGCGTCCGTCAGCGTCGCCGCCACGATTCCCGGTTCGTACCTGCCACGAGGGCGTTCGGCGCCATCGGTGGGGAGTATACCCCGGGACGACTTATCCACATTCGTGGACGACTCACTCGCGAAATGTGGAAAACCCGGTTGTCGCGCGGGGCGCGATGGAGCAGGATGGCGGTCCTGCTTCCACCGGTGGCCGAGTACGGTAACCGGACGTCGTCGGAGCCGATGCGAAAGCCGGCCTCACCCACCGGCGACGACCGGGAAAACTGAAACGCCACCTGCGGGAGCATTTCCATGTCCGGAGCCGAACCGTCGACGGCCGCCCGTCGGGCGCGCGCCGCGCTCGAGGACCACCTCGCCGCGCTCCCGCACCTTCGCCTGGACCTGCCCGATCGCACCCTCGATCGGCTCGAGCGGTACGTCTCGCTTCTGCTGGCGGCCAATGAGCACCTGAACCTGACGCGCGTCGTGGAGCCGGAGGCGATCGCCCGCCTGCACCTCCTCGATGCCCTGGCCGCGCTCCCGATCCTCGACCGGATCTCGCCGAAGCGAGCCGTTGACCTCGGCTCGGGCGGCGGCGTCCCCGGCATCGTGCTGGCCATCGCCCGGCCCGCCGTGAGCTGGATGCTGGTCGACTCGGTGGGCAAGAAGGCCGCGTTCCTGCGGGAGGCCGCGATCGCGCTGGACCTGGACGCCGTGACGGTGGCCGCCGAGCGGGCCGAATCGCTCGGCCGCGACCCGCGCCACCGCGAGCGGTTCTCGCTTGTCACGGCCCGCGCGTGTGCGCCCCTGCCGGTGCTCGCCGAGCTGGCGATGCCGCTGCTGGCGACCGGCGGCACCCTGGTCGCCTGGAAGGGCCCGCTGGTCGCCGGTGACCCGGAGGTCCGCGACGGCGGGCGGGCGCTCGCGCTCCTGGGCGGCGGCGCGCCGGAGATCGTGCCAGCGCTGCCCGGCGGCGCGGAGGCGCTGGGCAACCACACGTTCGTCACGGTCACGAAGGCGGGAGCTACGCCGTCGCGCTACCCGCGCCGGCCCGGAGAACCCGGTCGCCGTCCGCTCGGCTGAACCGGCACCCGAGGGGCGCCGGAGCCGCGCCGGAGCCCTCCCGGGCAGCGTCGCTATACTCGTCCGGCCCATGCGCATCGCCGTCCTGTCGGACATTCACAGCAACCTCGCGGCGCTCGAAGCCGTGCGCGCCGACCTGCCCTCCGTCGAAGAGGTCTGGGTCCTGGGCGACACGGTGGGCTACGGCCCCCAGCCGAACGAGGTGATCCGCGCCCTCCAGGAGATGGGGGCCCGCTCCGTGCTCGGCAACCACGATGCCGCCGCCATCGGCAACATCAGCGCCGAGGACTTCAACGTCGACGCCCGCGCTGCGGTGGAGTGGACCGCGAAGCAGCTCGACGCCAATGCAACGGCCTACCTGGCCGCGCTGCCGGAGGTCCGGGTCAGCGGGGACCTGACCGCCGTGCACGGCTCGCCGCGGGATCCCATCTGGGAGTACATCACCTCGCCATCGGTCGCGGCCGCGAACCTGGCCTCGTTCGAGACATGGCTGTGCGTCTTCGGCCACACCCACCTGCCGATCATCTTCCGCGCGGACGAGAGCCGGGTGGAGATGCTGTCTGCCACCGCGGGCGACCCCGTCCCGCTCGACGCGCGTCGCGCGCTGATCAACCCGGGCAGCGTGGGGCAGCCGAGGGACGGCATCCCGGCGGCGGCGTACCTGCTCCTCGACGACCACGACGCCACCGTCGAGTTCCGCCGCGTCGCCTATGACATCGCGCGCACCCAGCGGCTCATGCGCGACGCCGGCCTTCCGCCGCGGCTCAGCGACCGCCTCACCTGGGGTCGCTGAGGGTCACCCGGACGGCCGCGATCGGAGTGCCGGCGCGCCGGCCGGCGGCTACGATACCGGAGCAATGGTCTTCCGCCGCAGACCCGAGAAGCAGCCGCCCCTGCTCCAGTTCCAGCGCATCCTGGTCCCGATGGCCGGTACGGAGGCCGACGAGCCGGCGCTTCGGCTCGCCACGATGCTCCTGGCCGGGCTGTCCGGCGAAGTGACGCTGCTGCATGTCATCGAGGTGCCCTTCGACCAGCAGCTCGACGCGGAGGATCCCCAGGCGGTGGCATTCGCCGACGAGGTCCTGGGTCGGGCGGAGGCCTTCCTCACCGAGCACGAGGTCGCCGTGCGCACCGGCGTGGTGCAGGCGCGCGCCGCCGGGGCGGCCATCGTGGACGAGGCCGTCGAGTGGGGAGCCGACCTTATCGTGATGGGTCTACGCTATAAGAAGCGATTCGGGGGAGCCTGGGATGCCGGCCGCACGGTGCCCTACGTGATGCGCAACTCGACGGCACCGGTCTGGTGCCTGCGCGTGGAGACGGAGGACCTGGCGCGAACGCCATGAAGATTCTGATCGTCGGCTGCGGCCGCGTGGGGGCACGGACCGCCACTGAGCTGGACAAGCTCGGGGAGACCGTCACCGTCATCGATGTCGACCAGCGCGCCTTCCTGCGCCTCCCGTCGAACTTCGGGGGCGTGACGGTGCGGGGCAGCGGGACGGACGAGAACGTCCTGCGCGAGGCCGGGGCCGAGCTGGCGGACCTGTTCATGGCGCTCACCGAGGGTGACAACCGCAATGCGCTGGCGGCCCAGATCGGGAAGCACGTCTTCGGCGTCCCGCGGGTCCTGGCCAAGATCAACGACCCGGTGCGAGCGGAGGCCTACCGGTCGCTGGGCCTCGAGACGATCTGCCGCACCGTCCTGCTGTCGGACGCGCTGATCCAGGGTGCCACCGACGGCCCGGAGGCCACCGGCGGGACCGTCGCGGCACCCACGGCCGAGCCGATCCACGGGGCGCCCGCCCACGGAACGTCCGCCGACGCGATCGCCCGTGCCGCGATCGACGACGAGGGCGCGCTCCACCCGATCGCCCCAGCGCCAACCGAGCGCGGCGAGGAGGGCTGACGATGTACGTGGTCGTCATCGGCGGCGGCACCGTCGGCTACTACCTGACCCGTGAGCTCCTGACCGCCGGCCACGAGGTGGTCGTCATCGAGAAGGACCCGGCACGCGCCCGCCAGATCGCGGACGAGCTCGGCAGCATCGTCGTCGCCAACGACGGCTGCGAGGGACGCTACCAGGCGGAGGCCGGCATGGCGCGTGCGGACATCATCGCCGCGGTCACGGGGGACGACGGCGTGAACCTGGCGGCCTGCCAGATCGCCAAGATGCGGTTCAATGTGCCGCGCTCGATCGCGCGCGTGAACAACCCCGAGCACGAGAAGCTCTTCCGGCAGCTGGCCATCGACGAGACGGTGAGCCCCATCCGCACCATCCTGGGCGTCATCGAGCACGAGATCCCGATCCACGACCTCCTGCACCTCGCCGAGCTGGGCGGCGGCGAGCTCCAGATCGTGGAGGCCCACCTGGACGCGAACTCCCCGGTGGTCGGCCGCGAGCTGCGCGATGTGCCGCTTCCCGAGGGGAGCGCCATCGCCGTCCTGCTGCGAGACGATCGCGCGGTTCCCACCCGGCCCGAGACGCGACTGCTGACCGGGGACCGGGTCCTGGCCGTGACCTCCTCGCGACGGGAGGCGGAGCTCCGCGCCCTGCTCATCGGCGAGTGACCGCGGCGCCGCGCGCCGGCGCCGCGCCTGCCGGGCTCGTCCTGCGCCGCGCTCTCCTCGCCTGGGGGCTGGGCGACCTTGCGCTCGGCCGGCCCCGCGCGGCCGCCGCCTGGCTCATCGCCGAGCTGGCCGGCGCCATCGGAGTGGGATGGCTGGTCATCGGTCTGGCGGAGACGACCGCCTACGTGATCCCGTTCCTGGCCGGCTGCGCGTTCCTCGTTGCCTGGACCACCCAGGCGGCCCTGGCCTACCACCGCGCCCGCGTGGCGGCCGGCACGATCGGCCCCACCCCGGTCGGCTCGCCGGCGGCGGCCATGGCCTGGCTGGGCGTGCCGCTCCTGATCTGGGGAACCGCCTTCTGGCTGGTGGGAGGCCAGGCCGCCACGCCGGCCGCGGTCCTCGATCGGTTCGAGACCACGTGGCCGGCCCTGGCCGCATCCGGGTCGCTGCCGGACGGCATCACCACCAACCAGCTCGCCGTGCGTGGCGCGGCGCTCGACGCGCTGCAGGGGCTTGCGGCGCGCTGCAACGCGGACGGCGGGACCTCCTGCGGCCAGCCCGCGACCCTGCTGCGCAACCTGCGCATCACGGTCACCGCGGAGGGTGACGCAACGGCCTCTGCGGTCGCCCAGATCGTCACCTTCGAGCGGCGCCCGTCCACGTTCCTCGGGTTCATCGCCGGGGTGGAGCTCGTACCGGTGCCGCAGGTGACGGTCCTCACATTCGACCTGCGCGCCAGCCCCACGCTGCTGCCCGGCGGGATCGACGTGGGCGCTCGAACCTGGCGCATCGTGAACGCCAGCGTCCCGCAGTGAGTACCTTGTGACATGACCGATCGTCCGCCGGACGGCGCTCGCTTCCTGGCCGCGCTCGACGAGGCGGTGCGCACGGCGGTCGTCGGCGCCAGCGAGCCGCTGCGGCTGCTGGCGATCGCCCTCCTGGCCGACGGCCACGCGCTTCTCGAGGACGTGCCGGGTGTGGGAAAGACCCTGCTGGCGCGCGCCTTCGCGCGCGCCCTCTCCCTCGACTTCGCCCGCGTCCAGGGCACGCCGGACCTGCTCCCCACCGACGTGACCGGCAGCTCGATCCTGGAGAAGGGCGCCTTCCGCTTCATCCCCGGCCCGGTCTTCACCAACATCCTGCTCGTCGACGAGATCAACCGCGCCACGCCGCGAACCCAGTCCTCCCTGCTCGAGGCCATGCAGGAGCGCCAGGTCTCGGCCGAGGGTGAGACGCGAGCGCTGCCGGACCCGTTCGTGGTCCTCGCCACCCAGAACCCCATCGAGCTGGAGGGGACCTTCTCCCTCCCGGAGGCCCAGCTCGACCGCTTCCTGGTCCGGGTCCACCTGGGCTACCCGGAGGCCGATGACGAGCGCCGCATCGCGCGGCGCTACCGCGACACGGCGGAACCGCTCGACAACGTGCCGGCCGTCGCCGGGCCAGCCGAGCTGGCCGCCCTGCGCGAGGCGGCGCGCACCATCCGGGTCAGCGAGGACGTGGAGCGCTACCTCGTCGCGCTGGTGCGGGCCACGCGGGACCATCCCGACCTTCGGATGGGCGCCAGCCCACGGTCGTCGGTGGCGCTGTATCGCGCGGCGCAGGGCCAGGCGCTGCTCGACGGGCGCGACTTCGCCCTCCCCGACGACGTGCGGGACATCGCCCATGCTGTCCTGGACCACCGCCTGCTCCTCGACGTCGATCGCGAGCTGCGCGGGGCGACCGTGTCGGCCGCGGTCGATGACGTCCTCGCCGAGGTGCCGGTCCCGCTGGCGGAGGAGGCGTCCGCGGGCGCCTGACGACGTGAGCACCTGGATCGCCCTCTCGATCACGTTCGCCGTCATCGGAGCGCTGGCCGGCGTGCCCGGGCTGCTGCTCATCGCGGCCATCACGCTCGTCTACGGCACGCTCACTCGCCTGTGGACCCGCTACGGCGTCCGCCAGGTGGTGTACAGCCGCGCGCTTGGGGCGAGCCGGGCGGTGGTCGGCGACGAGATCCGGCTCGACGTCACCATCTGGAACCGAAAGCCGCTTCCCCTGCCCTGGGTGGCGGTCGACGACCTGGTCACCGACGGGATCACCATCCGCGAGCTGCCGAACCTCGACCGTGACCAGGAGCGCCACGGGCGCCGGATCCTGTTCAACGCCTGGTCGCTGACCTGGTACGAGCGGGTGGTCCGGCATTTCCATGTCGACGCCGAGCGCCGCGGCAGCTATGAGTTCGGTCCCTTCCGGATGCGGATCCGCGACATCCTGGGCCGCGACGCCGCGGAGTCCGAGACCGATGAGACCGCCTCCCTGGTCATCTCACCGCGCACGATGCCGGTCCGCAGCACCGGCCACGACCTGGCGCCCCTCGGCGACCGGCGAGCCCGCCAGGGCCTGATCCACGACCCGGCGCTCTTCGGTGGCGTGCGGCCCTTCCAGCCCGGCGACTCGCTGCGCCGCATCCACTGGCGGGCCACGGCCCGCCTGGGAGAGCCGGTGAGCCGGCGCTTCGAGCCGGCCCGGGGCCGGGAGGTGCTGATCGCTCTCGACGTCCAGACCATCGAGGGTCCGCACTGGCAGATGACGTACGACGACGACGCGTTCGAGTCCCTGTGCGTGGCGGCGGGCTCGCTCGCTCGGCGCCTGCTCGCCGATGGCGCGTCCTGCGGGATCGCGGCGGCCTCGTTCACCGGGACGGTGCAGACCACGGCCTATCTGCCGCCCGATGCGGCCGCCGGCCAGGTCACCCGGGTCGGGGCCCTCCTGGCCCGCATCGGGCCGGTCAGCTCCGGCCCGTACGAGCGGCTGCTGACCTGGATCACCCGCCGCGTCCCGCCGGGGACCACCGTCATCGCCCTCACCGCCCGCGACCCGCGCGGCTGGCTCCCGGCGGTGCGCCGGCTGGCGCGCAGCGGCTACGGGGTGGAGGTCGTCTGCATGGGGCCGGAGGCGGCCCTGCACGCCACGGCCGCCCGGCGAGCGGGGCTTCCGGCCCGGGCGGGCACCCTTGATCCGGACTGGAGGACCGCGGATGCGCTCGTCCTTGCCGGCTAGGCTGCTGCCGGTCTTCCAGGCCCTCGCCGAGGGCGGCTGGCTGTCGGTGGTCTATGCGGCGCTGCAGGTCGCGGTCCACGAGGAGCCGCGCGTCGGCGTCCTGGAGCTCGCCCTGCTGGCCGGAGCGGGCATGGCCTGGGCGCGGCGCCGGCGCTGGCGTTCCCCGGTCGTGGAGGCCGCCGGTCTGCCGCTCCTGGCGCTGGCCGGCGGCGCGGCGGGCTGGTTCCTGGATCCCGCGGTCCGCGTCGCGCTCGTCGACGGGCATGCGGGCGTGGCGGCCGGCCTGCACATCCCCGGCTGGCTCGCCGCCGTGGCGGTGGTGCGCGGCGGGCTCCACGGTTCCGCCGACGACGACGAAGAGGTCGGGGACCGGCTGCTGCGGTTCGCCGTGCCCGGGCTCGCGGCGCCCTGGCTCCTGGGGTCGCTGGTGAGCAGCGGCCCGCTGCGGGCCGCGTTCACCGCCACGGCCTTCGTCAGCACCATGGTCTTCGCGGCCAGCGCCTTCGCGGCGCTGGGCCTGGCGCGGCTGGAGGCGGTGCGGGTCACGACCGGAAGCGACTGGCGGCGGAGCCGTGCCTGGCTGGCGCTGGTGGCCGGCATCAGCCTCGCCTCGCTGGTGATCGGGGTCCCCGCCGCCCTGCTGCTCGGCGTGCCGCTCGCGGCGCTGGCGGCCGCCGTCTTCGGGCCGCTGCGCCTGCTCTTCCTCCTCGCCATCCTGCTGACGACCCCGCTCATCATCCTGATCGCCGCGGCCACGGAGCTGCTGCGGCCCTTCCTCCCGCAGCAGATCAGCCTGCCGCAGATCAACCTGCCCAACCTCGGCACCGATCCGCTGCCGGCCAGCACGCCCATCCCCACCATCGTGGTGATCGCGGTCGTCGCCGTCCTGGCGCTCATCGAGCTGTTCGTCCTGGGGTTGATGATCTACCTGCGCTGGCAGGAGCGACACATGCTCGCCCTGGTCGATGCCGGTGATTTCGAGGAGCGCAGCATCGTCATCCCGCCGGAGGAGCCCCCGGCCCCGCCCGCCGCGGCCAGGCGCAGCCGGCGGCGGCGCAACCCCGCGGACCCCGAGGACGCGTACATCGCCGCGCTCGATGCCCTGCAGCGCGACGGACGCTGGCCGCGCCTCCCCAGCGAATCACCCGCGGCACACGCGCGGCGGGTCGCCGGCGAAGGCCTCGACGAGCGCGCGTTCGGGAGGCTGGCGATCGCGTACCAGCTGGTCCGCTACGGCGGCAGACGCCTGCCGTCCCCGGAGCGGCGGCGGACCAGCCGCCGGCTCGACACCCTGCGCCGGCGCCTGGCCCGCTGACGGGGCTCCATCGGTCTCACGACGCGTACGCTGACATGACCCTTGACAACCACATTGTCAGGGTTTAGGGTACCGCCACGCACCACCTACACGCAGTGCGAGACGAGTTCCGCGTGCAGAAGGTTCGAGGTAGAAAGAGCAAGATGGCAAACCTGACACGAATCGATCCGTTCGGTGACATGGTCACCCTCCGCCAGGCGATGGACCGCCTCTTCGAGGATTCCTTCGTCTCCCCGCTCACATGGCGTTCCATCGAGGGCGAGGCGGTGACGCCAGCCCTGGATGTCCACCAGACACCCGATGACATCGTCGTGACCGCGGCGCTCCCGGGCATCGATCCCGAGGAAGTCGACATCACCCTCACCGGGCAGACGCTGGTCATCCGGGGTGAGTTCAAGGCCGACGAGAAGATCACCCGCGACCAGTACCTGTACCGCGAGCGCCGCTTCGGCTCCTTCAGCCGACAGCTCCAGCTGCCGGTGAGGGTCGAGGGCGACAAGACGGAGGCCACGTTCCAGCACGGTGTGCTGACCCTGCGCATCCCAAAGGCGGACGAGGTCAAGCCGCGACAGATCCAGATCCGCGCCGGCGAGTCGGAGCCCGTGAGGGTCACGCCGGCCACCGACAATGGTTCGGAGAACGCGTGAGCTCAGCGCTCCGCGCCGCTTCACGCAACCCGAGGACCGGCCCGGGCCCAGCGCCCGGGCCGGCGCGCGGTCCGCTGGGAACCGGGAGCGGCGGGTGAGCACCTGGCACGACCCGGAGCGGCCGCGGTACTTCATCAGCATCGCCGCCGAGCTGGCGAGCGTGCACCCGCGCACGCTGCGGATCTACGAGACCGAAGGCCTCCTCTGCCCGCACCGGCGCAACAACCTCCGGCTCTATTCGGAGGCCGATATCCGACGGGTGCGTATCATCCGTTTCCTGACCCAACGCCAGGGGGTCAACCTGGCGGGCGTCAAGGTCATCCTTCAGCTCGAGGCGCTCGGCAAGATCCGCGTCTACGACCTGTTCGATGAGGCTGATGTCGAGCGATATGTCGAGGGCGACCCGCAGGAGCAGGACGACCTCGACCGAAGGGACACGTAATTCATGGAATCCGAGAACCGCGAGACCGAGGTCGCGCGACCTGTCGACAAGGTCCAGGTGCTGCCGCTGGTGGCGCTGCGGGACACGGTCATCTTCCCCGAGATGATCGTGCCGCTGCAGGTCGGCCGAGACCGCAGCGTCAAGGCGCTCGACCAGGCCGTGCGGGCAAGCACGCCCATCGCGCTCATCACCCAGCGCAGCTCCGAGACGGAGGAGGTCGACAGCGCGGAGGAGCTCCACGCCATCGGCACCCTGGCAAAGATCGCGCAGGTGATCCGTCTCCAGGACGGGACCATCCGCGCCATCGTCCAGGGGCAGAAGCGCATTCGGCTGCTCGACCTGGTCCAGGTGGACCCGCATCTCGAGGCCCGCGTCCAGGTCATCGAGGACGAGCACACCAAGACCCTGGAGGTCGAGGCGCTGATGGCCTCCGTCCAGGGCCAGATCGAGCAGTACGTGACCTCCGGGGCGTCGGTGCCGCCGGAGGTGGCGGTCGCCGCCCGGAACATCAGCGACGGCGGCCTGCTCGCCGACATGGTCGCCTACAGCCCGGAGATGAGCACCGAGCAGCGCCAGCAGCTGCTGGAGACGATCGACGTCCCGGACCGGCTGCGGATGGTCAGCGGGTTCCTCGCCAAGCAGATCGAGGTCCTGGAGCTCAAGGGCCGCATCCAGAGCGAGGTCAAGTCCGAGATGGACAAGACCCAGCGCGAGTACATCCTGCGCGAGCAGCTCAAGGCCATCCAGAAGGAGCTCGGCGAGGACGATCCGGCGGTCGCGGAGGCAAACGAGCTCCGCGAGCGGGTGGAGCAGTCGGCCATGCCCGACGAGGTCAAGGAGAAGGCGATCAAGGAGGTCGACCGGCTCTCCCGGATCCCGTCGGCGTCACCCGAGCAGGGCGTCATCCGGACCTACGTGGACTGGCTCGTCAGCCTGCCATGGGGCACGTTCAGCGATGACAACCTGGACCTCACCCAGGCGGAGAAGGTCCTCAACGAGGATCACTACGGGCTCGAGAAGCCCAAGGAGCGGATCGTCGAGTACATGGCGGTCCGCAAGCTGGCGGAGAAGATCCGCAGCCCCATCCTGCTCTTCGTGGGTCCGCCCGGCGTCGGCAAGACGTCGCTGGGGCGGAGCATCGCCCGCGCCATGGGTCGCAAGTTCGTGCGCATGAGCCTGGGCGGCATCCACGACGAGGCGGAGATCCGCGGCCATCGGCGCACGTACATCGGCGCCCTCCCCGGCCGGGTGATCCAGAACATCAAGACGGCCGGCACGGCGAACCCGGTCTTCATGCTCGACGAGATCGACAAGGTGGGGATGGACTTCCGCGGCGACCCGTCGTCGGCGCTGCTGGAGGTCCTCGACCCGGAGCAGAACTTCAGCTTCCAGGACAACTACCTGGAGGTTCCGTTCGACCTGTCCAAGGTCCTCTTCATCGCCACCGCGAATATGCTCGACACCATCCCGCCGGCCCTCCGCGACCGGATGGAGGTGATCCAGCTGCCCGGCTACACGCAGCTCGAGAAGCTGCGCATCGCGCAGCGGTTCCTGGTGCCCAAGCAGCTCGAGGCGCACGGCCTGACCGCCGAGCAGCTGACGATCGAGGAGGCCACCATGGTCCGGCTGATCCAGGCCTTCACCAAGGAGGCCGGCGTCCGGAACCTGGAGCGCGAGATCGCCAACGTCGCGCGCAAGGTCGCCCGGCGGGTCGCCGATGACCGCAAGGTCGCGGTCACCGTCAAGCCGGCCGAGCTCGAGGACTACCTGGGCCCGGCGCGGTTCGAGTACGGCGAGCTCGACAGCGAGGACCAGGTGGGCATGGCGACCGGCCTGGTCGTCTCCGATGCGGGCGGCGACATCGTCCAGATCGAGTCGACCCGCATGGAAGGCAAGGACGAGATCATCCTCACCGGACAGCTCGGCAGCGTGATGCAGGAGTCGGCCCGCGCGAGCCTGAGCTACGTCCGCGCCCGGGCCAGGGAGCTGGGGATCGATCCCGCCACCTTCGGCACGGAGACGATCCACATCCACGTCCCGGCCGGGGCGACGCCCAAGGACGGGCCCTCGGCTGGGGTCACCATGGCCACCGCCGTCGCCAGCCTGCTCACCGGCAAGCCGGTGCGGCGTGACCTGGCCATGACCGGCGAGATCACCCTCCGCGGGCGGGTCCTGCCCATTGGCGGGCTCAAGAGCAAGCTCCTCGCCGCGCACCTCGCCGGCGTGAAGACGGTGCTCATCCCGCGACGGAACGAGAAGGACCTGGTGGACGTCCCCGAGGAGGTCCTGAGCCAGCTGCGGATCATCCCCGTGGAGTCCATGGACGAGGTGCTGGCGGAGGCGCTCATCGACCATCCGCGGTCGGCGTCCCGGATCAAGTCCGAGCGGGCGGCCCGCCAGAAGGCGGCCGTTCGCCGGCCGTCCCTGCGACGGCCGTCGGCAAAGAAGGACGTGCCCGTCGCCCCGTCCCACCCCGGCGACCCGCGCCCGGCGACCAGCGCCTGAGCGCGCTCGATCGGACGGCCCGATGGAGTACAAGGACTACTACGAGGTCCTGGGCGTGCCCAGGACGGCGACGCAGGCCGAGATAAAGAAGGCCTATCGCCGCCTGGCACGCCAGCTCCATCCGGACCGTAATCCGGGCGACACCGCGGCGGAGGCAAAGTTCAAGGAGGCCAACGAGGCCCACGCCGTCCTCTCCGACCCGGAGAAGCGCAAGCGCTACGACGAGCTGGGCGCCAACTGGCAGGCCTACGAGCAGGCCGGAGCCGGTGCGTGGCCCGGCGGCGCCTCCGGCCCGTTCGCGGGCTTCGGTGCCGGCGGGCAGGGCGGCGGCTACACGTATCGGCGCGTCTCCCCGGAGGAGATGAGCGGCTTCAGCGACTTCTTCCGGGCCTTCTTCGGCGAGGGCGGAGGCGCCTTCACCACCGACGCGGGCGGCGGGAGCACCACCCGCAGTGAGGCGGGCGGCTTCGAGCGCCTCTTCGAGTTCGGCAACCTGGGGCAGGCGCGCGGGCGGGGAGCCGCGACCCGGACCGCCTCACCGCGCATGGCCGACGCCCACGCCGAGACCGACGTCACCCTGGCCGAGGTCGCGCGCGGCAGCAAGCGGATGGTCAGCATCGACGGTCGCCGCATCGAGGTCACCATTCCCCCGGGCGTGACCGATGGCGCCCGCATCAAGCTCCGTGGCGCCGGTGCCCGCGGTGCCGGCGGCTCGGGGGCGGGTGACCTGTACGTCACCGTGCACGTGACCGGGGATCCTCGCTTCGAACGCCACGGCGCGAACCTGGTGACCGAGCTGCCGTTGACCCTGGCGGAGGCGCTGCTGGGCGCCGAGGTGCCGGTGCCCACTCCCACCGGCTCGATCAAGCTCCGCATCCGGCCCAACACCCAGAACGGCCAGGAGATCCACCTGTCCGGCAAGGGCCTCCCGCACGGCGGCAAGCAGGGCGGGCGCGGCGACCTGGTCGTCCGCGTCGCGGTGGTCCTGCCGCACATCGACGAGAAGACGCGCGAGGAGATGGCGGAGCTTCTTGCACGACACCCGCAGGCAGATCCACGCAAGCGCGAGCGGACGCACTGACCATGCGCATCGATCGCTTCACCCAGCGCGCCCAGGAGGCGATCGCCGAGGCGCAGCAGCGTGCCGAGGAGAGCGGCCATCCCCAGCTGGAGGTCGCGCATCTCCTCCTGGTCCTCGTCGACCAGCCCGATGGCGTGGTGCCCGCCGTGCTGGAGCGGGTCGGCGCCGATCCGCGGCAGGTCGCCGAGGCGCTGCGCGCCGAGCTGGCGAAGCTCCCCACCGTGCAGGGGACATCGGCGCAGCTGACCCTCTCGGACGCCGCGCGCCGCGTCCTCTCCGACGCGCATCCCATCGCCGAGCGGATGCACGACGACTACGTCTCGACCGAGCACCTGCTCCTCGCCATGCTGGAGGATCGCGCGGGCTCCGCCGCCCAGCGCATCCTGAAGGCCCACGGCGTGGACGCCACGGCGGTGCTCAACGCCCTCACCCAGATCCGAGGTTCCCAGCGCGTGACCAGTCCCAATCCCGAGGCGACCTACGAGGCCCTGGAGAAGTACGGCCGCGACCTGACCGATGCCGCCCGCCGCGGGCTCCTGGATCCGGTGATCGGCCGCGACGAGGAGATCCGGCGCGTCATCCAGGTCCTCAGCCGCCGGACGAAGAACAACCCGGTCCTGATTGGCGAGCCGGGCGTGGGCAAGACCGCCATCGTCGAGGGGCTCGCCCAGCGCATCGTGCGCGGCGACGTCCCCGAGGGGCTGCGCGACCGCAAGGTGGTGGCCCTGGACATGGGCGCCCTGGTGGCCGGGGCCAAGTACCGCGGGGAGTTCGAGGAACGCCTGAAGGCGGTCCTCAAGGAGATCACGGCGGCATCGGGCCAGATCATCCTGTTCATCGACGAGCTGCACACCGTGGTGGGCGCCGGGGCCGCCGAGGGAGCCATGGACGCGGCGAACCTGCTCAAGCCCATGCTCGCCCGCGGCGAGCTGCACGCCATCGGCGCCACCACCCTCGACGAGTACCGCAAGAACATCGAGAAGGACGCCGCCCTTGAGCGGCGCTTCCAGCCGATCATCGTGGACCAGCCCAGCGTGGAGGACACCATCTCCATCCTGCGCGGGCTGCGCGAGCGCTACGAGGTGCACCACGGGGTGCGGATCACCGACTCCGCGCTGGTCGCCGCCGCGGTCCTCTCCAACCGCTACATCACCGAGCGCTTCCTGCCCGACAAGGCCATCGACCTCGTCGACGAGTCCGCGAGCCGCCTCCGGGTCGAGATGGACTCCATGCCCGCCGAGCTCGACGAGCTGGAGCGGCGCCGGATGCAGCTGGAGATCGAGCGCGAGGCGCTGCGCAAGGAGCGCGACGACGCTTCCAAGGCGCGCCTGGTGAGCCTCGAGTCGGAGCTCGCGGGGCTGCGCGAGCGATCGACGGTCATGAAGGCCCAGTGGGAGCGTGAGAAGGCGGTCCTGGCCACCATCCGCGAGACCCGCGAGGCGATCGAGAAGCTGACCCCGGAGATCGAGGCAGCGGAGCGAAACGCCGACTACGCGAAGGCCGCGGAGCTGCGCTACGGGCGGGCCAACGAGCTGCAGCAGCAGCTCGCGGAGCACGAGCAGAAGTTCCGTGAGCTCAAGGCCTCCGGCTCCCTCCTGGTCAAGGAGGAGGTGGACGCGGACGACATCGCCCAGGTCGTCAGCCGCTGGACGGGGATCCCGGTCGCACGGCTGATGGAGGGCGAGACCGAGAAGCTGCTGCGCATGGAGGAGCGGCTCCACGAGCGGCTCATCGGCCAGGACCAGGCCGTGGAGGCCGTCAGCGACGCCATACGCCGGGCGCGGGCCGGGCTCAAGGATCCCAAGCGGCCCATCGGCTCGTTCATCTTCCTGGGCCCCACCGGCGTGGGCAAGACGGAGCTGGCGCGGGCCCTGGCGGAGTTCCTGTTCGACGACGAGAACGCCCTGCTGCGCATCGACATGAGCGAGTACATGGAGAAGTTCTCCACCAGCCGCCTGGTGGGCGCCCCGCCCGGCTACGTGGGCTACGAGGAGGGTGGCCAGCTCACCGAGGCGGTGCGCCGCCGGCCGTACCAGGTGGTCCTCTTCGACGAGATCGAGAAGGCGCACCCCGACGTGTTCAACGTCCTGCTCCAGCTGCTCGACGATGGGCGCCTGACCGATTCGCAGGGACGCACCGTGGACTTCAAGAACACCGTGGTGATCATGACCAGCAACGTCGGCTCGGTGACGCTCCTGGAGGCTGCGGAGCGCGGTCCCGATGCGTTCGACGCGGCGGCCGATTCGGTCCGGCTCCAGCTGCGCGAGCAGTTCCGGCCGGAGTTCCTCAACCGCGTGGACGAGATCATCGTCTTCCGCCCGCTCAACGACGAGCAGCTGGCCACCATCGTGGGCCTGCTGGTCGCCGGCGTGGAGCGCCGGCTGGCCGAGGCGCAGATCGCGCTGGAGGTGACCGATGCGGCGCGGCTCCTGGTCGCGAAGGAGGGCTACGACCCGGCCTTCGGCGCTCGCCCGCTGCGCCGAGCGATCCAGCGCGAGATCGAGAACCCGCTGGCCCGGCGCATCCTGGGCGGCGAGTTCCACGGCGGCGACACCGTCCGGATCGACGCGCGCGACGGGGCGATCGTCTTCGAAAAGGCCGCCGCGGCCGCGGTGGAGGGAGAATAGGGCCGACCTGCAGCTCCGCCCCTGCGGAGCCAACCGATACCAGGTCCCGAATCCCGCCCCGGAGCACGCATGCAACCCGAACACCTGCCCGGGTCCGCGGACCCATCCCGGCACCATCCCCTCCGGCGCGCCGGCATGGCCGCCGCCACCTTCATCGTCGCGATCGCGCTCTTCGCCGGCGGCGTCGCGGCCGACCGGGCCGGGCTCGTCCCCTGGGGGCCGGGCAGCCCCGGCGCGGATCGCGGCAGCGACTTCGCGCTCATCGGGCAGGCCTGGGACCTGCTCGAGCAGCACTACGTCGACAGCGCGAGCGTCGACTGGCACCAGGTCGCCTACGGGGCCATCGGCGGCATGACGCAGGCGATCGGGGACGTCGGCCACACGACCTTCCTGACCCCGAACGAGCTGGCCGCCGAGCAGGCCGCGCTTTCGGGCTCCTACGTCGGCATCGGCGCGGTGCTCGACATGAGCAACGGCGCACCGGTGATCGTCAGCGTGTTTCCGGGCAGTCCCGCCGAGCGCGCCGGCCTGGCGCACGGCGACCAGGTCATCTCGATCGACGGGACCCCCACGCAGGGGATGTCGCTGCCCACCGTCTCGACCCGCGTTCGGGGCCCGTCCGGCACGGCCGTCACCCTCGTCGTGGCCCCTGCCGGCGGCGGCGCGCAGCGCACGGTCCGGATGGTGCGCGCCAGCGTCGACGTGCCGTCGGTGACCTGGGCCATGGTCCCGGGGCGCACCGTGGCGGACATCCACGTCCTCGAGTTCTCCAGCGGCGCCGGGGATGGGCTGCGCTCGGCGCTCGAGGCGGCGACCAGGGCGGGCGCCACCGGCATCGTCCTCGACCTGCGCAACGACCCGGGTGGCTACGTGGGCGAGGCGGTGGGCGTGGCGAGCCAGTTCATCGCCTCCGGCACCGTCTACATCACCGAGGACGCCAGCGGCACCAGGACGCCGGTTCCCGTGGCGTCGGGCGCGCAGGCCACGAGCCTTCCGGTCGTGGTGCTGGTCAACCACGCGACCGCGTCAGCGGCGGAGATCGTGGCCGGCGCACTGCAGGACCACGGCCGGGCCCCGATCGTCGGGGAGACCACCTTCGGCACCGGGACGACCCTGCTGCAGTACGACCTCGCCGACGGATCCGCGCTGCGGATCGGTACCAAGAAGTGGCTGACGCCATCGGGTCGGCAGATCTGGCACCACGGGATCGTGCCGACAGACACGGTGGCGCTGCCACCCACCGTCCAGCCCGTGCTGGCCGATCAGCTCCGCGGGATGACCGCGGCCGGGCTGGCCGCCGCGGGTGATGCGCAGCTCGCCCGTGCGCTGGCCCTGCTGGACGCGTCGAGGTGAGGAGCGGACGGCACGGGCCGGCCGATCAGCGGTCGATGGACGAGGCCCGGATGAGCGTGACCGCGGCAGGCTGATCCATGGTCACTGCGGCGAACCGGAGCGGCGGAGCCGGGGCCCCGTGCCCGCAGAGCACGACCAGGTCGGCGTCCTCAAGGGTCCCCTGGAGCGCGGGGCACGTGAAGCAGTCCCGGTGCGATCGCGTGCCCTCCGGGCACGACACCGAGCCGTCGACGCGCACCGCGAGGTGGCGAGGAGCCGATCCGGTCACTGATTCTCACCCCCGCTCGGAATGTCAACGACCCGGAGAAGCCGCCCGTCGAAGCCACATGCGGCTCGGACCTCGTGATCCCCTCGGCCCACGGTCAATCGACGCCGACCTCTCCGGATCGCACCGGACCCTTGCACACCGCAGCGGATCGCACCAGAGCCGAATGTCCCGCCTCCGCGGATGTCGCAGATCCTCGGCGTGGACACGGACCCCGCCGGGGCGGTGAGCCTCCGGGTGTGACCGCGGTCGTCCATCGGGCGGGCCGATCGGCCCTTGGGACCCCGGTGCGCGGCGGTTAGGGTGGCGGCGAATCCGCACTGGTTTCTCCCACCCGCTTCATGGAACCCATCGAAGAGCAGACCCCGTCCCTCGAGCCACAGCCGGTGGCCTCCGAGCCGATCACCACGCCGATCCCGGCCGCGGTTCGGCCGGCTCGCCTCGCCCTGTTCGCCGCCGGCCTCCTGACCGGTGCCGTCGCCATGCTCCTTGTGCTGGCGGTGAGCGGCGCCCTGGGTGGCGGGACGGGTGGGGCGGCGTCCGGCACGGCGACGCCCGCCTCGTCGGCGGGGCAGTCCGGCACGGCATCGGAGACCGGCGGTGCGCTCGTCACCCCGCCGCCGGTCGTGGCGCCCCCGTCCTTCACGCCCACCCAGCTCGCCGATGGCAACGCGCTGGGGAGCAGCGATGCGCCGGTCACCGTGGAGGTCTGGGCGGACTACCAGTGCCCGTACTGCGCGCGCTTCTCCGCGCAGGTCGAGCCGCAGATCATCTCGACCTACGTCACGACCGGGAAGGTCCGGTTCGTCTACCGCGATCTCGCCTTCCTGGGCGACGAGTCGCGCTGGGCCGCGGTCGCCGCCCGGCTGGCCGAGCAGCAGGGGATGTTCTGGCCGTACCACGACTACCTCTTCGCCAACCAGCTCGGCGAGAACGTGGGCAGCTTCGCCGTGGCGCGCCTCAAGGAGATCGGCTCGAGGGTGGGGCTGGACCGCACCGCGTTCGACGCCGGGCTGGAGCTGGAGGCGGCGCGGACCCTCTTCGGTGAGATCCAGGCCGAGTCGGAGGCCGATGCCACGCGACTGGGAATCAGCGCCACCCCGACCGTGGTGGTGGACGGCACCAAGCTCGACGGGAATGACTGGAACACGATCCGCACCGCGATCGAGGCGGCCCTCGCCGGCTGAGCCGGTCCGGGCCCGCTGATCGGTCCGGGCCCGCTGATCGGTCCGGGCCCGCTGATCGGTCCGGGCTCGCCCACGCGGGACGCACCCGGACCCTAGATGCCGGCCAGCCGGTCCAGCGGGAACGGCGGCAACGCCAGCGGCTTCACCGCCAGGCGGAGGAGGAGCAGCGGGCTGTCGTCGCCGGCACACCGGTTGGCGTGCAGCACGCCACAGCCCGCGCAGCGGTGGATGATCACCCACTCGCCGTCGCCGCGCACGGTGATGGCGATGGGCTCCATCGACGAGCCGCAGTCTGCGGCCCGATCGCCCGGCGCGTCGTCGACGTGCCGGCTCCACAGGCACACGGGGCAGTGGTTGCGATGGCGCGTCCCGGGCGCCTCACCCGGGACATCGGCGTGGCAGTGGACGCAGCGGAACGACGTCGCGCGCAGACGCAGCGCGCGATCGCGATCGCGAGGCATGGCACGGCCACGACGAGCAGAACGGTTCACACGGGTGTCTCCGGTCGCTGGGGATGGTGACGACGGGGCGTCGCGCGACCGGTCTCGACCAACAAGACGGCCGTCCCGTCCGGGACGGCCAGCGCCAGGCCGATGGGGCTGAAAGGGCGCTAGCGGGCGATCCTCCGGGGGCGCGACGCGACGACGACGACCCTGGCCGACTTGGACATCACGCTCTCCTTCCTGACCCTGGGCAGCGGGCGGACCCCTCGGGTCCAGCAGGCGCCAGCAGCCAGTATGGCCGCACGGAGCCGCCTGTCAACCGCGACCGGCGGGTAGCAACCAGGCCGGTCGCGACCGGCGGGTCGCGAGCGGCTCAGGCGTAGCGGATCCGCGGGTCGATGTACGCGTACAGGATGTCGACCACCAGGTTCATGACCGCGATCACCACCGCGTACAGCATGGTCATGGCCATGATCACCCCGTAGTCGCGCTGGCCGATGCTGGTCACGTAGTCGCGGCCGATGCCCGGGATCGAGAAGATGGTCTCGATGATGAATGACCCGGTGATCAGGAAGGCCAGGACCGGGCCCAGGATGGTGATCACCGGGATCATGGCGTTGCGGATCATGTGGACCATGACCACGGTGCGCTCCTTGAGCCCCTTGCTCTCCGCGGTGCGCACGTACTCCTTGCTCGTCACCTCCAGCATGCTGGCACGGGTGTAGCGGGCGATCTGGGCGATGGGGAACAGCGCGAGCGCCACGGTGGGCATCACCCAGTGGGATGGATCACCCCAGCCGTAGGTCGGGAACCAGCGCAGGATCACGCCGAAGAGCACGAGGAGCAGGATCGAGCCCACGAAGCTGGGCGTGCTGATCCCCAGCACGCTGATGAACGTGGCCAGGTAGTCCGGCCAGCCGTTGTGGTTCAACGCCGCGATCACCCCCAGCGGGATCCCCACGATCACCGACAGGGCGAATGCCATCAGGCCCAGCTGGATGGTGACCCAGATCCCGTTGGCGACGATGTTGTCCACCGTGAGGTCCAGGTACTTGTAGGACGGGCCGAGGTCGCCATGGAGCAGCCCGCCGACCCAGCGCAGGTACTGCTGCCAGACCGGCTGGTCCAGGCCATAGATCTCGTTGAGGCGGGCGACCTGCGAGGCGGGCAGCTGCTTGGCGCGCGCCCATGGGCCGCCTGGTGCCGCATGCATCAGGACGAAGGTGATGACCGAGACCGCGACGAGAACCGGGATGATCCACAGCACTCGTCTGATGACGTAGCTGAGCACGTGCCACCTTCCGCATCGCTCGGGCGATTCACGGGCGGGCACTTAGTGTACGCCTGACAATCAGGCGAGGTTCAACCGGGACCGATGGCGCCGCTCCGCGGCGGTGCCGCGGCGCGCGGCGCTGAGCGCTAGCGGTGGCGGCGGCGGCGGCCGGCGGGCGTGGGCTTGGGCCGAACCCGGGCCGACCGGCGCGGGGGCGGGACGTATCGGCGGCGGCGGATCTCGTCGTTGGCCGTGGCGATGATGGGCGGGAACCGGATGAACGTGGCGTACGCCGCGACCGCGATGGCCGGGATCTGGATGAGGAGCAGGAGCAGGAGCGGGACGTGGATCACCACCAGCAGCGGGGTGATCCCCCAGCCGATGGCGATCGGCCAGAAGATCCACTCGTGGAGCGCGAGGATGGCCGGGTAGCGTCGGTAGCGCACCTGGGCCAGGTTGTAGACGACCACGGATCCGACCAGGAGCAAGAGCCCCGCAACCCACATCAGGGTGAACAGGTCCGGATAGGTGATGGGCGTCAAGGGATCGAAGAGGAACGCCATGGCCCGCGAGTATAGCGAAGCGTGCGAAGACTTCTCGGCCGTGGGCCGGCGCAGCGCGCCCGACAGTCGCCCGGTGGGCCATCGGGCGACGCCGTTGGGGAGCGGCCGCCGGCATGGCTATAATCGAGCCCCCGAGGCGGGACCGGCTCGCGCCTCGCATCCAGCCCCCCGCAGAACGAGGGCCGTCGTTGCGCGCACTCCTCTCCGTTTCCGACCGCGATGGCATCGTCGAGCTGGCTCGCGGCCTGATCGACGCGGGTGTCGAATGCTTCGCCACCGATGGCACGCGCTCGTACCTGGCCGAGAACGAGATCTCGGTCAGCCCTGTCTCCGACCTGACCGAGACGGAGGAGATCCTGGGCGGTCGGGTGAAGACGCTCCATCCGGCCATCTTCGCCGGCCTCCTGGCCCGGCGCGACCAGCCTGACCATCTCGCCCAGCTGGCGGAGCACGGCATCGGCCAGATCGACATCGTGGTCGTCAACCTGTACCCGTTTGCCCAGGCGGCCCGCGAGGTGGGGACGACGCTCGACCAGGCCCTGGAGCAGATCGACATCGGCGGCGTGGCGCTGCTGCGGGCCGCGGCCAAGAACTTCCCCGGCGTCGCGGCGGTGAGCGATCCGACCCAGTACGCCCTCGTCCTGCGTGACCTGCGCACCGTCGGCACCATCAGCCCGGAGACCCGCCAGAAGCTGGCGGCCGAGGCGTTCGCCCTGACCGCGGCCTACGACGCGCACATCGCCAGCTACCTGAACCTCCAGGCCGGCACCCTGTTCCCCAGCCGCCTCACCCTGGTCGTGGAGAAGCGCGCGGACCTGCGCTACGGCGAGAACCCGCACCAGCTGGGCGCCTTCTACGCGGATCCCGCGCAGCGCGGCAGCTCCATCTCGACCGCTCGCCAGATCGCCGGCAAGGACCTGAGCTTCAACAACCTGCTGGACCTCGACGCGGCGTGGCACATCGCTTCCAACTTCAAGACGCCCACCGTCTGCATCGTCAAGCACGGCAATCCCTGCGGGCTGGCCAGCGTCGTGGACCTGGCCGATGCCTTCCGTGCCGCGCTGGAGGGCGACTCCGTCTCCGCGTACGGCGGGATCATCGGCGCGAACCGGATCATCGACGAGGCAACCGCGCGCGCCATCCGTCCCGGCTTCTTCGAGGCCATCGTGGCGCCCGGCTACACGCCCGAGGCGCTGGAGATGCTCCGCACCAAGAAGGGGTTCGAGATCATCGAGGTGCCGCCATCGGACGCGGAGGGGCCGGAGCTGGGCATCGGCAACTTCGACTTCAAGCGCATCGGCGGCGGGATCCTGGTCCAGACCTTCGACTCGCTCGAGGAGGACCGCAACAAGCTCCAGGTCGTCACCCAGCGGCGGCCAACCCTGGAGGAGCTGACGGACCTGCTCTTCGCGTGGCGCGCGGTGCGGCACGTCCGCTCCAACGCCATCGTCCTCGCCAAGAAGCACTCCATGATCGGCATGGGCGCCGGTCAGCCCTCGCGAGTCGTGAGCGTGGAGGTCGCCCTCCGCAAGGCCGGCGAGCGCGCGCCGCTCTCCGTCATGGCTTCCGACGCCTACTTCCCCTTCCCGGACGGCATCCAGATTGCCGCCCAGGCGGGCGTCACCGCCATCATCCAGCCGGGAGGCAGCATCCGCGACGAGATGGCCATCGAGGTCGCGGATCGTCACCACATGGCCATGGTCTTCACCGGCCGCCGCCACTTCCGACACTGACCCTGGCACTCACCCCGGCGCGCCTGCCGGGACCGAGCGTGGAGGACCGAGCATGGACAAGCTGATCAGCGTAGAGGCCGTCGCCGCGACGGAGGCCGGCGCCATCGCCGCGGCCCGCCTCATGGGCCGGGGCGACCGGGACGGGGCCGATCACGCCGCCGTCGAGGCCATGCGCCGGGCCATGGAAGAATCGGAGATCAGCGGCACCATCGTCATCGGCGAGGGCGAGCGCGACGAGGCGCCCATGCTCTACATCGGCGAGAAGGTCGGCAACCGCGAGGCCGCGACCCACGTCGACATCGCGGTGGACCCGCTGGAGGGCACCAACCTGGTGGCCACCGGGTCGCCCAACGCCACCGCCGTGCTGGCCGCCGCCGAGCCCGGGGGTCTGATGCACGCCCCCGACACGTACCTGCGCAAGCTGATCGTGGGACCGCAGGTCGCCGGGCACGTCCGCCTCGAGGACCCGGTGGAGACCACCCTCGGCATCGTCGCCGAGCGCCTGGGCCGCCACGTCGAGGACATCACCGTCGTGATCCTGGAGCGGCCGCGGCACGACGAGCTGATTGCCCAGGTGCGGGCCACCGGGGCGCGCATCAAGCTCATCACCGATGGCGACCTCACCGCGGGGATCAGCGTGGCCGTCTCCGGCACCGGCGTGCACGCCGTGATGGGAACCGGGGGAGCGCCGGAGGGCGTGCTGACCGCCGCGGCCCTGAAGTGCCTGGGCGGCGAGATCCAGGCCAAGTTCGCGTGGCGCTCCGACGACGAGAAGGAGCGGGCGCGCGGAATGGGCGTGGACGTTGACGACACGGACCGGGTCTACTTCACCGATGACCTCGCGCCGGGTGAGAACGTCGTCTTCTGCGCCACCGGGGTGACCGATGGCGAGCTCCTCCGCGGGGTTCGCTTCTTCGGCGGCGGCGCGCGGACGCACTCGCTGCTGATGGCCGCCCAGCGCGGGATCGTGCGGTTCATCGACACGGTGCACACCTTCGAGGAGCACACGCCGCCGAAGGTCCGTCTCTAGCGCAGAACAGGAGGCGCCCATGAGCACCGCGACCGACAGTGCCCTCGCCGTGGAGCGAGGCTTCTGGGAGGAGGGCGGGCCCGACTTCTACCGGCGCACCATCGCCGAGGGCGGGCTATCGGTCATCGAACCGATGGGCGCCATTCCGCGCGACCTGGCGATCCAGGCGGCGGGCAGCGGCGACCGCTGGGTCGACCTGCAGATGACCGACGTGGTGGCCAACCAGATCACGCCCGACTGCGTCGTCCTCGCCTATCACGCCCGCGCGAAGCGGGCATCGGACGGGACGCCCTACACCGGCTCGATCGCCTCGACCTACGTCCGCCGCGACGGTGCGTGGCAGCTGGCCCTCACCTGCCACCAGCCCTGGAGCCCGCCCGAGCCGTAGCCCCCCGCCCCCGTCGCGTTCCACGACCGCTCCGTCGCCCTCGCCGTGCCTCGCTTTCCCGACTCGTCACCTGCTGGTGTGGCGCGCGTTACGCCGTGCCTCGCTTTCCCGACTCGTCACCTGCTGGTGTGGCGCGCGTTACGCCGTGCCTCGCTTTCCCGACTCGTCACCTGCTGGTGTGTGTCGCGTTAGGCGAGTCGCGGGGCTTGTCGGGCCGCCTGGACCGACCGAGTTGAGCGTGGATCAGGGCCACCGACGCGCCGCCCTGGCCGTTTGACTCGCCTAACGCTACGGTGATGCGCGCCTGACAAGTCGGCGGGCGAGCGTGGCGCGCACGCGTCAGTCCAGGCCCAGCGTCTCCAGGTCCGATTCGATGATCCGGCGATCCTCCTCGTCGGTGATCGTGGCGCACGAGGCGCGCGCCCGCCCCAGCCACTCGCGTGCCGCGGCCTCGTCCCCGGCGACCAGGGACGCCCGCGCCATGGCCTCCTGGGCGGCGGCGATGTCCCAGTCGGCCAGTCCGTGGTCCTCGCAGATGGCGAGACATCGGCGCGCATGCCACAGCGCCGGCTCGGCATGGCGCAGGACGGCGTAGACGCGCGAGCACTGCCACTCCCCGCGGGCCAGGTTCGCCGGCTCGCCCACCTGCCCCCAGTGGTAGCGCGAGGCGTGCGCGGCGTGGATCATCTCGTCGTCCTGGAGCGGGGTCCGGTCCGTCAGCTCCAGCAGCTCCCAGGTGCGGTTGAAGAGGTCCGCGGCCAGGCGACGCTGGGTGGCGGGGTCGATCTCGGCGGGAATGGGCGGCTCGACGGCCATCGGCTCGGTCTCCTTCGCAGGTTGGGTTCGCGACGTGCGCGTCATCTCGGAGAGGACGTGGAGGATGCGTTGCAGGCGCCAGGTCCGGGCCTGCACGCGGTCGAAGTGGGCGACGACCAGCGCCCGGCGGCGCTCGGGGTCGTCCTCGTCGAGGAAGGAACGGATGGTCTCGATGGGGAGCTCCAGGTCGCGCAGGCGCCGGATGGCCCGGGCCCGACCGAGCTGGCCGCGACGGTAGGACCGATAGCCCGTCGACGCATCGACCTGGGCCGGTCGCAGCAGGTCCAGCTCGTCGTAGTGACGCAGCGCGCCAACCGAGAGGCCTGAGAGGCGTGCGAACCGGCCGATCGCCAGGAGCTCGTCCATGCGCGGAGCATGAACCCTCCGGCTACCCCAGAGTCAAGCCCCACAGCGCGCTGGCGGCGACATCGGCCGCCTGACACCCTACCAACTCGTCACCTGCTGACCTGGCGCGCGTTACGCGGTGCCTCGCCCTCCCGACTCGTCACCTGCTGGTGTGTGTCGCGTTAGGCGAGTCGGGGCTCGGGTTGGGCCGCCCGGACCGGCCGAGGTGAGCGTGGATCAGGGCCGCTGGCTCACCTCCCTGGCCGTTCCACTCGCCTAACGCTACGGTGATGCGCGCCTGACAAGTCGAGGGCCCCGGCACGCGGCATGTCCCTACCCCGGTCGACCGGGGACGGGATCGGCCCATTCCGGACCCGCAATGCGGCGGACGTCCTGGTCCGCGACGTGCGGGAGCAGGTCCGCGATGGTGACGTCGCGCCGCACGTCGTCGCAGCCACGCCACGGGCGCAGGTCGGGCTGGAGCTCCGCCATCGGCTCCAGGACGAAGCGACGCTCGTGCAGCCGGGGGTGGGGCACGATCAGGTCCAGGCGGGCATCGGTCACACATCGGCCGTCAAAGGCCAAAATGTCCAGGTCCACCACCCGCGGTCCGTATCGGACCCCCTGTGGATCGCGGCCCAGGCTGAGCTCGATCCGCTTGAGGGCGACGAGCAGCGCCTCCGGCTCCAGGTCGGTGTGCAGCTCGAGGGCGGCGTTGGTGAACTCCGGCTGATCGAGCAGGTCCCGCGGCGCCGATGCATACAGGGACGAGGCACGCACCACCGAGCCGATGCCGCGCAGCTCAGCGACCGCCCGCCCCAGCGCATCGCTTGTCTCCGGCAGGTTTCCGCCAAGGCCGATGAAGGCTCGCATCCTCGGGATTGACTCTAGCCGATGTGGCAGTAAGGCGCCGATAATTGCCCATCGGCTACCGTTCGCGAGCCGAGGTGATCACCGGGGGAGGATGACCCCCTCTGCGGCCCTACCCGCCCGGGGAAACGCAATGGAGGAGTACAAGAGCGCCTACCCGCTCATCCACAACAAGGTCATCTCGCCGCGCTTCGTCACGCCCACGCTGCGCCGACCGAGGCTGCTCGAGTGGCTGAACGCCCGCGCGGAATGCCGGGCGGTGGTGATCGCCGCGGGTGCCGGATACGGCAAGACCACGCTGCTGTGGCAGTGGGAGCAGACGGTCGACTTCCCGTGCTACTGGTACAAGCTCGATCGCAACGACCGGGACTGGACCCTGCACATCAGCTACATCGTCGAAGCGGTCAGCCAGCGCCACCCGGGCTTTGGCCGCAAGGCCCACTCGATCCTGCGCCAGATGGGCGGCCCGGGATCGTCACGGCCGGGCGTCACCGCGTTCCTGCTGGCGGAGATGCACGAGCGGCTGAAGGAGCCGTGCACCTTCATCATCGACGACTGGCAGTACGTCGCATCCGTGACGGAGGTCCGCGGTCTGTGGAACCAGATCCTGCGCGACGCACCGTCCACCTGCCGCTTCGTCTTCCTCTCGCGCGGCAAGCCGCAGCTGCAGTTCGCCCGGTTTAAGACCCACGGCGGGTACGCCGAGCTGCGGACCAACGAGCTGCGCATGACGGAGCCGGAGATCACGGAGCTGTTCCGTGACGTCTATCGGGATCCGCTCACGCCAGACGAGGCATCGGAGCTGGAGCGCCGCACGGAGGGGTGGGCGGCGAGCCTGCAGCTGGTGGAGGTCACCCTGCGCGAGCGCAAGACGCCGGAGAAGCGCCGGGCGCTGATCGAGTCCCTCACGGCGCGCTCCGACACGGACCTGTTCAGCTTCCTGGCGGAGGAGGTCCTGGAGCAGCAAACGGAGGAGACGCGCAACTTCCTGCTCTCGACCTCCATCCTGCAGCAGATCACGCCCGATCTCGCGGAGCGCCTCGCCGGCGTCCACGACGGGATGCGCCGCCTCCTTCAGCTCGAGCACGCCGGCCTGTTCACGTACCGGCTCGACGAGGCCCGATATCGGTACCACGGCCTCTTCCGGGACTTCCTGGAGCGGCGGCTCTCGGACGAGCGGACCGATGCGGAGGTGACCGGGCTCCACATCCACGCGGCGTCGTACTACGAGACGTCGACACAGTGGCCGGAGGCCATCTACCACTACCTGCGGGCCGGCCTGCAGCGGCAGGCGGCCCGGCTGATCGCCCGGTATGGGGAGGAGGTCGTCGCGGAGGGTCGGCTGGGCATGGTCGACGAGTGGCTGCAGGAGCTTCCCGACAAGGCTATCCGGGACAACGCCCGCCTGAGCCTCCTGCATGGCGAAGCACTCGGAATCCGCGGGGAGTTCGATTCGGCCCTGGTGGCTCTCGAGCGGGCAAGGATCTTCTTCGAGAAGAAGGGCGATCGCCGGATGCAGGCCCTGGCGCTCGTGAAGGAGAGCTCCATCTTCCATCACTGGGGAAAACCAGAGACCGCCTATCGGACGGCCTCGGACGGACTGGCGATCACCCCTGCCGATGATCGCGCGCTGCTGCTGCGCCTCCAGGGAAACATCGCCATCACCTCGCAATGGCTCCATTCCCCACTTGCCGAGGTTCTGATGGCTCTCATGCGGGTTACGGCCGAGGCTACCCAGATGGGGCTCGAGCACTACGCCGCGATTGGCCTCCACAACATCGGTCACCTCCAACTCGAGATGGGCGAGGTCGGCAGCGCCGTCGCGTCGTTGGAACGCGCCGCGGAATTCTGGGCTCAGCCGCACTCGAATCCCTTCGCGGACAACTACAACTTGGTGCGGGCCCTGTTAGCCCAGGGGAACAGGCAACGCGCATTGGAGGTTGCAACTGTCGCTAACTCGCGCACGCGAAGTTGGTATCGGGCCAACGCAGAAGCGAAGTGCGGTCTTGCCCTCGCGCTGTCAGCACACGAGCGCTGGGAAGAGGCACTGGACGCACTCAAGGTCGTTGGACTCAGCACCCAACACGAAGGAAATGCGGTAGAAGCAGCGCGGATCCACTATCTAGAGATAGCCCTGCAGGCTGGGCTTGCCGGACCCCAACTCGGTGCCGTTGCGGACTTGCTTCGCAGCCATGGGAAGGATCCCCGGCTAGACAGCCCGAGAATCACAGTGCTGGAAGTCTTCGATCATACGCACCGCAGGTGTGGGCCAGATTGCGGCGCGCGCAGCCTGGCAACAGCCGCCAGTTGGGGGGCTCGGGGGGCTCGGTATGTTGCAGCGCTCACGCCGGTGATTGTCGCCCCTCTACTCCTGGAGCACCGACGGCCGGAAGCAGCAAACACTGTCGCTTCAGCAATTGCCGAGTGTGAACGATTGGGTATCACAGGTTCTCTGACGGCATGGCTCCGGCGATGTTCGCCCTACCTCAAGGAACTAGTGAAGGCGGGGGGCCCATCCCTACTCGCCCAACTGATTGAGGCCGATCCGTCACATTGGATACCGCTGACGGCGAGCGCCGGTCTTGCCACAATCCCCATGGAAAGGCGAGCGATTGTCCTGGAGGCCATAGAGCGCAATGCGCTACCCGGCGCCGCGGAAGCTCTGTCCTCGATGTCGCAACGTGACTTCGCTGCTCTGCGTGCTCGCCTCGTGGTGCGACATTCCCCGCACTTGTTCTTAAGAACTCTCGGGAATCTCGAAATCCACCGCGATTCCTGGGCCAGTCCGCCTATCACGATCCGCAAACGCCGAACGCGAGCCCTTCTGAGTCTCTTAGCAGCGTATGGAAAGACACCATGCAGTCGTGATTCCGTGCTCGATGCCCTCTGGCCCGAATCCGACCCGGGCGCCGCCGTTAACAGCCTGAATCAGACGCTGTTCCAGTTACGTCGAGAGATCGATGCGGACTATCGCGACGGATACAGCCCCCCTTACATCATCTCGAGCGCCGATCACTTGCAGTTGCACCCGGACCTCGTGGAAATCGACTGGCTGCAGATAATCGACCGCGCAGGCGAGCTTGCAGTAGGCGGAACGGCAGCAACAGAATGCGCAGCGTTCATCTCGCGCGTCTGCGAAGGAGAATTCCTGCACGAGTCCCGGTACGACGATTGGTCCTCGGCACCCAGACAGCGCGTCCACGACCTCATTCGCGATGCACTGCTACTCCCAATTGAGGGGGAGGCGTTGCCGCCACGGGAGAGAACACAACTTGCGCGCGCGCTCTTGGCGCTGGACGCACTGGATGAGTCAGCAACGATAGCCCTCGCGCGCGCATTCGCCGACTCCGGCCGCAGACCGGCAGCTATCGCACTCTTGCAGCGCTTCGCTCGCAACCTGTCCCGGGAATTCGACGAGCCACCGTCACCAGAACTTGAGTCGGCATCGAAGGCGCTGCGGATTCGTCAAACTCTACTAGACCGAAACGACGTTTAGGAAGCAATGCTCTTGACCGGTGTGCTTAGGGGCGTTATGGTACGGCCAAGTTCTAGTACTTCGGTACTAGAACAGCAGAGATACTAGGGCGCATCGATCCGCTTGCTGAATGTGGGCACTTAGGCCAGTCGGGGAGCGTGTAGTGCAACCGACCGTCCGACACTTGGATAGTCGGTTGTTGTGCACTTAGCTACGGAAGAGGGCACCTTCTGATGGCACGAGAGAACGCCAAGAGCTGGTAGTGGGGCTGGTGGCGTGATGCTACTCCTGTATCGCCTTCCACCGCTTCTTGACCACTCTCCTGAGCCTGGTGGCTCTGGCATTGGCCGGAGGCGCAAGTCTCAGAATCTGGTAGAAGTCGATGGTAGACTCCGGCACTAGCGGACCTACGCGGAGTGCCGGGTGAATAGATACCTTCGCCTTCTAATCGTCATTCAGGTAGCCGCTGCCGGCATTGTGCTGGCGGCGGCTATCGCTCTTCTTCCCGATCCGACCGGAACTGGGTGGATTGCTGGGCCTCGCGTTCTGGGTCGCGACTACTCTCGTCGCGAGTGCATTGCCCATTCAGTTGCCCGCCGGAATCTCCGTATCGGTGGGGCTCGCGCCGTGTCATCAGCGACGATTGTCGTCGGCGGTCCCGCTAGCTGCTGGAATAGTGGCACTGCTCGGCACCTTTGATCTGTCGAGAGGTTCAAGCCGAGAAATCCCCTGGTACGGCACCCTAAACAACCACGCCCAGATCGTCCTCCCAGCCGCTGTCAGCGGCATGCTCTACGACAGAGCCCTGGCCGTCCCTCGGGTCGAACCCTGCTCAACCGGGACCACTCGCCTTCGTCTGCTATCTGCGTAGTCGCTGCGGTCGTCTACAACTCCTCAACACACTCCTGGCATGCACTGGTAGTCAGTGCGCGCAGTCGGGTCAACACTCTCATGTCGATCTGGGCAAGGGACCTCCGCATCATGACCACGAACATCATCGCGCTCGTTCCGCTGGCTTGGTTCATGGCGCAGATCTTCCAGCTGCCGAACGGCAGTCGGATGGTGGACCACGCCGCTATTCGTCGTGCCACTCTTCACGACGAGGCTGGCGTATCACCGATACGTCGAGACGCGGGAGCTCTTCGAGCAGACCATCGGGGCCCTCGCGAACGCCGTGGATGCCCGGGATAGGTACACCCGGGGTCATTCGCAACGGGTGAGCCACATCGCGGAGGCCATGTGCCGCGTGATGAAGCTCCCCGAGGCGGAGATCGAGAAGATCAAGTGGGCCGGGCTCCTCCACGACGTGGGCAAGATCGGCATCCGAGACAACGTGCTCCTCAAGCCCGGCCCGCTGGACAAGCACGAGCGGCACCTCATGAACCAGCACCCCACCATCGGCGCGGAGATCGTGGCGCCGGCCCGCCAGCTCTCACCGGAGGCACCGCTCATCAGGAGCCACCACGAGTGGATCAACGGCTCCGGCTACCCGGAGGGCCTGGAGGCGCTGGACATCCCCCTGGGCGCCCGCATCCTGACCATCGCCGACGCGTACGAGGCCATGACCTCGTCGCGCCCGTATCGGCTCATCCCGTTCACCCACGAGCAGGCGGTGGCCGAGCTGGAGAAGTTCTCCGGCATCCAGTTCGACTCGGAGATCGTGCCCATCCTGGTCAACCTGGATCGCGACATCCTGGATCGTCGGCCGGATGACGACAGCGAGCTGCCCACCATGCTCCACGCGGAAGATCCACGGGATACCACGCCAGATGCCCCGGACGGCTCGGGCGGCAGCAAGACGGGCGCCACGCCACGCATCGCGGCCGCGACGGCCGACGAGCCCCAGACCGATGGCGACCCGGATTCCGACACGGGGCCGATGAGCACGACGCCATCCCCCCAGCGAGGTAGCGCACCGAGGCAGGCACTGGCCTCGGACGATGTTCCTTAGCGCCATAGCGCTGGCGCTCGTCATCGGAGCGCTGGCGGGAGGTGGCCTGCCTCGCCTCGCGGAGCTGCGGCTGCGCTGGCTCTGGCTGCTGGGCCTGGCGCTGGGCCTGCGGCTGGGCGCCTACCTCGCCGGTGGCTGGAACGTCGACACCACGTTGCCGCTGGGCGGCGCGTTCATTGCGGCCTACGTCCTGATCTTCGCCTGGCTCTGGGGGAACTGGCGCGTCCCCGGCCTGCAGGTCGCGGCGGTGGGCATCGGCCTCAACACCCTGGCGGTCCTGCTCAATGCGGGCCAGATGCCGGTCTGGACCGGCGCCCTGACGGCTGCGGGCCTGACCCCCGCCGACCTGGGGACGGACCCGTTCCACTTCCTGATGGGCGCCACCTCGGTCGCGGACTTCGTCCAGCGGGGCGGCATCTTCGGTGACGTGGTGCCCTTCCCGGTGCCCGTCATCCGCGACGTGGTCAGCGTCGGCGACGTGCTCCTGGCGCTGGGCATCTTCTGGGCCATCGTGTCCTCCATGACCCGGCCCAACGCGCCGGTCCGCGCCGGCGTGGCGCTGCCTTCCGGTCCCATGCGGCCCACCACCGGCGGCGAGTTCCAGTCCGGCGTCGCCTTCGCCGGCGTCTTCGCCACGCCGCAGGCCGCTGCGGCGCGCGGCCCCATGGTGGCGGTCTCCTCGCCGGCCATGGCCGGGACGGGCGAGGCGGTCCTCCCCGGCGAGGGCGCGATCCCCGGCCGGGCACAGTCTCCCTACCTGCGCCTGGCCCGAAACGCGAACTTCGCCCTGCTGTGGGTTGGCCAGCTGATCAGCGTCTTCGGGGACCGCCTGCACCAGGTGGCGCTGGGATTCCTGGTCGCCACCCGCGGCGATGCGCTGGAGGTGGGCATCACCTTTGCCATGACCGCCGCCCCCAACGTCATCCTGGGCCCGCTCGCCGGCGCGCTCGCGGACCGGTGGGACCGCCGCGTCACCATGATCGTGTGCGACGTCCTGCGGGCCGGGCTGGTGCTGCTGGTACCGATCGTCATCGACATCAACATCGCCCTGGTCTACGTGGTGGCCTTCGCCGTCGCCACCGTGAGCCTGGTCTTCCGCCCGGCCAAGGTGGCCATCGTGCCGCTGGTGGTGGGCGATCGTGACCTGGTGGCTGCCAACTCCGCGGTAACCCTCACCGAGACCATGGCCGACCTGCTGGGCTACCCGGTGGCCGGTCTGCTGGTGGCGGCGCTCAGCTCCCTGGTGGGCGTGGCGTTCATCATCGACGGCGCGTCGTACCTCATCAGCGGCGTGCTCCTGTGGGCCATGGTCATGGGACCGTCCGACCACGTGGGGGAGCGCCTCAGCCTGGGGGCCATCTGGCGCGAGATGGTGGATGGCTGGCTCTTCCTGCGCCGCCAGGCCGAGCTGTTCAGCAACACCGTGGTGAGCGCCTTCTCCCAGATCGCGGTGGGGGCCGAGATCGCCTGCTCCCTGCTCTATGCGCAGACGGTCCTGGACCGCAGCCACATCGGCTTCCCGTTCAACTATTCGCTGCTGATGGCCGCCATCGGCCTGGGCAGCATCGTGGGCGGGGTGGTGATCGGGGCCGTCGCCGAGCGCTTCCCCAAGGGACCGATGTCGATCGTGGGCTTCTTCTCGTTCGGGCTGGTCTTCGTGGCCGCCGCCTTCGTCCGCGACCCGGTCTGGGCCATGGTCCTGTTCTTCTTGGTGGGCGCAACGAACATGATCTTCCTGATCCCCAACATCACCCTGTTCCAGCAGCGCACGCCGCAGCGGCTGATGGGCCGGGTGGTCTCCACCCGCCAGGCCCTCGTGTACGGCGTGATGGCCGCCTCCATGGCCGGGGCGGGCTGGCTGGCGGACATCCTGGGGCCGGCAAACGGTCCGGCCATCGTGATGGGCGTGGGCGGGGCGGTGTGCACCATCGCGGCGGTCGTCGCGGTCTTCGTTCCGTCCATGCGCAACGCTCGATGAGCGCGCTGCCCATCACGAACGCCGATCGCGTGCTACCCTTCGCGGCCGTATGACCACCGAGAATCCCGAGGAGCCGAAGCGCCCCGAATCCGAGGCTGAGAAGCCCGAGCCGCAGGCCGAGGAGCCCCAGCCCGAGGCCACGTCGGCGCCTGAGCCCGAGGCGGAGGCTGCGCCCGAACCTGAGGTCGAGGTCGCGACGACGCCCGAGCCAGAACCCGAGTCCGAATCGGAGCCGGAACCCGAACCCGAGGCCGAGCCCGAGGCCGAATCGGAGCCCGAGGAAGCGACAGGCGACGACGAGTACGAGGAGGAAGAAGAGGAGGAGCCGCGCGCCGGTCGGCGCCGCGGCGGTCCCCAGGTCGCGACCGGCATCGGCGGCGGAGGCTACCGGGGAAGCCTGCCTCCCAAGAAGGACAGGCTCGCGGCGCCGTGGGTCATTCTGGTCGCGGTGGTCTTCGTGCTGATCCTGGTGTTCTCGGCGCTTGGAATCCCGTCCAGCCTGCTCACTCCGAGCCCGACCGCGGAGCCCACCGTCAACCCCTCGGCGTCCGTGGCGCCGGTGCCCTCGAGCTCGCTCGCGCCGTCACTGGTCCCGACCTCCTCGCCGTAACTCGGCCCAGCCCGGCTCCGCCGGCCCCCTGACCTGCGTCCTGCGACTGGTGCGCGCGTTAACCGCGTCCAGCGTCGCAATGATGCGGACGGACGCGGCAAGTCGAGCTCGTCTCGGCGTCGCGGCGCAGCAGATGCGCGGCGTCGAGGGACTTAATGCGAGTGGTGGTCGCGCCACGCAGGTCGGGAGCTGCGGAACGGTCGACGGCGGGGCCAGGGATGCCCGGGGGCCGGTGGTATCCTGACCCGCAGTCCCCCCGACACGAGGAGCACACGCCAATGATCAGCCGCGTTCGCGTCGCGATCCGGTTCTTCTTCCTGGGCCTGGCCGTGGGCGTGCTGCTGGCACCGCGCAGCGGCATCGAGACCCGGCGCCTGCTGCGGCAGCGCGCGGACCGCTTGCTGAACGACCTGCTCGACGCGGCCACGCTGGGCGCCTACGACAGCGCCAGCCGGACCGATGGCGGCAACGGCAATGGGTCCAACCGCTCTTCCGATAGGCACGAGACCGCGGACGCGACGCCCACCGGAACCGGCTTCGACTGACGCCGATCCCACCCGCCCATGCGCTGGCGCCGATGGCTGCCGGCGAACCGATCGCCCCACAGCCCGCCTGAACCCGACCCATCGGATCCCGCGTCGCCGGATCCCGCCTCGCCGGATCCCGCCACCCAGGGGCCCGACCCGTGGCATCGGCTGCGCGAGCGCATGGTCCGTGACCAGATCGAGGCCCGCGGCCTGACCGACCCGGAGCTGCTGCGCGCCTTCCGCAGCGTGCCGCGCCACGCGTTCGTGACCTCCGACCATCCGTACTCGGACCGCGCGCTGGGGATAGGCTCGGGGCAGACCATCTCCCAGCCGTACGTGGTGGCGGCCATGACCACGCATGCCCGCCCGCGCGCTGGGTGGCGGGAGGCCCGTGTCCTGGAGATCGGAACCGGGAGCGGGTACGCCGCCGGCCATCCTCGCCGAGCTGGGTGCACGCGTGGTGACCATGGAGCGCCACGCGCCGCTGGCCGCGGAGGCGGTCGAGCGGCTGCGGACCGCGGGCTATCCCGACGTGCGGGTGGTCGTGGGCGACGGGACCGCCGGCTTCCCCGACGCCGCACCCTACGACGCGATCCTGGTCACCGCCGCGGGGCCGGAGATCCCCGGGCCGCTGCTGGACCAGCTTTCGCCCGATGGCGGCCTGCTCGTCATGCCAGTGGGCACGCCGGACCAGCAGTGGCTCACCGTGGTGGAGCGCCACGGCGAGGCGCTGAGCCGGCGGGAGACCGAGCCGGTGGTCTTCGTACCGCTCGTGGGTGAGCACGGGATCCGTCCCTGACGGGCCCCCGAGCGGGGGGCGTGCACCGAGGCCACGGTCGCGGCCGTGCGCCGCAGTCGCGGACGCGGACGCGCACGCGGACGCGGTGCTCGACGAGTGGTCGAGTGGCTGTAACGCAACGTCGCGCTTGCACCCGTTGACGCGCCTTCGGCGACGCCAGGTCACACCGGCTCGAACACGAGGCGTCCGGGGACGAGCTAGAGGGGCGGGATCTCCAGGGCTCCCCGGTCCGACGGGCGCCGGGAGCCGCGGTCAGAGGAGCGGTGCGCCGGGCCGGTGTGGCCGGAGTGACCGTCTGCGCGGGCCCGGGCCGAGGTGAGCGGCCCCGCGACGCCCGCACGCTCCAGCTCCTCGCCGTACAGGGCCTCGATCCGCCGCACCATGGCATCGATGCTGAACCGTGACTCCACGGTGGCATACCCCGCGTCGCCCATCTCGCGACGGAGCCGCGGGGAGCGGGCCAGGCGCACCACCGCATCGGCGAGGGCGGCGGGGGTTTCCGGCGGGACCAGGATGCCGGAGACGCCATCGGTCACGACTTCGGGGATGCCGCCCACGCGGGAGGCGATCACCGGCTTGCGGCGGGCCATGGCCTCCAGGATGGAGATGCCCTGCGCCTCGCGCAGGGAGGGCAGGACGGCGATGTCCAGGTCCGCGGTGACGGCCGCGATGTCGTCGCGACGGCCGGTGAAGATGATCCGGTCCCGCGCGGGCGCCGGGAGGGCGCGGGCCTGGGCCTCCAGCGACTCGCGCTCCGACCCCTCCCCCACGATCACCAGCCAGGTCTTTGGCGCGCGCTCCACGATGGCCGGCATGGCCGCAACCAGGTGGGTGTGGCCCTTCTCCGGCTCGAGGCGGGCGACCACGCCCAGGAGGACATCGGTGCAGGGAATGCCGTGCTCGTCGCGCAGGCCGCAGGGTGGCGCGGGAAGGGCGAAGCGCGAGAGGTCCACCCCGTTGGGAAGGATGGTGGACGGCGCCACGCGGCCCTCCGCCCGCACCTTCTCCGCGATGGCGTCCGACGGGATGATCAGCCGATCCATGAGCGGCGTCAGCTCGGCGAGCGTGGCCACGTCCTCCGGGGAGCGGACCCGCGAGGAGTGGACGGTGGCCATCACCACCGGCGTGCCGGCCGCCACGGCGGCGCGGGTGCCCACCACCTCCGCGCGGAACATGTGGGCGTGGACCAGGTCGATCTCGTTGCGACGCAGGTACGCCGCCAGCTCGCGAACGGCGACCTCGTCCTCCTCCTGCTCGATCACGTCCACGCTGATCCCAAGCCGATGGAGGCGCTGGACGGCCGACCCGCGGCTGAGCGACAGGGCGCGAACGTCGTACCGGGAACGGTCCAGGTGCAGGAGCAGCCCGGAGTAGCTCTCCTGGGCTCCCCCGTTTCCCCCGGTGGCCAGCAGCTGCAGGACGCGCGGGCGCATGTGCCCCCGAACGCGGTGGGTGCGCCGATGGCGCCCATACGCCGCCCCGGCAATCGCGCCCTCGTGGTCGGGTGGCGCGGTGGGGGCGGAGGGGGCGGAGGCGGGGCCGGACTCGGCGCCCAGGCGCTGGCGGCGGGAGGTGGTCACCGAGCGCCCCGGGGCTCGGGAGATAGTTGCAGCGTCACATATCGGAGCGTACGCCTGAGGGGGTTCTCCGTCAAAGCGAGCGAGGCGGGCGGGGGCGGGCGCAGTGTTCCGGCCACCGTAACGTAACGTCGGGGAATGGCCCTTCCCCGACGCCAGGTTCGCGCCGGCGTGACGTACCGTCGCCGGCGGGGCGCAAGACGGCCCTTCGGCGACGTTAGGTTATGACCGCTGTACCACCGGCCGGGGGCTTCTCCGGCGCGGCGACGCGGGCCCGCAGATCGGCGAGGTAGGCGGCGGCGCCCGGCCAGTCTGTCCACGATCCGGCGGAGTAGGGGGCCGGCGGCTCGCTCATGCGGCCCGGACCCACCAGCCGCGCCCGGGCGCCGGCGGCCGCGGCGAGCGAGGCATCGGCGGTGAGCAGCTCGGCATCGGCGGCCTCGGCCAGGGCGAGGTAGGCGGCGTCGTAGGCCGTCAGACCGTGCCGGACGACCGCATCGAGGGCAAGGAGGAGCATCGGCCGGTCGAACTCCACCGTTTCGATGCCTGCGGCGTCGAGCTCGGCGAGCGCCTCGAGCAGCACGTCCGGACCCAGCCGGTAGCGGCGGCCGAGGACATTGAGCACCTCCAGCCAGAAGAGCGGGGGCACCATCAGCCGCCGGCCGGCTCGTCGGAACGCGTGGACCAGCCGGGACACCTCCGCGGAGGCGGGCTCGTCGTGTACGAACGGGACGCCAACCGACGCGTCGACGACCAGGGGCCCGGCCGACGAGTCGCTCATGGCACGTCGTCCCGCGCGCGGTCCTCACGAATGGCGGTGACCGCATCGGGAGCATCGGCAGGCCATGGATGATCGCGCTTCAGGCGTTCCCGCAGGGCGTCCAGCCTGTCCAGCGCGGCGAGGCTGCGGGCAATCCGCTCCTGCTCGTCCGGCTCAAGCCGGGCGGCGTCCTCAGGCGAGACCAGCACCGCAATGGGCTTGTGGTCGCGCTCGATCAGGATCCGCTCCCCCGCCGACGCGCGGTCCAGGATCTCCCCCAGCCTGGCGCGCAGCGCGCCGGCGGTCACCGTCTGCCTGGTCATCATGGTAGATCATGATGGCTGATCATCATATATGGGTCAAGGCGCGCGTGGCATCGGCGGCTGGGGCCCATGCGGTCGCCGGCCCCGCGCTGCGGATGTTCGAGCCGGCTGCGGGCCGGCGCCGGCGGGTGCGGGTCAGATCCCGTTGAGCAGGCCCGCCCCGAACGACTGCATGAGGGACTGGATGATGGGCCCCAGCGGGAGCGTGCTGTAGTCCGCCGGCGTTTCGAGGACGCTGGCATCGGTTGGCGTGCTGATCAGCAGGACCAACGAGAGCTTGGACGTATCGGTGGTGTCCTTGGGGGTGGCCGTGATGTCCACCTCCGTCAGCTGGTGGGAGTCCGCGGCGAACCACAGGTCGGCCGCCAGATCGGCCTGGTTGAGGGCGCCCTCGACCTGCGAGATCTGACCGGGCAGCTGCGAGGCCATGGGGCTGCCCTCCAGCTTTGTCGGGTCGATGCTGGCCGTCAGGTGGTCGGCCGACGCACCGTTGCGCTGCTCGCGCCCCACGAAGGTCAGGGTGATCCCGGCGCCCTCCAGGTCCTGCTTGAGGGTGGCGGCGTCGTGGCTCGCCTGCGCGCCAACGGACGCGATGGGCGGAATGCTGACCTGGGGAACCAGGCCCCCGGCCAGGGCGGCCAGCTCCGCGGTGGTGCCCAGCTGAACCCAGCCGGAGTAGTCGCCGGGCGACCCGCCGGTCTGCAGCACCAGCGCGGAGAGGATCGGCGCCAGGAGCGGGCTCCTGGTGTACAGGGCCGTGCCGTCGTAGCGCACGTCGAGATCCAGGGTGTCGCCGGTGAGGCCCAGCTGGGCGCGCGTGGCCGCGTCCATCTGGAGGGCGTCCATGGGCACGGACAGGGCGAAATCGGCCTTGCCGGACTTCGTATCCATCACGAGCCGGATGGCAGACGGATCGACGTGGACCGGCTGTGAGCCGGCAACATCCACGCCCAGGTTGGCCTGCACAAGATCCCCGTAGGTGGCGTGGGTGGCCTGGTCGACCACCTGGTACGGATCGGTGGACGATGGCTGGCTGGAGCAGGCAGCCAGGAGACCAATGGCGGCCGCGGCCACCAGGGCGAAGACCTTGCGCATGATCGGGCGGGACCCCTTGTGCGGTGCAGCGCCGCAGATGCGGCACGGCATGGTGTGGCCGATGATCCGGCAGAGTCAAATGGACGATAGGGCCATGACGGTGCCCGATGGCGGGTCTGCCAACGGATCGCAGGCGGTAGGATCGGTCTGATGGATGCACTGCAGATCAGCGTGCTGGCGGTGGTCAGCCTGTACCTGCTGGGCCGGCCGCTGACCCACACCCGACCCGCGGTGGGCGTGGTGGCGGTCATGTGGGCGGTGGCCGTGGCGATCGCCGTCAGCGGATGGTCGCTCACGGACTGGGCGGTGACGGCGGTGGCGGCGGCGGGACTGGCCCTCGCCTACTGGGCGCCGTCCTGGCTGCGGGCCGATGTCGCCCGCACCGCGCCCCTACCCGCGGCCGGCCAGGATCAGCAGCGAGGCGACGTTGGCCAGGACGCCCAGGAGGCCGATGGCGGTGGCAGCGGCAGCGCCCCAGACCAGCAGCCGCGGGAATCGGCGGGCGGTCAGGACCAGTAGGCCCAGCACCAC
>CAWDVA010000009.1:0-216348 GCA_963805645.1 uncultured Chloroflexia bacterium | reverse complement strand
AGGAGCATCGGGCTGCTCGCAGATTGGGCATGGCTCCGCTCGGCGTGCCCTCTCTGCCCGGAGGAATAGCTCGTGCCTACCAAGGAGCTCGACATCGGCTCGCTTTGCCTCCTGACGGGCCTCCTCGGTGAAGTCGCTGAAGGTCACGAAGAGGCCTCTCGTGTCTGGTCGGTGGTCGGCCCGAAGCGTTCCGGCGAAGGCTCGGATCTCCTTCACGCCCACCCACCATGACTGCCAGAGCTTGCACTGAACGATGACGCGCTCCTTGCCCTTCGTCAGCACAAGGTCGACGTTGCCGTCCGCCGCGTCCTGCCGTCCTGTCTCGGTGACGTCCCAGCCTTCGCGGCGGAAGACCTCGCCCACGAACCATTCGAACTCCTCGGCAGTGAGGTGCCGAAGGTCTGTGGTCCACTCGAGGAGGTGCCGCCGATCCTTCGCCTCGAGCTGTGCAACGAGCCAGCCAAGGCTGAGCAGGGCAGCGAAGAAGACTCCGAACACGTTGGCGTCAACCAGCCAAAGCGTCGGCCACGCCAGCAGTAATGGGAGGATCAAGCCGAAACCGGGATACAGGACAAGGGAGACGGCGACGATCGTTCGTCCTGACACTCGCCGCACGAATGCCATCAGAAGCCGGTCGAACCAGCTGTCGTCGTCGGACTCGTGATAGGCCCTGCGGCCTTCAGACTCGGGCAACTGCACCCCCTCCTGGGCAGCGGCGGTTGTCGCCGCTCCGCAGGTTAGCACTGCCTTCGCTCAGGACGGACGCCACCCAGACGCTCTTTGGTGTCAATCCGCCGGCATCGGCGCGGGGGTGTCGTTCGTGCGGTCGAGATAGTCGTTGACGACCTGCTCGAAGCTGAACGTGTCGGTGCCGGTGGCGTCGACACAACAGAAGGCCTGCATGATGTACAGCGTCGTGGAGCTGGCGCTCAGGGCGAGGCTATCGGTGTAGAGGTACTCCCACCCGTGGTGCGCTCCCAAGGTGAGCCTGCTCCGCAGGGCCGGATCCTGCGCGTTCCCGTCGATCATCATCGCCGCCAGCTGCCAGCCGCTGTACCCGTTGATCTCGACCGCCATGGGCACGACGCCTGCGTCCTCGCCGCCTTTGACCCACCCGAAGCGGATGCTGGCTCGGCCGGCCCCGCTGCATGCCTGGAAGGCAGAGACATAGATGCTCGCGATGCCGCCGTCCGTCAGCGAGGAGCCGATGAAGGCCATCCGCTGTGAGAACACCGGGTCGAGGATCGGCAGGCGATTGCGGAGTGTTGCGGTGGGAACCATGGAGGGCATCGGCGCCGGGGTGCCAGTCGAGGCCGTGAGGTCGAAGCATCCGGGCTCGACCGCAGCAGCCTCCGTGGTCGACGGACTCGGCTCCGGGGTTGGAGTGGCGGAAAGGCTGGGCGTTGCGGTCGGTGTTGGCACTGTGGTGGCAACTGGCGGGCTGGACGAGGTGGCTCCAGGCGCCGGGCTGAGCGTTGCGGTGCCGCGACCGTCGCAGGCGGAGAGAGCCACGCCGATCGCCACCACGAAGGCCAGGCCGGCGCGCCACTGACGCGTGTTCATCCCTTCGACCTGTCCTGCTTGGCGCGTTGGGCCCGCAGGTGCTCGCGCACACCATGGCTGGACGCGTACGTTGCCGCGGTCATCGCGAACCCAAAGACGACCGACGTGAAGAACAGCATTGCGCCCACGGCTGGGATGGCATCCGGTGACGGATGGAGGATGACCATGCCAACCAGGAGCAGGAGGCCCAGCCCAACGCCGGACGTTCCAAGCAGGATCAGGACCGCGCTGAGGTTGCCCAGTCGGCCGTCGGCCCAGCGACGAGCGACCCAGCGGCGAGTCAGTGGCTGGCCTACGGCGAACATGATGAAGACGGCGAAGAAGAGGAACTCCGGCATGTCACGGCTCGCGGACGGGCCTGGCTGCCCCACCGTCGCGCTGCCTGGCCATGAGTCCGGTCTCAGAGGTGACGGGACTCAGCCGGGCGACAGGCCACCCCTCACCCTTGAGCATGGTCGTGGCGCGCGGGCACGCGCGCGATGCGTGAATCGCTACGCCGAATCATGGGCCTTGGGCGGCCTCCCCCTATGGGCAGTGAATGCACTCTAGCAACCGAAACAACCCGCCGATGCCGTACTTCCGTCATGGCTGATCTACCGGGACGTGCCGAATGAGGCGCTCCCCGCCACGACGCCGCCGGTCAGCGGTTCCGCGGTCGTGCGAAGAGCAGCAGGGCCAGCGCGCCAGCCAGCAGTCCGATCTGCCAATGCCAGAAGAGGAGAGCTGCGAACGCCGCAACCCCCACCAGCAACCACATTGAGGTGAGCCCGTCGTGCCACCTGGAACCGGTGCTCGCCGGCTGCGCCCGCTGCTCCTCCAGCCAGGCGTCAAAGACTCGCGGATCGGACTGCCACTGCCACACCCCAAAGCGGTCCCGCGGAATCCGCCACCAGGCCACGGGCACCCCGGTCCGCTGCCGGATCCCTCTCGCCATGCGTCGGCGAACCTCGACATTGAGCAGTGTGGCGCCCACCACGATGAAGGCCATCAGTGCCAGGCCAGTCGCGGCGTTGCTCCTGAAGACAGGATCGATAGGCAAGGCATGCCAGGCGGCGAAGAAGCCCATCATGATGGGGACGATGACCACGAGTCCCAGCGGGACCCCAATGAGCATCCCGATCAGGTAGTGCTCGAAGAACCAGTCGTTGAACCGCATCAGGCGCGCGGCACGCGGGCCGAGCCGCGCCGCGCGCGCGGCCTCGAGATCCTCTTTCATCTGGCGGCTTGGCGGGGTCTTCATCTCACGGCTGCAGAGGCTCAGCACCGGGCACTTGCGGGCTTCCCGTCATGGGTTCCACACGACGAACATGAAGAACGCGAGGAGGGGCAAGCCAATGAGATTCCATCCGACGACCAGCCGAATCCACGTACGCTTCTCGATCAGGTACGGGCCGAACGCAACTGTTGGGCCGGGGCTGCGGCGCGCCAGCCAGAGCGCCTGGAGCATCCCGACCGCCGCGAGGGCGAGGATGCCAAGCCGAATGAGAAGCAGCTCGTCCACCGCCGTTACGCCTCAACCTTCATTGGCTCGGCGATCACCGCGTTGCGGTCGCCGGTCGCTGTGCCCTGGCGGCCGGTGAGCATGGCGTCCAGGCGCAGGGAGCTCAGGGGCAGCTGGTACTCGAGGATGATGCCGTGGTCGTTGAGCCGGGCGTGGTCCACGAGCCAGCCCAGGGCGGTGAGGCTGTTCTGCCAGGAGGTGTACTCGGCTGCGCCGGGCTTGTGACCGATGGCGGCCTTGTACTCGACCGCCAGCTTCTCCGCGATGCGGTGTGCCATGGCGTCTCGCACGAACTGCTCGGTCGTCCCCGCAGAGAGCTTCACGGCGATGGCATCAGGTAGACCGGGCCATGCTCGTAGATGCGAGTGGGGTGCGGGGCCATGAGGAAATTCACCAGGACCGCAACGACCACCAGCGCGAGCAAGCCCAGGAGGAGCGCGTTGAGGCGGCGGTCGCTGATCTGCGGCATCGGCTGTGGTCCCCCGATTTCGACAGCTTCAGCGGTAGGGTAGCGCGTGTCTCAAGTAGGATTTGCCTGCGCGCGCATGGGGAGGAGAGCCGGCAGTGGAGGTGGGGATCGTGGTGCGTTCTGCATGGCTGGTCGTGGCGGCCGTGGCGCTGGCGATGGTCGTGGGGTTTGGCGCGGGCTATGTCGCCGGCAGGCAGGGACCCGTGCAGCTACCGATCCTCACGGGCAGCGGCTACGTTGGCGGGGACCAGGCCACGCTCCAGGCAGGCGACGTGTTCTACGGCTTCGAGTCGAGCGTGGCGTGGAGGGATGCCAGCGGATCCGAGCATGAAGGCGGGTGGCCGGACTGCCTGCCGAAGCTCCAGTCGGTCCAGGGCGTGCGATTCGCCGGCGGCGACCTCAGATGGGGAGATACCGGCATCGCCCGCGTCGTATGGGTGGACTGTCAGCGCTAGGGGAACCGCTACGGAGACGGTTCGCGGCTTTGGATGGTGAAGCCGGCGGCCTCCTCGAGGGCCGTTTCGGAGACACCGAGGAGGCCGGCAAGCCCGATCTCCTCGTCGATCTCGGGCCAGGCAATGGCCGTGCGGGAATCGACGATCTCCCAGTTCGCGCGCTGGACGGAGGTGGCGGCCACCAGCCGGGGAAACTCCGTTAGCGGAGTGCTGATCTCGCGCCCATCGGTCAGGGTCACGGTGAGCTGTGCGTCGGTGACGCCCACGTCGGCCGCCAAAGCGGGACGGGTCAATGCCATCGCCTACTCGCGTTCGCCAGCCTGGAAGCCGGCTGCCGACTCGAGCTCGTCCTCCGGGATGCCGAGGAGCGCGGCGACGCCGATGTCCTCGTCGAGCTCCGGCCAGCGAATGGCCGTGCCAAAGGCAGTGACCTCGCAATTGGCCAGCTGGTGGGGAGTGGCGTCTGTCAGGCGGGGGAATCGTTCAAGTGGGGCGCTGATCTCCCGGCCATCGGCCAACAGCACGTGGAAACGGGAGCGGTCCACGCGAACCGAGGTGGCAACCGATGGCTGGAATTCGAGCTTCCTAGCCGAAGAACTCATGCCACCGCTCCTCGAACTCGTCGTGGTGGGCTCGGACAGCCTCCTTGATCCGGGCCAGCTGACGGCGATTGTATCCCCGGTTCCTGTCGATCCTGACTGGTGCGTTTAGCACGGGCCGCAGGATGCGGACCAACGCGTACCGTGGCGTTAGTGGCGGCTTATCCTGGCGGTGGGGATGGACAGCGAGCATGACCTGCGCGTACGGCTGGCAGCCTTCCAGTGGCTCGCGGCGCAGGTCGAGATGCGCGGCGAGGTGCTGCCGAGGACGACCCTGGCAGAGGGATTCGTCTTCGACGGTCAGCGCGTGCCGCTTCTCGGGCCGCAGGGGATCTTCAAGCCACGGATCCTGATTGACGTCCCGCTGTCGATCACGACGGTGTCGCGCGGGCCCTACCACGACACATTCGGAACTTCGGGTCTGCAGTACGCGTATCGGGGGACGGACCCGGATCATCCCGACAATCGCGGGCTGCGGCTGGCGATGCAGCGCCAGGTTCCGCTCGTCTACTTCTACGGGCTGGAGCCGGGGCAGTACCTGGCGGTCTGGCCGGTGTACATCGTCGGGGATCGGCGCAGTGAGCTGTTCTTCGACGTCGCGGTCGACGATGCGGCGCAGGCCGTGGTGCCGAGCGCCATCGGCTCATCCATCGCGGAGGAGCGGGCGGAGATCCGGCGCGAGTACGTCACGGCATCGGTCAAGCGCCGTCTGCATCAGCAGGCGTTCCGGGCGCGGGTGCTGGAGGCATACCGGACCCGGTGCGCGCTGTGCCGGCTGCGGCACCAGGAGCTGCTGGACGCGGCGCACATCATCGCGGACAGCCAGCCGGAGGGAGAGCCGGTGGTTTCGAACGGGCTCGCGCTGTGCAAGCTCCACCATGCCGCGTTCGATCGACACTTTCTGGCCGTGCGGCCGGACTACCTGATCGAGGTGCGCCAGTCGGTCCTCGAGGAAGAGGACGGACCGATGCTGCTGCATGGCCTCAAGGAGATGCACCACCAGCCGATCCTGCTGCCGCGCTCGGAGTCCCTCCGGCCGGATCGCGATCGGCTCGAGGAGCGCTACGCGGCGTTCATTCTTGCGGGCGCCGGGGGCTAGGGCCCCGACCCACCTCCGGTGATGCGCCACGAGCCGTCGGGCTGGTAGCGCAGTGTGAAGAACCAGGTGATCTCCCCGGCTGGAACGGTTCCATCGGCGGTACCCGTGGTGGTCAGGGTAGTGGCGAACACCTGCTCTCCGGACGATGGCCGGGCTGGGTCCCCGAGGATGCCGTAGGCGCTCACCTGGGTGTCTCCGCACAGATTTCCGCTGCCGCGATCCTTGAACGCCCCCACGCCGAGCTTGCTCGCGGTGCTGCAGTCGCCGGCCACGAGGGCACGGAGATAGGTGTCGAGCACGACCTCGGCGGACGCCGAGTCAGTTGGGAGGGAGACGGCCGGTGCGCAGGCGGCGAGCAGGAGGGCCAGGGGTCCGGCCGCGGCGACCAGCCGGACGGCGCGAGTGCGATGGGCGGTCATCGGCACGTCGTCCTGATCCCGCGCTCTGAGCCGGTGCCCAGGGAGATCGAGCATCGAACCCGGAAGCTACCCATTGCTCAGGGACATCGCGGTTGCGGCGAAGGCAGGCATCACCAAGAACACGATGGCCAGCACGAGGAACACGATTCGACCGACGGTGGTCTGCGGCAACAGCCCGGATCCCCCTTTCTGCAGCTTCCCGGTAGGGTAGCGCCTCCCGGCCCAGTGGGGCGTAGCCGCGGGTCACTCATCCGGCAGCATCGGTTGCGGCTCATCCCTTGTCCAACCACCACGTCGATTTCCCCACTCGCCTGGCGGCGGGGACCTTGGTCGTCGTCAGGGGCCGGTGCGGGGCACGTTCCTGCTCCTACGGAGAGCTCAGGGCTCGTTCGGCAAGGCGGCGGACCGTGCCGCGGAAGATCAGGCCGTGGACGGGATAGAGGAGATACCAGTACGCCAGGCCGGGCAGGCCTTTCGGCTCGAAGAAGGCGGTCTGCTCCAGGCGGCTGCCCCCCGAGGTCTCGGTCACCTCGTACTGGAGCCAGGCACGGCCGGGGACACGCATCTCCGCGCGGAGACGCAGCAAGGTTGGGCGCTCCACGGCCTCCACCCGCCAGAAGTCGAGGGCGTCGCCGACCCGCAGCTCGGTTGGCGATCGGCGTCCAAGCCGCATGCCGACCCCGCCGACAAGTCGATCGAGGAGGCCGCGAGTCCGCCACAGGAAGTTGGCGTAGGGCCAGCCGGCCGAGCCGCCCAGCCGCTCGACCTCGGCGAACAGGCGATCCGCCGGCACCGGGACGACCCGGTGACGTCGCTCGATGATCATCCCCTCGTGTGAGCTAAGGGTCGGGAGCTCCTCGCGGCCCGGCGTGTCGAGCGAGTCGAACCAGGTCGATTCCACGGCATGGCGATCGGTTCGGTCAATGGCGTGCCCCAGCGCGGTCTCGTACGACGCGGGCTGGAGGCCGAAGGCCGCGGCAGGGCGCGGATCGCGGACGATGACCTCGTTCCGCAGACCCTCGATGAGGGGCCGTGCGATCCCGGCTGGGACGGGAGAGACGAGACTGACCCAGTACGAGCTGAGGCGCGGTGTCAAGACGGGCACCGGGATCATGAGGCGCCGGAGGCCGCGAAGCCGGGCGTAGGTTCGCATCATGTCGCCGTACGAGAGGATGTCCGGCCCGCCGATCTCGACGACGCCGGTGATCTCCGGATGGTCGAGCGCGCCAACGAGATAGTCGAGCGCATCCCGGATCCCGATTGGCTGGCAACGGGTGCCAACCCAGCGCGGCGTGATCATGATCGGCAGCCGCTCGGTGAGATGGCGAAGGATCTCGAAGGACGCGCTTCCGGAGCCGATGATGATCGCGGCCCGGAACTCGGTGACGGGCACGCCGTGCGAGGCGAGCTCCTTCCCGGTCTGCTGGCGGCTCGCCAGGTGAGCCGAGAGGTCAGCGGTCTCGTCGCCGAGCCCACCCAGGTACACGATGCGCCGGACGCCTGCCTCCGAGGCCGCCGCGGCGAAGTTCCGCGCCGCCGTCCTGTCGCGATCGGCGAAGCCGCGTTCCCCCGAACCCATCGAGTGGGCAAGGTAGTAGGCGACCTCGACACCTTCCAGCGCGCGAACAAGCGATGAAGCCTCGAGGAGATCTGCGCCCACCACCTCAGCGTCCGGGAACCGTGCAGCGAGCGGCCGCGCGTCGCGGCTCATGAGCACGAGCTCATGCCCGAGCGACGAGAGCACGGAGGCGAGGCGGCCACCGATGTATCCGCTGGCGCCCACGACAAGGATGCGCATCGCTGGATCGTACGCCCCACCCGCTCCGTCGAAGGTCCGTGTCATGGCGCATCGCGTAGACTCGTCGGCGATGGCAAGCCCGCCGCCCGACGAGGGCTCAGCCGAGGGTTCAGCCGCCTACCAGGAAGCCCTCGGCGACGTCCTGCGCTCGCTGGGCGGGGCGCCGTTCGACCTCGAGGCGGTGCTGGCCACGATCCTGAGCCACGCCACCCGGCTCTGCCATGCAGAGCGTGGGTTCATCTACCTCCGCGCCGAGGACGGTCGCTACCGGCACGCGGCCGCCATCGGCTCATCGGAAGCCATCATCGAGTTCAACCTGGCCCACCCCATCCTGCCGGCGCGCGGGACGCTGGTGGGCCGGACCGCCGTCGAACGGCGTGCGGTGCACATTCCGGACGTGGAGCTGGACCCGGAGTACGACTACCCGGAGGCAAAGGAGCTGGGCGGCTTCCGCGCCATGGTCGGCGTGCCCATGATGCGCGAGGAAGAGGTGGTCGGGGTGGTGACGGTCTGGCGAGACAGGCCGATGCCCTTCCGCGACGACCAGATCCAGGTCCTGCAGCAGTTCGCCGACCAGGCGGTGATCGCGGTGACGACGACCCAGCTGGTGGGCACCATCGAGCGGCAGCGCAAGGAGCTGGCCCGATTCCTGTCGCCGCAGGTTGCCGCGCTGGTCTCGAGCCCGGAGGGGGAGCGGCTGCTGGCGGGACATCGGCGCGAGATCACGGTCGTCTTCTGCGACCTGCGTGGCTTCACGGCCTTCAGCGAAGCGGCCGAGCCCGAAGATGTCATGCAGGTGCTCCGGGAGTACCACGGCGTGCTGGGGCGGGGCATCACGGAGGTGGGAGGCACGTTGGAGCGCTTCACCGGCGACGGGGTGATGGTCTTCTTCAACGACCCGGTGGAGCAGCCGGAACATGCCGAACGCGCGGTGCGCATGGCACTCGCCCTGCGAACCGATGTCGCGGCCCTCGCCGAGGGCTGGCGGCTGATGGGCCATGCGCTGGGCTTCGGCGTGGGCATCGCCACCGGGTACGCCACCATGGGGCGCATTGGCTTCGAGGGCCGCGTCGACTACGCCGCGGTGGGGAGTGTTGTGAACCTGGCAGCGCGGCTGTGTGCGGAAGCCGGGGACGGGGCGATCCTCATCAGCCCACGCACCCGGGCCCGGATGGGCGAGCACGTCAAGGTGGCCGATGCCGGGGAGATGTCGATGAAGGGGTTCTCGCACCCCGTCCGGGTCGCCGAGGTCATCGCCCTGGCGGATTGAGGCGACGCTCGGCTCGGCGGGGCGGGTTTCGGGCTGGCCCCGGGGGCTGGATATGAGCTGCGACTGCGTGTTCTGCCCCGATCATGCTGTGGCAGTGGCTGCTCGACATCGGGGCCGATCCGGCTGACGACGCCGATCTCGCGCTCCGGAAGCGGACGGCGATGGGGACGCTGTGGGCGGTGCTCGCCGTTGGCGTCGTCTACTTGGCCACCGGCCTGGCGACGGATCGACCGCTCGTTGCGGTGTTCGCCGTCATCCAGATGTCGGTGCAGCTGGTGAACCTGGTGGTCTTCAGCCGGACCCGCCGGCTGGAGCCGGCAACCTGGATCCTCATCGGTGTCGGGCTGGCCACCATCTTCAGCGGCATGCTCACCCTGGGCGGGCTCGCCCTCTCGGCGCCAACATCGCCTGGGAGGGAGCACCTGCTCCTTGCCGCTGAGCTCAGCCCAGGTGCCAGCAGGACGACGCGACTCGTCCGAGGGCGGTCTGCAGCATCGGCTCGGTTCCCCCTTCTGCAGTGTCGCTCAGTAGGGAGCGCGCAAGCGGGCGAACATCGGGAAGTGGCGGGTATTCGCGGTGGCGAGCGGCTGGTCCAGCTCGAGCGCCGTGGCGGCAATCAGCAGGTCGGCCAGGGCCAGCCCCGGGTGGCTGCGGCGGTACCGGCGCCCGAGCTCGCCGGCGCGCCGCGCGATCTTCTCGTCGACATCGGCCCAGTCCAGCACCGCGAACAGGGCCTCGGCGGTACGGCGTTCGCTGCTGCGCAGGCCCTGGAGGACCTCGGCGCGCGTCACCTCTGAGCAGGTGGGCACGGCCGGGAGGGAGCGCAGGTACTCCGCGGCGGCCGCCACGCCACGCAGGTGATCGATCAGGATGGTGGTGTCGAGGACGGTCACTTGGGCCGATGCCCGTGTCGCCGCTCGTCCAGGCCAAGAGCCCGATCCGCATCGGCCGAGCGCAGATGGTCGACGTAGGCGATGCCATCGGCAAGGTGAGGCGCGACGCCGAAGGCGGCGTCGAGTGCCGCGCGATACCGCTGCAGGACCTGCTCCTCGGCTGACTCGGGCTGGGCCAGGTACGCATCCACCGCCTCGCGGATGACATGGGATGCAGTGGTGCCGCGCCGCCGAGCGCGGGCGGCGAGCTCGCGGGACTGGTCCTCTCCGAGGTAGATCTGGGTCCGCTTCATGATGTATAGAGCATACATCGTTGGCCCCATCGCCGCGCTGGCAAGCGGCGGGCACCGCTCGGGACTCCGGATGATGTCTGACGAATGGCTGGGTGGCAGGCATGCCACCTGATGTATGGCACAATGGGTGGCATGGAGAAGACGACGGTATACCTGACCGATGACCTCAAGGAGGCGCTGCGGCGCACCGCGCGGTCGCGGGGCCGCAGTGAGGCAGATCTCATCCGGGAAGGTATCGGACTGGTGACGGGGACCCACCGCATCGCCGAGCCGACGCTGCCGCTCTTCGAGAGCGGCAGGCCGGATCTGGCGGAGCACGTGGACGACCTGCTCGACGGATTCGGCGAGCGGTGATCATCCTCGACACCAGCGGCCTGCTTGCCGCGATCGACGGCAGCCAGCGGCAGCACGCCGCAGCTGCAGCGGTGCTGCGCGATGCCCCGGCACCGTGGCTGCTCTCCCCATTCGTGCTGGCCGAGCTGGACTATCTGCTCGCGACGCGGGTTGGGCAGAAGGCGGAGCGTGCCCTGCTCGCAGAGGCGGGGCGTGGCGTCTACCGGCTCGAGCCATTCGATGCCGAGGACGTCCAGGCCGCGGAACGCCTGATCGCCCGGCACGGCGATCTGGGCGTGGGCCTGGCGGACGCCTCGCTGGTCGTGCTCGCCCATCGGTACGGGATCCGCGACATCCTCACCCTGGACGAGCGGCACTTCCGGGTCCTGCGCGCTGCAAACGGCCATCCGTTCCGGATCCTGCCGGCGGACGCCTGATAGAGCGCGCGAAGGCTCTATTCCACGGCTGATCCTCGGGCCGCGCGGGCGCGGCGCTTGCCCTCGTGCATGGCCTGGACGCGGGCGACGGGTATTCCGTGGCCCTCTTCGACCAGGTCCGCGGGCAGTCGCTGCAGCTTGGGCATCGCCTCGCGCCACGGGTCGCGGTCGCCCAGGATGCCGAGCGCGGTGTGGATGGTGAAATCCGCAGGCGTGATGTCGTCCAGCTCGTCCCAGGAGACGGGGAAGGAGACCGGGACGCCGGGCCGCACGCGCGGGCTGTAGGCGGCGACCACGGTGGCGCCGCCGACCCGGGTCGAGTCCACGAAGACCTTCCCGCCCCGGTCGGCCTTCACGAACGCTGTGGTCGCGACATCGGGATCGATCCGCTCCGCCCGGGCGGCGATGGCCCGGGTGGCGGCAGCGGCATCCTCGAACGTGGTCTTGTCTCCATCGGCACGAACACGTGCAGCCCCTTGGCGCCGCTGGTCTTGACCGCGCCGCTGAGGCCGGCATCGGCCAGCGCCTGGCGGACGGCGCGGGCGGCGAGAACCGCCATGGCGAAGGCATCGGCATCGGGCGGGTCCAGGTCCAGGACCAGGTGGGTCGGCCGATCGGGGTGGTCGGCGCGCACCAGGGTCGGGTGGTACTCGACCGCGCGCTGGTTCGCGAACCACAGCAGCGTGCGCCGGTCGTTGCACAGGGCGTACTCGACGTCCCGCTTCGAGGACTGGGACCACCATCGGACCCGTTTCACCCAGGGCGGGGTGTACGTCGGGAGGTTCTTCTGCATGAATGCCTCCTGGCCACGATGGACCCTGATGACGGACAGGGGCCGGTCCTCGAGGCCGGGCAGGATCCGGTTGGAGATGGCGTCGAGGTAGTGCACGAGGTCCCGCTTCGTCGCACCCGCTCCGTCGAAGAGGGGCTGATCGAGGTTGGTGAAATCAACGCCGTCGCGTGAGTCGTCCCCGTTCGTCGCGGCCATGGTGACGGCGAGGGTACATCGAGCCGGCCCAACACCCCGGACGCGCTCGTCGACGAGATGCGGGGCATCGTCGAGTCGGCAACCTTCGCCACGGCCGCAAGGCGTATCGTGCGCCGATCATGCGGTGGCAGCGGCTGCTCGACATCGGCGCGGATCCGGCTGATGACGCCGATCTCGTGCTCCGCAAGCGGACGGCGATGGGGACGCTGTGGGCGGTCCTCGTGGTTGGCCTGGTCTACCTGGGCGTAGGGCTGGCAACAGACCGGCCGCTCGTGGCGGTGTTCGCCGTCATCCAGATGACGACGCAGCTTCTGATCATGGCGATCTTCAGCCGGACTCATCGCCTGGAGCCCGTGGTCTGGATCGCCATGGTGGTGGCCCTGGCCACCATCTTCAGCGGCTTCCTCACCCTGGGCGGGCTCGCGCTCTCGGGGTCCAACGTCGCCTGGGGCATGCTCGTGCCGCTCGGCGCGATCCTGCTGATCGGCAGCCGCGCCGGGTGGGTGGCCTACCTGGGCCTCGCGGCAATCCTCGTCGCCGGCGTCCTCCTGGATCCGCTCGTCCCCAAGGACCAGGCCCTGCCCCATGCCCAGATCGTCCTCGCCACGGCCATCAACTTCCTCGGAGCATCGGCCATCGCAGTTGGCGTCGTGCGGTACATCGACGGGCAGCGGCTGGCCGCGCGGCGCGAATCCGACGCCCTGCTCCGCAACGTCCTGCCGGAGCCCATCGCCCGGCGCCTGAAGGCCGGTGAGCGGGTGATCGCCGACCAGTTCGAAGAGGCATCGGTCCTCTTCGCCGACATCGTCGATTTCACGCCGATGGCGGGGGCTCATTCGCCGCGGGAGACGCTGGTGGCCCTCAACGAGCTCTTCACCGCGTTCGATCGCCTCGCAGACCGGTTCGGGCTGGAGAAGATCAAGACCATTGGCGACGCGTACATGGTCGTCGCCGGGGTGCCGGAGCCACGCGCGGACCATGCCACCGTGGTGGTGGACATGGCGCTGGCCATGCATCGGCACGTGGACGGACTCTCGCCGGTCCTTGGCCGGCGGCTCCAGATCCGCACCGGGATCGCGTCCGGACCGGTGGCGGCCGGTGTCATTGGCGAGCGGAAGTTCAGCTACGACCTGTGGGGCGACACGGTGAACACCGCCGCCCGCATGGAGTCGAGCGGGGTCGCCGGCTGCATCCAGGTGACCGAGGAGACCTGCCGCCTGCTGGAGGGCCGCTATCCCTTCGAGCGCCGCGACGGCGTGGAGGTCAAGGGCAAGGGCATGATGACGACCTGGCTGCTGGCCCCGGGCACGCCGGCCGAGTGACGTCCAGGCACCCAACGGCGGGAGATGGGCGTCATACGGCCGTCGATCGAACCCCGGTTGCGCCTGCAGGCCAGGCGGCATCCATCCCAGGCAGCATCTGAGCGTTTCGCCGTCCGGTGCGTCGTAGAGATACAACGCACCAGGAGAGAGGGCGATGCGACAGGCGGTCATCAGGCTGGTATTGGTGGGCGGCATCACGCTGCTGGCGTCATGTGGGGGAGCGGCCGAGACGGGTACCGTGGCCGGCACCGCGTCCCTCACCGGCACATGGGACGCCGTGCTGGACGAAGCCGATGGGCAGTGGGTGCGGGACCAGTTTCGAGGTGCCATCGAGGCCAAGCACCAACAGGTGACTGTCCGCCTCGGGTTCAACGGCGCCACCTGGTGGCAGGGCTTCCTGTTCGACGGCGAGCTGTTGCTGGAGGATGGCGCCCCCGCAGGTGACGGAGGTCCGCTCCAGCTCACGGGCGATACGGTGGTGATGACCGGGGCCGATGGCACCGCCCGGGTCACCTACCGCTGGGCGCGGAAAGGGGACGAGCTCACCCTGGGAGTCGTGGAGCAGTGCGATGTCGCGGCCTCGGAGACGACCTGCACCGGCGATCGCTCCGCGATGGACGCGGACATGATCCTCGTCACCGAGCACACGTACGCGCGCAGTGGTGATGACGCCTCCTACTAGGATGGGCGCCACCATGCAGCCCATGGTGCTGTGGCCCGCGCTCGCGCGCTTTGCGTCGGCCGATGGGGCCACGCCGTCGATCCCGGCAGACCGGACCGCGGCCCGGTCGGTGGCCAGCCTGGCCGACGCCGATGCGCAGGCGCTCTTCGGATTCGTGCGCCGCCTTGGGCTCAGCGACGAGCAGGCGGACGATGCGGTCCAGGAGGTGTTCGCCCGGCTCCTGGGAGAGCATCGGCGGGGGGTCGTCATCGCCAACCCGCGGGCATGGGCCTATCGGTCCATCTATCGCCTGGCCATGGACCAGCACCGCCTTCGCACCCGGTTGCGCGCCCTGGTGACCGCCCTGGGCCAGCGGCCCCAGCGCAGCTCTGCGGACGTGGCGGACCGGGTCGCGGTGTGGGCCGAGGTTGACAGGCTCCCGCTGCGTCAGCGCCAGGTCATCTACCTGCGCTACCGGTCCGACCTCGAGCACGCGGAGATCGGGCAGGTCCTGGGGATCACTGCCAGCGCCGCGCGTTCGCACGCCACGCAGGCCATCGCCACGCTGCGCGGCCGCCTTGTCGCTGGTCCGCAGGAGGAGCCGCATGGACACTAGCCGGATCGAACGGGCGCTTCGCGAGGGACCGCCGGACGAACCCGTGTACGTGCCAGGGACGTTCCGGCGGGGGCGAACCGGCTCCGCCTGGACGGCCTTCGTGACAGTCGCCGTGAGCCTCGCGCTGGTCGCCGGGGTGGCGGTTGGCCTGGGCCTGGCGGGGCTCGGTCAGCGCTCCGGCAGCCCGCCCGAGCCGACGCCGGTGGTGATGGCAGACCTGCTCGGGACGTGGCGCACGGACGTCATCACCCGCACGCAGTGGATCGAAGGGGCGACCGCCGCTGGATTCGACTCCTCGGCCATCTCCACCTTCCTCGAGCACGAGCCCATCCAGGACCAGGTGCGCTACACGCTCGAGTTCTTCACCTCGGAGACTACCGGGGACCGGGTCTCGATCAGCGGCGAGTACGACGGCGGCCCGCTGGAGCCGCTCAGCGCGGGCGCGATCTCGCTCGACAGCCACGGCGTGATGCACTACACGGAGATCGTTCCCGGGACCGCGGGCCCGCGTGTCTCCGTAACTGCCCAGGTGACCATCAACGGCGGACAGCTGCGCTTCCAGATCCTTGGCCTGGAGAATGCCAGCCCCGACGACCAGATCGCGAACACAGCGTTCTTCGAGATGGCTCCCTTCAGAAAGGCAGGTTCCTGACCGAGGCGAGCGCTAGACTCCGCGCCATGCCGGGTGAGGCGCTTCTGCTGGGCATCGCCGCGATCTCCGCGGTGGTTGCCGGCTTCGCCGCCATCACCGCCAGCCTGGTCCCGCCCGGTGGCGCGTGGCACCCGGCCATGCAGATCCGGCAGCGGGCCATCGTCTCCACCAGCTTCAACGTGATGTTCGAGTCGCTCGCGCCGTCGATCGCCTTCGCCTGGCTGGCCGATGCGCGGTCCGCCCTCGTGGTGGCCAGCGCCGCCACCGCCATGTACGCGACGGGCATCGTGGTCTGGCGGGGGCGCCAGCTGCTGCGAGCGGGCGGCAACCTCACGCGGACCACGGCCGTGCTCTTCGCCCTGGGCCCCACCGCGACTCTGCTCTTCTGGGCGAACCTGTTCGCAGGCTCGCTGGCGATCTACGGGCTGGCGCTGTGCATCCAGCTCTCGGTGGCGGCCGTCAGCTTCTACTCGCTGGTCTCGGCCGCCCAGGGCTGAGCCACCCCCACGACGGCCCTGGAGGTACCGATCAGGTTTGTCCGGCGGCCCGCCCCTCGAAGGAAGTGCCCCTGCTAGGATCGCCGGACCGCTCGTTGGCCAAAGCGACGCACGACAGCCCGGCAGGACGACGTGGACGAAGGCGCGCTGATCGAACCAAAGACGGTGGGTCACACCCTGGTAGTGGAGCCTGGTGCGCCACTGTCACCGATTCTGCGCGTCGCGGTGCTGGCATTGGTGGTCGTCGGCTTCGTGCCCGCGGTGAGCGGCATCCTGGGATTCCTCACCTACACGCCCTACGCCCTGGTGGCGGCGGTGCTCATCTTCCGCATGCCCCGTCAGCCGATCGGCTGGCTGCTCCTCGCCGTCGGGTGGTCCTACGCCCTGGGATCGATGACCGTCCCCGCCACGACACAGCAGATGGCGGACGGCACCGCCCCGGCGTATGCGTGGATCATCGCCTGGCTCGCCGGGGGACCCGGCAACCTTCCCGTCTTTGAGCTGCTGTTCGTCCTGGCGGTCATCTTCCCGAGCGGCCGATTCCCCGCCGGAGCCTGGGGGCTCGCGAGCCGGGTGCTGGCGGTGGTCGGCCTGGGCGTCACGTTCCTGACGCTCACTTCCCCGACCCTGACGGTGAGCTTCACGAATGCGCCGACTGGGGCCGATATCCCCAATCCGCTGGCGCTCTTCCCGGATGCGGCGTTCTGGGAGCAGATCTCGCCCGTGTGGTTCTTCCTCATCGCCATGATCGCCACCGGCCCGGTCTCGCTCGCCGTCCGCCTGCGGCGCAGCAGCGGCATTGAACGGCAGCAGCTGCGCTGGCTGGTTGCCGCGCTTGCTTTCATGGTGATCGGCATGATCAGCGGCCTGATCGGGTCTTGGCTGTGGCCGGACCTGGGCCCCACTGGTCTGTTCTGGTTCCCCGCGATCATCGGCCTGCCCCTGATCCCGATCTCGATCGGCATTGCGGTCCTGCGCTATCGCCTGTACGAGATCGACGTCCTGGTCAACCGCACCGTGCTCTACGGACTCGCCACCCTGGTGGTCGCCGTGGCGTTCGGCGCGGCGAACGTGGTGCTGCAGCGGCTGGTGGAGTCCGTCGCGGGTCAACGCTCCGACTTCGTGTCCGCGGCGGTGGGTGCCGGCGCGGCGGTGGCGGTTGGCCCGCTGATCCGCGCCATCCGGCCGCTGGTCGACCGGGTGCTCCCCAGCCGCGCGACGCTGGCCCTGCTGTTCACCGACATCGTCGGGTCCACCGAGAAGATCGTGGCGCTGGGCGACGAGCCGTGGCGGCAGCTGCTGGGCCGATACCGTGGCGCCATGCGCGGCGAGCTGAGCCGCTTCGGCGGGCACGAGGTGAACACGGCCGGCGACTCCTTCTTCGCCACCTTCGGCACGCCATCGGCCGCCGTCGACTGTGCGCAGGCGATGCGCGCCGCCGCCCACGGACTGACCCTGGAAACGCGCACGGGCGTGCACTACGGCGAGTGCGAGCTGCGCGGCGAGCAGGTGAGCGGGCTGGAGGTCCACGCCGCGGCACGCGTCATGGCCGAGGCGGGCAGCGGCGAGATCGTGGTGAGCGCCGCATTGCGCGAGGCGTGCGCCGGGGACGGGCGCGAGTACGTCGCGCTCGGCGCACGCGAGCTCAAGGGCGTGCCGGGCTCCTGGGAGCTCTACCGGCTCGGCGGCGCGCCGGAAAGGCTGGACCGTGCTCAATAGGGGCTCTTGGCGGCTGGCAGGCGCCATTGCGATGGCGATGGCTGTCTCTGCCTGTTCGTCAGCGCCACCGGACGAATCGGCGACGATCTTGCCGTCCGCGTCAGCCCGGGCATCGGTCGCGGCGCCGTCGCCAACGCCGAGTGCCGTCCCGACGCCGGCCGACCTCTCAGCGCGGCCGCTGGTCTGGTTTGCGCCGCTGCCCCCGCTGCCGACCGGCGCGGGGCGTCCATACATCGGCTCCGAGGACTTTGCGAGCCTGTGGGATCCCGGGGCTGATTGGTCGAGGGCAGCCGAACGGATCTCCGTATTCAAGCTGTATGGAGAATGGGTCGACTTCGCCACGCCCGCGCAGCTGAAGGCGGCGGTTGATGGGATCGCGGAGCGCGGCATGGTGCTGGCCGTGGAGGCAGGACCGCTCGACGCGCCGCTCACGTGCGGCCAGGACGTGGAGGGCTTCGCCGGCTCGGACGGGGGGCGACGTCTTGCGCAGCGGATCCGCGCGGCCGGCGGAACGCTGCAGGTGATCGCCCTGGACGAGCCGTGGTACTTCGGCCACGTCTATTCCGGACCGAACGCCTGCAACCTGTCGGTCGAGGAGGTGGCACGCGGCGTGGCCGACTTCGTCGCCGCCGTGCGCGCCGAGTTTCCATGGGTGATCGTCGGCGACATCGAGCCGACCCCGCAGCCGGTATCGGTCAGTGGGCTGACCGAGTGGATGGACGCGTATGCGTCCGCCGTGGGTGAACCGATGGCGTTCCTGCACCTGGACCTCGACTGGTCGCAAACGACCTGGTCCGACCTGGCGCTGGCGGTCGAGGGCGCCGGCGGCGCGAAGGGCATCCCGGTCGGGATCATCTACACCGGCGGCGCAGCACCAGCCGACGAGCAGTGGATTCGCCTGGCCGGCCAGCGTGTGCTGGACCACGAGGTTCGCGACGGCGGGACTCCGGACCACGTCATCTTCCAATCCTGGAATGACCACCCGGACTTCGTGCTGCCGGAGGCCGGCGAGTACACGTTCACCGGCTTCGTCAACCAGTATTTCGACGACCGCGCATCCCTGGGCCTGGGCGGGCCGGGGGGCAACCTCGCCTGGCGCAAGCCGGCCACCGCGTCCAGCGAGCTGCCGGACTCGCCTGCCGCGAACGCGGTCGACGGCGACCCCGACACGATCTGGAACGCGGGCGCCGGACCCGTCGCCTGGATCGAGATTGACCTGGGCGAACTGGTGTCGGTGAGCCACGTCCGGCTCTACGTGTCGCAGTACCCCGCCGGCCCCGTTGAGCACCGCCTCGAGGGTCGGGCGTCCGTTGGCGGGGCGCTGTTCCCGCTGACGACGATCAGCCGCTCGATGACTGACTACGAGGTGCTGGAGGTGGATCCAACCGGATGGCCCGCCATCCGCACGCTCCGCATCACGACCACCGCCAGCCCGTCGTGGGTCTCCTGGCGCGAGATCGAGGTGGACGGGCCCTGAGGAGCCGTCAACCCGAGGGTCGCCGCCGTCGCCCACATCGTTGCGCTGATGCGGGCCGGGCCGACGTAGCTCGTCGCGTCAGGAGACGCCGTGCTCCAACGCCGGGTTAGGCACCGGCCCTCATTGGGATCCTCGCCGAGGAGATTGGCGCACCGCGGCAGACGCGTCCTGCAGCGAGATAAGTTGCACAGCCGGTTGCTTCCCAGACAGACTGGCCATGTGAAGGAGCCCGCGGCAGCAACATCGCGCTTCTACGCCTCGCTGCCTCGAAAGCGCATGGCAGCCGGCGTCGTGTGCCGGGACGACGAGGGTCGCGTGCTCCTGGTCCATCCGACGTACAAGGCGACCTGGCACGTCCCGGGTGGCGTGGTGGATGTGGACGAGTCGCCGGCGGCTGCGGCGCGGCGCGAGATTCGCGAGGAGCTGGGCATCGAGCTCCCCGTAGGCCGGCTCCTGGTCGTGGATTGGCTGTCACCGCGGTCACCGAGGACCGAAGGGCTCATGTTCCTGTTCGACGGCGGCATCCTCGACCCTGCGACGACCGACCGGTTCGTGCTGCCGGAGGCGGAGCTCAGCGAGTGGGCTCTCGTCAAGCCCGACGAAGTGGACGCGCTCCTCACGCCATCCCTGGGCGCCCGCCTGCACACGGCCTTCGACTGCCTCGAGACCGATGGCACCGCCTACCTGGAGGACGGAGTGCCGCTGACGAGTGACCGATGAGGGGGCGCGAATGATTCTGCCCAAGGTCCGCGATCCCCGGTTCATCACCGTGCGTCGCGGCGGCAGCCTCGAGGAAGCGGATCATCACCTCCTCGCGGTGTGGGCCGCCGACTGCGCGCAGCATGTGCTCCACCTCTTCGAGCAGGCACGGCCGAGGGACGACCGTCCACGCCGGGCCATCGAGCTGGGGCGCGCGTGGGCGCGGGGTGAGATCAGGTGGGCTGAGGCCCGCACTGCGGCCGGCCATGCCAACGCCGCGGCCAGGGACCTGCGTGGGGCAGCCCGGCATGCCGCGTACGCCGCCGGCCAGGCCGCCGCGGTGGGCCACGTGGCGGCGCACGAGCTGGGGGCAGCGGCCTACGCGATCAGGGCCGCTCGCGCGGCCGCTGACGACGAGGAGGCCGGTCGCCGAGAGTGCAGGTGGCAGCGCGACCAGCTGCCCGACGAGATCCGGGATCTCGTGCTCGACGACCAGCGGCTGCGCAATGCCCTGTGCTGGTTCGTCTTCGACTGCTGACCTCCTACACTCGGGCCACCCGATCCCCATGGAGCACTGTCATGCGCAAGCTGCTGGCCGTCTATCAGCCGATTCTCCAGGGGTGACGTCCGGGGCGCTTGATCCTGACGCCATCCTCGCCGACCTCAACGAGGAGCAGCGCCAGGCCGCCACCGCCGTCAGCGGACCGGTGATGATCCTGGCGGGGGCCGGAACGGGAAAGACCCGGGTGATCAGCCACCGGGTGGCGTATGCCGTCGCCATCGGCGCCGTCGACGAGCGGCAGGTCCTGGTCGTTTCGTTCACCAACAAGGCGGCCGACGAGATGTCCGGGCGCCTGCGCCGTCTCGGGTTGCGCCGTGCGTCCGCCTCCACCCTGCATGCGGCTGCCCGGCGCCAGCTGGAGCATTTCTGGCCGGTCACTCACGGAACGCCGCTCCCGACGCTGATCACCTCGAAGCTGCCGGTCATCAGCCCGCTGGCGCGCCGACTTCCTGGCGGGTACCGCTACACACCCGCGCGGGACCTGGCCGACGAGATCGAATGGGCGAAGAACCGGCGCGTCGCGCCTGCCGAGTACCCGGACGTCGCGGCCGCCACGGATCGGACGCCGCCCATCCCCATCGACCTGATGGGCCGCCTGTACGCGGACTACGAACGGGCGAAGCAGCGAGCCGGCGTCCTGGACTTCGAGGACCTGCTCGAGGAGGCGGCCCGGCTGTACGGCCAGGATGCGGAGGCCGCTGAGCTCGTGCGGCGGCGATACGCGTGGTTCAGCGTCGACGAGTACCAGGACACGAACCCGCTGCAGCAGTCCCTGCTCGATGCCTGGCTCGGGGACCGCCGGGACCTGGCCGTGGTCGGGGATCCCAACCAGACCATCTACAGCTTCACCGGTGCCACACCCCGGTACCTGCTCGAGTTCGCCAGGCGGTTTCCGGAGGCGAAGGTCGTCAGCCTGGTGCAGAACTACCGGAGCACCCCGCAGATCCTGGACCTCGCCAACCGGCTCGTGTCGAGTTCGGCCGGCCCCACCCTCCGCGCCACGAAACCGGAAGGACCGGTGCCGGGCATCGAAGGATTCGCCGATGGCGCCACCGAGCTCGCCTCGCTGGTCGGCCAGGTCCAGCGGCTGCTGGCGAACGGATCGCGACCGGGTGAGATCGCCGTGCTGACCAGGACGAACGTCCAGCTGGAGCCGATGGCGGCTGCCCTGCGGGCGGCTGCGGTGCCCTTCCATTTCCAGGGAACGCCGTTCTACCGAACGCCAGAGGTGCGGGCCGCGATCAGGGCGCTCAGGGGTGCGGCTCAGGAGGACGGCGAGGACCTGGTCTCGTTCGCGCTCCGGCGATGGAGACCCCTGGGGTTCGATCCGGAGGCGCCGGGAACCGATGACCCGGAGGCGGCGCTGCGGCGCCAGCTGTTCGAGACCCTGTTGGGGGTCGCGCGCGCGGTGGTGGTGGCTCGTCCGGGGGCGGCGGTTGACGATCTCCTCGCCGAGTTCGAACGCCAGGCAGCCGTCGAAACCGATGAGGCGGCGGACGGCGTCACCCTCTCCACGATCCACGGTGCCAAGGGCGCCGAATGGTCGGCCGTCTTCATCCCCATGCTCGAGGATGGGGCGCTGCCCATCCACTTCGCGTTCCGCTCTCCCGAAGCCATGGAGGAGGAGCGTCGCCTGCTGTACGTGGCCGTCACCCGCGCACAGGCGACCCTGGTCCTGAGCTGGGCCAGGCTCCGCGACTCGCCCAAGGGAACGGCGGAGCGCCGGACGGTCAGCCGATTCGTGGAGCCGTTGCTGCCGCCCCGGCCGTCGAAGGTTGCGCGGAGTCCCGCCCGCGGTGCCGTGACGCGGGACCGATCCCGGAAGCCCGGCGCCGGCGACGCGGTCGACCCCGACCAGGTCCTCGTCGAGCGCCTGATGGAGTGGAGACGGACGCGCGCGCGCCGGGACGGGGTTCCTGCCTATGTGGTGGCACACGATGCGCACCTGCGGGCCATTGCCGCGGCCCGGCCCTCCACCCAGGCGGAGCTCCTCGGCATGCCGGGCATGGGTCCGGTGAAAGCCGAGCGCTACGGGGACGAGATCCTCTCCATCGTGCGCGACGCCGCGTCCGCGCCGGGACGCTTAGTTCGGGGCTCCGCCGAGATTCGGTTGCATTCGCGTCCCTTCGGCCCGCTTGGCCGACGCCGGCCAGATGCCCCGCAGCAGGTCCGCCTGGGGTTGACCTGGGCGAGCGCCGTCAGTAATGTGCTCACGATGAGTAGCAGGTTGTACCGGTGATCTACTGGCTGACGGTCCTCGTGCTGCTGGTGCTGGGGTTCCTCACCGGCTTCAGCATCGGGCTGTTCGTCCTGCTCGTCGCGGTGGCCATGCTCGTGCTGGGCCCCTTCAGGCATCGGCCGCTCGTCTACTGGCCGCCGATGGCGGGGGTGCTCGCGTTCATCCTGGGCTACCTCGCGGTGGCGCCGCTGACCTGCGAGGCTCTCGGCGAGGTCGGCGGTGCCTCGACGACCGTCTGCACGAGCCTCATCGGGATCACCTACACCGGGACGGGGACCTACAACCCGTCGCTGCAGCCGGGGCTGGTTGCCGGCCTGGTGGCAGCGCTCGCAGTCGCGCTGCTGGTGGCTCTGATGCTCTGGCGCATCGGGAGGCCGACGGTCGACGACCCGCACTGATGCGCCGTCAGCCCAGGTCCGGACGCCGTGACCGGACGAACACCGTGGCGCCACCGCATGCCAGGCACGTTGATCACGAGCGGTGCCTGCACCCTCGCGCGCGACTCGTCACGTGCGCGCCTCATCAGCGCAAGGCGGCTCGGGCAGGCTGCGACGGTGTCACCTGTACCCCGCCCACGCTCGCGAGAGCCCGGATCGGGGCGCCAGCTTTCGTCCGGACTCGCCTAACGCTACGGTCATCAGCGTCTGACGAGTCGTGGGTCGATTCGAGCGCATAACGCGGATGTGGTCAGCCCCTGACTAGAATCGGCGCATGCTCCTCCCCGCGACCGAGCGCGCCCTCCTGCATCGCCTGGCCACCGGGCAGCGCGACGGTCGCGCGCCATCGGTCGCGGCGGCCGTGGTTCGTGACGGCCAGCGGGTGTGGTCGCGGGCCATCGAGACCACCACCGACACCCAGTTCCGCATTGGCTCGCTGAGCAAGACGTTCGTTGCCGTCCTGGTCATGCGGCTCCGCGACGAGGGCCGGCTGGGGCTGGAAGATCCCCTCGAGGCCCACCTCCCCGAGTCGCCCGTCCGGGGCGTGACCATCAAGCAGCTCCTCAGTCATACCGCGGGTCTCGCCAGCGAGACGCCCGGTCCGTGGTGGGAGCGTACGCCGGGCACGCTCAGGGCGGACCTGGCGGACATCGTGGGTCCCGACGCGCGCAAGCATCCGGCGGGGCACCGGTTCCACTACTCGAACCCCGGCTTTGGGCTGCTGGGCGGCCTGGTCGAGCAGCTCCGCGGCCATCCCTGGCCGGAGGTGCTGCAGCGCGAGGTCCTGGACCCGCTGGAGATGACCCGGACGTCGTACCTGCCCCGGGAGCCCTACGCTCGCGGGACGGCCGTCCACCCCTGGGCGGACGTGGTGCTGCCGGAGGCTGTTCAGGACGTTGGCCTCATGGCGCCCGCCGGCCAGCTGTGGTCCACGGTCGAGGACCTGTCCAGGTTCGCCGGCCTGCTTGCCAATGGCGCCGATGGCGTCCTGTCCGCCGACACGGTGGCCGAGATGCGCGAGCCGCGCTCCGCGCCCGAGGGGGCAGGCTGGGAGTCCGGGTATGGCCTGGGCATGCAGCTGCTCCGCACGCCGCAGCTGGTGCTGGCGGGGCACACCGGCTCCATGCCCGGCTTCGTGTGCACCCTGTGGGTGAGCGTCGAGGACGACGTGGGGGCGGTGGCCCTGGCCAACAGCACCAGTGGGCTCGCCATCGGCTCACTGACCGCCGACCTGGTGGGCATCGTGGCCGATCGGGAGCCGCGTATCCCGCAGCCCTGGCGGCCGATGCGCGAGCTTGATGCCGCGTTGCTCGAGCTCGTGGGCCCGTGGTTCTGGGGACCCACCGGCTACGCCCTCAAGCTGGAGGCCAACGGCTTCTTCGCCCTGGCCTCGCTGGCCGGAAAGGGCAGCCGCGACGCGCGCTTCCGACCCTCCGGCGACGAGACGTGGATTGGGCTGGACGGCTACTTCGCGGGCGAGACCCTGCGGCCGGTCCGCGACGCGGCCGGGCGGGTGACCCACCTCGACATCGGGTCATTCGTGTTCACCCGCGAGCCGTACGATCCCGGGGCGCCCATTCCCGGTGGCGTCGATCCGGATGGCTGGCGGCCCGGCTAGTCCGGCGAGCAGCGAGGTCCTGATGGCCGCGGCACACCCACGTCGCTGGCAGCGTGGCGAGACCGCGGTTCTCCGAGAGGTGTCGCAGGGCCGGGTCTGGACCGCCCGTCCGCTGACCGTTGTCGCCGATGACGAGGAGGGGGTGGCGCTGTACCTGCCTCAGGGTATGCGCTGGCAACGGCCCGCAGACCCGGTGAGCGGCAGGTGGATGCGCCTGCGCCATGGGCCGTGGACGCTGCGCGAATCAGAGCTGACGGGCGGCCGCCTCCTGCACCTCCTCCAGCCAGGAGCCGCGCACGCGATCCATCTATGGTGGCTGGCTCCGGACTGGCGGTTCGCCGGCTGGTACGTGAACCTGCAGGAGCCGTTCCGACGCAGCCCAATCGGCTTCGACACGCTGGACAACATGCTCGACATCGTCATCGAACCCGACCGCTCGTGGCACTGGAAGGACGAGGACGAGGTCCGTGAGGCCGTGCGCCTCGGATGGGTCACGCGGCAATGGGCCGCGGAGCTGCGACGCGAGGGTGAACGGGTGATCGGCCGCCTCGAGCGCAACGAGGCGCCCTTCAATGCCGGATGGGAGACCTGGACGCCGGACCCTGAATGGAACCTGCCGGTGCTGCCCGCGGGCTGGGACACGATGGGGCTCGGGCCCGAGCTGGGCTCGGGCTAGAGGACGCGGAAGACGGTCAGCAGGGCCACGATCTCCACCAATGCGCCGGGCGTTCGGACTCAGGCGCGGTCGGTGCGCATGGTCATCTGCACGAGGAGCGCGAGGTCCGGACGCGCTATTCCGGTGAGCGGGTGATCGAGATCGTCGTTGATACAATCGACGGCCGAGTGGTGACGACATGGCGAAAGGTCTCCGGCCGATGACCCACCTGCTCCTCGAGTACGACGAGTCGGTGGACGCCGCCTACCTCCAGGTGTCCGAGGCCCCGTTCCATCACCAGGAACGGCTCGATGACGCGCGCGCGGTGAACTATGCAGCCGATGGGTCGGTCCTCGGCATCGAGCTGCTCTCTCCGGCGCGCAAGGGCGTTGTGGTCGACGGCCTCCCATACGAGCGTGACGTCGAGCGGGTCATGCGGGCTCGCGGCTTCAGGATCCTGCAACGGGCGGGATAGCCGCAGCGGCAGGTGGCTTGCGCCACCAGGGCTGGACGGCACCGATATCGCCCTCCTCGGTACGCGGTCTTCCGCGCGGCAGGATCGGCTTCTCGCCCGCAGGCAAGTATTACTATGCGCACGGCGCGCCCCATGGGAGGGTCAGGGCTGCTCGAGGGGCAACGGGGAGAAGCGCGGGCAGCCGGGGAGGGGGATCGGGACAGAGGGCAGGCAGGTATAGTCCGGCTTGTGAAGGAAACACGGCGCAGGACGCGATCGGTGATCGTCGTGGACAACCGGCCGTTGGCGGAGAGCATCGGCGCGCGCATCAAGCAGGCCCGGGTGCGAGCCGGCCTGACCCAGAAGCAGCTCGCGGAGGGCCGATTCACCGCGGCGTACATCAGCGCGCTCGAGCTGGGGCACGCCAAGCCGTCCATGGCCGCGCTCGCCTTCATCGCGGAGCGGCTGGGGATCCCGGCGCGCGAGTTCGTGGGTGCGGACGAGACGCAGCCCGCGCGGATCGCCGCGGACCTGGCGCTGGCATCGGGCGACGCGCAGAAGGCCCTCGACGGGTACACCACGCTCCTGGATGGGGCCACCGGCAGGCGGCGTCGGGCGGAGCTGCTGCGGGCCAGCGCGGAGGCGCTGTGCCGTCTGGATCGGGGTGGCGAGGCCATCGGTCCTGCGACGGAGGCGGCGAAGCTGTTCCGGGCGCAGCATCGACCCTCGGATGTGGCCGATGCCGAGTACTGGCTGGCGTACGCGCAGTTCCAGCAGGACAACATCGGCGAGGCCAAGGCCATCCTGGCCCGGCTCCTGGAGCAGGCCCGGGACGGGATTGCGCCGGTACCGGACTTCCGGTTCCGCGTGCTGATGGCCACCGCCAGCGCGGAGCAGCGCGACGGTGAGTACGCCCGGGCCATCGCCTACATGGAGGAGGCCCGGGGCCTGGGCGAGGACCTGGACCTGCGACGCCGGGCGTCGCTGCTGGCCGGGCTGGCGCTCTCGTACCGGGAGGCCGGGGACCTGGAGGCGTCGGTGATGGCCGGCATCCAGAGCCTGGCCCTGTACCGGGCGGCGGATGCGGAGCGCGAGGGAGCCTCGCTGTCGAACAACCTGGCGCTCACCTACCTGGCGGTCGGCAACCCTTCCAAGGCCCATGACCTCCTGGCCGATGCCGCCGCCATCGCGACCCGCCTCGAGGACCGCCGGCTGCTCTCCCACATCGTCGAGTCCCAGGCGCAGCTGGCGCTGGCGCGCGAGGACGTCGATGGGGCGGCGGAGCTGATTGAGCGAACGATTGGGCTGGCGCTGGAGACCGGCAACGACGCGGCGCTGGCGTCCGCCCACGGGACCGCGGCGCGGATCGCGCTGGTGCGAGGCGACCCGGATTCCGCGCTGGCCAGCCTGCAGTCGGCGGTCGAGCTCCTGCGCGCGCTCGGGCGGCGGGCGCGGCTCCAGGAGGCGCTGGGGCAGCTGGCCCAGCTGCATCGGGATCGCGGAGACCTGGAGGCGGCCACCGACCTCTACGCCGAGGCGCTCGCCATCCGCCGCTGACCGTTTCGCGTAACCGAATGTCGGTGAGTGGGGCGCAGATGCCGCTCGCAGCGACGCAGTGGCGCGGCACTGCAACCAATCGGGGCCCGGACCGGGCTCGAACCACTGCCAAGGCATCGGTTGGGTGCGACGCTGCAACACGCCGTCGGGGAAGGGGTCGCCATCGGTCCTGCGGCTGAGGTTCGGTTGCGTTTGCGTTCCGTCGGCCGCCGGTGAGGGGTCGAGCGGGCGAACCGGGGCGGACGCCAGAGGGTTGGTTCCGACGCTAGGTCAGTCGATCAGGGCCACGGGGTGGGGCTGTTGTCCGCCAGCGCCATGGCGACGGTGGTGAGGATTCCCACGAGGGACAGCAGCAGGGAAACGGCAACGGACCGGGCACGAAGCAGACGCATAGGAGCGCTCCTTTCAGAAGCTCGTGCGTCCGCCTCGGTTCGTTGCCCACTCGCACCGCAGCCAAGCCTAGGACCACCTTGCCCAGAACACAAGTAATAGTTGACCTCTGCAGTAGCATGCGTGCCTGCGCAGACGGCTCTCGTTGGGGCGTTGGACTACCTCGCCACCCATGTGAAACGAGATGTGAAGCCGGAGGAGTGGCCATGGGCGGACTGAACGTTCGACGGGCGGTTGTGGCAGGCTTGGCTGTGTCGCTGGTGGTCTCAACCGCGATCGCGGCCCAGTCGGCGAACCACCTGGAAGTGTTCGCCTACGTCCTGGTCGTGACTCTTTTCATGTCGGCCTTGACGACAGCGCTCGTCGTGTTCATCGATCGACGGCTGCGCCGTCGCCGGATGCCCTAACTGCCACCCAGGACCTCGGGCCGGCTCCATGTTGGCCCGAGGTCTCAGCATCGTCAGGGAGACCTCGTCCGGCATGCGCTCGACGCCGCCAGGGCTCGCGCCTCGAAGAGACGCGCCAACTGCTCGTCGGCCGCCCGCCACTCGAGGCATCGCTCGTCACCCTAGCCCCCGGCGGGGTCGAGATCCTCGCCTCGCTACTCCCCGCGGCTCATCGTGCCAGGTCGCGGAAGGCGGACCAGCTGGGGATCGGCCGGCTGAGGAGCAACGTCCCAAGGACCGCGAGCACCGGCAACGCGACCACCGCCGCCAGCACCTCGGGCACCGGCACCGCCAGCGGTGCGTTGCGGCTGGCGAACAAGCCCCAGACGGGGAGCAGGCCGGCCGGGACCGCCAGCACGCCGGCCAGCAGGGCAATGGAACCGGCCCGCGCGGCGGCCACCCAGCGCCGCAGGCCCGGCTGAGCGCCAAGCGCCAGCAGGGTGCGCTGCTCGGGTCGTGACTCGGCCTCGCCCAGCGCCACCGCGATGCCGGTCACGCTGAGGGCCAGCAGCAGGCTGGCGCCGATCATCAACCAGCGGAACCCCTCGCCGGCCAACCGGGGCGGGATCGCCGCGTCGGCCCAGGTATCTGGATAGGCGCCGGCGATGTCGCCGGCCCTGGCGGACGCCTCGCTGGTCGTGCTAGCCCATCGGTACGGGATCCGCGACATCCTCACCCTGGACGAGCGGCACTTCCGGGTTCTGCGCGCTGCAAACGGCCATCCGTTCCGGATCATGCCGGCGGACGCCTGACAGAGCGCGCGAAGGCTCCGGCGCGGAGGAACCTCTCGGGACTGGCGCCTCATGACCTTGGGAATGGGCGTGGCTAACCTCGCCGGCATGTACGCCTCCGTGCTCCGCGTCTCCGCGGCCCTGCTCCTGATTGCGAGCGCGGCGCTGACCGGGTGCGGCGACACCACCCCGCCGGGCGAGACGCCCACCGCCCGGATGCCGATCATCATCGACACCGATCTCGACGTCAGCGACGTAGCCGCCATCGTGGTCCTGGTGCTGGATCCCCGGGTCGACGTGCGGGCGATCTCGATCACCGACGCGGGAACCGGGGTGACGAAGTGCGGTAGCGCCAGGAAGGTCATGGGCTACCTGCTCGACGAGCTGGGCCGTTCCGCCGTCCCGTACGCGTGCGGCGGCGCGGATCCGGGTGACGGTGCGCTGCCCTTCCCGCCGGAATGGCGAACGGCGGCCGATACGGGCTGGGGGCTGGACATCCCGCCGCGACCGGAGACCGGTCTCCCTGAGACCGCGGTCGACCTGCTCACCCGCACCGTCCGGGAGGCTGCGGCTCCGATCACCATCGTCGCGCTCGGGCCTTGGACCAATCTCGCGGCCGCTGCCGCGGCGGACGCGTCCTTCCTGGGCGGTGTACGGGAGATCCACGCCATGGCCGCGTCGGTGGACGCGCCGGGCAACGTCTTCGTGGACGACCTCACCGCCGACGATCGGCTCGAGTGGAACGTCGTACGGGACCCGCCGGCATTCGCCAGCATCGTCGAGTCCGATGTGCCGATCACGCTCGTCCCCCTGGACGCGACCGACGACGTGCCGACCACAGACGACCTGAAATCGCGGCTCGCCGGCTCCGCGGCCGGAGGTGCGAACCTCGTCTACGAGCTCTGGGTGCGCGTGCCGGGCCGCATCGGTGAGGGGCAGCAGCTCTGGGACGAGCTGGCGGCCCTCACGTTCGTGGAGCCGGACCTCGCCACCTGGCAGGAGATCAAGCTGGCCGTCGCTCCAAGCGGACGGCTCGACCGCAGCGACGCGGGGCGGGAGATGCGTGTGGCCATGTCAGCCGACAACGGGGCAGTCGACGACGCCTTCATGCAGGCGCTCGAGCGTGGCGGCCCGCGCGCTACCCCATTCGAAGCAGGAGGGCCCGCTGAAGCGGACCCTCCTGTGTCAGCCGGGAGTGGTTCAGCCTAGAGGCTGGCGCACTCGCCGATCTTCTTGCCCCCGACGACGTTGGACATGCCGCCGTCCGCGGGGTTGATCTGCGCCACGGGCAGGTTGCCGTGACAGATCAGGTTGCCACCAATCGTCTGCGGGAAGATTCCCAAGCCGAAGAAGGTGGCGTCACTGCCCATCACCTCATTCGAGTCGGGATCCATCCCGGGCCCGCCCGGATCTCCGGTCGCCTCATCGGGCGCATGGGAGAGGCTCACGTTGTTGGCGATGATCGCGTTCCCGTCGATGGTGTTGCGGATCACGCCGAACCAGCCGCCGGTCCATCCCTGGACGACCAGGTTCCCGTGGATCACGTTGTCCTCGATCGGGAAGTTGCGGAAGTCTGCGAGCGACGGGCTCAGCACGCCGCCGCCGTGGGAGATCAGGTTGCCGTTGATGGTGACCTGGCCGATCTGGAGCGCCAGCGGCTGGTTGGCGATGATGTTCCCGCCCACCGTATCCGGTCCCAGGGCGCCCTCGCCGCCCAACGGGCCTCCGCCGTTCCAGCCCAGGCCAAGGACCGCACCCTTGCCGACGTAGATGTTGCCGGTGACGTGGATCTCACCATTCATCCACGCCTCGGCGCCATGGTCGTCAAGGCTGGCGCCCGGCTTGATGACGAGGTTGCCGTCGATCTGCACGACCGCGTCCTTCGCAATCATGCAGGTGCCGGTCACGGTGAAGCCGCGGTAGGTGCCTGCCTGCATCCAACCGTTCGAGCAGGTGCCCGCGCCCTGCCGTGCTGCGAGAGCCGAGGCGGGCAGCGCCATTGCCACGAGTGCCACGACCGTCACGAGAAAGGAAAGCCTACGCAAGATGGGTTCCTCAAAGCCCGCCGAGGTCGGTCTCGCCATTGGCCGCGGCGCGCGTCGGGCGACCGATCATGGAGACGACGCGCCAAAGGAACGGGCAGCACGTTCCGCCTCCCCGTGGGTCCCCGCATCATGGGGCCGCATGCTCACGCGTGCCGTCAGACAGCCGACTCCCGTTGCGGGTTGGCACCACTTCGCCGGTGCTCCCGCTCGCCAGAACCGCATGCGGGAGCCTTACTTCGGGATCCACCCCTCCGGTGCGGTGAACGTGGCAGATCCCGCAATGGGCGTCCGCCCGGACCCGTCGCCGTTGGCGACATCCCATCCAGCAACGGCCCCGTTTGCCCAGCGCCCGATCAGGAGGTACCGGCCATACGGCGACCAGTGCGCCTCGATCGCATCGTCAAGCAGGACCACCTTTGTGCCCGAGACCGGAAGCAGCACAATGACGGAACGCTGGTCGAGGGTGTACAGCTCCGCCTGCACCCACGCGCTATCCGGCGACCACGTCACGCCGAACACGGCGGTCGCGCCCGTGTCGAAGTAGTGCCGCCCCCGCCCGTTGGGATCCATGACCCAGATTCGTGAACCCTGGTCGAAGGCCACCCACCGCCCGTCCGGAGACCACGTGACGCCCAAAACGCCCCCGAAGGCGAAGTCGGTCAGCTGCTCGGGATCCGATCCATCAGCGGCCGCCACCCACGCGTTCCCGCCCGACTCGTAGGCGATCCGCTCGCTATCGGGCGAGACGACGGCGTTGGGAATTGCAAGCTGCGCGAACGTGAGCGGTCCCGTGGCCCGGTAGTCCTGCAGCCCGGACACCTGGAGAATCTCGTGCCCGCTCGCGGCCCAGGTCGGCGCACCGGAAATCTGCGCAACCACGGTCGCGTCTCCGCGGAGCAACGTCCATCCTGAGCCCGTGCATCCGCGACCGCTGTCGGCGGGACAGGCATCGACCGCCAGGAGGGTACCGTCCGGTGCCCAGGAGAGCTGTGCCGGGTTTCCTCCCAGCGGGATGCTCGTGGCGACTGCGCGGCCATCGGGGCGGTGGATCTCCACCCGGTCACCGTTGGTCACCGCGTAGGCCGACCCGTCCGGGGCCCAATCCGCCTCTTGCCCAATGATCTCCACGGTGCCGTCCGCGTGGGTGACGGTGGAGGTCGCGCACACCGGCCCTCTGTCCTCCAACGATCCGGCGAACGTGAGGACCGCCATGTGGGTGCAGTCGTTGCCCGTCGAGTCGCTCACGGTCCATTGCCCGGCAACGCCGGTCAAGGTCCCGGATGGGTCGGCCAGGACGGCCTTGCGCGGGGCAGCGGCGGTCATGCCGCCCGGCTCCGGGGTGGCCGATGCCGCGGGGTTGGGTTGCAGAGGCGCGCTGTCCTGACCGGGCGGCAGCGCGCGAACGGCGATTGCGTCGGTGCCCACGTTCAGGCCGAGGGAGGTCGCCATCCCGCCGTCGGCGGGGACGCGCCACAGCTCGCCTGCGCCGGCCCTTGCGGTTGGTACCGCAACGAGCAGGGATCGCGAGTCGGCAGCCCACGCGAACGACTGGACCTTCGACGTGACGACGTGGGGGTCACTGCCGTCTGGATGGACGACGACGAGATCGCGCTCCGCCGCCTGGGCCGTCGTGTTGCCCCCGAACGCGCTGTTCTGGCAGGTGGTCTGCGCGAAGGCGATCCAGGCGCCATCCGGTGACCAGGCCGGGTCGAACGCCTGCCGTCCGGTACCCGAGATGTCGCGAGCACCGCTGCCGTCCGCCCCGGCCACCGTCACCACCGTACCGGAGATGCCGCTGCAGTCGGTGTCGTTGGGGGTGAGGTACGCGAGACGGCGCGAGTCCGGGCTCCAGGCGGGCGCACCGGCGGCGCCGCGCTGGGCGCCTCCGTTGCTCGCCACGGGTTGCGTTTCACCGGTCGTCGCGTCGATTCGCAGCAGCACGGTGGACGTCCACCCGGCCAGCCACCGGCCGTCCGGAGACCACGCCAGGCCTTCCACCGTGTCGCGCGTGGGCAGGTGCAGGGTCGGAATCCCGGTCGCGACGTCCACGATCGTGACCTCGCCGGCATTGGCGGCGGCGATCGAGGTCCCGTCGGGCGACCAGCCGACGAGGTCACCGCGCGTCACGAGTCGGCTGGCGAGGGTCCCGGGGTCCAGGACGAAGACGCCCGATGGGGCCTGGAAAGCAAGGAGCCGGCCGTCGGGCGACCAGGCCGGATGGCCGAGCTCGGCTCCCCGGCCCGCCACCGCTACCAGCTCGTGCGTGCCGTCCGGCTCCGCCAAGAAGATGGTTCCGTCGCGGACGTAGGCCAGCAAGCCCGACGAACGCGCGTCGCCGCGGATGACGGACAGCGCGATGATGGCTCCCATGGCCAGCAGGGCCAGGAGCAGGAGGACCGTGGCCACCCGCCCGGGGTACCGGATGCCGATTCCCTGGCCCAGACGGATCGCCCATGGCCGCCGCTGCGGCATGGTGGCTGTCTCCGCGAGAATCGCCGCGACCAGGTCGCCCGAATCGGCGCGCGCTGCGCGCTCGGCGAAGGCGGCCCGAATGGCGGCATCGGTCAGGAGGGCTGGTTGCCGGGTCATGATTCCGCCTCCAGCTCGCGCTCCAGCGCTCGCCGCGCATTGAAGAGCCGCGACTTCACGGTGCGCTCCGGCAGCCCCACCATGGCCCCGATCTGCGCGAGCGAGCGTCCCTCGTAGTAATGCAGGGCCAGCAGGGTGCGGTGGAGGACCGTCAGCCGATCCATGGCGCGGTTGATGGGATCGGTCGCCAGCAGGCCGGCATCGGCGGCGTCGGCCCTGGTCGGATCCCGGAAGCCGAGCTCGTCGATCGAGATCTCGCGGCTGGCGCGACGGCCGCGCCCCCGGATCGCAGACCGGCAGGCGTTGACCGTGATGCGGCCCAGCCACGCTTCGAAGCTGCCGGGATCACGGAGCCCGGGCAGGTTCCGCCAGGCGCGGACGAAGATCTCCTGGGTGGCGTCGCGGGCGTCAGCCTCGTTGCCCAGGATCGCGAGGGCGGTGCGCAACGTCGCCGGCAGGCGCTGCTCCACGATGCGTGCGAAGGCCACGTGGTCCCCGCCACGAGCGGCGGCGACCAGCGAGGCGTCGGCGCTCTGGGTCGCGGTGCTCGCTGTTTCTGTCATCGCTGACGCTCGTGCTGCGGGCTCGTGAAGCATGACGCGGGTACGGAAGTCGGAATGCGCGGCTTGCCTCAGGCGAGCGGGGCGAGACCGGCCGCCTCCAGGAGCTGGGCGATGCGCTCCTGGCCTGTGGCCGAAGGATGGGTGTAGTCCGAGGCGAGGAGCGATCCTGCAGCAGTCCGGCCGTCCGGGCCGTTGAACGATCGATACACGTCGACGCAGATGGCGTGGTGCAGCTCGGCCACGCGGCACGTCTCGGCGTGGAAGGCCTCGAGCACTTCGATCGATGGTGCCACCGCCTCCGCCGGCGCCTGGTCCCAGCCGATGACGTCGTTGTAGTCGGTTGTCACCCGGACCGCCGTCGGCATGCCGCGCCGCAGGTTCTCGATCTCGGTGAGGATGCCGTCCAGCTCGGTGCCATGGCGCGTCGCCAGCTCCGTGACGCAGGCCCCCGAGTACAGCGACCAGTTGAAGACGCCATCGGGGTTGTTGCCATCGCACGCGTCGTCGACGGCGTTCCATGGAGTGTCGTTGTGGCCGATGGTGACGACCACGATGTCCGCCGCGCGCACCGCGGCCCGGACGGCGCCATCGTTCCGGATGCGATCGAGCAGCCTCGCCCCGGTGAGGTTGTCGTGGCTGGACAGGTTCTGTGCATCGACCGTCTTCGCGGAATCGCGCTGGACCGCGGCGGCGAACAGGGTCGTGAAGCTGGGGCATCCTCCGCAGTCCGTCTGCGCGAAGGGAATCGAGTCGCCGACGGTGACCAGCCGCCAGCCCGGCGCCGCCGAGCCGGGAGGCGAAGATGTCGCGGTGCCGGTCCCCTGGCAGGCGGCCAGGAGCATCACGCATACCGCGGCCGCGATGCCGCGCCGCCAAACCCTTCCGCCCCATTCGCCCACATATGGCCTCGTCTCGTTGGCTCCGATGGAAAGAATGACTCCCGGAGGTGGCGATTGGTTCGGTTCGATGTGCGCGCTGGGCGCGGAGCGCGTCGTTCAGCCGGCCGTGAGGAGCAGGACGATGCCCAGGAGGATCGTTGGCAGGTAGACGAAGGCGGGGAGGGTGTCGCCCGCGATCAGATAGCCACCCAGGATCGCCACGCTGAGGGCCAGCATCACCCATCCTGCCCACGCCGGCAGCACGCCACCCAGGACGACCGCGGCGCCCAACGCGACGAGGGAGCTGGTGCCGACCAGGATGAAGGCGGCGAACAGAACACCGCCCAGGCCGGCGAGGGGCGCAAAGACCGGATCCAGGGTGGCGTCCGCAACGTACCTGGCTGCCACACCCGGCGTGATGCCCAGCCGGATGCTCAGGGTGACGAGCCAGGCGGTGCCGGCCATTGCGTAGGCCACCGCAGCCGCCCTGGCGAGCCCCTCGCCGTTCGGCCCAGGGACGACGAGAGCACGAACAGGCCCGCAGCGCTGAGAACGGTGGCGACCACGAAGCCGATGTTCGCCAGGCGCCAGATCGTGGAGTGGCGGGCGATGAGGGGCAGGGCCACGTCCGGGGACCCGGTCCAGATGGCCGGTGAGACGGTCGCGCTCGGGGCGGCGAGCGCGAACCCGCCGATTCCGCCGAGAATGAGGAGGATGGCGCCGAGCGTGCTCATGGCGTTGTACTATAATTTGGCTGCCATTGGTAGTCAATAGAATTGCGGAGGACGATGCCCCGTCGATATCGGCTCGGCAAACGGGCGGACCTCAAGCAGGAGACGCGGGAACGGATCATTGCCGCTGCCACCCGCGTCTTCCGTGAGCGCGGCATGGCCGGAACCTCCAACCTGACGGTGGCGCGTGAAGCCGATGTCGCTCCCGCGACCGTCCGCAACCACTTCCCGGACCGGCGGGATCTCGCCAATGCCGTCTTCGACCAGATCCTGGACCAGCTGCGACCTCCGACGCCCGCCGTCCTCGAGGGGGCCGATTCCCTGCGCGAGCGGATCGTGCGGCTCGCGTCGGCACTGGCCGCCTTCTACGAGCGGAGCGAGGCGGGGTGGCAGATCTATCGCCAGGAGCCCGACCTCATCGATGCCTGGTCCGGCGGGGTGGATCGGTACTACCGCGACATCGACGAGCTGATGCGGAGCGCGCTCGGCTCCCTCGCCGGTGACGATACGGCGCTGGCCGTGGTCGCTGCCGTCATCGGCCCGCCGGCCTTCTTCGCCCTGCGGGCCCGCGGCATCGCGTCGGACCGGGCAGTCGAGCTGTGCGTGGACCTGGCCGTTCCCTGGCTCGAACGGCGCCAGGCCGACGTCCCGCGCGGTGCACGCTGATCCCCTCCCGGGAGCATTCAGGGCTGTGAAGCAGGAAGGCCCGCCGAAGCGAGCCTTCCTGACCGTCGGGAGTGGTGCAGCCTAGAGGCTGGCGCACTCGCCGATCTTGCGGCCACCGACGACGTTCGGGGCGCCGCCGTCCGCGGGGTTGACCTGCGCTGCGGGCAGGTTGCCGTGGCAGATCAGGTTCCCGCCAATGGTCTGCGGGATGACGGGGCCACCAAATGCGGACAGGTCACTGCCCTGTACCTCGGTGGAATCCTCGTCCGTGCCGGGACCGGCATCCGACGACCAGCTCCGGTTGTTGGCGATGATCGCGTTCCCGTCGATGGTGTTGCGGATCATGCCGATCCAGCCGCCCGTCCATCCCTGGACGACCAGGTTGCCGTGGATGACGTTGTCCTTGACGGGGAAGTTGCGGAAGTCGTCCGCCGACGTGCTCAGCACACCGCCGCCACGGGAGACCAGGTTGCCACCGATGGTGACATTCCCGATCTGCAGGGCCAGTGGCTGGTTGGCGACGATGTTCCCGCCAACCGTGTCGGGTCCCAGCGTGCCCTCGGGTGCATTCCACCCGAGACCAAGCACGGCACCCTTTTCGACGTGGATGTTTCCCGTGACGTGGATCTCACCATTCATCCACGCCTCGGCGCCATGGTCGTCAAGGCTGGCGCCCGGCCTGATGACGAGGTTGCCGTCGATCTGCACGACCGCGTCTCTCGCAATCATGCAGGTGCCGGTCACGGTGAAGCCGCGGTAGGTGCCCCCAAGCATCCATCCGTCCGACGTGCAGGTTCCAGCGCCCTGCCGCGCTGCGAGGGCCGAGGCGGGCAGCGCCATTGCCACCAGTGCCAGGACCGTCGCGAGAAGAGTCAGCCTACGCAAAATGGGTTCCTCAAAGCCCGCCGAGGTCGGTCTCGCCATTGGCCGCGGCACGCGTCGGGCGACCGATCATGGAGACGACGCGCCAAAGGAACGGGCAGCACGTTCCGCCTCCCCGTGGGGTACCACTGATCATGGGGCCCCAAGCCCCCGCGTGCCGTCAATTGCGTGACACCGTTGCGGTGGCGCAACACCAGAAGGATGGGACCGATCTCGTACCGAGCCAGGCGTCCTCGACGGCGCGGATCCGCATCACACCGCAGCGCGCGCCGACGAGTCCCGGGCGTGGGTGGGGACACTCATGGGCCGTTGGTGACGTACGTGACGAACGTGAGGCTCGCCGATCCCACGTGGCCGGTGACCTGCCAGCAGCCGGTGCTGGGGAAGGTGACGCCGCTGGCCTGGAAGCCGGTGGAACCGTAGCCCGACGGGACGTCGGCCTGCAGGGGCGGCGCATCGCCGTCGAGCCGCTTCCCGGTGATGGTGAGCCCACCGCTCACCGCGCGCCACCAGCCGAGCTTCCATCCGATCGACCCATCGGCGTTGATCGCGTCGCCGGTCGCGGTGATGACGCCATCGGTGCCGAGGCCGCCCACCCACAGGCTGTCATTGCCATGGGCCCTGGCGGAGCCGAACAGGGAGTCGCGGATGTCCACCGGCGCCGGTTCCGGCGCGGTCACCGGGCAGTCCAGGAGGTTGAACGCGGCGGTAGGCGTGGCTGGCGGGAAGGCCGGGGTCGCGGTTGGCGCGGATGTCGCGCAGGCCGCGAGCACCCCGGAGACGACCACTCCCGCCGTGATCAGGCGCGCCACACCTCCCACCCCAGCCATGGTCCTCCAAGGATGCACCGCGCGCGCAACGCCGCTGCCGATGTCGGTGTCCACGCCGGGCTGGTGAGGGGCGAGGTGACCACCCTCGCCGGTGCTGGCGTCCCGTGGTGGCGTTCGCGACCCTCGGCAGGTGCGTGACCCGCGCCGACCTGCGCCGCGCGAGCGGTGCGCGCGTTACGCACGTTCCGTGGCATGCGAGCACCCGGTCCGGGCGGGACCCGTCACCCCGCCGACCGTCGGCCGTGCCGGATCTCGTCGCCCAGGCGGATCTGGAAGGCCGCCACGGGTTCTCGTCTGCCCTTCACGCGCACGGGGCCAAGCGGCTCGAGGTCGAACGTGCCCTGCACCGCGCGGGCCGTGTCCGGACCAATGACCACCTGCCCCGGTCCGGCGATCCCCTGCAGCCGGGACGCGAGATTGATCGCATCGCCGATGGCGGTGAAGTTCCGATAGTCCTCGCTCCCGATATTGCCCACCAGTGCGGGACCGGAGTTGATGCCGATGTGGAACCGGGGGCTCGGGAGCGGACCGGCGGACGACGGCTCCGTGCGCTCGAGGATGGCGACAGCGGCCCGACAGGCCCGCAGGGCATGATCCGGATCCGCGCGCGGCGCGCCGAAGACGGCCATCACCGCGTCGCCGGCCAGCTGGGTGGGCGTCCCGCCCTGCTCCAGGATCGCGGGCAGGGCAAGGGCGAAACAGCGATTCAGCATGTCGACCACCTCGGACGGCGATCGCGTCTCGGCGTAAGTTGAATATCCCCCCAGGTCGGCGAAGACCGCCGAGACCTCGAGCACGTCGCCTCCGAGGTCGGTGCGACGCGGATCGGAGTTCAGGGCGGCCACCACGTCGGGGGAGAGGTAGCGCCGGATCGTCTTCCGCACTGCGTCCAGGGACCCTTCACGTCCACCGGCGAAAGACCGTACCAGCAACCAGGCGACGAACGGGACGGCCGTCAGGTTGAGCACGAAGAACACGTGCTGCAGCCACCCGGGGAGGGCGACGGCCGCCGGCGTCGGAACGATCGCCATGCTGACAAGGAGGAGCGCGTAGATGATCGCGAGCACCGTGGCCAGGCGCCGATGGCCCAGCAGCAGGACGGCGAGGGGTCCCAGGATCGCCCAGATTGCCACGGCGCTGCCCGTGACGAACCCACCCAGCGTCCACATCAGGAGGAACGGGAGGGTCATGTATGGCGCGAACTGGGTGGCAGCGAACCACCGGTAGCTTCGGGTCAGGCCGAAGGCGATCAGGCTCGCGATCGAGATCCCCGCATACACCCAGGGAATCAGCGCCGCAGACGTCGCGCCGGCGACCCAGTAGATCGCGCCCCACACGATGGAGAGCGGCATCACGGTGAGCGCGGCCACGAGGACCAGGAACTTGCGCAGCCGGGTGTCCTCATCGTCCTGCGCGTCGAGGCCCAGTTGCAGCAGCCGGTCCCGCAGCGACCTCATGCCCCGATCCTACCGCCGCCGACCGACCCGGCGACCGACGCGCGCACCCGCCCGGTCAGAGCTGCCAGTACGGGCCGGTGAGGCCAATGGCGGCGAAGTGCGCGAGGAGCTCGTCGCGCGAGGGGCGGCCGTAATCGATCGCGAGCTTGCGCGCATAGACGGGGCCGCTCAGCGCATGCACCTGGTCCGGGGTCAGCGATGCGGCGGCATCGGCTGGAGCAGCCAGGTCCGATGCGTCGCGATGCGCTGCCGAGGCAAAGAAGACCATGGTGTTCGAGCAGGTGGTGATGATGTCGCTCCACCACTCGGTGGGCCGCAGCGCGAGGTACACCAGTGTCTCGGCCGGCTCGACGAGCGTGGCCCGGCCACCGGACATCTCGACCGCGATGGGCGTCCCGCAGTGGTGGCAGAAGGAGTCGACCCGGATGTCGGTGCCCAGCATGGCGTGGAAGGCGATTGCATCCCAGGCGCAGTTGGCCACGTAGCGCCGTCCGCCGACCGTCACTCGAAACGGCGTGGTGACCGCAGAGAACGGGAACGCCATTAGGATCCGGGCGCTGCCTTTGACCAGGGCGATGTGCCGAGCCTGCTCGAGCTCGTGCAGCACCGCGATGACCTCGTCTCTCGACAGGGAGAAGGTCGTCATGAGCTCTTCGACGACGGGCGCCGCGCCCGTCTCCAGGAAGTGGTCGAAGACGTGCTTGCGGATGCTGGCGGCGAGCTCGGTCATGGCTTCCTCGATTTCGATGCGCGGAGTCCGGAAGGGTAGCAGTCTGCTCACGAGCGCCCTGGGGGGATAACATCACCCCATGAGCGAGGGGCAGTTGCGGGCGGCGGTCATCGGCACCGGGTTCGTGGGGCCCTTCCACGTCGACGCGATCCGGCGCGCCGGCTACGCCGATGTCGCCTGGCTGGTGGGCGCCAATCCGGAGCGCACGCAGGCGCGCGCGACGGCCCTGGGTGTGCCCCATGCGAGCACGGACCCAGAAGAGGTCTTCCGCGACGCCGATGTCGACGTGGTCCACGTCTGCACGCCCAACGACAGCCACGTGGACCTGGCGGAGCGGGCGCTCCGGGCCGGGAAGCACGTGGTGGTCGAGAAGCCCCTTGCCCTCAACAACACCGATGCGCGCGGGCTGCAGGCGCTGGCCGCGGAGCGCGGGCTGCACGGCGCAGTGGCCTTCACCTATCGCGGCTACCCCATGGTCCGCGAGGCGCAGCGCATGGTGGCCGATGGCGCCATCGGCTCCCTGCGCCTGGTGCACGGCGCCTACCTGCAGGACTGGCTCTCGACCGAGACCGACTACAACTGGCGCCTGGAGCCCGCGGCCGGCGAGTCCCGGGCGGTGGCCGATATCGGCTCGCACTGGTTCAACACCGCCGAGTACATCAGCGGCGACCGCGTCACCGCCGTCTGCGCCGATTTCGCGACGTTCATCCCGGTGCGTCAGCGACCCGAGGTGGCGGCCGTGGCCTTCGCCGAGGCGACCGGAGAGCGGGTGCCGGTGGAGATCGGCTCGGAGGACGCGGCGACGATCCTGGTCCGGTTTGCCTCCGGCGCGCGCGGCGCCATGGTGCTGAGCCAGGTCAGCCCCGGACACAAGAACACGTTCAGCCTGGAGCTGGCGGGGTCGCAGGCCTCGCTGGGGTGGGCGCAGGAGGTTCCGGAGCGGCTGTGGATCGGGACGCGGGAGGAGGAGCGGACGCTGGTGCGACCACTGGCGCCACCCCCGGCCGTGGGCGTCCCTTCGCTCCCCGCCGGGCATCCCGAGGGCTGGGCCGAGGCGATGCGCGACGTGATGCGCGGCTTCTACGGAGCGATCGTGGACGGCGTGGACCCCGCGTCCGCATCGTTGTCGTACCCATCCCTGGCCGATGGCGTCCGCGCCGTGGCGCTGGTGGAGGCGGTCGTGGAGAGCGCCCGCACCGGCGGCTGGGTCTCCCTCGCCTGACGGCCCGGGCTCGACTCGTCATTTGCGGATGTGCGTAGCGTTAGGCGACTCGCGGTCGTCTTCGACGGTCGCGACGGGCGCATTCCACGCTCAGCTCCCGGCCGATGGGGACGCCACTCCCGTCCCTGGCTCGCCTAACGCTTCTGTGGTGCGCGCCTGACGAGTCGCGGGCACGATGGGGCCGATAACGCTTCTGTGGTGCGCGCCTGACGAGTCGCGGGAGGGGGACAAGGGGCGGAGCCGAGCGGGGGGAAGGGCCGGAGCCGAGCGTGGGCAGCGCGTTAGCGAGGGGTGAGGTCGCGGTCCTCCAGCTCCCAGGCGTGATCCATCACGTGCTGCGCGGTGCGGCGGATGAGGAACGCGAGCGGCCAGGTCCGGGCCGGTCGCCCCTCGGCGTGGTAGGCGCGAATCCGGTCGACGTAGTCGGCCCGATACGCCGCCAGCTCGTCCGGAGCCCGGAGCGCCTCGTCGCTCAGGCGCAGGCCGACCTTGCGCCACCAGTTGTGCCGCTCCGACGCGTAGACGTGGACCACGATCTCGTCGCGCGTCCGGCCGCCGCCCCGCGGCCCGCGGGCCAGCTCCGCGGAGACGCGCCCGGTCGTGGCGTCGAAGTGCGCCCACGCCGCCTGCAGCAGCCCCAGCCGCCGCTCCAGCTCGTCGCCGGACATCGGCTCGTGCTCCACCTCCGACGGGAAGTGCACGATGCCCCAGAAGTCGGTGGTGCTCGATCCGGGATGCCGGTCGACCACCTCGATCCGCGGCACATCCGCGACGCGCCCGAAGGCGTCGGCGAGGCCCGCCCGGCGGGCGACATCGGCGTAGCGCGGAAGGTAGGCGGTCAGCGTCTCGAGCGCGGCGTCCTCGGAGGTGCCCCATCGGTCCAGGCCGGGCCAGTCCATGGCACCGGCCACCACCCGCCGTTTGGGCCCTGCCTCCAGGATCACGCGCAGCGCATCAGCCATTGTCCCCACGGTACGCCCACGCTCCTGCCAGTGCCTGGCAGGAGTTCGCCGGCTCAGTCGGCGCCGCGGAAGGCCGCGACGACGGGAGCCAGCTCGGCCGACGGGGGCACGCCCAGGTGGGCCGTGATGGCAGCCGCGTCCAGCGCCGGCCCGCCGAGCGTCGCCGAGGCCATGCCCTGCTGCCAGAGCAGGCCAATGAACGACAGGCCGGGGATATCGCTGACACCATGGTGCTGGCGCGGGATGCCCATCTCGTCGGCGACGGGCACCGCGATCCAGGAGTGGTCCATCCGGTACCCGGTCGCCCACAGCACCGTCGAGACACCCTCCGCGCGCAGGTCGAGCTCCGGCCGCTCCGGCGGGTCGTACGGGTAGGGAGCCATGTCTGCCGGTGGCGAGCCAAGGCCCGCCCGCTCGATGTACGTGTCGATCAGGCCGCGGAAGCGCTGGTCGAAGAATCCCTCGGCCTGCCGCAGGCGGGCGTTCAGGTCCGGCGAGAGGGTCACCCGGGTGCCCCCGATCCCCTCGATGTGCCCCAGCAGCGTCACGCCGTCCTCGGCGGCCATCCGCCGCAGGCTCACGTCGCGCCGGCCGCCGTGGTGCCCGGTCAGCTGCGGGGTGCCCGCCAGCCGCATCCGCGGATCCGGCAGGGTGTCCGCGGTCGGCGCGTGGACGTCGTACCGTGGACCGTCCGTCGCCAGGCGCACAAGCCAGCGGAAGATGTCGCGGCCGCGGTAGCGGCGCGGGGCCCAGCCATTGCTGCCCACGGCCAGGAAGACCCGGCGTCCGGCCGCGGTGAGCTCATCGGCGAGCTGGATCCCGGTCTGGCCGGCACCCACCACCAGCACGGCGCCGGGCGGGAGCCCTCCGGGGTTGCGATAGTCGTGGGAGTGCAGCTGGTGGATATCGGCCGGAAGCCCGGCGGCCAGGGCAGGAATGCGCGGGAGGTGGTAGCTGCCGGTGGCCACGATCACATCCTCGGTAGCCACCTCGCCGGCGCTGGTCTGCACCCGGAAGCCGCCCGCCGTCCGCGGCTCGAGCCGCTCGACGTTGGTGTCGAGCGCAACGGGAGCGCCGCTGTGCGACGCGTAGCCCGCGACGCGGCTCACGATCTCGTCGCGTGGCATGAACCCGTCAGGGTCATCTCCGTCGTACGGCGCGCCGAGGAACGAGGCGAAGCCGTTGGGGGTGACGAGACGGAACCCGTCCCATCGGTCCTGCCAGCCTCCCCCCAGGGTGCTGCGTCGCTCGACCACGAGGTGGTCACGACCGGCCTGGGCCAGGATGCGGCTGACGGTGAGGCCGGCCTGGCCGGCGCCGATGATCAGGATTGGGGTACGGCTCGGCAGTGTCATGCGTCCACCCTAGGTTGCTCCGGGATCGCCATGAAGTTTCAATCGCGAACTCGCCAGGCTTGAGGGGAGTGTGAGAATCAGGGGGATGGGTGACTACTGCTCGTTCACCAAGGCGGTCGAGCATCTCGGAGACCGATGGAGCCTGGTCATCGTCCGAGAGCTGCTGATACACGGTTCCCGCAGCTTCAGCGACCTCCTCGACGGTGCATCCGGGATCAGCCGCTCCGTCCTGGCCTCGCGCCTCCGCAAGCTTCGCGAGCTGGGGCTGGTGGAGCCGGCGCCCGAGGGCTATCGGCTCACCTATTCCGGGCGCGAGCTGGCTCCCGTCCTGCAGGAGCTGCGGGGCTGGGCGGAGCGCTTCGTTCCTGAGGACCCGGCCATGGTGGAGCGCGACCCCGACATCGTCCCGGTCTGGCTGAGCCAGCGGGTCGACGTCTGGCGGCTGCCCGCTCGACCGGTGGTGCTGGACATCTCCGTGCACGGTGGAGCGCGCCCCCGGTTCTGGCTGGTCGCCGAGCGTGGCACCGAGCCATCCGTCTGCATCGAGGATCCCGGTCTGCCGGAGGACCGCTACGTGTTCATCGAGGCCGCCGTTCCCGCGCTGCTGCCCCTGGCCCGTGGGACACGCGACTGGCGATCGGCCATCACCGACGGCTCCGTTGAGCTGTATGGCAACCCCGGCCTGGTCAAGCGCCTGCCGGACTGGTTCAACGCCGTCGCGCCCTGATCGTCGCTACCAGGTCAGGACCTTGTCGGCCTCCGCGGTCCACGCCGCCAGCTCGGGCATGCTCGAGCGGCGGACGCCATCGGTGAAGTCGGCTTCGCTCATGCCTCGCGCGTCCATGCAGGTGCCGCAGGCGCGTCGTTGAGGATGAAGAGGGTCTTCACCCGGCCGCTCTAGTCCGGCGGCGCCGGTGCCGAGTGTCCGTCGCGCGACCAGGCCGAGGCCCGCTCGACGAGGCGCGCGAAGGCGGTGTCGCCATCAGGCCCGGCGGCATCCACGATGGTGGACCGATGGTTGAATCGCACGCGGGCGAACATCACCACGCCGGATCCGCTGGTGGGAGGGATCGCCCGCGACCAGGCATACAGCACCTGGGGCGGATCGGCTCCGTGCGTTCGCCGAAGCTCTTCTGTCAGCGCGTCACGGAGCGCGCTGCTTTGTCCGTCGATGGACACGGCCATCTCCATGGCGGACCCCCGGTTTCTCGGTGTGGCAGCGGATCCGATTATGACCGAGCGAGAAAAAAGAATTTGACTTTCTCGCGCGTCAGTCGTGCCAGGCCAGGATCGGTCGCACTTCGATGGGCATGCCGATCGCGGCCGAGGTCTTCGCCGCCCAGCCGATGGCGGCGTCTCGGTCCGACGCCTCGATGAGGTAGAAGCCGCCCACCAGCTCCTTGGATTCGAGGAACGGCCCGTCGGTGGTGATCGCCTTCCCGTTCCGCGCGTCAACGACGGCCGCCGCATCGGGTGGATCCAGGCGGGCCGAGAGGACCAGGGCTCCGGCATCGGCCATCTCCTGCTCGAGCCGGGCGATCCCCTCGAATCCTCGCTGCATCTCCTCGGGCGACATGGGTTCGGCGCTGGATTCGCCGCTGGTGTGGACGGACAGGATGAATCGGGGCATTGGGCGGTTCCTCGATCGCGGGCGGGCGCTTCCCACCGCTCACCGAATATAACGAACGGGATGCCGCCGAATCGACACGGAGCCCGCCGGTGGTCGATGATTCCGCAGGCTGATGATGCCAGGCCAGGGGAGGTTCGCATGCCGGAGCCACGGTCTGCGGCGAAGACCATTGACGAGTACATCGCCGGCTTCCCGCCGGACACGCGACGCGTGCTCGCCGAGATGCGCGAGCTGATCGCCGCGCACGCCGGGGATGCCACGGAGACGATCAGCTACGCGATACCGACCTTCGACCTCAACGGTCGGCACCTGGTCCACTTCGCGGGCTACCCGCACCACATTGGCTTCTATCCCATTCCCAGCGGGATGGAGGCGTTTGCGGCCGAGCTGAGCCGGTTCAAGACCGGCAAGGGCTCAGTCCAGCTTCCGCTGGACCAGCCACTCCCGCGCGACCTCATCGCCCGCATCGTCGAGTTCCGGGTGGCGGAGAACCTGGCCCGCCGCGCGCGGCACTAGGCCGATGTCGCCCGTACGCCGGATCGTCCGGCTCGCGGTCCTGGTCGGCACCGGCGGCGTGCTGCTGGGCCTGGTGCTCGCCGGGGCATCGGCGCTGGTGGCGGGGGACTGGTACCTCGCGCGCGAGCCATGGATCGGGCTCGGAATCGCGTTGATCACCTGGTGCCTGGCCCTGACCGACATCGGCATGGTGCTGCTGGTGGTCGTTGAGCCGGTCGGTTGGTGGCGGCTCCTCGCCGTGCCGCCCGCTGCCTACCTTGCCTTCTTCTAGGCCCTCTACCTGCTGGTTGGATCACCCACCACCGGGTTGGGCGGTCCGGAGCACGATGTCGGCACGATCTTCTATTCCAACCCGCCGACCATGGTCCTGTTCATGGCGGTCACCGTGCTCCTGGCGTTGCCGTTCGTCGCCAGCGTCGCGGTTCGGCGGGTGCCATGACGCGGGGGCGGGTGGACCGGCGTAGGATGGGAATCCGCCCGCCGAGCCGCGAAGGGGATGACCCGTGCCGGAGACATCGCCCGCCACACGCCGCCCGGATCCACCTGCCCCCGCCGTCCCGGCGCTCCGCGTCGAGCACCTCACCAAGCGCTTCGGCGATCGCCTCGCCGTGGACGACGTCTCCTTCGACGTGGCCCGGGGCGAGGTGTTCGGCTTCCTGGGGCCCAATGGTGCCGGCAAGACGACCACGGTCCGGATGCTGGGGACGCTGATTGCGCCGACATCGGGCTCTGCGTCTGTCCTGGGAATCCCCATCACGCCGACCAGCGGCGTGGAGATCCGGCAACGGGTGGCGGTCATGCCGGAGGTGCCCGGCCTGTACGCCAGGCTCAGCGTTCGGGAGAACCTGGAGTGCTTCGCCGACCTCTACGAGACACCGGATCCGCGCGCCCGCATCGCCCAGGCGCTCGAGCTGGTCCACCTGTCTGACCGGGCCGATGACCTGTGCGGCGGCCTTTCCAAGGGCCTCCGCCAGCGGGTGGCCCTGGCCCGGGCCCTGCTGAGCGACCCGGAAGTCCTGTTCCTGGACGAGCCCACCGCGGGCCTCGATCCCGCGGCCGCCCTGGAGGTGCACCAGCTGATCGACGGTCTGCGCAGGCAGGGCGTGACCATCTTCCTGACCACCCATCGGCTCGAGGAGGCGGAGCGCCTGTGCGACCGGGTTGCCATCCTCAACACCAGCCTGCGCAGCATTGGCAAGCCGGAGACCCTGCGCGATTCGCTGTTCAGCCGCTCCCTGGTGGTCCGCACCGTGGCGCCCCTTCCCGATCCCGCCGGCCTCTTCGACGGGCTCCCCGGTGTGGACGGGTGGCACGCGGACGGTCCGGCCACGTACCTCCTGCCCGTCGCCGATCCGTCGAAGGCCGCTCCGGCGGTGACGCGCGCGCTGGTGGCTGCTGGCGCGGACGTGCTCGCCATCGGCGAGGCGCAGCACTCGCTGGAGGACGTCTACCTGGAGCTGGTCAACGAGAGCCGGCCGGGGGCGCCGTCATGACCTTGAGCTGGCGGCGGATCCGCGCCATCACCCGCAAGGAGCTGCGGGAGTACGTGCGCAACCGGTCGGTGCTCGCCGCGGTCGCGATCTTCCCGCTCATCTTCCTCATCCAGCCCGTGGTGCTGGTCATGAAGCTGCCGCCCGAGGTGGCGGTGCAGCTGAGTCATCGGCATCTCCTGCTCTACATGCTGGCCGTGCCCATCCTGGCCCCGGGCATCCTGGGCGGGTACTCCGTTGCCGGCGAGCGCCAGCAGGAGAGCCTGGAGCCGGCGCTCACCACGCCCATCCGCAGCGACGAGTTCCTGCTGGGCAAGGCCATTGCCGCCGTGGTGCCCTCGGTGGTCATCTCGTACCTGGTCTTCAGCCTGTTCATTGGCTTCGTGCTGCTGTTGGCTCCGTCGGGGGTCGCTCCCGGCCTGCTGCAGCCGGCGGACCTCGCCGCCCAGCTCATCCTCACCCCGCTGCTGGCCGCGGCCGCCACATGGATCGCGGTGGCCGTCTCCACCCGCATGAGCGACACGCGGGTGGCGCAGCAGCTCAGCCTGCTGGGGTGCGTCCCGCTCGTGGTCGTGACCTCGCTCGTCGCCTTTGACGTGATCCCCGTCAGCTATACGCCGCTGGTCCCGGCGGCCCTGCTGCTCCTGTTCGCCGATGTCGTGGGCTGGCGCCTGGTCGTCCCGCTGTTCAACCGCGAACGCCTGATCACCGGGACGAGGTAGGCCTCGAGTCCGGCACCCGGTTGACCCGGCGGGGTGCGCCGCGTCAACCCAGCCTGAGCCAACATCTCGACGCGAGCCTCCACGGCCTCCATACTGGCCCCTCATTTCGTTTCAGGATGGTGAGGGGTCTATTGCCATGACGGTCGTTTCGGACTCACCGCGTGTGTCGGTGACGCGCGAGCGTATTGCCACATGCCTTGAAAGCGCGCAGTTCTGGGCGCGGGAGCTTCCGCGCTACGCGGATCGGCAGCAGCGACGGGCCGATGCCTGGTCCATCGCCGCCGGCATCCTGGCCGCGCTGGCCAGCCTCTCCGTCTTTCCTCTCATGTCGTCCGGCGCGGCCGAGGTGGGGAAGTGGATCGTGGCCGGCATGGCCCTCCTCGCGGCGGTCTGTGCGCTGGTCCCCCGGGTCCGCAGCTACGGCGAGCTGGCGGGGCAGGCGCGCGAGGTGAGCAGCCGCTACGGGCGGCTGACGGGCGACCTGATGGATCTCGTCCGGGCCGAGTGGATCGACCAGGAGCGCGCCCGCTACGTGGTGACCGAGTTCCAGGCGACCAAGGAGAAGAAGGACTCCCTGCGCGGGTTGCCCGATCGCTCGAAGGTCGAGGTCGAGTTCGCGGAGTCCGGCCGCCACGCGGCCGAGGCGCGGCGCAAGGCCGCCGAGGCCGCCAAGGCCGAGGTCGTCGCCCGCCATGAGCTGGAGGTGACCCGCGTCGCGCGTGGCGCCGCCACCAACAAGACACCAGTGGAAGTGGAGCTCGCCGAGATCCTGGAGTAGCCCGGCGCGTCCGCTCCCCGCGCTGATGTTCGGGCCACTGTGACGTACCGTCAGTAATCCGCCCCAGGGGCGGTTGTGGACGACGCTGCGTTACGCCCGACCGAACCGCGCGTCGGTGAGCGGCTTCGCGAATCCCCAGCGACGACGTTAGGTTTCACTGGCCGTACCACCGGCGCCCACGGCCGCGCGTGGCGCCCCTCAGGATCCCGGGCCGCCCCCTAGCCAGGCCCGCGCTCTCGCCGGGAGCTCTTGCCAGGGACCCATCAGCGTCTCGACGTCCTCGGCCGGGAGCAGGTCGCCGACGACCATGGCCCCCACCGCGTCGAGGACGGCCGGAGCGGCGTCCAGCGCCGCCTGCGCCGGGGTGATGTCCCGTCCGTACCCCGAGATCTGCGGTCCGCCGGAGTACCAGCGGTTCACCCAGCGCCGGACCTCGTCCTGCGCCGCGCGCAGGGCCTTGTCCCGGCCACCGCGACGGGCCGCCTCTCGCACGGCTTCGCGGGCGCGAGCGCGATCCGGGTCGTCGCTCGCGTCGCTCGCAAGGCTCGCCAGGAGCAGGGCCTCCCCGTAGTCCACCGACTCGAGGCGGGCCAGAACGGCATCGACCCGGTCCTGGTTGGGTCCGAACTCCTTCACCTTCACGCCGGGAGCGTGCAGTGCGGCGCCTTCGCGGTCAAGAGCCGGATCCCGGCCGCCACTACCAGGCCAGCGCGAGCAGCTCCGCGTACACCGCCTCTGGATCCACCGGCACGCCCCGCCGCGCGAACCAGTCCCCGACGTTGGCAACATCCCGGTGGAGCAGCTCGTAGGCATCGGTGTTGGTGGTGAACTCCACCGCCTGCGGTAGGTCGATCACGATGAGACGCTCGTCCCACCACAGCAGGTTGTAGGCCGACAGGTCTGCGTGCACCAGGCCGGCCGCGGTCAACGCGCGCAGGTTATCGAGCAGCTGCCCCCAGGCCGATGCCAGCTCCGCGGGCGAGAGCCGGGCCTGCGCCAGCTTGGGCGCCGCCTGCGACTCGTCGCCGATGAACTCCATCATCAGCCCGTGATCGGTCTTCTCCACCGGGTAGGGGACCGATGCCCCCGCCTCCCAGGCACGGCGCAGCATCGTCCACTCCTGGTACGGCCACAGGTGGCCGGCCAGCTCGTGGCCGTATCGGCTCCCGCCCATGAGGGCCTTCTTGTCGCGGGTGGGCAGGAACCAGCCCGCCTTGTAGATCGCGTCGCCGCGATAGGCGGTGGCGTTTGAGAAGCCTTCCGCGCGCAGCTGGCCCTTGGCCGGGTAGCGGGGACGGTATCGCTTGTGGGCAACCAGCCGGGGACCGCTGGCGAATCGACGCTCCACCAGGAAGATCTCCGCCTCCTTGCCGGACTTGAGGGTGCCGAGCGGCTGGTCCTCGTACGGCTCGTCGTGGGGCCATGCGAGCACCGGCCGCAGCGGCGTCGTGGATGACACGAACGAGCGCTCCGAATCGATGCGGGTTGGGACGAGGGAGTCCCGGCCGGGCTGGAGCGCTGCGGGTGGCCTCAGGCGTCACCCAAGGCGGCGGACGTCAGGCGGACGTCGAGCTCAGGCGGACGTCGAGCTCAGGCGAGCTCCGCGCGGCCGGGAGGCATGGCAACACTGATCGGCATTGCTGGCTCCTCCTTTGCGCTGCGGGTCGTTGATCGTTCGCCGCGGGCAACTATGCGCCGCACAGTCTCGGGTGGCAAGCCCGCGGGGCCGATGTGCGCGCGGGTTTGCGGCCAAACGCATCGGTCGTTGGGCCCGACCGCTTCGTGACCTGCGGCTCTTGGGCCCGGGACGAGCGGATCGGACGATGCCGGCAGGACCACTGACCCTGACCGAAGGAGACGTTCATGCCCCGCCTGGTTCTTCCGCGGCGGCGCTCGCAGAAGCAGGACATCCTCGACCATCCCCGGTTCGCCCGCGTGCGACCGCTCCTGCGCGTGCTGCTGATCACCATCCTGGTGCTCCGCCTGATGACGACCCTCCGCCAGATCCGCCAGCAGATCGGCAAGCTGAGCGGCCGGGAGCCCGCCGCCGCGTAGCGCATCGGCACCGGCGGGCTCGCACGTCGGCCGGTCGGTGGTACGGCCGGCGTGGCCCATCGGTCCATTCGCCGACGTTAGGTCACAGCTACCCGAACATCACGCGGGCGATGGGCGTAAACTAGTTGCACTGTGAACGATCCCGCGACGAACGAACCGTCCGCTCCGACCGCCGAGCGCCTGCCCGCCCTCTACCTGGGCCACGGTGCGCCGCCGCTCCTCGAGGACCCGACCTGGATGGCCGAGCTGACGGGCTGGGCGGCAGCCCTGCCCCGTCCGAAGCAGATCCTGATCGTCAGCGCGCACTGGGAGTCCGCGCCGGTGACGGTTGGCGCCACCACGCCGGTGCCCCTGGTCTATGACTTCTACGGCTTCCCGCGCCACTACTACGAGATGCGCTACGACGCGCCTCCTGCCCCGGAGCTGGCGGACAAGGTTGCGTCCCTCATGCCCGACGGCGAGGAGGTCGTGCGCACCAACCGCGGCCTCGACCACGGCGCGTGGGTGCCGCTGACCGCCATGTTCCCCGACGCCGATGTCCCCGTCCTCCAGATGTCCATGCCGGACCTCGACCCGGAGCACCTCTTCGCCCTGGGCCAGCGGCTGGCGCCGCTGCGCGACGAGGGGGTGCTGATCATCGGCTCGGGGTTCATGACCCACGGGCTGCCCTTCGTCCACGACTACATGCGCGGACGGCCGGGTGCGCCGGCGTGGTCGGTGGAGTTCGACCGGTGGGCCGCCGAGGCCCTCGCTCGCGGCGACGTCGACGAGCTGATGGCGTTCCGCGAGAAGGCGCCGGGGATGCCCTACGCGCATCCCACCACGGAGCACTTCGCGCCCCTGTTCGTGGCCCTTGGTGCGTCGGCGCGTCCGGACGCCCCGCCGGAGACCCGCATCGACGGCTACTGGTACGGCCTGGCCAAGCGCTCCGTGGAGCTCGCCTGACCCAGCGGGTCCTGCCTAGAGCCAGATCAGGACCACCATCGCCGCGAGGAGCACGGCCAGCACCCCGCTGACCGCCCGGTGCGTCCGCGGTCCGCTCACGAATCGGCTCAGGGCATGTCCGCCTGCGGCCCAGACGGAGGCTGCCGGAACGACCACCACGGCCACGACCACCGCCATCAGCACGGACCCGCCGAGCACGCCGAGGCTGACCGGCCGGAAGGCCGCGACCGCGCTGAGGACGAAGAACCACGCCTTGGGGTTCACGAACTGGAAGGCGACCGACTGCGCGAAGCCCGGGGCGGAGCCGACGTCGGTCTCGGACACGACGGCGCTGCCGGCAACCTGCCAGGCCAGGTAGAGCAGGTACGCGGATCCCACCGCCTTGAGGCCGATGTCGAGCACCGGCACCGTGCTGATCAGCACGCCGACCCCCGCCGCCACCGCGAGCACCATGCTGCCCACGCCAAGCGGGATGCCGAACAGGTAGGGGATCGCGGCCCGGAACCCGAAGCGCAGGCCGATTCCCCACAGCACCACGTTGTTGGGTCCCGGCGTGACCGCCGCGACGAACGTGTAGCCGATCAGCCCCAGCACCGCTTCCATGCGCGCCACGATAGCGTGGCGTGGCATCCCGATCGCCGCGGCGCCCCGCGATCCTTCGCGAGGTTCGACCCGCCGTCACCTAACGTCGGGGAACGCCCCTGCGGCGCCCCTGCCCCACGCCACGTCACGCCGGCTGTAACGCAACCGGGTCTGTGGCTCCTCAACCGGCCATCTCGCCGACGATGCGTTACAGCCGCCAGAACATGCCCGCGAACGCCCAGCGCCGGTCAGGCGACGCGCAGGTATCTCCTGGCGGACAGCACCAGGGTCAGCGCGGTGATGGCTGCCAGCGCGACGTCGAAGGCGGCGTACCCGAGGCCGCGGGTCGGCTCGTTCGCCAGGTTCACGGCATCGGCGAGGAGGTAGAGCGGAAAGATCCACGTGGCGAGCCACGCCCACCGTTGGCCGCCGCGCAGGGCGCCGGCGCTGATCGCGGCCTGGAGCACGCCGATCACGATGAGCGCCATCGCCAGCTGGCGCGACGCCATAGGTCACCGCGATGCTCACGTCCGAGACCCCGAAGACCACGTAGAGCAGGCCCAGGGCCAGGAACAGCTTCCAGGCGTGTTGCTCGGCGAATCTCACTGGCCCTGCCGCCTGTCGTTCATTCCGCTCCTCCTCGTGCGCTGCACTGTGCCGATTATGGCGGGCGGCGCGGCGATGCCGCGGAACGAGCGGGTGCTCGCACCTGTCAGGGTCGGGCCATGCCCAGCACCACGATGACCGCGATCATCGCGAGGCCCATCGGACGATGTGTTCGCCGTCCTGATCGACCCGGAGACGACGGCGCGCGGACGGCTCTCAGTGCGCGGGTCAGGAAGCCGGAAGGCTCGCAGTGGCCCGGAACACGGCCGTGCCGGTGTCCTTCGTCCCGCCCCCGATCTCCAGGTAGTAGGTCAGCGTGCCGGAGTCGTACAACAGCGCAGCGTCCCAGCATTTGCCCGAGACGGGGAAGCTGTCCTGGGTGATGACCGGCTGGTCCCCGGCCCGCGTCCACGCAACCCCGTCGGTCGACCAGGCCAGGCCGCGATCGGTCAGCTGGCGGCCCGAATAGACCATTGCGAAGCCGTCAGGCGTGACCGCCACGCGCGGCCGATCCAGCCCGCCCAGCTCCCACGTTGCCGACGCGCTGAGCACCGGATCGGCGCGCTTGGTCCAGGTCTTCCCGTCCGTGGAGGTCGCCATGCCAATGGCCTTCGCCCCACCCACGCCCACGGTGTCGGTGCCGGTGTAGTACATCGCCCAGCCGTCCGTGGTGGGAACCACGCTCGGCCACGAGAGGCCGCCCGCATCCCACGCCCCCGATGCCCCAGCGGTCAGGACGGGATCCGGATCCACCGTCCACGGGCCGTCCGGTCCCGGTGCAGTGGCCCGGCCAATGGCCCACGGCTTGATCGAGTTGACGCTCTCCAGGATCAGGACCCAGGTGCCGTCATCGGTCACGAAGCCGGTGGAGACATCGGCCCCGGGCATGGCGTAGGGCACGTCGTCGCTGGTGAACACCGGATCAGCGGAGGCCGGGGTCCAGGTCACGCCATCGGTCGAGGTCAGGTGGTAGACGTCCACGTGCCCCGGCCAGGCGGTGAAGACGTTCGCGTACATGTGCAGCGTGTCGCCGTCGCGGATCACGGCGCCGGGATTGACGAACGCCTCCGTCGAGCCGACCAGGTCCGTGGTGACCACCGGGGTCGAGCCATCGAAGGCGAAGGCCGGCGCTGCGGCCGATGGCGTCGCCGCCACCGAACCCGAGGCCGCTGCGCTAGGTGTCGCGTTCCCGCCTCCCGCGGAGCACGCGGTGGCCACGAGGGCGATCGCAGCCAGGGAGATCGGGATGGTGCGTGCCAGGCTGGGGTGCTCGGGTCGTCGCGGCATCGGGGACCTCGGCTGGATGGTACGGATGCGTATCACTGGTACCCCGATGGCGGGCGGCAGGTTCACAGCCTCAGGCGCGCCGGGCGGGGCCGATAGGCCCTTGCTGCGGCATGCCCGGAGGGCGAGGGTTGAGGAAGATCGAACCGTTTGCTGCGTCCGGCGGTCATATCGGGCGTGATCGGGGAATGGGTCCCGTCGGGGGAGCGAGGAATGGAGAACCTGGAGGCCGACCTTCACGGGTCGGCCGAGCGACGCGCGGCCGCGTTCTCCATGCTGCTCGATGGTTGCCTCGACCGCAGCTTCCGGCTGGCGGCCGTGATCCTTGGTGATCGGGAGGACGCCGAGGACGCGCTGAGCGACGCTGCCCTTCGCGCCTGGCAGCACCTCTCTGCGCTGCGTGACCCGGCGCGCTTCGACGCCTGGTTCAGCCGCATCGTGGTCAACGCCTGCCGCGATCGGCTCCACCATCGAGCCTCCGACCGCCGCGCTCAGCTCGTGCTGAGCGCCGAGCCGGCAGACAGCGAGGACGCGATCGGCGACTTCGTCGAACGGACCGCGCTTCGCGAGGCCCTGGCGGCGCTGACGCCCGAGCACCGCGCGGTCGTGGCCCTGCACCACCTCGAGGGGCTGACCGACGAGCAGGTCGCCGAGCAGCTGGGGCTGCCGGTGGGCACGGTGAAGTCGCGTCTGCACTACGCGTTGAGCGAGCTGCGCGCGGCCTACGACGCCGCGCTGCGCGAGCCCGGGAGGACGGGGTCATGACCGACGAGCGCTCGCGGCACTTCGAGCAAGACCTGTCCGCCGTCCTGCGTCAGGCTGCCGGGGATGGCGCACCGGCCTCGCTGCGCTACCGCCTGGCCGATGTCACCGCCACCCCATCCCTCGAGCGGCGCTCGCTGTTCGCATCCCCGCTGCGCTGGGCTGCCGTCGCGGTGGCCGTGGTGGCCGTGGCCGTGCTCGCGTTCCTGATGATCCCGCACCAGAACGTGGGGCCCACCCCGACCTCGTCGGCACAGCCCACGGCCAGCGGGGCACCGCCGAGCGGATCGGCCACGCCGACCGGAGCGGCCTCGCCGACGGCGACGCCATCGGCTTCCCTTTCGCCCACTCCGGCGCCGACCGCGGCCCCGGCCGCCTGGACGAATCTGGCCTGGTCGAAGGCCGTCGCGATGCCCGACGGACAGTACCTCAACGACCTGGTGGCATGGAGCGATGGCTTCGTGGGCGTGGGGGGCATCGACGACGGCTCCGGCTTCGATCCCGCGTTCTTCACCTCCCGGGACGGAACGCACTGGACGCTGGTCAAGCGCCTCCCGGTGACCAAGACGGAGGAGCTGGCGGGCGTCCTGGCCGCGCACGTCATCCGTGTCGGGAGCCGGCTGCTCGCGGTCGGCGGAGCCGTGATGAACTCACCCGGTGTGCTGCCGGACTTCGCAGCGCCGGTGTGGGCGTCCACCGACGGGAGGACCTGGTCGCAAGTGAACAGCCCCACCTGGAACGCGGCGGCCATCTGGCCTGCATGGCTGCTCTCCGGGCCGGGCGGGATCGTCGCCGCGCAGGGCGGGACGGACCCGGTCGTGCTCGCCTCGAAAGACGGGTCTGCGTGGACGCGCGCATCGTTGCCGGCCGCGGAGAAGGTCATCGCGAAGGACGCCACAGCCTCGTCGAACGGGTTCGTGATCGTGGGTCGCGACGGGCAGCCCGACAGCGCCTGCTGCGCCATCGAGAACACGCCTCCGCCGCCAGGCGTGGGCCGACCGGCCGCGTGGATCTCCTCGGACGGGACGCACTGGTCCGAGGCAACCGTCGAGGGCAGCACGGCTGCCGGCGCGGAGCTGCGGCATCTGCTTCCCGTTCGCTCCGGGTTCTTCGCCGTGGGCGTCAACAGTACCGCGGACTTCTATGACGGCACGCTGACGATCTGGACATCGGCTGATGGTCAGCGGTGGTCCATTCCCGCCAACGCGCGGTGGCCCCTCGGCACGAGTGGCTACCCGACCCTGGCAGCCGATGGCGAGCACGCCTTCGTCCTGGACTGGGCACCGGAGGGATCCGGGCTGGCAGCGTGGGTGACCAGCGACGGGGTGAGCTGGATGCGCCTGGACTTTGCATCCGCCGCCAACGCACCGGTCATCGACTGCGCGAGCAACCCGGACTGCGTGGGCATCGACCAGGCATGGCTGGTCCCGAACGGCGCTATCGTCTCGGGGCGCTCGAGCGGAGACGGATCCCAGCACCTGTGGCTGGCGGCGCCCGGCCACTGAGCACCATGGCGAGGCCGGGAAGCGGGCACATTGCTGATCGACCGCTGCCCCCGTGTCGCAGGACTGTAACCGTTTGCCGGAAACTCACTGCGATGAGCGGCCCTCGGAGGCGATTCTGTTACTGCCCCGTAACGTACCTGCCCGCGAAGAGCCACGCAGAGCCCAAATCGATCACGTCTGGTCGTGTTGCGTTACGTCCGCAGAACCTGGCGTCGGGGCGCCGGCCGGGTCTGCCTGTGTCGCGACGAACGGTTACCCAGCCGCAACACGTCGAAGCGGGCAGCACCGCCGCGGGAACCTGACGAGGGGTGTCATCTCACGGCGGGTAGGCTCGTGACGTTCCATTCGCATGAGCCCCATGAGCAGCCGCGACCTGACCTCGAACACCACCGCCCGGATGGATCCCCTGGTGCTGGGCGCCATGGCGGTCTCGATGCTCTTCTGGGCCTCGGCCTTCGTGGGGATCCGGGCCGTGACCGCCGACATCGAGCCCGGGGCGCTGGCCCTGGGCCGGCTGGCGGTGGGCTCGGTGGCGCTGGGCGTGCTGCTCGCCACGCAGCGGCGGGCATGGGGCGTGATGGGCTGGCGCCAGCTGGCGCTGGCCATCGGCTCCGGGCTGACCTGGTTCGCCATCTACGCCGTCTCGCTGAACACCGCGGAGCGCACCGTCGACGCCGGCACCGCGGCCATGCTGGTCGGCACCGGGCCGATCTTCGTGGTCACCCTGGCCGGGCTCTTCCTGGGCGAGGGATGGCCTGCGCGGCTCTTCGTCGGGTGCGGGATCGCGCTGGTCGGCGCGGTGATCATCGGCCTGGCGACCTCGGACGGGGGCGCCGCGGGCTCGCAGATCGTGAGCTGGGGCGTGGTCCTCTGCGTGGTCGCCGCGCTCGCCTACGCCGTGGGCGTCACTCTCCAGAAGCCGGTGCTGCACCATGTCTCGGCGCTGCAGGTCACCTTCATCGCCTGCCTCTCGGGCGCGGTCGCCTGCCTGCCGTTCGCACCCCAGCTGGCGTCTGACCTGGCCGATGCCGCCCCGTCCTCCATCGCGTGGCTGGTCTACCTTGGCCTGTTCCCGACGGCGGTGGCCTTCACCACCTGGTCGTTCGCCCTGTCGCGCACGCGGTCCGGGGTGCTCGGTTCCACGACCTATGTCGTTCCGGTGCTGGCCATCGCCATGGGCTGGATCCTGCTGGGCGAGGTCGTCCCGCCGCTGGCCGTGGTGGGCGGCGCGCTCTGCATCGGCGGGGTACTCGTCGCTCGGTCAAAGGCGTCGTGGCGGCCCGTGCTCCGCCGCCGCTCCGCAGAAGGCTGACGATGACGTACTGGATCAACACCATCTCGCGCGAGCACGTGCTGCTGGGCATGGCCGGCGGCTACACCCAGGCGAACCACGGCCGCCCGACAACGCTCCGCCGCCTCAGCCGCGGCGATCTCATCGCGTTCTACTCGCCGCGAACCTCGTATCCGGATGGTGAACCGCTGCAACGGTTCACGGCCCTGGCGCAGGTCGTCGACGACGAGCCGTACCAGGTCCAGATGCTGCCCGACTTCCACCCCTGGCGGCGCCGGGTGGAGCCCATCCCCGCTGATGAGGTGGCCATTGGCCCCCTCATCGATTCGCTCGACTTCATCGCCAACAAGCGGTCGTGGGGATTGGTCTTTCGTCGCGGGCTCTTCGAGATTGGCGAGGACGACCTCCGCCGCATCGGCGCCGCCATGGGTGCCCGCCTTCCGGAGGTTTGACCCCGCGCGGGCCGTACGTCGCCCCGCGCAACGACGGCCCACGCGGGCGGATTGGCCGTTGACGCGGCGGATGGCGGTCGCCACGATGCGGGCATGCAGTGGGGGAGATCGCTCCTCGGGGTCGTTGTCGCGGTCGCCGGCGCTGCCGCGATCGTCGCGGGGATCAGCCTGACCGCCGTCACGGACGAGGTCTTCGGTGATCTGTGGCATCCACACGGCTCGCTCGGCCTGGCGGTCGCCATCGCCGGGGCTGCCCTGCTCGTGATAGGCGGGTGGGTCGCGGTGGCGCCGACATCGGCCTGGCGCAGGCCCTGGCGCTGGCTGGACCGTACGGTGCCGATGCTGAGTGTGGGCCTGGCGCTTGCCCTCGCGGGCCTGATCCTGTGGACGTTCGTCGCCGAGGCTGGCGGCTTCGTGATGTACTACCCGTACGATTTCGCGGGCCTGGAGCTGCTCGTCCTTGGCCTGCTCGGGCTGGCGCGAGGCGGGTGGCGTCTGCGCCATCCGGATCCTGCCGGGCCGGGGACACCGTGATCGGGTGGTTGATGTTGTAGCGGTGTAACCGAATTTCGCCGTGGGGCAGGGCTGGCCCGCTGGCGGCGACGTCGCGTTACGTCTGCGCACCCAAAGGCGGTCTTCATGGGTGCCAGGCGGTCGCCCGGACGCCCAATTGGGTCCGATTGGTGACGGGCGCGCAACCTGGCGTCGCCGCAGAGGACCCCAGGGAGTGCTTGGGCGACAGAGGGTCATGGTGGCGTAACCGCAGACCACAGACCGCCGCCCGCCCGAGTGGGGAGGCGGCTTGATCGCGCGGCGGAGCGGGATCCGCGCAGGGTCAGCGGAGGCGGGCGACGACCTCGTCTCCCTCGCGCTCACCGGTCTCTGTGAACCCCAGCGACGCGTACACGTGGCGGGCGACCTCGTTGGCGGGGTGATAGCTCAGGGCGATCTCGCCGGCGTCGCGCTCGCGCCGCAGCCAGGCAATGAGCGCCTCCATCGCGGCCCGGCCGTAGCCGCGCCGCTGCTGGCGGCGATCGATGAGCAGCCCGCCGATCCAGTGGCTGCCATCGGTGTCGTCGAGCGCCCACATGGCGAAGCCCACCATCTCCTCCCCGGCGTACAGGCCCAGCGCATGCCACAGTCCGCCGTAGCCGCACAGGGCCAGGTAGCGGGCGGTCGTAGCGACCCAGGCCGTCTGTTCGTGGGTTACCTCGAGGTCCAGCGCGGCACGGAAGTTGGAGCCGTCGATCGGCCGCACCTCGATGGCCTGTGGCGCAGGTCGCGGGGTCATGGCGTCTCCTCGCGACGGGCGACCACGATGAGCTCCTTCCCGTAGGCCGGCGGCGACCCCGCGAAGTCGGAGTACTCGGCCTCCACCGTGAACCCGCTGAGCGCCAGCAGGTAGTGCAGCTCGTGTCGGTACGTCCAGCGCAGCCGCAGGTCCTCGTCCTCGACGAGGACCACGGTCCCGCCCGGATCGGTCTCGGTGAAGCGCCAGGTCTCGCGCATGACCTGGGTCAGCGGGTCCACGTCGCGGCTGGTGACGGTCACCTGCACCCGGTGCCCGTTGGGCAGCCACACCTCGGCGCGCGAGGTGGAGTGGTCGAACGGGGTGGCGCCCGGCGCACACTTGTCGAGGAGCGGGTCGAACAGGTCGAGCGCCAGCCGGCCGCCCGGCCGCAGATGGGCGCGCGCCGCGCGCAGGCAGGAGGCCTGGAGCTCCGGGGTCAGCAGCGCCTGGAACGAACGGAACGCGACGACCACCAGGCCGAAGGTGCGGCCAAGGTCGAATGCGGCCATGTCTCCGCGGACGAGCGTGACGCGCCCTGCCACCCCGGACGGCGCGGCGTCCAGCTTCTCGCGCGCCACGGCCAGCATCGGCTCGGATCGATCCAGGCCCGTCACCTCCAGGCCGCCTTCGGCCAGGGCCAGGGCCACGCGTCCGGTCCCGCAGGCCAGCTCCAGGACCGGGCCGCCCGTCTCCTCCGCGAGCCCGCGGAAGAAGGCCACGTCCGCTGCGATGGGCGTCCCTTCCATGGACGGTGGGTGGCGCAGGTCGTAGGTCTCGACGTTCAGGCTTTCCCGCCAGTAGAAGGCCGGATTGGCCCCAGTGGGCTCGACCATCGAATCAGCCCTCCTCGCCGATGTCCTCGTTCCAGATCTCCGGGTGGGCCGTGATGAACGCCTGCATGAGCGCCACGCACTCGTCGGAGTCGAGGGTGACGACCTCGACGCCGCGGGCGCGCAGCAGGTCCTCGGCTCCCATGAAGGTCCGGTTCTCACCAATGATCACGCGCCCGATGCCGTAGAGCAGGATCGCACCGGTGCACATGTCGCACGGCGACAGGGTGGTCGCCATGGTCGAGCGTCGGTAGACCGATGCCGGCAGCCGCCCGGCGTTCTCCAGGGCATCCGTCTCCCCGTGGCGGATGGCGCTGCCCTGCTGGACCCGCCGGTTGCGTCCGGCGCCGAGGACCGTCCCGTCCGCATCCACGAGGACGGCCCCGATGGGCACGCCACCCTCGTCGCGCCCCAGTCGTGCCTGCGCGATCGCCAGCTCCAGCAGCTCTGCGTCGGTCCGCATGCAACAACCTTACCCCCGGGCCGCCCCTGCAGGGATGTCAGGGAAGGGCTCGAACGTACGCGAAGGCCAGATCCTGGGCATCGGCGTAGATGAGCACGAGCGTGTCGCGGGCTGTGGCCAGGTACGCCTTGCCCTGGGTGTACGAGGGGAGCGTCAGGACCGTCACCGTGCGGCCCGCCACGGTCTCTTCCGACTGACCGCGCTGCTCCAGCTGGCCGACGGCAAGCATCGAATCGACCAGCGCCGATGGCGCCACGCCCGGCGCCCGCAGCGCGGTGACCAGGATCTCCCCGCCGTAGGCGCCCCGGGTGACGGTGGCCTCGGGCAGGTCGCCGCCGGCCTGCTCGATCGCCGCGCCGCAGGCACACACGGGCCTGGTGTCCACGCGGTCGGCTCTCGCGGTCTCGTAGCTCATCCGCCGCCCGTCGAGGTCCGACGGCAGCCAGGTAGCGGGGTCGTTGGCGTCCACGAGGAGGCTGCACCCGGCAAGCAGGACAGCCGACGCGACCGCGACCGCGACCATGAGGGCTCGCATGGCAGGGCATGGTCGGAACCCTGCTGGAGGCGGGTCAAGGTCCGGTCGGCAGGTTTCGCGCGCCGGCGGTCCCCCGGCTATATGCCGACCACCCAGCCATGGGCCTTCAGGTTGCGGACCGAGCGTCGCGGGGCCGTCCGGCGGCAGGGTAGAGGTGCTAGGAGCGTCGCTTCCGCGGCTTCTCCGGCGCCGGTTCCGCCCCAAGCGCATCGACTGCCTTGCGAGTCAGGAACGCCGACCGGTAGGACATGCGCGAAAGGCTCGAGTCGGGTGCACGGTACTGCCAGCCACTCACCTCGGGGGTGAAGACGATCTCGAAGCCGTGGTACGTGGCGGTCTTGGTGTTCGCGGGGCGGGCCGTCACCACGCGTCGTCGTGACGCGGCGATGGCCTCGGAGCGGCAGCGGCCGCACCGGTTCGCGGGGAGCCCGTGCGGGCACGGGCGACACGATGCGCATTCGTCGGAGCGGAAACCATGGATACAGAGCGAAGTCATTGGCGGCCTTCCGGTGGGGACTCAAGCGTACTCCACATCGCCACGGGGCACGTGACAGCGACGCGCGGGGCCCGATAGTGTATGCTCCGAATAGAAAACGTGTTCGATTGGCGCTCCGGTCCGCGCCGCGGTCATCCTCTGGCCGCCCCGATCCCGATCCATCCCTGAGCCCTGACCGGGCCCCGCAGCGCGCGGGTGGGCCTCGTCAGGAGCCTGATTCCTTGTCCTTCTCTGCCCTCGGGCTTTCGCCCGATCTGCTCCGTGCCGTCTCGGCACAGGGCTACACAATGCCAACCCCCGTCCAGCGCGAGGCCATCCCGCTGGTCCTCCAGGGTCGTGACGTGCTCGCCGGCGCGCAGACCGGCACCGGCAAGACCGCCGCCTTCGTGCTGCCCATGCTGCAACGGCTCGCCGCGAGCAAGCGTCCCGGCACCGGAGCCCCCCGCATCCGCGCCCTGATCCTGGCTCCCACGCGCGAGCTGGCGATCCAGGTCGAGGAGAGCGTCCGCGCCTATGGGGCCGGCCTCCGCCGCTCCACGACCATCTACGGCGGCGTCGGCTTTCCGGGGCAGGTCGCGGCGCTGCGCCGCGGTCCCGAGATCGTGGTCGCCACGCCGGGGCGCCTGCTGGACCACGCCCGGCAGCGGACCATTGACCTTGGCGCGGTCGAGATTCTCGTCCTCGACGAGGCCGACCGCATGCTCGACATGGGCTTCATCCGCGATATCCGCGCGATCCTCGCCCTCCTCCCGGCTCGCCGCCAGAACCTGCTCTTCAGCGCCACCTTCTCGAGGGAGATCCAGGCGCTGGCCGAAGGGTTCCTCGATCGGCCGGCAGCGGTCCAGGTCACGCCGCGCAACACGCCAACCGATCTCGTCACCCAGGTGGTCCACCCGGTGGATCGCGCGCGCAAGCGCGAGCTGCTCTCACACCTGGTACGCACCCATGCCATCGAGCAGGCGCTGGTCTTCACCCGCACCAAGCACGGCGCCAACAAGCTCGCCAAGCAGCTGTGGGAGGACGGCATCGCGACGGCGGCCATCCACGGCAACAAGTCACAGCCGCAGCGTGTCCGGGCGCTCACCGACTTCAAGGCCGGACGGGTGACCCTGCTGGTCGCCACCGAGGTGGCGGCACGGGGCCTCGACATCGAGGACCTGCCGCACGTCGTGAACTTCGAGCTGCCGATGGTGGCGGGCGACTACGTCCACCGCATCGGTCGGACGGGGCGTGCCGGAGTCACCGGAGACGCGATCTCCCTGGTGTGCGTCGACGAGGCGCCGCTCCTGCGCGACATCGAGCGGATGCTCGGCGCGCCTATTCCCACGGAGATCGTGCCCGGCTTTGCGCCGGATCGCACCCTGCGACCGGAGCCGATCCGTCTGCGGACCGGCGGCGGGAATGGGGGAGCGGCTCGCCATCGGCCGGATGCGGGCCGCTTTGCCGGCCCGCGAGGCTCGACGCGCTCACGCTCCGGGCACGGCCCGGCACGGCCTGCGCGGCGACATTCGGCGGCGACCCACGCCGGCTCGAGCATCGGCAACCGGACGGGCCAGTGGCAGAGACTCCCCGGGGAGCGAAGCCGGGGCTAGGTTCACGGAGCTTGCCGAAGCCCGTGGTCGCGTGCAGGTTCACCGACCCGGGCTGACGAAGGCCGGCCGCGGCGACTCGCGTGGGCCAGGGGTCCCGAACGCACTCGTGCCCGTACCCCACGACCAGCAGGTCGGCAGCGTCTGTGACCGGGTCATCCACGTGCGGACGGGCGTATCGAACCGGAGGCTTCGGCTCCCGCGGCGTAGCGGGAGCCGCGCCGGTCGGGCCCCCGCCCGCCGTCTGCCGAGAGCACCGGGATGTAACCGGCCCTTAGCACGGCCTTCATATTCCAGGTGCAGACTGGCTCTCGAGAGAACGCATCCACACTCTCTCGTCCTCCGCCGCAGGGGCGTCCCGGTTCACCGGGACGCCCCTGTTCGTCAGGCTCCTGAGGTCCGGTGCCCTGGCCGGCGACGGCTACGCCATCGGCGCACCCATCGCCGGTGCGGGCGTCGGCTGCTGCGACCCTCCGCGGAACACGCGCCACCCGGCCAGGATCACGGCCCCCAGGCCGAAGATCGAGATGATGAAGGTGATCACCGGGATGAACCCCAGGATCCCCGCCACGATCACGCCCAGCACCGCCGCAAGGTACGGGCGCTCACGCACCATGCCGGGGTTGCTGCGACCCATGAGCCATTCGCCGATCCAGATCGCCGCCACCAGATAGCCGATGAACGCGAGTGTGGGCCAGACGAAGACGAGCAGCGCGATGCCGACCGGGATCCCCACCAGGGTGATCATGGCCAGCACGGCCAGGATGGGGATCACGAACAGCGAGAGAAAGCCGATGAGCGCGGTCTTGCCCGGCTCGTGGCTGATCAGCGCACCGGCGGCTCGCACCTGCCTGGCGGCGAGCGCGGCAAGGACAAGCGCCGCGACCAGGGTGAAGACCGCAATGCCGATCCACAGGACCAGGGCTGCTGCTGCCAGGAACCAGGCGAATCCCACGAGGTCGCCCTCGATTCCGCCGACGCTGCCGTCGACCCGGGATCCGGGAGCCTGGGTCACGTTGCTGTCGAAGGTGCGCACGTCGTTGAGGACGCGGGTGGTGCCGTCGAGCTCCGCGGTGCTGCGGACGACCACGATGTTCTCCAGGGTCGCCCCCTTCGTCACCACGCGCCCGTCCACGACGAGCAGGAAGCCGACCTCGCCGGAGATGGTGGCCGTGCCATTGACCACGATGACCGCGTCGGCCTGGTCCCCCGTGGCGACGGTGATATCCCCACTGGTGGAGATGAGCACGCGCCCGGTGTGCGGCAGCGAGTCGTTGGCCACCGCCACCGCGGGCGCGAGGGCGAGGACGATGACGAGCGCCCCGAGGAGCGCGAGCAGGCGTCGCATGGAACCCTCCCATCCAGCGCTGCCGCCGAGGTCGGCGGCACGTCCCATAACGTTCGCCGAGCGAGCGTGTCGAGCCCAGAGCCGCCTGGCCCGACCGGGTGGCTCAAAGGTCACGCGCGGGTCTGGACAGCGCGGGCGGCCTGCGGGCACACTCGCCCGGGAGGCATTCGGATGACCCTTGGCGACCTGGCGGCCTGGTCAACGCTGGCGGCGATCGGCGCGCTCGTCGTATCCGCCATCGCCCTCGCGCTCTTCTTCGGCGGAGCGGGCGCGTACTGGGGGCCGGTGAACGACGTCTTCGTGGCCCTCTTCCTCCTGCTCCTGCTGCCCGCCGTGGTGGCGATGGGGCGGCTGTCGCCGGACGACATCGGTCCATGGTTCGGCCTCCTCGGCGTGGCAGCCATGGCCGGCATCGTGGTCGCGGCGCTGGGGCAGCTCCTGCTGGTGGCCGGGGTGATCGAGCTGCGCACGTCGTTCGTCACCGGCGGCATCGGCGTGGCGCCCGTCCTGCTCTGGATGGTGGGCCTCGCGGTGCTGGTCTTCACCCGGGACATCGCCGGCGTGGAGGTGGGCTGGACGCTGGTGGCCGCCCTGGCGCTGGCCGCGCTCGCAGCGGTGAGCGCGGCCGTGCTTCCGGATGCTGCGACCACGGTATTCGCGGTCCTGCTGGTCGTGGCCCTCGTCGCCTGGCTCTTCGCCCTGTCGGTCGGGGTGCGCCTGGCGGCCTGATCTCGCCGGCCAGTGCCGGCGCTACGGCGTCAGCGACCAGGCGTAGAGCGCGTCGCCGCCAGACCCGATCCGTACGAACACCACCAGGTACTGCCAGCCACCGGTCGGGAGTGGACCGATGTGCCCGTTCGGATCGACCGCCAGCGCTACGTTCGGGGACTGCGCGGACTCCAGCACCCAGGCGTGGACCTCGCTGACGAGCGACGGCAGCTCCAGGTGCGTGGGGCTGGCCACGAAGGGGTTGGACGCCGCATCGATGGCCCCATCGGCGCAGACATTCGGCAGACACCAGCTGACGGCCCGCCCCGCGATGCCGTCGATGGTGACGATGGGCGGCAGCAGCGGCAGGGGCTTGCCCGATGGGAAGACCCGGTCGATGGGATCCGGATCGGCCACCGTCGGCGTCGCCTCGGGCTCGCCGGTGTCCGCCGGACCCGCGGTGCCGCCGCCAGGACCGGTCGCGCCGGTGGCTGCGCGATATTCAAGGCCCCGCCCATCGGTGGCGCTCAGGGTGAGGCCGGCTCCGCTGACCGTGGCCGTCGTCTCGCCCGACAGCACGGCCAGGACCTGCTGGTCCTGGGGAGTGAGCTCACGCGTGCACAGGCGCTTCTCGATGCTGAAATCCGTGAGCGTCAGACGATCCGCATCGAGCGTGTAGCTGGCGCCGAAGGACCGGCATCCGGTGGAACCGGTCGCCGTCCCGTCCGGCAGGAGGACCAGCGTCGCCGGCTCGCCCAGGGTCGAGGAGGCGACCTCCCCGTCGACCAGCGTCTCCAGCACCCAGCGGGTGGCGATCAGCGGCATGTCGGCCGCCGGCGGCTCGAACCGGTAGCGCAGGGTGACGTCCGGTCCCGAGAGCGTGAGTGCGTCGCCGCTGCGCGCGGCGCTGTCGACCGCGGCCAGGGCGGCGTGGTAGGCCGCCTCGGTGCTCATCATCGGCTCATCGCAGGCCATCTCGGTCATGGCCAGCTCGCCCAGGGTGACGTGGTTCCCCGAGATCGAGATCGTGCCCGCGTAGTGGTTGCAGGCCCGTCCGGAGACCGTGTCCCCGTCGATCACCAGGGTCACGTCGCGTCCCGGCACCAGGGGGATCGCCGCTCCGGCGTTCGCGCCGCTCTCCAGGATCCACATCCCATCCAGCGACACGGTCTGCCCGCTGCCTGCTCCGCGGCAGGCGGCCAGCAGGAGAACGAGGGCAAGGCCGATGGCGGCGAGCACCACGCTGCGACGCGTCATGCCATCCAGACGCGCCGACGCGCGGCCGAGTTCCGCTCCATCCATCCGCCGGCAGCCTACCCCGGCCGGCCGGATCCGCAAGTGCCGATCGATGGCCCTTGCCGGATCGGTGGTTCTTCGCCACGCTTGTTGCTACCGATGTCGCGCCCAATGATCGACATCGGCATACACGGAGGTTCCTTGCGCATGCGCAAACTGATCCTGGTCCTTGCCGGACTGGGGGTCCTGGGAGTGGTGGTCGCACGGCTGCTCGATCGCTGGCGGACCAGCTGGGGTGTGCTGCCCATCGAGGCGGTCAAGTCCTTTCCCGGCGATGACCTGATTCCCGAGGCGGCCACCTCGGAGACGCGCGGCGTCACCATCGACGCGCCCCCGAGCGCCGTCTGGCCCTGGCTGGTGCAGATGGGCTATGGCCGCGGCGGCTGGTACAGCTATGACCCCATCGACATGGGCCGGCCCAGCGCCACCACTATTCTCTCCGAGCACCAGCACCTGGCGGTCGGCGACCTGCTGCCCACCGATCCCGGTGGCGGGTTCGAGGTGAAGATTCTCGAGCCGGAGCAGGCCCTCGTGGTCTACAGCGACACCGAGCTGGTGAAGTCGCAGCGTGAGATCGCGCGGGCGGATGGCGCGGAGGCCGCTTCGGCCAACGTGCAGGCCACCGGTGCGGCGATGACGTTCGCGCAACCGGGCGAGTTCGCGGCCAGCTGGGCCTTCCTCCTCGAGCCGCTCGACGGCGGACAGACGCGGCTCGTGGAGCGTGTGCGGGTCCGGTTCGGCGAGGCCGAGCAGCCCTGGATGCGCTTCACGATGCCCATGATGGGCTTCGGCGTCTTCGTCATGGTGCGACGGCAGCTGCTGGGGATCCGGGACCGGGCGGAGCGCCTGGCGCACGGGGAGCCGGCTGCACCCGACCCGGCGACCGAGCATCCTCCGGCCGAGAGCGCTCCGGCCGCGGGCTGAGCCGTTCCCGTCGTCCCGGGTGTCAGGCAGCCGGGTCCGGGGAGCCGGCCGGCTGTCCCGCCCCGGCGAGGGCCAGCGCGACTGCGCCATCGAGGTCCAGCGCGCGGCCATCGGCCCAGGCGGCCGCGAAGGGCTCATCACCCAGCCCCTCGCGGAGCTCGGCCACCATCGGCTCATAGGCAGCGCGCTCGTGGTCGAGCATCGCCGAGCCCGACTGCTCGCGCAGCGTCTCTGCCGCACTGAGCAGGCGGGCGGCGTGGTGCAGGTTGCCGCCAGCCTTCGCCAGGGCGCTCAGGCTCTCGATCTGATGGGCGATGGCGCCCCGATGTCCAAGGTGGTGCCACTCGCGGAGCGTCTCGCGGTAGCGCATCGCTGCCTCGTCGCGCGCGCCGCTCGCCCGGAGGGCGTGTGCGAGGTCGCTCCGGGTGACCAGCATCATCCGCCGGTCGCCCAGCTCCTCAAAGCGCGTGGTGGCCTCGGCGAACCACGGGCGCGCGTCGTCGAGGCGCCGCGCATACCCGAGAGCCCGACCGGCGTTGAGGGTAGCCATGGCGAGCGCCTGCGGGCTGCCGGAACGGCGGGCGGTCTCGATGCTGTCGGTGACGATCGCCTCTGCCTTCGCCGTGTCCCCCTGCATGGCCGCCTCCTGGGCCGACATGCCCTGCAACGAGATGAGCATGACCGGGTCACCGCCCTCTCCCTGCCGCTTGAGCGCCTCCTGGTAGCTGGCCCGGCCCTCCTCCATGCGCCCGGTGAACGCAGCGTTGACCGTCACCGCCGTGTACGCCTCGGCAAGGGCGCGAGCGTCACCGGTCGCCTGTGCGCGGGCCAGGGCGTCGTCAGTGAGCGCGCCGGCCGCGAGGGCGCTTCCCCACATGGTCTGGGCGAACGCCGCGTGGCTGAGGATGCGTGACACGAGGACCTCCCGGTCCCGCACGTCCCCGGACGCCGGCGGCGGGAGCTGTCGAGCAAGGTCTGCGGCACGGGTCAGCAGCTCCACCGACTCCGGACCTCCTGCCCGGGCGCGCCAGTACTGCACGAGGGCGAGCGTGATCCGAACGGCTCGTTCCGGATCGGCCTCGGAGCCCCAGTCAATGGCCGAGAGCAGGTTCTCACGCTCCGTGTCCAGGCGGCGCAGCCACGGGATCATCTCCTGCCCGCCCAGCGCCGGCTCGGCGTCGAGCGCCAGGTGCAGGAAGTACGCCAGGTGCCGATCACGGATCGCCCCCATCTCGCCTGAGCCGATGAGGCGCTCCCGCGCGTACTGGCGGATCGTCTCCAGCATCCGGTAGCGCGTGGCCTCGGCATGCTCCACCAGCGCGAGGGAGCGATCGACGAGCCGGGAGAGGCCGTCGAGGGTCGCAATCCGCGCGACGGCGGACGGCGTCGCCGCGGGCGCGTCACCCGTCCCGGCGACCGCGGTCGCCGCCTCCAGGGTCCATCCGCCGGTGAAGATCGAGAGTCGCGCCAGCAGCGTCTGGTCCTCAGCCGTCAGCAGGTCCCAGCTCCAGTCGACGAGCGCCTGGAGGGTCTGCTGTCGTGGCAGGGCCGTGCGGCGCCCGCCGGTCAGCAGCCGGAACCGGTCGTTCAGCCCGGCCGCGATCTCCTCCGGGGAGAGGACAGTGATGCGTGCCGCCGCGAGCTCGATCGCCAGCGGGATGCCGTCCAGGCGCCGGCAGATTCCCGAGATCGCCTCCGCGTTCTCGGGCGAGAGCGAGAACCCCGGCGCCACCGCTGCCGCGCGCTCGACGAAGAGGCGGACCGCCTCGCTGGCGCCAACCTCGGCGATCCCAGGTGCGGACAGATCGCCCTTCGGCAGGCCGAGGGATGGCACCTGGAAGACGACTTCCCCCGCGGTACCCAGTGCCTCGCGGCTGGTGGCGATCACCGAGACGTCGGGACAGGCGGCCAGCACATGCTCCACGGCCTCCGCCGCGGCCGCCACGAGGTGCTCGCAGTTGTCGACGAGGATGGCCATCGACTTCGAGCGACAGAAGTCGGTGAGCGTGTCCAGGGCGGGGCGGTCCGGATCGTCGGCGATCCCCAGGCTGCGGATCATCTGCGGGACGACACGCACCGGATCCGTGAGCGCCGCGAGCTCCACCAGCCAGACGCCGTTCGGGTAGTGGTCGAGGAGCTCTGCGCCGGCCTGCACCATCAGTCGCGTCTTGCCGGTGCCGCCGGTGCCGATGAGCGTGACGAGCCGGTGTGCCGCCGCGAGCTCCCGGACCTCGGCGAGCTCGCGTTCGCGGCCGACGAACGAGGTGAGCTGGGACGGCAGGTTCGTGCCGAAGGCGCCCAGCGAGCGCAGGGGAGGAAAGTCCCTCAGCAGGTCGGGGGCCAGCAGGGAGAAGACCCGCTGCGCGCGGTCGAGGTCGCGGAGTCGGTGCTCCCCATGGTCACGGAGCTCGAGCTCGCCCGGCAGGGCGTCCCGGGTGAGGGACGCGGTCGTGCCCGAGAGGAGGATCTGCCCTCCATGGCCGATCGCCAGCAGTCGTGCTACGCGATTCACCGCGGGGCCGAAGTAGTCCTCGTCGCGCTCCTCCGCCGGTCCGGAATGCAGTGCCATCCGCACGCGAAGGGGCCCGGTGGCTCCCCACGGGTTGCCAGCCAGCGCGCGCTGGCCAGCGAGCGCGGCAAGAATGGCGGCTCGCGCGTCGTCGAATGCGGCGAGCACGCCGTCCCCGGTGGTCTTGACGACACGCCCGCCGAGCGTCTCCACGGCGTCGCGGAGGATCCGGTCGTGATCCTGCAGGGATGCCGCCATGGCGTCGCCGTGCTCCTCCCAGAGCCGGGTCGAGCCCTCGATGTCGGTCATGAGGAAGGTGACCGGCAGGCTGGTGCCCGCTGCGGATGGTTCGGCTGGCGTGGGAGCTCGCTCGTCCTGGGGCACTGGCACGGATGGTACGTCGGTGCCGCGCGTCCTGCTCGTGCTACTGCGTGGTTCGCCGCCGGTACAGGAAGAGGGCGATGGGGAAGAAGACCACCAGCAGCGCGGCGCTCCAGGCCAGGGCCGGGACCAGGTCCGGGCCGCCGGAGCCACCCAGAATCAGGCTGCGAACCGCGTTGATGGTGAGGGTCATGGGCTGGTGATCGGCAAAGGCCTGCAGCCAGCTGGGCATGGTGTAGGTGGGCACGAACGCGCTGCTCGCGAAGGTCAGCGGGAAGACGGCCAGGAAGATGAGTCCCTGCACGGCCTCCGGGGTCCGCACCCAGGCCCCAGCCGCGACGCCCACCCAGGCGAGCGCGAAGCCGAAGGCCAGCAGCAATGCGCTGGCGCCAATGAAGTGCAGGACCGTCCCCTCCGGGCGGAATCCGACGGCCAGGCCTACCACGGTCATGACCGCGATGGCCAGCATGCCCCGCAGGAGGTCCGTGAAGGTCCGGCCGGTGATGACCGCGGACTGCGACATCGGCAGCGAGCGGAAGCGCTCGATCATGCCCTTGGACAGGTCGTTGGCGAGCAGGATCCCGGTGCCGATGGCGGCGAAGACGATGGTCTGCACGAAGATCCCGGCCATCAGGTAGTTCACGTAGCTCGTGCCCTGCACGGCAATGGCACCGCCGAACACGTACCGGAACAGGAGCACGAACATGATGGGCTGGACGGTCACGTCCAGCAGCAGCTCCGGGGTACGCCGGATGTGGCGCAGGTTGCGCTTGACCATCTCGAGGGAATCGAGGAACCACCAGCGCAGGCTCATGCCGCCGGCTCCTGATCGCCTGCGTCTGCCTCTTCCATGGGCTGCCCGGTGATCGACAGGAAGACCTCGTCGAGCGTTGGGCGCCGGAAGCCGATGTCGTCAACCTCCACGCCGGCCGCGTCGAGCTCGCGGACGGCGCGGGTCAGGAGCCCGCCGTGGGCGGTGACCGGCACGCTCACGTGGCGCGCCCCGGCATCGACGAGCGCCTCCTCTCCGCCGATGACGCTCAGCACGGCGGCCGCGCGCTGCAGGTCGGACCCCTCCCCGGCCACGACCTCCAGGCGCTCGCCGCCGGTCCGCCGCTTGAGCTCCGCGGCGGTGCCGCGCGCGATCACCCTGCCGTGGTCGATGACCGCGATGTCGTCGGCCAGGCGGTCCGCCTCCTCGAGGTACTGGGTGGTCATCAGCAGCGTCGTTCCGCCGCGCGCCAGGTCCTCGATGAGGTCCCACATCGACAGCCGGCTGCGCGGGTCCAGGCCGGTGGTCGGCTCGTCCAGGAACAGGACCGGCGGCTGCGCGACCAGGGCACCGGCCAGGTCCAGACGGCGGCGCATGCCGCCCGAGTAGGTCTTGGTGATCCGATCCGCCGCGTCGACGAGGTCGAAGCGCTCGAGCAGCTCTGCCGCGCGGCGCCGGGCGACGCCCGGTTCCAGCCGGAAGAGCCGTCCGATCATCTCCAGGTTCTCGCGCCCGGTGAGGAGCTCGTCGAGCGCCGCGTACTGGCCGGCGAGGCCGATGCGGCTGCGCACCTCGCCGGGATGGCGCGCCACGTCGATGCCCGCGACCTCCGCGTGGCCGGCATCGGCCTTGATCAGGGTGGTCAGGATGCGGACCGCGGTGGTCTTGCCGGCGCCGTTGGGTCCCAGCACGCCCAGGATGGTGCCCTCGGCGGCGTCGAGGTCGAGTCCGCGCAGGGCGTGGGTGGTGCCGAAATGCTTGTGGAGTCCCTCGGCCAGGATCACAGGGCGTGTCACGGACGGCGGAGCGTAGCAGAGGACCGGGAAGCGCGCGATCGAGACCCTCCGGGGGTGACCATCGGCCCTGTCGTGCGGGCCGTCCGCTGCCCACCCTGTGGCGCATGGCGATCACCTTCCCGACCGTTGCCGGTCGCGCCTACCGTGACGATGCGGCAGATGTCCGCCGCCTGCACCACCTGCTCTCGGAGGCGCATCGCCTCACCGGCCGATGGCGCGGCTGGACCCCGGATCGGCTCGACGGTTTCCTGCGCCGATGCTGGGCGGCCGACGAGGGCGGCCCTGCGGCGCTGGACGAGATCCACGTCTGGGAGGCACCCGATGGCTCGATCGTGGGAGCCGTCCACCCGGAGGACCCCGACGAGGCGTGGGTGGAGGTGCATCCGGCCTGGGAACGAATCGTCCCGGAGCTGCTGTCCTGGGCGGAGGAGCGTCACCGCGCACGCCACGCGGGCGAGCGGCCACTGCCGCCGCTCTTCACGTATCACGCCGCCGGTGACGACGCCCGTCGTGCCGTCCTCGAAGCGCGGGGCTACCGGGAGCGGCGGCCGGTGGAGGTGCTGCGCCGGCACCGTGTCCCGGCCGAGCCGGAGCGGCCGGTGCTGCCGCCGGGGTACCGGCTGGCCTGGCCGGACGTCAGCAACCCGCATGACCGCAGGGAGCTGACGGAGATCACGGCACGGGTCTTCAACGTGCACTTCAGCGACCGGGCCATGCTCCTCGAGGAGCGCTGGCAGACGCCCCATGCCCGGATTGCCGCCGAGACCGCGGACGGCACCTACGCCGCCTGGTGCGGGGTGTGGGCGGCACCCGAGCTGCAGGCGGGGTTCTTCGAACCGGTGGGCACCCATCCGGATCACCGGCGTCGCGGCCTGGCCACGGCGGTCATGCAGGAGGGATTGGCCTGGATGCGGGCGCGCGGGGTGCGGGACGCCCACGTGGGCACCGGGGCGACCATGGATGCCAACCGCCTGTATGCGGGCCTGGGCTTCCGCGTCTTCGAGACGACCCACCAGTGGACGTGGGAGGGGCGCTAGCATTCGGCGCGGAGGTCTCCGCTGTGCCCGCTGCACCCATCGCCGTCGTTTCCGCGCTTCCCGCAGGAGCTCGCCGCCCTGCGCGCGGCGCTCGATGCGCCTCGTGAGCGTGCGGCTGGCCCCGGGCCTGGCCGCCTGGTCCGGCGAGCTGGACGGTATCGGCGTGGTCCTCGCCGAGGCGGGGATCGGCAAGGTGGCCATGGCGGCCACCGGCAGCCTGCTCCTGGCCGCGACGCGCCCGCGGCTGGTGATCTTCACCGGTGTGGCCGGGGGGCTCGACCCGGCGCTGCACGTGGGGGACGTGGTCGTGGGTGCGCGCCTCATCCAGCACGACGCCGGTGTCGCGGAGCCGGACGGCCTGGCCGTGTACCAGGCCGGGCATCTGCCCTTCTTCAACCCCACCGATCGGCTGGGCTACCCGACCGATGCCACCATCCTGGGCGCGGCGATGGAGCGCCTAAGGGGGCTCGAACTGCAAGCCGTGGAAGGTCACCGCCCGGCCATCGTGGCGGGGACCATCCTCACCGGCGACGTGTTCGTGAACTCCGTTGCCGTTCGCCATCGGCTCCACGCCCAGCTGGGCGGCAGCGCGGTGGAGATGGAGGGAGCGGCGCTGGCCCAGGTCGCCGAGCTGCTCGACGTTCCGCACCTGGTTGTCCGCGCGCTCAGCGACCTCGCCGGTGAGCAGGCACCGTCGCCCGAGGTCTTCGCCCGCTTCCTGGCCACGGCATCCGCGAACAGCGCCGCGGTGGTCCGGCACCTGCTGCCGGCTCTCGACCGTGCCGCCAGTTGAGCCCTAGGCGAACGACGCCTCCAGGTCGCGCACGAAGTCCGCGACCTCCGGCGGCTCGACCGCCTCGTTGGCGATCAGGGCCACCGGCTCCGGGCGGGTGGCCCGGGTCCGGATGGCGCGCAGCATCTGCCAGCTGGCAAAGGCGCCGCCGGGCTTGATGGTGAGCCAGTACAGCCCGAACCAGATCCGTGCCCCGAGGCCGAGCGCGTGGACCCGGTGCTCGATCGTGACCCGGCAGCGGTCCGGCGCCAGCGGGGTCACCCGGACGCTCATCACCTGCTTCTGATAGCCGCGGCGGTCGAAATCGCGGAATGCGTGGGCCCCGGTCAGTGGCTGCAGGTCCTGGCCCGTCAGCCCGTGGAGCCGCCCGATGCTGCCGAATGCCAGCTCGTCGGAGTGCTCCGCCAGAACGACCGTCGCAACCCCGGTGCGCAGGAGGGCCACCAGGGGCTGGTCGCGATCAGCCTGCTGGTCGCGGTGCACCAGCTGCTGGGGCAGGTATCGCAGCTCGCCAAGGAGCCAGGCGGCACGCATGTCGAGGAGACGCAGCTCGCGCACAGCGCGCATGATCCGGCGCGGTTCGGCCGGAACCTCGATGCTGATCGTGTCGCGGAACTCGTAGTCGGGAAGGACATCGTCGAGCAGCTCGCTCGGGCAGGGCCGGTACTTCCACGGACGGACCCAGCCCACCGCCGCCAGAGACGCCAGACCGCCGATGACTGCCATCCTGCCACCGCGCATGGTGCCTACCTCCATCTCGTCGCGCCGCCGGCGGCCGCGCGGTCCACGTCCGCAGGATTGGGCCGCCCTCGAGCGGGGGCACAGTGCCGTTGGCACCCTCTCGGAGGGGCCAAGGTCGTAACCCGCGATCAGGGAGCCGGGCGCGCGCCAGCCGCTTCGGGCGCCATCGGCCCGCCGGTGGTGGCCTCCTTTTCCGGGGACGGATGCCACGGAAGATGCCCCAGGCGATCACGGCCGGCAAGCCGCCGATGGTGACTGACTGTCAATGCACCGGACGCGATGTCGCGGATCCCGTGCCAACCGGATCTCCAGCGTCGATCGGCCCCTGCAATCCGGGGCCACGAAGCACCGCGAACGCGAAGCCGGCCGCGGCGAGGAGCCCCCCGGCCGCCGAGACGGTGCGCAACGGAGTCCACCACCCGGCGGCCACGGCATAGCGGGGCGCGTCCAGGATGATGCTCCACTGGAGCGCGGCGCCTCCGAACAGCGCAATCGCCAGGCCCGCGCCCACCGCCCAGCGCCAGTCGAGCGGTCCGGCGGTGCCGGCGACCGCCAGGGCCGCAACGGCTGCGGTCCCGCGGGCCGTGATGCCGAGCATCATGGTGAGCGTGACGATCGCGACGAACTGCGCCTGGTCCGGGCTGGGCGGGGTCGCGAGGCCGGCGCTCACACCGGTGGCGTCAGCGATCGCCGCGAGTGCAGCGACGGGAAGGACGGCACGATGCACGCGGCCCCGCGGCATCCGCCACCCGGCGCTCCCCACGCCCCAGGCGACCAGCAGCCAGCCGACGACCTCGACCGCCGACGCCCCCAGGTTCACGTTGCGGTAGACGGCGAGGGCGCCGAGGTTCGGGTCGTAGAACGGAGTGCCGGGCCAGATGCCGTCGACCGAGGCCAGCACGCCCTGGGTGGCGAGCGAGGCGCCGGCGATGATCACGGCACCTGCGACCGCGAACCGGTACCGATCACCAAGGACCCGGCCCGCGAACAGGACCGCAGCGGCCAGCAGGAACGGCTGGGCATCCTCCAGACCGCGGATGATGAACCCAACGGTGAAGTTGTCGTAGCCGGTCATCCACCACGCGAAGCGGCCTCCCTGGAAGAAGGCGAGCGCTGTGACCACCAGGAGGACGGCCAGGGCGACGCGCATCGCCTGGTCCCGGTTCGCACCTGACGAGCTCATCGACCCCCTCCCGCCCCTCACGCGGCGGCCCATTCTAGCGGCCACATGCCCGGTTCGGCCGCCGGGTGTGGGCGTGCGCGGGGACTCTGGACAGGCCGATATCGGCATCGCACACTGCCGGTACGCCCGCCACGCCGGTGACCGGGAGACAGCCGCGGAGGAGAGACCGATGGCGACTGCACGACGTGTCTACGTCTACCTCCTGTCGGGGATCAGCCTGGCGGTGCTCCTGGTGGGCCTGTCGATGCTGCTGGAGGCCCTGTTCAGCACGATGGGCATGGGCTCGCCACAGTACCTGTATGGATCCGACGCCGGGCGGCGCGAGCAACTGACGCTGGGCGCGGCGCTGGTGGCCGTGGGCCTGCCGGTGTGGCTCATTCACTGGTCGTTGGCCCAGCGCAGCGTCCGTCCGGGTCGTGATGGGGCGGATGCCGAACGCAGCGGGGCCCTGCGCGGCCTGTACCTGGCCGCGGTGCTTGCCATCCTCCTCGGCGTGGCGGCCGCGCAGGCAACCGGGCTGGTGCGGACCGTTCTCGAGCGCCTGGGCGGTGCGGGACCCGATGTCTCCGTGGGCAGCGCCGGCCGGCTCGCGGGCCTGATCGTCGCCGGCGCAGGGTGGCTGTACTACCTCCTGGTGCGCTTCGGCGACTGGCGGCGCGGGCCTATCCGCGACGCTGGTGCCTGGCTGCCGCGTCTGTATCTCTACGGGGCGGTGGGGATGTCGCTCGTGATCCTCCTGGGGGCGCTCGCAGAGCTGGCGGGCATCGCCCTTCGTGCCGCCATCGGGCCGGCCGAGCCCTCTGCCGGCACTGGCGTGGCGTGGTGGGTGTATCCCGTCGCGTCGAACCTTGCCATCGCCATCGTCACGGGGGTGATCTGGATCGGGCACTGGTGGTACGCCGGACGCCTTGTCGCCGATTCCAGCGACAGGGTCGCGGCGGAGCGCCCCGCACGGCTGCGCCTGGCGTACTTCGCGGGCATCGATGTCGTGCTGGCCGGCGCAGCGCTTCTCGCGTCAACCGGTGCGGCGCAGTCGCTCCTGGAGCAACCCCTCGGGGCGGGGCAGCTCTCCGGGGCCGACCCGCTCGCGCTCAGGTTCCTGACGCCGCTGGCGGCAGCCATGCTCTTCGCCGTCGCGTGGTGGCTGCACCGCGCCTGGTTCGAGGCCGATACCGCCGTGGTCGCCGGAAGCGACCCCGATCGGACGGCGACCGCGGGACGCCTCGATGCCTACGGTCATGCGCTCCTGGGCCTCGCCTTCGCCGGTGTCTCGGCCGCCTGGCTGATCGGCATCGCCATCGAGGCCACGCTGGGCAGCGGGTTGCCCCGCGGCAATGACCAGTCCCTGGGACAGCAGCTGGCCACCACGGTGCCGGCGCTGGTCCTCGGCGTCGTCGTCTGGCTGTGGGCGTGGTCGCGCGCCCAGGCCCGCTGGCGCGCCGACCGGACCAGCGAGGCGGAATCGGCCGTGCGCCGCGCCGCGCTCCTGGTGGTCATCGGGGTCAGCGTGGTGGCCGCGCTGGGTGGCTTCGGGTTCCTCTTCTACCGGCTCTTCGGCTCGCTCTTCGGCCTCTCGCTGTCGAGCGACGTGGCGACGGATCTCAGCCGACCGATAGGCGTCATCGTGGTCGCCGCCATCGGCGGCGTCACCCACGGCCTGGCGATCCGCCGCGACCAGGCGACCCGCGAGGTCTCGGACCAGGTGGCGCCGCGCCTCCCCCATCCCGATGCGCCCGTCGAGGCTGATCAGCCTGGCGCGGCGCCGACCGCGGTGGCCGTCGACCTGCACCTGACCGCGCCCTCCGAGGAGGCCGTTCTCGCCGCCCTCGAGGTCGTGCGTCGCGCGCTGCCGGAGGGGACCACGATCGAGTTGCGCGTGCCGCCGGCACGCCGGGACTAGGCGCGCGCTCTCGCCTCCAGCTCGAGCAGCCGGCGCTTCCGATCCAGGCCCCCGCCGTAGCCGCCCAGGCCGCCGCCCGTCGCGACGACCCGGTGGCAGGGGATCACGATGGCAACCCGGTTGCTGCCGTTCGCCCGCCCGACCGCGCGCGCGGCGCCGGGACGGCCGCTGGCCCTCGCCAGATCCGCGTAGGTGACCGTGGAACCGTAGGGGATCCGACGCAGCCCGGACCACACGGTGCGCTGGAACGCCGACCCGGGCGTGTCCAGCGCGATGTCGAACGTCCCGCGCTCCCCGGCGAAGTAGGCGGCGAGCTGGGACCGCAGGCGGTCGAGGTGCGGGTGGCTGCCCGGGGTGATCGGACCGCGCAGACGTTCCAGGGCTGCGAGCTCCGTGGGCAGCATCGGCCGGTCCGTGAATTCCAGCAGGCAGGTGCCCTCGTCCGTGGCACCCGCCAGCATGGGGCCGAGCGGCGTCTCGATCATGGTCGTCACCACCTGCCCCGTTCCGTGAATCGGGCGCCGCGCGCTGCGCGCCGCCCGCAGCACGCCGGTGAGGCGCCTGGCCCGCAGGTACTCCGCGAAGGTCATGGCGTGCGTGCGCTCCATCCAGCGCGAGAGCGTCTCGGTCTCCGTCCCGGCAGGGATGGCCACCTGCCAGACCTCGCGACGAGTCAGCGCATCGGCCTCGACGAGGTCCACGGCGGCGCGCGCCCAGGTCGGGTCGTTGATCCCCGCCATCGGCCGGCAGCGGCGGCAGGGCCGGTAGCCGGAGAACAGTGCCTCGCGCGCGCCGGCCAGGACACGCGTGTTCTCCGCCTTCGGCGAGGCGGTGCAGGACGGACGGCAGAAGATGCCGGTGGTCTGGACGGCGATGATGCTCATCAGCGGGCGGCTCCGGGTGCGAAGATCACGACGCGTATGAAACGCGCGTGTGAGCGCGCACGTGAGATCCGGGCACGAGCGGCAGGAGGGCGAGTGTGGGCATCGGTGAGGCGATCGCCATCCTGGCCGCGGGCATGGCGGCGGGCACCGTCAACACCATCGTCGGCTCGGGATCGCTGATCACCTTCCCCACGCTGCTCGCCTTCGGATATGCACCGGTGGTGGCCAACGTGTCGAACACGCTCGGCCTGGTCCCCGGTTCGCTCAGCGGCGCCATCGGCTACCGCCGGGAGCTAACGGGCCAGCGCTCACGCGCGTTCCGCCTGGGCATTGCCGCCACGGCGGGTGGCCTGACCGGCGGAATCCTGCTGCTCGCGCTCCCGGCAGCGGCCTTCGAACGGGTGGTTCCCTACCTGATCCTGCTAGCCGCTGCCCTGGTGGCGCTCCAGCCCCGGCTGGCGCGGGCGACGGCCCACTGGCACGTCCACGGCGCGCCGCCCTCGGCGCTGCTGACCGCGGGCGTGTACCTCAACGGGATCTACGGCGGCTACTTCGGAGCGGCCCAGGGCGTGATCCTCATCGCCCTGCTGGGCATCCTGCTGCCGGACGACCTCCAGCGGCTCAATGCCCTCAAGAACGTCCTCACGGTGCTCGTCAACGGCGTGGCCGCCGTCCTCTTCGTCACGCTGCCCCTGTTCCTCGACGTCCCCCGACCCGTCTGGGAGGTCTCGCTGTTCCTTGCCATCGGCGCCATCGTCGGGGGGCAGATCGGCGCGGCGGTGGGTCGCCGGATGCCGCAGGGGGTCCTGCGGGCGATCATCGTGGTGGTCGGGACCGGGGTCGCGATCAGGCTCCTCGTCGGCTGATCTGGTCGGTGGCCGGCCGGCTCCGGTACCGGCGCGCGATCCAGATGGTCAGGAGCCCCATGCTGAGCGCCACCACGTTCGGCAGGATGATCGCAAGATTCCCGAGCGCGAGGCCGTACCCGATCCACAGGGCGAATCCGACCTCGAGCACCAGCAGATACGCGATCGATACATCGTCCGACGAGTGCCGCGCCAGGATCCTGCGGACCTGGAGGGCGGGAGAGAGGGCCATGAGCACGCCCCAGCTCGCGGCCAGGACGGCAAGGACATCGGTCATCGGAGGGGAACCTCCATGGCGCTCGTACCCCTGGCCGCGTTCGCTGGCCAGGGCCAGGAGGAGCGCTCACGGCGGCAACTCCATGGTAGCCGCTCGGGGCGAGCCATGCCCACGGGCCAGCCCACGGACATCGCAGGGTCGAGCTCGAGCCGGGCTCCTTCGGCCACGCCGTCGTGTGCATCCTCGTCAACGCGGCATCTGGCAGCGCGAGCGCCAATCCGTGGCGGTACGCGGCTGGCATCAGGCGCAGGCTGACGAAGCGCGGCACCTCACACGGTGATGACAACCTTTCCTCGAGCGTCTCCTCCCTGAAGGTACCGGAGCGCTTCAGGAACGGCGGCCAGCGGGTATCTGCGGCCGATGACCGGTCTGACCTTGCCGGCTTCGATGAGCTCCTTCAGAAGGACCACGTCTTCCTTCTTGAAGACCTTCCACCACAACATGAGACCCATCTTCCTGCTCCCGGCCAGCGAGATCAGCGGCCCAAGGACCAGCGCCCCGAAGATGCGGGCCGTGGAACCGCCGACCATGACGTAGACGCCCCCGGGCTTCAGCGCGCGCCGGCATTCCAGGATCGAACGGTTTCCCGCGACATCGACGATCCAGTCGTACCGCTGCCCACTCCGGGTGTAGTCCTCGCGGGTGTAGTCGATCACCTCATCGGCGCCGAGCCCGCGCACCATATCCATCTTCGCGGTGCTGCAGACGCCCGTCACGTGTGCTCCGAAGGCCTTCGCAATCTGGACGGCGAACGGCCCCACGTTGCCCGACGCACCATTGATCAGCACCCTGGTTCCCGGCCTGATCTGTTCCCCTCGCTTGAGTCCCTGCAGGGCCAGGATGGCCGCCTGCGGGATGGTCGCGGCTTCCTCAAAGGTCAGGTTGGCGGGTTTGTGCGCCCAGGCGCGCTCCGGAGCGCACGCGTACTCGGCGAAGGCACCATAGCCGAACGCGGTCAGGTCCCCGAACACGTCGTCGCCCGGCTGGAACGCCGTCACGTCGGTGCCGACGGCCTCCACCTGCCCGGCCACATCCAACCCCAGGCCACGGTTCCTGGGCGTGCGGAGCCCAGTTCCCATGCGCGTGAGGAAGGGCTCGCCCAGCAGGTAGTCGAGGTCAGCCTGGTTGAGGGATGCCGCCCGGACGCGGACCAGCACCTCGTCGTCCTTGGCGACCGGCTTCTGGAGATCCCTGAGCTCCAGGATGTCTGGGGGGCCGTACTTGTCTCGGCGGATAGCCTTCATGGTCTTCTCTCGATCATTGGGACGTGAGGCTGAACAGAACCCCTGGACGACTGGCGGCGGCAGGTTGCCACCGCCAGCCAGGGCTCGCGGGGTCGCCGGCCCTGCGGCGTGGCCGTGACCTCCCGCTAGGCCGCGAGGGGCGCGCGATCGGTGGGGCCCGAAGACTCCACCTCCGTGACGACCGGATGGCTGAAGCCCTTGGTGAGCAGCCAGATCGGGAGGATCAGCTCGAACAGGCCGCCTGGCACGACCGCAAGCATCCCGGCGCCCTGCGTAACGTCTGTCAGGCCGAACATGTCGAGGACGGCTCCGGCAAGCAACACCGGATAGCCGATGAGCCCGAGGACGGCAAGCGGGCGCGGGATCAGCCTTGATCGATACAGCAAGAAGGCAATGCTCGCTCCGGCGACGGCCGTGAACAGGTACACCAGCACGATGGCCACGTCGTGCCATGCCTTGAGCACCGGGCCAAGCGATTGCGAGGCGGATGCATCGACGGTGCCGTCGCGCAATCCGGCACCGAGCGCGATCACAAGGAGGGCGCTCGCCATGTACAGGAGGACGACGCCAAGTTCCGCGACTCTCAGACCAACGTATCCAAGGGCGAGCGGCTCATGAGTGCGCTTCAGCAACGGAAACATGAGGACGGCGATGGCCACGACCGCGAGACCGTCGATGAAAGCAAGAAGCGCGCCGGCGGTCAGCGTGCCGGCGTCCTGGGATGCACCGACCAAGTAGTCCGGGCGATCCAGAACCCCCTTGATCAGCGTCTCGGCCATGATGAACGCCACGGTGGCTACGAGAAACAGCACACCCACGATGGATGCGGTCCTACGAGTCGATGTCACGGTTGTTCTCCTTGGTGTGGCCCGATAGCCACCTGTTCGGGCTCTCGAGTGCAAGGTTGGTGAGTCGCGGCCATGCCACCGTCGGCGAATTCGGAAGCAGCCTCACGCCGCAGTCGGCGAGAGATCTTCAATCGGACCCGCGGACGATCAGGTGATCGGGTCCGATCCCGACAACCTGGCTCCGATGGCGGCACCGATGGCGATACCCACGCCGATGCCAACGGCGACATTGCCGATGGCGCTCCCGATGGCGGCGCCGATCCCGGCACCGATGGCAACGCACGCCCCCTGGCTCCATCGCTTGTGTTGCACGGTTCAATTTCCCCTGGGTTCGTTACCGATACCGCGACCGGTCGAAGCGACCCGTGTTCGGTGGACGAGATTGCGCACGAGGCTCATGACGGCGTCATCAGGATCCAGTTACCGACATGAGAGCTCTCCTGCGCCTATACGCTGTAAAGTGCGTGGAGGGACTGTACGGTGTAAAGTTCGCAGTGTCAACCCCGGTGCCACGTCCCACCGGGACGGAGAGGAGGCCCATGACGACGCATACGACCAAGCGAGCGCAGCACCACGGCCACCTGAGCCGGGAGCGGGTGCTGGACGCCGCCATCAAGCTCGCCGATGCGGGGGGGCTTGGATCGCTCAGCATGCGCAAGCTCGGTCATGAGCTCGGGGTCGAGGCGATGGCCATCTACTACCACTTCGCCAACAAGGAGCGGGTCCTCGATGGCATCGTGGATCTCGTGTTCGGCGAGATCGAGCTGCCAGTGACGGGCGCCGACTGGAGGACGGCGATGCGCCGGCGGGCGAACTCGGTCCGCGACGCCATGGCCCGGCACCGATGGGCGATCGGCATGATGGAGTCGCGGGTCAATCCAGGTCCGGCGAACCTGCGGCACCACGACGCGGTGATCGGTAGCCTTCTGGCGGGGGGCTTCGACCTGACGATGGCCGCCCACGCCTACGCGCTCCTGGATGGCTACATCTACGGCTTCGCGCTGACGCACGTGAACCTGCCGTTCGGGACCGCGGACGAGGCTGCGGCAGTTGCGGAGAGCATGGTGCAGCCATTCGAGCACGGTGCCTTCCCGAACCTCGTCGCGATGATCGAGCACGCCATGCAGCCGGGCTATGACTACGGCAGCGAGTTCGGATACGGGCTCGACCTGATCCTCGACGGGCTCGAGAGGGTGCGGGATCCGGCCTGATGTGATGGATCTGGGGGTGGACGTGAGGTGTCGCCAGGACGCCGATACCCTCGTCCGGGTCAACCAGAACATCAAGCTCTGACCCAGATCACCGGGCCGTCGACCGGCAGGCCTGGCCTGCCGGTGCGCGTCCGGTCAGGCGGCGGGCCACACGATCAGGTCCACGACGTCGCCGGTGAGGCTGGTGAATGAATGCCGGTGCCCGGCATTCACGGTCATGATGCTTCCCGAGCCGATGGGCTGTGGCGCAGCGTCGTCCACGACGAACGCGCCGCCTCCGGTGAACATCAGGTTGAGCTCGTCCGTGGCATGCGCCTGTGGCCGGTCGCCGCCAACGGACGCTGGCAGGAGGTAGAGCCCCGCGGTCATGGTGCTCGTCTTGAGGAAGGCGGACCAGACGTTCCGCGATGGATCCGCCGCGGCAGCGGCGAGATCGTCACGCGAGACCAGCTTCCACGCGGGATCACGCTCGTTCGTCGGCGCGTTGGCGAAGATCACCAGGACCCGCAGGCCGTCCGTGATGGCGCTGAACCGATGGTCCACGCCGGCGCGAACCCACGCCATGCTGCCGGGCGTCACCGCCTGCTCCGTCCCGTCCACCTGCAGCGTCGCCGACCCGGCGAGGATCACGTACAGCTCGTCTCGGGCATGGGCCTCCTGCCCATCGACGGCACCGGGCGCCAGCAGGTAGATCCCCGCCTCCATGCTGGGCTGCTGGAGGAAGGCCCGATACGCCTTGCCCGCCGGCTGAACCGACGCGAGCGCGTCGAGGGTCGTATAGGAGCCCGTGGTCGGCGACGATGCAGGCGGACCTGCCGGCGTGGCTGTCCCGGTGGGAGATGCCGTCCCTGGACCCCCGGAGCTCGCCGGCTGCGCCTGCGCGCAGCCGGCGAGGACGAGGGCGACGGCGAGGAGGAGGTTCGCCCGGGCCTGGAGGGTCCCGGATCGTCTCGCCGCCGGCATCAGTTCCCGACGCTGGCCGGGTCCACGCGATAGATGTCCTGCCCGGCGTAGTCCTCCACCCACAGCTCGTTGCCGACCTGCTCGACGGTCCAGATCCCCGGCTTGAGCTGCAGCGTGCCGGTGACCGCGTTCGTGTCGGGCGAGATCCGGCTCAGCACCCCGTCGGCGCCGTTGGCCACCCAGAGCGCCCCGAATGCGAAGACCGGGTCGCGCGGGCTGCCGCCCAGGTCGATGTCGGCGATCGACTGTCCGCTGCCGGGGTCGATGCGATGGACGGTGCCGCCGTTGTCGGTGATCCACAGGGTGCCGTCGCCATCGGCGAACCAGGTCGGCCGCGAGCCCACGTCCGCGGTGACCTCCTCGGCCGTGCCGGCGGCATCGAGGCGAACGACCTTGTGCGGTCCCTGGAGCGTTACCCACAGGTGCCCGTCGACGTAGGCGATGCCGGTCGGATCGTAGCCGGTGGTGACCGTGGGCCCCGGATCGCCGGTCTTCTCGTCGTACCCCACCACGCCGGGGAGACCGCGGTCGGCGACCCACACGTAGCCGCCGCCGGGCTGCACGTCCCATGGATCCCCCTTGAGGTCGATCGTCTGCTGGACTGCGCCGCTGTCCGGATCCAGGCGAATGAGCTTGTGGGCGCCAAGCACCCCGACCCACACCGACCCGTCCGCCCACGCGACGCCGCAGGGCGTCCCGCTGACCTTCGCCAGCTCCGTGACCGCGCCGCTGGAGGGGTCCACCGTGACCACCGAGCCCGCGTTGTAGAGCGTGACGAAGACGCGTCCGTCCGGTGCGGTCTCCAGGGCGCACGGGCCGCTCCCCACGTGGATCGTTCCCAGCGTGCCGGGGAGCGGTGTGCCGGCCGGTGTGGCCACCGGCGTCGCCGCCGATTCGCCGGCAGACGGCGTGGAGCTCGTCGGAGACGTGCTGGCGGTCCCCCCGCCGCTCGAGGCTGAGCAGGCCGCCAGCAGGAGGGCAGCTGCCAGCGGTGCCAGCATGCGGTGTCGCGGTCGCGCAGGCGGTCGGGTCATGCGTGCTCTACCCCGTTCAGGCTCGGTCGGGTCCGATCTTCCGAAGATACTACGGACCCGTAGCACTCTGGGTTCAGATCCTGCCCGGGGTCTGGGCGGGGATGAAGGGTCGCATTCTCAGACGATGTTCAGAATCGGCTGGCACCCTGTGGGGCATGATGCACCTGCCAGACCAGCAGACCCCGGACGGGACACCGGGGTCCGCGTACCTCCCCCCGACCCCCACGCGCCCTGAGACGGCCGTCCGTGCCGCCGAGCGCCGGCGGGCGTGGTGGGTCCCGTTCATCGTCCTTGCGCTGGTGATCGGCATGGTCTCCGGCGCGCTCAGCGCGGTCGCCGTCTCGAACCTGATGGACCGCGGCGCGGCCATCACCGCCACCGGTGCCACCACCACCTCGGGCGGCACCACGGTCAGCAACGTCCAGCTCAACGAGAGCTCCGCGGTCATCCACGCCGTGCAGAAGGTCTCCCCGGCGGTGGTCACCATCCAGATCAGCTCCGGCTTCGGCGGGGGTGGCACCGGATCCGGCTTCATCTTCGACCCCAACGGCTGGATCCTCACCAACCGCCACGTCGTGGATGGCGCCCAGCAGATCAAGGTCATCCTGGCCGACACCCGGACCTTCACCGGCACGGTCTACGGCATCGACACCCTGACCGACCTTGCCATCGTCAAGGTCGACGCCACCGGCCTGCCGACCGCGCCCATCGGCTCGAGCGCCGCTCTTGAGCAGGGACAGCTGGCGATCGCCATCGGCAACCCGCTGGGCACGTTCCAGAACACCGTGACCACCGGCGTCGTCTCCGGTCTCGGCCGCCAGATCACCGCCGGCGACGTGAGCCAGACCAGCTCCGAGCGGCTCAACAACCTGATCCAGACCGATGCCGCCATCAACCCGGGCAACTCCGGCGGCCCGCTCCTCAACTCCGCGGGCCAGGTCATCGGCGTCAACACCGCGGTCAACCAGGGCGCGCAGGGCATCGGCTTCGCCATCCCCATCGACGCCGCCAAGGGCATCATGAGCGAGGCGCTGGCCGGCAAGCCGCTGACGCGGCCCTGGATCGGCATCTACTACGAGCCGGTCACCAAGGGGCTCGCCCAGCAGCAGAACCTCCCCGTTGACCATGGCGCGCTCATTGGTCCGCCCACCAACGGGTCCACCGGCGTGCTGTCCGGGACTCCGGCTGCCAAGGTCGGGCTCAAGGATGGCGACATCATCACCGCCGTGGACGGGCAGACCGTCGACGACACGCACGACCTGTCGAGCCTCATCGTCACCCACGCCCCGGGCGATGCGGTCACCCTCACGGTCCAGCGAGGCTCCAGCACGCTGACCCTGACCCTCACCCTGGGTACCCTGCCGGCTCAGACCGGCGGCTGACCGAGGCATGCAGCCGACCATCAGCCGCCGCCTGAACCGGGTCCCGGTTCCGCGACTCTGGTCCATCCGGCCTGCCGACATCGGGGGGATCCTCCTCGGTGTCGGCGCGCTGGTGGTCGGCATGTGGGTCCGCCACGGCGGGCTCGATCAGCTGAACACCCCGTCCGGCATCCTCACCGCCGCCGGCCAGGTCACCGCCCTGGTCGGCACCTACCTGGCCCTTGTCCAGCTGGTGCTCATGTCCCGCTCCCCCTGGCTCGACCAGCAGGTGGGCATGGAGCGCCTGGCGGTCTGGCACCGATGGATCGGCTTCAGCGTCCTGTGGCTCCTGCTGGGCCACGCGGTGTTCACCACCCTGGGCTATGCCATGGGCCTCTCGAGCTCCGTCCCCGGCGAGGCGTGGACGCTCCTGGCCACCTACCCGTACGTGCTGATGGCGACGGTCGCCCTGGGCCTGCTGATCATGGTGGCGGTGATGTCCATGAGGGCGGTCCAGCGCCGGGTCAGCTACGAGACGTGGTACGGGCTGCACCTGTACGCGTACCTGGCCATCGCCCTCGGCTTCGGGCACGAGCTCGCGGTGGGCACCGACTTCACCGATGACCCGGTCGCCCGCCTCTTCTGGATCGGCCTGTACATCGCCGCAGCCGGCCTGATCGTCGTGTTCCGCATCGGCCAGCCAATCGCGCTGTCGCTGCGCCACAAGCTCCGGGTCGCGGCCGTGGTGCCCGAAGGGCCCGGGGTCGTATCGGTCTACATCACCGGGCAGGACCTCGACCAGCTCGCCTGCCGCGCCGGGCAGTACTTCGTCTGGCGCTTCCTGGCCGGGGACGGATGGTGGCGGGCGCACCCGTTCTCGCTGTCGTCCGCGCCCAACGGGGACAACCTGCGGATCACCATCAAGGACCTGGGCGACTACTCGCGCCGGCTCCTGGCCCTCAAGCCCGGGACCCGGGTCTTCGCGGAGGGCCCGTACGGGGCGCTGACCGGGGCGCTGCGACGCCGGAAGCGGGTCCTGCTGGTGGCCGGCGGAATCGGCATCACCCCGCTGCGAGCGCTCCTCGAGGAGCTGCCGGCGGGACGAGGAGCGGTGACGGTCCTGTACCGGGCATCGGACTGGAACGATGTCGTCTTCCGCGAGGAGCTCGACCAGCTGGTCCGGGAGCGCGGCGACCGGATGCACTATCTCGTGGGCGCACGCGGTCGCGAGGTGAAGCGCGACCCGCTGACGCCTCGCGAGCTCGGCAAGCTGGTGCCCGACGTGCGGCAGCGCGATGTCTACGTGTGCGGGCCCATCCCCATGATGAACGCGGTCCACCGCAGCCTGCGGGCCCTGCGGGTCCCGGAGGCCCAGATCCACATGGAACGCTTCAGCTACTAGGAGACCGAGCTCGTGCCGATGCTGCCGAAACGCGGGGTCATCGCTGCGGCCGTCACGGCCCTCGGGCTGGCCCTGCTCTTCAGCTTCAAGACGCCGGATACGCCGGTGCAGACCCTGCCGCGGACTGGCTCGACTGGCGGCAACGGCGGCACCGGGGATGGCAGCACCGGCGGCACGGGGGGCACCGTTGCGAACCCCGGCGGCGCGGGCGCCACCCCGGCGCCCCAGCAGGGTGGCCGAGGAACGGGCAACGGGACCGTGACCGGGCCCGCGCTTCAGACCCGCTTCGGGACGGTTCAGCTGCAGGTCACCTTCTCCAACGGGAAGATCAGCGACGTGCAGGCGCTGCAGCTGCCGAATGACCGTCAGCGATCGGCGCAGATCAGCAGCTACGTCGCCCCGATCCTGCGCCAGGAAGTCCTCACGGCGCAGGGGGCGCAGATCGACCTGATCAGCGGTGCCACGTACACCTCGTACGCGTACGCGCAGTCCGTGCAGGCGATCCTGGACCAGGCCAATGGCTGAGCAGCCGTCCGGCATCCGGCCCATGCCCGATGCCGCCGTGGCGCTGGGCCGTGTCGAGCACGTGATGGGCACCGCCGTGGGGATCCGGATCCGGGACGCGGGCGTGCCGATTGCCGCGCTCGACGACGCCTTCGCCTGGCTGCGCGACGTGGACCGGCGCTTCAGCACCTACCGGGCCGACAGCGAGATCAGCCGGATCGCCCGTGGCGAGCTGCCCGAGCGTGAGGCGAGCCTCGACCTGCGCCAGGTCCTGGCCCTGTGTGACGAGCTGTCCGTCGAGTCCGGCGGACTCTTCGACGCGCGCGGCCACCGCGCCGATGGATCCCTGGACCCCTCCGGCGTGGTGAAGGGCTGGTCCGTGGACGAGGCCGCCCTGCTGCTCGACGCGGCGGGAGCGCGGAATTTCGCGATCAACGCTGGTGGCGACATCCTGGTCCGCGGCGAGCCGGCGCCGGGTCGTGGCTGGCGGGTGGGGATCCGGCACCCGTTCCTGGCCGACCGGGTGGCCCGGGTCCTCGAGGTGCGGCGCGGCGCGGTGGCGACCTCGGCCGCGTACGAGCGCGGCGACCATATCCGGGTTCCCGGGAGTGACGAGGCGCCGCGCGAGCTGCTGAGCGTGACGGTGGTCGGGCCCAGCCTGACGTACGCCGATGCCTACGCCACCACCGCCTTCGCCATGGGCCTTGCCGGCCTGGACTGGGTTGCGCGCCATCCCGGCTACGGCGTCTACGCCATCACCGCCGACGAGCGCGTCCTGTGGAGCCCGATCATCGGTCCGCTGCTGGCCGACGCGGTGCCCTCCGCGCACCCCGCTGCCTGAGCGCGTCGCCGCGGCGCTCCGCCGCCAGGGCGCTCCGCCGCCGCTGGAGTCGTCACCTGCGCATCACAGCAGCGTTAGGCGGGTCCAGTCAGCCCGATGCCGCCCCAAACGTGCCCTGCCACGCTCGGACGCGGCCTCGTCAGCGGGCACATGACCGGCCCCGACTCACCTAACGCTACGGACAGCAGCACCTGACGAGTCGGCGCGCTGCTTGCGCCGATACCGCGCCTGACATCAGCGCCTGACGAGTCGAGCGGCCCCGCCGGGCGACATCGGCCGAACAGGCTCCGCCGGTGCAACAATCGGCGGGCACGCGGTGTTGTCTCGTTCGGGAGGGAACCGTGGACCCAGCGACGTTCGAGGCAGCCGTGGCACCCCACTACCCGGCGCTCCTGCAGCGCCTGACGCTTGTCCTGCGCGATCCGCACGCGGCCGAGGATGCCGCGCAGGAGGCCTACCTGCGCGCCTACCGCGCCTGGGCTCGCTTCGACGGAGCCGATGTCCGCGCCTGGCTCTACACCATCGGTCTGCGGCTGGCCTTCAACGAGCTCCGGCGTCGCCGTCGCTGGTCCCTCCTTCAGAGACCGATGGCGCCGTCGCCGGCCTGGCAGCCGGCGACCGACCCGGACCTGTGGGCCGCGGTGGGGACGCTGGAGCCGCGCCATCGGGCCGCACTGGTGCTCCACGTGGTCGACGGCTACACCCAGGCGGAGGTCGGGTCGATGCTGGGCGTGCCGGCCGGGACGGTGGGCAGCTGGATCAGCCGCGACAAGGCCGTGCTGCGGCGGGAGCTGGAGCCGTGACCTACCGAGCCGACCCCGCGCTCGATACCCGCCTGGCCGCACTGGTGGATGGGCTGCCGGCTCGCCCTGCGCCGTCGGTGGCCGAGCTCGGCGGGGCTCGTCCGTACCGCACCCCGCGCTGGGTGCTGGTCCTGGTCGCCGTCGTGCTGGTGATCGCGGCGATCGTGGCCTTCCTGCTGGTGGGCGGCCGCGGGGCCGATGCGTACACCGTCGACGTGCCCGCAGGGCTCCACCCGCGGATGACCGCGGCAGATGCCGCCTCGACGGTGACCGAGATGCTCAACAACGGAGCAGCCCTGTGGCCCGGCGACGAGCCGGCGCCATCGGTCGACATCCTGAGCGTCGCGGCCGGCGGAGGCGGCGGATCGATCACCTGGACCGTGCGCGCCTGCGGTCCGTTCGCTGGCTTCCGGGAGCCCGTATCGGCACCTGGTGTTCCCCATTTCGCCAACGGACGTGGTGCGGATCGACGATGCGACAGGGATTCCGTTCGACATTGCCGGAGACCCCGGCCGACGATGTCCAGGTTGAATCGGCGACTCCGGTCGTTCACCGTGGTGGCGCTGGCATCGGCCGTGCTGGCGCTCGGCTGCGTTGCCGCGTGGAGCTGGGCCAACCACCTGGAGGTCCTGCCTTCCAGCTTGCCGCTGACATGCGAGGGCGTCGACCCGTTCCGGTGCCACGACGACGCGTCCCGTGCCCTGGCCGCGCTGTTCGCCGAGGCGCCGCACGTCAGGTCTTCGCTGCCGATGGAGATTCGTGGCGCGACCGTCGCTCACACCGATCCGCTGGACTACTGCAGGCACCGTCACTGTCCATACGTGATCGTCGAGCGCCTGGAGCGGATCTCACACCAGGCGGAAGTCACCGTGCGGTACCGCGAGGTCCAATCTGACGCCGCTGTCGACACGATCGTCATCTCCGCGTACCGGGACGGCCCTGTCGATGTGCAGGTCCGCCAGCCGATTCACCTCCGGGTCCCGGTCTGAGGATCCGCATGGCGCTCGTGGAAGCGCTGCTGGCGGACCTGACTTATCACCTGCGCATCACAGCAGCGTTAGGCAGGTTCAGTCAGCCCGATGGCGCCCCAACCGTGCCCTGCCACGCTCGGCCGCGACCCCGTCAGCGGCACATGACCGGCCCTGACTCACCTAACGCTACGGACATCAGCGCCTGACGAGTCGGTGGGAGGCCGGAGCCGATACCGCGCGTGACAGCAGCGCCTGACGAGTCGGTGGGTGGCGCGACGGAGCGGCTGCGTCAGGAAGGGTCAGCGGGGGACGATGCGGACGTCGGAGGCGCCGCCGGTGATCTCGATCTCGTACCGGTCCGGGGTGGCGGCGTAGTCGCCCGACTCGTAGTGGCGGCGGCCGCTGACCTGGCGGGCGGTGACCTCGTCGAGGCGCAGGTGGCTGATGCCGCCGCCCACCAGGAGGTGCACCGGCACGCCACCCGGCCGGGTCAGTTCCGGTGGCTGGACCCAATGTTGGGGTAGGGCACCGCGCCCTGGGGTCAGGCCTGGGTCGTGATGCGGCGCCGGGTGGAGACCTCGACCTTCGCCTCGTTCTCGTGGGCGGGGTGCTCGACGAGCGCGATGAGCCGGCTCGACATGAAGCGCCCGGTGCGCACCGGGGTGCCGCCGCGGGTCACCTCGCTGACCTCCACGACGCCGCGGCTGGTCGTCACCTCGATCCGGCGCCCCGCACGGGTCGCCTCGATGACGAAGGTCTGGGTTCCCTGTCCGGTGTCGACGACCGCCTCGACGCGGTCTCCTTTGGCCATGACGCGTCCGAGCGTACCACCCTCAGGCGTCGACGCCGGTGATCTGCAGCCCCTCGAAGCGGATCGCGCGCGGGCCCGCGTATCCCGCGTCCTCGCCCGTCTCGGCGGAGAAGCGGGCCGCCGCGAGCGCCTCGAACAGGTTTCCCGTGACCGAGCCGCCCTTGATCGGGACGGTCCCGCCCGGGCCGACCTCGTATCCGACCCGGATCTCCATCCCGAAGTTGCCGGTGATGGCCTCGACGTTGGCCGAGGAGAAGGCGACCACGTGGATGACGGGCCCGTCACCGGCGAGCAGGTCGGCGACCGGGGTCGGGCCGGGCGCGATCTCCGGGACGCCGGGACGTCCGGTGGCTGCGAGGCCCAGGTAGTGTGCGTAGCGCTGCGTGGCGGGACGGGCGCGCAGGATGCCGTCCTCGATCACCGCCAGGTCCCGGGCGGGCAGGCCATCCTCGTCGAACTCGTAGGCCAGGACGCCAAAGGGGCGGCGAGCGTTCGACCGGACGGTGAAGGGATCGCCGGTGGGCTCCTTTCCCAGGAACACCGGTTCGCCCAGCTCCCACCGGGACAGGCCGGAATAGGCGGACCCGGCCCCGGCCTGCGTCAGGATCGCGCCCGTGTCGCCGGCCACGCCCGGCCCCAGGAGCTGGTCGAGCGCCATGTCGCTGATCACCACCGGACCGACCCGGCTGGTCGGGATGCGCGCCCGCGTGGCGTCACGGACCAGGCGCGCGCCCTCGGTGACGAGCTCGGCGAGGCGGAGATCCCCCAGCCGCCGTGCCTGCGCGTGGCGGAAGAGTTCGACCTCGCCGTCATCCCCCTGCGCAAGAAGGACCAGCTCGAGGAGCGCGCTCGTGGAACGTCCCTCGGCGCGCAGGCCGCGGCTGTTGACGATCTCCTCGTCGACCGCGCTCAGGAACAGCTCCGCCGCGCTGAGCCGGATCTCCGGGGCGTCAGCCAGTTGGCGGCGGATCAGCTCCACCGCCGCGCGCGCGGACGCCATGGAGTCCTCCGGGCTCCGCAGTTCCGGATCGGCGAGGGTCACGCGGGGATGGGCCATGGGCTCAGGGAGCGGCCAGGGCCGGTTGTGGATGAGGCCGGCCATGACCACGGCCTCGTCGAGCAGGTGATCGAAGCCGGCGAGCTCGTCCCGGCCGACCGGGATGGTCACCGAGCCGCGCATCGGCTCTCCATCCAGCTCGTGGTCGGTATAGATGTCGACCGCGTAAGCCTCACGACCGACGCGCCTGACCGATTCGAGCGTGCCCGCCGCGACATACACCTGCGCGCCGGCCGCGTGCTGGCGCCGGACGGTCCAGTCTGCGACGTCGGGGTGTCGCTCGAGCGCGTCGAGGATGCGGCGATCCATGGTCATCACGCGATGCGGCAGCGGGTGCGCAGGTAGGGTCCGCCCGAGCTCACCGGGACGAACTCCTTCCATCCCTTGCCGCAGGTCCCCGCGCTGAACGCGATCCCGGTCGAAACGCCGGTCACCGCGGCGAGGAGGTCGGGGACGTAGCCGGTCATTGCGATGGGCGAGTACAGCACCCCCGTCGGCCTGCCGTGCCGGATCTCACGCGCATAGTGCGTCCAGATCTGGATGCCCCAGCCCTTGGGGTCCTCCATGCCGTTCATCGGCTGGAGGATGATCAGCCCATCGTCGAGCTCGCCGATGAGCTCTTCGGGCGTGCGATCGCCGGGCGCGATGAACGTGTTCGACATCCGCGCGTAGGCCTTGCGCTGGACGGACTCGCGGCGCCCGTTCGCCGACCGTGGGATTCCCAGGCGAGTTGCCGAGTACAGGTCGCTGATGCCGCGCTGGAAGATGCCGTCGCGGACGATGGTCGTGGGCGTGGCGAGCTGCCCCTCGTCGTCCATGAAGTACGACCCGTACGCGCCCGGCACGGTGGGGTCGTCCATGATCGTCACGAGGTCCGAGCCAACGCGCCTCCCCACGTACTCGGCGGCGCGAGCCCGGCCCTTGACGAACATGTCGGTCTCCACTCCGTGCCCGAACGACTCGTGGGCCACGATCCCGCTGGTGTGCGGGTCGATGACCACCGCGTGCTCGCCCGCGGGCGCCGGTTTCGCGTCCAGGAGCGCTTCGGCGGTCGTGGCGCACTCGGTGAGCTCGGCATCGGTCACCTCGAGGTGTTCGAGGCCGCCGGTTCCGGCCCGGCTGAGATAGTCGAACTGGCGCTGCGAGCCGTCCGAGACGAACAGCTGGAGGATCAGCGCGGCGCGCCGCACCTGCTGGGTGGCGAGCCCGACGCGATTGACGAAGACCGATACCTGCGAGCTCTCGCGGTGGACGGCGACGGCCTCCACCGCCCGCGGCGCGGCGTTGCGCAACTGCCGGCGGACGGCGTCGAAGCGCTCGATCCGCTCGCCGAGCGGCACGCTCGCCGGATCGATCTCCACGGCCGTGGCGAAGTCCGCGTCGGGCGGGCCGTCCGGAACGATGTCGAGGGCAGGAAGGCCGTCCGAGGATGCGTGGCGAACGCGGTCCACCAGCGCGTCGGCCGCGGCGCGCACAGACGCAGGATCGAGATCGTCGGTGGCTGACTCCTCGAGCTCGTACCCGGTCGACGCGCTGAGGACGATGCCGCTCTGCGGGTCGAGGCGGTTGGCTTGCTGCTCGCCGTCACGGAGGAGCACGCCGCTTCCCGAACCGAAGCGAACGAGCGCCGAGGCGTACGGCACGCTGCGCTCCATCTCGGCGACCACGTCGCGAAGGAACCCGAATCGCGCACGCAGATCGGCTGCCACCCGGGCGGCCGATGGAGAGAGGGCCTGCCGTGCTGCTGGAGTCTCGGCGTTCATCGGTGAAAGGCTAGCCGCTCGTGGCGAGTTCCGTGCGTCGCGAGCGCGACATCGAACTTCCGCCTCGTTCGCGCGCTCTCCACCGGCGGCACCGGCGGCACCGGCGACAGTGGGACGGTGGCCCTTGGGCTCCTTTTCGTGCACTCCCAGCCCATGAGAGCCGGGACCTTCGGCACTGCCCGGCTGCCGGCACCGGCCGGACCATCGGCGCAGTAACAAACCGCTCGCGGAGATCCGCGCCATGCCCGTTCCCACGCTGCCGATCAGCCAGCTCGTCGGCCTCGACTGCCTCTGCGGCGCCCACCTCGAGGGCGAGGACACCGATGACCTGACGATCGTCTACCGGGAGCATCTCCTCGTCGCGCATCCGGAGGTCCAGATGGACCGCGCGACCGTCGAGGTGTTCGTCATCACCAACGCCTACGAGGTCTGATTCCGTCGCGACGTTTCCGTGCGGGTCGACGGTCCTCAGTCGTTCGGCGCGCGCCGGTACCTGATCAGCCAGAGGGTGCGCCAGGTGGCGCCCTCGTCGTCGGACCGCTCCCAGCGCCAGGTCAGGGCGTCGCGGGTGATATCGGTCCAGACCATCCGCTGGCGGACTCGCTCACCCTTCGCCAGGCCCTCGCGCTCCAGGATCATCTCGCCGTCGCGCATCCCGCCGGTGAAGTCCAGGTAACCGCCGCTGTTGTCGACCCAGGTCTGGCGCCAGCCGCCGGTCTCCGAGCTTACGGTGGAAACGCTCATGCCGCGGAGCTCCTCGGGCGAATCGGCGGAAAACTCCTCGAGCACGACGGCGCCGTCAAGCACGGAGCTGATTCGGTTGCGCCCGGTGCCGCCGTCCCAGGTCAGGACCCAGTCGCCGATCCAGAAGTCGAACTGATCGCGCGTTGCTTCGGCTGCTTCGCTCATGCGAGGACAACCCCGCGCCGGCGCGAAAGGTTCAGTGGGAGCGGTGCCAGGTCCTCCACCACAGGGCGCTTCCGCCGATGAGCGCGGCACCCACCGCGATGAGCAGCGGATGCATGACCGGGTGCCAGGTCCTGATCATGGCCAGCTGAACGCCGATCCAGATCAGCTGCCCCGCCCCGAGCGCGAAGGCCAGGTACGGAGTGGCCTCCAGCCTCAGCAGTCCGGCGACCACGACGATGTATGAGCCGATGCCGAAGACGCCGAGCAGGATGAGTCCGGGGATCAGGTAGTCCGGGAACGGCGTGTGCTCGAGCCAGTGGAGCGGCATCTGCATGGCCGAGCCGTCCGGGGACGATGCCAGCAACCAGCCTCCAGCAAGGGCGGCCGGGCCGAGGATGATCCCGGCAACGCCCAGGGTCAGCCAGGCGATTGCAGGGAGATGGCGTCCCGGTGACCGCATCCGCGGCGCCGGGCTGGTGATACCGCGCATGATCGTGTTCCTCCGCGCGGCAGGATGAGAGGGGCTCCGGCCGAGGAATAGGGTCCTTGGTCACCGTCCCCGGGGCTGTCCGGAACTGACGGTCGTAGCGAGCGCCGTCTGGTCGTCGTCGCCGATCTCGGCCAGCCAGCGGCCGATGGCATCCGCCACGCGGGGACCGGCGTCGAGCAGCAGGTCGTGACGTGCGCCGTCGATCGGCTCCCAGGTCGTGCGCGGCACCCTGGCCACGTAGCGTGCCGCCGCCTCCGCGTTCAGCGACGCCGCATCACCCGGCCGCGTCGCGGTCAGCAGGAGGACCGGGATGTCGGCCGCCGCGATGGCGTCCCACGCCTCCGAGACGCGGCGCCGACCAAGGGCATCCTGGACGGCCGCCTTGACGGCGGGGGTCGGGATCTCCTTCACGCGGCCGGAGGCGAGCTCCACGCCGCCGCGCAGGATGGTCTCCATGGCGGGGGACCAGCGCGGCAGCTCCGCGCGCACGTCGTCGACAAACGTGGCCCACGGCACGGCCGGCAGTCTGCGTCCGGGAGCCGAGAGAGCGGCAACCCGCTGCTCGAAGGAGAGCAGGGGATCGAAGCCGGCCGCGTCGGGATAGTCCAGGTGGCCGCTGTCGAGGAGCACGAGCCCGCGGGCCCGGGAGCCGAGCCGCGCGGCGAGCAGGCTGGCGACCACCCCGCCCCACGAGTGCCCGGCCAGCACCGGCTGGTCCAGGTCGAGCACGTCGATGAGGTCGGAAAGCAGCTGAACGGTCCGATCCAGCTCATATCCATGACGGTCCAGGGCATGCGAGCGGCCGAAGCCGGGTGCGTCAGGCGCCACCACGCGCAGGTGGTGCCGGGTGGCGAGGCGGGGGGCGATCTCCGCGAGGTACTCGCCCGAGGTGGCCGATCCCAGGGCGTGCCAGAACACGAAGGGAGTCGCCTGCGGGTCGTGGGCGGAGCCCCATTCGCGGACGAACAGGGTGGTGGCGCCGATGCGGATCTGGGCTGATCGCTCGGACATGCCATCGGTACCGGCGCACCCCGGTGGAAGGTTCATTCCGCGCCGGTTGTCCCGGGCCATGTCCCTCCTCTGGCATCGGCGCGCGACCCCGTTACTGGTTGCGCACGCAACTAATTGAGGCTATGCTTGCCAGGCACACAACACGCAGCCAGAGCAACCAGGACGGCATTCACGCATGACCCTCGCAGATCTCTCCCTTCTCGTACTCCGCCTGGCCATTGGCCTGGTCTTCACCGCGCACGGCGCCCAGAAGGCGTTCGGCTGGTGGAACGGGCCCGGCTTCGCCAACTGGCAGAAGGCCATGGCTTCCATGCGCTTCCAGCCGGCGCCGCTGTGGGCCTTCATCTCCGTGGCTGCGGAGCTGGGCGGCGGCGTGCTGCTCGTCGCCGGATTCCTGACCCCGCTCGTGGCTGCCGTGCTCCTCGCCCAGTCGGCGGTGATCATCCTCAAGGTCCACCTCCCCAACGGCTTCTGGAACGGCCAGAAGGGGTATGAGTTCCCGCTGGCGCTGACCGCCGGCGTGGTGGCGATCCTCGGGGTAGGCCCGGGAGCGCTCTCGGTCGACGCCGCCGTCGGCTTCTCGCTGGCAGAGCCCGTGCTCTGGCTCCTGCTCGCTGCGGGCATCCTCGCCGGGCTGGCCTCATACGGCCTCACCCAGGTGATGCAGCCGAGCCAGCCCGCGACCCAGCAGCGCTGAGGCACCGAAACAGCGCTGGGGGGGTGTGACATCCGATGCGCGTCGAGGTCCCGGTGTGCGGCGGGCCGTTCGTCACCTAAAGACGGTCCGAACGGGCGGGCAACAGTGTGCCGATATGGGTTGTCGTCGGGGGACACATACGCATATCGTCATATGCACTGGATACGCGCTGGATGCGCACCGCAGGATTCCCGGCCTTTCGAGCCGGTATCCGAGCGACTGCTGCGATGTAAGAGGAGGTCCAACAATATGGCCAGGTACCGAACCTGGGTGACGCCGCTGGCGCTGATCGCCGCGGTCGTCTTGATCTACATGGAGAACCCGTGGTTCTCGCCCGACGAGGGAACCGGGATTCGCCTCGCTGCGACCATCATCTTCTGGGTCTTGTCCCTCGCCGTCCTGGTGCTGATGTTCGCGGACCGCGATGCGCCCGGGGCGGAGGCCGTCGAGGTCGAGGGGCCTGCGTTCACCCGCTACCTGTTCAGTAACACCCGGGCCGGCTACTTCTGGCTGCCGATCCGGATCTTCCTGGGCTTCGAGTGGCTGGTCGCCGGATGGGAGAAGCTGACCGGCACGGGCTGGGTCGACGGTGGCTCCTCGCTCCTCGGCTACTGGCAGCGAGCCGTCGCCATCCCGGACACCGGGCGACCCGCCATCAGCTTCGAGTGGTACCGCGGCTTCCTCGATTTCCTCATCAGCATCCACGCAGAGAGCTGGTTCAGCTGGCTGATCGTCTTCGGCGAGATCGCCGTTGGCGTGGGCCTGCTCATCGGCGCGCTGACCGGGATCGCCGCCTTCTTCGGCGCGACGATGAACATGAGCTACATGCTCGCCGGCTCGGCCTCATCGAATCCGATCCTGTTCGCCGCGTCGATCGGCCTCATCATGGGCTGGCGCGTCGCCGGCTACTACGGCCTCGATCGCTACCTGCTTCCGCGACTCGGCGTTCCGTGGGGCGCGCGACCCAAGACCGTGCAACCCGCGATAGGTGGCGCATCCACGAGCGGATAGCCTCCGCCTGGTTCACGGACACCGAACCGCCGGGCCCGCGAGGCCCGGCGGTTCATCTTTGACAGGCAGGAGGTGCCGATTGTCTAGTCGGGGTGAGTTCCCGAATCGGGCGGTGAGGACCCGCCCGCGGCAGAACGCTCCACGATGGTCCACTGCTCGCCGATGATGTCCGTGCTCCGCGTCATGTAGTCGCCGGCCAGGAGCGCAACCGTGAATCCCTTGGCGTAGCCCTGGACATCTGACAGGGTGCAGGGATACAGGACGAACGATCCAACATCCTGCATCAGTCCCGTCCGATGCATCTCGAGGCCGGGGTGGTTGCTCCCTGAAGCAGCGTTCCTGAGGTTCTCGCGCCCAGCCCAGGCTCCATCCCAGCGGTCGAAGGCCTCAACGTCGCGCAGCCACCAGGTGGCGTCGGCGACGAAGAACGCCGCGTATGCCTCGCCGTCATGCCGGTTCAGCGCGCTGAGCTGGGCGTCGAAGCGCTGCACGATCCAATCATTCGCCGCGCCAACCGCGCTTGGCGGCCCATCCCATCCGAAGCGCGGGTCGCCCGCGAGGCTGAATACGTATTGGCGTTCCACCAGCCCGCTGTCCGACATGCGCAGCACCCATACCATGCTGGTCTGGGAGCTAACCCGACCCGGCGGCTCCATGTCCCAGAACACCCAGATGGGAACTGCCAGGAAGAGGCCCTGTTGCTGGACGGCCCCTTCGCGCTCCAGGCGCCCGCGCGAGGACGCATCGACCCAGGCCGCGATGTCGTCGCGGCCAACGACCTCGGTGTCGTCGCGCACAAGCCGGAGCCGAGCATCGGGTGCGTAGGCCGATGGGGAATCCGCCGTGGCATGCTCGTTCCACGTTGCGATCAACCCATCCACGATCTGGGTCGGACTGGCCGTTGCCTGCCACGGGGTTGCGTCGGCCGTGGCGGCCGGGCCAGGTACCTGGGTCTTCGATCCAACCTGAGTGGCAACGTAGGCGCCGATGGCAGACGCAAGCACAACCATCACGATCGCGGCCGCGGCAAGGGCCGTCTGTGACAGATTCAGCCATGAAGGCGAGGTTGTCGTTCGCTGGGACACGGTATCCACCTCCCTCATGACCTGGGCCAGGAGGCCCTCCGAGGTGGGTTCCAGGCGATCGTCGGCCCACGTCTGCAGGAGCGGCCGGATGCTGTCGTTGCGGTTCATGCCAGCTCTCCTCGTGCCGGCAGCAGCCGGCTGTCCGCGTCGATCGCCGCGTGCATCGCCTCCTCCGCGTAGTGGAGGCGGGACTTCGCTGTTCCCAGGGGCAATCCCAGGATCTCCGCCACCTCGGGCGGCGAGTAGCCGGCGTAGTGGCGCAGCACGAGCACGGCTCGCTGCTTTGGCTTCAGCCGGGCCAGGGCTCGGTCGACGGCGTCGCGATCGGCCACCTCTGTCTCCAGTCGCTGACGATCCGGGAGCGTCGCCGGCAGCTGGCCCATGTGCCGCACCCGGCGTTCCCGCTTGATGAGGTCCAGGCACGTGTGCGCCAGCACGGTGTGCAGCCAGCTGTCGAAGCAATCGACATCCCGCAGTCGCGGCAGGTCGCGCCAAACGCGAACCAGGGTTTCCTGCACCGCGTCGTCGGCCAGCGAAGCGTCATGGAGGATGAGCGCCGCGATTGCGCGCAGCTGCCCGATGATCGCCGCCGCGAGCCGCTCGAATGCGGCCCGCTCTCCGCGCTGCGCCTGCTCAACGACGCCGGGTGGCACCTGCATTGCACCGCCCCCTGCTCCAGGTCGCCAACAAGGGCGACCCCGGACGAACGGTGGTTCAAATTCCCCATCGCCCGACCGGACGCGCGTCAGCCATGCTCCGCGGGTCCGGTACGCACTCGATGACCAGAGATAGAGCACGATCGAGCGCCCCGCCAGAGTCCGAGGTCACGACCGATAGATTCCTCGGTCGCCATCGCAGGGCGGCCGGACGCCGTGCACGGCGCTAGGATCAGTGCCGCAGGGAGTCATCGGCGCATGGGTCTTTTCGGGAAGAGCGAACCGCCGCGCACCGTCGTCAGGTCGTACGGACGCTGGAGCTTCCTGGGGCTGATCAGCCCGCTGCTCGCCATCCTCTACGTTGGTCGCCTCCGGGCGGAGGGCCGCGTCGTCTCGGAGGACCCGGCGGTCCTCCACGACATCGCGGAGATGGCGCGCGAGGGCTATCGGGTGGTCTCCATGGAGCAGTACGAGCTGCCGCTCTTCGGCATCGACTACCGCAGGGTCACGTTCGAGCTCGCCGAGCGGCCCGCATGAGGGTCGGGCTCCGACGGGCTGAGCGCGGGGTGGCGTGTCGCCGGCTGCTAAGGGCCTCGACCGCTACCCGCTCCCCAGGCTTGGCGTCCCGTGGACCAGAAGCTTCGAGCTAGGCCGCCGGCTCGAGCCACTTCTGGCACGGTGCATGGGTCGGGGCAGGGATCTGGCCGACATCGGACTCGCACGGCGGGATGAGCACGGCGTCGATCAGATAGACATAGCCGTTCGATGCGCGCAGTGAGTCAAGGACGACCGCATAGTCCAAGTACCGAATGCCGTCGGCCACGGTAAACGTCACGTGTGATTGGGCTGTGTGAATCTCGGTGCCGTCTGCCACCGTGCTGAGATCAAGGTCGGTGTCTTCCACCCAGTGCATGGTCACGAGTCGCCGAACGAAGCTAGCCGCATCTGAACCCTCGCCGGCGAGGCGTCTCAGGACAGCGTCGGGAAGCGCCTCGATTGCCTCATCGGTGGGTGCGAAGAGCGTGTGGAAGCGCGGATAGTCGAACCCCGCGAGGATCGACAGCAATGGGTAGCCGACGTTGTCCAGCATGGCTGTCGCGCGGCTCATGCGGGGATCCGACCGCACGATATCCATGACAGTTGGCAAGTCGGGCCGGAGCATCGTGGCCTCCGGAAGGCTCGCGACGAAGGCTTGCTCGGTGGCGGCGCTCGTGGGCTCGCCGTCACCAGACGATGGGGTTGGAGACGGCGCAGGCTGCCCACAGGCAGCCAAGACAATCAGGGCTGCGACCGGCAGGCCCTGGGCTCTGTGTCGCGGCATGTGAATCCCTACCTCCTTGCGCCAATTCTTGGACGGGGAGTCAAGCGGAGCACGGACTCTGGGAGGACCGCCATCCCTGGTGCTCTGGTCCGTCGAGTCCAGATCCAAGGGAGTGCGCCATCGGGCCGGCAGCGATCACCTGGCGCATCGTTTGCACAGTTGCTGCTGCGTGTGGAGGGACCCAGCGAGCCCCGGCTGGATCCGGGTAGCGGCCGAGAGGCGCCACTCTCCGAGCATTCCACTACCCCCCGCCCTCGGCCGGCGCAGTCTCGCGTCACTCGCGAGCGGTCGGGGGATGAGCCAGGGCTAGACCTGCTGCATCGGCTCCACGGGCATCGACAGCCGGACCCCGGTGGAGTGGATGGGGCAGTAGCCGTTGGGGTTCTTGGCGAGGTACTGCTGGTGGTAGTCCTCGGCGAAGAAGAACTCCGTGGCCGGGACGATCTCCGTGGTGATCTCGCCGTAGCCGGCCTTCGTCAGCTCGGCCTGGTACATCGCCCGTGACGCCTGCGCGGCGGCGGCCTGGGCATCGGTCTGGGTGAAGATGGCCGACCGATACTGGGTGCCCACGTCGTTGCCCTGGCGCATCCCCTGGGTGGGGTCGTGGTGCTCCCAGAAGACCTTGAGAAGCTGCTGGTAGCTCACGCGCGCCGGGTCGAAGACCACCCGGACCGTCTCGGCGTGGCCGGTCTTTGCGGTGCAGACCTCGTTGTAAGTGGCATTCGGGGTGAAGCCGCCCTCGTAGCCGACGGCGGTCACGACCACGCCGGGCACCTCCCAGAAGTCCTTCTCCGCGCCCCAGAAGCAGCCGAGCGCGAACTCGGCCACCTCGGAACCCGCCGGGTAGGGCGGCTTGAGCGCGGCGCCGTTGACGGAATGGTGCTCCGCGGTGGGGATCGGCTCCGGACGGCCCGGGAGGCGCGTTGGCTGGCTCGGGCATCTGCTGCTTTCCGGGGTTCAGGAACGAGAACATGCGGGCAGTGTACGGTCGGCAGGTGACGATTGGGTGACGGGAGCGTGAAGCGGCAGTCCTGCCCGCTCCCTCGCCGGGGCTCGCCGATAATCGGCGCTGCCCGCCACGCCTGCTGGTGAGCGAGGGATCCCGCGCGGACGAGTCCCTTGACCACGAATTCAACGATCGTAGAATTCATCGAGCGTTGAACGACCAGCCCGATGGCGACGCCCCCCGGCGACGCAGACCCGACACGGCACACGAGCAGAGGAGGACCCCGGCCCATGCTGGCAATGGCGCTCAAGGAGCTGCGGCAGCTGCGCCGCGATCGGCGGACCGTGGCGATGATGGTGATCCTCCCGGTCCTGCTGCTGGTCGTCTTCGGGTACGCGGCGCGGTTCGACATCGACAAGGTGCCGACCGTGGTCGTGGGCGCCAACGCGGAGGCGGTGGCGGCCCAGCTGCCGGACCGCCTCGACGTCACCGCCATTCACCCCGACTGGACGCGGGCGGACGGCGTCGATGTCCTGCGCCGCGCCGACGCCACCGTGGTGATCGTGGCCGATCCGAAGGCCCCGACCATCCTCATCGATGGAGCGAACCTGTTCGGCGCGCAGTCCGTTCTTCGTGCCGTGGCCGCCAACCCGCAGCTGCCCAGGGCGGAGATCCTCTTCAACCCGGACCTGGCGACGTCGGTGGTCATGGTGCCGGCTCTGATCGGCATGATCCTCGTGTTCATCGGCACCGTCGCCACCAGCCTGGGCGTGGTCCGCGAGCGTCAGAGCGGCACCATGGAGCAGCTCGCGGTCATGCCGTTCCGCCCCGGCGACGTCTTCATCGGGAAGATCCTGCCGTACTTCGCGGTGGGGATCGTGGACCTGGTGATCGTCGTCCTCGCCGGGCTGTGGATCTTTGGCGTCCCGTTCAACGGGGCACCGTGGATCTTCGCCATCGGCGCATTGCTCTTCCTCTTCGTGGCGCTGGGCATGGGCGTCCTCATCTCCACCGTGAGCGAGAACCAGGGCCAGGCCATCCAGCTGGCGATCATGACCCTGCTGCCCCAGATCCTCCTGTCGGGGATGATCTTCCCGCTCGACTCCGTGGCGATCGGCGTGCGCTGGATCAGCTACCTCCTGCCGCTCACCTACTTCGTGGAGATCGCCCGCGGAGTGATGGTCCGCGGCGCGCCGTTCGATGCGCTCCTGTTCCCGATCGGGATGCTCCTGGTCCTGGCCGTCGCGGTCTTCGCGCTCTCGGTGCTCCGCTTCCGACGCGACCTGGCTCCGTCCGCCGGCCGCGACGATCGCGCGGTCACCTCGGAGGCGACGACGTGAGTGGCCTGCGATTCGGCCGCTCGCCCGAGGATCGGGTCACCGGCTGGGGGCTCGAGCGGGTGACCGTCCGCTACGGGCATGCCGTGGCGCTCGACCGGGTCAGCATGGGGGTTGGCGCCGGGTCGGTGACGGCCGTGGTGGGAGCCGATGGCGCCGGCAAGTCGACCCTGCTGCGGACCCTGGTGGGCGCCCAGCGGTCCGTCTCCGGGCGCGTGCGCCGGCCGGCAAAGCGCCGCATCGGCTACGTGTCCGCCGGTCCGGGCGTGTACCGCGACCTCACGGTGGACGAGAACATGGCCTTCTCGGCGCGAGCCTACGGCGTGCCGCGGCGCGCTGCGCGGGAGCGGATCGGGGAGCTGCTGGCCGCGACGGAGCTGACGGACGCGCGGCGCCGGCTTGCCGGCCAGCTCTCCGGCGGGATGCGCCAGAAGCTGGCCCTGGCCATGGCCGTCATCCATCGGCCGGAGCTGCTGGTCCTCGACGAGCCGACCACCGGGGTCGACCCGGTGAGCCGCGCAGAGCTGTGGCGGCTCATGGCCCGGCTCGCCGCCGACGGCACGGCCATCGCGCTGGCCACCACCTACGTCGACGAGGCAGAGCGGGCCGGATCGGTCCTGGTGCTCCTCCGTGGGCGGATGCTCGCCGCGGGCACTCCGGCATCGATCGTGGCGGACGTGCCCGGTGAGCTGTACACGATCGCCGGGCCCGCGCATGATCCGCGAGCATGGCGCCGCGGCCCCGAGTGGCGGCTCTGGTCGCCGGGCGGTGGCGCGCCCCCCGATGCCGAGCTGCGGACGCCGGACCTCGAGGACGCGCTTGTCATGGCGCAGCTGGCGGTCGAGCTGGGCACTCCCGGGGACGGCGGAACGGGGGCAGCCGCATGAGCCTGCTCGAGACCGCGGCGGTCACCCGCCGCTTCGGCGGCCAGGAGGCGGTCCACGCGGTCGACATCAGCGTGGAGCCCGGCGAGGTGGTGGGCCTCCTGGGTGCCAACGGCGCGGGCAAGACCACGCTCATCCGTATGGCGCTTGGCCTGCTGCGGCCCACCGACGGGACGGTTCGGCTCTTCGACCGCCGCCCCTCGCGGAGCACCCGCCATCGGCTCGGCTACCTGCCCCAGGGCCTGGGGCTGTACGAGGACCTGACGGTCTGGGAGAACCTGGCGTTCGCCGCGCGTGCATTCGGCCACGCGGTCGATGTCGAGGCGCTGGAGCCGGAGATCCGGGCGGTGCGAACCGCGCTGATCCGCGACCTGCCCCTGGGACTGCGCCGTCGGGTCGCGTTTGCCGCGGCGCTGGCCCACGACCCCGAGCTGCTGGTCCTTGACGAGCCGACCTCGGGGGTGGAGCCGCTCGCGCGAGCGCGGCTGTGGGAGACCATCCGGGACGCCGCTGATCGAGGCGTGGGTGTGCTGGCCACCACGCACCATATGAGCGAGGCATCCGAATGCGATCGGCTGGTGGTCCTGGTCAGCGGCCGGGTGGCGGCGGCGGGGACCGTCCGGGCCATCGTGGGCAACCTGCGGACCGTCGTCGTCGACGCCGATCGCTGGGAGGCGGCCTTCTCGGCGCTCGACGGCGCAGGGCAGCCGGTCGCCCTGGTCGGGCGCTCGCTGCGGGTCCCGGGCGTACCAGCCGAGGCAGTGGAGGGCGCCCTGCGGGCTGCCGGTGTGGCGGCCCGTCTTTCGGTGGCGCCGGCCACCTTCGACGAGGCCTTCGTCTCGATCGCCCGTCGCGAGGTGGCCTGATGCCGCGCGGCCGGCGCCCGGGCGCTTCGGGGACCCGCGATCCGCTGGTGGAGGTGTCGCCGGATCGCCTGGTGTGGTCGCTCGCGCCGCTGCTTCAGCAGGCGCTCAGCGGTCCGATCCCGCCCGCGGCAGCCTAGGCACCGGCCTGCCGGCCCCGGCCGCGGGCGGTCATCAGCCCGGCCGCAGAAGAGTCCGGCGGCGGACCGCCACGAAAGAGTGAGCGCAGCTCCTCGGGGATACGCCCGGGACGGCCGTCCTCCCGGACCCAGGCCCAGACGGTGTGCACCTCGGTGAGCAGCGCGCCGTCCGATTCGCGATGGATGGTGGTATGGCGCTCGCCGCTCGCCGCGCCCATGCGCAGGGGGATGGTCGTCAGGAGCAGAAAGTCACCGAAGGTGGCGGGCCGGTAGTAGGTGGCGTGGTGCTCGCGAACGAACCAGCCTCCGCCGTTGGCGCGGTACCAGTCGCGCCCGAAGCCCATGGCCTCCACGTGCTCGAGCGCGATCTGCTCGACATAGTTGAGGTAGACCGCGTTGTTGACGTGCCCGTTGCTGTCGAGCTCGTACAGGCGCACGGGCCAGCGTCCGTGGTACTCCCACGGATCGGCGGCGCCGTCGAGGATCTGCAGGCCATCCACTGGTCGAGCGAGGATAGACCGATGGCGGCGGGGCCGCCGTTCAGGAGTCGGCGAGGCCCTCGTCGAGCACCACCCGCAGCAGGTCGCTGGTGGTGACCACGCCGATCGGCGTTCCGGCGTCGTCCACCACGACGAGCCGGTGGATATGCCGTTCCAGCATCAGGCGCGCGGCCTGCTCGACGGTCGCTCCCAGGTGGACCGTCACCGGGGGCCGGGTCATGAGGTGGCGAACCCGGACCCGGGGCCAGTTCTCGCCGATCAGCTCACTGGATCGAGCGTTCAGCAGGTCGGTCTGGCTGATGACGCCGTTCAGGACGCCCTTGGCCACCACCGGCATGCCGCTGATCCGGTAGCTGCGCAGCAGAAGTTCGGCCTCGCTCGCGAGGGCATCCTCATCAACGACGACCGGCTCGGTCGACATCAGGCTTCCCACCCGGACAGTCGTGTTCGTCTTCATTCCTGGCTCCTCGCACACCTGGCGCTGCGGGACACTCGGTCCTCCCAGCCTGACCGCCCCCACCGGCGCGTACAGCGGCCATAGGTCACGATCCGCGGGGCGTTGGTCCCGCCGCGGGGTGTCTCCGGGTACCATCGCGCGGTGAGCACGGAACCGGAGATCCCCGGAAGCGAGGTTCGGCTCCTCGAGCTCGTGGAGCCCTACCACACCAACCACTACGGGACGCTGTTCGGCGGGAACGCGCTGGGCTGGATGGACAAGGCCGGCTACCTGGCCGCCACGCGCTACGCGCGGCGCACGTTCGTCACCGTCGCCACCGACCGGATCGAGTTCAAGGTGCCGGTGCGTGCCGGCCAGCTGGTGGAGCTCGTGGCGCGGGTGACCCGCGAGGGGCGGACGAGTGTCACGGTTGGCGTCGAGATGTACGTCGAGGACCTGCTGGTCCCCGGGAGCCGACAGCTGGCGACCACCGGGACGTTCATCTTCGTTGCCATCGACGAGGATGGGAACCCGACCACGCTGCACGCCCCGTAGAGGCGCCGGGAATGCATCGATGCCGGCCATCAGTAGCCGGCATCGATCCTGGGCGGGCATCGGGAAACCCGACCTGCGTCGGGTGCTGAGGGCACCCTAGGACGCGTCTCGGGACGGGTCCTGCGCCATCGGTCACGAATCGGCATGCCGAACGTCCGATCCCGCGCCGATCGGGCCGTGCGGCCCCTGACCCTCGGGCCATCCGGCCGGTGCACCCCCCGGCGAGGGGGCGCAACGATGCTCGCATGGCCGGCCCCGATCCGCTTCTGACCTGGAGCACGCCCATCGACCGGAGCCTCCTCGTCGAGGAGGGCATGGTGATCTGCCCGCGCCGCGGTCCCGTCGAGCTGGAGGTCTGCCTGGCGTGCGAGCACCTGCTCGGCGTGGAGGGCGAGTGGGACGCGCGCATCGTCTGCTCGTACCCGTTCGCAGTGGCCGCACGCGTTGCCGACGAGCTCGCCGCGGGCCGCCGCTGGAGCCGACACAACGTGCTGGAGGATCCTCTCGACGCCATCGAGGAGGACGAGCACGTGGAGGATCTCCTGCCCGGTGACGTTCGTCCGGAGCGCGAGCCGCTCCTGCCGGAGGGCGAGGACAGCCCCTGGGGCGACGAGGAATAGGCGCTCGCCGGGTCAGCCCTCGCCGATGGCGGCGAACTCGCCCAGGAATCGCCCGGTCACCCGTGCCGCGCGGCGCATGAGGTCCAGGCTGTAGCTCTCGTTCGGAGCATGGGCGCGAACCTCCGCGTCGCCGGCGCCCAGGGTGACCATGGGCAGCCCGCGTGGTGCGCAGACCTGGTGCATGGGGGCCGTTCCGCCGGCGCTGAACCAGCGCAGCGGTGTCTCATCGAAGATGCCCGCGTGGGCACGCTCGGCGGCGTCCACGATGGGATCGTCGATGGGGGTCCAGTACGGCTGCTCGCCACGGTGCACGGTGAGGGCGATATCGGCGAAGCCACGGGCATCGAGATGCGCTCGGAGCCTCCCGATCACCCGCTCCGGGTCCTGGTGGGGGATGAGGCGCATGTCGACCTTGGCGCTCGCCTCGGCCGGCACGATGGTCTTCACCGAGACGCCGGTCCAGCCCGACACGATCCCCGAGATGTTGCATGTCGGCTGGAAGGTGTCCGCGACCTGCGCGGCGTTACCCGTGCGCCCGCCCACGAAGGCATCGATGCCGTAGATCCGCTTGATCTCCTCCTCCTCGAACGGGAGGGTGCGGAGATGGGCCAGCTGTGCGGCGGTGGGCCGTGCCACGTCGTCCATGAACCCGTCGATGGTGATCGTCCCGTCGGGGGAGCGCATCGTCGTCAGCGCCTCGATGAGGCGCCAGGCCGCGTTGGGCAGCAGCTGGGCGCCCCCCGAGTGGGCATCGAAGGCGACGGTCCGAGCCGTGAGCTCGACGTACGCCATGCCGCGCACGCCGCACACGAGCTGTGGGCGCCCCTTCTCGTCGATCCCGCCCCCCTCGATCAGCGCGCCATGCCCTTCGAAGAACTCCGGTCGCTGCCGGAGCAGGGGGGCCAGGTGCGCCGAGTCCGATTCCTCCTCGCCCTCGACCACGAAGCGGACGCGGCAGGGCAGCTCGCCCACCGCGTCCCGCCAGGCCTCGACGGCCTGGATGCGGTGGAGAAGCTCGCCCTTGTCGTCGCACACGCCCCGGGCGTACAGGCGCCCGTCCCGGATCTGCGGATCCCAGGGTGCCGTCTCCCACAGGTCGAGCGGCGCGGCAGGCTGGACGTCGTAGTGCTGGACCGCGATCAGGGTCCTCGGCCCCGAGCCGATCTCACCCACGACCAGCGGCGGAACTCCCGCCTCGCGCAGGACGGTGACCTCGGCGCCGGCCGCCTGCAGGCGCTGCTCGACCCACGTCGCCCCGCGCTCGAGCTCGGGCAGGTGCGCCGTCTCGGACGGGATGGTGCAGAAGTCGCGCAGCTCGTCGACCCAGGCGTCGAAGCGCTCGTCGACGAGCCGGTCGAAGGCGGCGGGATCAGTGGTCATGGTGTGTCCTCGGTGCGCTCGGGATCGACGGCGAACGGCGCGCCGTGGCCAGGGACCACCACGGTCGCGGCGGCCAGGATCCGGCGGCGGCTCTCGTCGAGGCCGGCCTGGTCGGTGGCAAGCGGATCCTCCTCCGGCGTCCGATCGCTGAACCACCAGGCGTGGGTGCAGGCGATGACGCCGCCATCGGTCTCCACCAGCCACGTGACATCCAGATCGGTGTGGCCCGGGGTCGGGAGCAGCCGGACGTGCGGAGCGGGCCGGTAGCCGTCGCCATCGTGGTCGAGCCACTCGTCGGCAGCGTAGCGGGCCCAGGCGTCCACCACCTCGGCATTGGGGAAGAGCGCGACGTTCACCGCGTGGTCGGGGTGGTGATGGGTGAGCAGGACGTGGGTGATCGACTCCGGCGACAGCCCGTGCTCCCGCAGCGGGCCAAGGATCTCCTCGCGATCCGCGACCATCCCCGGATCCACCACCAGGCGTGCGTCGCCGTCCACGATCAGGCTCACCGTGCCGGAGACGCGCTCGTCGCGCACGTAGCCGGTATGCAGGACGTGAAGGGTCGCGGCGCTCGCCATGTGCCGCGAAGCGTAGCCGAGACGAATCTCGTGCGCGCCTAGAATCGGGCCAGTGACCGCTCCCACCGCAGCCGCGCTGGTCCCCGTCGACCGAACGCTCGACGTGGACGGGGAGGCGCTGCACGTGATGGACCTGGGCGCGGGGCCACCGATCCTCATGCTCCACGGCTTTCCCGGCAACGCCATCGCCTGGCGGCCGGTGCAGGAGCGCCTCGCCCCGCACTTCCGGACGCTGGCTCTCGACGCCGTTGGCTTCGGCGGAAGCACGAGGCACCCGGTCCATCCGCTGGACGGGGCGACCTACGCCACGCGTGCCGTACGGCTCATGGACGAGCTGGGCCTGGCGCGCGCGCACGTGGTGGGGACCAGCTGGGGTGGCTCCCTTGGACAGCGAATGGCGATCCACCACCCCGAGCGGGTCGACCGTCTGGTGCTGGTCGCGTCGGTGGACGCAGGGGAGCGGCTGATGCTCGGCCGGCCGGACCTGCTGACCCTGCGCGTGGCCGCGATGGTGCCCTGGCTGGCGCGCGGCGTGGCGGGCCGCTTCCTGGGTCGGTATGCGAACGAGGCGGGACTCACCGGCGGGGAGCTGGCTCGCGCCTATGTCGAGCCGCTGCGGCGACCCGGGACCGCCGAGTTCCTGGCGCGCTTCGTGGCCGCGACGCGCGCAACCGGCCCGGATGACGTCACGCGGATCGCTGCCGAGACCCTGGTCATCAGCCCGCTGCGCGACCGGATCGTGGCGCCGTCGGTCCAGGCGTCGCTGGCGGAGAGGATCCCGCACGCCCGGCTGGTGACCATTCCGGGCGCAGGCCACACCGTGCAGCTGGAACGCGCGGGCGAAGTCGCGCGGTTGGTCCGCGAGTTCCTCGCGGGATCCTAGGCGGTCTTCTTCGAGCCCTTCGCCACGCCCTTCGTCGCGCGCGGCCTCGGGCTCTTGGGCGGAAGGGTCCTCACGTGCGCCAGCGCGCGGGCGATCCATGGGTGCGCGGCGTAGGGATCAGCCAGGTCCGCCGGGAGGAGCGCGTAGCCGTTCATGGGCCGCCCCGGCATCGGCTCGAACGCCGAGCCACCCAGGTGCGCGAGCTCGGCGCGTGCGTCATCCGGGAGACGGACGACCCACCGGTCCCCGAAGAGGGACGTGAACATGTGCCCGTCAGCGACGCAGGCCGGGTAGCCGAACATCTGGCGCCGACGGACGCCGGGCTCTGCGAGAAACGGGGCGGTTCCGGTCTCGAACCGCTCGATGAGCTCTGGGGGCGACTTGGCCGAGCCGCCTCCGCCGGACGCTGCCATGCGAGACCTCCGTGAACCCTCCTGTGCCGCGAAGAGTATCCGGAGTGTCGTCAACCGGGAACGGCAAGTCGGAACCGACGCCCGCCCAACGACCGATGCCCCGTCTGCACCCCGGCGGGGCATCCGATTGCCAGCGGACCGCCGGGGCCGTGATCGTGGAACCACTGTTGACAACTGCGGCGGGGCCCCGAAAAGTCGGGGATAAACCCCCTTGTGTCGCGTTCCCCCCGGCACGTATTCTTCGGTCGTCCCGAAGGGGCAGCGCAACCGGATCAGGCGATTGCATCAAGCGTTCCGGGGCGGTTCGATGATCTCGCATCGTTGGGCCGCGCGCAGTTCCTTCGGGACATTCGTGTGTCCGCCGCAGGGGGAGTTGACCGATGCTTGACCCGACGAAGCTGAGCGGCGGTGCCTGGGCCGCGACCCTGGATCCGCCCGTCCTGCTCCCCAGCCGCGACGCCCGGCTGGTGGTGACCTTCACGCCGGACCGCGAGGTGAAGGCGCGTGGCGTGCGCGCGGCCCTGGTCGGGACCGAGACGTATCGGTACCGGCAGACGGAGACCACTGCCGGCCCCAACGGCGCCACGACCCGGACCGTCGAGCGAACGGCGACCGCGGAGGTCGGCCGGGCGGAGACGGAGCTCGCCGGCCCGGGAACGCTGGCCGCCGGGAAGCCCCTTCGCTGGGAATGGAAGTTCCACGTCCCGGACCTGGGACCGGCCACGTTCGAGGGTGAGGTGCTGCGCTGCGACTGGGAGCTGCGCGTGACCGTCGACCGGCCCATGGCGCGCGACGCGGAGCTGGTGCTCCCGGTCCGCGTGGCGCAGCCGACCGCCCTGCTGCGAGCCGGCGTGGTGGATGCCGGCCAATACGCGCTCTTCGCGGAGGCGCCGGCGAACGTCGACGCGCATCCCGCCCAGATCCGGCTCGACCCCGTGCCGCTCGACATCGGCGCCGCCTTCCGCGGAACCGTGACGCTCGAGACCCCTGAGCCGGTGCCCGTCCAGGAGGTGCGCCTGGAGCTGCGCGTCCACGCCCGCGTGACGGTTCACGGCGGGATGGAGGAGGAGATCGTTGTCGCGCGAGGCCACCTTCAGACCGATGGCGGAACCTTCGGCGGCCCGCTGGCGACGCACCCGTTCACAGCCGATGCGCCCGGCGCCTGGCTCCCCACCGTTGACCTGCCGCACGGCACCGGTCGGGCGGCGTTCCACGTCATCCTGGCCAGGGCATGGGCCCGCGACCTCCACTACGTCCGCGACGTCGCGCTCTGCTCCACCACCGAGCTCTGAGCCGGGTCGCGCTCGATGCGCAGCGCGTCCACCGCGGCCACGTCGCGCAGGTTCACGATGGCGGAATGTCCCTCCGCCTCCAGGTCCTCGAGCGTCCGGCGCAGCTCGCGATGCTGCCGCCGGACGACCGCCCCCGGGACCCTGCGCCCGGCGCGCTGCTCGTTTCGCGCCAGGCTGACGGCCACCGGAAGGTCCAGAACGATCACGGCCGATGGCCGTCCGTGGCGCCGTGCGATCGCCAGCAGCCTGCGGCGGGCCCACGTCTGGGTGTTGGTGGCATCCACCACGGCAAGCTGGCCGTGAGCCATGCGCTCGTCGAGCGCGGCGTGCAGGAGGCGGAACGCGCCCGCCGTCGCGGACTGGTCCGCCTCGTCCCCGGAGACCCGGGCCCGGAAGGCGTCTGAGGCGAGCACCTCGTCTCGGGCGAAGAGTCGCGCAGCGAGCGTGGACTTGCCGCTCCCGGCGACGCCGACCAGGACGACCAGCGCATCCGCCGGCAACCGGACCGGGCTCACCGGAGCGGTTCCGTCCAGCGCGTGATCGGATCGAGGAGCTCAGGTCCGTTGTTCCGCACGCTGTTCACCGCCGGTGAGACGGCGTAGGCCTCCAGCAGACCATCTGCCGCGGGCCGCAGCAGCGGCCGAAGCGTCTCGACCGGCGTCGCCTCGTCCAGCCACCGCCGCCAGTTGTCACGCTCGAGGATGACCGGCATCCGGGGATGGATCGCGGCCAGCCGCTCGTTCGCGGCGGTCGTCACGATGGTGCAGCTGTAGAGGCGCGCCGCCGTCATCGGGTCGCGCCAGACCGCCCAGAGACCGGCGAAGGCCATGGGCTCGCCATCCGTGCGCCGGATCGCGAACGGCTCCGACCGCCCGCCGCGGGGCCGGCGCTCAGCCGGGGCCGCCGGATCGCGGCGCCACTCATAGAAGGCATCCGCCGGGATGATGCAGCGCCAGCGGCGGAACGCGGCCCGGTAGGCGGGCGAGGTCTCGACCGTCTCCGCCCGGGCATTGATGAGCCGGGCACCCTGCCTGGGGCTCTCCGCGTAGACCGGGACGAGGCCCCAGCGGAACACGTCGAGCTGACGCTCGCCGTGGTGCTCGACGACCGCGGCCACCTCGTCGGTCGGGGCGACGTTGAATCGTTCCCCTGCGATATCGGTCACCGGCCGCGCCCGGAACAGGCGAGCCAGCTCGTCCGAGGACCGCGGCTGGGCGAAGCGTCCGCACATCGGTCCATTCTGGAGCATGCGATGGTGACCAATGGCAGCCCTCCCCATTGCCGGCGCGGGGCAAGATATGCGCAATGACAGATCGAATAGGCATCCTCACCGGCGGGGGCGACGTCCCCGGCCTCAACTCCGTCATCAAGTCCGTTGTGTACCGCGCCTCCGAGCTCGGCTACGAGGTCCTGGGCATCCGGCGCGGCTGGAAGGGCCTGACGCACATGCGGCCAGGCACCGAGCTCGACCCCGACTACATCCGGCCCCTCGACCGGCGGTCGACGCGAGCCATCGACCGGACCGGCGGCACGGTGCTGCACACCTCGCGCACCAACCCGGCGCGCATGAAGGCCGCGAGCCTCCCGGAGCACCTCGACCAGGCCCGCCGGGCCTCGATGCAGGCCGGCGAGGACCTGTACGACCTCACCCCACTGGTCCTCGAGAACCTGGAACGGTTGGACGTCCACCGGCTGGTTGCCATCGGCGGCGACGACACCCTGGGGTACGGCCACCGCCTGGGCGCGGAGGGGGTCCCCCTCATGGCGATCCCCAAGACCATGGACAACGACGTGCAGGGCACCGAGTACTGCATTGGCTTCTCCTCCGCCGTCACCCGGGCGCGCGAGCTCATCAACCGGCAGCGCACGACACTGGGCAGCCACGAGCGGATCGGCGTGTTCCGCATCTTCGGGCGCAACTCCGGCTACACCGCCTGGTACGCCGCCTACGTCACCAGCGCGCGCTGCGTGATTCCCGAGGCGAGCTTCGATCTCGACCAGCTCGCCACCCTGATGATGGAGGACCGAACCCAGAACCCGTCCAGCTACGCGTTCGTGATTGCATCGGAGGGCGCCATCTGGAGCGGCGGCACCCTGGGCGAGGAGGGCGAGGCTGATGCCTTCGGCCACCGCCACAAGATGGACGTCGGGAACGCCCTGGCCGAGGAGCTCCGGCGGCGGACGCACGTCGAGACGGTGCACAGCGACCTCACCTACGACCTGCGGTCGGGCGATCCCGACGCGCTGGACCAGATGGTCGCCACCACCTTCGCCAACGTGGCCATGGACCTCCTGGCCGATGGCGTCTCCGGGCGGATGTCCGCGATCCGCGACGGGAAGTACGCGCATGCGCCGCTTCCCGATCCGGCGCTAGGCCCGCGCAAGATCGACGTGGGGACCATGTACAACCTGGCCCGGCTTCGCCCGCAGTACGGCGGGAAGCTCGGCTCGCCGCTGCTGTTGGGCCCGCCGCTCACCGACCGGCCGTCCGACCGCTGAACGCGGCGACGATCTCGACGCCGGTCGCCCGCGGCGGCGCCGAGACCGCGTAGCATCCCGTCCATGTCCGCCCGCACCACGTGGTCGCCCGACCGGCGGGTCCTCACCACCGGCCTCGTGGGGCTCATTACCGCGATCGCCTTCGAGGGGATGGCGGTGCCCACGGTTCTGCCCGCGACGGTCGACGACCTGGGCGGCCTGGCCCTCTACGGCTGGGCCTTCGCCGCCTTCTGGTTGGCGAACATCGTGGGGATCACCCTTGCCGGCGCCGACGCGGACCGCCATGGCCCGCGGCGCGCCTTCGGGGCCGGCATCGTCCTGTTCTGCGCCGGACTGCTGGTCTCGGCGGCGGCGGCGGCAATGCCCATGGTCATCGTGGGTCGGGCGGTGCAGGGCCTGGGTGCGGGCGCCATCGGCTCCGTGGTCTACGTCGTCATCGCGCGCTCCTACGACCGGCGCGCCATGCCCCGCATGCTGGCCCTCAACTCGAGCGCCTGGGTGGTGCCCGGGCTGGTGGGGCCGGCCCTGGCGGCATGGATCGTGGCCGTGCTCGACTGGCGCTGGGTCTTCGGCGGCCTGGTCCCGGTGGTCCTGCTGACCGGTGCGGCGGTGCTGGTACCCATCGGCCGCCTGGGGCCCAGCGCCGAGGTAACCGAGCGGCGGGAGCGGCGCGGGATGCGGGCCCTCGGTCTGGCCGGTGGGAGCAGCCTCGTCCTGGCCAGCCTCACCGTGGGATCGGTGCCGCTGGCCCTGCCCATGCTGGCCGTGGGCGGCTGGCTGACGGTCGTGACGCTCCGGGACCTGCTGCCCGCCGGCTCGCTCGTCCTGCGGCCCGGCCCGCCGGCGGTATCGGCCACGATCGGCCTCGTGGCCTTCGGCTTCTTCGGGACGGAGGCCTTCGTTCCCCTGGCCATCACGCAGGTCCGCGACGCGCCACTGCCCGTGGGCGGGCTGGCCCTCTCCGCGGCGGCGGTCACCTGGACCGTCGGCTCATGGATGCAGGCGCGCCTGGCCCCGCGGGGATGGCGTCGGGGGCTGGTGCGCGGCGGCGTGCTGCTCATCGCCACAGGGATCGTCCTCGCCGCCCTCGCTCTGCTGCCGGGCGTTCCGGTAGCGACCGCGGGCCTGGCGTGGGCCGTGGCCGGTCTCGGGATGGGCCTCGGCTACTCCACGCTCACGCTGCTGGTCCTCGAGACCGCCGAGCCGGGGCGCGAGGGTGCCGCCTCGGCCGGCATCAACCTCGCGTTCACCATCGGCACCGCCTTCGGCTCCGGCGTGGGCGGCGCGCTGGTGGGGCTGGCCGATGCGGGGATCCTGCCACTCGGCACCGCGATTGCCGCGTCCGACGGGCTGATGCTCCTGGTTATCCTGCTGGCGGCCCTCGCCACCCGCCGCGTCCCGGCGCGGGGTCCGCGAGCCGACGCTCCGCCACTCGCGGTCGAAGCACCCGCCTCGCCCGCGGGCCAGCTGGGCAGCGCCGCGCGCGATGATCCATGATCGTCCGGCGACCTTGTGACGCACGTCAGGCGGACCGGGGCCATTCGGCTCTCGCGGCTCCCGCCCGGGGCCCCGTATAACCGCCCGAACAACCCAGCCGCGCCAAGCCAGCGGGGCGCCACCGAGCCGACGCCTTCGAGGACCCTCCCATGCCGAGCCGATTCCCTGTTACCACCACCGGCGCCGCTCCGTTTGCGACGCCGGTTGCCGCGCGTCGTTCGATCCCGCGCGAACCACGACCGTGAACGCCGGCGCTGCCGAGACCGGGGATGACTCGGTTGGCCGCGCGCGCCTCGACGTCACGGTCCCGGCGCCTGCAGCCCCTGATCGTGCGCTCGAGGTCCTGGGGCCCGGGCGCGCGGCCTGGATCGGCGCGGAGGCGGACACCGATGCCGCGCCTCCTCCGGGGATGGAGCGCTTCCTGATCGACCTGCGCATGCGCAGCGGCGAGCATGCACGCCTCATCACCTTCCACAAGGCCGCCTACCTGGACCTGGGGGCGGTTCGCGAGGTGGATGGAGCGATCAGGCTGGAGATCTCCTGGCGAGCGGCGGGCCTGGCGCTGCTCTTCCCGGTCTTCTCCGGAGAGCTGACCTGGGCACACGGCGCCCTGCGGGTGAGCGGCGTGTACGAGCCGCCCGGTGGTGGCGTGGGCGTCGTAGCGGATCGGCTGCTGTTCAACGTGGCTGCCCGAGGAACCGCTCGCTGGCTCGCGGAGCGTATCGCCCGCGTCATGGCCGGCAAGGCCGCCGATGAGGCCGATTGAGCGGCCGAAGACGGCTCGCTAGCTGCCGTTCACGGGCACGCTTCGCGCCGCCGTGACGAACGCGGCCCACAGGGCGTCGAGCTCCGGCGGCGATGTCTCGTCCCGCTCAGGATGGCACTGCACGGCGAAGAGCCAGCGATCTGCCGCCTTGCTCTCGAGGGCCTCGACGAGGTCCGCCCCGTCGTGGGGCGTGAGGCCGGCTGCCCGAAGGCCAGGCGCCAGGCCGCTCCCGTCGACGGCCTGGTGGTGGAAGGAGTTGACCTGCAGCATGACGGGACCGTCCAGCAGTGCAGCGAGGCGGGTCCCCGGCAAGAGACGGAGGGGGTGCCGGGTTGCGTCCGCGGCGTGCGCCGGGTAGGGCGGCGACTCGTGGTGCTCGAGGTGCTGGACGAGGGTGCCGCCGGAGAAGACATTGATGGCCTGCAGGCCGCGGCAGATACCCAGGACGGGAATGCCTCGCCCGGTCGCGGCGTCGAATGCCTCCCGGTCGAGCGCGTCGCGACCCGGATCGGTGGCTCCGGCGCCGCGGGGTGCCTCGCCGTACGCGGTGGGGTCGACGTCGGCGCCACCGGTGATGAGGAGTCCCTGCGCCGTGGCGAAGACGGCCGCGCGCTCCCCCGGTTCCGCCCGCTCGTCCACCGCGACCGGCTCCGCTCCGTGCCTGCGAAGGGCGTCGAGGTAGCGCGCGTTCTTCAGCTCCGCGACCGCAGGCTCGCGCGTGCGCTCGGGGTTCGTGAGGGTCACGACGATGCGCGGTCGTTCCACGGTCAGACCACGTTCAGCTCGCGGATCGGCTCGCCACGCGTCACCCGTTCGAACCCCAGCGGCGAGAGGTCCAGCGTCTCGTAGCGTCCGGTGGTGATCCATTCGGCCAGCCCCCGTCCGACCGCCGGGGCCTGCTGCAGCCCATGGCCGGAGAAGCCGTTCGCGAGGAGGAAGTTCGACAGGGCCGGGTGCGGTCCCAGGATCGCGTTGTGGTCGAGCGTGTTCACAGCGTAGGTCCCGGCCCACCCGTCGAGCAGGCGAATGGCGTCAAAGGCCGGCACGCGGTTGGCCAGGGTTGGCCACAGGAACGATTCGAAGCGGTCGCGATCGAAGGTGAGATCCAGGGTGTCGGGATCCGGTTCACCCTCCACGGGCGAGAAGCCGCCGATATAGGCAGGTCCCTCCGGGCGGAAGTAGACGCCGCTCGGGTCGATGGTCAACGGCACCGGCGCGACCGGGCTCCGGCAGTCGAAGTGGTAGACGAACCGGCGGCGCGGCCGCACGGGAACGTCCAGGCCTGCCATCGCCGCCACCTCCGCCGCTCGTGGTCCGGCCGCGTTGACGAGCCAGTCGCAGGCGAGGCGCGTGCCATCCGCGAGGTGCACGCCTCGCACGCCATCGCCCTCGACGTCAAGGCCGGTCACCTCGCCGGTGAGGTACTCCGCTCCCAGCGATCGGGCCTTGCGCCGGAAGGCCTGCAGGAGGGCATAGGCGTCGAACCAGCCCTCGTCCGAGAGTCCAAGCGAGCCGCCGGCGAGGTCATCGGTCTGCATCCAGGGGAAGCGGCTGCGCAGCTCGGCCGGGGTGAGGAGCGCAACCGGGACGCCGTGCCGGCGCTGGACCGCGTGGTTGTGCTCCAGGATCTGGTGCCCCGCCTCGGTGGCGAGGAACAGGTACCCGCCCTCGACGAAGTCAATCTCGGGGGCCGGCTCACCACGGACCCCGAGCCAGTCGTCGAGGTGCTTGATGAGCTCGATTCCAAACCGGCTGATCTCGATGTTGAGCTCCGTGCTGAACTGCAGCCGGATCGACGCGGCCGACAGCGTCGTTGACGAGGTGCGGTAGGTGGGGTCCTGCTCGACGACCACGATCCGCCCACGCCAGTCCGGGCGGCGCGCCAGGAAGGTGGCGACGCTGCTGCCCACGATGGCCCCGCCGACGATGACGACGTCGGCGTGATCGGCTGCGGTCATGGCGACGATGCTACGCGAGGCGCCGGAACGATGCGGCGCCCGCTCTCAGATTGGGCGGACCTGATGGCGCAGGATGGTCCTGATCCGCTCCTCGGGTGCCGTTCGCGGCGTCTCGAGGTAGATCTCGTGGTGAGGTCCCGCCACCTCGTACCCGCCGGAGTGCAGCTCGTCGAGCAGCCGCGACAGGGTCGGCCATTCGCCGATGTACGGGCCCACATGGAGGATCTGCCCCACGAGCCCTTCGTCGAACAGCTCGAGCCGTGCCCGGTCGAGCGCCGGAGAGCGGCGCTTCGCGCGAGCGCGCTCGCGCGCGGCCTTGACCATGTCGCGGGTCACCTCGGGTGGCTGCGCGACCATGACCGTCCAGTTCCATTCGTGCGGGGCCTCCGGCCGCCACAGCTCGCCCGTCGACGAGCGCCAGAGCGCTTCGAGCGGTGCAATGGGATCCACGTGGCTGCCTGCCTCGCGCAGGACGTCGCGGGTCGCATAGGTGAGCGCGTAGATGGCGTGGACCGCATCGGTGAAGGCCGGCGCCTCCGGTGGTCCGAGGCCGTCGATCATCAGGTAGCTCGCCGAAGGCACCTCGAGGATCTGCGCATGGTCCGCCGGCGGATCCAGCGCGGCGCGCAGCCGGGCCAGCGTGTCCGCCGCGGGTGCGAGCTGGGTCATCGTCCTCACTCCTCGCTTCGGCCCCGGGGTGGCCCCCCGGGCACCCCGCCGACGATGCGCCGCCCCGGATCGGGTCCACAGGGCCGATGCGACCCTTCTTTCGGGGCCTGCCGGCCCGGAATGTGACGCGAGTCCCTCCCGTGTGGGCACGCGGCGCCCTACACTGCCGCCCATGGCATCCGCGAGTACCAAGCCCGTCATCCTCGCCGTCGACGACGACGCCCCTGTCCTGCGTGCCGTGGAACGCGACCTGCGGGCGCGATACGGCAAGGACTACCGGATCGTCGCCGCGAACTCGGGCGCGGAGGGGCTCGATGTCGTACGCCAGCTGACCGTGCGAGGCGGCGCCATCGGCCTGTTCGTGGTGGACCAGCGCATGCCGGGCATGACCGGCATCGAGTTCCTCTCACAGGCGCTCGAGCTGCAACCGGACGCCAAGCGCGTCCTGCTGACGGCGTACGCCGACACGGACGCGGCGATCCGGGCCATCAACCAGGTCCGGCTCGACCAGTACATCCTCAAGCCCTGGGACCCGCCGGAGGAGAAGCTCTACCCGGTCGCCGACGACCTGCTCTCCGACTGGATCGCGGACTTCCGGCCACCGTTCGAAGGCCTGCGCCTGCTGGCACGCCGATGGTCTCCCCGAGGGCACGACATCCGCGACTACCTGGCACGCAACCAGGTGCCCTACGCCTGGCTGGACCCTGAGGACGACGACGAGGGACGGCGCCTTGCCCTCTCGGCCGCGGGAGCGACCGAGGGTGCGACCGCCGATGTGGCTGCCGTCGCGGCGGGTGACGCCTCGCCGACGGCAGCGGAGCTCACCGTACCGCTCGTCTTCTTCCCCGATGGCACGGTCCTGCGCGACCCGAGCAACCTGGAGATCGCCGAGAAGCTCGGCCTCCAGACGCACGCCGCGCTCCCGTTCTACGACCTGGTGATCGTGGGCGGTGGCCCATCCGGGCTGGCGGCGGCGGTCTACGGCGCGAGCGAAGGGCTCAAGACCGTCCTGGTGGAACGCGAGGCGCCGGGCGGCCAGGCGGGAACCACGAGCCGCATCGAGAACTACCTCGGGTTCCCGGCGGGCCTCAGCGGCAGCGATCTGGCCCGTCGTGGCCTCGCGCAGGCACGTCGGTTGGGCGCGGAGATCCTCACGCCCCAGGAGGTCGTGGCCGTCCGTCGCGACGATCCGTACCGGGTCGTCATGCTCGCGGACGGGACGGAGCTGTCGTGCCAGTCCGTCATCGTCGCTACCGGAGTCAGCTACCGGCAGCTGAAGATCCCCAACGCGGACCGGCTTGCCGGCGCCGGGATCTACTACGGCGCGGCGACGACGGAGGCGGTGCTCTACCGCGGACTGGATGTGGGTGTCGTGGGTGGCGGCAACTCGGCCGGGCAGGCGGTGGTCTACCTGTCGCGCTTCGCTCGCCACGTCACGCTGCTCGTCCGGGGTGAGACGGTGACCGCCACCATGAGCCAGTACCTCATCGACCAGATGGAGGCGCTGCCCAACGTCGAGATCCGCCTGAAGACCCAGGTCGTGGCGGTGGACGGCGAGCGAGAGCTGGAGCGGGCGACGCTGCAGGGCCCGGACGGCGCCGAGGCGGAGACCGCGCTGTCGGCCCTCTTCGTGTTCATCGGCCAGTCGCCGCGTACGGACTGGCTGGAAGGCGTCGCCCTGCGCGATCGGGCCGGCTTCGTGCTCTCGGGGCGCGAGGCATTCCCCAACGGCAAGCCGCCCCCGGGCTGGGGCGCCGACCGGGAGCCGTTCCTTCTCGAGTCCAGCGTGCCCGGCGTGTTCGTCGCCGGCGACGTGCGGTTCCGCTCCATCAAGCGGATCGCGAGCGCCGTCGGCGAGGGCTCCATGGCGGTCCAGTTCGTCCACCAGTACCTGGCCACCCTGTAGGACGCATCGCCGGATCCATGGTGATCGACGAGCTCCGATCGGCACCCCTCTTCGCTCACCTGCCCGACGAGGATCTCGGCCGCCTGGCCGCCATGGCGGAGCCGATGACCCTTGCGCCCGGCGACCTGCTGCTCCGGGAGGGAGATCCGGGTGACGCGCTGTACGTCGTCGTCTCCGGCGAGCTGGACGTCACGAAGAAGAGCGGGAGCACCGAGATCTCGCTCAACCGCGTGGGAGCGGGAACCATCCAGGGAGAGATGTCCGCCATCGAGGGTCGGCCGCGCTCCGCCTCGGTGCGAGCGATCAGCGACGTGGAGGTGCTGCGCATCCCGCGAGGCGCGTTGCTCCACGTCTTCGCCGCGGCACCCGAGTCCGCGTTCGCGGTGCTGCGCGTCGTCCTCGACCGACTGCGCTCCACGCAGTCGCTCCTCCAGGAACGCGAGAAGCTCGCCGGCCTCGGCACGCTGGCTGCCGGCCTCGCGCACGAGCTCAACAACCCCGCTGCGGCCATCCGCCGCTCGGTGGCTTCGCTGCAGGCGGCGATCGAGGCGCGGGACGAGCTCCGACCACCGGTCTCGGTCACGACGCTCCGCCCGGCCGATCCGTCGCCATCGCTCGGGGCCCTCGACCGCAGCGACCGCATCGACGAGCTCAGCGAGCTCGTCGATGACTCCGGGCTCGCCGCCTCGCTCGTGGACGCCGGCTGGACCCCGGACCAGCTCAGCGACGCGTTCGGGGGCCTCGACGAGGCGCAGGCCTCCGACGCCGCCGGCTGGCTTGCCCAGACCAACACGATCAGGTCCCTGCTCGAGGAGGTGAAGACCGCTGCGGACCGGATCAGCGAGATCGTGGGCGCGGTGAAGAGCTACGCCTACCTCGACCAGGCACCCGTCCAGCGCATCGACGTCCGCAAGGGCCTCGATGACACGCTGGTGATCCTGGGCCACAAGCTCAAGGGCGGCGTCGACGTGATGCGCGACTATGCCCGCGAGCTGCCGGAGATCGATGCCTTCGGCAGCGAGCTCAACCAGGTGTGGACCAACATCATTGACAACGCGGTGATGGCCATGGATGGCCGTGGCGCGCTCGAGGTGCGTGCCGAGCCCACCGAGGAGGGCGGCGTGCGGGTCACCATCTGCGACAACGGGCCGGGGATTCCCGAGACCGCCAAGGCGCACCTCTTCGAGCCGTTCTTCACCACCAAGGAGCCGGGTGTGGGCACCGGCCTGGGCCTGCACATCAGCCACAACGTCGTGAACCGCCATGGCGGCGACATCGTGGTCGAGAGCCAGCCGGGACGGACCTGCTTCGTGGTCACCCTGCCGCCGCATCTTCCCGATGCACCCTCGACGGAGGACCAGACGGCGGCGGATCGCCCCGGCGAGGAATAGTCCGCGGCCTCGACGCCGCGCGGCAGAGGCATCCGCCGGTCCCTTGACGCGCGGGTCCGCGGCGGCGTACCGTCCGCACCCACAGGTGAAGACGGCGACGATCGGGACGAGTACCCGTTCTGGCGAGCCTCCAGGGAGCCGGGAGCAGTGAGACCTCGGCGGCAACGCAAACGGCGAATGGACCCGTGAGCTCCGGCGGCGAACGCGGGATCGGGCGACATCGGTCCGCAAGTAGCCTTCGGCGGAGAGGCACCGATAGCGAAGCCGAGGCCCTCGCGCTCACGCAGCGCGCGACGCGGTGGCCGAACGAGCCCGGAGTGAGAACGCCGGGGAACAAAGGTGGCACCACGAGAAGACCCCCTCGTCCTTTGGGACGGAGGGGTCGCGTTGTTCTCTGGAGGTTCACCTCAATGTCCCCCGCAACCCAGCGCCGGTTCCTGCTCAGCGAAGCCGAGTTGCCGACGCACTACTACAACATCGCAGCGGACCTGCCCGTGCCGCTGCCACCGCCGCTGCACCCGGCAACCCGTGAGCCCATTGGGCCCGAGGCGCTGGCTCCGCTCTTTCCCATGGAGCTCATCCGCCAGGAGGTGAGCACCGAGCGCGAGATCGAGATCCCCGGACCGGTGCGCGACGTGTACCGCATGTACCGCCCTTCGCCACTGATCCGGGCACTGAACCTGGAGCGAGACCTCGACACGCCGGCGCACATCTACTTCAAGTACGAGGGGGTCTCGCCAGCGGGCTCGCACAAGCCGAACACGGCGATCGCCCAGGCCTTCTACAACCGCGAGGAGGGCGTGCGCAAGCTCGCCACCGAGACGGGCGCCGGGCAATGGGGGAGCGCGCTGGCCTTCGCGTCGGCGCAGTTCGGCCTGGAATGCCGGGTTTTCATGGTGAAGATCAGCTACCTCCAGAAGCCGTATCGGCGCAGCATGATCCAGGCCTTCGGTGCCTCGGTGGTCCCCTCGCCATCGCCGGAGACGAACGCCGGACGCGCCATCCTGGCCGAGGATCCGGAATCGACCGGCTCCCTGGGCATCGCGATCAGCGAGGCGGTCGAGGTGGCAGCCACCCATGACGACGTCAGGTACTCGCTTGGCAGCGTCCTCAACCACGTCCTGCTCCACCAGACGGTGGTGGGACAGGAGGCCATCCGCCAGATGGCGATGGCCGGTGAAGGGCCCGATGTCGTCATCGGCTGCGCCGGCGGCGGCTCCAACTTCGCCGGGATCGCGTTCCCGTTCCTGCGGGACCGCCTGGCCGGGCGTTCATCCACCCGCTTCCTGGCCGTGGAGCCGGCGAGCTGCCCCTCGCTGACGAAGGGCGAGTATCGCTATGACTTCGGCGACACGGCGGGGACCACGCCGCTGCTGAAGATGCACACCCTGGGCAGCCACTTCCGGCCGGCGCCCATCCACGCCGGCGGGCTGCGCTACCACGGCATGGCGCCCATGGTCTCGCACCTGGTCGACCAGGGCTTCATCGAGGCGGTGGCCTATCCGCAGAACCCGTGCTTCGAGGCGGCCATGCGCTTCATCCGCACGGAGGGCATCATCCCGGCGCCGGAGTCGAGCCACGCCATCCGGGCGGCGATCGACGAGGCGCTGCGGGCGAAGGAGGCCGGGGAGAAGCGGGTCATCCTCTTCAACCTGTCCGGGCACGGGCACTTCGACATGGCCGCCTACGACGCCTACCTCGCAGGCGAGCTGACCGATGTCGTGCACGAGCCTGAGGCTGCCGGCGAGACGCGAGATGGCGCCCCGCGGGAGGCGGTCATGGCCTGATACCGGGCCACGGGTTCCGGGCGGGGCGGCTCACGTGTCCGGGCCGCCCCGCTCGCCATCCGGCGCCCGGGCCGCGACGCCGCGGGTGCCGGTCGGATTCACGTGATCCGACCGTTCGTGCCCGGAACCCGAGGGCGAGGCGACCCCGGTTCGCGATGGCGTCGCCATCGGCGCATACTTGTCGCAGCAATCAATCTGGGACCATGGGTCCGCGAAGCGAGGAGCTGCCGATGCCGCGTGCAACCTGGAACGGCGCCGTTCTGGCCCAGGCGGACGACGAGGCCGTCGAGATCGTCGAGGGGAACGTCTACTTTCCGCCTGCGGCGGTGAGGATGGAACGGCTGCGGCCGTCCGAGCACCACACCGTCTGCGGCTGGAAGGGCACCGCGAGCTACTACGACGTGGTGGTGGACGACGCGGTGAACACCGATGCCGCCTGGTACTACCCCGAAACGCTGCCGGAGGCGAAGCACGTGGAGGGCTACGTGGCCTTCTGGCACGGCGTCGAGGTCGAGCGATGAGCGGGCTGAAGGTCGGCCTGCAGATCAACAACTTCACCTGGCCCGGCGGCGGCGAGTCGATCGGGCCGACCCTGGCCCGCATCGTGGAGATCGCCGACGAGATCGGCTTCGACTCGATCTGGGTCATGGACCACTTCTTCCAGATTCGCTCCGTGGGCCGCGCGGAGGAGCCGATGCTGGAGGGGTTCACGGCCCTGGGCTTCATGGCCGCCCACTCGAGGCGCGCGCGCCTGGGCCTCATGGTCGGCGGCATTCACTACCGCAACCCCGCCCTCTGGGTGAAGGCGGCCACCACCCTCGACGTCCTCTCCGGGGGCCGGGCCTGGTTCGGCATCGGCGCCGCCTGGAACGAGGAGGAGTCCACCGGGCTGGGCTTTCCGTTCCCGCCGTTGCGCGAGCGCTTCGAGATGCTCTCCGAGACGCTGCAGTATGCCCACGAGATGTGGCGCGGCGAGCGGGGGAGCGAGGGTCGATTCGAGGGCAAGCACATCACCGCGACCCGCCTGCTCAACGCTCCACAGGCGCTCAGCCGGCCCCGCATCCCCATCATGATCGGCGGCGGCGGGGAGCAGAAGACGCTGCGCCTGGTGGCGCAGTACGGGGACGCCACCAACGTCTTCGGGGATCCCCAGCGCATCGCGCACAAGTACGCGGTCCTCCGGGAGCACTGCGAGCGGATCGGCCGGCGCTACGAAGAGATCGAGCGCAGCACCCTCCAGCAGGTCGACCTCGACCGCGAATCCCCGGCCCAGGTGGTCGAGCGCTTCGGCGGGCTGGCAGACGCCGGGGCGCAGCACATCCTCTTCGGCGTGCGCGGTATCAGCGACCTGTCGCGCCTGGAGCGGATCGGCGCCGAGGTGATCCCCCAGCTGCGCTGAGGGCGGGGGCTGTCAGCTCAGGGGCGCAAGCGCCCTGACGATGGCCTCCAGGCCGTCCACCAGGGTCTGCGGCATGGGGGTTGCGCCATCGCCCAGGGCGTCGGCCACCGAACGTTGCCTCGACCGCATCACCTTGCGGCGTGCCGTCACGCCGGCGGGGGTGAGCCGCACGAGCGTTGCACGGCGATCGCGTTCGTCGCGCGTGGTCGTGATCAGGCCGCGACGTTCCAGGCGGCGCAGGATGCGGCTGGTGGACGGGAGCGAGGCTTCGATACGCGACGCGATCTCGCCCACGCGGAGGGGTGCTCGGCGCTGGCCGATGACGACGAGGACGCGCCACTGGCTGAGCGTCAGCTCGAGGTCGTTGACCGCGTCCGTCAACGCCCGCGCGGTGACGGCGACAAGCTCGAGCGCAAGCTCGTCGATGGCGTCGAGGATTCGCTGGTCGGTCATGCTCTTCTCCGGAGCCTTCAGGAAATGGTTGCACCCGAGCAGGGTCCTTGGTCCCGATTGGGCGGGCCGACGGACACATCCTACGCGACGGCCAGGTGCGCGCGTCCGGCTCCCGTGCAGCATCCCGCGCCACGCGGTCGGCTGCGGGCCGCCGCTGGTCAGGATCAGCGGGCGGCGAGGGCTGCCTCGACCTCCGCGATGGGCTGCACCCCGCGCTCGCCGGTGGCCCGCACGGTGACCTCTGCCCCGCCCGCGGCGAGCGAGCGCGGCGAAATGGTGATGATGCGCGGCATGCCCAGGAGCTCCGCATCGGTGAACTTGACACCGGGGGACTCGTCGCGGTCGTCGTAGAGCACCTCGATCCCGGCATCGGCCAGGCGCGTGTAGAGCCCCTCTGCCGCCTCGACGACGGCGGGATCGCGCGCCGCGCCCACGGTCACGATGTGAGCGGCATACGGCGCCACCGCCTCCGGCCAGGCGATGCCCTTGTCGTCGTGATGCGCCTCCACGATGCAGGCCACCGCGCGTCCCAGGCCGATGCCGTACGAGCCCATCACGATGGGATGGCGCTCGCCGTCTTCCCCGAGGTAGGTGGCCCCCATGGGAATCGCGAAATCCGTCCCGAGCTTGAAGATGTTGCCGACCTCGATGCCGTTGCGCAGGATGACCGGCGCGCCGCACGCGGGGCATGGATCGCCGGCCCGGGCGTTGACGATGTCCGCCGTGACATCGGGCGTGAAGTCGCGCCCCACGTTCACGTTGCGCAGGTGGAAGCCGGCCCGATTCGCGCCCGCCACCAGGTTCGGGGTGCGAGCGGCGAGCTCGTCGACCACCACGACGGTGTCATGCGCGCCCACCGGAGAGCCGTACCCGGGTTCCATCCCCGCGGCCCGGATCTCCTCCACGGTCGCCGGGCGCAGAGCGCTGGCCTTGATGGCGTTCGCCAGCTTGGTCTCGTTCACCTCGTAGTCGCCGCGCACGATGGCCGTCACCAGGCGTCCGTCGCCGGCGACGAAGAAGGCGGCCTTCGCGGTTCGATCCGCCCCGATCTCCAGGAACTCGGCGAGCCCGGCGATGGTGGTGGTGCCCGGGGTGGCGACCTCCTCGGTCGCCATCGGCTCCTCCGCGGGGGGCTCCGGCTTGCCGACCTCGGCGATCTGCTGGTTGGCGGCGTAGTCGCCGCGCTCGCAGAGCACCAGGGTGTCCTCGCCCCACTCGTTGAGGACCATGAACTCATGGGCCAGCGACCCGCCCATGATCCCGACATCGGCGCCGACCGGAATGGCGTCGAGGCCGAGTCGCTCGAAGATGCGGGTGTAGGCCTCGTAGTGCTTCTGGTAGCTCACGTCCAGCCCGGCGAAGTCCCGGTCGCAGCTGTACGAGTCCTTCATCACGAACTCGCGAACGCGGATCAGGCCGCCCCGTGAACGGGGCTCGTCGCGGAACTTGGTCTGGAAGTGGTAGACGAGCAGGGGCAGCTGCCGGTAGCTCGACACCATGTCCCTCAGGAGGTCGGCAACCACCTCCTCGTGCGTCATGGCCAGCACCATGTCCCGGTTGCCGCGGTCCTTGAAGCGGACCATCTCCGGCCCGATCTTGAAGTAGCGTCCGCTCTCGCGCCACAGGTCGGCGGGGTGGACCACCGGCATTTCCATCTCCTGGCAGCCGATGCGGTCCATCTCCTCGCGAATGATCTGCTCGACGTTGTGGCTCACCTTCCAGCCCAGGGGCAGGAGCGAATAGATCCCGGCTCCCAGCTGCCGGACGTAGCCGGCGCGCACCAGCAGCCGATGGGACGCCATCTCCGCGTCGGCGGGATCGTCGCGCAGGGTCGTGAAGAAGAGCTGGGAGAGGCGCATGGGGCGCTGATTCTAGCCGCTCACGGGCGTCCCGCCCCGCCAGGAGCCGCGCGATGTCAGTCGAGGCCCCCGCCGTGGACCGCGCCACGGATGCTCGCCGGTCGTTCCTCATCCTCCGGTCCGCCGAGGAGATGCTCGCTGGCGCGAAGCCGTTGGATCGGCAGCACGGCGATCACCAGCAGGCCCAGGCTGGCGGCCAGGATGCCGTCGATCCCGCGCCAGTCGGCGGCGGCCCCGCCCACCAGGGCGCCGGTGATCTGGCCCACCGCGAGAAAGACGGAGTAGAGGCCCATGATCGCGCCGCGGTCCTCAGGGTGCGCCTCGCTCATGTCGGCCAGCAGGCCCAGGGCGGCGGGCGTTGCGCCCGCCATCACGAACAGGCCGCCGCAGGCGGCCATGGCCAGCACGACCTGGAGCGGGATGCCCCAGTTGAGGGAGTGGTTCAGCGCGAAGATCGCGGCCAGCATGACCAGCCCGCCACCGATGCCGATGAAGATGATGGTCGTGCGTCGCAGCGCCCTGAACTTGTTGCCCCAGTACAGCAGGCCGGCGAAGAAGACGAGCATGGCGATCGCGAGGCCAATGCTGACCTGCCCGGGATCGAAGCCGCCCATGAGCATCTGTCCGGAGAAGGTCCGCGACGGCGCGCGCACCAGCTGGAAGACGGACTGCGTGGTCCACGATCCCACGACCGCGTTGAGCGCGATCCAGGTGGGGGCCAGCAGCCAGACCGCCGGGTTGCCGATCACCTCGCGGTAGCGCGCCCAGTCGAAGCGAGTGCGACCGACCGCCGCGTACGCCGCCGCCGCTTCCTCTCCTGCCAGGTTCCCGGCTGCCTGGGGATCATCGACGGCGAAGCGGTAGATCGCGAAGGAGAAGGCGTAGACCGCCGCGTTGATGAAGAAGCCAGCGGGACCCACCAGGTCGAAGAGCCAGCCGCTGGCGACGACGCCCCCGCCGAGACCGGCGAGGGTGGCGGCCTCGAAACGGGCCACGGTCCGGCCACGCAGCTGCTCGTCGCCGGAGGTCGCGAGGGCGATATAGCCCAGGATGGACGGGATCGACGAGCCGGCGGCGGCGCCCTCCAGCAGCCGGGTGATGCCCAGCCAGACGACGATGGCGATGGGGATCCAGGGGATGGGCAGGCCGGTCATGATCACCGCAACCGCCCCGAACACGGGTCCCCACTGCATGACCCGGTGCGCACCCAGGTGATCGCTGAGCACGCCGAATACCGGCGAGAGGGTGAGCTCCGCCAGGAAGTAGGCGGCGGTGATGAAGCCCAGCTCGAGCGCGGAGATTTCCGGCCCGCCGTGCCTCGGCATCTTGGCGATGTAGTAGATGAGGAGCCCGCCGGTCAGGCCGGTCGAGAAGCGCAGGGTGAAGGTCCCCAGGAGGACGGCGGAGATCGACCGATGCACGGTGCGGGCTATCACGGTGGGGACAGCGTACCCGGACCCCGCCTGGCCCGCACTGGTCCGCTGGTCAGGGGGTGTTCGGCGGAGGATCTGCCGAGGCAGGAGGCGGACCGGCGGGTGGCTCGCCTGGAGCGGGGGGCACGCTTGGCGCATCGGAGGGGCCCCATGGCGACAGCCCGGGCCCGGCTTGCTCGCGTGCACGATCCCGGCGGGTCCGGCGGCGTCGGCGACGCACGGCAAGCGCGCCCATCGCCAGGCCGTCAATGACGAGCAGCGAGCCGCCGGTGACGGCGACCCGCAGCCGGCCGACGTCGGCGGCTCCCTCGCGTTCGGCCCGCGCCGCATCGGCCTGGGCGGTTGCATCGGACGCCTGCCCGTTCTCGAACGCGCCGCGCGCCGCGCTCAGCTCGGCGCGCGGGTCGGCGAAGAGCAGGCCCACCCACTCCACCGGGCTGGGATCGCTGGCGAGGGTGGTCGTGGCCGATCCAATGGCGGCGAGCGCCGCGAGCTCGTCGGCCGCGTCCCGCTTGGCCGCGTCGAACGTCGGACCGGCCTCGAACGCCGCGCGCAGGGTCGTCGGCACCGAGAGCGACAGGGTCGCGGCCCGCGAGTCGATCGTTGCGCGGTCGACGAGCACCGCGCGCGCATCGGTCATCAGGTCATCGGCTGCCCGGAAGTCCCATGCCCCCATGTCGTAGCGCACCGACGACGGGAGTTCCCAGTCGCCCGCGAGGGTGACCGTGTCCTGGTACGTGGCCCGTGCCGTGACCCGGGCGTCCATGAGCGATGCCTGTGCCGACGTCACGACCCAGGTGCGCCACAGGTCGTCGTAGTTCGCGCCGGTTCGCTCCTCGAGCAGGTCCAGGAGCTGCTGCCAGCCCGCGACGTTGGCGGAAACGCCCTTCTCCGGTGCCGCGCCGGGACGGGCGTGCACCGGCTGGTAGGCCGCCTGAGCGGCATGGGCCGCCTGCCAGACGCGCTGCAGACCCGCGGTGGTCGCCCGCTCGGCGATGAGCTGCGCGAGCCGGTAGCTCGCCGCGTAGCCGTAGTCCTCCGTGTTCACCGGCTCGCTGCCGATGGTGCCCCAGCTGTTGAGCGGGATCTTCGCGGCCTGGAGGGCGGGCGTCAGGGTGAAGACGTCGCCGTCGGCGCCGATCGCCTGTCCGGCCGCAACGCCGTAGTACTCCGCCCAGGCTTCCCCGATCCAGCGATCGGGGAAGAGGTTGCCGTTGAACCAGGTGTGCGCCGCCTCGTGGAGGGCGGTGTAGCCATCGGCGTCGTAGCGGACGTCGATGGTCTCGGTCACGTCGTTGTACACGCCCGCGTAGTCACCCAGCCGCGACGTGGCCGCCTCCTCCACCTTGAGCTCACCATGGACGAGGTAGTCGAGGCCGATCAGGTTGCGGAGCACCGGCAGGCCACGCGTCATCAGCTCCGACAGCCGGGTGCCCCAGTCCGGGTCGTCGTCCCAGGCCCGGATGAGGACCGGCACGCTTCCGTCGGGAAAGACGACGGTCGCGGTGGTCTCCTTGAAGGCACCCGGCCGCTCGGCGGTGACGTAGGCGAAGTACGAATAGGGGTCCGGGATCGTGGGGGCGGTGAGGACGGTGGTGCCGTTGGGGCCCGCCGCACTCACCAGGTCGCCGGCCTCCACCGTCACGCTGTAGCCGGCCGGGATGACCACGCTGACCGTGCTGCCGGGCGTGTTCTCCGACCCGAAGGCCCATATCGGGAAGGCGACCAGCGTCCCGGCCACGCGTACGTCGCGGTTGGGGCGGCCGCCCGGATCGGTGATGTCGAACGACACGCGGAACGTCGCCGACTGGTTGTGGAAGACGGCCCGGCCGAACGCGACCTCGATGGTGGTGAACTCCGCGGAGCTGTCCACGATCCGGGAGACGATGGGCTGGCCGTCGCTGCTCGCCGACAGGTTGCGGATCCCGGGCTGCACGGCGAAGCGCGCGGTGGTGTAGTAGTAGCGGCCGTTCGGCGGATCGGGCGTCGTGTTGGTGGCGACCGCGTCGATCGTCACCGCGATGCGCTTCTCGTCGGGCAGCGCCGTGTACCGCGTGCTGGTAACGACCTGCAGGCCGCTGTCCGCCGCGCGGGCTGCAGGCGGCGGCAGGAGGACGAGCCCCCCGAGCAGCACCGCAGCGGCGACGGCAAGCAGCCGGCCGGTGACGGAGCGCCTCACGGCGCGCAGTATGCCCCAAACACGAACGGCGCCCATCCCCGTGGTCGAGGATGGGCGCCGAGTGAGCCGGTTTGCCGGCGGTCAGGCCGTCAGGCAGACGGCTGCTCGAGCGCCGACAGGCCGAAGGCGACCTCGAGCTGCTCGAGCGGTCGGAAGCCGACCGCGGCGCGGGGCTGCTGGCCGGGGGAGAAGATCGCCACCGTGGGAATGCTCATGATCCCGTAGTGCATGGCGGTGTGCGGGTTGGCGTCGACATCGAGCTTCACGACGTCGACCTTGCCCTCGTACTTCGCCGCCAGCTTCTCGATCTCGGGGGCGACCATCCGGCAGGGACCACACCATGTGGCCCAGAAATCGACGACCACCGGCTTGTCGCTCTTGAGGACGACCTCATCCCAGGTGGCGTCGGTGACTTCACGGACGTTCGACATCGGTTGCTTGATCCTTTCGCGTGTTGATTGGCTGGGACTGGCGCCCGATTCAGCGGGCGAGCTGCTGGAGTAGGCGGTAGGCATCGAGGACCGTCGGGTCCACGAGCCGGTAGAAGACGGTGCTTCCCTCGCGACGGCTGTCCACGATCCCTGCGCTGCGCAGGACGGAGAGGTGCTGGCTCATGTTCGGCACCTGGCAGCCGATGCAGCGTGAGAGGTCGCCGACCGAGCGCTCGCCCTCCGCGAGCTGCTCGACCACCCAGAGACGCTTGGGGTCCGCGAGCGCTTTGGCGATCGCGGCCGCGCGGGTCCGCGTGTCATCCGTCACGAGCGTGGTGGCTTCCATCAGGGCGAATTCTCTCACGAGTTGCGCAACCACGCAAGTGCTGCAGGCAGGACGTGAGAATCCGTGGGCCGATGGCGACCGGTCGACGACGATCGGCCAGGTCGCCCTCGATCGCGACAGGCTAGGTGTCACGGACCGCCGGCAGGATGCCCGCATGACCGTTCAGTTCATCTGCCCCTGGTGCGAGGACGAAGTCGCGTTCGAGGTCGACGAGGCCGCGGACGAGATCGTCTGCAGCGCGTGCGGAACCCGGACCGAGTTCGCCCCGGACCCGCTCACGACCTACAGCCTGCTGTACGAGGTGGCCGCCTGATCCGGGCCCGGCCCGTCGAGGCCGAGTGCCCGCCGCAGGAAGGACACTGTCCGCCGGTCGCGACGCAGCATCTGCCGACGGGACTGGGTGCGGTGGCGCTCGCCGCCGAGCCACAGGACCTCGACCCGGCGTCCGGCCGCGGCCAGCGCCTCGAGCAGGCGCTCGGTGTGACGGGGGTGGACGTTCTCGTCCAGCGTGCCGTGAATCACGAGCAGGTCTCCGTCGAGGCGTGATGCCTCGTCGGTGAGCGAGGCCCGAGCATAGGCGTCTGCGCCACCCTGCGGCGTTCCGAGGTAGCGCTCGGTGTATCCGGTGTCGTAGCGCGTCCAGTCGACGACCGGTGCCACGGCAACACCCGCGCGGAAGCATCCGGGTCGGCGCATGAGGCAGCGAATGGTCATGTAGCCGCCGTAGCTGCCGCCGGTGATCGCCACCCGGGTGCCGTCGATCCGTCCTTCGGCAGTGAGCGCCTCGACGGCCGCCGCCTGGTCATCGACCTCCGCGGTGCCCAGCGCGCCGGCAAGCGGCGACTCGAAGCGGAGTCCACGGTTGGCGCTCCCCCGGCCATCCACCACCATCACGACGAATCCCGCGTCGGTGAGCGCCTGGCGGAGGGGATGGACGGTGAGCTCCCAGGCGTCGCGGACATGCTGGACGTGCGGTCCGCCGTAGACCCACACCACGGCGGGCGGCGGGCTTCCTGCCGGGGCCGGCGGATCGAAGAGAGCGGCGTGTAGCTTCGTTCGGCCGTCGCCGGCGGTGAGGACGCGCAGCTCGGGAACCACCAGGTGACGCCGCCGCGCGGACGTCGAGGCGCGATGAATCACCGCCTCGAGGTGCCCCGCGCGGGACCGGACCACGACGGCGGGCGCGTGCTCACGCGTCGACCAGGTGTCGATCCAGCGGCTGCCGTCGGGGGCGGCGACGATGGCATGCCATCCCGGGTCCGCGGTGAGACGGGCCGGCCGTTCGACCGGCGCCGCGGCGTCGAGGGGTACGGCATACAGGTGGCGCTGTGCGGCGCCGTCGGCGGTGCTCACGAACAGGACCTCGCCGCGCCGCTCGTCGCAGTGCGCGACATCAGTGATCGTCCAGGCGCCGCCCGTCAGCCGCCGCTCGACCGTCCCGTCCGGGCTGCGCAGCTCCAGGTGTCGGAACCCGGTCGCCTCGGTCGCCCGAAGGACCCGGCCGTCGGACAGGACGCGCGTGGCGTCGTCGAGGTTGACCCATGGGTCGGCGCGCTCCTCCCAGGCCCCAGCTGCCGCGCCGGTGGCGGCCACCCGCCACCAGCGCAGCGTCCTCTGGTCGCGCGGCAGGACGGCCGCCAGCCATCCCCCGGCCGGGTGCGGTACGACGCGGGCGAGGTAGCCATCGCCGATGTCGAGGTCCACGGCGCGACCCTCGTCGCCGCCGGCGAGATCGCAGACGACCAGGGTGACGCGCGCGTTGGCGGCTCCCGCGAACGGATAGCGGTGACGATCAGGGGAGGCCGCGCCGCGCGTGGCGCGGGTGGCGTGCGCGATGTCGATCTCCGGGACGTGGCGCCCGTCGACGCTCGTCCAGGCGAGCGCGCCGCCATCGGCGCTCCACCAGCAGCCGTCGAACCGATCGAGCTCTTCGGCAGCGATGTACTCAGCCAGGCCGTTGAAGGCACCCGGAGCCGCGGAGTGGGTGAGCCGCAGCGGATCACCGGCCGCCGGGGCGATCCACAGGTCGCCGCGCCGTACGAGGGCGATCCGCCCCCCGTCCGGCGACGGGAGCGCGTCCTGGACGTCGTCCCAGGGACCGAGCGCCTCCGCCGGCTGCCCGTCGCGCGAGACAAGGCATCGTCCGCGCTGGACCGCAACGAAGCAGTCTCCCTTCGCGGCCGCCCGGTACCTCGCCAACCCCAGCCCGGATTCCCGGCGCCGTTGCCGGAGCAGCTCCTCGCCTCGTTCGAGCGGCGCGGGGCGGCCGGTGGTCGACCCGGAAACGAGCACCCGGCGCTCGCCGCTGGAGAGGTCGTGCCGCCAGAGCGAGCGAACGTTCGAGCGCCGCTCGGGCTGCAGGTAGACGACCCATTCCCCGTCCTGCGAGAAGCGGAGCTGGGTCGGGTGATCCAGCCCGGGCAACGGCTGCCGGGTCAGTCGCTCGAGGATCGTGGGTGGTCGGCTCACTGCGCGAGTATCGGCCACGCGTTCGCGACGCGCGACGCCCACCGGCGCACGGACGGCCCGCTGCGCGCCCGGACCGAGTGTGTCAGCCTGTGCCCGATGCCCTCATCCGCCCGCCGGCGGGCCCGCCCGCGCCGCTCCCTCCTCCCCGCCTTCACCCTCCTCGCCGCCATGGTCGTCGGGGGCGTGGTGCTCGTCACGCTGCTGCCCGGCGTCGACCTGTCGGGCCGCCGGCTCCCCGCGGTCGCCTATGCGGCCTATCGGCAGGCAGCAGCCGAGTCGCGCTCGATCACCGAGGGCTGCGCGGTGGACTGGACGATCCTGGCCGCACTCGGCAAGGTCGAGTCCGACCATGGTCGGGTGAACGGTCCGCGAACGCTGGAGGCCGATGGGACCGTGACCCCGTCCATCATCGGGCCGGCGCTCGATGGCTCCGGCGGGACGCAGGCCATCGCGGACACCGACAAGGGCCGCCTCGACGGCGACCGGAGCTGGGACCATGCCGTGGGGCCCATGCAGTTCATCCCCACGACATGGCGGGAGCTCGGCCGCGATGGCAACGGCGACGGGGTGGCGGATCCGAACAACCTCTACGATGCCGCCCTCACTGCCGCGGCCCACCTTTGCCTGCGCGAGCCGGGCGACTACACCGATCCGGCGCAGCTGCGCCGCGCGCTCATCGCCTACAACAATTCGCAGCGCTACGCGGACGACGTCCTGCGCTGGATCGAGACATACCGAAGCACGTCGCCGGACCGCCTCGTGGCACCCTCGCCCTAGCGGCCGGGAGGCGGCTCAGGACTCGGCGATCTCGATGGTCTCGATCGCATCGCCGGGTTTCGGATCGCGCTGCGGGTCCCGTTCGCGGAGCGAGGTCAGCACGTCCATGCCGGAGGTCACCCGGCCGAATACGCTGTGCCGGTCGTCCAGGTGCGGCGTGGGCCCGTAGGTGATGAAGAATTGGCTCCCGTTGGTGCCCGGCCCGGCGTTCGCCATGGACAGGGTCCCGGCCCGGTCGTGACGCAGGGATGGGTGGAACTCGTCGCCGAACTGGTACCCGGGACCGCCCCGCCCGGTTCCGGTCGGATCGCCTCCCTGGGCCATGAAGCCGCCGATGACCCGGTGGAAGGTGGTGCCGTCGTAGAAGCCGGCACGCGCCAGGTTGACGAAATTCTCGACCGTCAGCGGCACCCGGTCGGCGTACAGCTCGACGACGATGTCGCCCTTGGCCGTCTTGAAGGTCGCGGTGTACTGCTTGGTCGTGTCGAGTGCGCCAGAGGGTGGCGCCGGTCGGTCTGCCATGGGATCTCCGTCCGTTTGCGGTTGACGGCGCCGATGCTACCGGCTCGCGAGGCGTCCGGCGAGGAGGCGCCGCTCGGCGGGGTTGTCGGTGAGGGTGAGCGCCCTGCGATCCGCGATGGCCGCCTCCTCCTCGCGGCCCAGGCGCCGCAGCAGCGAGGCTCGCGAGGCATGGAAGAGGTGGTAGCCGGCCAGCCGGGCCGCGAGCGGGTCGAGGGCGTCGAGCGCGGCCTGCGCCCCATCGCGCTCGGCAAGGGCCACGGCGCGGTTGAGCGCAACCACCGGGCTGCCGGTCATCGCCAGCAGGCGGTCGTACAGGGCGATGATCTCGGTCCAGTCGGTCTCGGCGTAGCTCGGTGCGGTGGCGTGGCAGGCCAGGATTGCCGCCTGCAGCTGATACGGCCCGGGCCGGCCCAGGCGCTGGGCCCGGTCGAGGAGGGCGGCCGCCTGCCCGATGGCGTGCCGATCCCAGCTGGCGCGGTCCTGGTCCGGGAGCAGGATGAGCGCACCGGTAGGATCGAAGCGCGCTGCGGCGCGGGCGCGGTGGAGCCGGATGAGGGCGAGCAGCCCGAGCACCTCCGGCTCGTCGGGCATCAGGCGAGCGAGCAGCGAGGCGAGCCATTCGGCATCGGCGCACAGCTCACGACGCTCGGGCGCCTCGCCGCCCGAGACGAGATACCCCTCGTTGAACACGAGGTAGAGCACCGCCAGCACCGCAGACAGGCGAGCCGGCAGCTCGGCCGGCTCGGGGACCCGGAAGGGGATGCCCGCGTCTCGAATCTTGCGCTTGGCCCGCACGATGCGCTGGGCGACGGTAGCCTCCGGCACCAGGAACGCGCGTGCCACTGCCCCGGTCTCGAGGCCCGCCACGGTCCGCAGGGTGAGCGCGACCTGCGCCTCGAGGCCGAGGGCGGGGTGGCAGCAGGTGAAGAGCAGCCCGAGTCGGTCGTCGGAACCCATGGGTCCACCCGTTTCGTCGGCGCGCGTCCCAACCAGCCGCAGCTCCTCCCCGATCAGCGCGAGCCGGTCGCGGTAGCGCGCATCCCTCCGCAGGCGATCGACGGCCCGGCGGCGGGCGACGGTGAGGAGCCACGCGCCGGGCCGCTCGGGCACGCCGTCCCGCGGCCAGGTCTCCAGGGCGGCGACCAGCGCCTCCTGGACCAGCTCCTCGGCCACCTCCCAGTCGCCCAGGATGCGGACGAGCGAGGCCACCAGCCGGCCGCGCTCGTCGCGCACGGTGGCAGCCAGCCGAGCGTCGATCTCCTCGCGTGGCGATCCGGTCGCCAAGGGCCTTCCTACGTCCCGGCCTGCTCGACGACCGGCCGGATCTCGATGGTATCGGGGCCCGGCCATCCGCTCGCCAGGGCGATCGCGGCGTCCAGGTCGGGGACATCGATGATCCCGTAGCCACCCACCACCTCCTTGGCCTCGAGGAAGGGGCCGTCGGTGACCGAGACATTGCCGTCCGCCCCGCGGCGCACGGTGGTGGCCGACTCGGGCGCCTGGAGCTGGTGCCCCTCGATGATGCGGCCGGCCTTCTGGTGCTCGTCCCACCAGCTCCCGATCCGGCCGTACAGCGCGCGGCTCTCGTCCTCGCTCAGCGCTTCCCAGGCGCCGTTGTCGCAGATCAGCATCATGTACCGCATCAATTGGTCTCCTCGTTCCGGCGGGCGGCGCCTTCCTTGGCGCCCCTGCCACTACGACGAGCGGGCTGGCCGCGTTTCGACCGCTCCGGCACGAATCACGGTGGATCGGCAGAATACCGCGATGCAATCCAACGCCTCGTCGCAGGGATCACCGCTCGCGATCGGCGTCAACCTCGGGATCGTCTACCTGATCTGGGGCTCCACGTACCTCGCCATCCGCGTGATGGTGGAGACGGTCCCGCCCTTCGTCGGTGCCGGGTCCCGCTACCTCGTGGCCGGCCTCCTGATGCTTGCCTTCCTGTCGCTCCGCAGCAGGCTCTCCCGGTCGCCGGCGGCGCGCATCGAGCGCGTGACCTGGCGCGAATGGCGGTCTGCCGCGATCGTGGGCGGTCTGCTGCTCCTGGGCGGGAATGGATTCGTGGTCATGTCCGAGCAGCGGATCGATTCCGGCATCGCGGCGGTGATCGTGGCCGCGGTCCCGATCTGGATGAACCTCTTCGACGCCGTCATCCGCCGTCGCCGGCCGAGCGCACTGGCGATCGGCGGCGTTGCCGCCGGCTTCCTCGGGGTCCTGGTGCTGCTCGCGCCCGTCGGCGGGGTGAGCGCCGCGGACCCGATCGGCATCGGCATGGTGGTCTTCGCCAGCCTCAGCTGGGCGATTGGATCGCTCTACTCCCGCCACGCACCCATGCCCCGCTCCGGCCTCCTCGCCACCGGGATGGAGATGCTCGCCGGCGGCGCCCTGCTGGCGATCGCGGCCACCGTGACCGGCCAGGCGAGCAGCATCGATCTCGCGTCCTACTCCGGCAGGTCGCTGTTCGCCGTCGGCTACCTCGTCGTCTTTGGATCGCTGGTCGCCTTCAGCTCCTACACCTGGCTCCTCAAGAGCGCGCCGGTCCCCACGGTGGCGACCTACGCCTACGTCAACCCGATCGTGGCGGTCGCGCTGGGCGCGCTGCTGCTGGGGGAGACATTGACCCCGCGGACGATCGTCGCCGCCCTGCTCATCATCGGCGCGGTGGTGGCCATGGTGAGCGGGCGTCCCCGCGAGGCGGAGGAGATGGCGCCGGCCCCCGAGCCGGTGCTCGAGCCGATCCCGGGGGAGCTGGTGATCGGGGAGGCGGCAGAGGGCTCCGACCCCGACATCGGCCGCTAGTAGTCGAGCTCCGAGTACTTCCAGATCCGGTCGAGGACGTAGTGCCCGTCGCCCTCCGGGTCGGTGAGCGCGGGGCGCGCGGCGTTGATCATCACGTACGGGTGGAGCCGGAAGTTCACGAGCTTCGTGCCCACGAAGGTCATGTCCCCGATGACGCCTTCCTGGGTCTGCTGCCACCAGTTCTGCCCGTACTGGTAGTTGCCGGGCCCGGCGTTGAGGACGCGGACCCCGGTCGGCCCCTGGTCGAAGAGCGTGCCGCCCGCGATGTGCAGGCCACCGGCCAGGATCTGGTCGCAGCCGGCCGCCTTCATCCACGTACACCGCCTGCTTCTGCGCGGTCCCCAGGTCCGGGTGGTACTCGGGGTCGGGATACTCGTGCCACCACTGTGGATCGCAGATGACCAGGTCGGCGCCACCGTCGCGCGCCCGCTGCACCGAGGCGTCGACGTTCGCCTTGGTGAGCCACGCGACGCCGGGGGTGCTGGGACCGGCGTGGATGGGGCCGGCACACGTTGTTCCACGAGACGAAGGCGATCTTGAGGCCGTGGGTCTCGACGTAGGCCGGCTCGAGGGCCTGGTCCAGGTTCATCCCGAGGCCGGTGTGCGGGAGGCTCGTGCTTGTCGAGGATCTGGAGCGACGAGCGGATTCCCGGTCACCCCGCGGTCGCTCTGGTGGTCCGCGGCGAGGAAGACCGCGTCGATGCCCAGGAAGCTCTGCCATCGAGGTTGCCACCGTCTCCGGCACCGAGAGGCTCGGCCGGCCGATGAGGTTCGGCGTCCAGGTGCTGTCCGGGACGATGGGGCACTTCTGGTCCGCGAGGGCGACGTCGGCACGCTTGGTGATCGCCGCGGTCGCGCCGTTATTGCCCGTATCGACGGGCGCCACGATGGGGAACACCGAGACGCCGGCCGGCGGATACGGGTTGTTGTACGGCTTGCCCTTGTACTTCGCAGTCCCGCCGCCGAAGATCCAGTCCCATCCCTTGCGCTTGGTGACGGCCTGGTAGGCGCCGTTGCGGTCCGAGCAGAGGCTCCCGACCGAGGCCAGGGTCCAGACCTGCGATGCCGTCGTATGCGGTCCAGGCCGGATCGAGCGCGCCGGGCCCATCCGCCGGCGCCTCGCCCATGACCGGATAGGGCAGCGCACGCGCCTCAGGGTCGCCGAACAGGTCCGGCCCGAAGAGCCCGAACGGGCCGTCGCCGGCAATGGGAAGGACCTTGGTGGCCGGCTCGACCAGGCCGGGTGGCAGGAGCGCCACGAGCTCCTGGTCCGCCCTGATGGCAGAGACGATCTCGTCGGCCGCCTGGCAGGGGGCTGTGGCATCGAGGGCCGGCTGGGTGATGGTGACCCCGCACGGCACCACGAGCCTGCCCGTGGAGGCGAGCGTCGACAGGTCGTCGAGCGCGATGACCGACCGGAGGTTCGTCAGCCCCGTGACGACGGCCAGCGGGAACGCAACCGGGGGAACGGGGGTCGGGCTGGGCGTCGCGGTGGGGGATGGCGTAGGGCTCGGGGACGGCGACGGTGACGGCGTCAGGGCGGGGCTCGAGCAGGAAACGAGCAACGCCAGGGCGATGGTCAGGGCGGTGACCCGGATCCGTGCGGGGGAGTGCATCGCGCTATCCTAGGCGCTCCGAACGCAGGCATGGACATGCTCGACCGCGCCCCCCAGGTTTCCGTGCGCCGCTCCATCCCCCGCACCCTCCGCGCGCTGGCCGGCGCAATCGTGCTGGCTGCCGGGCTGCTCACCTCCCTGCCGGGAGGAGCCTCGCCGGTCGCCGCCATCGGGCCTCTGCCAGCCTGCCGCCTGGCGGACATCTACACCGTCCCGTCCGACTACGACAGCTGGAGCACCACGCTCGTGGACTGGCTCCTGCGCGTCCCCGAGGACTACGTGCCGCCCGACCTGGTGCCAACCTCCCAGGCCGGGATCTCGGGCGGTGGCCTGATCCGGGCCGTGGCCATTGACGACCTGCGGGCCATGGCGGCGGCCGCGGCCAAGAACGGCACCCCGATCAGCGTCATCAGCGGCTATCGCAGCTACAAGCAGCAGGTCGCCTCGTTCGACGGCTGGGTCAGCTACGACAGCTACGACCACGCCATCACCTACTCGATGCGCCCGGGGCACTCGGAGCACCAGCTCGGCCTGGCGATCGACTTCGGCCAGGTGGGCGGTCCCAGCTCGCTCTCCTTCCCGGACTGGGCCACGACCCCGACCGGGAAGTGGATGTTCAACAACGCCTGGAAGTACGGGTGGGTCCTGAGCTACCCGTGGGGCAAGAACCATTCGCTGTGGAACGACCAGGCCTGCTTCCACTACGAGCCCTGGCATTACCGGTACCTGGGACGGGAAATGGCGGCCAAGGTCCACGAATCGGGGCTAACCATTCGCGCCTATCTCTGGGAGAACTACACCCGGGTTGATCCCACCACGGGAGAGCCGATTCCCACCCCGACCCCGACACCCACGCCCACGCCGACACCCACGCCCACACCCTCGCCGACTCCGACTCCCACGCCGACCCCGGCGGCAACCCCCACACCCTCGCCGACCCCGACACCCACGCCCGACATGCTCCTCGCCGGGACCTGGTTCGGGGTAGCCCCTCCGGTGGTGCTCGGCGGTCTGCTCGGCAGTCTGCTCGTCGTGGCCGGTGTTGCCATCGCCGTCCGCCGCCGTGCGTAGCGGACCCGGGCCCTTCGCTCCGGGCCGAGCGCGCCGTCAGGCGGCCACGGGCAGGCGGAACCAGATCCGGGTCCGACCCTCCGCGGACTGCGCGCCCACCTGGCCGCCGTGCGCCTCCACGATCTGGCGCACGATGGCCAGGCCGATGCCGCTGCCGCCGGTCGCCCGGGTCCGTGACCGGTCCACGCGGTACAGCCGCTCCCAGATGAAGGGCAGCTCGTCGGGCGGGATCTCCGCGCCGGTGTTCTCGATCTCGCAGCGCACGCCGTGGCCGTCGGTGCGCAGCCGGACGATGACCTCTCCGCCGTCGTTGGTGTAGCGCGCCGCGTTCTGCATGAGGTTCGTCACCACCTGGCCGATGGCGTCGGGCTCGGCCATGAGGCGCGGGAGAGCCTCGGCGTCCTCGATCCGCACGCTGATCCGGCGGCTCGCGAGCTCCGGGGAGGCGATCGCCACGGCGCGCTGCACGATGGTGGCCAGGTCGACCTCGGCCCTTGCCTGCGCCCGCTCACCGCGTTCGCCGCGAGCAAGCTGGTCGAGCTCCTCGACCAGGTGGGTCAGCCGGACGATCTCCTCGTTCACCGTGCGCAGCATCGCGGGCGTCGGCTCGATCACGCCGTCAGCCAGCGCCTCGGTGTAGCCCTGGAGGCTGGTGAGCGGCGTGCGCAGCTCGTGCGCCACGTCCTCGACCAGGGCCCTGCGCAGCTGCTCGACCCGCTCGAGCGTGGCGGCCATCTGGTTGAACGCATCGGCCATGCCCCGCAGCTCAGGGTCCGGGGGATCGGGGACCCGGGCAGCCAGGTCTCCCACGGCGATCCGGCGTGCTGCCTCGGCCAGCCGGTCGAGCGGGCGCAGGATGCGTCGCAGCAGCCACCAGGCGGCCGCCACCCCGAGGACCACGCCGACCGCGGCACCGATGAGCACCACGCGCCCCACGTACTGGTCGAACATGGCCTGCGCCTGCTCGGGGGAGGAGCCGGACTGCATGGCCAGGTGCATGATCTGTTCGCTGCTGAAGCGCTCGACGGCGAAGATCATGACACCTGCGACCGCCAGGGCCAGGAGCACGAACAGCGCGATGAGGCGGGCCCGCAGGGTGGTCATCCGTTCCGCCGTTCGAGCGCGGGCCTACGCCGGTGTCCCGGCAGGATCGCGCCTCTCGACCGTGGCCACGAACTTGTAGCCCACGGTCCGGACCGTGGCGATGAAGCGGGGGTCGCTCGCGTCGTCGCGCAGCTTGCGGCGCAGCCGACCCAGGTGGACGTCGATGGTGCGGTCGATGATCCCCGGATCGTCGTCGCCGTGGATCGCGTCGATGAGGTCGTCGCGGCTGAAGACGCGTCCCGGGCGACGCATGAGGCCCACGAGGAGCCGAAACTCGAACGGCGTCAGCTCCAGGTCGGCGCCGTCGAGGCGTGCCTCCACGGCGTTGGGGTCGACCTCGAGCCCGCCCGCCACGAGCACGGGCTCGTCCTGGCTGCGATCGGCGCGGCGACGGCGGAGCAGCGCGCGCACGCGGGCCATCAGCTCGCGCGGGGAGAAGGGCTTGACGACGTAGTCGTCGGCGCCCAGGTCCAGGCCCACCACCTTGTCGCTGTCGCCGGAGCGCGCCGTAAGCAGGAGGATCGGCACGTCGCTTGCCTCGCGGATCCGCCGGCAGACCTCGAACCCGTCCAGCCCGGGGAGCATCACGTCGAGGACCACGAGGTCCGGCCGCTGGCGGAGGGCGGCGGCCAGGGCCATCTCGCCATCGGCCGCGGCAATGGTGCGGTGCCCTTCGCGCTCGATGTAGAGACGCAGAAGCTCGCGGATCTTGGGATCGTCGTCGACGAGGAGCACGGATGCCATGGCGTTCCCGAGAGTATGACCCGCCTGTGAAGGACCGATGACGCGGCGCGCGGAACCGAGCCAGAACGCATGCACGGATCGCGAACCATGCATACCGCCATGGGAGTGCCGGGCGGCATGCGAACATCGGGACAAGCGGACCCCGCAGCCCATCGGCCGAGCGGCGTATCATCGGCCTCCCATGACACGCGACCGAGCACACGACGCGCTGGCCTTCGGAACCGGGACCAGCGCGGACCACGAAGACGGGATCCGTTGGGTCGACTACGCCAACATCAGCTGGAACCCGGTCTTCTGCAAACGCTGCGACATCTGCGTGGAGATCTGCCCCAAGGGCACGCTCGTCCTGCGCAATGACGCCATTCTCGAGGAGGAGAACTGCATCCTGTGCGGGCTGTGCGAGCGCTACTGCCCGGATCTGGCCATCGAGATGATCCCGTCGGCCGTCGCCGAGCACGCGGCAAAGGCCGCGGCAGCACGAGTGCGGGAGTGACCCGATGCGCAAGCTGATCCAGGGCAACGAGGCGGTATTCCACGGCGCGGTGGCCGCCGGTGCCAACTATTACGCCGGCTACCCCATCAGCCCATCCACCGAGATCCTGAACATCGCCTCCGCCTACACCGCGGCGCACCATCGCGAGTTCCGCTTCCTGCAGGCAGAGGACGAGATCGCGAGCGCCAACGCGATCATCGGTGCGTCCATCGCGGGCGCCAAGTCGTTCACCGCCACCAGCGGGCCGGGCTTCAGCCTCATGCAGGAGGCGGTCGGCTACGCGCAGAAGGTCGGCGTGCCCACCGTCTTCGTCGACGTCCAGCGCGTGGGTCCCGCGACCGGCATGCCGACCATGCCCGGGCAGGGCGACATCGGCCAGGTGAAGTACGGGTCCTCCGGCGACTACACGCCCCTCGCCTTCTACCCCAACGGGATCGAGGAGGCGTTCCGCGTCACCGTCCAGGCGTTCAACGCAGCGGAGGAGTCCCGATCACCGGTGGTCCTCCTCACCGACACCTTCGTCGGCCACCTCAACGAGGTCGTGGACCTTGACGAGCTCGCGCACAGCGTCGAGGTCGTCGAGCGCACCATCCCCGCCCTGGCCAGGCACGAGCCGGGCAGCCCGCGCTTCTTCGCCGGCGTGCTCATGTACGAGTCCGGGCCCTCGGCCGGCGAGCCGGCCACCGCGGACGCGGACGAGTACCTGCGCCAGTTCTATGCGGCCAAGCACCGGCACCTCGAGGTCGCGAAGCGCTACCCGCTCTACGAGCACGGATGGAACCGCGACGCGGAGACCCTGATCATCTGCTACGGGATCGTGAGCCGCGTGGCGTCGCCGCTCGCCGCGGACTACGCCCTCTTCCGGCCCATCCGCATCCACCCGGTTCTTGGCGACGAGCTGCGCGAGATCACTGCGCGCTACCGGGAGATCGTGGTCATCGAGGCCAACGACGGGCAATACGCCGACATGGTCGAGCTCGCCGTCAGGCGCCCGGTGAAGCGCGTGCCGCTGCTGGGCGGACGGATCAGCATCGAGGCGGTCCGCGACGGCCTCGAGCGCGTCCTGTCCGGCGGGCCCTCCGAACCCCCCATCCCGCCCGCTCCCACGGAGCGGGTCGCGCCGTCGCCGCTGGGCATCGGCTGAGACTCACGAGGAGACGAAGCAATGCCCGAGCTGACCATGGCCGACCTCAACTACAAGCGCCACCTCAAGGTGGACCTCTTCCCGACCATCTGGTGCCCGGGATGTGGCATCGGCAGCATCATGATGCAGCTGGCCATCGTCCTGGAGGAGATGGGCCTGGACGAGACGAACACCGTCATCGTCACTGGCATCGGCTGCACCGGACGCATGGGCTCCTACCTCAAGCACGAGAGCGTCTACACCCTCCACGGGCGGACCCTGCCGGTGGCGGAGGCCATCAAGACCTTTCGGCCCGAGCTCAACGTGATCGTGGTCTCCGGTGACGGCGACCTGGCGAGCATCGGCGGCAACCACCTGATCCACACCATCCGGCGCAACGCGAACGTCACCGTGCTGTGCAACAACAACGAGATCTACGGCCTGACGGGAGGCCAGACCGGGCCTACCACGCCCACCGGGACGAAGACGCTCTCCAGCCCCATTGGCAACCCGAACACGCCCATCAACCTGCAGGGCATCGTCCGCAGCTCACCCCACGCGCTGTACGCCAAGACAACGGTGTACCACCAGCAGCACATGCGAAACGTGATCTCCGAGGCGGTGCAGCACACCGGCTTTGCCTTCGTGGACATCACCAGCCAGTGCATCGAGAACAACGGCCGGCGCATCGGGTTCGCGAGCGCGAACGAGATGCTCACCCACTACCGCAAGACCTTCAAGCGGGCGCCCAAGGGGGCGGAGGCCCTCAATCCGTTCGAGATCGGGATCCTCTACCCGGCCGATGACGCTCCGTCCAAGGGAGAGGTCGCCGATGGGAACGGTGCGGCATCGAAGCCCGCGCCGGTGACGCCCGCTGCGTCGCCGAAGTCCGCGACTGCCGCGGCGAAGCCCGCGCCGGCCGGCGATGACCCGGAGAAGGCCAAGCGTCGCGAGGAGAGCCGCAAGCGCCTGGCGCTCATGCAGAAGCTCGACCCGGCGGTGAAGGTACGGGTGGCCAAGGGCGAGATCAGCCTGGCCGACGCGCTGCGGGATGCCGGCGTGGATCCCGGCGAGATTGAGGGCTGAGGAGACCCATGAGCACATCCATCGCACTCGACGGCGTGGGCGGGCAGGGCGTCCGCGTCATCGCCGGCGTCCTCGGCACGCTCCTGGCCCGGATGGGCAAGCACGTGACCGTGCTCTTCGACTACGACTCGTCGGTGCGCGGCAGCATGTCCGACGCGTTCGTGATCTTCGACGACGCGCCGGTCGTCAACCCGGTCATCGAGGAGGCGGACATCCTCCTCAAGCTGGCGAACAAGGGCCACCTGCACATCCACGGGCACAAGGTCGTGACCGACCTGGGCCTGGCCGCGGCCGGCGACGAGCAGATTCCCTTCGCGGCGCTTGGCTTCCAGCACTTTGGCAAGGAGCTGTTCGGGAACATGATCGCGCTCGGCCGGCTCCTCTGCCTGGCGAACGTCGAGTACGACGAGGCGTCCATCCGCGAGTCGCTGCCGCGCCGCTACAAGGACGAGAACGTGGCGGCCATCCGCTTCGGCTACGAGCTCAGCGAGGAGGAGATCCAGCGGATGGCCGCCGAGGCTCCGCCATCCCGCTTCGAGATGAACCAGGCCGCCACGGCACCGGCGCCGGTGCGGGGCATGGACGCGGCGTTCGACACCGCGACGGCGCAGCCGACCGGCGGCGAGACCGGCTGACCTCCGCCCGTCGGGCGGGTCCTGCCTGCTTCTGGTTCAGACGGCCAATGAGAGGCCGAGATCGTCGAGCGAAGCGTCGAGGCGGGCGCGCTCCTCGGTGGTGAGGGCGCGCATGGGCCGCCGCAGGTCGGGGCCCACCGGCACGCCACGACGGCCCAGGACCTGCTTGGCCGACGCGATGAAGGGCTGCGCCTCCATGGCGGACCGCAGGACGCGGAGCCGTTCGGCGGCCGCATCGTCGGGTTCGTCAAGCGCCGCTCGGACGGCGTCCGGCCAGGCGGCAGCCAGCCCCGACACCGCGCCGATGGCTCCGGCACCCAGCGCGCGGGGGATCAAGGGCTCCTGGCCCACGAAGACCGGCAGGCCCAGGCCGAGGTAGGGCTCCACCGCCTCCCACGGCGACTCGCTGACCTTCAGGCCGGCCAGGTTGGGCGCCGCCTCGCGTACTCGCGCCACGACCTCGGGGCGCACGGGATAGCCGCTGCGCGCCGCGAACGCGTAGATGAAGAAGGGAAGGGGGGCGCAGGCCGCCGCGGCTGCGGCGAGGTGCGCGGCGAGCGCCGCATCGTCGAGCGGGAAGTACGGTGGCGGGATCACGGCGACGGCGTCGGCGCCGATGTCGGCAGCGTGCGCGGCGAGCGCCACCGTCTCCGGGGTCGACTGTGCCCCGCAGTGAACGATGAGGATGCCCCGCAGCGCCGCCCGGAAGATGACCGCAGCCCGCATCCGCTCCTCCGCGGAGAGCAGGATCCCCTCGCCGGTGGTCCCGCAGGCAAAGACGCCGTCGGCCCCGTGGTCGGCCAGGAAGGCGACGTACGGCCAGACGGCGCGCTCGTCGAGCGCGGCGCCGCCATCGGTCAGTGGCGTGACCGCCGCGACCACGAGCAGCGGGTGATCGGACTGAAAGGGGGCGTCCATGCCCGTGAAGCCTACCGAACTTGGGTCTTGCCAGCGGGCCGCGAACGCGCTTCCATGCGTGGACCCAGCAAGGAGGAGGAGACCGGTGGCGCAGCCGAGCGGCCGAGAGATCGTGGAGCGCTACACGCAGGCCATGGTCGGCAACGACCTGGAGGCGTTGCAGTTTCTGATCGCAGACGACGTCGTGGAGGAGTACCCGCAGTCAGGTGAACGGATCGTGGGCGTGGAGAACTGGATGGCGCTTATGCGCGCCTGGCCAGAGGTCGACCCGGTCAAGGCTCGCTACGGGGAGGTCGTGGGGAGCGAAGACCAGTGGGTGGCAGGCCCCAACTGGGGCCTGATGCGGATCACCGGCACCGGCGATGACTTCTGGGCCCATGGACAGGTGACCTACTCGAACGGTGAGACCTGGCACGTGGTCCAGCTGCTCCACCTGCGAGACGGCAAGATCGCCCGCATCCGGAGCTACTTCGCCGCGCCGTTCGAGGCCGCGGAATGGCGACGGCCGTACGTGGAGCGCATGGATCCTGAGGCATAGGTTGGGCGGAGAGCGGCCGCCATCGGTGTAGACTCGACCTTCCGAACGTTCAGCCCGATCCCGACACGCGGAGGAACGCTCCCAAGGCCATGACCTACGTCATCACCGAGCCCTGCATCGGCGTCAAGGACGCCAGCTGCGTCGACGTCTGCCCGGTCGACTGCATCCACGCCACGGACGACGACACGATGTATTTCATCGATCCCGACGAGTGCATCGACTGCGGCGCCTGCGAACCGGAATGCCCGGTGACGGCGATCTTCGCGGAGGACGCCGTGCCGAGCCAGTGGCAGAACTACATCCAGATCAACGCGGACTACTTCGCGAAGTAGTGGCCGTTCGACTCGTCGCCCTCTACCAGCAGCCGGAGGATCCGGCGGCGTTCGACGCATACTACCGCGACGTCCACGCCCCCATCATCCTGCGCTACCCCGGTATCCGGGAGCTGCGGACCACGCGGGTTGCGCCCGTCGGCCCGCGCTCGACGCCGTATTACCTGCAGGCGGAGATGGTGTTCGATTCCCGCACCGACCTGGACGCGGCCATCGCCAGCGAGCCCGGCATCGAGAGCGCACGCGACCTGCGCAACTTCGCGATGGCCGGCGTGACCCTGTACGCCATCGACGACGACGCCACGACGAGCGCCGAGCCCTCCGGGGCCGGCTGAGGAGGCACAGCATTGGCCGATCCGAAGGACGCGCCACGGGCGAGCGATCCCGCGGCGCTTGGCTTCGAGCGAATCGGGTACACCAAGGACACGACGAGCGGCGTTGCGACGGTCACAATCAACCGCCCGGCGGTGATGAACTGCTTTGACTTCCCGACGCTCCGCGAGATGGCGCGCGCCTTCGAGGACTCGTCCTGGGACGACGAGGTGGCGGTGGTCGTGGTGACCGGGGCCGGAGACCGCGCCTTCTGCTCCGGTGCGGACCTGGACGAGCAGAAGCGGATGGGCGCCACCTCCGGCCAGTACTGGCGCTGGATGGGCGCCTTCATCGAGATGCACGACCGGCTGCGCCACATCGGCAAGCCAACCATCGCGCGCATCAACGGCGCGGCCGTGGGCGGCGGCCAGGAGCTGCAGCTGGCCTGCGACTTCGCGGTGATGGCCGACGACACCTACATCCGCCACGTCGGCCCGGAGCACGGCTCCGTCCCGGCCGGCGGTGCCACCCAGTGGCTGCCGCTGGTGGTGGGAGACCGGCGCGCACGAGAGATCGTGCTGCTCTGCGAGGAGATCACCCCGCAGCAGGCGCTCGACTGGGGCCTCGTGACGCGGGTCGTGCCTCGGGGCGAGCTGGACGCCACGGTGGCAGAGCTGGCGGGCAAGCTGCGGCGCAAGCTGCCCGAGACGGTGCGCTACACCAAGACCCAGCTCAACTGGTGGCGTGACCTGGTCTGGGCCCAGACCAGCACCCACGCCCGCGACTGGCTGGCGATCCACTCCACCTCGGACGAGACGCGCGAGGCGGTGGACGCCTTCCACGCGAGCCGCGAGCCGCGCTACACCGTCCTTCGCAGCCTCCAGGCCGGCGTGGGCCGCACCTGTGATGACTGCGGCGAGACGGGGATCAGCATGGGCGCTCACTACTGCCCGGGCTGCGGACACGCACTGACCGCCCTGCAGGAGGGCGTGCCGTGAGCCCTGCCGATGAGCGCACGGTCCTCGTCGATCGCCAGCCCGAGCAGCACACGGCGCTGGTCCGGCTGAACCGGCCCAGGCAGCTCAACGCGCTCAACGGGCCGACCATGGACCTGCTGTGCGAGACCCTCGAGGCGCTGGATGCCGACGAGGAGATCCACGCGATCGTGGTGACCGGGAGCGAGCGGGCCTTCGCCGCGGGGGCCGACATCGGCGAGATGGCCACCGCCAGCCCCATCGACCTGCTCCGAAGCAACCGGATCGCCCAGTGGGACCGGGTGCGCCGCATCACGAAGCCGGTGATCGCCGCGGTGAACGGCTGGTGCCTGGGTGGCGGCTGCGAGCTGGCCATGACCCTGGATCTCATCATTGCCGGCGAGGGCGCGCGATTCGGGCAGCCGGAGATCACCATTGGGGTCATCCCCGGAGCCGGTGGCACGCAGCGGTTGACCCGCGCCATCGGCAAGAGCCGGGCCATGGAGATGGTGCTGACCGGCGAGCCGATGGCGGCCGCCGAGGCCCTCTCGCGCGGCCTGGTGTCGCGGGTGGTCCCCGACGAGCTCGTGGTCGAGGATGCGCTGGCCCTGGCGGCCACCATCGCCATGCGCTCGCCCATTGCGGTGCGGGTCGCCAAGGAGGCGGTCAACGCGGCCTACGAGCTTCCCCTGACCGATGCGCTCGCCCACGAGCGTCGTCTCTTCTACCTGCTCTTCGCCAGCGAAGACCAGAAGGAGGGCATGGCCGCCTTCCTGGAGAAGCGAGCGCCGGACTTCAAGGGGAGGTAGGCGTCGAATGGCGGATGCCCTCGTGCCCGCCGAAGGCGAATCGCCAACGGCCGGGGCCGTTGCCGCGCGGTGGCCCAACGTTCCGCCCTTCCAGATGCGTCGGGGCTGATCCATTGGTCGAGGAGGAGCCGACGCGCCCGGTCGGCGGGCTGAGCGTCCGGCCGCCGGCGGGGGTGGAGCTGCGACCGGCGGCACGCGCCGACATCGGCGCCGTCATGGAGCTGCTTCGTGCTCGCACGGCCTCGCCAGTTCCGGATGTTGCGACCGAGCTTGCTGCTTCCCGCTGGGGGGCACTGCTCGGCTCGGTGGATGCCGCACCGTTCGTTGCCATCGCGGACGGGACGCCTTGCGGCGTCCTCATCGAGGTGTTCCGACGGCGGCTGAACTTCGCGACCTGGGAGGCCTGGGTCCCCGAGCTCGTGGTCGCCGAGCCGTTCCGCGGCCGCGGCATCGGCAGGGCGCTCCTGCGCATCGCCATCGAGGAGTGGCGGCTGCGCGGCGGGCATCGCCTTTCCGTGGAGATCGAGCCCGGCGAGGCCGTCGGCGAGGCGCTCCTCGCACGGATGGGCTTCGAGGATGCCTTCCTGCGATTCAGGTTGGAGCCGATGGCGACCCGTGGGCGACCGGCGCCGCCGGACGTGGTGCTGCGCGGGATCGAACCCGGCGACACCGAGGCGGTCACCCGGCTCGTGGCGGAGATGGGGTCGCGCCTTTCGCCGGTGCCGGAGCGAATGGGGGCCGTGGCGAGGACGTTCCGGGAGCTGAACTCGCGGACCGCGGATCGATCCCTGCTGGCGCAGCGTGGCGGTGTCGTGGTTGGCGTCTGCACCGCGGAGCTGCGCGGGACCCTGCGCCGCGACGCCCCGGAGCTGTGGATCCCCGAGCTCATCGTGAGCGAGCCGATGCGCGGCAGCGGCATTGGCGCCGCGCTGCTGGACGCGGTCATCGCCGCCGGGCGGGACGCGGGAGCGGGCTCCGCCGTCCTGGAATCCGGGCCGCGTCGAGCATCGGCGCACCGCCTCTACGCCGCCGCGGGCTTCGGGGCGGCCGGCGGGGTCTTTACCCTCCTCCGCGATCGGCGAGAGCGGTAGGCTTGTGGTGATGAACGAAGGGCCGGAGCGGAGTCCCTACCTGCGGCGTCTGCCGATCGGCGAACGGCTGCCGCTCGGCGACATGCTGGGTGACCGGCTCTTCCCGTTCGAAGGAGACATCATCCTCCAGCCACTCGAGGCCCCGGTGATCCCGGAGCCGCGCCGTCGGGGAGAGGCCGGCCGCGAGCCCTGCTGGAACTGCGGGCATCCCGACACCGACACGATCTGGTCGAACGAGCGCTGGATCGTGCGTGGAGCGATCAACGAGCCGCATGGCCTGCCTGCGGTCCTCGTGCTCCTGCCGCGCGCCCACCACGATCTCCTGGATCTCCCTGATGACCTGGCCCGCGAGCTCGGCCTGATGATTCGTCGCGTCGCGGCGGCGATCTCGTCGCTGCCCGATGTCGGCCGCGTGCACGTGAATCGCTGGGGCGACGGCTCGGAGCACTTCCACGTCTGGTTCCTGGCCCGGCCGCTGGGGATGTGGCAGATGCGCGGCGCGATGCTGGCCGCCTGGGACGATCTGCTCCCCAAGGTGCCCGTCGACGAATGGCGCGCGAATCTTGAGACGGTCGCGGCCGCCCTCGCCGCCGAGGACGGCCGCTCGCACCTCTAGCCGCGGGGCTCCGGCGACGGCTTCTCCACCCACCACTCCGCGAATTCTCGGGCGCGGCCGTCCAGCTCCAGGCGAATGAGCCAGATGTTGCTGTAGATCTCCTCCGGCTCGTCCCCCTGGGCGGGATAGGTGGTGAGGCCGCGGATGACACCCGTGTCGCCCTCGACCGCCACGATCTCGTGCTCGAACTCCCAGGTCCGTCGCGAGTCGCCCCGCTCGACCCACTTCTCGACGATCCGATCCCGGCCGGACCAGCCGGCCGAGAACGGCCACGGCGAGTAGGTGGCGTTCTCGGTGAAGAGCGCGGCAATGTCGGCGGGGTCGTCTGTGCGCCACGCGTGCCGGTAGGCGTCGAGCCAGGCCGCCAGGTCCGTGCGATCCATGGAGTGGTGCTCCCTCATGCGGGTCGAATGCGTGGGACGAGCCTATCCGCCGCCGCGTCACCAGTCAATAGGCTCTGATCGGTAACGATGCAGGCCATGGGTGCCGTGCGTAGAATCGCCGGGTGTCCGGCTCCGAGCGGGGGATCACGCGCGAACAGCTCCTGGTCACCGCCGGGGTCATGGCGGGTATCGCGGTCGCGGCCCTGGACTCGACGGTGGTCGGCACCGCCATGCCCACCATCATCGGGCAGCTCGGCGGGATCGAGCAGTATGGCTGGGTCTTCGCTGCGTACCTGCTGACCGCCACCACCACGGTGCCCGTCTTCTCGACGCTCGCCGACGTCCGAGGCCGCAAGCCGATCTTCCTCATTGGCCTGGCGCTGTTCGTCGGGGGCTCGGCGCTGTGCGGCCTCTCACAGTCGATGCTGATGCTGATCGTGTTCCGGGCGGTCCAGGGCCTCGGCGCCGGCGCGCTCCAGCCCATCGCCTTCACCATCGTCGGAGACATCTTCGACCCGCGCCAGCGCGCGAAGATGCAGGGGCTCTTCTCGAGCGTATGGGGCGTGTCTGCCATCGTGGGGCCTGCCCTGGGCGGGATCATCACCGGCACCATCGGCTGGCGCTGGGTCTTCTACATCAACGTCCCGGTGGGCCTGGTCGCGGCGGTCCTCATCGGCGGCGTCCTCCACGAGCACATCGAGCATCGCCAGCACCGCCTGGACCTGGTGGGCGCCGCGGCGCTCACGTTCGGCGTGGCGCTCCTGCTGCTCGCTGCGTCCGAGGGAAGCACGGTCGGCTGGCTGTCACCCATCATCATCGGATCGGCGCTGGGGGCGGTCGTCCTGCTCGGCGTCTTCGTCCAGGCGGAGCGGGACGCGGCTGAGCCGCTCATCTCGGTGGCGCTCCTGCGGCGGCCTATCGTGGCCGCCGGCCTGGCGATCGGGACGCTCGCGGGGGTCGTCATGTTCGGGCTGACCGCCTACGTTCCGCCGCTGGTCCAGGGGGTCCTGGGCGGCTCGCCGCTGGAGGCCGGGCTGGCAGTGGGCGCCATGAGCATCGGCTGGCCCATCGGCTCCATCGTCAGCGGTCGCGCCATCCTGCGCTGGGGGGTGCGGCCCATCGTCCTCATCGGGGCCGCCCTCCTGGTCGTGGGAACGGCGCTCCTGACCCAGGCGGGAACGGTCCAATCCCTGGCGTACATCGCGGCGTCCACTGCGGTGACCGGCCTGGGGATGGGCTTTACCACGACCCCGCTGCTGGTCGCCATCCAGGGCGCTGTCAGCTGGCAGCAGCGAGGGCAGGCCACGGGCCTGGTCCAGTTCAGCCGGACCATCGGCGGGGCGGTGGGCACCGGTCTGCTCGGGGCGCTGCTCGCCGCTGCGGTGGGTGCCGCGGCAAGCGCGATCCTCGACCCGGTCGCACGCGCCGCCATTCCGGCTGCGCAGCTGGCCAGCGAGCGGAGCGGTCTGCAGACCGGCCTGGGCTGGATCTACCTGATCCTGGTAGTGGCCGCCGCGGGCGCCTTCCTGCTGTCGGTCAGGATGATGCCCGCCATGCGCATCGGCGATGAGACCGAGGGGGTGGCGTCCTCCGGCGAGCCGTTGGGCGCCACGACGGCACCGCGAGCGCCGACCGAACCGTAGAATCAGCAGACCCATGGCCGACGCCCCGAACAACCGACCCTACGAGACCCTCCGCATCGAGACCCGGGACGACGTCCTGACCGTCACCCTGGATCGTCCGGAGTCGCTGAACGCGCTGAACGCGACCATGCGTCGCGAGCTGCTCGCGGCATTCAAGGCCGCTGCGCGCGACGACGGTGTCCGCGCGGTGGTGCTCACCGGCGAGGGACGCGGCTTCTGCAGCGGCGCGGATCTTCGCGGAGGTGCCGGCGAGCGCGAGTTCCGTCGGGTCATCACCACCGAGTACAACCCGCTGATCCTCGCCATCCGCGGGCTGCCCAAGCCGGTCATCGCCGCGGTGAACGGGGTGGCTGCCGGCGCCGGCGTCAGCCTGGCGCTGGCCTGCGACCTCGTGTATGCCGCGGAGGAGGCACGCTTCGTCCTGGCCTTCGTCCGCATCGGCCTGGTGCCCGACTCGGGGATCACGCGGACACTGGTCCGGACCCTCGGCAGGCACCGCGCCGCCGCGCTGGTCTTCTCCGGCGAGCCGATGCCGGCCGCGGAAGCGGCTCGGGCCGGCCTGGTCAACGAGGTGGTGCCGCTCGAGCGCCTGGCGGCGCACACCGCAGCGGTTGCCGCGCAGCTGGCCAGCGGTCCGACCCGGGCGATCGGCTACGCCAAGCGGCTCATCAACGCGGCGGAGAACGCCGGCCTGGAGGCCGTCCTCTCCGACGAGGCGGCGCTCCAGGAGCTGGCGGGCCGCACCGCCGACCACGCCGAGGGCGTCGCGGCGTTCACGGAGAAGCGCGACCCGCGCTTCACGGGTCGCTGAGGCGGTGGGTTCCGAAGGCACCCCGGAGCTCGCGTCCGCCTTCGATTCGGTGCGCCGGGTGGGCGTGCTGGGGGCGGGGACCATGGGCAGCGGCATCGTCCAGGTCGTCGCGGAGGCGGGCCTGGAGGTCGCGGTCCACGATCCGGTCGAGGGCGCATACGCGCGAGCGCGCGAGCGCGTCATCGGGTTCCTTCGTCGGAAGGTCGAGAAGGGCCAGCTGGACGACGAGGCAGTGGCCATGGCCGTGGCCCGCATCAGCGAGGCGTCCTCGATAGAGGCGCTCGCCGCGGCCGACGTGGTGATCGAGGCGATCCCGGAGGACCTGGACCTCAAGCGCGACGCCTTCCGCCGGCTCGACGCCGCCGCTGCGTCCGGCACGATCCTCGCAACGAACACGAGCTCGCTGCCGGTGGCACGCATCGCGGCCGCCACGACCCGCCCGGACCGCGTGGTCGGCATGCACTTCTTCAACCCGGTGCCGCTCATGGTCCTCGTCGAGGTGGTGTCGGGGCCCATGAGCGCACCGTCCAGGGTGGATGCGGTGGCGCTGTTTGCCCGGCGCCTGGGCAAAACCCCGGTCGTCACCGCCGACACGCCCGGATTCATCGTCAACCGGGTCGCGCGACCGTTCTACCTGGAGGCGCTGCGCATCCTTGGCGCAGGGGAGGCGGGGATCGAGGCGATCGACGCTGCCATGCGCGACGCCGGCTTCCGGATGGGTCCGTTCGAGCTCATCGACGCCATCGGTGCCGACGTGAACCTCGCCGTCAGCGAGAGCGTGCACGCGCAGTTCTTCGGCGATCCGCGCTATCGTCCCCATCCGATCCAGCGGATGCTCGTGGACGCGGGCCGCCTCGGGCGAAAGGCGAATGGCGGCTTCTACGACTACGGGACCGATGGCGCCCGGACCGGGCCCTGGGGCACGCTGGTCCGGCGACCGAGCGGACCGCGACCTGAGCCGCTGGCCGCCGAGCAGATCGTCGCGCGGATCCTCGCCGTGCTGGTGAACGAGGCCGCGTCGGCGGTCGAGGAGGGCGTCGCGTCGCCCGAGGCCATCGACACCGCCATGCGGCTCGGCACGAACTACCCGTCAGGCCCGCTGGAGTGGGGCGGGCGTATCGGCCTCGACCACGTGGTACGGACCCTCGAGGCGTTGCATGCGCGGGTCCCGGACGGCCGCTATCGGGTCGTGCCCCTCCTGCGCGCGATCGCCGCGCGGAGCGGGTCGTTCTTCGCGGGCAGCTGATGGTGCAGCCGCCCCTTCCCGAGCGCTACCGGGCGGTGGTCTTCGACCTGGACGGGCTCCTCCTCGACACGGAGACCCTGTGGCACCACGCCGAGGTCGAGCTCTTCACCCGGCACGGGGCCGACTTCAGTTGGGAAGACAAGATGGCCGTCATCGGGACCAGCTTCCAGCAGACCGCCCACTACTTCGCCGAGCGGCTGGGCGCCACGCCGGAGGAGGGCGAGGTGCTGGTGCGTGAGATGCTCGACATCATGCACGCCAGCCTTCAGCGACAGGTCGAGGGGAGGCCCGGAGCCATCGAGCTGGTCGAGCGGCTGCGGGGCCGGATCCCGCTGGCGGTCGCCTCCAACTCACCGCGGATGCTCGTGGACACCGCGCTCGCCACGGCGCGCCTGGACGGGGTATTCGACGCAGTCGTGACCTCGGACGACGTGGTGCACGGCAAGCCCGCGCCGGACATCTACCTGCTGGCCTGCCAGCGACTTGGTGTGGCACCGGCCGACGCGCTGGCGCTGGAGGATTCGCCGTCGGGGATCGCCGCGGCCAAGGCCGCCGGGCTGGCCTGCATCGGGGTGCCGCAGTTCGCGGAGTCCGACGTCTCCGCCGCGGACCGGATCATCGACTCGCTCGAGGAGCTCCTCGCCGAGGTCTAGACTTCCCGCCATGTGCCGAAGCATCAAGACCCTCCGCGACCTCGATGAGCCTGCCTCGCCCGACGAGGTGCGGGCTGCCGCCCTGCAGTACGTTCGCAAGGTGAGCGGCTACCGGACCCCGTCGCCCGCCAACGAGGCGGCGTTCACCGCCGCCGTCGACGAGATCGCCGCCGTCTCCGCCCGTCTCCTCGATGCGGTCACCGCCACCCACCCTGCGCGTCGACGCGGCAGGCCGGCGGCCACCCCGGTCCCGGCTCCATGAGCCGCGGGGACCCGCGCGATCCGGCCCGCACGCCGGTCGTGATTGACGGCCTGCGCACGCCCTTCGGCCGCTATGGTGGAGCTCTCGCCGGCGTCCGCCCCGACGACATGGCCGCGCACGTCATCCGGGCCGTCGTGGAGCGCAACGGGGTCGACCCGGCAGCCATCGACGACGTGATCCTAGGCGCCGCCAACCAGGCGGGGGAGGACAACCGCAACGTGGGTCGCATGGCCGCGCTCCTCGCCGGCCTGCCGGTGGAGGTGCCTGGCGCCACCGTCAACCGGCTGTGCGGGTCGGGGATGAACACCGTCATCAACGCCGCCCATGCCATCGTCGCCGGCGACGGCGAGCTGTTCGTGGCGGGCGGCGTGGAGTCCATGACCCGGGCGCCGTTCGTCATGGCCAAGCCGTCCGCCGCCTTCCCGCGCGGCGAGCAGACGCTCGAAGACACCACCCTGGGATGGCGCTTCACGAACCCGCGCCTTGCGGATGCGTACTACCCGTACTCCATGGGCGAGACCGCGGAGAACGTGGTCGAGCGCTGCGACGTCACCCGCGAGGAGCAGGACGTCTTCGCGCTGGAGTCGCAGCAGCGCTGGAAGGCGGCCCAGGACGCCGGTCGCTACGCGGACGAGGTGATTCCCATCGAGGCGCCGGTCGGGCGCCGCGGGGATACCACCACGGTGAGCGTGGACGAGCATCCGCGCCCGGAGACGACGCTCGAGGCGCTGGCGAAGCTCAGGCCCGCCTTCAAGCGCGACGCCTCCGGATCCGTGACGGCCGGCAACGCCTCGGGGATCAACGACGGGGCCTCGGCGCTGCTGGTGACGTCGGAGGCCCGCGCGCGGGCCGAAGGCTGGCGCCCCATGGCGCGCATGCTTGCGGGTGCCGTCGCCGGGGTGGATCCGGCGACCATGGGTCTGGGCCCCATCCCCGCCTCGCGCAAGGCGCTCGAGCGTGCCGGGCTCCTGGTGGCCGACCTGGACCTCGTGGAGCTCAACGAGGCCTTCGCCGCCCAATCCATTCCGTGCATCCGCGAGCTGGGCCTCGACCCGGAGAAGGTCAACGTCAATGGCGGCGCGATCGCCATCGGCCATCCGCTGGGCGCCTCCGGCGCCCGCCTGGTCACCACGCTCCTGCACGAGATGCGGCGGCGAGGCGCTCGGTATGGACTGGCCACCATGTGTATCGGGGTCGGCCAGGGCATCGCCAGCGTCTGGGAGGCGGTCGAGTAGCCGCCGGCTAGCGCTGGTCGCCCTCCCATTGGGCACGAGTGATGGCGTACTCCACGTCGCCCTCCTCGTCCCCGGGGATGCGGTACGGCCAGTCTGCGTGGAACGTCCGGACGAAGCGCAGGCCGGCCTTCTCCATCACGCGCCGCGACGCGGCGTGGATGGCCAAGCTGTAGGCGGTGACCCGCTCTGCCCCCAGGTCGCGGAACGCCTTCGAGACCAGCGCCCGCGAGCCCTCGGTCGCGTAGCCGCGGCCCCAGGCGCTTCGCCGGAGGCGGTAGCCGAGCTCAAGGACTTCGGCCCGGCCGTCATCGGCGCGGAGGTGGAACCAGCCCAGGAAGTCGCCGTTCGCGCGCGCCTCGGCGGCGAACACGCCGAGTCCGGGCCACCGCTCATACTCGTCGAGCCAGTGGGCGAGCATCGCGTCGCTGAACTCGGGTTGGCCCCCGGTGACGTGGAAGGTCACCTGCGGGTCGGAGTCGAGCTGGACCAGCAGGTCGTGGTCGTCGGCCGTCAGCCGGCGGAGGAGAAGCCGATCCGTCTGGAGGTAGATCTGCGACCCAGGCATCTGCCGCCAGCCTAGCGCCTCGGGACTAGCATGGACCGATGGCGCAGCCGACCGCGTCCCTCGTCCGCTTCACGGATCCCGCCGCCTACCTGGAGCGTGTTACACCCTTCCTGCTGGACCACGAGGCGGAGCACAACCTCCTGCTGGGTATCGCCGGGCAGCTCGCCGCGCGGCCGGATGCCTGGGGAGTGGTTCCGCCATACCAGGTGGTCGTCGAGGATGGCTCCGGCGCCGCGGTCGCCGTCGCGCAGCGGACCGCGCCCCACAACTTGGTCGTCTCGCGGATCGAGCCCGCGTGGCGTGAGGTGGCCCTGGACGCCATCGCCCGGGCCGCCGCGGCGGACGACCCCGAGACCCCCGGTGTCCTTGGTCCTCTCGAGGAGGCACGGGGCCTGGCGGACCGATGGGTGCGCATGCGCGGTGGCCGCTGGACCGAGACGCGGGCCGAGCGCATCTACGAGCTCGACGCCGTGACGGCGCCCACGCGGCCGCCGGGTGCCATACGTCGGGCGACACCGAACGATCGAGAGCTGCTGGCCCGCTGGCTGGTGGCGTTCTCCGTGGAGGCGGTGGACGAGGCCGATGCCTCCTACGACGAGGCGCTCGAGACCGTGGACCGGTGGTTCGAGACGGGTCACCGGACGGCGTACCTGTGGGAGGACGCCGGCGCCAGCGTCTGCATGGTCGGGACCAGCGGCCCCACGCCGAACGGCATCCGCGTGGGTCCCGTCTACACGCCGCCTGAGCTGCGGCGGAGGGGATACGGGAGCGCTCTCACGGCGGCGGTCAGCCAGGTGGAGCTCGATGCCGGGCGACGATTCTGCTTCCTCTACACGGACCTGGCCAACCCGACGTCGAACCACATCTACATGGAGATCGGCTACCGGCCCGTCGCCGACGTCACGGAGATCCGCCTCGAGCCCTGACTGCGGCCGGTCCGGCCCAGCGCACCAGCGCACCAGGGCACTCCTGTGACGTGTGCAATGGCGCTCAACGCACACCCCCGGTGACGCAGCACTCGCCGGACGCGTGCCGCGACGAGTGACGACGCCCTAAGGCGTTCTCACACACCTTCGGCGTGTACGTCGCGCACGCGGCGGCGGACAACGCAACGAAGGAGCCGCCCCGGGGGTCACGGGGCGGCTCCAAGGTCTTCGGACCGGCGGGGTCAGCTCGCGCTGCTGCCCGAGCTCGCGGGGGCCAGCGGCCCGGCGCCGTTGTGCCGCAGGGGCCCGGCGCCGTTGCGCCGTAGCGGTCCGTTGCCGTTGAACAGCTTGCCGTCGGTGAGTGCCTGGTCGATCCGGTCGAGGATCTGCGTCTCGCGGTCAGCGGTCATCTTCCCGGCGGCCACGATCTTGTCCAGGTCGGCCTTCGCGGCGTCGTGAATCGCGCCCGTGACCGTGTCATAGGCGACGCCGGCGTCCTGCGCGATCTTCTTGAGCGAGGTGCCGGACACCAGCTCGCTGCGCAGGTCGGCGGGCTGCATGTCCAGCGTGCCCGCGGCGGCCTGCAGCATGTCGGCGCCGATCCCGCGCTGCACCGCCTTGCGGGCGACCGCCTGCCAGCGAGCGCTCAGCCAGGCGCAGCCGTCACCGTTCGCATTGTCGATGCGCTGCTTGATGGCGTCGCCGATCGCCTGCGGCAGGTCACCGTTGGCGACCGCCTGGTCGATCGTCGCCTTGGCGGCGTCCTTTGCGGCGGGCGTCAGAGCCGAGGCGTCGACGCCAAGGTTCTGCGCGAACGCGTCGAGGAACGTCTGGCAGTACGTGCCGGGCGGGGTGTCGGTGGTGACCGCGGTCGAGCCGCTCGTCGGGTTGCTCGGTTGCGCCGGGTTCGCGGAGACCGCGCTGATCAGGGTGCCGCCCACCACGGCGGCGGCCACCAGGGCGCCGGAGACGCCCAGGATCTTCAGGCTCTTCATCGGTTGCTCATACCTCGCTGGTCGCTGGAGATCGGATAGGTCGCGGCCCAACTCGGCCGCTCGGTCTGTCGTCCAGCCTCGGTGGAGGCTGTGAAGATCGGATCAAGATCGGCCGGTGCGGTCTTGACATCTCCTGAACAGCGGGGCGGCTAGGATGCGCGCCATGGCTCCCCGAGCACGGATCCTGGTGGTGGAGGACGAGCCGCGCCTGCGGTCGCTCCTGCGCCTCTACCTGGAGCGCGAGGGATACGCCGTGACCGATGCGGGCGACGGGGCCGCTGCCCTGGCCGCCTTCGACGCCGATGGCGCCGATCTCGTGATCCTGGACCTGATGCTCCCGAAGATGCAGGGCGAGACGGTCCTCGAGGAGCTTCGCGATCGCGGCGACGTGCCCATCCTCATCACCTCCGCCAAGCGCAGCGACGCGGAGCGCATCGCCGGCCTGCGGATGGGGGCCGACGACTACCTCGCCAAGCCGTTCAACCCACACGAGGTGACGGCCCGCGTGGCCGCGATCCTTCGTCGCGCTGCCCCCGCGCACGCGGAGGAGCCGCCGGACATCCTCTCGCTCGCGGCAGGCCGGCTCGTCATCGACCCCGCCAGCCGCCGCTACACGCTCGGCACGGCAGTGAAGGGCGCGTCCGGGGGGCGACTGACACCGGGGGAGACCGGCCTCATCGTCGCGCTGGCCCGGCATCCCGGGCAGGTGCTGACCCGCGAGCAGCTCCTCGAGGCGGTTGCGCGTCGCCCGGACGAGGTCTACGACCGGGTCGTGGACGTCCACGTCGCCAACCTGCGCCGCAAGCTGGGCGACGACGCCGGCGAGCCGTGGCTGATCGAGACCATCCCGCACACCGGCTATCGCCTCGTCGCGGAACGCGATCCGGCATGACCGCTACCGGCGTTCCTCCGGCGGCGACGCCCGCACAGCCGCGTGGCGGATCGCTCGCCTGGCGGCTGGCGCTTCTGCTCGGCGGCATCTCGCTGGGGGTGCTGCTCCTCACCGGCCTGGTGGTGAACCGGGTGGTGAGCTCGGGCTACGAGTCCGCCCTCCGAACCCAGCAGCAGGCGCGCCTGGACACCGCCGCGGATGGCCTGGTGACGATCCTCGCCGACGCGCAGACGCGGGTTGGAGCGCTGGGGCGGATCCGGACGCAGCTCGAGCGCCTGGCAACGAGCGTTGATGGGCAGCTGACGGTGCGCGGCCCGAACGGCGCAGGGCTCCTCAGCCTCGGGCAGGTCCCCCGCGGACCAACCATGCGCCTTGAATCCGCGGTGGTGTCGAACGGGACGACCGTCGCGACGCTCGTGGCTGTGCTGCCCGCGTCCGGCGCGGATCGCGGCTTCCTGCGCCTCTTCAACGGGGCGCTCATCGTCGCGGGGCTCCTCAGCGTCGCGGCCATCGTGCTGCTGTCCCTGTATGGCATGAACCGCCTCACCCGGCCTCTGCGCACCGTGGTCGATGCCGCGCACCGCCTGGGAGGAGGCGATGCCTCCGCGCGGGCCAGCGGCGGCCCGGACCGCGAGTCGACCGAGCTCGCGGACGCGTTCAACCTGATGGCCGACCGGCTCGCCCGCTCGGAGATGCTCCGTCGGCGCGCGGCGAGCGACATGGCACACGACCTCGCCACTCCGGCCACCGTGCTCGAGTCCCAGCTGCAGGCCATGGTCGACGGAGTGGTGCCGGCCGACGCCGAGCAGCTCGAAACGGCGCGTGCCGCGGCGAGCGCCCTGGGCAGCGTCATCGGGCAGATGGGGGAGCTGGCCAGCGCCGAATCGGCGACCGTGCAGCGCAATCCCGCGCGCCTCGAGGTCGGCGCGGCTATGGCCGAGGCGGCCCGCGGGGTCGAGGCCCTGGCCCGCGACCGCGGCGTGTCGCTGAGCATGGATCCAGCGATCCCGCTCTTCAGCGTGATGGACCCCGTTCAGCTGGGGAGGGCGGTCCGCAACGTGGTCACGAACGCGATCCAGCATTCGCCGATGGGCGGCACCGTGCGGGTCAGCCTGTGGGCGACCCCGACCGAGGTCGAGGTGCGCGTGACCGACCAGGGTCCGGGCATCGTGCCGGATGACCTGCCGCACGTGTTCGAGCGGTTCTATCGCGCCGATCGCGCCCGTGGTGCCGGCGCGGGCGTCCGTCGTTCGGGGAGCGGCATTGGCCTCACCATCGCGCGCGAGCTGCTGGTGGCCAACCACGGCCGAATCGCCGTCGAGCGAACCGGTCCCGAGGGAACCACCTTCCTCATCGGCCTGCCGCGCGTCGCCTGAAGGGGCGCCATCGGCCCTCGCGAAGCTGTCCGCCGCCTCAGTCGTCCCAGGCGCGCCTGCGGTCGTCCGCCAGCCAGTCGGCGCGGATGATGGCCATCAGGTGCACGTCGTGGTAGGCGCCGCGATGGAATCGGTCGTGCCGGAGGAGCACCTCCTTCACGAACCGCGCCTTCTCGTAGGAGCGGACGGCGCGCGGGTTGTAGTCGAAGACCCGCAGCCAGATCCGCTCCAGGCGCATCTCCCCGAAGCCGTAGTCCACCAGGACGCGCATCGCGTCGGTGCCCAGGCCCTTGCTCCACTGCGCGGGGTCGACGATGGCGATGGCCACCTCTGCCGAGCCGTTGAGCCTGTCCACGTTGCGCAGGCCGCAGTTCCCGATGGGTGCCTCGCTGCCGAGCATACAGATGGCGAACATGACCTCCCCGGTGCGCTCCTGGCCCGCGAGCTGCTGCAGGAACTGCTCCGTCTCCATCCGGGAGAACGAGCGCCGGAAGCCCGCGTAATGGGCCAGGTCCACGTCCTCGATCGAGGAGATGCCGAAGTCTTCCTTCTCGAACGGGCGCAACCAGACCTTCTCGCCGCGAAGGATGGGACGGTCGGGCACCGATGGCATGCGAAGCATCTTACCGATGGCGGGCGTTACCATCACGCGCATGACGACCGAGACCGAAACCGAGGCCGCCGGCTCCGAGTCGCGCCTCCTGATCAACGGCGAGCTCCGCGACGCCGCGGACGGTGCCACCTTCCCGACCGGCTCTCCGGCGACGGGCGAGCATCTCGCCGACGTGGCGCGCGCGACTCCCGCCGACGTCGACGCCGCGGTGGCCGCCGCGCGTGGCGCCCTCGAGGGGAAGTGGGCGCGGACCAGCCCGGCGAAGCGATCCGGCATGCTCGTCCGCCTGGCGCAGCTCCTCGACGCGAACGCCGACCGGCTGGCGGAGCTGGAGACGCGGAACAACGGCAAGCCGCGCTGGCAGGCGCTCTCGGAGATCAGGCAGGCGATCGCCGACCTGGACTTCTTCGCCTCGGCTGCGCAGCAGATCCACGGCCGCTCGTTCGTCGTGAACCCCAGCACCCTGTCGTACACCCTGCGCGAGCCGGTGGGCGTGGTGGCGGCCATCATCCCCTGGAACTACCCGCTGATGATGGCCACCTGGAAGCTGGCCCCGGCCCTGGCCGCGGGCTGCACGCTGGTCATGAAGCCGGCGTCCGCGACGCCGCTGACCGCCATCGAGCTCGGCCGGCTCGCGCTCGAGGCTGGCATCCCGCCCGGCGTCTTCAACGTGGTCACCGGCCCCGGCGGCAAGGTGGGCGAGGCACTCTGCGCCCATCCCGGCGTGGACAAGATCGCCTTCACCGGGGAGACGGAGACCGGTCGCCGGATCGCCGCTCTCGCCGCGGCCGGGCTGAAACGCGTCTCCCTGGAGCTCGGCGGCAAGTCGCCGAACCTGGTCTTTGCGGACGCGGACCTCGACGCGGCGGTGGCGGGCTCGCTGTGGGGGATCTACTACTCGGCGGGCCAGTCCTGCGAGGCTCGATCCCGAATCCTCGTCGCGGACGAGGTGCACGACGCGTTCGTGGCGGCCTTCACGGAGAAGGCGGCGGGCCTGCGTGTCGGCGACCCGCTGGCAGAGGAGACGCAGGTCGGCTCGCTCATCAGCCGCCAGCACGCGGCAAAGGTGCTGGGCTACCTGGACTCGGCGCGTGCCGAGGGCGCGCGAATCCTGACCGGGGGCGCACCTGACGGCGAGCTGGCTTCGGGCCTCGATGCGAAGGCCTTCGTGAAGCCCACCGTCATCGACGACGTGCGCAACGAGATGCGGGTGGCCCAGGAGGAGATCTTCGGGCCGGTGGTGACCGTCAGCCGCTTCGCCGACGAGGCGGAGGCGATCCGGATCGCCAACGACGTGCGGTACGGCCTGGCGGCGACGGTATGGACCGGCGATCCCGCACGCGGGCACCGGGTTGCGCAGCGCGTCCGGAGCGGAACGGTGGGAATCAACACACCGTTCGCCGCGTTCCCCGGCGTCCCGTTCGGGGGGTTCAAGGAATCCGGCTATGGGCGCGAGATGAGCGCCGATGCCCTGGACCTCTACACGGAGACCAAGGCGGTCCTGGTGGCGACCGGCGCCAAGCCCATCAATCCGTTCGGGGTCTGATCGCCGTAGCAGTGGCATGCCCACCATCCGTTCCCGCGGCTGGGTCGACGCCCCGGTTGAGCGGGTCTTCGCCTTCTTCGACGACCCGGCGAACCTTGGTCGCCTGACGCCCCCGCCGGCGCGAGTCGTCCTCGTCGGGGTGGCGCCCGTCCCGCCCCGAGCCGGTTCCATCCTGGAGTTCCGCTACGGGATGGGGCCGTGGACGCCGCTCGCCTGGCGGGTCCGCCTGGAGGAGCGCGTGGAGAACGCCCGCTTCGCGGACACCACCCTGTCCGGGCCGATGGCGCGCTTCGACCACGTCCACACCTTCACGCCCGGACGACGCGGCACCTGGGTCAGCGACGAGATCACCTTCCACGTCGGTCCCGACGGAATGCCGGGCCGGCTGGTCGATGTCCTGGCAGGCCTGGCGATGCGCGCGGTTTTCGTCTATCGGCACGCCATGACCCGGTTCCTGCTGCGACGCTGATTGGCCCGTCTCGTCACCTGCGCGCCGGGTGCGCGTTACGCGCCGATCGTGGCCTGCATCGGCCACGGACTCATCACCTGCGGATCTGAGCAGCGTTAGGCGAGTCGGCCGTGTCGGGCGACCGCCGGGAGCGCCGCGGCTGAGCGTGGATGGGCGGCCGGGGGCGACGAAACCAGCCGCTGGACTCGCCTAACGCTTCGGTGATGCGCGCCTGACGAGCCGGCCCGACAATCGCCGGTTGCGCCGGGGCCCGGAACGCGCGTACCGTGCCCAATCCAATGTCCGGCTCGCTGGCTGCCTGGTTCTCCCGGTTCCCCGAGGGGTGGTGGGGGTATCACTGGACGCCGCCTGAGCCGATGAGCGCCGTCGAGATCGTGGCCACCGGGAGCCTGGACCTGCGGCTCATGGCGACCCTCTGGGCGCTCGTCGTACGCCGACGCGGGGTGATGCTGGCCAGCGAGGCGCCGCAGGCGGGCAAGACCACGACCCTCTCGTCGCTCGTCGACTTCCTTCCCGACGGCACGGTCGGGATCTTCCTGCGCGGCTGGCGCGGCGACTTCAGCTGGACCGACGAGTACGGGCCGGAGCGCACCTACCTGCTCATCAACGAGATGAGCGACCACCTCCCCATCTACGTCTGGGGCCGCAATGCGCGCGGCGCCCTGGAGCTGGCGGGGCGCGGCTACGGCCTGGGGGCCACCATGCATGCGGACTCACTGGACGAGGCGCTGTCCGCCCTGCGCGAAGGGGTGGGCGCCACCGATGCGGACCTCGCCGGCCTGACCGTCTACCTCCAGTTCTCCGCCTACCGCACGCCGCACGGGACGTACCGCCGCTGCGAGGGGGCCTGGCACCTGCGCCTGGGGCCGGACGGCCGCCTGGCACCGGTGCGCCTGGCGACCATCGACGGGGAGCGCTCGCCGCGCCTGACCGGCGCGCAGCGCCTCCCCGTGCCGCCGGTCCTCCCGGATGACGGCGGTCGAGCAGCACTCGGGTTCGTCCACGACCCCGATGGGTACGCGACGCTCGCCCGCAGCCTGGGCATGGACCCGGTCGCCCTGGAAGACGAGCTCACCGCCCGGTCCGCCTTCCTCTCGAATCTCGCCGACCGTGGCATCTGCGACCCGCCATCGGTGGCCGAAGCACTCGCGGAGTACTCTGGACCGGGGGCAGCGGCCCCCGCCGGCGACACGAGCCCGCGACCCGACCCGAGCGATTCCGAAGGAGCCTCCGCATGACCCATCCCGTCGCCTCCACCATCGGCGAGCTGCGCGCGTCCGGCTGGCGCAGCCGCAGCGTCAAGGACGAGATGCGGGCCAATCTGCTCGACCGCATCCGACGCGGAGAGCCGCTCCTTCCCGGGATCCTGGGCTACGACGAGACCGTCCTGCCCCAGATCGAGAACGCGGTCCTGGCAGGGCAGGACGTCATCCTGCTCGGCGAGCGCGGGCAGGCCAAGAGCCGTATCGCGCGCTCCCTGGTGGGGCTCCTCGACGAGTGGATTCCGGCGGTCGCCGGAGCAGAGCTGCACGACGATCCGTTCCATCCCATCTCGCCGTTCGCGGCGGCGGCGGTCGCCGAGCAGGGGGACGCCACGCCCATCACCTGGATCGGTCGCGCGGATCGCTACGCCGAGAAGCTGGCCACCCCGGACATCAGCATCGCCGACCTCATCGGCGAGGTGGACCCGGTGAAGGTCGCAGAAGGTCGCTACCTCTCCGACGAGCTGACGATCCACTACGGCCTGCTGCCGCGGACCCACCGTGGCATCTTCACCATCAACGAGCTGCCGGATCTCGCCGAGCGGATCCAGGTGGGCCTGCTCAACGTGATGGAGGAGCGCGATGTCCAGATCCGCGGATACCGCATCCGCCTGGAGCTCGACCTCTTCGTCATCGCCAGCGCCAATCCCGAGGACTACACCAGCCGCGGCCGGATCATCACTCCGCTCAAGGATCGGTTCGGGGCACAGATCCGGACCCACTATCCCGAGGACGCGGCGACCGAGATCGCGATCATCGACCAGGAGGCCGGTACCTCCTCCGACGAGGCCGATGGCGTCTCCGTTCACGTCCCGGGCTTCATGAAGGAGATCGTCGCCGAGCTCTCGCAGCTCGCCCGCCGCTCGTCCGAGGTGAGCCAGCGGTCCGGTGTCTCGGTCCGGGTAAGCATCGCGAACGCGGAGACGCTCACCGCCGCGGCGCTCAAGCGCTCCGTGCGCCTGGGAGAGGCGACCGCCGCCCCGCGGATCAGCGACCTGCCGGCCATCGTGGCCTCCACCGCGGGCAAGATCGAGCTCGAGACCCTTGGCGACGAGGAGCGCGAGGACCGCGTGGTCGAGAAGCTCGTGGCGCGGGCCACGGTCAACGTCTTCAACCGGCACTTCGCGCTGTCGGAGATGACTTCGCTCATCGAGCGCTTCGAGGCCGGCGCCGCCGCCGAAGTGGGGGAGTACGTCCCGTCCAGCACGCACGGGGCCCTCGTCGAGGAGATCCCCGAGCTGCGCCGCGCCATCGGCCGCCTGGAGGTGGGGGAGGCGCCGGCGTCGGTTGCCAGCGGCGTCGAATTCGTGCTCGAAGGGCTCCACCTCAACCGCAGGCTTAACAAGGACCGCCGCGCCGGCGGTGTCCGCTACGCGCGCTGACGCCGGTCAGCGAACCCGACGGTAGGCATCCAGGATCGCCTCTGCCGACCGCGTCGCGTCCGCGTCGCTCGTCGCCCAGTTCGAGACGGAGATGCGCATCGCGGCGCGCCCGTCCCAGGTGGTTCCGGACAGCCACAGCACGCCGTCGTCCTGGACCTGGGTGATCACCCGCCGGGTGAGATCGTCGGCCGCTGCATCCGACCCCGCGGTCCCGAACCGCACCAACACCTGGTTGAGCACGACCTCGTTCAGCACGTGGACCCCCGGCTCCTGCGCCACCCGATGCGCCATCAGGCGCGCCTGTCGGCAGGAGCCGGCGATCAGGTCGCGGACTCCGCGACGGCCCAGCGACCGAAGCGCCGCATAGACCGTGAACCCGCGGGCCCTCCGCGAGAACTCCGGCACCCAGTGGATCTCGTCGCGCTCCTGGCTGGCGGTGTACTGGAGGTAGGGCGAATGCGGCGGCGACATCGCGGCAGCGTGCGCATGCGCATCGCGCACCAGGGCGATGCCCGAGTCGTATGGCACGTTCAACCACTTGTGCGAGTCGGTTGCCCAGGAGTCCGCGAGCTCCACCCCGTCGGCCAGGGCCGCCATCTCCGGCACCGTACGGGCCCACAGCCCGAACGCGCCGTCGACGTGCACCCAGGCGGCCTCGCGCGCCCGAACGCGCCGAATCGCCTCGCGGAAGGGGTCGAAGGCGCCGGAGTTCACCTCGCCCGCCTGCAGGCAGAGGATGAGCGGGGCGTCCGGCGCGATGCCGTCCAGCACCTGGTCCAGCGCTCCGAGCTGGATGCGGCCCTGGGCGTCGGTGGCCACGGGGTGCACCCGTTCGCTGCCCAGGCCCAGGTAGCCGAGGGCGGCCAGGACCGTTGAGTGCGCGTGGGCTCCCACCACCACCTCGATGGCCGGCGCTCCGAACAGCCCCTTAGCCTCCACGTCCCAACCGGCGTGACGCAGGACGGCGCTGCGTGCGGCTGCCAGGCAGGTGAAGTGCGCCATCTGGCAGCCGGTCGTCAGGCCAATGCTGGTGCCGGCAGGCAGGCCGAAGAGGTCCACGAGCCAATCGCCCACGGCCTCCTCGACCACGGCCGCGGATGGTCCGCATACGTAGAGCCCTGCATTCTGATCCCAGCCCGAGGTGAGCCAGTCGGCGGCCAGCGCGACCGGCAGCGACCCGCCAATGACGAATCCGAAGAACCGTGGCCCGGCTGATCCGAGGATGCCGTCGTCGGCATCCGTCGCGAGCTGCTCGATCACCTCCGCGGAGCCCGTCGGCTCCTCCCCCAGGGGGATCCTGAGCCGGCGGCGCAGGGTCTCGACATCGGCGCGGGCGCGGACGGGGCGCTCGTCGAGCGAGGCGAGGAAGTTCGCCACGATGTCGGCAGTGCGATGCAGCAGGTCGAGGGGTACGGTCTTGTTGCGCTCGGAGGCAGGGATATCGGACGGGCTGGACATTGGGCATGCTCCGTGGGGGCCGATGACGCGGGAACGTGGTCCGTGGACGGCGTCGTGGACGTCTGTCACTCTACCGTGGTGAGCCTGTACCGATATTCGCGCTGGGACGGAAGCCAGCAGCTGCCGCCCTTCGACGCGGACGACGTGCTCCGCGCCGTCAGCGAGGACGTCCTTGCCGAGGGTGACGTGCGGCGCGCCCTCCAGCGGCTCATGCAGCGCGGCATGCGCGGCACCCGCGGCGGGGACATCCCCGGCCTGCGGCGGATCATGGAGCAGCTGCGGCGGCGGCGGCGCGAGGAGCTCGAGCGCTCGAACCTCGGCGGCGCCCTGGACGAGATCGAGGAGCGGCTGCAGGGCATCATGGATCAGGAGCGCGCCGGGATCGAGCGGCGGCTCCACGAGGCGGAGCAGGCGGCCCTCGATGCGCCGCCGGGAGATGTCCAGGACCAGGCTCGCATGGCAGAGCAGGTGCTCCGCCGTGCCGCCCAGCAGAGGGTGGACCGCCTCGATGCACTGCCAGCCGGCGTGGCGGGACGGCTCAACGGCCTGCGCGATTACGAGTTCATGGACCCCGGAGCGCGCGACGCCTTCAACGCCCTGACCGACGAGCTGCGCCAGCAGATGCTGCAGACCTACTTCGCCGGCATGAAGGAGGGGGTCAGCAAGGTCACTCCGGAAGACCTCGACGGGGTACGGGCCATGGTCCGCGATCTCAACCAGCTCCTGGAGAAGCACGCCAGCGGCTCGGACACGCGGGCCGATTTCGACTCGTTCATGGCCCAGCACGGCCGCTTCTTCCCGCCGGGGATCGAGACCGTCGACCAGCTCATCGACCACCTGCACCGCCAGGCGTCACAGATGGCCTCGCTACTGTCCTCGATGTCCCCGGAAATGCGAAGCGAGCTCTCGCAGATGATGGACGACCTGCTGCGCGACGACCGGCTGCGCTGGGACATGGCGCGCCTCGCCGGAAACCTCCAGTCGCTTCGGCCCGACCGTCCCTTCGGCGAGCCGTATCCGTTCGACGGATCAGAGGAGCTGGGATTGCCCGAGGCGCTGGCCGCCATCGATCGGCAGCAGCGCTACGACGCCATGGAGGAGCAGCTGACGGCCGCCCGCGATCCGGACGGCCTGTCGAAGATCGACGAGCAGCTCCTCCGCGACCTGGCCGGCGAGGAGTCCGCGGAGGACCTGGCCCAGCTGCGCGAGCTCACGCGCTCGCTCGAGGAGGCCGGATACCTCGTGCGCAACGGCGGCCGCCTGGAGCTCACTCCTCGCGCCGCGCGGCGGATGGGCACCCAGGCCCTGGCCGACATCTTCAGCCGCCTCCGCCGCGAGACCCTGGGCGGCCACGCGCTCCCCAGCCCCGGGCAGGGCGGCGAGCGGACCGACGAGACCAAGCCGTTCGAGTTCGGCGACCCGTTCGCGGTCGACATCAACCGCACCCTGTTCAATGCCATGGCTCGCTCGGGACCCGGGCTGCCGGTCGCCATCGGGCCAAACGACTTCGAGGTCCATCGGTCGGAGGAGACCACCGTGTCCAGCACCGTGCTGCTGCTGGACATGAGCCGCTCCATGCTCCTGCGCGGCTGCTCCACGGCCGCCAAGCGGGTCGCCATGGCGCTCCACACCCTGATCAGCACCAAGTACCCGCGCGACCGGCTGTACGTGGTCGGGTTCGCGTACTACGCGCGCCAGATCCCGCCGGAGGCGATCGCCACCCTGTCGCCGTACGAGTTCGAGTATGGGACCAACCTCCAGCACGCCCTGATCATCGCCCGCGGCCTCCTGGGACGACGTGGAGGCAACAAGGAGATCGTGGTCATCACCGATGGCGAGCCCACGGCGCACATCGCCAACGGCCAGGTGGAGTTCGCCTACCCGCCCACCATCCGGACCATGCAGTCCACCCTGCGCGAGGTGGGCCGCTGCACCCGCGAGGGAATCGTCATCAACACCTTCATGCTCGAGCGTTCACGGTACCTGTCCGATTTCGTGGACCTGTTGAGCCGCATCAACCGGGGCCGTGCCTTCTACGTGGAGCCGGAGCACCTGGGCGAGTACGTGCTCGTCGACTACGTCAGCAAGAAGACGAAGCGCGTCGCCTGAGCCGCCCGGCGCTGGGATCGCCCATTCAGCTGAACGGCTTGGCCACCATGTCGAAGACGGTGATCACCGTCACGGCCGCGGTCACCCAGTACAGGACCCTGCCCACGGTGGCGGACGCGACGGTGGCGACGTCGGGCGAGGTCGCCGCGCCGGCAGGCACCGATGCCAGGGTGCGTCCCAGGGCCATGCGCCATCGGCTCCCGACGGTGCCGTGCATGGCCAGCATGCCCACGAACAGGGTGTAGGCGATGACCAGCCAGGGCGCCAGGAGGTTGAAGCCGATGGTCGCCGCGGCGAGGAGGCCGAACAACGCGCCGGTGACGAACAGGCCCGGGATGAGCCGATCGAAGATCGCCATCCGCGACAGGAATGCGCGTGTCGCGATCACGTCCCCGCTGGCGGCGACACGGTCGAAGACGAGGGATGGGCCAAGGGCCAGTGTCACGGCGGCGATCATGGTGCTGATGTGCAGGAACTTGAAGACAAGCCCGATCTCCATGCCCGGATTCCTTTCACTACATGGCTACTGTAACGAATAGTCTGCTACTGTAGCGGTATGAGCGAATCCGTCAAGCGCCGGCGCCAGTACCGTTCGCCGCTGCGCGACCGCCAGGCACAGCGGACGCGGAGCGCCATCCTCGACGCGGCGGCGCGCCACCTCGAGCGCGACGGATACAGCGGCGCGACCCTGCGCCGGATCGCCGAGACGGCGGGCGTGTCGGTGGAGACGGTCTACGCCACCTTCGGATCCAAGGCGGCCCTGTTCGCCGCGGTGGGCGAGCGCAACCTGCAGGCGGCCCTTCGCCGGGCGGTGCCCGGCGGCGACCTGGGCGCGCTCATCGCCGCGGGCGACCTGGAGGCTCAGCTCACCACCTTCGGCCGGGCCGCGCCCACCATCATGGGGCCCATCTGGGCGATCATGGAGGCCCTGCGGGTGGGTGGGGCGACCGACCCCGAGCTGGCCGCCGCGTACCGGACCGGCTCCGAAGGACGTCACGGCTGGATGCGCGGGTTCGCGGAAGCCTGGTCGGCCATGGGCCGCCTGCGGGACGGCATCAGTGTCGACGACGCGGCCGACGTGCTGTGGACCATCACTGCGCCGGACGTCTACCGGCTGCTCGTCGTGGAAGCCGGCTGGTCCCCGGATCGGTACGCCGCCTGGCTGACGGAGGCCGCGCGAGCGCTGGTCCTGCGCTGAGCACGCCCGACCCGCGCGGGCTGCGACAATCGGCGCATGGCGGAACCGGTCGCCGAGCTGCGTGGCATCACCAAGCGCTACGGGCAGGTTGTGGCCCTGGATGGGCTCGACCTGGCGGTGGAGCGCGGCGAGGTCTTTGGCCTGCTGGGCGCGAACGGCGCCGGCAAGACCACGGCCGTGAAGATCGTGCTGGGGCTGACACACCCCTCGGGGGGTGACGGTCGGCTGCTCGGCCGGGCGCTGGGCGACCCGGAGGCACGTCGCTCCGTCGGATACCTGCCGGAGCTGTTCCGCTATCCATCCTGGCTGACGGGGCGCGAGGTGCTGCGCCTCCACGCGCGCCTGGCCGGCGTGCCACCCGCGGCGTGGCACGCGGAGATCGGCACCGCCCTGGCCACTGCCGATCTCGAGGCTCGCGCCGACAGCCGCGTGTCGACCTACTCCAAGGGGATGCAGCAGCGCCTGGGGCTGGCCGTGGCGCTCCTGGGCCGCCCCGCGCTCGTCATCCTGGACGAGCCGTCCACGGCCCTCGATCCGCTCGGCCGGCACGAGCTGCGCGGGATCATCCGCGGCCTGCGCGAGCAGGGCACGACGGTGGTGCTCAACTCGCACCAGCTCAGCGAGCTGGAGCAGGTCTGCGACCGGGTGGCCATCGTCGACCACGGGCGGCTCCTCACCGCGGGGCCCCTGGGTGACCTGCTGCGCCCCGGCGGCGTCAGGGTCCGGGCGGCCGGGGTGCCGGACGGTGCCGAGGCAACCCTGACCCGCTACGGGACGCTCCAGCGCGACGGGGCCTGGCTGCTCATCGTCGGCGCGACCGAGCACGCGGTTCCCGAGATCGTGGCTGAGCTGGTGGCCGCTGGTGCGCAGATCTACGGCGTCGAGCTGCTGCAGCCCAGCCTCGAGGAACGATTCCGTCAGCTGCTGCGGAGCCCGGACTGATGGCGCGCGAGATCTGGACCATCGCCACGACCACGCTGCGGGAAGGCGCGCGACGACGGCTGCTCCCGGCCCTGGGCGGTCTCTCCGTGGTCGCGGTGCTTCTTACCGCGTGGGGATACGCGCAGCTGCCGAACCTGGCGGCCGGCAATGGCCCGCCGCTCACGACGACGCAGTTCCAGACCATCGGCTCGCAGCTATTGATCCTGGTCATGTTCATGTTCAGCTTCGTGCTGGCCCTCGCAGCGGTGTTCGCCGCGGCCCCGTCGGTGGCCGGCGAGCTGGAGAGCGGGGAGGCGCTCGCCGTGGTGGCCCGCCCCATCCGCCGTTCCTCGATCCTGCTCGGCAAATGGTTGGCCCTGGCCATCGTGGTCGTGGTCTACGCGGGCATCGCCACCGCCTGCGAGTTCGTGGCTGTCTCGGTCACGACCGGCTACGTCCCCTCGCATCCGGTCTCCGCGGCCGTCTACCTCGCCGCGGTCGGCGGGGTGACGCTGACCCTGGCCATCACGCTCTCCACCCGGATGCCCCCGGTGACCACCGGGATCATCGCCATGCTGCTGTTCGGGCTGGCGTGGCTGGCCGGTGTGGTGGGCGGCATCGGCTCCGCCTTCAACGATCCGGTCACGACCCAGATCGGCGCCGTGTCTCGCTTCATCCTTCCCACGGACGGCCTGTGGCGCGGGGCCATCTTCAGCCTGGAGCCCGCATCCGTGCTGCTGGGAGGAGCGGTGGCCGGCCCGCAGATCGCCGCCTTCCCGTTCTACGCATCCTCGCCGCCGGCGCTGGGGTACCTTGCCTGGTGCATCGTCTGGGTGGCGGGGATGCTGGCCATTGCCGTGGTCAGCTTCGAGCGACGCGATCTGTGAAGGAGCTGCCATGGCACGGGCGCTGAAGGTCGGGATCCAGCTCCCCGAGGTGGAGCGCGTGGTCGGCTGGCCGGAGCTGCGTGAGATGGCGCAGGTCGCGGAGGCGATCGGCCTCGACAGCCTCTGGGTCGGAGACCACCTGCTCTACCGCTATCCCGATGGCGAGTCCCGTGGCCCCTGGGAGGCCTGGTCGCTGCTCTCGGCCCTCGCGGCGGTCACGTCACGCGTCGAGATTGGCCCGCTCGTCGCCTGCGTCAGCTTTCACAATCCCGCGGTGCTCGCCAAGATGGCGGCCGACGTGGACGCCATCTCCGGCGGCCGGCTCATCCTCGGCCTGGGCGCCGGCTGGAACGAGACGGAGTACCGGGCATACGGCATGCCGTTCGACCACCGGGTCAGCCGCTTCGCGGACGCGTTCGCCATCATCCGCGGGCTGCTCCGCGAAGGACGCGTGGACTACACCGGGACCTATCACTCCGCGCCGGATTGCGAGCTGCATCCACCCCCGCACCGGGCGGGAGGCCCGCCGCTCATGGTCGGGTCGATCGGCGAGCGAATGCTGGCCCTTACCCTGCCCTGGGTCGACTCGTGGAACGCGTGGTACTCGTGGTTCGCGAACTCGCCGGCCGGGTACCGGCAGCTGCGCGAGGGGATCGACGCCGCGTGCCGTGCTGCGGGACGCGACCCCGCGACACTGGAGCGGACGGTGGCCCTGCTCGTCCGCCTGCAGGGTGCCACCGGTCGCCGGAACGGGGACGTGAGCGAGCCGCACCCGGAGCCTATCGACGGGAGCCCGGAGGTCCTGGCGGCCGCCCTTCGCGCGTTTGCCGTCGAGGGCGTCCGGCACGTGCAGCTGGTCCTGGATCCCATCACGGTGGAGTCGATCCGCGCCCTGGAGCCGACGCTGGCGCTCCTTGACCGACCCTGATCGGGAGGCCGTCGCGGGATCAGTCCTGTCGCCGGCGGCTGCTATCCTCCGGGCGTGGACCCTGAGCTTCCGCCGCTGCCCATAGGTCGCGCCGGCCGAGTCGAGGCGGCGAGCCTGACGAACGCCGCGGGGAACCACGCCCTGCTCGTGCGGCAGGGAGCCGCGCCGCGCGCCCTCGTCACGTCCGAGCAGGGCGACGATCGCGAGCGCGTCGTGGTGGTGCCGCTCGACGACGACGTGGAGCTGCGCGTGGACGGCGATGCGCTGGCGGTGTGGCTGGCGGAAGGATCGGTGACCGGCGCCGGGGGAGCCCGGGTGCCGGGCTGGGCGAACGCCATCGGCTACGTGCTGATCCTGCTCGTCGTGGTCTTCGTCATCCTGGGTGGCGCTACCTTCTTCGGCTGGATCTTCGACCTCGCGGGAGCGGCCCGATGAGCTCGATGCTGCCGCCGACCACCGGGCTGACCGCCTCGCGGATCAAGCTGGAGTTCGGCTCCGCCGCGGACTTCGCGAGCGCCCTCGAACGAGCCCTCGCGCGCGGTGGCGACCGGGGCGCCACGATCGTTGCCTATCTCGACCGCGGCGACATGGCAATCCACATCCCGCGCGAGGATGGGCCGTCGTGGAACACGGTTCCGCTCGTCCATCTCCACCGCGGCGACGAGCCCAGCGCGGCGGACTGGGCCGTGGCGAATGCCATCCTCGAGAAGCTCGAGCGCTACCGGTAGCCGTGGCAGCCCGCTTCGAGCGCGCCTCCGGTGCGTCGACCCTCCCCATTTCAGACGATCAGAAGCGCTGGTTGCGATCGATGATGGGGCGCTTCGCCACCGGCGTCGCCGTCGTCGCTGCCCGTCGCGGCCCGCTCCTGGCCGGGATGACCGCCAACGCCATCAGCTCCATCAGCATCGACCCGCCGCTCATGATGGCCAGCCTCAACCGCAAGAGCGACACCCACGAGGCCATCATCGAGAGCCATTCGTTCGCGGTGAGCGTCCTGGGCTCCGATCAGCGCGCGCTCGCCGAGTGCTTTGCGAAGCCGGTGACCGAGGCCAAGCTCCGGCGATTCTGCGACGCGCCCTGGCACGAGGCGGAGACCGGATCACCGATCCTTGATGGCGCCATCGCCTACTTCGACTGCCGTCTCGCGGCCCGCCACGACGGCGGCGACCACACCATCTTCATCGGCGAGATCGTGGCCGCGGGATTCGAGGACGACGCCGACCCGCTTCTCTACTACGCGTCTCGCTACCGGCGGCTGGCGCCAGACGAGCCGCCGGTGGAGCCCCTGCCCGGCTCCGAGCCCGGATGACCGAGCCCATTTTGAACCCAGCCATGGCCTGGGACCGCCTTGAGCCCCCGCAGCGCGCGGGCGACGTGGCCCAGCGCCGCCCCCTCACCGTCCTGCCGCTCCGGCGGCTGGCGCTGGACGAGCTTCTGGTGGTGGACGACGACCTCCCGCTGGCCGATGGTTCCACCGTGATCTGGCTCGAGCGAGAGACCGATGGCGCCTGGACCGCGTGGGCCGCGATCGTGGACGGGGAGCGGGCGACTCCCTGGCTCGTGACCGCGTCTCGCCTGCGCCTCGTTCGGCCCGACCCCTCGCTGCTGCGGCTGATCGACGCGGAGGCGGCCGGCATCAGGGTTGAAGGGCCGCCGCGTCCGCTGGAGCCGATGCCGCGTCAGCTCTCGTGCATCTGCCGGGAGAAGAGCGCGGAGTCCGCCTACCGCGCCGCGCAGGCCGGCTGGGTGAGCGTCGACGCCGTGAAGCGTCGGACCGGGGCCCTCTTCGGTGAGTGCCAGGGACGCCGCTGCGAGGCGCTGGTCGCGGGCTGGCTGGACCTGGCGCCGGGCGATCCCATGGGCCGCATGACGCCTCGCCCGCCCCTGGTGCCGGTCCCGGCATCGGTCCTGGCCGCCTTCGTCGACGGGTGACCCCGGGTTCGCGCCGGCCGTCGGTGCGGACGAGGCGCCGCCGGCGGGTCGGGCGGTGATCAGGCCACCGCTTCGGCGAGCGCCTCAGGCGCCGATCGCGTCGAGCGCCTCGCCGATCACCGCGATCGCCTCGTCGACCTCCTCGTCGGTGGTCACCAGTGGTGGGATGACGCGGACGACCTGGCCCCAGGTCCCGCAGCTGAGCAGCAGCAGGTGGCGGTCGAAGGCCTCGTGCATGAGGGCCTTCACCAGGTCCGCACGGGGCGCGAGCGTGCCCGGCTCCGCGAGCTCGATGCCGATCATCATGCCCCTCCCGCGGACCTCCGCCACGAAGGCGTGCCCGTCGGCCTGGCTCCGGATGCCGTCGAGCAGCCGGCTGCCGAGCCGCTCGGCGCGTGCGACGAGCCCCTCGTCGTCGATGACGTCGAGCGTGGCGAGCGCCGCGGCGCAGGCGACCGCGTTGCCGCCGTACGTCCCGCCGTGGGCACCCGGCGCGAAGCAGTCGAGGAGGGTGCCGCGGGCCAGGATTCCGGAGAGCGGCATCCCCGATGCGATCCCCTTGGCCATCACCACGATGTCCGGGGTGGTGTCCGTCCACTCCGTCGCGAAGAAGCGGCCCGTGCGGCCATAGCCGGACTGCACCTCGTCGGCGATGAGCAGGATCCCGTGCCGGTCCGCGATCTCCCGCAGCGCAGGGAGGAACCCCTCCGGCGGGATGACGTAGCCGCCCTCGCCGAGCACCGGCTCCACGAGGAACGCGGCCACGTCGTCGGGGTAGATGGTGGTCATGAACAGCTCGTCGATGGCGGCCAGGGTGTACGCCAGCGCGGCATCGGCGCTCGGACCACCCGGCGCGTGCAACGGGTACGGGTACGGGACGTGGTGGATCCCGCCCAGGAGCGGCTCGAAGTGGCCGCGGTACTTGACGCTCGAGGTCGTCAGGGCCATGGCACCGTGGGTTCGCCCGTGGAACCCGCCGCGGAACGCGACGATGCCCGGCCGCCGGGTGGCCGCCTTGGCCAGCTTGACCGCGGCCTCGACCGCCTCCGCGCCCGAGTTCGACAGGAAGAGTCCGGCAGTCTCGCCGGACGGCAGGTTGGGGAAGCGCCGGGGGAGGCGCTCGTGGAGCAGGAGACCCGGCCGGTGATAGAGGATGTTCTGCTGGGCGTGAATGATCTTCCCGGCCTGCTCGGCGATGGCCGCGCTGACGCGCGGGTGGGCGTGGCCGGTGTTGGTCACGCCGATGCCGCAGGTGTAGTCGAGGTACCGCTCGCCCGATACGGTCTCGATCCATGAGCCGATGCCCCGCTCGACGACGAGGTCGGTGTACCGCGCCCAGACCGCGGGGACGCCGTCCCGCAGCGCCAACCAGTCGGGGTCCGATGTCAGAACGTTGGTGGCGTGTTGATCCATAGCAGCCTGGTCTCCTCCCGGGGGTTGTTGTGCCACCGATGGGGCAGCGTCGAAGGGAAGGTCAGCGCGTCACCGGCGCGCAGGGTGTATCGCTCGTTGTCGCCGACCCAGATGGTCAGTGACCCGATGATGACGAAGAGGAACTCCTCGCCCTTGTGCCGATAGGCGCCATCGCTCGAGGCTCCGGGCGCCAGCCAGAACAGGTGCGGCTCGAGGTGCCGGGCGCCATCGGCAAGCTGCTCGATGCGGACCCCGTCGGCCTCCAGCTCGAGCGAGACGCGCTCGCCGGCACGGACGACACGCCGCGACCCGCGCTGGCTGAGGAGCTTGCCAACGGTGACGTCATACGCGCTGGTCAGGCGCTGCAGGGTGGCGACGCTGGCCCGCGTGGCCCCGCGTTCCACGCCGCTGATGAAGCTGACCGAGAACCCGGAGCGCTGGGCCGCCTCGCGGAGCGACAGGCCATGCGCCGTCCGCAGCTCGCGGAGGGCATCGCCGCTCATGGTCGCCTCGCGATGGCCGGGGCCGGATGCCGGCTCGAGCAGGCGACGGATGCCCGGCGCGTTGACCCGCTCCTCGGTCCGCATCCGACGGATCTCCTCCAGGCGCGCGATATCGGCTTCGGTGTAGAGGCGATAGCGTGCACCGGTGCGCCGGGGAGCCACCAGGCCCTGGTGCTCCCACTGGCGCAGGGCGCTCGGCGACACGCCCACCCGACGGGCGGCCTCGCCGATGCGCAGCGGATGCTGGCGCTCCGTCGCCGACCGGTCAGCGGAGGTGCCGCGCCCGGGTGCCGGCGGGGGCGGATCGACCGGCGCGTGGGGCGGACGTCGCCCGGCGCCCGCGCTCATTCGGGGTCTGCCACGGGGCGCTGCGCCACGAGGTTCCGCCGCTGGAGCCAGATCCAGGCGCCGATCCCCAGCGTGGCGATCACGAAGATCAGGGTTCCCATGACGTTGACCTGCGGCGGCACGCCGACCCGCGAGGCGCCGTACACCCACAGCGGGAAGGTGACGGTCTGGCCGGCGTTGAACTGGGTGATCACGAAGTCGTCGATCGAGAGCGCAAATGCCAGCAGCGCTGCCGCGAGAATCCCGGGGAAGATCAGGGGCAGGGTCACCTTTCGGAAGGTGGTCCATTCGTCCGCGCCCAGGTCCATGGCCGCCTCCTCCAGGTGTCGGTCGAAGCCGGCGATTCGGGCCCGGACGGTGATCACGACGTAGCTGATGTCGAACATGACGTGCGCGATCACGATGGTGATCAGGCTCCGCGTCACGCCCATCGAGACGAACAGCGAGAGGAGCGATGCGCCGAGCACGACCTCCGGGCTGGCGATGGGCAGGAAGATGAGCACGTTCAGCGGGCCGCGGCCCTTGAACTCGTAGCGGGTCAACGCGAGGCCGATGAGCGTCCCCAGCGTGGTGGCCACCAGCGTCGCCACCACCGCCACCACGAGGCTGTTCTTCAGCGCGTCGGTCAGGCCCTGGTAGGCGAGCACGTTGCCGTAGTTCTCGAGGGTGAACCCGTTCCAGGTGAAGTTGAACTTGCCGTGGACCTGGTTGAAGCCGAAGAGGACCATCACCGCGATGGGCAGGAACAGGTAGGCGACCGCCAGGCCGGTGAAGACGGGGAGGACGCGGCTGCTCGCGCGCTGGCGCAGCGGGCGGCGGTAGAGGGGGGCGGCTGGCGCGGTCATCCTGCCGTCAGCTCCGCTCCGCCCAGCATGCGCTGGTAGAGCAGCACCCCGACCAGGAGGCCCACCATGAGCACAGCGCTCAGTGCCGCCGCCTGGGGATAGTCATTGTTCTGCAGGTAGAGGCGCTGGATGACGTTCCCGATCATGGTCGTCTGGCGGCTTCCCAGCAGCTCGGCGTTGATGTAGTCGCCAACGGCCGGGATGAAGCTGAGGAGCGAGGCGGCGAAGACGCCGGGAAGCGAGAGAGGCAGCGTCACGCGCAGGAAGGCGCGGGACCGGCTTGCATACAGGTCGGCCGCTGCCTCGATCAGGCTTGGATCGATCTTCTCCAGGGTCACGTACAGGGGCAGCACGACGAAGGGGAGGAAGTTGTAGGTGATCCCGCTGACAACCGCGATGGGGGTGGCGATCAGGTGGAACGTCGAGTCCAGGAGGCCCCAGTTCTTCAGGGTGCCGAGCAGGATGCCCTGGTCGGCCAGGACGAACTTCCAGCTGATGGTGCGGATGATGAAGCTGGTGAAGAAGGGCAGGATCACCAGCAGCAGCAGGATGTTCTTGTAGCGGCCGCCGCGGAAGGCGATGGTGTACGCCATCGGGTAGCCGATCAGCATGGTGAGGGCGGTCGCGATCAGCCCGTACTGGAGCGACCGGATGAGCTGTGTGTCCCATCGCAGAATCGCGTCGGGGTAGATTCCGAAGTTCCAGGTCAGGGCGAAGCCCCTGGCCAGCGATCCCTCCTGGAGCGAGACCGATGCCATTGCCAGCATCGGCACCACGAAGAAGATCGTCAGCCAGAGGCCGCCCGGAGTGAGCAGCAGGTAGGGGACGGCCCAGCGCAGACGCCGGAGCATCCGATCAGCCCTGCACGACCTGCTGGAAGAGGTCGTTCCACTGCTTCTCTTCGTCGTCCGTGAGCACCTTGTAGCTGTAGACCTTGGAGAGCATGTCGGTGCTCGGGAAGACCAGCGGTGAGTCCGCCACGGCGTTCAGGTAGTCCGCCGTCTCGCTGTCCCCGCTGTTCTGCGCCGCGGTCGCGTGCTCCTTGATGATCCCCTGCGCCGCCGGGACCGGGCAGATGTAGTTCACCCACTCGGTGATCTGCGCGGCGATCTCGGGGGTGTAGACGAAGTTCATCAGGTACTGCGCGTCGATCGGATGCTGGGCCTTCGCCGGGATGCACATGTTGTCGACCCACAGGATCCCGCCCTCGGTGGGAACCACGAACTTCAGGTCGGGGTTGTCGAACTGCAGCTGGAAGATGTCGCCGGACCAGGCCATGGTCACCCAGATGTCGCCCTTGGTGAGCGCATCGGCGTACGAGTTGTCGTAGTACTGCCGCACGATCCCCGCGTTGGCCTGTTCGAGCAGCTTCTTCTGCGCGTTCTGGACGTCGGTCATGGTCGCGTCGAGCGGCTTCACCCCGATCCCCAGCAGGGCCAGGTTCATGGTGTCGCGCATCTCCGTGAACATGCCCACCTTGCCCTTGAAGGCCGGGTCGAAGAGATCGTTGAAGCTGGTGATGTCCCGCCCGGTGAGCTTGGGGTTGTAGGCGATGCCGGTGATGCCCGACTGCCATGGCACCGAGTGGGCGTTGTTCGGGTCGTAGGTGGGGTTCTTGTACTTGTCGCCGGCATTCGCCGTGAAGTTCGGGACGAACGCGGCGAGATCGATCGGCTCGAGGAAGTTGAGGCCCACCATCTTGCCGATCAGCCAGTCGGTCAGGACCATGAGGTCCCAGCCCGTGTCGTTGCCCGCGGAGAGATCCGGCTGGATGGTGCCGAAGAACGACTGGTTGTCCTCGATCGCCTCGGTGTACTTCACCTTGATCCCGGTCGCCTGGGTGAAGTCGTCGAGGGTCTTGTGCTTGGTCGAGTCGTTCTCGTCGGTGTCGATGTAGAGCGGCCAGTTCGCGAAGTTGAGCTGCCCGGCCGGGGTTGGCCGCGGGGTGGGTGCCGTGGAGACCGATGGCGCCGCCGATGACGGCGTCGGCGTGTTGCTGGCCGTGGGCGAGATCCCGCAGGCGGCCAGGATCGCCGAGATGGAGAGGGCTCCGCCCACGTAGGCGCCGCCCTGGCCCGCCCGCTTGAGGAAGTCGCGGCGGGAGAGGCGCCCGTTCGCGACCATGCGCGCGATGGCTGCCTCGATTGCTGTCTGCTGCTCCTGGCCGTCACTCATCGGTCTCTCCTTCAGGGCTGTGCGGGTCTGCGGCGCGGTGCTCGTGCGAGCCCCCGATCACGAAGGTGTGTTCCGGTCTCCAGGTGACGCGCACGCGCTGTCCGTTGGCGAGCGCGGCACGGGAGCCGCTGGTCTCCAGGTTCTGGGCATACACCGTGAGACGCTGCCCGCCTCCGGCGTCGATGAGGTACTGGGTGCTGACGCCAACGTAGCTGGCGTCCATGATGGTGCCGGCCAGGCTGTTCAGCGACGAATCGATGGCGGCGTCCGCGTCGTCGCCCACGGCGACCACGCGGAGCTTCTCGGGCCGAACGCCGACGCGCACCTCCTGCGCGCCGTCCACTCCCTCGGCCGGTGCGTGGACAACGCTGCCGTCGCCAAGGCGAACCGTCATCGCGTCCGCGTCCGCGTCACGGCTGGCGACGCTGCCGTCGAGGAGATTGCTGACGCCCAGGAAGCCGGCGACGAAGGACGTCCGGGGCCGCTCGTAGAGCTCCTCCGGCTCGCCGAGCTGCTCGATGTGGCCGGCGCGCATGACGGCGATGCGGTCGCTCATGGTCATCGCCTCTTCCTGGTCGTGGGTGACGTAGATGAAGGTGATGCCGACCTCGGTCTGGATGCGCTTGAGCTCGATCTGCATCTGCTTGCGCAGCTTGAGGTCCAGGGCGCCGAGCGGCTCGTCGAGGAGCAGCACCCGGGGACGGTTGATGAGGGCGCGAGCCAGCGCCACGCGCTGCTGCTGGCCGCCGGAGAGCTGGCTCGGCTTGCGCAGCTCGTACCCGGGGAGCTCCACGAGCTCCAGCATCTCGCCCACGCGGCGGCGGATCTCGTCGTTCTCCGTGTGCTTGCGCCGGAGGCCAAAGGCCACGTTCTCGAAGACGTTGAGGTGCGGGAAGAGCGCGTAGTTCTGGAAGACGGTGTTGACGTCGCGCTTGAATGGCGGAAGGTCGGTCACCACCACGTCGCCCAGGAAGATCGTCCCGGCGGTCGGCATCTCGAACCCGCCGATCATGCGCAGGGTGGTCGTCTTCCCGCATCCGGAGGGGCCGAGCATGGAGAAGAATTCCCCGGGGTCGATTTGCAGCGACAGATCATCGACGGCTGTGACGTCGTGAAACCGCTTCGTGACGCGCTCGAGACGGACGTCGTGCTCTGGCATCCGGGGTCCTCGTGCCAACCTGGGACGCTGGGACGGACGCGGAACCTTATCGAGTTGCAGCAGGCTTCCCGATGATTGGCGGAGTATACGCGCCGACCTGCGGAGGGGCAACGATTTCGGCGGTTTCCTGATGCTGGCCGGCTCCTCCGCACCCGGCGATCGGAGCCGCCCGCACGAGCTGCAACCAATCCGGGCACCCGCGCGTCCAAGAAGATGCCGATGGCGAAGCCGCAGCACGCAAAGCGAACGCGACCGCGACCGGCACCGCTCCGGCGGCGCCGGAAGGCCGCCCTGCGTCGCGCCGAGCAGAGGACCGTCCGCGCACTCGAGCGATGGCGACGGGCCGGCTGACGCAGCCGCGCTGAGGCGCCCGCGCCGGCTCCCACCCGGTGGCCGGGTCCGCGCTTGGTAGACTCCGGCTGCCGAGACGATCGCAGCCGCAGGAGCCGCATGGACTTCGCTCTGTCAACCGAGCACACCGAGATCCGACGCACCGTGCGCGATTTCGCCGAGGGACGGATTGCCCCCGTGGCCGATGAGCTCGAGCGCCGGGGCGAATTCCCGCACGAGATCATCCGGGAGGCGGCGGGGCTGGGGCTGCTGGGCGTCCCGTACCCCGAATCGGTGGGCGGGACCGGCCTCGACTCGCTGGCGTACGCCATCACCGTCGAGGAGCTGTCGCGAGTGTCGGGGAGCGTGGGGATCATCGTCAGCGCCCACACCTCGCTGGGCTGCAACCCGCTCTACCTGGCCGGGACACCAGAGCAGAAGGAGCGGTACCTGCGCCCGCTCGCCTCGGGCGAGAAGATCGGTGCGTACGGCCTCACCGAGCCCGGCGCGGGGAGCGACTCGCGCGGGACGCGCACGCGCGCCCGCCGCGACGGCGACGAGTGGGTCCTCGACGGCAGCAAGCGCTTCATCACCAACGCGGGCGTCGCGTCCACGTACATCGTCACCGCGGTGACCGATCGCGAGGCGAGCTCGGGCAAGATCAGCGCCTTCATCGTCGAGGCCGATACCCCCGGCTTCTCCATTGGTCGCATGGAGGAGAAGATGGGCCTCCATGCCAGCAACACCGGCGAGCTGCTCTTCGAGGAATGCCGCATTCCCGCGGAGAACCTCCTGGGCGAGGAGGGGGAGGGCGACAAGCTCTTCCTCAAGACCCTCGACGGGGGACGGATCGGGATCGGCGCCATGGCCCTGGGCCTGGCGCAGGCCGCGTACGAGGCGGCATCGGCCTACGCGAAGGAGCGCGAGCAGTTCGGTCGGCCCATCGCCAGCTTCCAGGGCGTGGGCTTCATGATCGCGGACATGGCCACCGAGATCGACGCCGCCCGCCTGATGGTGTACCGCGCGGCGTGGCTCAAGGACCAGGGACATCCCTACTCGACCGAGGCGGCCATGGCCAAGCTCTTCGCCTCCGAGGTCTCGCAGCGGGTCACGAACGCCGCGATCCAGGTCCACGGCGGGTACGGGTACGTGGCCGAGTACAAGGTCGAGCGCTACCTCCGCGACGCCAAGCTCACGGAGATCGGCGAGGGGACCAGCCAGATTCAGCGCATGGTGATCGCCCGCAATCTGCTGGGCATCCGTCCCTGGTAAGGCGCCGCCGCAGGTCCCGGTCGGCCGCCGCGCAGGCCCTGGTCCCGCTCCCGCCGCCACGGACTGCTCATCTGCGGATGTCATCAGCGTTAGGCGACTCCAGGCGCTGCCAGCCCGTCACATCGTCCCGAATTCACGCTCGGCCAGGCGCCTGCGAAGGTGCTCCGCCTCGCTCCGACTCGCCTAACGCTGCGGTGATCAGCGCCTGACAAGTTGGGGGCGCGGGCGGCGCCTAACGCTGCGGTGATCAGCGCCTGACAAGTTGCGGAACGCCGGCCTCAGTCCGGCTCGCCTTCCGAGCTGCGACCGTCCCGGAACGCCACGAACGGGTCCAGGCTGGCGGGGTTGGCGAGCGACCCGCGGGAAGCGGCCACCTCCGGCGGTGTTCCGCCCAGGATCCGCTTCACCGGGACCTCGAGCTTCTTTCCGGAGAGGGTGCGCGGTACGGCAGGGACCTCCACGATCCGGTCGGGCACGTGTCGCGGCGACAGCGAGCGGCGCAGCTCACCGGCGATCCGTGCCCGCAGCCCGTCGTCGAGCGCCGCGCCAGCCCGCAGGGTGACGAACAGGATCAGCTCGTCGCCCTCCTCGAGGTGGACGACGATGGCGTCGGCGATCTCCGGCAGGGACTCCACCACCGCGTAGAACTCCGCCGTGCCGATGCGCACGCCGCCGCGGTTGAGGGTCGCGTCCGAGCGGCCGCTGATGATGCAGCTGCCCCGCTCGGTGACGGTGATCCAGTCGCCGTGCCGCCAGGCGCCGGGGAAGATGGCGAAGTACGCCTCGCGGTAGCGCGCGCCGTCGGGGTCGTTCCAGAAGCCCACCGGCATGGACGGCATGGGCGCGGTGATGACCAGCTCACCCTCCTCGCCGACGACGGGCCGGCCGTCCGGGTTGAAGGCCGCCACCTGGCAGCCCAGCATGCGGCAGCTGATCTCGCCCTCCCAGACCGGGACGAGCGGGCTGGCGCCCACGAACGCGGTGCAGACATCGGTCCCACCGCTGACGCTTGCGAGCTGCAGCTCCGAGCCGATGGCGTCGTACACGTACCGGAAGCCCTCCGCCGGCAGCGGTGCCCCGGTTGAGCCGATGCTCCGCAGGGCGCCCAGGTCGACCGCCTCGCCGGGCCGCAGCCCTTCCTTGCGGCAGGACATGAGGAACGGCGCGCTGGTCCCGAAGCAGGTGACCCGCAGCTCGGCGGCCAGCCGCCACAGGGTCATGAGGTCCGGGTGTGCCGGGCTCCCGTCGTACAGGACGATGGTCGAACCCACGGCGAGTGCCGAGACCAGGTAGTTCCACATCATCCAGCCGGTGGTGCTGAACCAGAAGAACCGATCCTCCGGGCCCAGGTCGTGATGGAGCCCGAGGATCTTCAGGTGCTCCAGCAGGATCCCGCCGTGGCCGTGGACGATGGGCTTGGGCAGGCCGGTCGTCCCGGAGCTGTAGAGCAGGTACAGCGGATGGTCGAACTCCACGGAGTCGAATGCCAGCTCGCCGGGCTCGGCCACGAGGTCGGCCCAGGAGGTCGCATCCGGAATGGCGGTGCCATCGGCCAGGTAGGGGAGCACCACGGTGGCTCGAAGGCTCGGCAGGGCCCCGCGGATTGCGGCCACCTCGTTGGTCCGGTCCACCGCCCGGTCGCCGTAGCGGTAGCCGTCAATGGTGAGCAGCACGCTCGGTTCGACCTGCCCCAGGCGATCGATGACGCTGCGCGTCCCGAACTCAGGCGCACACGATGACCAGATGGCGCCGATGGAGGCGCAGGCCAGCAGGCCGATGACCGCCTCCGGCACGTTGGGCAGGTACGCAGCCACGCGGTCCCCGCGCCGCACGCCCAGGCGCAGCAGCCCGGCGCGGGCCCGGGCAACGCCGTCCCGGAGCTCGGCAGCGGTCAGCTGGATCTCCCCGCGGGACTGGGACCGGGCCACGATGACGACGTCGTCGTCACGCCGACCGGGCAGTCGCAGCGCGTGCTCCGCCCAGTTAAGGGTGGCGCCGGGGAACCAGCGGGTTCCCGGCATGGCGGGATGATCCAGGACGCGCTCGGCCGGGGTCTCGAAGCGGACCTCGAAATGGTCGGCGATTGCGGACCAGAAGCCGGCGAGGTCGTGCGTCGACCAGCGCCACAGCGCGTCGTAATCGTCGAAGTGCAGGCCGCGTGCATCGTCCAGCCAGTCCATGAACCGGCCGACGCGGGTGGTGTGGCGCGCATCTGGCGGCGGTCGCCAGAGGACGGTGGGATCGGCCATCTCCGCATCATGCCAGACGCTCCGAGCGGGCGGTATGCTGCGGCGACGATGGTGCCGATCCCGAGCCGAACGGGCCGTCGCGACGCCGGCCGTCGTCCGATCGCCGCTGTCGCAGCGGTGCTGACAGCGCTGCTCCTGGTGGTGGTCACTCCCGCCGTGCGCGCCGATGCCCCGGTGCACGGGGTTCCCGACGAGCCCGGCGTCACGATGGTCGACGGGGTCGTCTACGGCGCGCTGAGCGCGGACGTGGACGGCGACGGGGTCGCCGAGCTCGTCACCATCGCGAATTCGCAGGCGAACGGCGCTCAGCTGGCGGTGGCGGTGTGGCGAGAGGCCGCGGACGGCACGTGGTTCGACACCGGCCAGGCTAGCCTGCGGCGCCGCACGAGCCCCGACGAGCGGCTCTCGGCAGTCCCGCATCCCGATGCCCAGGGCATGCTCGGGGTGGGTGTCGACGACGCGGCGCGGCTCATCGCATGGCACGATGCGGGGCGAACGGAGGCGCTCGTCGCGGTCAACGCCGGGAGCGATTTCAACGGCGCGCCGCCCTGCTGCCTCACGGTGTACCGGGTCTCCGCGAATGCGCTGAGCGGCGCACCGGTGCTGGCCATGGTGGCGGACACCGGACGCGGCGCGGCGGACGTCATGGCTGCCGACCTCAACGGAGACGGGGTGGACGAGCTGGTGGTGCTCGAACCAGCGTCCCCGGATACGCCAGCCGAGATGCGCCTCACGGTGCTGCGCTGGGACGGACGCTCGTTCGCAGACGTCACCGCGGCCCGCCCGATCGCGGTGAGCGAGGACGACCAGCAGAGCGTGTCGATGTCCATCATCGGCGAGTCGGATGGCATGCCAGGCGTGGAGATCGGGCTGGTCGGGCAGGTCATGGCGGGCGGGGGCCAGTGCCCGGGCTCGCCATGGTTGTTCACGCGGATCGCGATGCACGCCGATGCCGTGCTCCAGGAGTCCCTCTGCCTGTCGTACCAGGGCACGCCCCTCGCCGTCCCCAATGTGCTGGGTCCCGGGCACCCCGCCATCCTGTATGGCGCGGAGGACATGGCGGTGAGCACCATCGACTGGCCGGCCGCTTCGCCCCCCACCGTCGTGTCAGTCTCGTCGTTCGCACGCCGGGGTCGGCCAATCGGCGTGCTTGGTGGCGCTGCGAACTCGTGGGTGGCGCTGGAGCGTGCCGCCTCCGGCAACCCGGTCCTGGAGCTCGACCGCCCGGACCTGTCACTCACCAGCGCCCGCGGCGTCGCATTCACGCCCGCTGCGGCCCGCTTCGTGGAATCGCCCCTGGGTCCCTACGTGGGGCCGTGGCCCGCCTCGCCGGGGCGGCCAGCTGGGCTCCTGTTTGGCGGGACGCTGCTCGAGCCGGTCGCGGAAGGCTTCCCGACATCCACCGTGGTCGCGGTGCTCGCCGGGGCGGCCCCGGTCGGGATCGTTGGTCGATCCGGCGCCGACATCGCGCTGATCCGCTCGCCCGGCCCGACCGAGCTGATCGGGACCGCCTTCATCGACCCGGCCGGCGGACCGCTCCAGAGGCTCGCGATCCCGGCCGTGGCCACCATCGCCCCGCTGGCGGCGGTGATGACCCCTGAGTCGGGAGGCGGCGTGCTGAGCCCGGTGCTCATCGACGCCGTTCCGGATCCTGCCGCTGCCGCCGGTGATGACCGCGCCATCCTGGCGGGATCCCGCACGTTCCTGGTCGAGGTGGATGCCCCCGTGGGGACGCTGGCGCTTACCGTGGCAAACGGATCGGGGCAGCTGGCGGAGCTCGGTGACGACCTCCCCGGGCAACGGCCGCTGGTCAGCGCCACCGGGCCCCCATTCAGGCTGACGGTCACCGCGCCATCGGCCGCGGGCGGACATTTCCCCGCCGACATGTTCCTGGTGACCCCGGCCGGCCACGGATACCGGGCCAGCTTCTCGGTGCGGGTGGTGACCGCCCCGCCCGCGCTCAGCGCCCAGGCCGGCTTCTTCTCGCCGGGCCTGGACATGACCATCACCGGTAGCACCGATCCGGCATCGCGAGTCGTGGTGGACGGCGCCGAGGTGCCCGTGGCCGCAGACGGCTCCTTCCGTGCATCCGTGCCCGCCGGCCTGACGCCGCGGGAGGTGACCGTGGTCGCCACCGACCCGTTCGGTCATACCGCCACGAAGCGGGTGAGCGTGGTCGCCCCGCTGGACTACCGGCGTCTGCCCTGGATCCCGATCATCGTCGCGCTCACCGTGGCGGCCGGCGCCGTGCTCTTCCTGCGGGCACCGCGACCGACGGCTCACCGGGGAGACGCCACCGTGGACGAGGGGATCTTCGAGGAGGTCGATCCCGACTGAGCCATTCGAGGCAGCCCGGAAGGACCAGCCGGTCTCCCGCGATGCCGATGCTATAGTCGGCGCGCTTTCGCCCCGGGTGATCCTCGCTGCCATGGACGACCTCGACCGCCACATCGAGCGCCAGATGCGCTCCCAGGAGCGGCAGCTGGTTGCGGTACGGCTGGCGCTCGTGGCGCTGGCCGCCGTGGCCGTCGCCGCCTTCCGGGACTTCCTGGCCGATGTCCCCGCCTTTCTCGCCCTGCTGGGCGTGGTGGGGCTCTACTCGCTCGCCATCTGGGCGCTCATCGAGCGCTTCCCGGCGCGCGAGGTGGGGATCGTGGCCACCGCGCTCGACATGGTGGCCGTCACGGTCGCCGTCTACATCCAGCCTGGCGCGATCGATGCCTACCTGTTCTACGGGCTGGTGGTGCTCGGCGCCGCGGTCCGCTTCGGTCTCGGAGCATCCGTCTGGTCGTCGGTCGTGTGTGCCTTCCTGTACGGCTTCGTCGTCATCCTGGGCACCGACCCGTCCGATGCCGCCCGCTCCCTGCTCCCGGTGCGGATCGTGTACCTGCTCGGCATCGGCCTGGCGGCCGGCATCTTCGCGCGGGTGGTGCTCGGCCGCGCGATGGAGGTGGCCGGGCTCCAGCTGCAGCTCGAGGAGGAGGAGAGGGAGCGGAGCCGGTCCCGCGAGGAGGCGGTCCTTTCCCAGCTCGCCCACGACTTCGGCGCCTCGCTTGATCGGGACTCGACCGTCCGGACCATCGTCGGCTCCACCGGGGATCTGCTGGGCGACATCGCGGAGCTGTGGCTGGTGAGTGACGAGGGGGGCACCCTGCAGCTGGCGGAGGTCGCCGGCCGGGACGCCGCGCTGCGCGACGCCGCGCGGCGCCACGCCGCCGAGCGCACCCCGCGGATGGGCGAGGGGGTCGTGGGCCGTGCCGCGGCCACTGCCACGACCGTGCTCGTCGGCCCGGAGCCGCCGCCCGTTCCGGACGCTGGCGACCCGGACGGCATCACGGTGCTCGGCCTGCGTTCGCTCCTGGCGGTGCCCATCGTGGGGCGCGGGCAGGTGCGGGGCGTCCTCGTGGCGGGCAGCATCGGCGGGGCGCCGGTGGCCGAAGGTGAACGGCGTCTTGCGGAGGCGATCGCAGAACGGGCGGCCCCGGCGCTGGAGAACGCTGCGCTGTGGGCCGACCTCCAGGAGCAGGTCGCGCGCGAGCAGGAGGCGCGGCGGGTCAAGGACGACTTCCTCTCCATCGTGAGCCACGAGCTGAGGACGCCGCTCACCTCCATCACCGGCTACGCCCAGCTGCTGGAGCGCCGTCTGCGCGACCACACCGGGGACCCGCGAGAGCTGGAGCAGCTGCGGATCATCCGCGACCAGTCAGGGCGCATGCGTCGCCTGGTCGAGGACCTCCTGGACGTGAGCCGAATCGACCGTCGCGGCGGGGTCACGGTCGAGACCGAGCCCTTCGACCTCGCCGCCGAGCTGGAGGCGGTGGCCGCGCGCACGCGGCGTGCCTTCAAGGACCGGACGGTCGAGGTCGACGCCCCGGCCGGGCTCACCCTCACCGCGGATCGGGACCGTATCGGCCAGGTGCTCACCAACCTCGCCGACAACGCGGCCAAGTATTCGCCGCCCGACGAGCCGATCACGCTCCGCGCCCATCGTGAGGGTGACGACGTGGAGATCCGGGTGGTGGACCGCGGGATCGGCATCCCCGACGAGCTTCGCGAGCGCGTCTTCGACCTGTTCGTGCAGGTGGAGGGAAGCGCGACCCCGCGCCGCTTCGGCGGGCTGGGGCTGGGCCTCTACATCTGCCGCGGCATCGTCGAGGCCCACGGCGGGGCCATCCGGGCGGAGCCGAACAGCGCGGCCGGGCGCGGGACCGTGATGGTCGTGCGGCTCCCGGTCACGGCTCGGGTGGCGCCGCCCCCATCGCAGCCCGAGCCCGGTGAGCCCCCGCCCTTTGTCGTGCGCCACGGAGGCGGCGACCGGGCGGGCTGAGGACCCGCGCTACACTCCGCGCATGCCCCCGGTGCGTCCCGTTCCCGCGATTGCCTACGCCCTGGACCGCCTTGGATCCGCGCACATCCCGGACCGCGTCCGGCTCGCCGGTGAGGAAGGCGCCCATCCGGGCCGCCTGGCGGACGTCACCGATCTGGTCTGTCCACCGTACGACGTCATCTCCCCGGAGCAGCAGCGCGCGCTCGAGGCGCGCGACCCGCACAACGCGGTGCGCCTGGAGCTGTCGAGCGCCGCCGATCCCCACGGGGCGGCCGCGGCGACCCTCGCTGCCTGGCTTGGCGACGGCACACTGGCCCGGCCCGCCGAGCCGGCCTTCTACTACTACGGCCACGCCCGCGCGGGCGCCCCCGACGACCCGGCGGTGCACGGGATCCTGGCCAGGGTCCTCCTGGAGCCCTACGGCGACGGGGTGCGGGCCCACGAGCACACCATGCCCGGGCCCAAGGCGGACCGGCTCGCGCTCCTGCGCGCGACGCGGACCCAGTTCTCGCCGATCCTGGCGCTGTACTTCGATCGCTCGGAGCGATATCCCCACGTGATGGGCCGCGGCTGGAGCGACGAGTGGCGCGCTCGCGACGCCGACGGGCTGCTCCACACCCTGGCCGCGGTGGAGCCCGACGAGCGGATGACCGGGTTCCTCTCGCGGCAGCGCCTGTTCATCGCGGACGGCCACCATCGGTACGAGACCGCCCTCGCCCACCGCGCGGACGTGCGGGCCGATCCGCGCTTCGCCGGGGCGCCGCCGGGCTCGCTGGGAGCGGACTGGATCATGATGGTGCTGGTGAACGCAGAGTTCGAGGAGCTCGAGATCCGCGCCACGCACCGGCTCATTCGGGGGGTGGATGCGGATGCCCTCAGCGCCCTCGTGGCCGATCCCGGCCCGCTCTTCCAGGCCATCCCTATGGCACCGGGCTCCCTGGCCGAGCGCGTGGCCAGGACCGATGGCGGCGACACGCCGGCCTTCGGGCTGATCATGGGCGGCGAGGAGGGGTTCCTGCTCGTGGCCGACGCCGACGCGCTCGCCGAGCGGATGCGACGCGAGCCGATGAGTACCGCCGTCGGGCGCCTCGACGCCGCGGCGCTCAACGCCGCGATCCTGGGTGACCGCCTGGGCCTGGACCCGGTTGCCGAGGCGGGGGAGCGCATCATCTACACTAAGGAGCCCGCCGATGCGCTGGCCCAGGTTCGCTCTGGAGCCGCACAGGCCGCCTTCCTGCTGCGCCCCACGGCGCTGGACCAGCTCGCTGCGGTTGCCATGGCCGGTGACGTGATGCCGCAGAAGTCGACGTACTTCTACCCGAAGCTGCTGACCGGCCTGGCGTTCTATTCGCTGGAGGACGGGTAACCCGCAGATGGTTCAGGCGATCAAGCGCGACGAGGTGTTCATCGAGCCGGAGGGGATCTACGTGGAGACCCACCAGCCGGAGCGACGCTCGCGCAAACCCCCGCTCCTGCTGGTCCACGGAGCCCTGACCGGCTCCTGGCTGTGGTCGAGCTTCGCGGCGTACTTCGCCGAGCGCGGCTGGGAGGCGCACGCCATGAACCTCCGGGGCCACTACACGAGCGACCTTGCCGAGCTGGGCGACACGAGCATGGCCGACTATGCGGACGACATCGGCGCGGCCATCCGTCAGCTGGGGCGCCCCCCGGTCATCATCGCCTGGGGGATTGGCGCCCTCGCTGCGCTGCTCTACGCGGAGCGCCACCAGGTGCTGGGCCTGGTGCTCCTGGCGCCGTCCCCACCGGCCGCTGCGCTTCCGCGCCAGGCCGACGAGCACGAGCTGAACTCCGTCCCGGACGTCTACAACGCCGAGTGGTGGGGATGGATCGCACCCCTGGATCGGCTGCGCTCCTGGCTGCCGGACCTCGACGAGTCCGAGCTCTCCAAGATGCAGGAGATGCTCCGCGGGGCCCGCGAGTCCGGCAGTGCGCGACGCGAGCGGATGCGGGGCGTGACGGTGGATCCCGGGCGCATCAGAGTGCCCACCCTGGTGATCGGGGCGGGCCTGGACGACGTCATCCATCCGTCGGAGGCTCGTCTCACCGCGGACCTGCTGGGCGCCACGTACGAGTACATCCCGTCGGCCAGCCACTTCGGCCTGGTGATGGGCAGCGGCACCTGGCCGCACGTCGCCGGCAGTATCCTGGGCTGGCTGGAGGAACGCCGGCACGCCATGAACGCTGTCCTCGCGGAGCTCGCCGCCGCCCGCTGAGCCCCGGCGCAACCCCGCCCCGCCTCGGTGGGTCCCGCCCCGCGGGTCACACGTCCGGCGCGTGCGCCAGCCCCGGACGAACCCTCCGGCCCTCCCTCACACGTCCGGCGCGTGCTCATGCGTTGGGTATCTGCCGGAAGATGACGCAGAATCAGAGACCACGTCCCCTCAGCCTCGCGCCGCCCCGCCGTTCACACGTCCGGCGCGTGCGCCAGCCCCGGACGCACCCCTCCGGCCCTCCCTCACACGTCCGGCGCGTGCGCCAGCCCCGGACGCACCCCTCCGGCCCTCCCTCACACGTCCGGCGCGTACTCATGCGTTGGGTATCTGCCGGAAGATGACGCAGAATCAGAGACCACGTCCCCTCGGCCTCGCGCAGCGGGCGACGAGGAAGCGCAGCAATCGGCAGAAGGGAGCACGGTAGACCGATGGCGACCGACCACGAGCTTCGCACCCAGGTCCTGCGCCTCCTCGACGGCGTGGACGCCCACATGCCGTTCGAGGCGGCGGTGGACGAGTTCCCGGCGGCGGGCATGAACGTCCGGCCCCCGAACGTCGACTACACACCCTGGCACCTCGTCGAGCACCTGCGCCTCACCCAGCGCGACATGCTCGAGTACGTGACCGATGCGCACTACCAGCCGCGCGAGTGGCCCCGCGAGTACTGGCCGGCGGCCGATGCCACCGCGACACCCGAGGACTGGGCGACATCGGTCTCGGAGTTCCTGGAGGACAGGGCTGCGCTGCGGGCGCTGGTGGCCGATCCGGAGCGCGACCTGCTCGCGCCCATGCCGCTCACGCCGGGGAAATCACTGCTGCGAGCTGTGCGGATCATCGGCGACCACAACGCCTACCACGTGGGCGAGCTGGCCATCCTTCGCCAGGTGATGGGAACCTGGGGACCCGGCCACCGCTGAGCGCCGGGCCCCGATTCGGGCGGCCTAGGTGAAGGTGAGCTTGGTCACCATCAGGAAGACGATCACCACCACCAGGGACGAGAGGAGCATTCCGCCGCGCGCCACCTTCGTGCTCAGAGCGGCGATGTGCGGTGGCGGACCTGCGGGTGCGTCGGCCGGTGGTGGACCTGCCGAGACCAGCTCGTGCAGGGCGCGAGCGAACTGGGAGACCGTGGGGTTCTGGACCACGATCGCGTAGCCCAGCGCGATCACGTACAGCACGATCGCGATCGCCAGCCATGGCGTGGTTGGGTCGATGCCGGCCACGAAGATCATGGCCACACCGGTGACCGGCATGGTCAGCGCCATCGGCAGCACCATGCGCTTCTCGATCGCCTCGGTTACCTCGACCGCAAATGCCGCGTGCTGCGGGTTGCGTGCGCCCAGGCCCCCAATGATGGGCATGGCGAAGGTGGGTCCGAACGCCACGATGGCGCTGACGACATGAAGGAAGAGGAGCACGCCAAGAAGAGGGGACACGAACGGGGGAACCTCGAATTCGGGTTTCGACGGCGCGCAGGGTACATGGCTCCGCACGTCGCGCGCGGGCCGTTTCCGCTGCCCCGCCGACCAGCCGGGCAGGCGATCCTCGCCACCCGGCGTCGATCGTGCGGGCCAGGGCGCCAGAACTCTGTGGCGCGTCTTCGAGGAGAGGAGATCAGCCTGCTCCGGTTGCGGCCTTTCCTCGACGGGCCTCGTAGTGAAGAACGAGCTCACCGTATGGCATGGATTTCGCCGAGAGGAGCTTCAGGTTCCAGGGTATTGCGGGAATTCGCCGCGTCCATCGATGGTCATGTAGAGGTTGGCCGTGACCTTCCTCGTCATCCGTGAATCCTTCCTCACTGTCGCTGTCGCCCTTGCGTCCTCGCAGCCTAGTGGAGTCGGCGCGCATCGTTCGCGATTCTCCACCCGCGAGTCCGACGACCGGTCACGACCCCCAGGTTCGGCTCGCTCGCGCCAGTGCCCCGCCGCCCGGGCCATAAGGAGCGGGGCGACGTTCTGGGTCGCTTGCTGGCGGGCACCCAACCCCGTCGGCAGGCCAGCGGCGTCGCATACCGATGGGTCAGCGAGGGCCGTAGGATTGGCGCGTGACAGCGCGATCGCCAGGGACCAGAACACCAACGCCGGAGGGCTGATGGCCTCCACGGAGGACCAGGATCAGCTTGCGGCGCGCTTCGAGGCGCATCGGTCCCACCTGCGCGGCGTCGCCTACCGGATGCTCGGCTCGCTGGCCGAGGCCGACGACGCCGTCCAGGAAGCGTGGATCCGGCTGAGCCGTGCCGGTTCAACCCACATCGACGACCTGCGCGCGTGGTTGACCACGGTCGTGGCGCACGTCTGCCTGAACATGCTGCGGTCGCGGAAGACACGTGGTGACGCGCCCCTGGAAGTCCACATGCCGGACCCCATCGTGACCCCCGCGGATGGGATGGGCCCCGAGGACCAGGCCCTGCTGGGCGATTCGGTGGGGCTGGCGCTCCTCGTGGTCCTGGACTCCCTGACCCCCGCGGAGCGGATTGCGTTCGTGCTCCACGACATCTTTGCAATGCCGTTCGACGAGATCGCGCCCATCGTGGATCGCACGCCGGCCGCGACGCGCCAGCTGGCCAGCCGGGCTCGCCGCCGGGTCCGGGGTGCGCCGGTACCGGATGGCAACCTGGACGAGCAATGGGCCGTGGCCGAAGCCTTCCTGGCTGCCGCGCGCGGCGGCGACTTCGAGCGGTTGCTGGCCGTCCTCGACCCGGAGGTCGTGACCCGGAGCGATGGCGGCGCCGGACGCCCGGGGCTCACATCGCTGGTCCGCGGCGCCCAGGCTGTCGCCGCGCAGGCGATGACCTTCCGCCGGTTCGCGGAGAGAGCGACGCGGATCCTGGTCAACGGGGTTCCCGGCGGCCTGGCCCGCACCGCGGACGGGAGTCCATTCGCGGTCCTGGCCGTGTCGGTGCGGGGCGGACGGATCGTGGCCATCAACGTGCTGGCCGACCCGGATCGGCTCGCCCGCCTGGATCTCGGCGCCGCAGGCTGAGGATTTCTCGCAGACGCTGTCACATCCGCGCGGTCTGGCGGGTTCCCCGTGTATGAACACAATGCATAGCCACACGATGACCGCGCAGGTCGGCCCCGTCGCCGGCGTGCCGCGCAAGGTTTCGATCTTCAGCCCCATCCTCAAGTTCCTGCTGGCGGCTCGCGTGCCGTTGGGCTTCAACCGGCTCGTCACCATCCCCGGCCGGAAGAGCGGAGTGCCGCGGACCACGCCGCTGGCGGTCATCGAGACCGGCGGCCGGCGCTTCGTCTGGGCGCCCTGGGGCGAGGTCCACTGGGTGCGCAACCTGCGGGCCGCAGGCCGCGCCACGATCACCCATCACGGCCGGACTGAAGAGGTGCTCGCCACCGAGCTGGATGCGGCCCAGCGGGTGGAGTACTTCCGCGACATCCTGGCCCCGCTGGCGCGCAGCATCCCGTTCGGCGTGCAGTTCATCCGGATGGCGGACGGCGTCGACCTCAACCATCCGGTGGAGGCGGCGGAGGGCCGGCGCGTGTTCGAGCTCCACGCCATCGGTTGAGGGAAGGGGAGGCACGACCCGCCGCCCGGTTGAGCCTGCCGATGGGCGCTTGCTATACTCCCGGCCGTCCCCTGTCGCGCCGGCGATGGGACGGCCGTGCCGCATTCGTCTAGAGGCCTAGGACACCGCCCTCTCAAGGCGGAGATCACCGGTTCGAATCCGGTATGCGGTACCAAATCCCCTCATTCGAGCACGAATCGGGCGCTCCGAGGGGGTGATTGTCCCCCTAACTGTCCCCCTAAGCCCCGATGATCTCCTCCAGCCGGGCCACGGCTTCCTCCTGATCGCCCGGGAGGGGAGCGGACTACACTGGGCTACGGAGTATTCGGAGGGGAAGAGCGGTGGCCCAGCGGGACCCTAAGGACTGGCCCGATCGTCTTCAGGACGCTGGCCGCGCGATGAGTCGCCTCGGATGGTCACTGACGTGGAGCATCACCGCGCCGGTCCTCGGCTTCGTTGTGTACGGCTGGATCGGACTACTGGTGGGCGTGCTCATCGGAATGGCGATTCTCGGTGTCGGTCGGAGCCGCGCCGAGGGCCAATCGGAGCCGCCCCTGACGCCAGCCCGAGCCAAGGCACCGGAAGAAGTACCGGCCCACCGGCGAGAGAGTGACCGCAGCCCGTGCCCTCGTTGCGGGGAGAGCATCCCCATGGCGGCGATGGTCTGCCGCTTCTGCGGGCTCGATCTCGTCGCTTACGACGAGGAAGTGCTCGGGACCCCCGAGTAACGACGTATGGCAGCGGCACGGCTCGGCCTTGTTCTGCTCTTCGCGGTGGCGGTGTTCGCGCTCCTGCTCTTCCTGACTAGCCAACCGTCAGGCATCTGTCAGGACTGCACGCCGGGGAGCGTGCCGATGCTGCTGCCGTAGGGAGGAGACAGGGTTGGAGTCCACTTGGTACGAGCGCGAGGTGCCGATCCTGCGCGCTTTCTATGACGCCGAAGAGGCCGGCGCGCCTCAGCTCTACAGCGGGGACATTGCGTCCGCGACGGGCTTGGACGAAGGGACCGTCCTACGGGCGGTCCGCGCGCTCACGGACGCCGGGTACATCGCACCCTGGAAAGCGGGCCAACTCACGGGCAGCCTCATCTACTACTTCCCAAGGCTCGCGGAGAAGGGCCGAAGGGAGATCGGCCAGTGGCCGGCGAGCAGCTTCGATGCGTTTGTTGCGGTCCTCCAACAACGGATCAGCGAGGAGACGGAGCCCGAGACAAAGAGCGGGCTCGTGCGCCTGCGAGACGCGTTGCTGGGGATTGGCCGGGACGTTGCCGTGGACGTGCTCGGCGCCGCGCTGAAGCACGCGGGCGGTATCTAGCGGAGCGCGCTTGCGGTTGTCCCCCTAGTTGTCCCCCTACCCCTCACGAGGGACCGTCACGACTGAGCGTACGGGAAGCGAATCAGTGAGCGTGGGGGAGCGTGCGCGAGAATCCGGTATGCGGTACCACTCAGCCTCATCAGGGCCTGATTCGTGCTCAGAATCGGGCCTTTCGTGTGCCCGATGAGGTGGTTTGACCCCTAGTCTGACCCCTTATGAGCGCCACCCTCACAGCTCGTCGATCCCGACCGCCTGGCCCGTCTGGACTCTCTGCCGGGTTCGCGCGTGAACGGTAGACGGGACCGCCAGTTGCCGATCCGGCACCGACCCGTTGCTCAGTCAACTGGTTTCTGTCGCCCAAGCTGCGGCGCATGACGCTCATCGATCGGGCCCGAAGACCTGCGGCTCGCAGTCACCCAATTGAACCCGCGTCCGGGGACGCGCTGTCATGGCAGGCCGGAGGGCCCGACGATCCCGCCCGCGTGAACGTCTGAGTACGCATCCCACCCTAGGGCATCGCCTTCGACGGCCTACGCGGGACCGGAGAGGGCGCCGTAGTGGGCTATCTCAATCGACTCTCGTCTCGTTGAGGAATTCGGGCATGGAGCGCATTCCCAGCACGTCTGAAAGGGCGCCGCGGCCCGACACGGCGAGCTTGCTGTACACAGCGCCGAGATGGTTATCGACCGTGCGGACGGAGATCCGGAGTCTCTGTCCGATCTCGCTCGACGATCTGCCGTCAGCGGCGAGTACCGCTATCTCGAGTTCCCGGTGCGTAAGCGGCACGGCAGTCGTGGTTGCGAGCGGCGGTGTCATCACCCCGGGCAGACTCGCGGAGATCAGGCCGGCACGCGCGGCGGCCATCCGCGCGCGAACCGGCACCCCGGCGCGAAGGTGGGCATCGTGCGCATGGGCAGCCGATTCCGCAGCGCACAGCATGTTCCCCATTCGCTCGAACGCGACCGATACCTGGTCGAGCTCCTTGCCGTCGCCGTCGGCGAGGGCATTGGCATGGAGCGCCATCGTCGCGATGAGTTCGCCTTCCACGGATCGGGCGAGCCCGGCCAACCGGTCGCGCACCAGCTCTGGGTAGCCGAGGCGCACGGCATCGTAGAACGACCACGCGGCCCAGACCAGGTGCGTGTCGGATACGGCGCGATCGCCGGCAGCCTGGGCCAGGAGAGCGGCCGCGGCCGGTCCCTCTCGGAACCATGCCGTCCAGATCGTGGCGCGGTCGAACTGGATCCTGGACCGCGCGTCGCGAACCAGGTGGTCGTCGATGATCTCCCGGTGGAACGCACTCGCGTCTTCGTGATTCCCAAGCCACGAAGCGAGGACGGCCGCGATTCCCAGCTGGATTCCGCGCACCGAGAATGTGTCGTGCTCTCGTGACGCCTCCAGCGCCTCGCGGATTGTCTGCAGGCTCCCGCCGATGTCGCCGGCGAGCATCTGGTCCTCCGCGAGAATCATCGCCCACATCCCCGCCACTTCAGCAGCTCCGTCTTCGATCGCCGCCCGCCGACCTGTTTCGCAAAGGGCGATTGCATTCGACAGCCGTCCCGCGTAGGCCTGCGCCATGGCACGGTTGATCTGGAGCATGGTCTCCGCGAGCGGCACCTCCTCGCGCGTCTGCGGGGCATCCTCAAGGGCGCGTGTCACCTGGGTCTCCGCGTCCTCGAACCTGCCGAGCATGACGTTGGCGACGCTCGAGTACATCAGGGCATGCACCAAGGTCCGAGGCCTGGCCGCCGGCCGACGTGTCAGTCGCTCCCCGATCGCCGCGACGCCACGAAGATCACCGGCGCCGGTCCGGAACAGCGCAAGCAGAGCGTCGATCTCGTCGCGCCAGTCCTCGTTATCGATCTGGGCGGCAGCCTCTTCGAGGAGGATCGACGCTTCAGCCGGACGGCCAGCCCGGAAGCCGATCAGGTTTGCCCGGGCGAGGGCAACTGCCGAGATGTCCACGTCGGCGGTCGCAAGCGACGCGGCCCGGGCGAGGACCTGCTCGGCCTCCTCGATGCGCTGCTCAGACGCCATCGCGCGACCAAGCACGAGCTGTGCCGCGACGTTGTCCGGGTCCTGGCCCAAGGCCGCGCGGGCGAACCGCTCGGCAAGGGGAGCATCAAACGCGGCAAGGGCGCGCCGGGAGGCCGCCAGCGACAGCGCCGCGGGGATATCTCCGCCCCCCTCCAGCCGCCAAAGCGCGTGTCGCATGAGATCCTCGCGCCGCCTCGCGCCGGTGGATTCGAGCTTGTCAGCCAGCCAGCGCCTGATACGACGGGAGCGCGTCCGCGGCAGCGCTGCCGCGATGACGTCGGCGTACATCGGATGGGCGAGGCGAACCTGTTGACGATTCCCGCTGCGATCGATCTGCACCAGGCGCCGATCGTCAAGTCTCTCCAAGGCGGATGGTTGATCAGGTCCATCGAACATCTGAAGATCGGCCGGACCGCCGACAGCAATGGTCTCGACGATGCGCCGCTCATTGGTATCCAGGCGACCGATCCGAATCTCGACCAGCTGAATGAGCCGCTCGGAGGGTGCAATCCCGGGTAATGAACGCCAGCTGCCATTCGAGTGGACGAGCTGCCCGGTCTCAATGGCACCGAGGACGAGTTCGTGAAGAAACAATGGGTTGCCGCCCGACCGACGCCAGAGCGTGGCTATAGTCAGCGGCTCAACCGGCCCCTCGAGAGCGATCTCGAGCAGCGCTCCGGTCTCGCCTTCGGACAGCGGGTCCACCCGGACCCTCTCCAGCAGCCCGTCCTTCCAGAGCTCCATCAGGTCCGCCGCCGCCTGGTTGCCCGGACGCCGCGTGATGATGACGAATACGTCCGACCTCGCGACGAGGCTGCGCACCAGGGCCGCGGAGTGGCCGTCGAGCAGGTGTGCATCGTCGACTGCGAGGACCATCCGGCGATCGCGGCTCGAATCTCGCGTGAGCTCTGCGAGGAGATCGGCGAGCAGCCGACGCTCGTCGGTGGCCGCGTCAGGTAGAGAAATGAGGTGCACGAACGCACCAAACGGGATGTCCGCCGTAGCCCGCGAGCCGACGATCCATTTCGTTGCCAGGCCGCGCGCAGAAGCCTGACCGACCAGCTCGAGAGCGAGTCGGCTCTTGCCCATGCCGTCTTCGCCGACGATCTCGATCCCGCGCGCATCCTCTTGGGCCAGGAGTCTGCCGAGACGGAGCAGGGTCGAGTCGCGGCCGATGAGCGGCCACTCCATGTCGTGATCCTAACGGACCGATTAGGTCCGCGGCGCCCGCGTCTGAGTAGTCGCCTACTCATGACAGCCGCCGCATGACGTGCGTTGCTGGACCTCTCGCGCCGGAGGGTGCCTCGGGCATCTCGTCTAGAGATGGCTAGTGCTCGGACATTCGGTCGGACTCGAGCGACTCACGCGAGATCGTCGAAAGAAGGACCGACCCAATTACCCAGGCCCATACCCGGAAGCGCCGGAGCGCGGAGTACCGAATGTCGCCGTCACCCTTCTCAACGCCTGGCTTTCGCCGACCGTCGACGGCAGCCGTGCGAATCCTCTTCTTCCTGACCTTCGCGGTCGCCGTCCTGCTGGTCATCCCACTGATCGCCACGGCGTCTTCGCTGAGCGTCAATGACATCGGCGACGCCCCGGACTTCAACCCCGGTGACGGGGTGTGCGAGACGGCGGCAGGCAACGGCGTTTGTACGCTGCGTGCAGCGATCGAGGAGGCGAATTCGACCACCGAGTCGGACACGATCACCTTCAGCCTTCCGGGTCCTGGCCCGCACACGATTTCGCCCGCGTCCGCTCTGCCTTCGATCATCCACCCAGTCACCATTGATGGCTACACGCAGGCGGGAGCGAGCGAGAACACGGTGCCGCTGGGAGCAGCGAACAACGCGATCTTGATGGTCGAGCTGGACGGAACCAACGCAGGATCCACATCGGGCCTCCACATCGAAGGCGATGGCGGCACGACAATCCGTGGCCTGGTGATCAGGGATTTCTCGGGCCACGCCATTGTCATGGGGAACTTCGGGGTCACCAGCGAGGCGCCCGGCAACGTTGTTGCCGGCAACTACATCGGGACGGACCAGACTGGCCTGCTGGACCGTGGCAACCGATCCGGTGGCATCACTATGGTTGGCTCGCCGGACAACATCATTGGCGGCGCCGCCCCAGCCGCACACAACGTGATTGCCGCCAACCATGGCGAAGGCGTCGGGATCTACGGGTCTGCAACAACAGGCAACGTCATCGAGGGCAACTACATCGGCGTCGACGCGAGCGGCGGCTCGGCGCTCGGCAACTGGGAACAGGGCGTGATCATCAGCGCGGCGACCGGCAACACGATCGGCGGCCTCGACGCCGGAGCCGGCAACGTCATTTCCGGCAACGGGTTGGCGATCAATCAGCTCGACGGCGTCTACATCAACGAGGACGGCGGCTACAACGTCGTGCAAGGGAACCTGGTCGGGACCGATGCCACCGGGAGCGTGCCCATCGCGAACGCCGGCGGCGGGATCCAGGTGGCCAGCGACTACAACCTCATCGGGGGAGGCACCCCTGCTGCACGAAACGTCGTGTCCGGCAACACCGGTGTAGGAGTTGCGATCGGTCTGCTGGGGGCGCGGTCGCACAACACCATCCAGGGCAACTACATCGGAACGGATGCGTCTGGCCTGGTTGCGATCGCCAATGGCGCAGAAGGAGTCCGCCTCACGAGCGGCCACAACCAGGTTGGAGGGACATCCCCGGGCGCCGCAAATGTCATCTCCGGCAATGCCGGAAACGGAATCGTGCTGTCGGGAAGCAACGCCATCGATCAGTCCGGGAACATCGTCCAGGGCAACCTCATCGGCACGGACGCCGACGGCTCTTTCGCCTTGCCAAATGGCGGCGATGGGGTGGTGATCGAGATGCAGGACAACACGATTGGCGGCACGGACGCCGGCGCCGGGAACACGATCTCGGCCAATACGGGTGTCGGGATCAGGATCGGTTCATCGAGCTCGAGCTTCGATGTCTCCGGCAACGTTCTCCAGGGCAATCGCATCGGCACGGACATCGGTGGGACACTCGCTCTCGGGAACGGGGCTGGGGGTGTTCAGCTCAACGGCGTCGTGTCCAGCGCCACGGTTGGCGGCACCTCCTCCAGCGCTGGCAATGTGATCTCTGGCAATGCCGGGATCGGTCTCGAGATCGACACGGCCGGCGCCTACGTGGTCCAGGGCAACCTCATCGGTACGGATGTGACCGGGACCGCGGCTCTCGGCAATGGCTCGTACGGCGTCGTTCTCACGCCGCCCTCTTTCTCGTGGGACGGGATCTCGAGCACGCTGATCGGCGGTACGACGTCGGGTGCCCGCAACGTGATATCGGCCAACGGAGCAGCTGGCATGTTCATTGGCGCGGGTGCGGGTACCGTGTTGGTGCAGGGGAACGTCATCGGGACCGACCCGGCGGGGAGCGCCGATCTCGGGAACACGGCGGACGGCGTCTATGTCGAGTCGGATGCATACCTGTCGCTCAGCTTCGGGGACGCTCGCAAGGAGATCGGCGGCACGGCGCCTGGCGCAGGGAACGTCATCGCCCACAACGGAGGTGACGGGATCACCATCGGGCCCGTTCTGGGCCTGCTCGGCGGTTCCGCCACGTCAAGCCGTGTGATCAGCCATAACTCGATCTACTCCAACGGGGGGCTGGGCATTGACCTGAAAGCCGACGGGATAACGCCCAACGATGCGACCGAGGCCGACGAGCTGCAGAACTTCCCCATCCTTACCTCCGCGGAGTATGGGAGCACGAAAGTCGCCGGGACATTCAGCAGTTATCCCGATGCCGCATTTACCCTGGAGTTCTTCGCAAGCAGTGCGTGCGATCCCTCGAATTTCGGCGAGGGTGAGACGTTCCTCGGTGCCGACATCGTCGGGACGGACGTCAACGGCGCTGCGATCTTCGACTTCACCTTCCCGGCGACAGTGTTGCCGGGTCAGTACGTGACGGCAACAGCGACCCGAACGGCGCCCGCCGTGACCACCGCCGGCAATAGCACCTCCGAGTTCTCGGAGTGCAAGAAGGTGCCGCCGTCCCTGACCGTGACCAAGATCGTCGTGAACGACAACGGCGGAACCGCCACTGCGCCGGACTTCAACCTGTATGTCGATTGTGGAAGTGGACCTGAGGCGATCACGAGTGGCGTGGGGCGAAGCATCTCGCCGTCGCCGGCTGACTGCAGCGTCAGCGAGGACGACCCGGGCATCGCGTACGTGGGGACGATCGGCGGAGATTGCGATCCAACGGGCGCTATCAGGGTTAACGATGGAGATATCGTCGCCTGCACGATCACAAACGACGATGTCGCGCCGACGATCACGGTTACCACGGAGGTAACCAACGACAATGGCGGCACGGCTGGTGTCGTGGACTTCCCCCTGGAGGTGGATTGCGGCTTCGGACCGATCGCCGTGACGAGCGGCGTGACGGCTGACGTGGCCGCCGGTGACTGTGCCGTCTCGGAAGGGGGGAGCGGCGGGTATGTGGCCACCTTCGGTGGTGACTGCGACGCATCCGGTGTGGTGACCCTCGGGCTCGGCGAGACCGCCAGCTGCACCATCACCAACGACGACATCGCGCCCACGCTGACCCTGGCCAAGATCGTGGTCAACGACAACGGCGGCAGCGCGGCGACCACCGACTTCCACCTCGACGCGGCCGGTCCGACGCCGTTCGGCGGCGACGGCGGCGCCACCAGCGACGGCAGCTTCAGCGCCGGCGCGTACACCCTGTCCGAGAGCGGTGGCCCGGCCGGCTACGCGCCCGGCGCCTGGAACTGCACCGGTGACGGCAGCCTCGTCGGCGACGAGCTCACCCTCGGGCTCGGCGAGACCGCCAGCTGCACCATCACCAACGACGACATCGCGCCCACGCTGACCCTGGCCAAGATCGTGGTCAACGACAACGGCGGCAGCGCGGCGACCACCGACTTCCACCTCGACGCGGCCGGTCCGACGCCGTTCGGCGGCGACGGCGGCGCCACCAGCGACGGCAGCTTCAGCGCCGGCGCGTACACCCTGTCCGAGAGCGGTGGCCCGGCCGGCTACGCGCCCGGCGCCTGGAACTGCACCGGTGACGGCAGCCTCGTCGGCGACGAGCTCACCCTCGGGCTCGGCGAGACCGCCAGCTGCACCATCACCAACGATGACATCACCGTGATCCCGGTCAACGACCCGCCGGTCGCGGCCGACGACACGTACACCACCGACGAGGACACCGTCCTGAGCGTGGCCGTCGCCGGTGGCTTGCTGGTCAACGACAGCGACCTCGACGCTGACCCGCTGAGTGCAGCCCTGGTCACCGGTGTCACCCACGGGGTTCTGGCCCTCAACGCCGACGGCAGCTTCGACTACACGCCGGCCGCCGGCTACAACGGGTCCGACACCTTCACCTACACCGCCTGCGATCCGGCGCCGCTGTGCGACACGGCCACGGTGACCATCACCGTGATCCCGGTCAACGACGCTCCGAGCTTCAGCGCCGGGGCCGACGACACCGTCCTCGAGGATGCCGGACCCCAGACCGTCGCCGGCTGGGCGACCGGGATCAGCGCCGGGCCCGCCGACGAGGCCGGCCAGGTCCTCGGCTTCAGCGTGACCACCGACAACGACAGCCTGTTCAGCGTGCTGCCCGCGATCGACCCCGCGACCGGTGACCTGACCTACACCCCGGCCGCGGAGGCCAATGGCACGGCCACCCTGACGATCGCCCTGATCGACGACGGCGGGACCGCCAACGGCGGCCTCGACACCAGCCCCGACCAGTTCGCGGTCATCACCGTGATCCCGGTCAACGACGCTCCGAGCTTCAGCGCCGGGGCCGACGACACCGTCCTCGAGGATGCCGGACCCCAGACCGTCGCCGGCTGGGCGACCGGGATCAGCGCCGGGCCCGCCGACGAGGCCGGCCAGGTCCTCGGCTTCAGCGTGACCACCGACAACGACAGCCTGTTCAGCGTGCTGCCCGCGATCGACCCCGCGACCGGTGACCTGACCTACACCCCGGCCGCGGAGGCCAATGGCACGGCCACCCTGACGATCGCCCTGATCGACGACGGCGGGACCGCCAACGGCGGCCTCGACACCAGCCCCGACCAGTTCGCGGTCATCACCGTGATCCCGGTCAACGACCCGCCGGTCGCGGCCGACGACACGTACACCACCGACGAGGACACCGTCCTGAGCGTGGCCGTCGCCGGTGGCTTGCTGGTCAACGACAGCGACCTCGACGCTGACCCGCTGAGTGCAGCCCTGGTCACCGGTGTCACCCACGGGGTTCTGGCCCTCAACGCCGACGGCAGCTTCGACTACACGCCGGCCGCCGGCTACAACGGGTCCGACACCTTCACCTACACCGCCTGCGATCCGGCGCCGCTGTGCGACACGGCCACGGTGACCATCACCGTGACCCCGGTCAACGGGAACGGTGACGACGAAGGTCCGATCACCAGCGTGGTCGAGGCCACACCAAACCCGGTCGCGATCGGTACCGACGTCCTCCTGTCGGCACTTGTTGACGACACCACGACCGGTGGCTCTTCCATCGCGAGCGCCGAGTACAGGATTGACGCGGGCACGTTCCTGCCGTTGAGCGCAACTGACGGCGGTTTCGATGCGGTCACGGAAGGCGTATCTGGCACGATCCCGTGGGCGTCGATCGCGCAAGTTGGCATCTACAGCGTTTGCGTCCGCGGCACCGACCAACCTGGCAACGTCGGTCCCGAGTCGTGCGTGCTTCTCGTGGTGTACGACCCGTCGGAAGGCTTCGTGACCGGCGGCGGCTGGATCGACTCGCCGCAGGGCGCCTACCTGGCCGACGACACCGTGTTCGGTCGAGCGAACTTCGGATTCGTCGCGAAATACAAGAAGGGCAAGTCAGTCCCGGACGGCCAGACGGAGTTCATGTTCAGTGCCGCAGGTCTCAGCTTCCACAGCACCGCGTATGAATACCTGCTGGTCAACAGGAACAGCTCGCGGGCCCAGTTCAAGGGCGTCGGCACCATCAATGGGACAGGCGAATACGGCTTCATGATCTGGGCTACGGACGGGGACTTGAACGGAAGCGAACAGGACACGTTCAGGATCAAGATCTGGCTGGAGCACGCGGACGGCACCCAGACGGTCGTCTACGACAATGGCTCCGATCAAGTGCTGTCTGGCGGCAACGTGACCATTCACAAAGCGAGGTAGTCCCGCTTGGGTAGTTCCTTCCGGGCGCCTGCACCGAGTCCCCTGGCGCGGTACCGTGCTCCCACGTCAGGCTCGACGCGACAGACCGTCGCCCGCACGGCCCCTGCAGCCCGATCAGGTCCGACAGCGAATTGCGGCGGCGGGTATTCGGGCTCCTCGTCGTCTTGAGTACCATCGTGATGTCTGCACCGGGAGGAGAAGAGGACCCTTGCCACTCCAGGGCGAGTACGCGCCGAGCACCGCTGGCCGGGCCCGCCAGCAGGCCGAACGGTACGAAGCCACGAACGGCCGGGAGGCCGGCGACCTGCGCGGTCGGCCGATCATCCTGCTGACCTCCGTGGGGGCCAGGACCGGCAAGCTGCGCAAGACGGCCCTGATGCGGGTCGAACACGAGGGCGTCTACGCCGTCGTCGCCTCGCTCGGCGGCGCCCCGCGGCATCCGGTCTGGTACTACAACCTCAAGCGGAACCCGCATGTCGAGCTCCAGGACCAGGCGAGGAAGGGTGACTACCTGGCGCGCGAGGTCACCGGGGCGGAGAAGGCGGTCTGGTGGGCGCGAGCGGTCGAGGCCTGGCCGGACTACGCCACGTACCAGGCCAAGACCGCTCGTCAGATCCCGGTGTTCGTGCTCGAGCCCATGGAGTAGGGCGCGCCCTCGGGATCACGAAGCGGTGGGGACGCATCGGCGGGAGGGCGCCGGTCAGACCCAGTGGTTGTCGTGTCGCAGGTAGAACGCGACGCGCTCCTCATCGGACAGGACGAGGCCTTCCTGCACCTTCGCCAGCGTCTCGAAGTACGCTTCGCGCTCCGCGCCGGGCGCGAAGAGGAGCAGCATCGAGGCCGGCTCGCCGGACTCGTTGCGGAATCCGTGGATGCCGCCTTCGGGGACGTACAGGAAGTCGCCGGGGTGGCCCTCGCGCCACTCCCGTCCGTCGTAGAGCCGCACGCTGCCGGAGAGGACGTAGAAGCTCTCGGTGATGGTGCGGTGGAAGTGGGGGTGGGGCCCGGAGGGCTCGGCGGCCATCTCCCATCGGTACAGGCCGAACAGGCCGTGCGTGCTCGCATGGGTGGCCAGGTAGTGCACGGTGCCTCCGGACCCATACCGCAGCTCCGGCGGGTGGTCGTGCGCCCGAAGCACGGCGGACGCCTGGCCGCCCTCGCCCGCGTAGCGCGGCTGCGGGTAGAAGGGTGCGGCGGACCCGCCGTCTGCGCCATCGGGTAGGGACATCTCGATCTCCTCTGGGCGTCAGTCGCCGAGACAGGTTCCCACGTGACGGGCCGCGAGCACCCACGGGTGGTCGGGCGGCACGCGCTTGCGATGGCCGGCCACCTCCTCGAGCGGAACGGGCTCCGTGCCGTCGCCGCGCGCCGCGACCATGACTCCGAACGTTCCCGCGTCCACCAGGTCCGCCGCGGCGCTGCCGAGCCGGGTGGCGAGCAGGCGGTCGACGGGCGACGGGGTGCCGCCGCGCTGGATGTAGCCCAGGATCGAGACCCGCGACTCCAGCCCGGTCAACTGCTCGAGCTGGTGGGCGAGCCGCAGCGTGTTTCCGAGGTGCTGGGTCTCCAGCAGGGCGACCTCCGCCTTGGCCGCGTCCCGCGCGGTGGCGTCCGCTGCCGCCTCGACCCGTGCCCGGGCCGTGGCCAGGGCCTGCGCGTCCGACTCGCTGCGGGCACCCTCGGCCACCGCGACGATGCTGAAGTTGGTGCCCTGCCGAACTCGGCGCTTGATGGCCGACACGATCGCCGGCACCTGGTAGGGGATCTCGGGGATGAGGATGACGTCGGCACCGCCGGCCAGGCCCGCGCCCAGCGTCAGCCATCCCGCCCGGTGGCCCATCAGCTCCGCCACGATGATGCGGTGATGGCTGTGGGCGGTGCTGTGCAGGCGGTCGATGGCGTCGGTGGCCACCTCGAGCGCGGTCGCGAAGCCGAACGTGGTATCGGTCCCCGCGAGGTCGTTGTCGATGGTCTTGGGCAGGGTGATCACGTTCAGGCCGGCCTTCGCCATCCGCAGCGCGTTCTTGGCGGTGCCGTCGCCGCCCAGGCAGACGAGCCCCACCAGGTTCGCCTTGCGGTAGTTGGCCACGATCACGTCGGTCATGTCGCGGACCTTGCCGTCCATGGGCATCTTGTGCGGCTTGTCGCGGCTGGTCCCCAGGATGGTGCCGCCCACGGTCAGGATCCCGGACAGGGTGCTCTTGTTGAGGCGCACCGTCCGGTTCTCCGCCAGCCCCCGGAAGCCGTCGCGGTAGCCGATGACCTCCATCCCGTAGACGCTGATAGCCGCCTTTCCGAACCCGCGGATGGCGGCGTTGAGGCCGGGGCTGTCGCCGCCGGCGGTGAGGATGCCGACGCGGCGCTTGGAGGGCATGCCCGCATCGTACGCCAGTCGCGCCGAATGGATTCAATACCCGCCCTCGGCCGATGGTCGAGCCGTTGGCGAAATCGACGGGCCGTGGATTCCTCAGCCGGTTCGTCGATCGAGGAGCAGGCCGGTCACCGTGTCCTCGAGCCAGCGCGCGTAGGTGTCGATGTCCCACCCGGCCTGGGTGGCTGCCATGAGCATGGTCGGACCGGCCAGTAGCCAGAACCCGCGTTTGAGATAGTCGATCGAGACATCGGTTCGGAGCACGCCTTTCTCGCTGAGGATCTGGACGAGGAGCTGCTGTGCCTGGTAGCGCCGCTTCTCGTTGCGCTCGAACTCGTTGGCGACCTCTGCGTCGACTGCGGCAGCCTCGAGCGTGATCTTGAGGATGGGAAGGCTTCGCCTGGCGACGCCTACGTGTGCCTGGATGAATGCACCGATGATCTGGTCGGGCCGATCGAGCTCCTTGACGGCCTGTTGGTCGGACTCCTGGGACCTCTCCTCGGCACCGACGACACGGTCGTTGATGGCGGCGATGAGAAGAGCAGCCTTGGATCCGAACTGGTTGTAGAGGGTGCGCCGGGCCACCGCGGCGGCGGCGGCGATGTCGTCCATGGTGGTCGCCACGTAGCCCTTCTCGAGGAAGAGGTCGATCGCGGCGCTGACGATGAGCCGACGGGCGTGCTCACCCTGACGGTCACGCAATGTCACGACCCGATTCTCCTCAGCCCTGCGGGGACTTGCACTGTCGGTGCACCCAGTATATCCTCCGTGCATCTTGCGGAGGGAGTGGATGGTGGACTCGGTCAAACCCGTTGCACGGATACGGCGAATCGCCTTCTACGCGGTTGTTGGGCTGCTGGCGCTGGCCCTGCTCGCCCAGTGGTGGGTGGTGACCACGCCCGCGCTGGTCTGGTTCCCGGACGGGTTCGTCAATCCGTTCTTCGCCTCGAGGGTGGACACCTTTGCCATCCACCGCATTCACCGCCTCGCATCGGGCCTCACCACCGACCTGGTGCTGGTCGGGCTCCTCGTCCAGTTCCTGCGCCCGTCCACCAAGGAGGCGCCGATGTGGCAGGTGTCGGCCTTCTTCGTCATGGCGGTCGTCCTCAACCTGATCATCCGGCCAACGTCGGAGCAGCTGCCCCCATTCCTGTGGATTATCTTCGCCCTTGGGATCCTGGCGGGTCTTCTCCACCCGTCGTCACCGCTGCGCAGGATCCCGAAGCTGGCGGACTGGCGCCTGCTCGTGCTCACCGCGGCGATGGCCATTCCGTATGCCTTCTACGCCGTTCAGAACGTGGGCCTCCAGATGAGCGGCGTACCGTCCGACCCCCACTGGGCCGGCAGCCATTACCAGTTCGTGGCGGAATTCCCGTTCCACCTGATCCTGCTGGGCCTGGTCAGCAGCACCACGCTCACCGGGCGGGGGATCACGATCTGGATGGCGGGGGTATCTGCCGTACTGATGGGCCTGGCCTCAGCGGTCTTTTCCGGCCAAACCTCCAGTCTCGGTGTCGCGTGGGGGCTTGCCTTCGTCGCCTGGGGCGCCGCCTTCATCGCGGTGGGCAGAACGTCCGCCCGTGCTCCGGCGTCTGAGCGCGCCCCCGAACGATCCACGACCTCGGTCTAGGGAGCGATGTCCGTTCAGGCAGGGGTCACAACGCAATCATCACTTCGCCTGCGGGCGCTGAGCGCGCTGATCACCGCGGGGACGATGGCGGGTGCCGTCTTCGTCCTCTTCTTCGTGCTGCTCTCCCGGGATCCGCCGGCCTTCATGGCGGCGCTCCCCTGGTTCATCTCGATCCCGCTGGGCCTGCCGCTCGTGGCGGGACCGCTGCTCGTGGGCGGGGCGGCGTGGGGAGCTCTCCTGGCCCAGCTGGTGGGAGCAAAGCCGCTTCCGGCGGCACGCACCGGTGCCTTGACCGTCACCGGGATGGTGGTCCTTCTCGAGCTCCCGGTGCACATGACCCAGGCGCTGCCCTTCCCCGGCTGGTTCCCCTTCGGCATCCATGGCGCGTTCACGCTGGTGTTCATGATCGAGGTGGCCCTGGTGTCGGGTGTCGCGTCGGCACGACTTGCCAGGCGCCTGGACCTGGGTGAGGCGCCGCGCCGAGTCGGACGACAGGTCGGCCTGGCGGGCGCCCTCGGCTTCGCAGGTGGTTCTCTGATTGCAGCCACGCTGGGCTTCGTGGTCGGTGAACCTCCATCCGGCAACATGGTGTGGGCGTTGCAGGTCAGCAACGTGGCGGCCGGCCTGGCCGCGGGGTGGCAGCTCGGCGGCCACCTGGACAACGGGAAGACACTGCGACGACCGTGATCTGAGCGCCGGGGGCGACCAATCCCTTCAGGTCCTCGCGGCCGTGGATCGGCCGGTGGCGCGCGGGATGTGAGCCGGAATCGCACGGTAGACGGGTGATTCCGCTCGTGAATCGGCGAAGGTCCCGTTGCGCATCGGCAGCTGACTCGCGATGGTGGTAGGCACGGGCTCACGCCGCCGAATTCATTGGTGACGCCACTCGGCCTTCACGGGTGTCGAAATGCGTCACTTGGTCTCCCGACCGACGACCGGCCTGTTCTCGGCGCAGACGAGTCGAACACGCCTTCGCGGCGCGCGGTTGCCCTTCTGGGCAGTCATCCTCGCCTCACTCGCCATCGGCGTCCTCGCCGTTGCGCCAATGGTCCACGCTGCCGGTCCAACGGCTATCGGACTCGGCACCGCCTCGTCCTTCGGGGTCCTCGCCGGCACGACGGTGACGAATACCGGGGCGACGACCATCACCGGCGACCTGGGGGTCTCGCTGGGCACCGCTGTGACCGGGTTCCCGCCCGGAACGGTGATCGGGGCCACGTACACCGGTTCCGATGCGATTGCCGTCGGGGCCAAGGCCGATCTCGCCGGGGCGTACACGCAGGCAGCAGGTCTGACACCGGACGCCACGTACGCGACCCTTGGGGGTCGGACCCTCACTGGTGGCGTCTATAGCTCCGGCGCAGCCATTGATCTCACTGGCACCCTGACCCTGGATGGCGGAGGTGACCCGACTTCGGTGTGGGTCTTCCAGGCCGCGTCGACCCTGACCACCGCCGCGTCGAGCGAGGTGCGTTTTTTTTTTTTTTTTTTTTTTTTTTTTTTTTTTTTTTTTTTTTTTTTTTTTTTTTTTTTTTTTTTTTTTTTTTTTTTTTTTTTTTTTTTTTTTTTTTTCTTTATTTTTTTTATTTTTGCTCACCGACGGCGCTAGCGCCTGCAATGTCTTCTGGCAGGTCGGCAGCTCGGCGACCCTTGGCGCGGACTCCACGTTCGCCGGCACGATCATGGCCTTCACCGCGATCACCGTGGGCGCCAGGGTCACGCTCACCGGTCGCGCCCTGGCCAGCGGCGCCGCGGTGACCCTCGACAGCGACACCATCGATGCGTCGACCTGCGCGGCCGCGATCCCGACACCGACACCGACGCCGACCCCGACGCCGACGCCGACACCTTCCCCGACGCTCACGCCGACACCGACGCCAACACCCACGCCGACACCCACGCCGACACCCACGCCGACACCTCCCCGACACCGACACCGACGCCGACACCGACGCCGACACCGACGCCGACACCTGTCCCCGCGCCGGCTGCCACTGCGATCCCGACAGCCACCCCTACGCCTACGCCAACCCCGACCTCCACCCCTGTTCCCGCACCGGCCGCTACGGCTATTTCCTTTTCTAACCCAACGGCCACG
>CAWDVA010000008.1:0-180439 GCA_963805645.1 uncultured Chloroflexia bacterium | reverse complement strand
AGACGGTGGCGGCATTGCGCACGCCGTCGATCACGGCCGTCTCGACGTCCACCCGATTGATCGCGTCGAATCGACTGTAGCCTGCATAGACCAGATGCGCATGCGCATCGATCATGCCCGGCATCAGCGTCCGCCCGGACAGATCGATGCCTATTGCGTCCCCGCGGTCCGACCGCCGCAGGCCGCTCAACCGGCCAACGCGGTCGATCCGTGACCCGGTCAGCCGGATGAAGGCGCTCAGAACCGGGTCGCCACCGCGGCCTCGATGAGCCGCACGTCGCTCATCAAGACCGAGCCGTTGCGGCCCGCCCGCGCCCACGCGGCCGACGCTGTTCGCGCAGCCGAGTCGCTAGGCAATGGTCCCCTCCATCGCTGCCTTGATTTCGCGTGGCACGGAGAACTCCTCGCCGACGTACCCGCGTGGCTCGGTAATCTCGATGCGCGCCCCCCAATGGACATGTACTCTTTACCGCGCTTGCTTCGACGGACCCCAAGGTCACAGCTTGGATCCCCTCTCCACCACGATGTCGGCCCACGCCGGGGTCGAGAGCGCCACCTCCACGCGCCCGATCCCCACGCCGCTGTTCGAGTGGCCGCGGTTATCGCCTGCAGCGGCGTTAGCCAGCGCCACGAAGTACTCAAGCTCCAACGCAGCATCGGGAACATGCGGGAACCGATGCGCCGCGTCTGTGCCGAGCGCGATCTTCACCCCTGTTTCGCGAGCGGCAACGACGGATTGGGCCGCCGCCTGGAATGACTTGAGGGCCTCCGGGAAACTGCGCGTCACGCGACGGCGGGTAAGCCGACAGGCAACGGGCATGAAGCCAGGCGATAGTTGGGGAGAAGATGACCCGGCATCACGCATGAGCTCGAGTCCTTCCTGGCGGTGAACTCTCCAGAGTGGAGCGAAAGAACGCCCGCCCGAACGCACGCCTTAATCCCATCCCTCGAGTGTGCATGGGCGTGTACCGCCTTGCCGAACTTCGCTGCCTCGCGAACCGCTGCAGCAACCTCGTCGTAGTCGAGATCATCGGTTTCCGCATCGAGGAAGGTGGACCCCGCGACTCCGCTGGCGGACACCTTGATCCAATCCACGCCACCCTTCACCTGCTGACGCACGGCGCGCCGCACCTCGTCAGGCCCGTCGACCGCCATCCCGAGTGCCGCATCGCTCTCATACCGGACCCGAGCTTTCACTCGGTCCGTCAGTCCCGCGGTCCCGCACAGGATCGGTCCGGCGGCCACGACCCGTGGACCTGACACCAGGCCCAAGCTGATCCCATCCCGGACTGCGGGGCCGAGATAGCCCCGGCAGCCTCCGTCACCGATCGAGGTGACACCCATACTCAGGATCTTGCGTGCGTTCTGAGCACCCTTCAGTACGTTGAGTTCGAGGCTTTCGCCGATTTCTAGCTTCCACAGATCCAACTGGTCTGCCGGATACGTCAGGTGCGTATGCGAATGCAATGAGACCAGGCAATATCGCTGCGCCGGCAGCATCAACTACTTCGGCATCTCGGCCGTAGGCCAACGCATCTGTCCGACTGACCTGCGAGATCCTGCCGTCTCGGATCACGACTCCACCGTTACGCAGCGGCTCTCCGCCGTTGCCGTCGATGAGCACGCCGCCGAGAAGCACGGACTCCATGATCGACCTCCTATGCGTACACACAGTATACTGCGCATGCAATGAGGGAGATAATCGGGTGACGAGCCCGCTTCTCGACGCGATGCAGAATGCTGTCGCGGCCAATCGGATTGAGTCAAGGGTTCGCGCTCTGAGCGCAATCGGGCGCTCCGTAAGGGGCATTACGCGACTTGGGCTCACGGCTGAGGAGCAGCAGGCTAAGGGTACCGTCGCGGGCTGGCTCAAATCCCTCGGCTACGCGTGCGCTTACGATGAGGCGCTCAACCTGCTAGCTGTCCCCCCTGAATGGAATGGCGTGATTGTCGGGTCGCACCTCGACACCGTTCCCCACGGAGGGTCCTACGATGGCGCGCTCGGGGTGGTCGCAGCTGTTGAGCCGCTCAAGCACTCACGGACGCAGGCGTCTCTCGCCGTCCTCGGTGGCTGCGTGGACAGATGAGGAGGGCGTCAGGTTCGGCAAGACACTGCTGGGGAGCGCTGCCGCGTTGGGCCACTTCACGCCTCGCGACTGGGCTCGCCAGGACCATGATGGGGTGAGCGTGCGACGTGCCGCGGACCGACTGCGCGCCGGAGTGCCGCGCGGTTCACTATCCGATCTCGCCATCCCGCCGCCACACGCGTACCTCGAGTTGCATATTGAGCAGGGACCGCGTCTAGCCGAGATGGGATCCCCGGTGGGCATCGTCAGCTCGATCGTCGGCGTGACCCACGCTCTGATCACGCTGGAGGGCGCGGCAGATCACGCGGGGACCACGCCAATGGATCGGCGGCATGATGCCCTGACCGCGGCAGCTGAACTGATTCTCTGGATCGAGGACCAGGCGTCGCGGATGGAGGACCTCGTCGCAACGGTCGGCGAGATCACCGTGGAACCTGGGGCACAGAATGTGGTAGCGGGCATGGCGACATTCTCCTCGACGTCAGATCTCCGGCCGACCCAGTCCGGACGGCTTTCCTCTCTCGCACGCGGCGTCAGGTGCGTGGGGTCGCTCGGCGACGCGGCTTGCGGAGCCGGGTGGGGCTGAGGGGTCAGGTCGTTGCGGTGTCCATGGACTCCCGCGTCGTCAACGCGCTGCGCGCCGCGTCTGAGGTCCTCGGGCTGCGGCCAGCCCTGCTCCCAAGTGGGGCCGTGCATGATGCCCAGAACTTCGCACTAGAAGGGATTCCAGCAGGGATGGTATTCGTGCGGTCCACGGGTGGGAGCCACAATCCCTTCGAACACGCGATGGCCAGCGACGCGGCGCTTGGCGTCAAGATCCTGCTGCTATCGATGGCTGGTATTTCGGACGAGTTCGGACCGGCGGCTCCCTAAGCGAGCAGCGCAGTCGATAGCCTGGCCACACAACATGCAACCCCACTCGATGCCTAGAGGGGACAGATTCTCGCTGGCAGCTGGCGACCGCTCTCGATGATCCGCCGCCTCGCACCGGACCTAGGGATGGCCCTGATACTCGCACTGATCGCTCGGGCAACCGCCGTAACATCGCCCGTTGGCGTGAGCGAAATCACCATTGGGTTGCTCATCGGCCTACTCGTCGCGAATGTAATGGGCGTTCCTGACACCTTCCAACCGGGCGTCCGGACTGCGTCAGTGCGCGTCCTTAGGTTGGGAAGCGTGCTTCTGGGGGCACAGCTCAGTATTCAGGAAGTCCTCGCAACCGGAATCGGAGCTCTGGCGGTGGTGATCGTGGCCGCCGCAGTTGCTCTCGGACTCACCGCCTTGCTGGGGAGAGTAATGGGGCTACCTCCGCGGTTGGCGGTCCTCATCGGCATTGGGACCGCGATTTGTGGCAATTCGGCTATCGCCGCGACAGCGCCTGTCATTGATGCGGATGAGACTGAGGTGAGCTTCGCGGTTGGCACGATCACCGTTTTCGGAATGGCGGCATTCCTGCTCTATCCGCTCATCGGCCACACGCTCGGCATGGGAGAGCATTTGTTCGGGTACTGGGCCGGCGCAGCTGTCAACGACACGAGTCAAGCTACGGCCACGGGCTTCGCGTTCTCGCAGACCGCGGGTGGAATCGCCACAGTGGTCCAACTAACTAGGAATACACTGCTTGGCCCTGTGCTGCTGGTCATCGGAGCCATGTACGCGCGCCGCACGAGCCGGGTCCCCCAACCGTCTTCAGGCCGCGCCCCGAGACTCCTCACCATCGTCCCGGCGTTCGTGCTTGGGTTCGTCGTCCTGGCCCTGGTGAACTCGGTCGGCGGGATTCCGCTCGCCGCGCAGTCGCCGATCGCGTTTGGAGCAAAGCTGCTCATACTCATCGCCCTAGTCGGTGTCGGCCTTCAGACGAACGTAAGGGAGGTGCGCCACGTCGGACTACGACCTCCATATGTCGGCCTTGCATCTGCGGTCGTGATGAGCCTCACCGCCATAGCCCTCATTGCCCTTGTCATCGGGATCCACCCTTAGGGCAGGCGGTGACCCCAAGGGCGGTGCGATTCATCGAAGACTGGCATTGACGCCAGCGATACGGTTCCGATGCTCGATCCAACCCGCTGATCTGCGCACTTTCCGCGCAGGTCCCCAGAGGCCTTCCAAGCTGCATGTCGCGGGTTCGAGACCCGTCTCCCGCTCCAGACCTTTCCGTCGCGATCTCGTGACGATGGCCGGCCGCCTCGCCCTCACCTGACGGCGGTCGAATCCTCCTCCGGGGTCGGGAGTGACGCGAAGCTCCGGTACAGCAGCAGGTCATACGCGATCTTGAGGCTGCCGGCGATCACGAACGGCACCCCCGCCAGGGCGACGCCCCCGATCAGTGGAGCCGACGCCAGCGGCGAGAGCGCGGCGCCCACCGAGCGGGCGATGCCCGTGACCCCGGCCGCGGCCGAGCGCTCATCGGGGTCGACGACCGCCATGGTGTAGGACTGGCGGGTGGGCACGTCCATCTGGCTGATGGAGAAGCGAGCCAGCAGGACGGCAATGGCCAGCGGCAGGCTGGGCATCAGCGGAACCGCGATGAGCAGCACGTTGGACGGCAGGTGGGTGAAGACCATGGTCCGGATCAGCCCGATCCGCGCGGCGATTCGGGCCGCCAGCAGCGCCGAGATGCCAGCCAGCAGGTTTGCACCGAAGAGGGCGGCGCCAATGACCCCGGGATCGGCGTCGAAGCGCACGTGGAACCAGTAGGCGATCAGGCTCTGCACCACGAATCCTCCGCCGAACGCATCGAGCGCGAAGAGCGCCGACAGGCGAACGACGATGCCCTGCGACCGATGCAGGCCGAGCCGGCGCGCGACCGATGTCCCGGTGGCACCCGGTACCTCGATCGCGGGTGAGAGGCGACTGAAGAGCAGCGCAAGGCCCACCCCGACGAGGGCGTAGCCAAGGATGACCGCCCGGTAGGCATCGGCCGATTGAAGGCCAAGCGCCAAGAGCCCGGCGGCCAGCCCACCTCCCGCCAGGGCGCCCAGCGCCGTGGCGAACGAGCCGACCAGGTTGAACCAGGCGAACGTGCCGGTTCGGCGGGTGCCGGGAATGGTCTCCGTCAGGGACGCCTGCTCGACGGCAAGGAACGGGCCGACCTCGTTGCCGCTGGGGCTGATCACCCCGATCGTGGCGGCGACCAGCAGCACCCCGAACAGCTCCGTGGCGGCGAAGGCGGTCCCCGCGAGGCACATCAGCGCCGCCCCCACCAGGAGCACCCGTCTGCGCCCGACGCGGTCGGCGTGGGTCGTCAGCCACAGCGAGATCGCCGCGTCGCCGACGAGGGTCAGGGCCAGGAGCGCCCCGATGGCGGGGGCGGGCATGCCAATGGCGGCCAGGTACAGCACGAGCACCACCGATACCAGCCCGTAGCCGAACATTCGCAGCGAGCGGGTCGCGAACAGCAGCCGGGCGTCACGGGTCAGCCCGGGATCCTGGTCCATCGGTCGATCTACTGCCAGCGGAAGAAGCGCGCCGAGATCGCCAGGCAGACCGCGAGCCACCCGGCGAGCACCAGCACGTCCACGCCCAGCGGCACGAAGGGCGTGCCGCCCACCATCGTCTGGCGCAACGCGTCGCCCAGGTAGGTGAGCGGCATGGCGGTGGCCACGCCTCGCAGCCAGTCCGGCATGAAGGCCAGCGGGAAGAAGATTCCCGACAGGAACATGAGCGGGAACTGGACGATGCTCGTCATCCCGTTCGCCGCCTCCTCGGTTCGCGCGAACGAGGCAATGACGTAGCCGAGGGCGATGAAGGTCACCGCCCCCAGGGCCACGAACCCCACCGTGGCGGCCAGGTCGCCGGCGATCTTCACCCCGAAGACCCAGATGCCGATGCCCATGATCAACACCGTCTGCACCGCGGCGATGCACAGGCGCATGAGGACGTTGGAGCCGACCAGGGTCCAGCGCGGGAGCGGCGTGGCGTTGAGCCGCTTGAGGATCAGCTTCTCCCGCTGCTGGACGAGGGGAATGGCCGCGAAGATGCCCAGCTGCATGAGGGCCATGGCCAGGATGCTGGGCACGAAGTAGCTCACGCTGCTGAGCTGCTCGGTCTGGATCGTCTGCTCGGTGACGCCGAGCACGGGCGGCTGCCCGGAGAGCGCCTGGTTCTGGGCGCTCACCAGGCTCTGCACCACGCCGGTCAGGGTCTGGGTGGTGTTCGACTGGCTGGGATCGGTGTACAGGGTGAGATCCAGGGGGTGGCCCCCGGCTCCGCCGCCGCTCGACGCAGCCACCGCGGCGGCATAGCCAGATGGGACAACCAGCACCGCGGCCTGGTCCCCCCGCTTCATGGCGGCCAGGGCGTCGTCGAGCGACTCGTCCGTCAGCTTGAGCAGGCTCACCTGCGCGAACGTGGCGCGAAGCTGCGCCGATGCCGCGCTACCGTCCTGGTCGACCCAGGCAACCTTGAGCGTCGTGTCTCCCCCACCGGAGAAGATGGTCCCGAAGAGGAGGATGAAGACAATGGGGAAGGCGAGCGTCCAGAACAGGGCGGCACGGTCGCGCAGGAAGCTGCGGATGTTCGCGATGGTGAGTGCGCGCAGCGCCGACATCGGCTCCTCCTAGTCCCGCAGGGCCCGACCGGTCAGCTCGAGGAAGACGTCCTCCAGGGTGGCCCGCCGCACCAGCAGCCCGTGGGGCTCCACGCCCAATGCCTCGGTCATGTCCAGCAATGCGCCGATGGTGGCCGGCACGTCGGCCGTGTAGAGCAGGGTGATCCCGTCCTCGTGCTTGACGGAGCTGACTCCGCTGAGCGCCCCCAGCCGGCCGTCCTCGAGGCCGGGCAGCTCCTCGAACTGCACCGCCCGCTCGTGGAACCGGCGGCCGATGAGCTCGTTCACCGTTCCCGAGTCCAGGATCCGGCCGTGGTCCATGATCGCGATCCGGTCGCAGAGCGCCTCGGCCTCGTCCATGTAGTGGGTGGTCATCAGCACGGAGCGGCCCTGCCGCTTCATCTCGCCGATGAGGTCCCAGAGGGCGCGTCGGGCCGCAGGATCGAGCCCGGTGGTCGGCTCGTCGAGGAAGACCAGCTCCGGGTCGTTCACGAGCGCGAGCGCCACCGAGAGGCGCTGCTGCTGGCCACCGGAGAGGGTGCGGGTCAGGGAGCCGCGCTTCTCCCCCAGGTCCAGCTCGTCGATCACCTGCTCGGTAGGGCGGTGACGCGGGTAGAAGCTGCTGAAGAGCCCGATCAGCTCCTCCACGGTGAGATGCGGATACAGCGCCGCCGTCTGCAGCTGCACGCCGATGCGCCGCTTGATCTCCGCCGGATGCTGGCGCACGTCAAGGCCCAGCACGCGGAGCTCGCCGCCATCGGGCCGGGTCAGGCCCTCGAGCATCTCGACCGTGGTCGTCTTGCCGGCGCCGTTGGGCCCCAGCAGGCCGAAGATCTCGCCGGGGCCGACGTGGAAGCTCACGCCGTCGACGGCCTGCACGCGGCCGAAGGCCTTGCGCGCCTCCTCGACGACGACGGGATTCTCCGGGGCGGTCGCGGTCACCGGCACCATGCTAGCGGGTCAGCGAGCCGGGAACCGTCAGGTACGGGGCCGCGTCAACCGCCGGCAGGGCTGGCCAGGCGGGTCTCCAGGCAGCGGGCGAACTCGCCCAGGATCCGGGAGCCGATGGCGCTGATGATGGCGGGCCGGCCGAACTGTGCGACGGGACCGCGCAGCGCCGTGTCGGCCACGATCTCGAGGTCGGCGGCCGCGTCGTCGCCGGTCACCGTCAGCGCCACCTCGGCCTCGACCTGTCCCATGCCCCGGCGATCCCGGGCGGCGACGTGGATCCGCATGCGACGCGCAGCCTGATCCGTTTCGGCGATCGTCACCTCGCCGGCGAGGGTGAGGCCCAGGGGGCCCACCTTGACGCGGAACTCGCCGGCGTAGCGATCCTCCGCAAGGCGCTCGGTGAGCGTGGCGCCCGGGATGCAGGGCACGATCGCCTCGACGTCCGTGACGCTGTCCCAGACATGGGCGGCGGGCGCGGCGATGTGTGCCACGTTGCGGATCTCCATGCACGTCCGAGCATAGACGAACCGGTCGCGTCGAAGCGTCTCCCCGCCGCCCGCGACTGTGGCATCATGCGGCGGCCGGAACTGCCACCCTTCAGGGCCCTGGAGCGACGTCCCGACCTGCGCAGCGCCACGGTGATCCGGGGGCACGCGGGCCGGGCCCATCGAGCGGCGGAGAGCATGAAACCCGCGAGATTCGAGTACTTCGCGCCGACCTCTCTTCCCGAGGCGGTCGCGCTCCTGCAGGCGCACGGGGACGATGCCAAGCTGCTCGCCGGCGGGCAGAGCCTGGTCCCCCTCATGAACCTCCGGCTGGCACAGCCGTCGGTGGTCATCGACCTCAACCGCGTGAGCGACCTGGCCTACGTGCGGGCCGAGGAGGACGGCCGGATCGCGATTGGCGCCATGACCCGCCACCACGAGGTCGCCACCTCGCCCCTGGTGCGCGAGCACTGCCCGCTCCTCGCCGACGCAGCGGCACGGATCGGCTTCCCCGCCATTCGCCACCGCGGGACGCTGGGCGGGAGCCTGTCCCACGCCGACCCGGTCTCGGAGATGCCCTGCGTGGCGCTGGCCCTCGACGCGGAGCTCGTGGCCGCCGGGCGGAACGGTGATCGGGTGATCGTCGCCTCCGACTTCTTCCAGACCTACTTCACGACCGCACTTGAGCCCGACGAGGTGCTCCGCCAGATCCGCTATCCGGCGATGCAGCCCGGCGAGGGATGGGGCTTCCACGAGTCGGTTCGCAAGACGGGGGACTTCGCCATCGTCGCCGTGGCCGCCACGGTACGGATGGCCGATGGCGGCGTGGCTGCGGCTCGCATCGCCATCGCGGGCGTGGCGGACCGGCCGGTCCGCGCGACGGGGGCCGAGGCGCTGCTGGCCGGGCGCAGCGGGCGCGATGTGCTCGACGAGGTGGCGGACGCGGCGGCCGCCACCGCCGGCGAGGCACCCACCGACATCCACGCCAGCAGCGGGTTCCGGCAGCGGATCGTGCGGGTTCTCACGCGACGCGCGCTGGCCGATGCGATCGCGATGGCCGAGGCGCGGGCATGACTGCCGCGCGAGGTCGGGAAGGGATGGAGGTCACGCTCACCGTCAACGGCACAGCGCGCACCGCCCGGGTCGACCCCCGAACGCTCCTCTCGGATTTCCTGCGCCACGACCTGGGCCTGACCGGGACCCACGTCGGCTGCGAGCACGGCGTATGCGGCGCCTGCACCGTGCTCGTGGACGGTCGCACCGTGCGCAGCTGCCTGCTGTTCGCCGCGCAGGCCAATGGTGCCGATGTCGAGACCATCGAGGGCCTCGCCGCCACGCCCGCCGGGATGCACCCGCTGCAGCGTGCCTTCTGGGAGCACCACGGCCTGCAGTGCGGCTTCTGCACGCCGGCCATGATCCTGACCGCGAAGGAGCTCCTGGCCACCAACCCGGATCCGACCGACGAGGAGATCCGCGAGGCGATCGCGGGCAACATCTGCCGCTGCACCGGGTACACGTTCATCGTGGAGGCGATCCGCTCCGCCGCCCGGGAGATGCGCACCGATGGTTGACGTCGCGCCGCGCCCCGCGGTGAAGCGCGCCACCCTGATGGGCGCGCGCATCAAGCGCAGCGAGGATCCGCGATTCCTGCTGGGGCAGGCGCACTACGTGGACGACATCGTCCTGCCCGGCATGCTGGAGGTCGCGTTCGTGCGCAGCCCCGTGGCGCACGCCGACATCGGCTCCATCGACACCCGCGCGGCCGAGGCCGCCCCCGGGGTGCATCGGGTCATGACCGGCGCCGAGCTCGCCCAGCGCGCGGCGCCCATCCGCTGCGACTCCACCTACCCCTCCTGGCAGGGCACCGCCTTCCCCGGCCTCGCCCACCCGCGGGTCATGTTCACCGGTGAGGGCGTCGCCGCCGTCCTGGCGGACGACCGCTACCTCGCGGAGGACGCCGCCGCGCTCGTGGACGTGGACTATCGGCCGCTGGAAGTGGTCGCCACCGTGGAGGACGCGATCCGCGACGGCGCGCCGCGCCTGCACGACGGATGGGAGGACAACTTCTTCGTCAAGCGCTACTTCAAGGGCGGCGATCCGGATGCCGCCTTCGCGGAGGCGCATGGCACCCTGCAGATCGATCTGCTGACCCATCGGCAGACCGGGATCCCCATGGAGAACCGCGGCTGCATCGCGCAGTACGACCGCGCGGAGGGCACGCTCACCCTGTGGACCTCCACCCAGATCCCCCACCTGGTGCGCACCGGACTGGCGGACTCGCTGGGGATGGCGGAGAACCTGGTGCGGGTCATCAGCCCCGACGTGGGCGGCGGGTTCGGGGTGAAGGGCAACCTCTTCCCCGAGGAGATCGTGGTCTCGGTCCTGGCCATGGAGACCGGGCGACCGGTGAAGTGGATCGAGGACCGGCGGGAGCACCTCCTGGCCAGCATCCACGCCCGGGAGCACCACCACACCGCGCGGGTCGCCTATGACCGCGAGGGCCACCTGCTGGCCATGCGCATCCTGATGTACGTCGACTGCGGCGCGTACTCGGTCTACCCGTGGACCGCGACGATGGACACCGGCATGGCGCTGGGCATCCTCCCCGGGCCCTATCGGCTTCGCAACTACGAATGCGAGGGATACAGCGTCACCACCAACAAGTGCCCGCTAGGCCCGTACCGCGGGGTCTCGCGGCCGGCCGCCTGCTTCACCATCGAGCGGGTGATGGACGCCATCGCCCACGCGGTGGGCATCGATCCCCTCGAGGTTCGGCGACGGAACCTGGTGCGGCCGGACGAGTTCCCGTACACCAGCGTGACCGGCCTGGTCTACGACTCGGGAAGCTTCCTCGAGTCGCTCGACAAGCTCACCGAGGTCGCCGACCTCGACGGGCTGCGGCGGCTCCAGGCGGAGGCGCTCCGCCAGGGCCGGCACATCGGCATCGGCATCGGCTGCTACACGGAGCAGACCGCGCACACCACCAACGAGTTCATCAAGCGCGGCGTGCCCATCATCTTCGGGTACGAGGCCACCCAGCTGCGGATGGACCCGTCCGGGAAGGTGACGGCCCACGTCTCCACCCACAACCACGGCCAGGGCCACGAGACGACCATCGCCCAGGTCGTCGCCGACCAGCTCACCATCCCGCTGGAGGACGTGAAGGTGCGGTTCGGCGACACCTCCACCACGCCCTACGGGATGGGGACCTTTGCCAGCCGCAGCGCGGTGCTGGCCGGGGGCGCGGCGATCCAGGCCGCGGGCGAGATCCGGGAGATGCTGGTGCGCTTCGGCGCGCACCTCCTGGAGGTGCCCACCCCCGACGTGGAGCTCGCCGAAGGGCACGTGCGGCTGAAGGCGGCGCCCGACCGCGGCTACAGCGTCCACGACCTGGCCCGCTTCGCGTACCACCGCCCGGAGAAGCTGCCCGCCGGTATGCCGCCGATGCTCGAGGCCTCCGCCTCCTACGACGCGGATCCCGGCAACGGCACCTTCGCCAACTCTGCGCAGCTCGCGGTCGTGGAGCTCGACCCGGAGACCGGGGCGGTCCAGCTGCTGCGCTACGTCGTCGTCGAGGACTGCGGGACCATGATCAACCCGCTCATCGTGGACGGCCAGGTCCACGGCGGGATCGTGCAGGGCATTGGCGGGGCGCTCCTGGAGGAGCTCGTCTACGACGCCGACGGGCAGCTGCTGACGACCACCTTCCTCGACTACCTGCTGCCATCGGCGACCGATGTCCCCGACATCGAGGTCGCGCACCTTGAGACTCCCTCGGCCTTCACCCCGGGCGGCATGAAGGGAATGGGCGAGTCCGGGGCCATCGCACCCGGCCCGGTGATCGCCTCGGCGGTGGAGGATGCCATCCGGCCCATCGGCCATGCCTTCGTGAACGAGCTGCCCATCACCCCCGAGCGCGTCTGCGGCTGGATCGACCAGGCGCGCGCAGCGGAACGGCGCTGATCATGCGCGTGGCAAGCATCCAGCTCGAGATTCCCCCGGGGGAGACGAAGGAGGAGCGCGTCGCGCGGGCGGCGGCCCTGGTCGAGGAGCAGACCGGCGCGGACCTCGTGCTGCTGCCGGAGATCTGGAACGTCGGCTACTTCAACTTTGACGACTATGCAGCCGAGGCGGAGACCCTGGACGGGCCGACCGTGTCGCGCATGGCGGACGCCGCGCGCCGGGTGGGAGCCTGGGTGCTGGGCGGTTCGATCGTGGAGCGCGACGGGGATCAGCTGCACAACACCGCGGTGCTCCTCGACCGGACGGGCGAGATCGCGGGGACCTACCGCAAGATCCACCTCTTCGGCTACGGCTCGCGCGAGCCGGAGGTGCTGACCCGGGGCACGGAGCCGGCCGTCATCGAGACGGAGTTCGGCAGGGTCGGCATCTCGACCTGCTACGACCTGCGCTTCCCGGAGCTGTACCGGGCCATGCTCGACCGCGGAGCGATGATGTTCCTGGTCCCGTCGGCGTGGCCACACCCGCGCGTGGAGGCCTGGACGATCCTCAACCGCGCACGCGCGCTGGAGAACCAGGTCTGGCTGATCTCCGCCAACTGCGCCGGCGGACCGGGGGCCGGGTACTGCGGCCGGAGCATGATCGTCGATCCGTGGGGAACCGCCATCGCGGCCGCCGGCTTCCAGCCCACGGTCCTGGCCGCCACCGTCGATCCCGGCATGGTGGGGCAGGTTCGCGCCGAGTTCCGCCAGCTGGACGACCGGGTGCTCGGCCGGGAACCGTCGCGGTGATCCGCTTCACGGAGGTCGCCTCCGGCACCGGGATCGACCTCGAACCCCACGACGTGGTGCTGGCCGGGTACACCGGGCGCGACCAGGACGCGGTGCGCCGCCACGTGGAGGAGCTGGCGGCCCACGGCGTGCCGGCTCCGAAGCGCGTCCCCGCCTTCTACCGGGTCACACCCGAGCTGGTGGCGACGGGCGACCGCATCACGGTCCTTGGCGGCCAGACCTCCGGCGAGGGGGAGTTCATCCTGTTTCAGCGCGGCGGGGAGCTGTTCGTGGGGGTCGGCAGCGACCACACCGACCGGGCCACCGAGCGCGATGACGTGGCCAAGTCCAAGCAGCTGTGCCCGAAGGTGGTCGGCGACCGGGTGTGGCGCCTCGCCGAGATGCGACCGCATTGGGACCACCTCGTCCTCCGCTCGTTCGGCGACGACCCGGATCGCCCGTACCAGGAGGGACCGGTGACCTCGCTCCTCGACCCGGAGGAGATCCTGCGCCTGGTCGCCGCCCGGACCGGTCGCCCGCTCGACGACGCACTGGTCTTCAGCGGGACGATCCCGCTGGCCGGTGAGCTCGAGTACGCATCGCGCTTCCGGGTCGAGCTCGCCGACGAAACGTGTGGAAAGCACCTCGCGGTGGCCTACGCCGTCGAGGTCCATGAGCTGCTCGACTGAAGAGGTGTGAACCATGCCGAAACCGGAGCTTGAGTTCTTCGATCCCGAGGAGCGGTTCTCCTGGACACCCGTTCCCGGCGTGGAGGGGCTGTCCGAGATGACCCTGGCGCGCGACGACGTCACCGGCAGCTACACGCGCCTGCTCAAGTTCGAGCCCGGCACCGACACCTCTCCGGCCGGCCTGCAGCGGCACGACTTCTGGGAGGAGATCTGGATCGTCTCCGGGGCGATCCACGACCTTGGGATGGACAGGACCTTCCGCGCCGGGATGTACGCCTGCCGGCCCCCGAGGATGCCGCACGGTCCGTGGCGGGCCCCCGACGGCTGCATCACGTTCGAGGTCCGCACCTTCGAGTCCGCACCCTCCACACAGGAGCCACGAGCACAATGAAGTTCGGCGTCTGGATTCCGTCCTACTGCTACCCCGATCTCTCCTACGAACGCGCCCACGCGGAGGTCGGCGACTTCGCACGCAAGGCGAACGACCTGGGCATCGACCTGTGGGTGATCGACCACCTGCTCCACGCCCCGGGCCTGTACGGCATGCCATGGCTGGAGCCGATGACCACGCTCACCTACGCCGCCGCGCTCGCACCGGACGTCCGGTACGGCACCGGGATCCTGGTCCTTCCGCTGCGCAACCCGGTGATCCTCGCCAAGGAGATCGCCACGCTCGACTACCTGACCGGCGGGAAGTTCATGTTCGGCATCGGGGGCGGCTGGGATCCGGACGAGTTCCGCGCGGTGGGGACCCGGATCGAGGAGCGAGGCAAGCGTACCGACGAGATTCTCGCCGCGGTTCGGCTGCTGCTGACCGAGGACCATGTCAGCTTCGCGGGGAAGTACTACCAGTTCGAGGACGTGACCATCGAGCCGCGCCCACCGAAGATGCCGGAGGTCTGGGTCGCCGGTGGCTCGCGGATTCCCGACCCGGAGTACCACGACCTGCCGGTGCTCTCCAAGGCCGTGCTCAACCGCATCCTGGACGCCGATGCCTGGATCAGCCGCTGCTCGGGCAGCCAGGAGTGGATCAAGCGCGACTGGAGCCAGATCAAGGAAGGGCTGGTCGCCCGCGGGCGACCGGTGAGCTCGCTGAAGTTCGCGCACACGAACTTCACGTACATCGTGGACACCGCGAACCGCGACAAGGCCCACGAGATCCAGCGCGGCTACTTCGAGCAGGTGATGGGGACCCATCGGACCTTCCAGCACCTGCAGGAGTGCTACCTGCTGGGGACGCCCGACGACATCGTCGCCAGGCTCAAGGATCTCGAGGAGGCCGGCTGCGAGTACGTCGTCCTGGGCCCGACCAGCGACCAGCTCGACCAGCTCGACCTGATCAACGACCAGATCATCTCCGCCTTCCGATGACGGGCCGGGTGGCCCCAGGATCGACGCGCTGACGCTGGGTGCCACGGAGCCGGGACAGCTCGCGTCCCGAGCGCCGTGGCTGAGTCAAACCTCGCCTCCCGCCCCAATCCGCGTTGATATGGGTAGGATGGGAGTTGGCTAATCGCCTCAAGCGTCCACGACGCTGAGGACGTTCTGCTCCGGACAATCCCGCCCTGTTCGCCTTTCGCACTCAGATCAATCAGGGGCTCGCTCCAGATGGACACCCCGGGGTAACAGGGCCGACCATGAATCCACTCGCCGCAGCCGCCCGTCCCGCCCGATGAACGATCCAGATGGCGCAGCCGCTCCCGGCGGGCCCGGAATCGCGCCGACCTGGTCCAGCAGCGATAAGGACACCGTCGGGACGTCCCACTATGCGAGTCGGGTCTGGTTCACGATCGGGCACGGCGTCCTGAACGAGACCTACTGGCCGCACGTGGATCGGCCACAGGTCCGCGACCTGGGCTTCATCGTGGCTGACGACGCCGGCTTCTGGAGCGAGGTCAAGCGGGACGCCAGCCACACCGTCCGGCAGGAGGCGCCGGGCGTGCCGGCGATCACGGCCGTGCACAGCCACCCACGGTACGAGCTGACGCTGCGGATCTGCGCGGACGACCATGCCGACGTCGTCCGCATCGAGGCGCGACTCTCGGATCGCCGCGACGTGGCCGATCCCGAGCGGGTGGCCCATCCGCTCCGGCTGTACCCGTTGCTCGCGCCTCACCTGGGGTTCGGGGGCCTCGGTGGCCGCGCCTGGGCAGGCGAGTACAAGGGGAGGGCGATGCTCTTCGCGCAGAACGGCCAGTGGGCCCTGGCGCTGGCATCCGACCCCGGCCCGGTCCGCCAGAGCGTGGGATACGTTGGGACGTCGGACGGTTGGCAGGACTTCGCGGCGAACGGTCGGATGACCTGGACGCACGCGCGCACCGATGCCGGCAACGTCGCCGGCATGACCGAACTGGTCCTCGACGGAGGGGCAGTCCAGCTGGCCCTGGCCTTCGGCGCCCGGCCCGATGAGGCCGGACTGGAGGCGTCCGCCGCACTGGCCGGCCATTTCCAGAGCGCCTGGGACGAGTACGTCGGCAACTGGCACGCCTTCGGGCGGACGGTGGTGGAGCCTCCCACCGATCTGCCGCGGGAGGACCGCGACCTGTACATGACCTCGGCCACGGTTCTCCGGTCCCTCCAGGACCGGACCCTGCCGGGGGCGACCGTTGCCAGCCTTTCGATCCCGTGGGGCAACACCCGCAACGACCTGGGCGGCTATCACCTGGTCTGGTCCCGCGACCTCGTCGAGTCGGCAGGAGCGTTCGTCGCGCTGGGCGCTGCGGCGACCGCGCGGCGCACGCTCGCCTACCTGGTCGCGTCGCAGGAGCCCGACGGCCACTGGCCGCAGAACCAGTGGGTGGACGGCGACCCGCACTGGAACGGGTTGCAGCTCGACGAGACCGCCTACCCGCTCCTGCTGGCGGGGGCGCTTGACTCGGGCGCTTCCCACATGCACGGCCGGACCGGCTCCGATGCGGCAGTCTTCGAGAGCCTCGTCACGAAGGCGGCGCTCGACCGCATGATCGCGCGGGCTGCCGGCTTCATCGCCCGGACCGGCCCCGCCACGGGGCAGGACCGCTGGGAGGAGACCGCCGGCCTCTGCCCATCCACCCTGGCGCCGGTCGTCGCCGCGCTGGTGGTCGCCGCTGGACACCTGCCCGAACCGGCCGCCTCGTACTGCCTCGAGCTGGCCGACGACTGGAACGCCTCGATCGAGGACTGGACCTACGTCCGCGACACTCCCCTGGCCCGCGCGCATGGCGTGGATGGCTACTACGTGCGGATTGCCTCGCCGGATGTCCTCGCCGGTGCGCCCATCTCCACGGCCGTCACCGTGCGGAACCAACCGCCGGACGCATCGCGAACGCCGGCCGACGAGATGGTCGGCACGGACTTCCTGTCGCTGGTGCGGTTCGGGCTGCGCCTCCCCGACGATCCCCGGATCGTCTCGAGCCTCGCGGTCGCAGATGCCATCCTGCGAACGGAGACGCCGAGCGGTCCCGTCTGGCACCGCTACAACGGCGACGGCTACGGAGAGCACGCCGACGGGAGCGCGTACGACGGAACGGGGATCGGCCGTGGCTGGCCGATCCTGGTCGGCGAGCGCGGCCACTACGAGCTCGACGCCGGGCGCGACGCACGGCCGTACCTCGAGGCGATGCGGCGCATGGCCTCGGGCGGGGGCATGCTGCCCGAGCAGGTCTGGGATGCCGATCCGATCGCAGAGCGCGGCCTGGTCCCCGGGCGGCCAAGCGGCTCGGCGATGCCGCTGGCGTGGGCTCACGCGGAGTACGTGAAGCTGGTCCGCTCGATCGCCCTGGGCCATGCCATCGACCGTCCCGAGGCCGCCTGGAGGCGCTACGGCGGCAGGGCACCGGCGGCGACCCGCGCGACCTGGCGGTTCACGGCGCCGCGGCCCTCCATGGCGGCTGGCCGCACGCTGCGCCTGGAGCTGATGGCTCCGGCCCGGGTCCATTACTCCATCGACGCCCGCCACAGCTGGGCCGATCTCGATGCCCGCGACACTGGCCTCGGAATATGGGTGGCCGACGTGCCCGGTTCGGACGGGCTGGTGCCCGGTCAGGCCGTGGACTTCACGTTCTGGTGGCCGGAGGCGCGCCGCTGGGAGGGCCGTGATCTGCGCGTCGAGGTCAGCACATCGGCTCGAATCGCGCCTGCCGGATCGCGCTGATGAGCAACCAGGCCCGGCCGGATGGGAAGCGCCTCGTCTATCTCGCGACGGCCGTCTCGGCGCTGGGCGGGATGCTGTTCGGCTACGACATCGGCGTCATCTCCGGGGCCATCCTGTTCATCAAGACCGACTTCTCCCTGTCTCCGGGCCTCGAAGAGATCGTCGTCAGTTCGGTCCTGGTCGGATCGCTCCTTGGCGCGGTCATCGGGGGCCTCCTGGCCGACCGCCTCGGACGTCGCAGGCTCCTGATCGTCACCGCGATCGTGTTTGCGACGGGTGCCATCGGCGCGGCACTGGCACCAGGCACGCCGTGGCTGGTGACCGCCCGGGTCGTCGCCGGTGCCGCCATCGGCACCGCCTCGTTCGTGGCGCCGCTCTACATCTCCGAGATCGCCCCGATTGCCATCCGCGGCAAGCTCGTGTCGATCAACCAGGTCGCCCTCACCAGCGGCATCGTGATCTCCTACGGCATCGACTACGCCTTCGCCGGGTCCCAGGCCTGGCGGTGGATGTTCGCGCTGGCCGTGATTCCGGCGGCCGCATTTTCCGCCGGGCTGCTGTTCGTCCCGGACAGCCCGCGATGGCTGGTCGGCCGTGGACACCCCGACCGGGCCCGGGCCGTCCTGAACAGGATTCGCAGCCGGGAACAGGTGAACGGCGAGCTCACTGAGATCCAGCAGAGCGTGGCGCAGCAGAAGGGACACTGGTCCGAGCTGCTCAGTCCGCTCTTGCGCCCGGCGATGGTCGTGGGCATCGGACTGGCCATCGCGCAGCAGATCACCGGCATCAACACGGTGATCTACTACGCCCCGACGATCCTGGACTTCGCCGGATTCTCCTCGGCGTCGGTGGCGATCCTGGCAAGCGTCGGCGTCGGCATCGTCAACGTCCTCCTGACGTTGGTGGCCATGCAGCTGATCGACCGGGTCGGACGACGACCGCTCCTGCTGGTCAGCCTGGCCGGAATGGCGGCGAGCCTGTTCGTGCTGGGGCTGGCGTTCGCCCTTCCGCAGCTGGCCGGCAGCCTTGGGTGGATCGCGGTGATCGGCCTCATGACCTACGTCGGTTCATTCGCCGTGGGGCTCGGGCCGGTGTTCTGGCTGATGCTGTCGGAGATCTATCCGTTGCGCATTCGAGGTCGGGCCATGAGCGTCGGGACGGTCGCCAATTGGGGCGCCAACCTGATCGTGGCGCTTTCGTTCCTGACGCTCACGCAGGCCCTGGGCAGAGCTCCCACGTTCTGGTTGTACGGCATCATCAGCATCGGGGCGTGGGTCTTCGCATTCCTCCTGGTGCCGGAAACACGGGGAAGAAGCCTCGAGGACATCGAGGCGCACTGGCGCGCGGGAGGGCATCCGCGGGCACTGTGAATGCGCGTGCGCCCGGCAGGAACGCGCTCAGCATCCGAATCCCGGTGACCCAACCGCGGTCGTACCCGCGGTCGCGCTAGTCGGATCGACGGTCCCCCGATGTCGCGGCGAGCTCGGGCGGCGTGACCCAGGATCGAATCGTCCGCACGTAGTTGGCCCGCTCGAAGGCGGACGGGTTCTCCGCGGTGGCCTGGCTGGCGCTGCCGCGCAGCTGCGCGACCGATTCGTACTCGTGCTCCGTGGTCCACGCCTGCAGCTCCGCCTCCACCTGGCGGACGTGCTCGGGACCATGGCGCAGGAGGGCGGAGGTCATCATCACCACGTCGGCGCCGACCATGAGGGCCTTGACGACATCGGTCCCGGTCTGGACCCCCGAGGTGGCGGCCAGCGACACCTCGCGCCCCAGCTGCGGTCGCAGGATCGCGATCCAGCGCACCGGAAGCCGCAGCTCCCACGGCTGGCTCAGCTCGAGCCGCGGCACGACCTCGAGCGCCTCGAGATCGAAGTCCGGCTGGTAGAAGCGGTTGAAGAGGACGAGCCCGTCGGCGCCGGCGGAGATGGCCGCCGACGCGAAGTTGGCGAAGGCGGAGTAGTAGGGGCTGAGCTTGACCGCGAGCGGGATGGTGACCGCCTCGCGAACCGCTGCGATCAGCGCGAGGTCTGCAGCCTCCATGTCCGCCGCGGTTCGCCGCGGGTCGCCGGCGACGTGGTACAGGTTCAGCTCGAGGGCATCGGCGCCCGCGGACTGGATGAGGCGCGCATAGCGAACCCAGGCACCGGTGTTCGTGGCATTGAGGCTGGCGATGATGGGCACGCCGGTCGCGGCCTTGACCTGCTCCACCATGGCGACGTACCGGTCGGCCGCGCCGACGAACCCCGTGACGGCCGGGAAGTAGTCCAGGGCCTCGGCGAAGAGCTCCGTGCCCTGCTCCAGGGTCTGGTTGATGCCGAACTCCTCGGCAAGGATCTCCTCCTCGAAGAGCGAGGGGAGGACGATGGCCCCGACGCCCGCGGCCTCGAGCCGGCGGGCCATCTCCGGCTCTCCGTTGTGCGGCGCCGCGGAGGCGACGATGGGCGAACGGAGCTCCAGGCCAAGGTAGCGGGAGCGAAGGTCGATGGTCATTCCGGATCCTCCTCACCCTCGTAGCGGTAGCCCGCATCGCTCTCGACCTCGGGCTGGACGTCCGGGTCGGGCTGCGTGAGGTGCGGGACGGTACGCTCGATGCCGGCGAGCTGCTCGTAGTAGCGCCACCGCTCGTCCGCGTCGGCCTGGGCCAGCGCAGTGAGCTCCGCGGCACGTTCGGGATGGGCCCGCTGCAGGAACGCAAAGCGCGCCTCGGTCGCCGCGAACGCGGCAACCGGGATGGACGGCGCCCCCGAGTCGAGCTTGAAGGGCCGGCCACTCTCGGCTTCCGACGGATGGAAGCGGTAGAGCGGCCAGTACCCGCTCTTCACGGCGTCCTTCTGGTGCGACATGGACTTGCCCATGTCGATCCCGTGCGCGATGCAGGTGCTGTAGGCGATGACGAGCGATGGGCCGGGCCACGCATCGGCCTCGAGCAGGGCCTTGGTGGTCTGCAGGTCGTTGGCCCCCATCGAGACCTGGGCGACGTAGACGTTGCCATAGGACCGGGCAACGGCGCCAAGGTCCTTCTTGGCCGTTCCCTTCCCGGCGGCCGCGAACTTGGCGACGGCGCCCCGCGGCGTCGCCTTCGAGGACTGGCCGCCGGTGTTCGAGTAGACCTCGGTGTCGAGGACCAGGATGTTCACGTTGCGGCCCGAGGCGAGGACCTGGTCCAGGCCCCCGTAGCCGATGTCGTAGGCCCAGCCGTCGCCGCCGATGATCCAGATCCCGCGGCGGACGAGATCGTCGCAGACGGAGAGGAGCTGCCGGGCGTCCGGGGCGAGGGGGCCATCGATGCCGTCGAGCGCCTCGCGCAGGCGGCCCACCCGCTCCCGCTGGAGCTCGATCTCGGCCTCCGTCTCCTGGCCGGCGCCGAGGAGCCCGTCGACGAGGTCCCTGCCGAGCTGCGGAGCCAGGCGCTCGAGGAGCTGGCGGGCGTGATCGGTCTGGGCGTCGAGCGCGAGGCGCATCCCCAGGCCGAACTCCGCGTTGTCCTCGAAGAGCGAGTTGTTCCAGGCCGGCCCCCGGCCGATCGCGTTGACCGTCCACGGCGTCGTGGGCAGGTTGGCGCCGTAGATCGAGGAGCAGCCCGTCGCGTTGGCCACGATCATCCGATCGCCGAACAGCTGGGTCACGAGGCGGATGTAGGGCGTCTCCCCGCAGCCGGCGCACGCACCCGAGAACTCGAAGAGCGGCTCGAGGACCTGGCTGCCCTTGACCGTGTCGTGGGCGATCAGGCCGCGATCCAGCAGCGGGATGGACTGGAAGAAGTCCCAGCGCGGCCGCTCGATGTCGCGATGGTCGGCGACCGGCTCCATGTTGATCGCCTTGTGGCTCGTATCGGTCTTGCTCTTTGCGGGGCAGACGTCGACGCAGACCCCGCAGCCCGTGCAGTCGTCGGGCGCGACCTGGATCGTGAGCCGATGGTCGGGCAGATCGCGAGAGCGGAACTCCTTGTGGAGGAACCCGGCCGGAGCTGACTCGACGGCGGCGGTCGGGAAGACCTTCATGCGGATCGTCGCGTGGGGGCAGACGATGGCGCACTTGCCGCAGTCGATGCAGATCGCCGGATCCCAGATCGGGATCTCCTGGGCAATGGCCCGCTTCTCGTACTTCGTCGTCCCGCTGGGGAAGACGCCGTCCACGGGGAGCGCGCTCACCGGCAGCAGGTCGCCGTCGCCGGCCATCAGGCGCGACGTGACGCGGGCCACGAAGTCGGGCGCGTCGACCGGCACCGGCACGGTGGTCGGCAGCTCGCTGCTCACGCCGCCGAGGGTCACGTGGGCGAGGTTCTCCAGCGAGCTGTCGATCGCCACGAAATTGCGCTGGACGATGGCCTCGCCGCGCTTGGCGTACGTCTTCTGCACGAATTCCTTGATGCGGGCGATCGCCTCGTCCGCCGGGATGATGCCCGCCAGCTGGAAGAAGCAGGGCTGCATGACGGTGTTGATCCGGCTGCCCATGCCGGCCTCGTCCGCGACGGCGACCGCGTCGATGACCCAGAAGTCGATCTCCTTGTCGACGAGCTGCTGCTGCACGCCGCGCGGCAGATGGTCCCAGACCTCATCGGGGCCATACGGGGCGTTGAGCAGGAACGTCGCGCCGTGCTTCGCGTGCTCGAGCACCTTGGTCTTGCCGAGCAGCCCGAACTGGTGACAGGCCACGAAGTCCGCATCCTCGACCAGGTAGGTCGAGGTGATGGGCTGCGGGCCGAAGCGCAGGTGGGAGACGGTGATCGATCCGGCCTTCTTGGAGTCGTACACGAAGTAGCCCTGCGCGAACAGGTCCGTGCTCTCGCCGATGATCTTCACCGACGCCTTGTTGGCTCCCACCGTGCCGTCCGAGCCGAGCCCGAAGAAGACGGCCTGGACCTCGCCGGCCGGGCGCGGGCGGCGGAACCCGGCGTCGATGGGCAGGCTGAGGTGCGTGACGTCGTCGTAGATGCCGACGGTGAAGTGCCGCTTGGGTCGCTCCGCGGCGAGCTCCTCGAAGATCGGCTTGATCATCGACGGGGTCATCTCCTTCGACGAGAGCCCGTAGCGGCCACCGATCACCCGCGGCGCTGTCGCGAACGGCGGGTCGTCGCGGTCCATCGCCTCGGCGATGGTCGCCACCATCTCGAGGTAGAGCGGCTCCCCGACCGCGCCCGGCTCCTTCGTGCGGTCGAGGACGGCGATCGAGCGCACCGTGGACGGCAGCGCCGCGATGATCTGCTCGGTGGGGAACGGCTGGAAGAGCCGGACGCGCAGCAGGCCGACGCGCTCCCCGGCGGCGACGAGCGCGTCGACGGTCTCCTCGATCGCCCCGATGGCCGAGCCCATGGCCACGATGACGCGGTCCGCGTCGGGCGCGCCGTGGTAGTCGACCAGCCCGTACCGCCGGCCGGTCCGCTCGGCGAGCTCGTCCATCACCTCGGCGACGATGCCCGGGACGGCCAGGTGGAACGGGTTCGACGCCTCGCGCGCCTGGAAGAAGACATCAGGGTTCTGCGCGGTGCCGCGCACCGCCGGGGCATCGGGGGTCATTCCCCGGCTACGGAAGGCGATGACGTCCTCGTCGCGCACCAGCGCGCGGATGTCGTCGTCCTCGAGGACGGCGATCTTGTTGACCTCGTGCGACGTCCGGAAGCCGTCGAAGAAGTGGAGGAACGGGACCCTGGCTCGCAGCGTGGCGGCATGTGCCACCAGCGCGAAGTCGTGCGCCTCCTGGACCGAGCCGGCGGCGAGCATGGCCCAGCCGGTCGTCCGCGCATGCATCACGTCGCTGTGGTCGCCGAAGATCGACAGCGCGTGGGTCGCCACGGTGCGCGCAGCGACATGGATCACCGTTGGCGTCAGCTCCCCGCAGATCTTGAACATGTTCGGGACCATCAGCAGGAGTCCCTGCGACGCGGTGAATGTCGTCCCCAGGGCGCCCTTCTGGAGCGCGCCGTGCAGCGCCCCGGCGGCTCCCGCCTCCGACTGCATCTCGACCACGTCGGGGACCTTGCCCCACAGGTTCGGCTGCCCCGCGGCTGCCCAGTCGTCACAGTGCTCCGCCATCGGCGAGGCTGGCGTGATCGGAAAGATCGAGATCACTTCGCTGGCGGCGTAGGCGACCCGGGCCGCAGCCTCGTTGCCGTCCATGCACTCATACCGCTGGTCCACGTGGGGGGCCCTCCATCGGCGATCGAGGTTGTGGCGCATCCGGCCAATCGGGCCTCGAACATGCCAGTCGCGGGCTCTCATTATCCTCCCCGACCGGCCGCTTCGCTTGCGCCGCCCGGGGAAGGGTCGAGCGGCCGCAGGTCAGGACGCCGCCGGCACCCCGTCGCCCCTTCCCGATTCCGCGGTCTTCACGGCCTCGTGGCTGCCGACGCACGCCTCGAGGAGGCAGTCACACTGCTCGATGGCCGTCATCAGAAGGTCGATGGCGCGCGCTGCATCGATCCCCTCCGAGAACGGGCCCGTGGTCAGCTCGCGCAGCAGGCGCGAGCGCAGCCGCTGAAAGGCACCTACCGTCTCGGTGGCAGACAGGCCGGCGGCGCGGGTCTCAGCGCCATAGCGGGCCGCGCTCTCCTGCGCCGCGCGAAGTGCCGATGGCCGTTCGTGGGACGGGGCTCCGAGGTACGCGCGGAGCGCCTTCAGCACCCCGTCCTCCCCACCCGTGGCGGTGGCCGGGCCATGCGGCGATGACCGATGCCCGACGGCCGGCAGGAGCGAGAGGACCGCGGACCGATCGAATCGCCGATGCCCCCCGGGGGTGGTGAAGGCCGCCAGCTGGCCGGCATCGGCCCATCGACGCAGGGTGGCGGGCGAGACGCCCAGCAGCGCCATCGCCTCGCCGGCGGCGATCCACTCGCGCTCGACGGGAGCCGTCCGCCTCACGGCGCACTCCTCGCCGTGACCAGCAGCGGCCAGCGCAGATCCGCCGGCTCGACCGAGCTCAGGCCGCCGTTGCCGCCAGGCAGCACCGGATCGGCATGGCAGCGGGCGCAGTACGCCGGCTGGTGGCAGTACGCGCATGCCGTCGCACCGGCCTCGTTCGTCACCTGCGCGTGGTTGAGGAGCATGTCGTCGTGCGAGACCTGCACCGCGCCCGTCTGGTGGCAGTTCACGCAGTAGTCCTTGGCATGGCACGCGCCACAGCTCGTGCCGCCCGGGTCATCGGAGGTCGCGACCTTGTTGTGGTTGAAGACCCAGAGGCCGTCGGCGTGCGAATCGGGCGCTTCGCCCATGGGCAGGGCGGTGACGCCGCCGATCTGCGGGAAGGTATGGCACGTGTCGCAGGTGAAGGGGATGGCCTCGGAGGTGAGCTGCCCGTCGACGACCTTGAAGTGCGCTCCGTCGTGGCAGCGGAAGCAGCCGGGGAAGTCCGTGTGCCCCAGGTTGTCGGGGTAGGTCGTCGCGGTGACCTTCATCTCGGGCGTCGCAGCCAGGCGGTAGATGAGCTGGACCTGGCCGACGGCCTCGTCGATCGCCGCCACGTCGGCAGTGGCGATGGTCGGGTAGCGCAGCTCGTAGAAGTCGCGGATGCTCGCCGCGGCGGCGTCCGCGGCGGCCAGGGTCGGATAGCTGTCGGTCAGGATGCCCATCGCGACCCGCTTGATCTCGGGCAGCGACGGATCGATGGTGCCCGCGGTCATGGCGGCATCCACCTCGCGGCGCGGGTTCGGGAGCGGGTGGCCGACCCGGTTGTGGCAGACCAGGCAGTCCATGCGGCGGGCAGCCTCGTCGGCCTGCAACCGCTGGAGGTCGGGCGTCGCGTCGTCGGAGACCGCCACCTGGTCGGAGGCGACGAACGTCTCCGTGCTTCCGTCGTCGCGCCGCACCGACACCCAGTCGATCGTCTGGGCATGCGGGTCGGCGCTTCCGTAGTCGACGGTCTGCAGCACGTGCCAGTGAACGCTGCGCTCGACGTCGGTCGGGTCGCCCCCGGCGGGCCGGATCATGAGCGCCACGAACTGCGGGGTGTTCGCGTCATCGGCGGTGTACTGGGTCCGGGTCACCACCGTGGTGGTCGCCAGCCGTCCCAGCGAATGACACGACAGGCAGGTGGTCTCCGCCGATGGCAGGTCCGAGTGGTCGGGTGGCGGGATGGGGGTGGGGAAGGTGCCGGTCAGGACCTCGACCAGCTGGCGGGTGCCGTTCAGCTTGGCCTTGATCCAGCCGCCGATGCCGGGCTCCACGTGACATTCGGCGCAGGCGACGTCGCGATGCGGCCCCGCGTCGTAGGCAGCAAGTTCCGGGCCCATCTGGTGACATCTCCCGCAGAAGCTGGCGGTTTCGGTCCAGCCAATGGCGGAGATGGTGCCCAGTGCGGCAGCCGCGGCGAACCCGGCGACCACCAGCATCAGGGCGAAGAAGCCGCGACGGCTCTGCGGCTGGCGCAGGAAGCGCCGCACGCCGCGCCGTGGCACCGGGGCGCTGTCCGAGGAGAGGCCGGCCGCATCGCCGGACTCCGCATCGGACACCGGTGGCACCGGGCCCTCGGCAGGCTCCTCGTCCGGGCCGGGCTGCGCCGTCTCGTCGCTCATCGGCTCAACCGAGCAGCTCGGTGACGTACCGGTCGATGTCGTCCGGCTTGAGGGCTCCCACCCGGAAGGCGCGCACCACGCCGTCGGCGCCGATGAAGACGTGCGTCGGGATGCCCAGGATGTCGTACCGGCTGGCCACCCGCGTGTCGGGGTCGACGGCGATGGTGAAGGTGAGGCCGGCCCGCGCCGCATAGGCCGCTGCGCTCGACGCATCTTCCTGGAACACGGCGAGGATCACGAGGCCCTGCTCGCCGTAGCGTTCCTGGGCCGCCTCGATATCGGGCGCCTCGGCGCGGCATTCACTGCACCAGCTGGCACCGAAGGTGAGCCAGAGCGGGTGGCCGATGTAGTCCGACAGGCGCACGGTCCCCCCGTCGATCGTGCCGAGGCTGAACGCGGGCGGGGCATCACCGGCGCTGGGGGGTGCGGCCGCCACGGCGCCGGTGAGGCTCAGGTCGCTGACTCCGTCCGCGAACGGATTGTCGATGATGAGCGCCGCGGCCGCGATGGCGACCACCGTGACCACCACCACCACGGCGGTCCGCAGGCGTTCCGAACCCCGGGGGCGCGCGCCCATGCCCGCTCCGAGCTCCATGCTGCGACCTCCTCCGCCCGTCGCCGGGCGCCTAGTTCAGCCCGGCGTAGCTGTGCAGCCCGCCGTAGAACAGGTTCCCGAAGTACGTGAAGAGCGTTGCGCCGAAGCCCGCCACCAGGAGCAGCGCCGCGCGCTGGCCGCGCCAGCCGCGCACGATCCGCGCATGCAGATAGGCGGCGTAGATCAGCCACGTCACCAGCGACGCCGTCTCCTTGGGATCCCACTGCCAGTACGCGCCCCAGGCGACCTCGGCCCACAGCGCGCCGAGGACGATGACCGCCGTCAGGAACGGGAAGCCCACGACGATCGCCTTGTAGCCGATCTCGTCGAGAAGCTCGGGTCGCGGCAGGCCCCATCGGCCGCCGGACGGCTGGATGAGGAACAGCACCGCGGCCGCGAAGCCGACGGTGAAGGACCCGTAGGCCACGATCGCCACGGCCACGTGGAGCGTCAGCAGCAGGTTGTTCTGCAGCGCCGGCACCAGGGGCTGGATGGTGGACGGGATCGAGATGGCATAGAGCATCAGCGCCAGCGCCACCCCGAGCGCCACCACGCCCAGCACGCGCTGGTGGTAACGACGCTCGAACCACAGGTAGGCGACCAGGGTCCCCCAGCTGAAGGCGACCGCGAACTCGTACTGGTTGGCGAACGGGCCGTGCCCGGTGGCGATGGTCCGGAAGACGAGCGCCAGGGTCAGCGCGATGGTGCCCAGCCAGCTCAGCACGGTGCCATACCGGCCCAGGTTCGCCGTGCCGGCACCGACCGCGAAGCCCACGCCCGAGCTCTCGAAGCCCGCGCCGGCCGTCTGGAGGCGCGCCGAGCGCAGGGTGGTGAGCGAGTAGGCGAGGTAGACCAGCAGGGCCAGGCCGATGCTCAGCACGGCGGCGATGAGCGAGTACTCCGACATCTTGAACACTGTCAACAGCTCCTCAGGACTTGGCCGGCGGCTGGAGCGCGCGCCGGAGATCGGTGACGAGGTCGGTGAAGTCGCGGCCGATGCCGCTGTCCTGGCGCCCGACCGACGCCATGGCGATCGCGCTGCCGCCCCGCCGGGACGTGATCCGGAACCAGACGCGGCGGTGCGGGAAGACGAGCACCACGCTGAAGCCCGCGATGAGCATCAGCGCGCCCAGCCACACGAGGGGCGCTCCGGGGTCGCGGGCCACGCTGAGCCCCGTGTACGCGCTCTCGCGCTCGAAGGTGAAGTCCAGGCCGGCGACCGTGGCGGGCGTGCCCTGGTCGATCGTCTGCAGCGCGATCGGCTGGCCGTCGCCCTGGGTCTCGTAGACCTCCAGGCGAACCTGGCCCGGCTGGATGAGCGGGTCATCGGTCCCCGCCGACTCCACGACCCAGACCGTAAGGCCGGCGCTCGACAGCGAGAAGGTCCCTACCCGACGGCTGTCGTCGTTCGTCGACCACGCCAGCGGCACGCCTCCCGCGTGGAGCACGGTGCCCGACGAGTCGGTGACGCGCACCACCGCGGCTGCCCCGAAGAACGACTGGTAGAACGAGACGCCGTCGTAACGGAGCGGCTCGTTGACCCGCACGACCTGGCGGGCGACCTGCTCGCCACCCTGGTAGAGGATGACGTCGCTCGCGTAGTCCTGGGGCATGCCGGTCAGGGGGTCATAGGCATCCTTGAACGAGACGAGCTGGAGGCTCAGCCCGTCGGCGGCGACCGGAGCGGTAGCCCCCTCCGCCACGATGAAGCCCGTATCGCGGAAGCCGAAGCTGGTGCCGACGATGGCGCCTGCCACGATGAAGAGCACGCTGAGGTGCCCGATCAGCGAGCCCATCGGCGCCCATCGGTTGCGGTCGGCGTACGCGTGGATACCGTCCTCGTCCTCCGTGACGAGCAGCCGGTAGCGGTGCTGCCCGAGCGCCCCGCGGATCGAGCCAAGGGCTTCCGATGGATCCTGGCGGCCCAGGATTGCCTCGCGCTGTGGCGCGTGCTCGAAGAACCGATCACCGACGTCGATGCGCGGCCGGGTCGCGGTGTGCCACAGGCCCTTCACCCGGTGGACGCTGCAGGCGATCAGGCTGATCGACAGCGCGGTCATCAGGATCTTGAACCAGACGGAGGTGAACGCAGTGAACAGCTGGAGCGTCTCCAGGACCGGTGTCCAGCCGCCGTACTTCGGGCGCACCTGGCCGACCCAGTCCGCCATCGCCTCCGGGTTGCCGGCCACACCGGCCGGCGCCTGGACGATGACCGTTCCGGCGAGCACCAGCACGGCGAGCGCCAGGATCACCACCAGCACGAAGCGCATGGAGGTCAGCAGGCCCCACAGCGGCTCCAGGACAGAGTCGACCGCCGATGCATCGTCCTGGCCCGCTGGTTGCGCGCGCAGCGGTGACCGGACCAGCGACCGGGTCCGCGCGTTCTGTGCCATGTGCTCCTCCATCAGCCGCCCAGCGGCGACCCAAAGGTCGCCAGCCGGCCGAGCAGGTTCGTGACCATGAGAGCGCCGAGCCCCACGAGCAGCACACCGCTTGCCCGCGAAACGGCGAGGTGATGCCGGCTCATCCAGCCCAGGCGCCGGGAGACGGCGGACGCGCCGAGCGCGACCGCCAGGAACGGGACGGCCAGGCCGGCCGAGTAGGCGACCAGCAGGAGCGTCCCCTGGGCGACGCTCTCAGTGGTCGAGGCAAGCGCGATGATCGCCCCGAGGATCGGGCCGATGCACGGGCTCCAGCCGGCTGCGAAGAGCGAGCCGAAGACCAGGGAGCGGCCGTAGCCCGTCCGCGGGGAGGCCGCCAGCCCGTCGCCCTGGACCGCCGGACCGGCCATGGCCGGGAGCGGCCGCAGGTCGCGCCACAGGAGCGGGATGTTGATCACGCCCGCCACGTGCAGGCCCATCAGGACCAGCAGTCCGCCGCCGATCTGGCGCAGGTAGCGCGCGTTGCCGGCGAGGAGATAGCCGATCAGACCGATGGAGGCCCAGAACGCGACGAAGACCAGGCTGAAGCCGAGGGTGAAGGCGAGGCCATGGAGCAGCGTGCGCCGTCGATCGTCGACCGGCGTCGCGCCGATCATGTAGCCCAGGTAGGCCGGGACGAGCGGCAGGCAGCAGGGCGACGCGAACGAGACGACCCCGCCGGCGAAGGCGACCCCGAGGCCGAGCAGGCCACTCACGGTGCCACCGAAGCCGATGGCGCCTGCGTCGAGTCCGCGATGGCCGACGGCGATGCCGTCACGCCGCCAGAGGCGGCGGGATCCGGGCTCGCCAGAGCGTCGAGGTGCTGCTGGACACGCTGGGCGACCTCGGTTCCCGGTGCCAGATCCAGGACCTTCGTCCATTCACGTCGCACGGCATCCAGGTCGGAGGGCTCCTGCTGGAGGTAGGCCCAACCCAGGTCGTAGTGCGCTTCGACGTTCTCCGGATCGAGGTCCACGACCTGGAGCCAGGACTGCTCCGCCTCAGAGAGGTTCCCCGCGTTGTAGTCCGCGGCGCCCAGGGCGAGGAGGGCGCGCGCGTTCGTAGGCTGGATCGCAACGAGCTTGGCAAGCCAGTTCCCGGCGACGTCGTACTCGCCGGCGGCGAAGAACGCGTCGCCCAGCGCCATGAGCGCATCCGTGTCGTTCGGATCCGATTGCACCCGGGCCATGAGGGCGGCAACCTGCGCCTCGTCGAGGCCGGCCGACGGCGCGGCCGACGGCGACGCCTCGCTCGCCGCGATCGGTGACGTCCCGCCCGACTGGTAGACGACGATGACCACGGCCACCGCTGCCATCACGGCGCCGGCGGCCAGTGCCGCGCGCAGCCATCGACCGGAACGGCCCGTCCAGGGCACCGCCCGGGCTCCCAGACGCGCCGGGCCGCGCACCTCGTCGCGGTGCGCGCTGGGCGTCACCTCGGCGATGAGCGCGTCCACGTCGTCCGACGGCGGTGTGGAGTCCTTGGCGGCATGGCGCCGGGTCGTCCGTCGTCGTGACGGCCGTGCCGGCGCGGGCTCCGGCGTGTCTTCGGCGGGGGGCTGCGCAACGGCCGTCGAGCGGGCCTGCGCAACATCGCCCAGGGCCGACGGATCGATCAACAGGGCGAACGCCTCGTCAGCGGCGGCGGCCTGCACCCGGGCCCAGCTGCGAAGGCGGCGCGGAGCGTCCGCGAGGAAGTCCACCACGGCCTCGTGCGCAGCCTCGATCTGTTCGGGGCCAGCGTCAGCTTCGACGCCAAGGCGCTCCAGCAGCTCCCGCTCCAGCGTTGCGCGCGGGTCCCTGGCCGAACCCGTGCTCACCGGTCCACCCGAAGGACAAGATGCCAGTGGTCCATGGCCGACGCTCCTCGCTCACCCTGGTGGGGTGCCCGACACGGGCACCCCCACGCTTGCCGGAATTGTCCCGGCCAGGGGTCCCGGCGCCCATCCGCTGGGATGCACATTTCCGTCATGGCCCGGCGCCGCGGTGGGTACGGATGACTCCCTGAGCCCTGTATCGGGCGATATACCGATTTGAGCGATTCGGCCGATCTGGCGCCTCGTGAGGCGGCGGGCGTCAGCCGCCGGGCCAGCCAAGGAGCGGAAGGCGGCTGAGCGCCGGGTTCCCGAGCGGCGTGTCATGACAGAGGAGGCACTCGTTCGGCGTTCGGTCGGCGTGGTCGGTGGGCAGGGCCCCAACCTTGCCGCCGACGTGGCAGGTCAGGCAGTCCGTCTCGCCCGGGGCGGTCTCGTGGGCCGGGATGGGGGGCTGCTGGTCGGGCAGGCGGTGGCAGAGCCAGCACACCGACTCGGAACGATGCGTCATGTCCGACGGGAGGGGGGCGACCGATCCGTGGCAGCTCAGGCAGTTCGTGTTCTGCCGGTCTCGGTGCGGCCGTGAGAGCGCAACGGCCTGGTTGGGCTGGACATGGCAGGTCAGGCATTCCGTGGCGTGGATGCCCGAGTGCCCCGGTGCGGTCTCTGCCAGGCGCTCCGGCGCGTGGCAGGCCGTGCAGTTGCTCCAGCCCTGGAGCGGATGGCCCAACGGCGGGATCTGTCGCAGGCCGATGACCCCCTGGTCTGTCAGGTGGCACCCGGCGCACTGCGCTCCGGCGGGGATGACGGCGCCGTTCATGGGGACGCCCGTCGCCCCCGGCTGCCCGGACGCGCCGCTTCCGGGCGTGGCGGTCGCCTGGGGCTCGAATCCGCCCTGCCGGACCTCGGGCAGCACCCGGACCAACGCGAAGACCACCCCGGCCGCAACCAGCAGGAGCAGGAGGCCCACCACGACCCAGTAGGCGCGGCTGGCAAGCAGGCGGTTCATGGCCGCTCGCCGCCAGCAGCGCGCGCCTCGGCCGCGATGGCGGCGCGCTCACGGCGGGCCGCCCGCCAGCGTGCGAGCCAGGCCCACGAGAGGCCCAAGTGGAAATCGGACTCGCTCATGTCCAGGTAGCGCTCGGCGAGGGTGTAGGCGAAGGCCACGACCGCCGCAGCCCCGAGCAGGATCGCGACCTCGACCGGGGAGGGTACGTAGCTGGCGTAGGGAGACGAGACCACGCCGGAGACGGCCGTCGTCGGCGCGATCTGGCCGGCCATGACGAAGAGGAGGCGGTCCACCGCGACGCCGCCGAGGGCGAGGGTCGCCGCAGCCAGGGTCCCGGCGGGAGTCCGCGTGGCGGGCAGGGCGAGGAGGATCACCGGCGCCACCAGGCCCGCGGCGACGCGGAGCGTCCAGAACGGGATGGCCAGCGGACCGACGAGCAGGGCCGCGGTCGCCTCCTCCAGCCCCGGTTCCGACCCGAGCAGGCCGGCGATCACCTGTCGGGCGGTGAGCGCGGAAACGAGCCCCAGGCCGATGCCCATGAGGAGCCGGATGGACGGAATCCCGAGGCGGACGGCACGATCGAGGCCCGCCAGGCGGAACCGATGCACGAAGTAGAGCGCGATGCCAAGCAGCGAGGCGCCGGCCAGGAAGGCGGAGCTGGTCATGAGCACCGGCGTGAAGATGCCGTGCCAGAAGGGTCGCGCGGCCAGGACCCCGAAGACGGCGCCCAGGGTGGTGGGCGCCACGAGTGCCGCTCCGGTGGAGCAGGTGCAGGCAGCCTGGTGGATCCGCGGATGGTGGCTGAACATGCTCCACACCTCCACCAGCAGGAAGCACAGGTACACGCCGTAGACCGTGCCCATCCACCACATCGGCGACGAGGGAGACGGGTTGAAGACCGCGCCGAGGACCATGCGGACCGGATAGTGGAGGTCGAGCGCGATGATCCCGAAGGCGGTGACCAGGCACAGGACGGCGAGGATGGCGTGCCGCTTCTCCAGGGGCCGGAAGCGGTCGATCCCGAAGACCGTGCCGAGCGACGAGGCAAGGCACAGGCCGCTGGTGGTGATGGCAAAGAAGACGTACCCGACAATGAGGACCCCCCACTCGAAGGTCGGGGTCGTCCCCAGGGCCTTGTCGCCGGGGAACAGGCTGCGGGCGGCACCGGCGGCACCGAGGAGCATCAGGACCGCCAGGCCGATGAGCCACCAGCGCAGGCTGCGGGGCATGGCCGCCACATCGGCGCGGACGGCCCGCGCGGCCACGCGGGGATCCAGGCTGACCACGTGACCCGCCACGCGCACGGTCATGCCCGCTGCTCTCCCTCGAGGCCCAGGTAGTGGACCCGCGGCCGTGTGCCGAGCTCGGGCCGCATCACCGTCGAGGGACGATCGCGGAGGATGGTGCTGACCGGGCTCGCCGCGTCGTTGAGGTCACCGAAGACGCGCGCCTGCACAGGACAGACCTCGACGCAGGCAGGCTGGTCGCCGCGCGTGATGCGGTGGTAGCACAGGGTGCACTTGTCGGCGACGCCGCCGATCCCGCGCGGCGTGCGCTCCCCGGCGGGCAGCAGGTAGCGCGCGCCGTAGGGGCAGGCAACCACGCAGTAGCCGCAGCCGATGCAGCGCTCCTCGTCCACGAGGATCACGCCGTCGGCGGTCCGGTACGTCGCGCCCACCGGGCAGACGACCGTGCAGGGCGAGTTCTCGCACTGCATGCAGAGACGGGGGACGAAGCGGGAGCTGGCGCCGGGTGCGGCATCCTCCAGTGGCGGGAACCCGTGCGCGCCCGCCTCTGGCGAATCGACGGTCAGGTTGCCGTCGGGCTCGAGCGTGTGGCGTTCGATCCATGTCCGCGTGTGCTCCTCGTCGAACGGCACGCCGTTCTCCGTCTTGCAGGCGAGGACGCACTGGCCGCAGCCGATGCAGCGGTCGGTGTCGACCACGAAGCCCCAGCGGTGGGCGGTGGCGTCGTATCCGGCAACTGCGGCGTCGATGGCGTGCGGTGCATCGAGGCGCGCGACGCCGGTCAGCCAATCGAAGGCCAGCCGCGAGCCCACGATGCCCGAGATAGCCATTGCGCCCAGCTTGAGCACCTGGCGCCGGGAAAGCCGCGGTCGTGCCGGCTGCGCCTCGGCGACCTCGGAGGGCAGGGCCCGGGCGTCGTCCGGACCGGTCAGGCCGTCATCATTCATCGGTCGGCACCCGGTGGCAGCTGAGGCAGATGCTGTCGCTCACCATCTCGTGGCCGCTCGGCAGCCTGGTGAGCCCGTTCGGGGCATGGCACGTGGTGCAGGCCGGCAGGCGATCGAGCGGATGCGTCACATCGGGCGGGGCGGCCGCGACCACGATGTGCGGGTCGTGGCATCGCAGGCACTCGCCGCTGCTGTAGTGCATCTCCGGGTCGATCTCCGGAAAGTCGGCGGGGCGCCCGGACGTCGTGGCATGGCAGGTGAGGCAGATGCCGCTGGCAGGGATGACCATGGACGCGATGCCGCCGGCATCGGTCTGTGGGTGATCCCCCTGCGGGCCGTGGCAGGTCTCGCAGGGAACGCCGTCGTGCGGCCACTCGGCCTGGGTGGCGACCTGCTCCGCGTGGCACGTCTGGCAGGTCGACCCCGAGTAGGAGAGAGTCCTGGCGGCCCAGGTGTGCGTGTCGACCGTGGCCTGCCCGCTGCCGAAGTCGCGATGGAAGCGGGCCGCGGCGTAGGCGCCGGTCGCCACGATGGCCGAGAGAACGGCCACCACCACCGCCGCCCTGACGACCGGTCGCGAGGCGCGCACCAGCCGTCGGCCGCCAGCCAGCAGCCAGGCCCAAGCGCGCGCAGCGCCGGCCACCACGGAAGCCCAGGCTCGGGCCACCGCCCTCCGGCCACGGATGGCCCGAAGACGCATCCGGATGGCACGGTGGCGAAGCCGGTGCCATCCGTTCACGGCGCCCCTCCGCGCGCGATTGCCTCGACCATGATCGCTACGGCTCTGCCTTCCTCACGGCGGGCGGCAGGATCTGCCGTCCCGCCAACCTGATTGTCGGAACGACGCACCGTCGCGCCCATCCGCCGGCCAGCACATTTCCGTCATGCCGGGGCCGCCGAGGCAGCGTGTCCGCTCCCCGATCGGATATACGATCGATACAGGCCGGCGCTTCCGGCCGCGGTCAAGGGGTGACGACGATGTAGGCGGACCTCACCAGGGTCGTGCCCAGCGTGGTTCCGACGGTGCGCGTGACGGTCAGGGAGACGGTGTACGAGCCGGCGGCAGCGTAGACGTGGACCGGGTTCCGATCCGTGGACCCCTCGCCGTCTCCGAAGTCCCACGCCCAGGTCGCCTCGCCATCGGCCACGTAGCGGGTGGCATCGGTGAAGCGCACCTCGAGGCCGCCAGCACCGACGCTCCCGGCCGTCGGTGCCGCGGTGAAGCCCGTGCCAGGCGCGACGAGGTAGCCGGAATCGGCGGCGGAATGGGTGTGGCCATGGCAGGTCAGCGTGCAGCTTCCTGCACCTTGGCTGTCCGGGACGACCCAGGTGGGCACGCCGGCGGTGCCACCGGTGACGTCCGGGGCGAAGCCCACGAGGCTCGGGACACCGCTGGCACGCGCGACCGGCGCCGTGTCCCCGGGCTCATAGGCGAGCGCCGACGAATGGATCCGGAAGTGGCACTCGGCGCAGATGGCCAGGCCACCGCCGGCTCCGGGGGTGTCGATGGAAAGGGTGCCGCCGCCGGATCCTTCGAGCGCGGTGAGATGCGCGCCATGCAGCGGGAAGAGGGTGTCGGGCGCCTCGGGATCCTGGTTCGGGTCGACGAAGGGGCGCTCCGCGTGGCACAGGTAGCACAGCGCGAACTGCCCGGCGTCATAAGCCTCGCCGGCTGGCTTGAGCGCCCGGTCCTGGTACGGGGCGATGAGGAGGCCGCGGTTCGGCGACCCGTGCGCGGGTTCGGGGGCGTCGGCGTCCGGGCGCAGCGGTGAGGCGGTGGCCGTCTGGTTCACCGTGGCCGGGTCGCCGTGGCAGCTCGTGCAGCGGACCACCGCGTCGGTCGACAGGTCCCATGCCTTGAACGGCGACGTGCCGGCCAGGCTGGCCGCCATCTGGGCCGTCTGGTTCCGGCCGGCAGCCTCCACCGGGTGGTAGGCGGCGTTCGCCGGGTTCAGCTCGATCCCCTTGTCGAGCGCCCAGGAGGAGGGATTGGCGGAGGACCGGATGGGCAGCTGGGTGTAGCCGGAGTGGCAGGTGAGGCACAGCTGGTACTCGTAGGTCAGCCCCTCGCGGTGGCTCACCAGGGCATACGCGGGCGCGCTCCCTGCCGGCCCGTTCGTGACCTCCACCCCGGACCCACCCACGATCGCGCCGGAGGCGGTCCATCCCGTCGTGGTCTGCCGCGGCGCGGCGGCGGTTGCATCGTGCGGATCGTGGCAGTCCGCGCAGGTCGCGTGCCGGTTGGCCACCCCGCCGAACTCGTCGTCCGCCGACGGGTCGTGCTGCGTCGCGGTGGGGTCGGCGACGGGGTGCGTGTAGTAGGCATCGGTCGACGCATCGTTGGCGGGAAGCCCGGAGAAGCCGGAGGCGACATCAATGGCCGGGCCCGACGGGCCGTGGCACCGGTAGCAGACGGACGACTGCGAGCTGGCCGTCGCGAGCGCCGGCCCCTGGCCCAGGTGGGCGGCGTGGCAGGCAGCGCAGTCCGCGCCCGCGAGGGATGTGGCCGCATGCGGCGAACCGGCGCCGGCGGGCTCACCGGCAGCCGGTGCAGCGGGCGTGGCCGGTGTGACGAGCGGGTAGAGCGGTATCGGACGCCCGACAGACGACCCGCTCTGCTGTCCCGACGACAGGCGGTACTCGATGAGCGGCGTGGGCACCGGTGCCGTCGCCGGCGTGGACGCCGGATCCGGCTCAGGCAGCGGCGAGGGCGTGGATGCATCGCCACCGCTCGGCGAAGGCGTCGGATCCATCGCGGTGTCGGGGGTCGGCGCCGGCGTAGCCGATGCCGACGGCGTGATGCCCGGCGTGATGCCCGGCGTGGGCGCCGGGCTGGCTTCGGCGGACGGGCTGGCTTCGGCGGACGGGCTGGCCGATGGCTGCGGCGTGGGGGTGGGGTCAGCGGCCGCGACGCCGGAGGCGGTCGCGAAGACCAGGATCGTCGACGCCAACAGGGTCGGCCACGGACGGAACGTGGGTCTCGAGCGGCTCACGTACCTCCCTCCTGCTTGTCCTGTGGACCAACGACGGCCATGGCGCGACCCGGTCTACGGCTGGTTGTCGGCTCCTGACGGCCCGCGTGGTGGGGCCGCCAGGAGCGGAATGGATGGTCAGGGTCCGGGGGTGATCGATCCGGGCGCAGGGCCCGTCGTCGTCCCGGGATCGACGGTACCGGTCGGGTCGTGACACATGTTGCACGTCCCGCGGTTGTCGACCTTCAGCAGCCGGCTGTCCGCGCTGCCCGTGGTTCCGCCGGGCCACTCCACCGCCGACGACGCTGCCGCCGTCATGAGTGCGTTGGACCCGTGCGAGACGTGGCACTGCTCACAGCCGAGTCGGGTTGTCCCATGCTTGAACATGAACAGGCTGTCGCCACCCGAGGTGTCCACCAGGGATGACGGCTCGCGATCGACCGACGGGAGCCCGCTGTACCGCGTGTGGCAGGTAATGCACCACGCCGTCATCAGGCCGGAGGTGTTGGCCGGGGCCACACCACCGTTCGCCGCCGCGTTGGTCGGGCTGGTTCCGTCCCAGCCCGTGTTCATGGGATCGGTCTTCAGGTAGTAGTTCGTCCAGTTGGCCGCTCCCGAGGGGTCGTACTTCTTGCGGAAGTAGTCGCCGTCGGTCGCCGCATAGCCGGCCGTAATGACATCGGCCGCCTGCACGCCGGGCAGGACGGTGTAGTTGTGGACGACGTCGGAATCCGGGACGTCCTCAACCTCCACCGCCTGGAGCGCCTCTTCGAACGTGGTCCCCGAAGCCCAAGCTTCGCCCGGGGTGGTCTGCAGGATGCGGTACTGGCCGTTCCCGTGCGGGTTGTGGCACTTCGCGCAATCCAGCGTGACGTCCGGGCCGGGGCCGCTGTCGACCTCACCGTTTCCCCACGCGGTTCCCGTGCCGCCATGGGTCGAGGTGACCGCCCCCTTGGATGCGTACGGAAGGACGCCGACCGCGGCCGTCGTCCTGCCCGCCGTGGTATCCGCGACCGCGATGGCCGGAGACGTACCGCCGGTCAGCCCGGTGGCGTCTGCCGTCATCAGCGGTTGTACCGCGACGCGCATCTCGTTCTGGAAGTTGACCGTGTAGGTCCAGCCAGACTTGCTGACCGTGACGTTCGTGGTCGAGGTTCCAGACATGTTTGACGCCGCGGTCGAGCTCGTGTACGTGGGGCTCGACCCGATGTTCGAGAGAGCCACCAGCTCTCCCTGGACGGTCGCCGCGCTCGCGTTGTACGCGATGGGGTTCGTCGTCTGGCCGTCGAAGGTCAGTGTGAACGTCCCACCGGTCGGATCGCCGCTGACGACGATCGTCTGCGTTCCCCCGTACACGAGCCGGGCGGCATTGGACGAATCGATCAGGGCATAGCTGAAGCCGCCGCCCCGAAGGGCACCGAGGACCGTCGTGTCCTGGTAGGTGCCAGCCACGCCCGTCGGGACGAACTGGACGCCATCCACCACGTCGGTCGTGGCCTTGGTGCCGTTATGGCAGTTCGTGCACAGCCCGGGCACTTCCTCGCGAAGGAGGTCGGCAGCCTGAGCCGTGTGGGCCCGGTGGCATGCGGCACAGTCGCCGGCGAGCCCCGTGGTCCCATTGTTGTTGGTCAGGACATGCGGACCACCGTCCGCAAGAACCTGGACTGCACAAATGAACAGCCAGAGGGCGCCGCCTGCAAAGAGGAGCGCCAGCTTCCTCACTCCTTCCACCTCCTGCTACGTGCTTGGTTGGTGCCGGTCATGACCTGCAGGCCAAACATGCGGCCTGCGGTGGACATGCATTCCGGGGCTGGCGGGCATCAGTAGCTCCAGACCTGGATGCGGTCGTTGTTCCAGTCCGCGACGTACACGCGTCCGTGCCCGTCGACGCTGACCCCGTTGGGGTATTCGAATCCGCCGTCGGCGGTGCCTTCGCTGCCGAAGCTGGTGAGGTACTGCGGTGAACGTTCTCCGGCGCCGAGGACGTCGTAGATCTGCACGCCATGGGCGACCGAGTCCACCACGAAGACCCGGTCAGACCCATCGATGGCAATGCCCACCGGGAGCCCCAGCTCGCCGGCGGCCGGCCCGCGTCCCACCACACCGACCTGAGTCCCGGTCGCGTCGAACACGAGCAGCCGCCCCGCATTCGTGTCGCTCACGTAGACGTTTCCCGCTTCGTCGACGGCGACGCCGTTGGGGAAGTCCAGCCCCGCCGTCGTGCCGAAGTCGCGGACCAGGGTCCCGTCCGGGGCGAACTCGTGCACGCGCTGGATCGAGCCGCCCGCGTCGCTCACGTACAGGTTGCCGTCGGCGTCGAAGGCCAGCGCGAGGGGCTGCCAGCCGGAGAGGGCGTCTCCCGGGTTGAAGCGCCGCTCGAAGGTGCCGTCCGGGGCATACACGTAGACCTGACCCGCCAGCCGGTCGCTGGCAAAGACCTTCCCCGAGGTCGGGTCGACGGCGACGTAGAGCTGGGTCGCGTGCATGGAGATCGTCGAGGGAGGCGCCAGGACGCCCAGGCGGTTGCCCCGCCCATCGAGCATCAGCGTTTCCTGCGTCCCGTCCCCCTGCGTGACGTAGATCCGCCCGCCGTCGGTGCTGGCCGCGACGCTCAGTGGCTTGGTGAGGTCGTAGATCGCGAACGCGTAGCTCGGCGCCTGGTCCTGCGGACCGGGAGGGATGGGCAACGGGAGGGGGCGACGGAAGATCAGGTACCAGAGCACGATGCCCAGGAAGACGGCGACGAGCAGGCCCAGCAGGATCACCAGGATCGCGCGCCGACGGCGACGCGTCGCATCCTCGACGGGTGGGTCGAGCGGCGGCGTACCGGCACTGGCCGGCCTGTCGGCCTGCGGGGTCACGACGGTGGGGTTGACGCTCATGGGGTGGCGCTCCCGGCAGGCGCCGACGGAGCGGGGCTCGAGAGGCCGGCATGGGCGTCGGCACCGCCGAGCTGGCCCAGCCCGATCAGGGCCGATGCATTCCCGGGATCCTGCGCAAGCACCTTCCCGTAGAAGGCGGCAGCCGCCTGTGGGTCACCCTGCGCGGCAGAGACGAGCGCCAGCCCCAGCCAGGCGTCGACCGAGAACGGCCCGGCCTGGAGCGTCTCAAGCACCGCCGCGGCCTCGGCCGGGCGGCCACCGCAGAAGGTCGCCATCGCCGTCGCGTAGGCGACGCCGTCGGCGCGGGCCAGGGCGCGGTAGCCGTCGGCCATGCGCGCATACGGCTCGCACCAGCCGGTCGGGACGAACGCCACGGCGCGGCGAAGGGCCTCGACCCCGCGGTCCGCGTTTCCCGCAGTGATCTGGGCGTCGCCGTACGCATAGAGCGCATCGGCATCGCCGCTGTCGATGCGCAGGGCGCTCTCGAGCGCAGTGACGGCGGCGGTGACATCGCCCTGTGTGAGCTGGATGACCCCGATCTCGTAGTACGCCTGCTCGAGCTGCGGATCGACATGCGCCATCTCGCCGCCCGTGGCGAGCGCGACGAGTGCCTCGAAGTCATCCAGTGCCAGCGTCGGCTGCGAAGCCTGCCGGTAGGCGAGACCGCGGCCCAGGAGCGCCGCGCGGTTCTCCGCATCCAGTCGGAGCACCTCGCTGAACTGGGCGACGCTTTCATCCACCCGTCCGGCGCGCAGGTACGCGGCGGCCAGGGTGTTGCGGGCCGCCGTGTCGGCGGGTTGTTCCCGGACGACCGCCTCGGCGCTGGCGATCGCCCGATCGGCCAGCGACGGACCCGGATCGGGGTGACGGTCGAAGTAGTAGAAGACAGCGAAGACCGGGATTCCGATGACCAGCACCAGGGCCAGGCCCGCCATGAGCCGTCCCAGGGTCCTGTCCGACACGGAAGGCAGGTGGCCGTGGACCTCCATTCGCGCTGGTGCTCCCTTGTGCCGCCGCCGCGTGCGGGCGAGTCCCGCCGCGCGCGTTGGTCGAACCGCGCCCCTGCCGAGGGAAGGGTGATATCCGGGGCAGGGGCCCGGTCCTGCCCCGATCGTGGCGGGCGCGCCGTGCGCTTCCCATCCGTCGGCGGGTAGAAATCGGGTACAGGTGGCGCGCGCCGAACCGTGCCGGCCGATCCCCGCCGGGCGCGCGGCGCCCGGGTCTGCCTCAGGGCCTGGCGCTCGCCGGGGCCGTTCCGGGGCGCGAGCCCAGCGGGATCACCGGGTGGCCGCTGCGCAGCAGCCGGACGAGGTCCAGGATGGCGCCGGGATCGCCGGGGATCTCCTGGCGCCGATAGACCCAGGTCGGACCGGGGCCGATGGTGATGTCGAAGACCAGGGCGTCGGGCGCCCGCTCGAGGATGGCGGCCGCATCGAACTGCGAGCACCGCTCCACCACGACGACGTCGGGCGCCTCTGCGAGGAGCCGGTCGATCCGTGCGGCCTGTTCGCACGGGGCATGCTGCACGCTGACCCCGGGTTCCGCTCCGAGCAGCCTCCCCACGCCCTCACCGAGCAGGGGGTGGCACGAGAGCACCACGATGACGAGACCCCGGTTGGCGGACATCCTCTCCTCCGGCACGCTCCGAGCCGCGCTGCTGATCGTAGGACGCCCTGGCGGCGCAGCACCATCCCCGAAGCGGCACAGCAACCGCTGTCGATGGTGTATCCGCCGATACCGTTCCGGAGACCGGGAGGCAGGGTGCCGTTCGGTCCAGCGCTAGCGGTCGTCGCGTGCCAGTGCGGGAGCCGGGCGACGGCCGAGGCCCTGGCGGACGATGTAGGCCGCCGCCTGGATTCGGTTCTCCAGCTGCAGCTTCTCGAGGGCGTTGTGGACGTGGTTCTTCACCGTCCCCTCGGTGATCGACAGCTGGGCACCGACCTCCTTGTTGGTCAGACCCTCCGCGACGAGCTGCAGGATCTCCACCTCGCGACGCGTGAGGAGGCTCTCCGGTCCCTCGCTGGCCACGGGGGCCGACCGCACCGTGCCGCGATCGCGGAACTCGGTCAGCAGCCGAGACGCGACCGCCGGTGACAGCGGGGTCTCGCCGCGGCCGGTCGCCCGGAGCATGTCGTAGAGGTGCTCCGGTCGCAGGTCCTTGAGCAGGTAGCCCGAGGCGCCGTTGTGGATGGCCTCGAAGAGGTGCTCATCGGATTCCGCGACGGTGAGCATCACGACCTTCACGGCCGGCATCTGCTCGCGGATGCGGCGCGCAGCCTCGACGCCGTCCATGACCGGCATCTCGACGTCCATGAGGACGATGTCGGGCGCCAGCTCGCGCGCCAGCTCCACTGCCTCGAGGCCGTTCTCCGCCTGGCCGGCGACGGTCAGATCGGGCTGGCTGTCGATCAGGATCGCCAGGGCGGTGCGGAAGAGCGGCTGGTCATCGACCAGCAACACCCGAAGCGACGGCTTCGGCTGCATCGGCACCTCCTTTCGCGGTCTGCCCGACGTGGGGGATGCGGACGGTGACGCGAGTCCCCCGGCCGATCTCCGAGTCGACGGCGAGTGTCCCCGCCACGAGCTCGATCCGCTCCCGCATCGTCTGCAGGCCGAAACCGCCGTCCCGTGCGATGAGCGCGGCGGCGGCATCGAACCCGCGCCCGTTGTCCTCCACCTCGATCGTGGTGCCATCCGGATCGTCGGTGAGCCGGACGACGGCGTGCGCCGCGCCGGCATGCTTGCGCACGTTGGCGAGCGCCTCCTGGATGACCCGGATGACCTGGATCTCGCTCTCCGGCGGCAGGTCAGGGTCGCGCGCGACGCGCGACTCGAGACGAACGGCGACGCCGGACTGCCGGCTGAACTTCTCCACGTACGCCGCCAGGCTCGGTACCAGCCCCCGCTCGAGGTTGCTGGAGGAGCGCAGCCCAAGGATCGCTTCCCGGACATCGCGATACGCGTCCTGCGCGAGCTCGGCGAGGTCGTCGACCTCGTGCGCCACGTCCGGAGCGTGCTGGACGGCCGGGTTGGCGCCAATCGCCCGCAGGCGGAGGTGCGTCACGCCCAGGACCTGGGCAAGGCTGTCGTGGAGCTCCCGGGCGATCCGCTCGCGCTCGGCGACCGTGGCACTGAGGCGATCGCGCTCGCGGAGCCGCGCCGACGTGATCGCGATGGAGGCCAGGTCGGCCAGGCCCGCCATCATCGCCCGATCGGGGGCGTCGAAGGCACGATCCGCGCGCCGCCCGGCCCAGATATCGCCCAGCGACGCCTCCGCGCTGCGAATGGGCACCTCGTGCACGTGGCGGAACTGCGGCGAGGAGCGCAGCTCGCAGACGCCACCGGCACCATGCGCCGGCAGCAGCCCCGCATCACCGAGGGTGACGCACATGCCGCCCTCGGCGTCGCGTATCAGTGCCGCGTCCGGAGGAGCCGAGAGCCGGGGCGCCACTGCGTCGGACGCGTCGGCGCCCAGGCAGATGGCAACCACGTCGACCGACAGGAGCTCGTGGACCGTGCGCAGGATGGTCGCCAGCGTATCGGGCAGGGCGTGCTGATCGGAGATGAGGATCGCCACCGCGTAGAGCGCGGCGGCCTCCTCCTGGCGTCGCTTGAGATCGTCGACCAGCTGCCGCATCTGGATGGCGCAGCCCAGCTGGTGCGAGATGTTCTGCAATGCGGGACCGGAGAACGCCGCGTCACGCGGCCCGTCCGGCAGCCAGACCTGCAGCAGCCCCACGACCGCCGATCCTGTGGCAAGCGGGAGCTCGACAAGCTGGCCGGTCGTCGCCGCTGGAGACCCGGCGGTGGTGAAGACCGCCGGCTCGGTGCCCTGCCCGCTGTCCAGCGCGAAGAGGCGGACCGTGGCGCGCGATGCCCGCGTTGACGCGACCAGGCTCTCCAGGGCCGCCTCCACCGCCCCCCGGCTCGACTGCTGATCCTGCACCGCCCTCGCGACGGCGTTCACGGCCCCGAGCTCGAGGTTCTGACGGACGATCTCCGACTCAGCCCGGCCGATGGACCAGAACATGGCCACGGCGAACAGGACGATGGCCGCGCCGGCGCCGGCACCCCAGAGCAGGTGCATGGCCACGTCGTCGCCCCCGCCCGGGATGAGGTAGCGGATGGTCTCCGCCACCAGGAGCGCAACAAGCGGCAGAGCCACGCCGATCCAGCGCAACCGAACAAGCGCAGACCGATGACCGCTGCTCACGCGCCCCTGGGCGGACGCCACGTTCCTCACCCTCCAACTCCGTCTCCCCGGTGGCCATGCTCGTGCGGACATGCGCATATCGCAAAGGGCCGAATAGCCCCGGGGGTCGGGCCGATCGTCCCGCCTGATCCGCGCGGAGCGCAGGCACGGGCCGCAGTGTGGGTGACCGTCTCTCGGCGGGGAGCCTGCTACCGGTCCGGCTTCCCGTCCGCGTCCCGGGAGCGGCGAGCGCGGCGAACCATCACCACGCCCCAGGCGAAGGGTGCGATCTCGAGACCGATGACGGTCAGGAACAGGCCCACCGATGCCGCGCCCTGCCCCAGCGTGAAGAGGAGGCCATGCAGGAGCAGGAACGCGAGGATGGCCCCGCACCAGATGGTGAGGGTGGTCAGCACGAACCAGGAGCCCACCAGCCGCACGATGGCTCCGATGCGCGCCCCCGGCCCACGTTGCGACGAGCGCTCCGCAGACGGCTCGCCCGGCTCAGGCGCCCATGCGAAGGCGGCCACCAGCGCCACGGCCAGCAGGAGGAACGGGAGCACGATGACAACTTCGAACTGGGCGCCGCTCATCGTCGATTCCCCGATCGGTCACGGCGTGGCCGGCCGGCATCAGACGCACTCACCACCCTCCGAGCGGCGCGCCCTACCCGGCCGTGCCACGCTAGCAGGGCCGCCGGGGGAGGTCGAGGTCCCGACGGACCCCCTTCCGGGGGCCGTCAGTCACGCCCGACGAGCAGCTTGAAGACGCCGGCGGTGGTGGATCCATACGAGAGATGGGCCTGCAGATCCTTCCAGAGCACCTGCGGCTCGTACTCCCATATCGGCTTGTAGAGCTTCATTGCCGGCAGCACGGCATAGCCGCTCAGCCACACCGTGAGGGCGAAGGGTAGCCCGTGCCCCGACCGTGGCCTGCGCAACGAGCCTTCAACGATCCCGAACAGCGCGCCCCAGGCGATGCCGTAGCCCCAGTGGACGAGGTTGTTCGCCATCGGCGCCACCTCGTCGGGGAGCGTGGTCTGGAACATGCCCTCGACCGCGCGACGGCCGACCTGCGCGGGTGCCGGAGCGGTCTCCCAGGTCACCCCTCGCGAGAGCTCCCAGTCGAGCAATCCGCTCTCGCCTCCGTCGCGCTTGTAACGTCCGAAGAGCGTGAGGTCCATGGCCGCGGTACCGATGGCGCCGGCGACGGCGCCGCGCAGGAGGGCCCCGAGGGGCGAGGGTCGTGCCATGGCCACATGGTAGGCGCCCGCGCGCGCTACCGTTGCGCCGTGCATCCCTTCCGATTCGGCATCAGCGCCAGCTGGGCGCCCTCCGGCGAGGACTGGCTGACTCTCGCTCGGCGCGCCGAGGCGCTCGGCTACGACACCCTGCTCATGCCCGACCACCTCGGACATCAGCTCTCGCCCGTCGGCGCGCTGGCCGCCGCCGCGGCGGTCACCACCCGGCTGCGCATCGGCTCATTCGTCTACGCCAACGACTACCGCCACCCCCTGCTGCTGGCGCGCGAGGCAACGACGCTCGACCACCTCTCGGGCGGCCGCGTGGAGTTCGGGATCGGGGCGGGCTGGAACGTGCCCGACTACCGGCAGCTCGGCATGCCGTACGACCGTCCCGGGTTGCGCATCGACCGCATGGTCGAGTCGCTGGCCATCATCAAGCGCCTGCTCCGCGGCGAGCACGTGACCCACGACGGGACGCATTACCATCTCGCCCGCGCCCGGCTCGCTCCGCGCCCGGTGCAGGCGAAGGTGCCGATCCTCATCGGCGGAGGTGGTCCCCGGATGCTGCGGATCGCGGCGCGCGAGGCGGACATCGTGGGCCTCCTGCCCCAGTTCAGCGCCCGCGGCCGCCCCATCTTCACCCAGGCGAGCGAGCGCGAGACGGAGCGCAAGGTCGAGATCGTTCGCGAGGCGGCAGGCTCGCGAGAGGCGTTCGAGCGGCTGGAGCTCAACGTCCTCGTCGCCGATGGCGGCGTCATCGGCCGCTCCTCCCCCGCCGGCTCCGCGCTCGCCGCGGCGAAGTCCCTGGGCCCGCTCGCCATCGGCGGAACGCCGTACCTCCTCTACGGCACGGCGACCCAGATTCGCGAGAGGCTCCTTCGTCGCCGCGAGCGTCTCGGTATCAGCTACTACGTGCTGCACCTGCCGCTGATCGAGCCGATGGCGCCCGTCGTCGAGGCGCTCGCCGGACGCTAGTCCTGGACCACGTCCCCGGTGCGGGCAGCATGCACCCAGCTGGCGACAACAGCGGCGTCGGGCAGTTGCCGGGCGATGGCGCGCGTTCGGCCCAGCTCGGCGAGCGTTGCCGCGAGACGATGGGGATCGCGACGCGCGAGATCGGTGACGCCGGAGACGCCGGCCGCCCGGAGCAGGGTGACGTCAACCGGGCTGACCCCATCGATGCGCAGCAGCTCGAGCCGGCAGAGCCAGTCCAGGATCATCTGCTCGCCAATGCCGGTGGCCATGGCGATCTCGCTCCGGCCGGCACGGGTCGAACCACGGCTGATCAGGTCGTCGTCGTGAACCACGCCCATCGCCTTGAGCTTCTCGGCCTGAGCAGCGCCAATCCACTCGACGTCGGCGATCTTCACGCGTCGCTCCCTGGTGCCGGTCGGGCACGAACCGTTGCGGCCCGGGCGGACCGCCTCTCACCACGCTGTGATCATAGCGACCGTCGACCGTGCGGGGTGGGGAGTTTCGGCACCTGTTGCACATTCGCTACCATGCGCCGATGAAGATCGGCGTGGTGATGCCCATCGGCGAGGGGGAGGTCGCCGGACGAACGGCGACCTACGCGGATCTGCGCGCGATCGCGCGGGCGGCAGAGGCCGGCGGACTCGACTCGATCTGGGTCTACGACCACCTGCTCTTCCGATTCCCCGCCGAGCCGACCACGGGGATCCACGAGGCCTGGTCCGTGCTCGCCGCGCTGGCGGCGGACACCCGGCGTGTCGAGCTGGGAACCCTGGTGATGGCCGTCCCCTTCCGCAATCCCGCCGTGCTGGCCAAGATGGCCGCCACCGTCGACGAGATCAGCGGCGGGCGCCTGATCCTGGGCATCGGCACCGGATGGCACGAGCCGGAGTTCGAGGCATTCGGCATCCCGTTCGACCATCGCGTCTCCCGGTTCGAGGAGGCCCTGCAGGTCATCGTCCCCCTGCTGCGCACCGGCCGCGCCGACTTCTCCGGGACGTACCACGCCGCGGAGAACGCCCAGCTGCTGCCGCGCGGTCCCCGTCCAGGAGGTCCGCCGATTCTCATCGCTGCGAAGGGCCCCCGCATGCTGCGCCTCACCGCCCAGCACGCCGACGCCTGGAACGCGGCATGGTTCGGCGACGTTTCGCAGAGCCGGAAGCGCCTCGGTGAGCTGGGCGAGGCGCTCGCCGAGGCCGGACGCGACCCCGGGACGCTGACGGTCACGGTCGGGATCAACGTCGTCTTCCCCGAGCTCCTCGCCGACGGCGACGAGCCGCCCGAGCGCGCGCATCGCGGCACGCCCGCGGAGATCGCACCCGGCCTGCGCGCCTACGCGGATGAGGGGGTCGACCATCTGATTGCCGCGGTCACGCCATCCACGCCGGCGGCGATGGCGGCCCTCGCCGAGGCAGCCCGCCTGGCGCGCGCCTAGCCGGCCGAACCCCCGGCCGCCGCGGCGGCCGGCTCGCGGGTCCACAGCGCGTGCCGCTCGCGGGGACCGCGTCGCGCCGCGCGGCGCAGCACCCGCCCCACAAGGCGGTGGCCGCAGGTCGCACACACGTACCAGCGGCCCTCGCGGACCAGGGTCACCGCATGCTCCGGCACGAGCAGGCGCCAGGTGCGGCCGGTTCCGGCCCGCGCCGCCGCTCTTGCGGCACGGCGCTCCTCCGCGATGACGCCCGCCTCCGCGATCCCGGCCGCGGCCGCGTGGCGCAGCACGGACGGGTAGCGGGCGGCCTCGCGCCGCAGGGAAGCGACGAGCCCATCGGCGTGTCGGGCGTAGAGCGCCAGCGCCGTGGCGTAGAACGCGCCGCCGTGGTGCTCGGAGCGGCGCCGGCCACGCATCGCGCGGCGCGGCGGGTCGGGGGTGAGCCAGTGCGCGAGCTCGTGGAGCAGCGTGTGCCGCGCGTCTCCCGGATCCCGGCCGGCGGTCACGGCGATGGACCCGAGCCGCCGGTTGGCCAGCCCGCTCGAATGGTCACGCGGGCTCCGCCGCCAGCGGAGCACCGCGGGCGGGGAGGCGCCGGCATCCGAGCAGACGGCAAGGACCAGCTGGCGCGCCCAGGCGGGCGCGGCGCCGCTCTTCATGACGAGAGCGTCATCGGTCCATTGGAAGGCATGCGCGCCAGCCTAGCGCGGCGTCAGCGTGCCGGACTGCCTCCCGGCGCACGCGAGGTGTGCCGGACGTTCTCCACGTCCTCGTAGAGGCCCAGGTGCGACACCGCCCGCTGGACCCAGCGCGGCGCCCACCAGTTGATGCGGCCCATGACCCGCATGAAGGCGGGGACCAGGAGCCCCCGCACGATGGTGGCGTCGATGAGCACGGCCAGGGCCATGGTCATGCCCAGGGCCTTGATGAAGGTGATGCTCGAGAGGCCGAAGGCGGCGAAGACGGCGACCATGATCAGCGCCGCGCCGGTGATGATCCCGCCGGTGACCCCCAGCCCCTCCGCAACGGCCCGGGTGTTGTCGCCGGTGGCCAGGTAGCGCTCGCGGATGCGCGAGAGGAGCAGCACCTCGTAGTCCATGGAGAGGCCGAACAGGATCGCGAACATGATCAGTGGCAGCCAGGCGGCGATGGCGCCGGACGGATGGAAGCCCAGCACGTCCGAGAGGTGCCCCTGCTGGAACACGAAGACGAGGGCGCCGAAGCTGGCGGTGATGCTCATCAGGCTCATGAAGACCGCCTTGACCGGCAGGAAGATGGATCCGAAGGTCAGGAACAGCACGCCGCCGGTGACGAGCACCACGATCAGGATCGCCAGGGGCACCGAGTTCCAGAAGCTGACCATGAAGTCCTCGGAGCGCGATGGCAGGCCGCCGGTGAGGACCCGCGCACCGGTCGGGGGCGTGGCGGCGCGGATGTCGGCCACGAGCGCCCGTCCGGCATCCGAGTCGGGGAGCAGCTTCGAGAAGACCGTCACCTTGGTGGTGTCCTGGGCGATGAGATCCTTGAGGTAGGCCGTCACCCCGGCTGCCTGCGCCGGGCGCTGATCCGGGGGCAGGGCCAGGAGCTGCGCGTATTGCTGCGCGCTCAAACCGGCGGGCGCGGTCAGCGCCGATTCCACCTCCTGGACGCCGTCGATCGCCGTCAGCCGATCGACGTAGGCGGACAGATCCGCCTGGCGCTGCGGCGTGAGCGAGCCGTCGAGGTTGGTGCCGGGCCAGGTCACGGCCACGGTCACCGGGTCGCTCTCGCCGCCGGGGAAGTCGTTGACGATCACCATGAACGCGGCGCGGGCCGGCGTGTCGGGCAGGTCCTCGAGGTTCTGGCCGGTCGAGAGCGAGATCGACAGGAACGGCGAACCGGCGGCGATCAGGATCGCCAGGACGGGCGCGGCGATCAGGATCGGGCGCCGCATCACCCGGGCGGCGACCCAGCCCCAGAACCCGCGCCCCTGGCGCGAGGTGGCGACGTCCGGATCCTCCTCGTGGAGCTGGAAGACCGAGGGCATGGGGATGCGCAGCCGGTTCACCCGGGGGCCGAGCATGGCCAGGATGGCGGGCAGCACGGTCAGCCCGAAGAGCAGGGTGGCGAGCACGGTCACGATGCCGGCGAATCCCATGGAGCGCAGGGCCGCCGCCTGGAACACCGTCAGCGAGGAGAGGCCCACGGCGACCGCGATCCCCGAGACCGCCACGGCCTTGCCCACGCTGCCCATCATCCGCTCGATGGCGATCTCCACCGAGTGATAGCGCAGCTCCTCCCGGAAGCGACTGACAAGGAAGAGCGAGTAGTCGATCGCCAGGGCCAGGCCGATCATGCTCGCGAGGTTGGTGACGAAGACGCTCATGTCCACGAACCCGGCGAGAATCCGGATGACGGCGAAGGTGGTGGGCAGCGCGAAGCCGGCGATGAGAAGCGGCAGCCCGGCCGCGACGAGCGTCCCGAACACCGCGAGCAGGATGAGGAGCGCGATGGGCAGGCTGATGACCTCGGCCTGGATGAGGTCGTGCTCGATCTTCTGGTTGAACTGGTGGTACAGGACCGGGATGCCCGTGATCTGGGTCCTCACGCCGGCCGGCGGGTGCACCTCGTCCGCCAGTCGGGCGGCGTCCTCGACGGCGGACTCGACGGCCTTGTCCAGCGTCACGACCGCCATCGTCTCGGTGCCATCGCGGCTCAGCAGCTGCGCGGCGTGCGTGTCCGCATAGGTCAGGATGCCGGTGACCGACGGGTCGGTGGCAACGTCGGCCAGGCTCGTCTTGACCTGCGCCTGGAAGGCGTCAGAGGAGGCGTCGCCGGCCGGATCGGTGTAGACCACGATCATGGTGGTGGCCGATTCGCCGAATCGACTGGCCAGCAGGGCAGCGGCCTGCTGCTCCTCGGACCCGCTGATCACCCAGCCTCCCTGGATGAGCTTGCCGCCGTCGACGTTCGCCCACAGGTTCACGCCGATCATCACCGCCAGGCCGAGGATCGGCAGCACCCGACGGAAGCGGTAGTCGAAGCGGCCGATGGCGGCGAAGATCCCGCTGGGATGCGGCTCCAGCACGTGCCCGTCGCCGGCGCCGGACCCGGGCCCGGCAGTGGCCGCCCCGCCCGCGACGGCAGCGTGCCCGATCGGGGTGCGCCGCGTCGCGACGGCGGCCTGCTCAGAGCGTCGCGTGAGCCAGGCCACGATGAACGGCACGCCGAGGCCAAGGATTCCCAGAAGCAGGGCGGTGAGTCGTCGCCGGCGCATGGCTCTCCCGTCGCGGTGAATGAACGTTCAGTGCACGCGGTTGCGAATGTAGCCTTGCGTTACGCCTCTGTCAAGGCGCAGAATGAATCGCCATTCACTATCTGCACGGACCACCGACGTGACACGCCCCGGAACCCTGCTTCCTCGCGAGACCGCCGCCCAGCACGCCGCCACGATGCGCGGCCGGATCCTGGAGGGCGCGTCGCGCGCGTTCGCCGCGTCGGGGTTCCGTGGCACGACCGTGCCGACCATCGCCACCGAGGCGGGCGTCAGCGTCGGCCTCATCTACCGCTACTTCCCGAGCAAGGAGGAGCTCTTCCTGGCCGTCTGCGCCCGGGAGACCAACGCGAAGCTCGACGAGCTGGCCGGGACGCTGGGACGCATCCCCGACCCGGCCGCGCGGCTGGGTGCCGCCATCGACCAGTTCATCGAGTCGCTCGACGGCAGCTGGGGCGCGATCATCGTCCATGCCTGGGCGGAGGCGGACCGCAATCCGCGCGTCCGCGACATGCTCCAGCGGCTCTTCGACCAGCAGCGAGGGTTCGCCGCGCTGTTCATCCGCGAGGCGATCGCGCGGGGAGAGGCTCCCCCGGACCTGGACGTGGATGCGCTGAGCCTGGCCGCCGGCCTGCTGCTCCACGGGGCCATCGCCCACCAGGCGGAGCGCGGGGCGGCGTTCGACGGCCCGGCGGTCGGACGCGCGATCGGCACTGTGCTGGGGGAGCCGCTTCGGCGCACGTAGCGCGTCTATCATCCGCGGCGTGATCCGCGCCGAGCTCGCCCCATGATCGCGCTCGCCCCCGCCGGCTGGTGGCGCGGCCTGGGCAATCTCACCCGTTCCGGCAGCTCGGTCGAGGGCCTGGCGTGGGCCCTGTACGACTTCGCGAACACGATCTACAGCTTCGCCGTCGTCAGCTTCGCCATGGGCCTGTGGGCGGTCCACTACCTGGGCGAGTCGAATGGCCAGCTGTGGTTCACCGTGGCGGTGAGCGCCTCGGTGGCCGTCAACGCCGCGGTCTCGCCGGTGCTCGGCGCGATGAGCGACCGGACCGGAGGGCGGAAGTGGTACCTCTTCGCGTTCACGGCGCTCTGCATCGTGGCCACTGCCCTCATCGCGCTCGTGGACGTCGCCATCGGCCTCCTCTTCTTCGCCGTCGCCAACTTCGCGTACCAGGCCGCTCTCATCTACTACGACGCCATGCTCCCGGACGTGGCCCGTACCGGGATGCGCGGGCGCCTCTCGGGGGTGGGCGTGGCGCTCGGGTACCTGGGCACCATCGTCTCCGGAATCCTGCTCACCCGCTTCGGCACCAGTCCCGACGGCGATCCCACCCCGGCCACCTTCCTGCTGGTCGCCTCGCTCTTCGCCCTGTTCGCCATCCCCATCTTCGTTCGCGTCCCCGACCGATCGACGGGCAGCGGAAGCTTCCGGGCCGCCGAGGCGATGCGGTCATGGAGCCAGCTCGTCGAGACGGTGCGCCACGCGCGCCAGGTCCCCGGCCTGCTGCGTTTCGTGATCGGCCGATTCTTCTACTCGGACCCGGTCAACACGGCGATCGCGGTGATGAGCGTCTTCGCCACCGAGGCGGTGGGGTTCAAGAGCGGGGAGGCGCTGGTCGTCATCCTGCTGCTCACCATCATCGCCGTGCTGGCCTCGTTCGGGTGGGGGGTTCTGAACGACCGGATCGGGCCCAAGCGCACGCTGATGTTCGTTCTCGCGACCTGGGGTGTCGGCCTGGTGCTGATCACGCTGACCCTCTCCCGGATCCCGTTCCTCTTCGCCGGTGCGCTGCTGGGCGCCGGGCTGGGCGGTGTCGGAGTGACCGACCGTCTCCTGCTCCTGCGGCTGGCACCGCCCGCCCAGGTCGGCGAGATGCTGGGCCTGTACGGGCTGGCGGGCAAGTTCAGCGCGGTCATCGGCCCGCTGGTGTACGGTCTCATCGTGGGCATCCTCCTCGACAGGCTCGGCCACGTGACCTACCAGCTCGCCATCGGCAGCCTGCTCGTCCTGCTCGTCATCGGCGCCTGGATCGTGCGGTCGGTCCCGGACGGGACACCGGAGTCGGATGGCGGCGCCGATGTGGGCCGGCACAGCGAGCCGGCCATCGTGCCGCCGGGGGAGGTGCCGCTGTGACCCTCGTCGTCGGCCATCGCGGCGCCTGCGCCTACCGCCCCGAGAACACCTTCCCCTCCTACGAGCTCGCCGTGGAGCATGGCGTCGACGCGATCGAGCTCGACGTGCACCTCACCGCGGACGGGCAGCTGGCGGTCATCCACGACGACACCCTGGACCGCACCACGGGCGCCACCGGGCGCATCGCCGACCTGACCATGGACGAGATTCGCGGGGCCGATGCCGGCGCCGGCTTCGCCGCCGAGGACGGTTCGCACCCGTTCGCGGGGCAGGGACTGACGGTTCCCACCCTCCCGGAGGTGCTCGACTGGCTGCCCGATGGCCTGGGGCTGGTCGTCGAGATCAAGGCCCGCGGGGCGGCCGACGCGACGGTCGCCGCACTGCACGGATCGCGGGTCCTGGCCGCGGCCGCGGTGAACGTCATCAGCTTCGACGAGGCGGCCATCGAGCAGGTCAAGGCCGTCGATCCCGCGATTCCGACCGGCCTGCTCCTGGTGCCCTTCGACAAGGTCGAGCGCGGCCTCATCTGGGCCGTGGAGCACGGGCACGAGGGCGTCTACCCGTGGGACGGGGACCTGGGCCTCGACCCCACGCCGCTCCTGGCGCAGGCCGCAGCCTTCGGCCGGCAGCTCGGCTGCTACGTCGTCAACGAGTCCGAGCGCATGCAGCAGCTCGCCGCGTGCGGGCTATGGGCCTTCGTGACGGACATGCCCGATGTCGGGCGTGCCGCCGTCCCCCGCCGCGCCGGCTGAGCCGGGTCAACCCTCCGCGAGGTCTCCCAGCGCGGATCGGGCGGCGTCGGCATCGGCCACGCCGAAGGCGACGCTCAACCGGCTGCCGCTCATCCCGACCGGGGTTGCCAGCTCGACATTGACGCCCGCGCCCGCCAGGCGCGCGGCCGCGTCCGCCAGGGTTCCCGGCCGATGGTCGAGCAGAGCGGTGACCACCGCCACCTCGTGATATCGGAAGTTGCCCTCCTCGAGCGCCGCCCGCGCCGCGGCCTCGTCATCCGCCAGGAATGCCACGATGCCCGCGGCTCCCGATGCCGCGGCGGCGATCCCGCTGATGTTCACCCCGCGCTCGGCGACCGCGGCCGCAAGGGTGGCCAGGCTGCCCGGGGCGTTGTCCATGTCCACGATGAATGCGCGCACGTTGCACCTCCTCTCGGCGCCGCCCCTCGACGCGGCCGGCTCGGAGCCGCCGGGACGGTGAATACCCGAGTCTACTCGTCGCGTCACGCGACGCTGTGCGACCCTTGGCCCATGACCAATCCACCGCTCGAGTTCGGCCTGACCGCAGCCGAACGCCCGTGGCTCGGGGAGCTGGGGCCCGCGCTCGCGTCGCTCGGCTATGCGGCCGTGTGGGCCAATGACAACCCGCGCCGCTCCGGCCTGGCGACCCTCGCCGCCATCACCGCCGACACCCCCTCGCTGGGCATGGGCCTCGGCGTGGCGCCGCTCAGCGACAAGACGCCGCGCTCGATCGCGGCGGAGGTGCGCGCGCTGGGCCTGCCGCTCGAGCGCCTGACGCTGGGCGTGGGAAGCGGCAGCAGCACGTCGCTGGGCCTGGTCCGGGAGGGCGTCACCGCGCTCCGGGCGGCGCTCCCCGGCGCCAGGATCGCGATCAGCGCCCTTGGCCCGCGGATGTGCGCGCTGGGCGGCGAGATCGCCGACGTGGTCCTCCTCAACTGGGCGGCGCCCGCCCGGATCGCCTGGGCGCGCGAGCGGATCGCCACGGGGGCGGCCGCGGCCGGCCGGGAGCCGCCGGTGGTGGCCTCGTATGTTCGCGTCGCGGTGGGGCCCCGAGCGCAGGAGCGCCTGGCCGCCGAACGGGCGCACTACGCCGGGGACACCTCGAGCCCGTACGCGCGTCTCTTCACAGCGCAGCCTGACGTTCCGACGCCCGGCGTGGCCGCCGAGGATCCCGCGGCGATTCCGGCGCTGCTCGCCCCGCACCGCGCCGCGCTCGACCGCTGCGTGGTCCGCGCCCTGCCCGCCGCGGATGACGCCCAGGGGTGGCTGGCGGTGGCCCGCGCGGCTACGCTGCGCACATGACCTACAGCATCGTTGCGCGCGACCCGCTCACCGGTCGCTTCGGCGTCGCCGTGCAATCCCACGCCTACACGGTCGGTCCCATCGTCCCCTGGCTGGAGGCGGGGGTCGGCGCCGTGGCCACCCAGGCCACCGTGAACGTCTCGTTCGGGCCGGTGGCGCTGGAGATGCTGCGCAACGGGTGGAGCGCGGAACGGGTGATCGCGGCGCTCGTCGCCGGTGACGAGCACCCGGAGATCCGCCAGATCGGGGTGGTCGACGCCAAGGGGCGCGCCGCCGCCCACACCGGCAGCGACTGCATCCTGGCCTGCGGACACGTCACCGGCGATGGCTTCACGACCCACGGCAACCTCCTCGAGCGCGACGAGGTCTGGCAGGCTCTCGCCCCGGCCTACGAGGCGGCGCTGGCCGAGGAGCTCCCCTTCGCCGAGCGGCTGCTTCGCGCCCTGGAGGCGGCCGAGGCCGCGGGCGGCGACGTGCGCGGCAGCCAGAGCGCGGCGATCGTCATCGTCGACGGCGAGCTGCGTCCCGCCACCTGGCGTGGCGTCTTCATGGACCTCCGCGTCGAGGACAACCCGGACCCGGTGCCCGAGCTGCGCCGCCTGGTCAACCTGTGGGAGGCGCAGGCCCTGCTGGACGACGAGGGGGATGCCGCCGCCGCCGGCGTGAGCGAAGCGGAGCGCTACGCGGAGGCGCGCCGGCGTGCGCCGGACTTCTGGGAGCTGGCGTTCTGGACGGCGCTCGGGATGGCCGAGCGCGGCGAGATGGATGCGGCGCGGCGGGAGATGGCGGCGGCCATGGCCGCCGACGCCCACTGGCGGCGGACGCTGGAGCACATGGCTGCCGGCGGGCGCGTCGATCCGGAGATCGCGAAGCGGCTCCTCGGCGGCTGATCGGCGGGCGAACCCATCGGCGCGCCCGCCCGGCGGACTACCAGTTCGTGGCGGTCGAGGCGGTCACCTCACCCACCGACTCGAGCCAGCGCTCGGCGTCGATGGCGGCCTTGCATCCGTCGCCGGCGGCGGTCACCGCCTGGCGGTAGCGGTGGTCGTGGACGTCGCCCGCGACGAACACGCCCTCGATGCCCGAGCCGGTCTCGTCGACGACCCTGAGGTAGCCGCGCTCATCGGCCTCCAGGGTGCCCATGAACAGGTCCGTGTTCGGCTTGTAGCCAATGGCGATGAAGAGCCCCTGCACCGCGAGGTCGCTGGTCTCGCCGGTGGCCGTGTCCTCCAGCCGGAGGTTGCCGACCGTGGCGTCGCCCTGGACCTCGGCGACCTTCTTGTTCCAGAGGACCTCGATCTTCGGATGGTTCAGGACGCGGTCCTGCATGATCTTGCTGCCGCGGAACTGGTCGCGCCGGACGATCATGCTGATCTTCGACGCAAAGCGGGTCAGGAACAGCGCCTCCTCGAGCGCAGTGTCCCCACCGCCCACCACTGCGATCTCGCGGTCGCGGAAGAAGAAGCCGTCGCAGGTGGCGCAGGCGCTCACACCACGACCCCGGAACGCCTCCTCCGAGGGAAGGCCGAGCCATAGCGCCGAGGCGCCGGTGGCCACGATGACCGAATCCGCGGTGTACGCATCCTCCCCCACCCAGACGTGGAACGGTCGCTTGCTGAAGTCCACCCGCGAGGCGTCCTTCTCGACGATCTCTGCGCCGAAGCGCTCCGCCTGGTCGCGGAAGAGCTGCATCAGCTCGGGGCCCTGGATCCCCTGCGGGAAGCCGGGGTAGTTCTCCACGTCGCTGGTGATCATGAGCTGTCCCAGCGGGGTGTAGCCGCCGATGACGATCGGCTCGAGGTTGGCGCGCCCGGCATACAGCGCAGCCGTGAGGCCGGCGGGGCCGGAGCCGATGATCAGCACCTTGCGGTGGGTGCGGTCCGTGGGGGTCTGGGTCGCCTCGGTGGGCGGAATGGTTGCGGTCATGGTGAGCTCAGCGTAGCAGAGTCGTCGAACGCCTCCCCGCGCACCGGTGGCTCACCCGATGAGGGTCCCGCGGTTGATGACGAAGTCCCAGATTCCCACCGCCACCAGGGCCAGGCCGAGCACGACGCCGATGGGGCGCTCCCAGCGCACGATGGCCCGGGTGATCTGGGCACCGCGCCACTGAGCCACGAACCCGAGGAGGAGGAGCGGGAGGCCGAAGCCAAGGCCGAAGACAACGAAGAAGCCGAGCTGGGCCGCGACGTCCCCGACCGTCAGCGAGTAGGCGAAGATCGCCACGATGAGCGGCCCGCTGCACGGGATGGCGATGGGAGCGAACAGCAGGCCATAGAGGAACGCTCCGGCCACGGGGCCAAAGCGACCAAAGCCGGCAGGCGAGATCTGCGGCAGGCGGGCGAACGGGTTGCGCCCGGCAACGAGCAGGATCCCCAGGAGCACGAGCAGCCCGTCCGCGATCGGCAGGATCACGCCGATGAAGCGGGTGAGGCTCGTCGACAGCAGGGCGAAGACCGCGCCGATGGCGACCATCCCGACCAGGACGCCCGCGAGCACCATCACGGCGGCGACCGATGGCGCCAGGCGCCGCGACGACGGCGGTGGCGAGCCTCCCGCGATGGCCATGGTCGGGGCACCCGACCCACCGACCAGGAACGCGAGGAAGGCGGGATAGAGCGGCAGGATGCAGGGCGTCACCGTGGCCGCCAGCCCGCCTGCGAAGGCGACCACCAGGTCGCTCATGAGCCGCCGTTGACCAGCGCGGCGAGATCGGCGGCCGAGTAGATCCTGTTGAATTCGAGCGCCGTCACGCTGCCATCGGGGCGGAACAGGATCTTGGGCGTGGAGGGCGGGTTCAGGACGGCGGTCCCGAACCGGTCGCGCAGCTGCTTGGCGAGCGCCGCAGTGGCCTTGGCGAAGTGCCAGTCATAGCCGTGCTGGGCCGCGTAGGACTTGAGGTCACCGGGCAGCTCCGTCGGGTCCACGTCCAGGGAGATCGAGACGAAATCGGCACTGGCGTGCGCGTCCTTGACCTGGTCCTGCTGCATCCGGCAGTTCGTGCACCAGATGGCCATGGTCTCGAGCAGCACCGGGCGCTGCGCGGCAAGGGCGCCGATGGTCAGCATCGCATCGTCGGTCACGTCGAGGAGCTGCATGGCGTGGAGCGGATCAGTGCCGAGGACCGGCCCCGACGAACCTGCCACGCCCTGGCTCGCGGGCGCCCGGGACGAGGCGGGCGTTCCGGTCGCCGCGCCCGGCAGTGGCGTCGGGGTCGAGCCAGACGGCCCGCTGCCCGCGGAGCAGGCGGCCAGGGCGAAGGCGGCGAGGACCAGGGCAGCCACGGCACGATGCATGGGCCCGATCCTAGTCGGGACTCGTGACGATGTCGTGAAGCGGGCGTGACGGATCACGGGGCACCCGTCGCGTGGATGCCCTCCGACCGGGCCTGCCCGTGGCGTGCCGGGCCCCGGGCCGATACCATCAGCACGAGATGACCCCCGTTCCACGCCGCACCACCACCACCGTGCACGTCGGTGACGTCGCCATCGGCTCCGATCACCCCGTCGTCGTCCAGTCGATGACGAACACCGATACCGCCGACCCCGATGCCACCGCCCTCCAGGTCGCCCAGCTCGCCCATGCGGGCAGCGAGATCGTCCGGGTGACGGTCAACAACGACGAGGCTGCCCGGGCGGTTCCGGTCATCCGCGAGAAGCTCGACCGGCTGGGCGTCGACGTGCCGCTGGTCGGCGACTTCCACTACAACGGCCACCTGCTGCTCGCGAAGCACCCCGCCTGCGCCGCCGCGCTGGCGAAGTACCGGATCAACCCGGGCAACGTGGGTGCCCGGCACCGCGACACGAACTTCGCGCGGATCATCGAGATCGCGGTCGCCAACGCCAAGCCGGTCCGCATCGGCGTGAACTGGGGCTCGCTCGACCAGCAGCTCCTGACCGAGATGATGGACGCCAACGCGGCCTCGCCGGCGCCGGTGGACAGCCGCGAGGTGATGATCGAGGCGATGATCGCGTCCGCCCTGCGCTCCGCCGAGCTTGCAGAGGAGCTGGGCCAGCCGCACGACGGCATCGTCATCTCGGCGAAGGTCAGCGGGGTGCAGGACCTCGTGGAGGTCTACACCCGCCTGGCGGCGCGCTGCGACTACCCGCTGCACCTGGGGCTCACCGAGGCCGGGATGGGATCGCGGGGCATCATCGCCAGCACCGCCGCCCTGGCCATCATGCTCCAGCGCGGGATCGGCGACACCATCCGGGTCAGCCTCACCCCGTCGCCCGGCGGCGACCGCACCGAGGAGGTCGCAGTCGCCCAGCAGGTGCTGCAGTCGCTGGGCCTGCGCAGCTTCGCGCCCCAGGTCAGCGCCTGTCCCGGCTGCGGACGGACGACCTCCACCTTCTTCCAGGAGATGGCCCGCGACATCGGGGCCCACCTGCGCGAGCAGATGCCGTCCTGGCGCGAGCATCACCCCGGCGTCGAGGAGCTCCGGGTGGCGGTCATGGGCTGCGTCGTCAACGGACCCGGCGAGAGCCGCCACGCGGACATCGGCATCAGCCTGCCCGGCACCTTCGAGGAGCCGGTGGCGCCGGTCTTCGTGGACGGCGAGAAGACCGAGACCCTGCGCGGCGACGACATCGTGCCGCGCTTCCTGGAGATCCTCGACGCCTACGTCGCGCGGCGCTTCCCGGAGCCGGGGAGCGCCGCCGCCCAGGACGTCACGCCGGCCTGACGGGCGAACCCGCCGGCGCCGATCCGCGTGTCGTGGCCTAGTAGCAGATCCCCAGCTCGGCCGGCGGCGAGATCTTGGATCCCACCCGGACCGAGTCGAAGACGACCGAGCCGTCCTTGTTGGCGTCGATCTGGGTCACCACGTCGGACTGGCCACCATTCGGGATCCCCGCCGGCAGCTGCGTGCTGTCGATGACGACCTTGCCGTCGACGCTGATGGTGAACGGATCGGTCAGCGGGAAGTCGATGATCCCGGACTTGCAGCTGGCGATCGGCGGCTGGTCCTGGCTGGAGCTGAGCGGAGCGCCACTGCTCGAGGTGACGTTCACGTCCGCCTGGGTGTGGTTGATGAGCAGGACGTGGATCTTCGTGTTGGAGCCACCTCCGCCTCCGCCGCCCCCACCGCCGCACGCGGCAAGGGATACCGCGAGCACCGCGGTGACTATCAGCAGTCCGGCGCGCGTCGCCGGTCGACGTCCCCAGGGAACCATGCGCGACATCGGGTCCTCGCTCTGCGTGGGTCCGCGCCGCACCCAGGCGCGGTGACCTTGGGCGCAGGATAGCGCCGACTCGGGGATCGCGGTAGCCCGATCCTGCGCCGGCGGGCGGCGAGGGCCGATGGCCAGGGCCTAGGTCCGCGGCTCCCAGCTGAAGAAGCGGAGCGCCACCAGCAGGCCGCCGGCGCCCCACAGCGCCAGGACCAGCAGGTCGGCCCATGCGAAGCCGGCACCGGTGGTGGCCGGGTTGTAGATGCCCAGCAACGCATCCGCGAGGTGCCGCACCGGGAAGACCTCGCTGAAGGTGTTGATCCAGGCGGGCGCCCCGCGCATGTCGATGAAGACGTTGCTGACGAAGGTGAGGGGCAGGACGCTGAACTGGACGATGGCTGGCGCCGAGTCCGCGTTGGGGATGACGCCGGCGATCGCCAGGCCCAGGGCGCAGAAGCTCGCGGCGCCCACGATCAGGGTCAGGACCAGGGCCGGCAGCCGGTCCCAGGGGAAGCGGACGTCGTAGAAGATGGCGCCGAAGGCGGCGACGATGACGACGAGCAGGCCCGCCACCAGCACGGCGTGCACGATCCGGCCCGCCAGGTAGACCCACGGCGGCAGCGGCGTGCCACGCATCCGCTTGAGAATGCCGTTGTCGCGGGCGACGGTGACCATCATCGCGATGTTCGTGTACGTCGCGGTGATCACCGCGAAGGCGATCACCGCGGGAGTGTAGAACTCCGAGACCGGCACCCCGGCCGAGCGGTTCCCGCCGAAGAGGACGTTGAAGAGGACCATGAACATCAGCGGGAAGACGAACGTGAAGAATGCCGCCGCCGGGTTGCGCCAGAACGCGCGGTTCTCGTAGGCGACCTGGCGGACCGCGAGGGCGACGGAGCTCATCGGCCGCCTCCACGTCGCCGACGGCGGCGGCGTGATCCCGGCTGGCCCGCAGCCGCGGCCGCATCCGCGTCCGCATCCGCGGTCTGGGCGCCGGTCAGCTCCAGGTAGACGTCCTCCAGGCTGGGACGCCGCACCTCGAGGCGGTCGAGCTCGAGCTTCTGCGCCACCGCCCAGCCCGTCAGCTCGTGGAGCACCCGCGTCGGCGACCCGGTCTCGATCTGCCAGCCGCCGCCGTCGGCGCGCACGGAACCCAGCTCCGCGGGCGGAACGGCGCCGTCCGCCAGCCCGAAGCGGATGACCGCCGAGTTCGTCGCGCGCGCGCCGATGCCGTCCGGCGTGCCGCTGGCCACGATCCGCCCCGCGGCTATGATCGCCACGCGGTCGGCGAGTGCCTGCGCCTCGTCCATGAAGTGCGTGGTGAGGAAGATGGTCTTGCCCAGGCCGGCCAGGTTCCGCACGATCTCCCATGCCCCGCGCCGGGCGGAGGGATCGAACCCCGTGGTCGGCTCGTCCAGGAAGAGCAGCTCCGGGTCGCCGACCAGCGCCAGCGCCAGGTCGACGCGCCGCCGCTGGCCGCCGGAGAGCCGCACGAGCCGCCGGTCCGCCGCCTCGCGCAGCCCCACCAGCTCGATCACCTCGTCAGCACGGCGCGGACGCGGGTAATAGCCGCCCACCATCGACACGACCTCGCGAACGGTGAGGTATCCGGGCGTCCCGGACTGCTGCAGGACGATGCCCACCCGCTCCTTCAGGCTGCGGTGGTTCGGCTCTGGGTCCTCGCCCAGGACCTGTGCCTCCCCGGCGTCGCGCCGGCGGTAGCCCTCCAGGATCTCGACCGTGGTCGTCTTGCCGGCGCCGTTGGGACCCAGGAGAGCGAAGACCTCGCCGCGCGCAATCTCCAGGTCGATGCCGCGGACGGCCTCGAGGCTGCCGTAGGACTTGCGCAGCCCGCTCACCCGCACCGCTGGTGCGACGAGCGCCGCGGGCGATGCCTGCGTCGTGGGCGTCGCGGTCCGCGAGGACTCTGAGGCGTCGGCCGAAGCGAGCTCGGTGTCCGTCACCGAGGCGCCGTCACCCGGCGACCAGGATCGTCCAGGCGGCCGCCACGAAGACGAGCACCGCGAACGCGATGATCGCCAGCGGGAGCATGGCCACCCACAGGTTCTGCTGGACCGTCTGCTGCTGGGGATCGCGATGGTCCGGGTGCAGGTCGTGGATCGTATCGATCACCTGGCCTGCGTGGGCGTCCGGCTTCGCGGGAAGGTTGGGTTCCATTGGCGTGAATGGTTACTCCTTGCCCAGGATGGTGTCCAGCTGGCGCGCCAGGTCCTGCTGGCTGAGCTGGCCGATCTGCCGCCCGGCGATCACGCCGGTGCGGTCGATGAAGAAGGTGTCGGGTGGCGCGTAGATCCCGTAGTCCGCCGCCACGCTGCCACCCGGATCCATGGCGGTCGGCCAGTCGGCGCCCATCTTCGTCATGAACGCTCGCGCGGCATCGGCGCGGTCGGAGAAGACGATGCCCACGACCACGAGGCCGTCGGCCGCATGTGCCGTGGCCGCCTGCTGCAGGAGCGGGAACTCCTCGATGCAGGGCCCGCACCAGCTCGCCCAGAAGTTGACGATGACCGGGTGTCCGCGCAGGTCGGCGAGCGAAACAGTCTTCCCGTCGAGGTCGGTGAGGGTGAAGCCCGGTGCCACCGCGCCGATGGTGGCCGCAGGCGTCGCCGGCTGAGCGACGAGCAGGCGCCAGCCCAGGACCGCCAGCAGGATGAGCGGCAGCACGGACGCCGCCACCAGGTACGCGAGGGGGAGCCGGCGCCGGCGCGCCGCGGCGACGGGCACGCCCCCCGCCTCGCTCGCCGGGACCGCAGCCATTCAGTGCCCCTTGGCGTCGTCGTGCGGTCCGCGTTCGGTGTCGTGCCACTCGTTGCCGGCGGCGCGGACCCAGCCCACGGCGCCGTAGACGATCACCAGCAGGCCGGGGATCCCCAGGAACCAGTTCATGATCTGGCTGTCCGGCTTGAAGGCGAGCCCGGCGCCGAGCAGCCCGGCGCCAACCGAGAGGATGACCGGCAGCAGGCTCGGGGACGGGAGGTGGACGCCGGTCGGCGGCGACGGCCGCGCCCCGGCTGGAACACGGCTCGAGACGGCGAAGACGAGACCCAGCACGAACAGGATGCCGATCCCGATGATCAGGTAGCCGAGCTGCGTATCGGTCATGCGGTCGTCCTGCGCTAGCGAAGGAAGTACAGGGTGGTGAAGAGCGCGATCCACACCACGTCGACGAAGTGCCAGTACATGCTGATGGCCTCCACCGCCACGTGGTTACGCTGGCTGAACTGGCCCTGCATGCCGCGCGCGAGGAGGATGGTCAGGCCAATGGCGCCACCGAACACGTGGGCGCCGTGGAATCCGGTGAGCGTGTAGAAGGTCGTCCCGAAGATCCCGTCGCCGATGCCGAAGCCCAGCTGCGAGTAGTCGTACAGCTGGCCGGCAAGGAAGATCACGCCCAGGGCCAGGGTGACGCCGATCCAGAACCGCATGCGGGCCTGGTCGCCGCGACGGATCGCCCACACCGCCAGCTGCATCGTGAAGCTGGAGCTGACCAGGATGATGGTGATGGGCAGCGCGATGGGCAGGATCTCGAGCGGCGGAGCCGATGGCGGCGGACCCCAGGGCCCCTGGTGCGTCGCGCGGCTGTTGAAGTAGGCGGCGAAGAGCCCGCCGAAGAACATCACCTCGCTGGCGATGAACAGCAGCATCCCCAGCAGCGGGGTGGGCATCCCGGCGGACCGGTGCTGGGCGGCCGCCGAGGCGGTGTGGGTCTGGACGGCCGGTGCCTCGGCGCTCATGCGTGCTCCTCCACGGTGGTCAGCGCGGCCTCGCCGGCGAGGCGATCGCGGTCATGCTTGTGGCGCAGGTCGAAGACCGGACGCTCGGATCGGATGGGCGGAATGCGGTCGAAGTTGTACGGCGGCGGCGGCGAGCTGGTCGCCCACTCCAGGGTGTTCCCCTCCCACGGATCGTCGCCGACCTGCTCGCCGTTGATGAACGTCGCCACGATGTTCACCAGGAACGGCAGGATCGAGACGGCGATGGTGAAGGCGCCAATCGTCGAGATGAAGTTCAGAACCGTCCAGCCGGCGTCGGGCGAGTAGTCGGCGATCCGCCGAGGCATGCCCTGGATCCCCAGCATGTGCATGGGGAAGAAGGTCAGGTTGAAGCCAATCAGCATCAGCCAGAAGTGGACCTTGCCAAGGCGCTCGTTCAGGCGCCGCCCGAACATCTTGGGGAACCAGTAGTACGTGGCGGCGAAGACGCCCATGACCGACCCGCCGAAGAAGACGTAGTGCAGGTGGGCCACCGCGAAGTAGGTGTCCTGCAGGTGGAAGTCGATGGGCGCCTCGGCCATCATCACGCCGCTGATCCCGCCGATCAGGAACATCGCCAGGAATCCGACCGCGAAGAGCATGGCGGTGGTGAAGCTGATCGAGCCGCGGAACATGGTCGCGATCCAGTTGAACATCTTCACGCCGGTCGGCACCGCGATGAGCGCGGTCATGAAGCTGAAGAACGGCAGGAAGACGACGCCGGTGGTGAACATGTGGTGCGCCCAGACGCTGAAGCTGAGCAGGCCGATGGCGATGGTGGCGAAGACGAAGGCCCGATAGCCGAAGAGCGGCTTGCGGCTGAACGTGGGCAGCACCTCGCTCACCACGCCCATCGCCGGCAGGATGACGATGTAGACCTCCGGGTGGCCGAAGAACCAGAAGATGTGCTGCCACAGGATCGGGTTGCCGCCGGTCGCCGGCTCGAAGAAGCTCCCGCCGTAGTTGCGGTCGACGAAGAGCGCGATCAGGCCGGCGGTCAGGACCGGCGTGGCCAGCAGGATCAGGGTGGCGGTGACGAGCACGGTCCACACGAAGATGGGCATGCGGAACAGGGTCATCCCCGGCGCGCGCATCTTGAAGATCGTGGCGATGAAGTTGATGGAGCCCAGGATGGAGGCGGTCCCCACCAGGATCAGGCCGATGAGCCACAGGTCGGTGCCCACGCCGGACGAGTAGTTCGGCCCGGAGAGCGGCGCGTAGCCGGTCCATCCCTCGGCCGCCGCCCCGCCGAACAGGTAGCCGGACAGGATCAGCCCGCCGCCCAGCGGCAGGAGCCAGAACGAGAGCGCGTTGATGCGGGGGAAGGCCATGTCCGGCGCGCCGATCTGGAGCGGCACGATGTAGTTGGCGAATCCGGCGAGGACCGGCACGACGAACAGGAAGATCATGATCGTCCCGTGCATCGTGAACGCCTCGTTGTACGTGCGATCGTCGAGGAACTGGAGGCCGGGGACCGCCAGCTCGCTCCGCACCGCCAGGGCCAGGATCCCGGCCAGGAAGAAGAACAGGAACGAGTTGACGATGTACATGATCCCGATCTTCTTGTGGTCGACCGTGGTCAGCCAGTCAAAGACCCAGGATCGGCGGTAGCTGTCCGTCCGCGGGGAAAGGGTGGTCGTCGCCATCGGTCTTCGCTCCGCCTACTTCGCCGTCAGGGTGCCGAACATGATCGTGGGGTGCACGTCGCACTGGAAGTGGTAGTCACCGGCCGCCAGCGCGGGGACCTGGTAGTCGATGGTCCCCTGGCCAATGATCTGGCCGGTGAAGAGGGCCTTGCCGCTCGCGTCGTAGATCGCGACGTTGTGCTGCACCGTGTCCTTGTTCACGAAGTGGATGACGAACGGCTGTCCTGCCGGCGCCTCCAGCGTGGACGTGTCGAACGCAATCTGCTCCGCGGTGATGTCGAGGGTGGTCTCGTTGGCCGGCGGTGAGGCAGACGGCGCCGGCGTGTTCCCTGCCCGGGCGTCGGCCAGCCACTGCTGGTAGTCGGCCGGGCTCATGGCCAGCACGCTGAATGTCATCTTCGAATGCAGGTCGCCGCAGAACTCGGCGCACTGGCCCGCGTACGTGCCCGCGTCGGTGATCGTGAACTCGAGCGTGTTGTCCTGCTGGCCGGCAGGGAACGGGATCACGTCGCGCTTGATGAGGAAGTGCGGCACGTAGAAGGAGTGGATCACGTCCTGCGAGTGCAGGATCAGCTTCACCGGCTGGCCGATGGGCAGGCCCATGACCGGCGGGTTCGCGGCGGTGCCGGTGACCGTGTAGTCGTTGCCCGGGTTGTTGTCGTTATCGAGGTAGTGGAACTGCCACTGCCACTGGAAGGCATTGACCTCGATGGTCACCGCCGGGTTGCTCGACTTGGCATCGATGGTGGTCAGGGTCACGGTCGAGATGACGAACAGGGCCAGCACGATGATGGTGGGGATCGCGGTCCACACGATCTCGAGCAGCGTGTTCCCGTGGAGCTGGTCCGGCAGCCGATCGTCGCGTCGCCGGTAGCGGATGATCGACCACACGATCATCCCCTCCACCCCGAAGAAGACGATGGCGCCCATCACGAACACGATCGTGTAGAGGCTGAAGATGTCCTTCGCCTGCGTCGTTTCCGGCTTGGGCGGGATGAGGCATCCGCCCAGCAGGACAATCATCAGGAGCGGGATGGCGACGCGGAACACGGTCCGCAGCCGCAGTCGGGCCGCCAGTCGTTGCATCAGCTGGTCTCGAGGCTCCTCAACCGTCTCGGTCGGCACGCATGGGGCCGGGGGTATCGCGGATGCCCCAATGCGACCGGGTGGCAAAGCGCAGGGTCACGCGTCCAGGCGGGCTGGAGGCGGCACGCGGCACATTCTACCGATGGTCGTGCCCCGGCGTCACCCCCTGCCGACGGGCCGGGCTCTGACCGGTGCGCAACGCCGGGCCGGGATCAGCCCGCGACGTCGCTTGCCTGGGCGGCTTCTGCGGCCGCGGCTCGCTCGAGCTCGCCGCGGATGTAGGCCGCCTCGGCCGGGTCCAGGCGCTCGAGGATGGTGCCGGCGGTGACGATCACCCAGTCGCCCACCTCCACCTCGGGGTGGAGGAAGGTGGAGACCTGGTGGACGCGTCCGTTCAGCACCACGCGCGCCGTTCCCGGCCCGACCGCCTCGACCCGACCGGGGATCGTCATGCACATGGCGTCAGGCCTCGGCCGCCGCGAGGCCGGCGACGGCGTCGGCGACGGCCGTCCGGAGCGCCGGCAGCGCGGCGTGGACCGTTTCCGAGAGGCCGGCATCGGCGCGGAAGTCCACCCCGCCGACGCCCACGAAGGTGCCCGTCAGCGGTCGCCCCAGGATGATCTGGGCCAGCCGGACCGCCCGACCGATGCCCAGGCTGTGCGATGAGTGGGGCATGGCGCCGATCCCGACCTCCGCCACTGCGGCGAGCGGCAGGCTGACGAGGGAACCCGGCGGGACGCCGACCACGGTGTCCACGACGACGCACGGCTCGATCCCCGGCTCCACCAGGAGGTCCGCCTCCAGCTGGCCCACGACGCGCAGGTCGGCCATGCGGCGGGTCCCCGCGGGAAGCTCGCGCACGGCCTCCAGCGCCGCCCCGTCGTCTCCGCGGAGCGGCGTGCCGCAGACGAGGACCGGGATGCGGGTCATGGCGCGGGCTCACCCGCCTCCTCGATGCGGAGGTCGAGGAAGTGCGTCGCGCAGCTGATGCACGGGTCGTAGCTGCGGATCAGCTGCTCGAAGCGGTGGGTCGCCTCCGCGTGCGGCAACGACATGATGCCGGGAGCGAAGCCGGCCAGGTCGCGCTCGATCGCGCCCTGGTTCTGGCTGGTTGGCGGCACGATCTGGGCATGACGGACCAACCCGTCCCCGTCGAGCTCGTAGCGGTGGAAGAGCAGGCCGCGCGGCGCTTCGGTGGCCCAGGCGGCCACGCCAGCCCGCGGCGTCCACGGCGCCCGGATGACGTCCGGCTCCGCGTAGGCCGCCACGATGTCGCGCGCCTCCGCGATCGCGTGGAGCAGCTCGACGCCGCGGGCGACGATGCTGCGGAAGACGTTCCGCCGGATCTCGTCCGCCATTCCGACCCGGGCCAGGCCCTCCGCGGCGAGCGGGTGCAGCGTCTCCGGCGAGAGCGTGACCCGGGCCGAGGGACCCAGGAGATACATCTCGCCGCTGTGCGAGCGTGCCTGGAGCGCATGCGACCAGGCGACCTGCTCCTCGTGGAACGCGGAACCCCACTCATCCGGCCCGACGTCGATGCCGTCGTTCGAGACGATCCGCCCGTCGTTGTACGGATACTCGTGCGGGTGCTTCAGGGAGAGGAGGAGCGGGTCGCGCACGAAGTCGGGCGGCTCCAGGCCGGCGACCCAGTCGAGGGTCGCCTGCGCCTCGGGAATGGCCGCCTCCAGGTCGGGAAGCAGCGCCTCGAGCTCCCGTCGCCGCGGTGCCCGCGAGAACCCGCCGACCCGAACGCTGACGGGGTGGATGGCCCGGCCACCGAGCACCTCGATGATCCGGTTCCCCAGCCGCTTGAGCCGAAGGCCCTGCGCCACGAGGTCGCGGTGATCTGCCGCCATCTCGAGCGCGCTCGGGTACCCCAGGAAGTCGGGAGCATGGAGGAGGTAGATGTGCAGGGCGTGGCTCTCGATCCACTCCCCGCAGTACAGCAGGCGACGAAGGACACGCACCGCGGGATCGACCGTCACCCCGAACAGGTCCTCGAAGGCGTGGACCGCGCTCATCTGGTACGCGACCGGGCAGATGCCGCAGATCCGGGCCACGATGTCGATCACCTCGTCGGGGGTCCTGCCCACCACGAGCTGCTCGAAGTAGCGCGGCGCCTCGAAGATGGCCAGCTGCGCCTCGACCACCTCGCCGTCACGGACGACGAGCTTCAGGGAGCCCTCGCCCTCGACGCGGGTGAGCTCGGCGACCTCGAAGCGAACCTCTCCATCGCGACCCCCGGTGGCTGCTGGCGGCACGAGCCCGGGGCCCGCTCCGGTCGACTCATGCATCGGTGCGCTCCTTCTGTCCGTGCGCGTGCCGGGTGGCCCGCTCGGCCTGCTCCCGGAACGGCGGGGCATAGGCGGTGAACCCCGCGAACAGGCGCGGGACGCTGGTCTCGTCGACACCGTGCTCGGCAAACCAGGCGGCAAGCGACTCGACGTTCGCCTGCTCCTTCGGGCCGAAGCAGGCGTAGCAGCCGCGCCCGAAGGCCGGGCAGATGGCGCCGCAGCCGGTCTGGGTGACCGGGCCGAGGCACGGGATACCCTCCGCCACCACCACGCACACCGTCCCCCGCCGCTTGCAGGCGAGGCAGACCGCCTCGTCGGCGAGCTGCGGCCGGCGTCCGACCCGCAGCGAGGCGAGCAGCTCCAGGAGCTGGTGGGGGTCGATGGGACAGCCCCGCAGCTCGGCGTCCACGGCCACGTGGTCGCTGATCGCCGTGCTCGTGGCGAGCGTCTCGAGCAGCTCCGGCCTCGGGTACACCGATGCCCGCCAGGCGGGCTCGTTGCCCCAGTTGCGCAGGGCCTGGATGCCGCCCGCCGTGGCGCACGCGCCGATGGTGACCAGGATGCCGGCGCGCCGCCGCAGCTCGGTGATCCACTCGACCTGCTCGGGCGTGCTGACCGATCCCTCCACGAGCAGGACGTCGTACGGTCCGCTCGACCGGTTCGAGGTGGCCTCCGGGAACTCGACGATCTCGAAGGCGGCCGCGATCTCGAGGAGATGGTCCTCGAGGTCGAGGATGGTCAGCTGGCACCCATCGCAGGATGTCAGCTTCGCCACGCCCACGCGGGGGCGGGCGATTGCCTCGGCGGGCGCCTTCGGCCGCGTCGGGTGCAGGTGGCTGTCGGCGGCAGGCATCACAGGCCCTCCACGTTCAGGGCGTCGCCCAGCTGAGCGACGGAGAAGACGGGGCCGTCCCGGCAGACGAAGACCTTCCCCATCTGGCAGTGGCCGCAGAGGCCGATGCCGCATTCCATGTGGCGCTCGAGCGACACGAACGTGCGCTCGGCGGGGATCCCCCGCTCGCCGACGGTGCGGACCGCGACCTGCATCATCCGCTCCGGGCCGCACAGGTAGGCGACCGCCGGCTGGCCGCGCCAGTCATCCTGGTCGAACAGCTGGGTCACCACGCCCACCCGTCCGAGCCACTCCGGGCCCGCACGGTCTACCGTCAGGGCGACCTCGATGCCCAGCTCCGGCCAGCTCGCCAGCTCGTCGGTGTAGAGCATGTCCCGCGGGGTGCGCGCACCGTAGTGCAGCCGCACCCTGCCGAACCGGTCTCGCGCCGAGACGAGGGCGTCGATGAGCGGGCGCAGGGGCGCCAGCCCGATGCCGCCCGTGGCGATGACGACGTCCCTGCCGAGCGCACGCTCGACCGGCCAGCCCACGCCCAGCGGCCCGCGCAGCCCGATCTCGGTCCCCGGCTCGGAGTGGACCAGGTGCGAGGTGGCGGGACCCGCGGCACGGACCGTGAGCACGACGTGATCGAGCCCGTACCGGGAAATGGAGATCGGAAACGCCGGGAACCCGGGCTGCTCGACCATGAGGAACTGGCCGGGCGTCCCGTTGGTGATCGTCGGGTCGATCCCGTCGATCACCAGCGAGTAGGTGTCCGCGGTCTCCGCGGCGATGGACCGGATGGTCCCGATGGAGTAGGTCGCCGGTCCGGTCCCGCCCGCGAGCTGCGGATGCTTGCGGAGCCCCTCGGCCGGCGGGGCGATGGCCTCAAGCTCCTCGCGCACGTCGATTCCCACCGGGCACCATGAAATGCAGCGCCCGCAGCCGACGCACCCCGAGGTGCCGAACTGGTCGATCCACGTGGCGAACTTGTGGGTGAGCCACTGGCGGTAGCGGTCCTGGCGCCGGCTGCGGAAGCTGCCGCCGGCGACCTTCGCGAACCCCGCGGTGAAGCACGAGTCCCAGGAGCGCTCGGCGACGATCGTACTGGTGTCCAGGTCTGCGCGTTGCGTGACGCTGGTGCAGAAGCAGGTGGGGCAGACCAGCGTGCAGTTCGCGCAGGCGAGGCACCGGTCGGCGACCTCCTGCCAGCGCGGGCTGTCCAGGGCGTCCAGGAGCCGGTCGTGCAGCCCCTCGGTGGCGACCGGGTTGCCGATCGACTCGCGGGTTGCCGCGACCGCCAGGCGCGCGGCGGTCTGCTGGGCCGGTTCGGCCAGGTCGGCCGGCAGCCGGTCCAGGAGCTGGTCGCCCATTGGGCTCCGGCTCTCGACCAGGAACCCGTCGTCGAGCTCGGTGAGGACCAGGTCGGCGCCCTCACCGGCCTCGGGGCCGGTACCCATGGACGTGCAGAAGCAGGTCTTCGCGGCGCGCGTGCACTGGGCGGCGACCACCAGGGACGACTGCCGCCGGTCCAGGTAGTCGGTATCCACGAACGGCCCACCGGCGAGGACCCGGTCCTGGACGCGGAGCGCGGCGAGCTCGCAGGCGCGGACGCCAAGGAACGCCAGCAGCTCGGGTGTCTCGGCCGATGACTCCAGGCTGAGGTGTCCATCTTCCCGGCTGGCGCGTGTCAGCGGCACGGTCGGGGGGAACGTGTATCGCTTCCAGCTGGTCATCCCCACGGTCACGTCGAAGACGCGGGGGGTGCCCGTCTCGACGAGGCGGTAGGAGCCCGGTGCCTGCTCGTCGCGCAGGCCCACGGGCAGGTCGTCCGGCGAGCGGACCTCGTCGTAGACGACCGCTCCATCGGCCACGGTGGGTCCGATGACCCGGCGCCCGTCCTCTGCGAGGAGGTCGATCAGCACCTGGAGCTGGGATCGGGGAAGAAATCGTGCCTCGGCAGCCCCGGTCACCATGGCGCCTGCTCCTGACCCGCGTACAGGTCCAGGAGCTGGGTCCGGGTTGCCACCAGCCGACGCGCCACCGCGGTCAGCAGGCGCGGGTAGACCGACGCCGCCAGCGCCGCATCCGCCGCCAGCAGGCGGCGCAGCGCGGGGCCGTCGAAGACGAGCGCCTCTGCCGCCTCGAGCGCCACAGCGTTCGACGTGGCCTCATGCGGTTCCACCAGGGCCGACCAGCCGAAGACGTCGCCGGGCTCCACGGTGAGAATCGTCACCGGGCCGCGCTCCGGCACGAGGGTCCGCAGGGCGATGCGCCCGCTGAGGACGACGCCGAACTCGGTCGTCGGCGCTCCCTCGCGGAGGACGGTCGCTTCGGCGGGGTAGGAACGCAGCGTCGCGATCTCCGCGAGCTGCGACAACGCATGCGGCGGCAGGTTCGTCCCGAACCAGGACTCCCCCAGCCGCGCTGCCAGGCCACGTTCGCTCATGGCCCCACCGTACCGGTGCCGTTCGGGGAGCCGAAGTGCCGTTGGGTCGGTGGCGGCGGGCCGTTCGGACCGGCGCCACCGGGGTCCTCTGCCGGCGGGAAGGGCGCTTCAGCCCGTCGTCGGGCAGGCCACCGGCTCGTCCGGCAGCAACGGTCGCACGGTGACCGAGAAGCGACGCCCGCCCGCGACGAAGCGGGTCAGCGCCGTTGCCCCATCGAGTGCCGCGATCCAAGCGTCCGCCGCGGCGCCGCTCAGCGCCAGGCAGCGCCCGTCGCGGTACGGGGAGCCGTCGGTGGATGGATCGGCGGTCCCGGGCACGGGGCGGTCCCCGGCGCCCGGCCCCGTCGGTGACGGGGTCGCATCGACCTCGCGGACCAGCAGGCGGAGCGCGGCGGGAGCGTAGGGCGCCCAGGCGGGATCCGCCCATCCGTCGGCACCGACCACGCCATCGGGGGCGCCCAGCGCGCGCAGGAGCTCCGCCAGCGCCACGTGCGCCCTGCGTTCCGAGGCGGAGATGTCCGGGACCCGGTCGAGCGCGTCGACCATGCCGAGCGCATAGACGCGTACCGTGACCGGGAGCGCGCCGGAGCTGAACGTCAGCACGGTGGTCGTGGCATCCGCGACCACCCTCGATGCTGCCGTGTAGGTGTGGTCCGCGTCGAAGACCCCGGTGTCGAGCACCCGGCGCGCGAGCGCGTCGAGCCCGGTTGGGGTGAGCCGTCGGACCTGCAGGGGCGCGAGGAGCGGTCCCGGGTAGACCGCGTCCACGGGTGCCGGCTCGATCACGCGGCCGTCGGCCAGAACGCTGAGCGCAGGGATCCGGGAGAAGTCCATGGCCGACCCCCCAAAGCCGCCCTCGCTCGTTATCCGCAGGACGACGGCGTCATCCCCCGGCGATCCCGTCGACGGGGATGCCACGGTCGAGCCGCTGCCAGGGGGACCGGCGCACGCGGCGAGGACCGCCACCCCCAGGGAGGCGGCGAGGACGCGGACCACCGGTCGCGGCAGGTTCATCGCCCTTCCTGACGCCCGGCCGGCACCCGTGGTTCCACGGGCGCCTGGGGCGCGGGGGCGGAGATCGGTGCCATCGGACACAATGATGCACGTGATTCCGCGACCGGCTCGCATCCGGCTGGGGGTCGCCGCTGTCGGCGCAGCCGCGCTGTCGCTGGCAGGCGCCGGCCTGGTGCTGGCCCACGGCGACGAGCTTCCCGCGCCCGCCTTCCCCGGCGTCCTGCTGGACTGGAGCCTGGACCCGCTGCCGCTCCTCGGCTGCATCCTGGCGGCCCTCGCCTACCTGTGGGCCGAGCGGCGGACGGACCGCGCCCATGCGGGGACCCCGGTCCCCCGCTATCGGCGCTGGCTCTTCTTCGCCGGACTGGCGGCGATCCTGGTGGCGCTGATCTCACCCATCGATGCCTACGAGGGACAGCTGTTCAGCGTCCACATGGTGCAGCACATGCTCCTCGAGATGGTGGCGGCACCCCTGATCGTGATGGCGGCTCCCATCACCCTGGCACTGCGGGTCGCGTCTCCACGGGGCCGGAGGTGGATCCTGGTCATGCTCCACAGCCGGCTGGTGCGCTGGATCGCCTTCCCGCTGACGACCTGGCTCCTCTTCGCGGCGGTCAACTGGGGGTGGCACTTCAGCAGCCTGTACGACGTCGCCCTCGAGAATGACCTCGTCCACTACGTCGAGCACCTCACCATGCTCGGCGCCGGGCTCCTCTTCTGGTGGCCGGTGATCAGCCCCGACCCCATGCCCTGGCGCATGCCGCACCCGGTGCGGATCCTCTACCTCTTCCTGGCGCTGCCGCAGATGTCGTTCCTTGGCCTGGCACTGCTGTCCGCCGACTCGGTGCTCTACGGCCATTACCTGACGAACGTCCGCGACTGGGGGCCCACGCCGCTGGCGGATCAGCAGCTGGGCGGCACCCTCATGTGGGTCATGGGGGACATGGTCTTCCTGGTCGCCCTGCTGGGTGTCGTCTGGGCCTGGATGCGCTTCGAGGACGTGCGCACCGCTCGCATGGACGCCCGCCTGGACGCGGAGGAGCGGCTCCGGCAGGCGACGGAGGGCAACGGGCTCGACACCCCCACCTAGCGCGCCCGCGGATGGGTCCCGCGAGCTCGCTGTTCAGCCGATGCCGAGGCGCAGCAGGCTGTCCACCGCGACCGCCGCGAAGAGCAGCGTCAGGTAGCTGATCGAGAAGCGGAAGAGACCGATGGCGGCCCGCCCGTCGGTCACGTTGCGCTGCACGCGAAGCGCGTACCAGACGAAGGCGATCCCCAGCGCCACCGCCGAGACCAGGTAGATGAGCCCCATCTTCGCCGCGGGGAACAGGAGCAGGCTCACGGCCACCAGCAGCAGCGAGTACAGGGTGATCTGGCGCGCCGTCTCCGCCTCACCGCGCACGACCGGCATCATGGGCACCCGGGCCGTCTCGTAGTCGCCCTTGTAGCGAAGGGCGAGCGCCCAGAAGTGCGGGGGGGTCCAGTAGAAGACGATGGCGAACAGCACGAGCGCCGGGATCCCGACCGACCCGGTCACCGATGCCCAGGCCACGAGCACCGGGACGCTCCCCGCGGCACCGCCGATGACGATGTTCTGCGGCGTCGAGCGCTTGAGCCACAGCGTATAGACGAAGACGTAGAAGCCGATGGCGGAGAGGGCCAGGAGCGCGCTCAGCAGGTTGACGGCGACCGCGAGGAAGACGAAGGAGACGACCGACAGCCCGATGCCGAACCGCAGCGCCGCGGTGGGACCGATGGCATGGCGAGGCAGCGGTCGGTGACGGGTCCGGCGCATGAGGTCGTCGATGTCGCGATCGACGTACTGGTTGATGGCGTTGGCCCCGCCCGCCGCCATCGTCCCACCGGCGATGACCGCCGCCATCAGCCATGGCGAGGGGATGCCGCGCGCGGCGAGAACCATGGTCGGCACGGTCGTGACCAGCAGCAGCTCGATGATCCGCGGCTTGGTCAGCGCCACGTAGGCGCGGAGGATCCCGGCACCCGAGGTCCCGGAGCGCGGCGCGCCCGCGGCGTCGGGTTCTGAAGCCGCCGCCGGCGCAGGCTCGGCTTCGAGCCGCGCCGCGTAGTAGGCCAGCACCGCGGCGGCCACCAGGAGGCTCCAGATCGCCGCTCCCAGCGAGAGGTGCAGGACCTGGGACCACGCCGACAGGTCCGTGAAGATCTGCAGCCCGCCCACCACGGCCTGGACGACGTAGAGGACGGCGGCGGTGGCCGTGAGCCGGGCGACCCATGGCCGGCGTTCGCGCGCGCGCCACGCGATGAGCGTCGCCGCGGCCAGGACCACGCCAACGACCACCGCCGCCCAGCGGTGGATCACGTGCGGGGCATTGAAGGCGTCCATGCCCGGGAAGGGCGTGCCGTTCATGAGCGGCCAGTCCGGGAAGACCAGGGCGGTCCCCGTGGCGGTCACGTGCGACCCGAGGAGGAGTAGGACGTAGACCGCCGCCGCGGTCCCGGTCATCCACAGGGTCAGCCGGTCCCAACCCCCGCGCCGCCCGATCCGGGGCGGCAGCCCGGAGCGCACCGCCACGTAGATCAGCAGGGCCAGGAGTGCCATCGCGGTGGCCAGGTGCGCCGTCACGATGTCGCCGGACAGCTCGCTCTCAACGGTCACCTTCCCGAGCGCGGCCTGGAAGACGACGAGGACGAAGCCGACCAGCGAGGGCCACAGGATCGAGGCGCGTCGCCGATACGAGACGATGGCCGCCACGCCAACGGCAAAGACGAGCAGGCCCACCACGGCCGCTGTGGTGCGGTGCGACCACTCGATGATGGCGTGGACGTCGTTGAACGGGGGGACCAGGCTGCCGTAGCAGGTCGGCCACTCGGGGCAGCCCAGCCCGGACCCGGTGGAGCGCACCACGACGCCCACGACGACGAGCGCGAATGTCATCAGCACGGTGATGACGGCAAGGCGGGTGAATCGGGTCAAGCTACCTCCGAGCCGCTCCGGGGGACACGCCGAGCGGCCAGGCGCACGTGAGCGGGCGACGGCAATGATAGCCCGCTCCCGCGAACCGGCATCAACCACGGGACCGAGCCCACCGAGCGGCGGCTGACGCCCGCCTGTCACGTGGGCGACAGACGGACGGTCGGCGAATTGTCACCATCGGCCCATGACGACCCCGCCCCGGACGCCGATACTTACCGGCATGCAGATCGACGTGCGGCCCTTCGACGGCTCGCTCCACGACTGGTTCGATGCCGTCGACATCTCCTTCGGCCATCGAGTGGTGGAGGAGGACCTGCCGGTGATGGAGGGGTACACGGAGCTCGATCGGGCCCTCGCCGCCTACGCCCGCGACCGCGTGGTGGGCACGGCCGGGATCTTCACCTTCGACCTGACCATTCCCGGCGGCTCCATGCCCGCCGCGGGCGTGACCATGGTGGGCGTCCATCCCACGCACCGCCGGCAGGGCGTGCTGACGGCGATGATGCGCGCCCAGCTGGATGCCATTCGCGAGCGCGGTGAGCCGATCGCCATCCTCTGGGCATCCGAGGGCGCCATCTACGGCCGATTCGGCTACGGCCTCGCGTCGTTCAAGGGATCCATCGACGTCGAGCGCTCGCGGGCGGTCTTCTCGGACGGCGGCCCGCTCGCCGGCAGCTTCCGCCTGGTGGAGCCGGAGGAAGCCACGCAGGCCTGCCGCCCCGTGTACGACCGCTACGCGCCGATGCGGGTCGGCGCCTTCTCGCGCAACGACGGCTGGTGGCGCGCCGAGTTCATCCACGACCCCGAGCGCTGGCGACGGGGCGGCGGGCCTGCCTTCTTCCTGGTGCACGAGACGGACGGCGTGGCGGACGCCTACGCCCGCTACCGGATCCACGGGGACTGGGACGATCGCGGACCCAAGGGCGCCGTCGACGTCACGGAGGCCATCGCGCTGACCCCTGAGGCGGAGCGGGCCCTGTGGGGCTATCTCCTCTCGATGGACCTCACGGCGCGCACCCGTGCCTTCAACGTTCCCGTGGACTCCGCGCTGCGGCTCACCCTGCTTGAGCCACGACGCCTGGGCATGACCGTCGGCGACGCGCTGTGGCTGCGGATCGTGGACCTGCCCGGCGCCATGGAGCGACGCGGCTACGCGGGGCGCGACCGCCTGGTGCTCGAGATCGACGACCCGTTCTGCGACTGGAACGCCGGGCGCTGGGAGCTTGACGCCACCCCCGACGGGGCAGGCGTCCACCGCTCGACCATGGACGCGGACCTGGTCCTGGGCATCGCCGAGCTCGGGGCGGTCTTCCTGGGCGGCGTCAGCCTCGCCGAGCTGGCGATGGCGGGCCGCGTGACGGAGCAGACCCCCGGCGCGGTCGGGCGCGGCGACGCCCTGCTCCGCACGCCGCTCGCTCCCTGGTGCCCGGCCGTCTTCTGACCTCGTCGCCCGCTATGCCCCGGACGCCGCCGGCTCCTGGTTCTCGTCGCGTCGGGGATTGACGATGCCCAGGCCGTTCGCCGCCGCGCCGCCGACGCACAGCGCGGCCGCGATCAGCATCGCCAGGTGGTAGGAGTCGGTCGAGGCCGCTCGCGCTGCCGACAGCTCGGCGGTCGATCCCTGGTCGGGGACATTCAGCGGAGGGAACTGCTCCCGCACGGCTGGCGTATTGGTCGGGATGTCGAGGCGCGACCCCAGGCCACTGTAGAAGCTCGCCGTGATGCCAATGAAGATCACCGCGCCGGCGAGCAGCGGCCCGATCCTCGACACGGCGTTGTTGATCGCCGAGGCGAGCCCTGAGTTCCGTGCGGGCACCGACGTCATCAGGGCGGTCGTCAGGGGCGCCACCATGATCGAGATACCCAGCCCGTAGACCAGCAGCGAGGGAAGCAGGTCCACCCAGGTCTGGGCCGGCGGAAGCAACGAGGCGGGCTGGCTCACGGTCGCGTGCCAGGCGGGGCTGTCGGCGGGGATGCGCGCCATCCACAGGACACCGACCGCCATGAGCGCCGGACCGATGGTCATGAACAGGCGCGGACCCCATCGGCCCGCCAGGGTGCCCATCTGCGTCGAGAGGAAGATCAGGAACAGGCTGGTGGGGATCGTGATCAGGCCGCTGGCCAGGGCGCTGTAGCCAAGCGTTCCCTGGAGGTAGATGGCCTGGAACTGGCCGAACGTGTAGATGGTCCCGTAGATCAGGATCGTGGAGACGTTGGTGATGGTGAAGTTGCGGGAGCGGAACAGGAACGGCGGTACCAGCGGGTGGGCGCGGCGGGTCATCAGCGGCACGAGCGCGAGGGTGGCGAGCGCGCCGATGGGCAGGGCCACGAAAGCGCTCGCATCGGTCCAGTGGGACTGCTGCCCGCGGATGGCGCCGTACGTCAGCCCGCCCACCGCGACGGCGATGGCAACCGCACCCAGCCAGTCGAAGCGATGGCGGCTCTCCGTGTCGCGCGACTCGGGCACGTAGCGCCAGGCAACGGCCAGGGCGGCGACGATCAGCGGCGGGTTGATCAGGAACGCGAGCCGCCAGCTGACCTGGTCCACCACCAGGCCGCCGAGCACGGGCCCGGCGATGGTCGTGACGCTGGTGGCGGCGGCCCAGATGCCGAAGGCGCGGCCCCGCTCAACCCCGGAGAAGTTCGCGTTGATGATCGCCAGGCTGGTCGGCACCAGGAAGGCACCGAAGACCCCCTGGACCAGCCGGAAGGCGATCAGCAGCTCCATGGTCGGCGCCAGCCCGCACAGCGCGGACGCCACACCGAAGCCGGTGAGGCCCACCATGAACATCCGCCGGCGCCCGTAGGCGTCCGCGAGGGCCCCCGCCAGGATCAGCAGCGCGGAGAGGGTGAGCAGGTAGCCGTTGACGACGTAGGACTCGCCCTCGAGCACCCCAACGAACGTCGCCGGCAGCTCGGTGCCGATCGCCTTGAGCGCGACGTTGACGACGGTCGAGTCCAGGAACACGGTCCCGGACGCGAGCACCACTGCCACCAGGATCCAGCTGCGCCGCTGCATCGGGCCATGATGCGGGCGGCCGTCAACGCCAGCGCCGCTCGTGCAGAAATCGGCCGCCGGCCCAACCTCGCCTCCCGCACACTGCACGCGTGACAGCGCCCCCCGCGCCCGCCCCGAGCCTGTCGCCGTACGCGGTCTTCCGCAATCGCAGCTTCGCCTGGCTGTGGACTGCCCAGCTGATCTCGACGGCCGGCAGCGCGCTGACCTCGCTCGCCGCGGGCATCCTGGTCTACCGCGTCACCGACTCCGTGAGTGCGGTCGGCCTCATGCTGATCGCCACGGCGGCACCCAGCCTTCTGGTCGGCCTGGTCGCCGGCGTGTTCGTGGACCGATGGAACCGCAAGGCGATCATGGTCGCGGCCGACGCGTCGCGGGGCGTGATCGTCTTCGTCATCCCGTTCGTCGTCGTCCAGGACTTCGCGAACCTGGGGATCGGCTGGCTCTACCTGTTCGTCGCGCTCTCCTCGGTGGTGACCCAGTTCTTTGACCCGGCCAACGACAGCGTCCTGCCCGAGATCGCCAGCGACGAGGAGCTGGCGGCCGCCAACTCGCTCATGGCGATCTCGAGCTTTGGGTCAACCGCCATCGGCTTCGCGCTTGCCGGGCTCATCGCCGGCGCGCTCCCGATCGAGTGGGCGTTCTGGATCGACGCGGCGACGTTCGCCGTGTCCGCCGCCTGCATCGGGTTCGTCCGCATCGGGCACGTGCCGCCCGAGGAGGACACGAGCATCGAGCTGGTCTGGCGGAACCTGAAGGCCGGGACGGGGTTCCTCCTCTCCACCCCCATCCTGCGCTCGCTCTTCATCGTGTCTGCGCCGGTCTTCCTCTCCTTCGGTCTGTGGAACACGCTGCTGCTCCCGTTCACCAAGACGACGCTGGGTGCGACCGATTTCGAGTACGGACTGCAGGAAGGGCTGACCTCCGTGGGCTTCGTCGTCGGGAGCCTCGTCCTGGCAAACATCGCCGACCGCTGGCGTGAGGGCCAGTGGCTGGCCATGGGCTTCGTGATGATGGGTGCCGTCGGCATCTTCTATGGACTGTCGCCCAACGTCGGGGTCGCCATCGGCCTGGTCATCTTCTCCGGTTTCTTCAACGCGCCGGCAAGCGTGGGGCGGCGGCTCGTCATCCAGCGCAACACGCCGCGGGACTTCCGGGGCAGGGTGAACAGCGCGTTCTTCGTCACCCGCGACGTCGTCTTCCTCGTGGGCATGGGCCTCGCCGGCCTCGCCGACTTCATCGATATCCGGCTGCTCGTGATCCTCGCCTCGGCACTCCTTGTCGCGGCCGGGGTGTGGACGAACTTCCTGCCCGGCCTCGGCCAGCCGGCCGCCGAGTGGCGGCGCGCCATGAGCCTGCTGCGTGCCGCACCCACGGCGCCGGGGCTGGGCGCCATGCGCCCCGCGACCATGGCCGACTTCGACCTCCTCGTCGGCTACGTCCCGGCCCTGGGCCTGCTGAGCGACCGCGATCGCCGGAACCTCATCGCCCAGTCGCACGTGACCGATGCCGCCGAGGGCACCCGCGTCCTGACGGCGGGCGAGGTCGGCGATGCGGCGTACTTCATCCTCTCCGGCCGGACGGTGGCCGGCATCGCCGGGGAGGAAGGCGAGTACCAGGCGCTGTCGTCCATGGAAGCCGGGGACTTCTTCGGCGAGATCGCGGCCCTCACCGGCTCGCTGCGCACGGCGAATGTCGTGGCCGAGAAGGCGACGACCCTGATGGAGGTCCCCGCTGCCGCGCTCCGCCAGCTCATGGCCGTGCCGCAGATCAGCACCCTCGTGTTCAGCAAGCTGACCGAGCGGCTGTCGCGCACGAACGCGGACCTGCCGCGCCTCGCCGGAATGGACCAGGAGACCCTGCGCGACCTGCGTTCGCGCCGCTCCCCCGCCGAGGCGCTCCCCGAGGCGGACTGAGGCAGCGTCCCGGCCGGCCGTGGGCCCGGGGCACCCGCCGCATTCGTGGTCACCCGGAGGGCGGGACCCCACGAGCCGACGCCCGCCCAGCGATCTGTCGAACGGACGGCTACGATTGGGCCGATGAACCTGACCACCACCCTTCGGGACCTCGTCGCCCGCCGATCCGGGACCGCCGGCCGGGTCGCGGTCGTTCGCCTCTACGGACCCATCTCCGGCGGCCAGCGCTCCGCGGAGTGGGTCGAGACCGTGGCGCGCGCGCGCCGCTCGCGGCACGTGCCGGCGGTGGTCGTCGACATCGACTCGCCGGGCGGCTCCGCCCCGGCCTCGGACTACCTCTACCTCGCCCTCGCCCGGCTGGCGAAGGAGAAGCCGCTGGTCGCGCACGTGCGCGGGGTCGGCGCCTCGGGCGCCTACCTCGCCGCACTGGCCGCCCGCAGCATCGTGGTGGCACCCAACGCCGTGGTGGGCTCCATCGGCGTCATCAGCGCCGGGCCCCGCGTGTCAAGCCTGCTCGAGCGCATCGGCGTCCGCGTCCAGGAGACCAAAGCGGGCAGCCTCAAGGGGCAGGGCGCGCCCTGGCGCGACGACTCACCGGAGGAGGCGGCCAAGGAGCAGGAGCTGGTGGACGCCTACTACGACGCCTTCGTGGGGCGCGTGGCGGAGGGCCGCCGGATGGCCCCTGAGCGCGCTCGCGAGCTGGCGACCGGCGAGGTCTGGCTGGGCGTCCGCTCGGTGGAGCTGGGGCTCGCCGACGAGGTCGGCGACCTGGACCGTGCCGTCGAGATCGCGGCCGCGGCTGCCGGGGTTCCGGCGCGATCCGTGCCGGTCCATGCCCGGCGGCCCTTCTTCGCGCGGCTGGTCGACCGATTCGCAACCCGCGCCGCGAGCCGGCTGACCGACGCCGTCGAAACCGAGCTCTGGCGGCGCGACCCGCGCTTCTGACGCCCGCCGGGGCGTGGCCCCGGTTCCCCGCGGCACCATTGCTGGTGTGCGATCACCCCGGCCGCAGAGCTCACCCTGGCTTCGCGCCCGGTCAGACGAGCGGCTCGAAGCGCGCCGTGAAGTGGCGCAGCGCCGCGGGCTGCTGGACGATCCGCATCCCGCGCAGCTCCCCGGCCCGGACAGCGACCGCCTGGACCACCTCGATCACGTAGTCGATGTGCGACTGGGTGTAGACCCGCCGCGGGATGGCGAGGCGCACCAGCTCCATGGTCGCCGGCGACTCCGTCCCGTCGGGGTGCATGCCGAACATGACCGTCCCGATCTCGCAACCCCGGATGCCGCCCTCGCGGTAGAGCTCCACGGCGAGTGACTGGCCCGGGTACTCCAGTGGCGGGATGTGCGGGAGCAGGGCGGCGGCATCGATGTAGACCGCGTGTCCGCCGATGGGCTGCACGCACGGAACGCCGGAGCTGACCAGCGCGTCGCCCAGGTACGCGGTCGATCGGATCCGGTACCGGAGGTAGTCCTCCTCGACGACCTCCGACAGGCCCTGGGCGATGGCCTCCAGGTCGCGGCCCGCCAGGCCGCCGTAGGTCGGGAAGCCCTCCGTCAGGATCAGCATGTTCCGGCACTGCTCGGCCCAGGCATCGTCGTTCATCGCCAGCCAGCCGCCGATGTTGGCGATGGCGTCCTTCTTGGCCGACATGGTCATGCCATCGGCGCAGGCCGCCATCTGGCGCACGATCTCGCGAACCGGGACATCGGCGTAGCCAGGCTCGCGCTGCTTGATGAACCAGGCGTTCTCCGCGAAGCGGCATGCGTCGAGGAAGAGCGGCAGCCCGTATCGGTCACACACCTCGCGCACCGCGCGCAGGTTCTCCAGGCTGACCGGCTGTCCCCCGCCCGAGTTGTTCGTGACGGTGACCATCACCACCGGCACGTTCTCCGGGCCGCGCTCGCGGATGAGGGCATCGAGCGCGTCCACGTCCACGTTGCCCTTGAACGGGTGGATGGTGGCCGGATGCCGCCCCTCCTCGATGACCACGTCCACCGCCTCCGCGCCCGAGTGCTCCACGTTGGCGCGGGTCGTATCGAAGTGCGTGTTGGAGGGCACCACCTTGCCGGGGCCGCCCACCACGGTGAAGAGGATCTTCTCCGCCGCGCGACCCTGGTGGGTGGGGATCACGTGCTTGAACGGGAACAGCTCCTGGACGGCGGCCAGGAAGCGATACCAGGACGGCGACCCCGCGTAGGACTCATCGCCGCGCTGGATCCCGGCCCACTGCGCGGACGACATCGCGCCCGTCCCGGAGTCGGTCAGGAGGTCGATGAGCACGTCATCGGAGTGGAGGTTGAAGATGTTGTAGCCGGCCGCTTCGAGCTTGGCCTGGCGCTCCTCCGGGGTCGTCATCCGGATCGGCTCGACGCTCTTGATCCGGAACGGCTCGATGATCGTCTTCCAGTCAGGCATGCTGAGGACTCTACCCCTCCATCGGCGCGCTCGAAGCTGCCGATCGTCACCGCCCGGGTACGATGCGATCGGTCCACACCGGAAAGGAGTCCACGTGAGCGATTGGGAGTCACTCGGGGGTGCGCCGGTCTCGGCGCCGGCGGTCACCACATGGGCCGAGAACGAGATGCAGGTGTTCGCCATCTTCGCCGACGGCCAGCTCTGGAACCGGTACTGGGACGGGAGCCGATGGCACGACTGGGAGCCCCTGGGCGGGGAGCTGAGCGGAGATCCGGCCGCGTGCTCGTGGGGCGCCGAGCGGATCGACCTGTTCGCGCGCGGCCGGGACGGCGCGCTGTGGCACCGCTGGTACCAGCCGGACGGCTGGCAGCCCTGGGAGTCGCTCGGCGGCTCACTCGCCTCCGACCCGGCCGCCTGCTCCTGGGGACCGGACCGCATCGACGTCTTCGCGCGCGGCACCCAGGGCGACCTGCTGCATGCATACTGGGACGGCACCGACTGGTCGCTCGGCTGAGGATCGCCGCACCGTGGTGTGAACCCCGACGGCGTCGCGCCGCCTAGTACCTACTGGACCTGCTCCAGCGGAGGCCACGCTCATCATCCGTCTGCGGACGCTCCTCGGCGCCCTGCCGCGCGGGATCGACGCCCTCGTCGACATCGCCTTCGGCGGGGCGGCACCCGCGGCGCGCCGTGCAGCGCCGCTCGCGGCCGGCCTCCTGGCGACGGCGCTCATCATTGGCGGGCTGGCGCTGGCCCCCTCGGCCTTCAGCGACTTCAGCATCTACCTGCCGTGGGCGGTGGCAGTCCTCGCCGCGGCCTCGCTCATCGCCATCCTGGTCGGCTCACGACGGCGGACCGATCCCCGACCGAGCGTCGTTCCCGCCCTTGTCGGGCTGCTCGTGGTGGTCTCCACCATCCCGGCCTTCCAGGCGGGCGCCGAGCTCATCGTTACCCGCACCTCGGCCGGCGACTTCGTCGACCGCCTGACCGGCACCGACGTGTCCCTCCTGGAGGTCGACGCGCTGGCCTTCCGCGTCCCGCTCGATGCACCACCAAGTGCATCGGGCGATCCCACCTGGTACTACGCGGTCCGCGACAGCCTCGCCGATGCGCGGGTGGCCCTGGTGCGCTCCCCCGTCCCGCCCGGCGGGTTCGAGGATCGCACCGTCGTCGCGCGCGTGCTGATCGATCCGGGCCAGGTGGCCAATGCCCGCGCCGCGCTGGAGCGCCACGGCTGGCTGCCTGGCGACCTGACCGACACCGCCGGCCGCTACCTCGCCGAGGAGCCGTCGCCCGAGGGGAGCATCCGCTCGGTCGGCTCCGCCACCGACCTGGCGGGGCTGGACGCCGGGACCCTGGTCCGCATCCACCTGGGGTTCCCCGGCGTCGGCATCGCGACCTGCGAGGCAGCGGGGTCAACCGCCGATGCGGCCGCATCCGCCTGCAACGTCCGCAGCCTCGCCGTTGGCGGCGGGGGATTCCTGCAGCTGGTGACCGATGACGGCCGGCGCCCACTGCTGTTCCAGACCACCTATCCGGCGTCCGACACCCCGATCCACGTGGTGGGGCGCCAGGTCCGGGCGCAGGCGGAGCTGCAGAGCCTGCTGACCCTGCCGTGGGTGTCGCGGCTCCTGGGCTGGGCCAACGTCCTGGAGTTCGCCTACCTCGACCACGACCCGCGGCTCCCCGTCGATCGCCTGTGGCTGGCGCCCCTCCTCCTGCTGGTGCTCGCAGCGCTGCTCCTGGTTGGACGCCGGGTCGGGTACCCGGTCTTCGAGCTCGAGCGCGCGCCGGTCACCGGTCCGTCCACGCCCGAGCCGCCGGCCGAGCCGGCGCCGGTCTCCGCCCGCGTGAGCGGCAGGCTCTCGCGGACGCGCGGCGGACCCCTCGACGTCGAGGATCTTCCCGGCAGCCTGGAACCGGATCGCGGCATGGGCCCGCGGCTGCGCCTCGACCTCCCGGCGGGGCCGTACGAGATCGGGCTCCCATCGACCGGCGGCGCCATGACCAATCTCGATCGGGGGATGGTCCACACCGTGCGGAGCCGACGGCCCGCGCTCTGGCTGCACTGGTTCGGTAGCGATGCACGCCTCGTCTTCGACAACGCCGAGACGCGTGATCGCGCCGAGGCGATCCTCGCACCGCTCCGCGAGGGCCCCGGCCGTGGGCGACGACGGAGTGGACCGAGATGAACGAGCACCCACCCCGGCCCGAACGGACGGCACCCGGACCCGGGCAGGAATCGGTCTGGGACTATCCCCGACCCCCGGCCGTCGTCGCGGACGGCAGGGAGGTCCAGGTCGCGCACGCGGGCATCGTGATCGCCCGCTCTCGGCGCGCGCACCGGGTGCTGGAAACGGCCGGTCCGCCCTGCTGGTACCTGCCGCCCGACGATGTCCGAGTGGATCTCCTCCTACCATCGGGCCACCGGACCTTCTGTGAATGGAAGGGCATCGCGGAGCACTTCGACCTGGTCATCGGCGGGACACGCATCCCGCGGGCGGCATGGAGCTACCCGGACCCGTCGCCGGCCTACGGGGTGATCCGCGGCGCGATCGCCTTCTACGCATCCCGGGTGGACGACTGCCGGGTGGCCGGCGAGCGGGTGCGGCCTCAGCCGGGGCGCTACTACGGCGGCTGGATCACGAGCGAGGTGGTCGGTCCGTTCAAGGGCGAGCCCGGCACCGAGGCGTGGTGACGCCTGCGGCACGGGAATGGCACGCTGGACACTCGCGCGCCTCCGGGCGAGGATGCGCACATGACCGCAGCACTCGAGTCGTCTTCCCGCGCCCAGGCGGCGCCGAACCCGGTGCCGACCGCGGATCCCCGGGTAACCCAGGCGGCGCGCGCCATCGCCCCCATGCTCGCGGCGATCGGCGATCGGCGGGACTTCGCGATCCGATTCTGGGACGGACGTGGGTTCCGGGCGCCATCGACCGCGGACCCGCGCTTCACCCTCGTGATCAGGCGCCCCGGAGCCCTGCGGCGGATGCTCCTGCCGCCCACAGACCTCGCCATCGGTGAAGCGTTCGTCCATGGCGACTTCGACGTCGACGGCGACATCCTCGCTTTCGCGTCGCTGCCGGACCGCATCGGCGAGCTGCCGCTGAGCGCCGCCGACTGGGGACGGATGGCGCTGCGGCTCCGCGAGCTCCACGATGCCCCGGCGCCCCAGGACGGACGCGTCGCCGCGGTGCTCGGGGGCGAGCGGCATTCGGCGACGCGCGACAGCCAGGCCGTCCGCTTCCACTACGACGTCGGCAACGAGTTCTACGCGCTCTGGCTCGGGGAGCGGATGGTCTACAGCTGCGCCTACTTCCGCACCGATGACGCGTCGCTCGACGAAGCCCAGGAGGCGAAGCTGGACCTGGTCCTCGACAAGCTCGGCGTCCGCGACGGCATGCGACTGCTGGACATCGGCTGTGGCTGGGGCGGCCTCCTCATCCGCGCTGCCGAGCGCTTCCCGGCGCTGACGGCGGTCGGTATCACCCTCGCCCAGCACCAGCAGACCCTCGCGGAGGAGCGCATCGCGGCCGCCGGCTTCGGCAACCGGCTGCGCGTCGAGCTGATGGACTACCGCGATGCGCCTGCCTCGCTGGGGCAGTTCGACCGCGTCGCCAGCATCGGCATGGCGGAGCACGTAGGCGAACGGCGGATGCCCGCCTACTTCGCAGCGGCGCACGACTGCCTCGAGCCCGGGGGGCTGTTCCTGAACCACGCCATCACCGCCCAGCCGGCGCGGATGGCTCCGGCCGGCGGCGGTCTGCTCCCCGGGCCGCTGGGCAGGGTGGCCGGTCGCCGCTCGTTCGTCGACGCGTATGTCTTCCCCGACGGCGAGCTGCTGCCGCTGCCGGTGATGCTCACCGCCGCACAGGGAGCGGGATTCGAGGTGCGGCACGTGGAGTCGCTGCGACCTCATTACGCGCGCACCCTGCGCCACTGGGTGGCCAATCTCGAGCGCCGCTGGGACGAGGCGGTCGCGGCCGGCGGGGAGACGGTGGCGCGGACCTGGCGCCTCTACATGGCGGGCGCCACCATCGGCTTCGAGACCGCCAGCCTCGACGTCCACCAGCAGCTGCTGGCCCTGCCGCGGGCGGACGGCTCGTCGGATGCGCCGCCGATACCCGACTGGCGCTGATGGACGCCGATCCGCACCAGCTCTACCCCGACCACCTTCCGACGCCGTTCACGGCGGCGGAGATCCGCGACGCCTGCCGGCCCGGCCGCACGCTGCGGTTCCGCGTGGAGCGCGCCGGAGCCGATCCGGCGGTCCGGGTCGTGCGCTACGTCTCGGCCGACGCCGAGTGGAGCGAGCAGGAGGCGTGGGTGGAGGATCCAGACGGCCAGGCCCTTGGCGAGCCGGAACGCCGCCGTTCGACATGGCTCGAGCTCCAGGAGCACGCCTCGTTCCCGCGGGCGAGCACGGTCCGCGGGGAAGAGGCGATCCACCTTCCGGCAGGCACCTTCGACTGTCTGCGGTACGCCCGCCGAGATGAGGATGGCACCTGGCGCTTCTGGTTCGCGCGAGATCTCCCCGGCCAGCCGGTCCGACTCGAACAGGAGATCCACGGGGCCATCGTCTTCAGCATGACCCTGCTGGAGCACACGCCCGCAACGGGCTGAACGCCTTCCGGACTCAGCCTGCGATGGGCGCGGGGGCCGGCGGCCGCACTTGGGGACCGGCGGGCTCCGTCGGCTGCACCAGGAAGATCCAGATGTCCCAGGCCACGTGGCTGACGATCAGCGCGCCCATGGGCATGCCCGCGGCACGCAGGGCAGACCAGTGGGCACCGGCCACCCCCGCGGCCCCGAAGAGGGTGAAGTTGCCCGTGACCACGTGGACCCCCGCATAGGCGGCCGCAGCCGCGGCCGCCCCTCGCCAGCGACCGGCTCGGGCCGCGAAGGCGGGCTGGACGAAGCCGCGCCAGAAGAGCTCCTCCGCCGGACCGATGACGGCTGCCAACCGCGCGGCGATCTCGGGACGCGGCCGCAGCCCGCGCAACGTGTAGATGTCGCCGATCTGCGCATCGCCACCAGGGACGAAGCGCCGCGCGAACCGGTCGCCGACCTGGAAGGTTGCATACAGCGTCGCCGCCGACGCAAGCCCCAGGGCCACCTCGCGCGGGCCGAACCGCACCTCGCGGGCGTCGCGGCTCGTGGCGAGCGCCAGACCACCCAGCGTCAGCCCGGTGGCCGTCATCCGCTGCCAGAACCGGGACCGCGGCCCTCGGAAGGTCAGGGCGAAGGCCGCCTGGGCCAGGCCCAGGCCCAGCGCGGCGAGCGCCGGCGAAGGCGCTCGCCGCGGGTGTTCGGCGCTCATCGGAAGAGAACGCTGAGCAGCAGGCCGACGATCAGCAGCGCCCCGAACGTCTCGTGGAGCCGCGCGGTCTGGAGGTCGATCATCGCGATGGCCCGCGCCTGGCCGCTCGCTCCCAGCTCCGCGGAGCGCAGGACGATGACGAGGAGCGGGAGCGACAGGATGGCCACCAGGGTCGCGGGAGGGAGAGCGCCGAAGGCCACGGCGAGCCCCAGGGTGATGTAGGCACCCAGCGTCAGGCCGAGGTACGAGTAGTGCGCCCAGGTCCGGCCGATCTCGCTCGAGAGGGTCGCGATCCCGGCCCGCGTGTCCTCGCTGATGTCCCGCCACTCGTTGCCGTGGAGGATCGCGGCCACCAGCAGCCCGATGGGAATCGAGAGCACGAGTGCGATCGGCGACCAGGTGCCCGAGACCGCGTAGTAGCCGCCGACGGTCATCAGCGGACCCATCTGCAGGAAGACGAGCGGCACTCCGAGCGCGCGGAACTTGTACTGGAACGGCGGGGCCGTGTAGAAGTAGCCGCCGGCGAGGCCGACCAGCCCGAGCACCGCGATCGGCCAGCCCCGTGCGGCGATGAGCCCGACACCGACGATCGTGGCCAGGGCGAAGGCGAAGATCGCGATGCGGTAGGCCGCGGACTCGCTGATCCGGCCCTTGACGATGGCGTGGCTGGCGCGTGGCGAGGTGATGGCGTCGATCCCGTGGCGGACGTCGTAGATCTCGTTGACGATGTTCGTGCCGGTGTGCAACAGGACGCCGCCGGCGAGGGCCGCCAGGAAGAGCGGCAGGTTGAAGCGACCGTCGACCCAGGCCAGCGCGCCACCGGCTGCGACCGGGATCACCGATGCCGTGTAGGCGAACGGCCGGGCGATCTCGTAGATCGCGGCGACCCGGCGACGGACGCGCTCCCAGGGGCTGCGCAGGTCGGTCATCTCCGGCCCCGCGACCGGCGCCGCCGGGCCGGGCTCGCCGAGGTCGGTCGCGCCGGGGGCAGGCGCTGCCTGTCCGGCGCCCTGCGGAACGCGTGCGTAGATCCCGGCGGCATCGAGCAAAGCCGTGACCTGCGCCTCCTCCTGCACCACCGGCTGCAGGAGCGGCAGGTCGAGGCCCGTCTCCTCGTGGAAGGCGAGGGCACCGGTCGCGACCTGGTCGCGCGTCCCGCACAGCATGAACGCGTCGAGCAGCTCATCGGGGATGAGGCCCGCGGCGGTGTGGAACTCCTCCGCGCGCCAGGCGGCGGCGATCCGGTCGCGCAGCTCGCGTTCGAAGCCCGCGCGCGCGAGGGAGATATCCGAGAGCACGCTCATCATGTAGATCACGAACGGCTCGCGCTTGGCGCGGTTCAGGGCCTCGCGGCGGCTGTTGTCAACGAGCGAGAGCAGGTACCCCGCCGTCTCGACCGTGCCCGCCTCGCGGCCCGCATCGGCCTCGGAGCGGCGCAGGCGCTCGATGATGCCGCGCAGCGAGTTGATGGACTCCGCCGGCCGCGCCAGGTAGCCGTCTGCCTTCTCGCCGGCGAGGGCCACGAACTCCTTGCGGTACGCGGCGATGACGATGGGAATCCGGTGCGGCGGGGCGAACATGGGCTGGATAGGCGGCAGCCCCTCCGTCGCCGACGGCAGGCGCTCGCCGGCCCACAGGGTGTGGATCTGGTCCATGGCCCGGCTGACCTGGGCCACGGCGTCGTGCGGCGAATAGGGGATGCCCATCTGCTTGAGACGCAGGGGCAGCCCGGTGCCCATGCCCATGACGATCCGGCCCGGCGCCATCTCGTCAAGGGCCGATCCGGTCATGGCCAGCACCACCGGGTGGCGGGTGAACGGGTTGACTGCCCCCAGCGCGATGCGGAAGCCGTCGTCACGCTCATCGGCCCCCAGCTCGGACGCAATGGCCGAGACGTAGGAGACCGCGTCGCGCTCGAAGTACGAGTCATGGATCCAGACGGAGTCCAGGCCGGCGCGGCGCGCCTCCCAGCTCCAGGCCACCACCTCGTCCACCTCGCCGCGGGCCGCCAGACCCAGCCCGATCCGTCTCGCCAGTCCCATGCCGATGTCTGCTCCCCGGGGCAGCGAAAGGCCCCTGCCGTGTCGTCCTAAATGCGCTACCCAAGACTAGCAGATTCCTGGGACGGCCCCCGGCGAGGCGTCACCAGCCCGAAGGACGACGGCCCCCAGGCGGCGGGCCAGGCCGGAGCGGCCCCACTCCATCACGCGGTCGTGGTTCCAGGCGAAGACCGGTCGTGCCAGCGGCGCGAGGGCGTTCATCCACCAGCGCGTGGTGCGAACGTCCCAGACGTACTCGAGGTGGGTCCGCCCGTCGCCGTCGCGAAGGGTCCAGGTCCCAACCCCCTCCAGCTCGCCGGTCGCGTCCCCGGCCAGCAGGAGCGGCGCCTCGACCCGGGTGGTCCGCACCTCGAACGCCAGCGAGTAGGGCAGTCGGCTGCGAAAGGTGAAGCGGTGCACGGTTCCAACCCCGCGCTCGTCGCCGGCGCGCACCCGCTCCACGCGCCGCACGCCGCGCCACCACTCGGGCCATTCCTCGACACGGACCAGCGCATCGAAGACGCGGTCCGGCGGCGCGTCCACGTTCCAGCGGGTCACGAAGTGGTAGCTGGTCATCTGCTCGGTTCGTACGGTCGCGGAAACGCCCTCACCTTACGACGCTGGCGCCGGCGGACGAAGGGGCAGGCGCACGCGGTCGCAGGGGCGCTCGGGCCTGGATTCCTGACGGCGCCTGACACCGCGCCGGGTAGAATGGCGCCTTCCATGACCCTTCCCCCGCCCACCGGCGTACACGCCGCCGGGCCGCCCGCGACCGAGACCCGCGACACACCGGCCATCGAGGCGCTCGACCTGGTGCGAACCTACGACACGCACCTCGGGGTCGTCCGGCGCCGGCGAATCAAGGTCGAGGCGGTTCGTGGCGTCAGCTTCGCCGTGCGTCCCGGCGAGCTGTTCGGCCTGCTGGGCCCCAACGGGGCGGGCAAGACCACGACCATCAAGATGCTCATCACCCTCCTGCTTCCCACCGCGGGCAGCGCCCGGGTCATGGGCTTCGACGTCATCCGGGACACCACCGAGGTGCGACGGCGGATCGGCTACGTGTTCGGCGGCGACCGGGGCCTCTACGACCGGGTCAGCGCGCTGGACAACCTGCGGTACTTCGCTGAGCTGTACGGGGTTGAGCCGTCCGAGCAGAAGCGACGCATCGGGGCACTGCTCGAGATGGTGGGCCTCACCGGGCGCGAGGGTGAGAAGGTCGAGGGCTACTCGCGCGGCATGCGGCAGCGCCTGCACATCGCCCGGGGCCTGCTTCACGATCCCGAGGTGGTCTTCCTGGACGAGCCCTCCATCGGGCTCGACCCGGTGGGCGCGCGCGAGCTGCGGCAGACGGTGAAGACGCTGGTCGACGCCGGCAAGACGGTCCTGCTCACCACGCACTACATGTTCGAGGCCGATGCGCTCTGTGACCGGATCGCGGTCATCAACGACGGAAAGATCGTCGCGCAGGGGACCGGCAACGACCTGAAGGCAGCCGTGGCCAACCGCACGATCATCGAGATCGAAACGTTCGGGGTCGCACCGGAGACCGTGGACCAGCTGCGGGCGGATCCCGACGTCGTGGAGGTCAACGTCGAGGAGCGCGACCAGAGCCAGATCCTCCTGGTGCAGTCCGAGCACGGCACCCGCATCACCCAGCGCCTGCTGGGCCATCTCACCGACACCCGGGTCGGCAAGGTCATCGCCCGCGAGCCGACCCTGGAGGATGCCTACGTGCACCTCATCGCAGCCACCGGCGGGACCGATGGCGCGGCCGCCCGCGCCGCCCTGGAGACGGCATCATGAGCACGCTGCCGCGCAGCCTGCGCCTCGTCTGGTTCGTCACCTGGTTCAACGTGCGGATGCTCCTGGCCAGCGAGTTCTTCATCCTGACCACGTTCATCACCCCGCTGATCTTCGCCACGCTGGGCTTCCTGCTGTTCCACGCGGGCGGCGAGACGGCGGGCCAGACGCTGCTGTACGTGGCGCTGGGCTCGGGCATGATGGGCGTCTGGAGCACCACCCTCTTCGGCTGCGGCGGGGCCATCGCCTGGCAGCGCTGGGAGGGAACCCTGGAGCTCCTGGTGACCGCGCCGAGCCGCTACGACCACATCCTCGCCGGGCAGACCTTCGGGGCCGTGGTGCTGGGCTTCTACGGCATCGTGGCCACCCTTGCCTGGGGCGCGCTTCTCTTCGGCATGCCCATCGCGGCGACGTTCCCGCTCGTCCTGCCCATCTCCATCGCCGCGGCCGTGCTGGCCCTGGGCTCGCTGGGCATGCTCATCGCGACCAGCTTCGTCCTGTACCGCCACGCGAACGCGCTGGGCAACCTGCTCGAGTACCCGATCTGGCTCGTCGCGGGGCTGCTGGTCCCGGTGACGACCCTGCCGCTGTGGGTCCAGGCCATCGGCTGGCTGCTGGCACCCAAGTGGGGCATGGACGCCATCCGCGGGGCCGCCATCGGCTCGTCGCCGCCGTGGCTGTCAATCGGGATGTGCCTGGTCCTGGCCGTGGTGTACTACGTGGCCGCCCGCGTCATGCTGCGCGTGGTGCTCGACAAGGCGCGACGCGACGCCACCCTGGCGCTCCGATGACCGCCGCCGCGCTCTCGGCCCCCGTCCACACCAGCTCCGGGCCGCGGACCGCCTGGCGCCTCTTCTGGTACGGCGGGCGCATGAGCTACGGGATGCTCTTCAACTGGGCACGCCCCTCCATCTACATCCCCACCCTCATCGGCGGGCCGACCTTCCAGCTCTTCTTCTTCGCCTCGCTGGGCTCATACGCCTCCGGGCGCTCGCCGGCGTACTTCGCCATCGGCAACGCGGTCCAGGTGAGCGCCCTGGCCGGCGTCTTCGGGATGACCATGGCCATTGCCAACGAGCGCTGGTTCGGCACGCTTCCCGCCCTGCTGGCCACGCCCGCCAACCGGGGCGCGCTGTTCGCCGGTCGGTTCCTCCCGTTCATCGCCAACGGCCTGTTCGTCTCGGTCTATGCCATGGCGGTGGGGGTCATCTTCCTGGGCGTGCGCCTGGACCTGGCGACGATCGGGGTCGTCGCGCTCGCGCTGCTCACGACCGTCTTCTCGTGCACCGCCATCGGCTCGCTGCAGGGTGCCATCAGCCTCAGGCTGCGGGACGGCCTCTTCGGGGCCAACCTGATCATGATGTCGATCCTGCTCTTCTGCGGCGTGAACGTCCCGGTGGCGGACCTGCCGGGCTGGCTCCAGGTGATCAGCAACCTGCTGCCGTTCACCCACGGCCTCGAGGCCGTGCGCCAGGCGGCCGATGGCGCGGGCCTTGGCCAGGTGGGCGGCCTCATCGCCACCGAGGCGCTCATCGGCCTGGCGTATGCGGCGGCGGGCTTTGGCCTCTTCAGCTTCTTCGAGCGCAGCGCCCGCGCCAACGCGACCCTCGACGTGCGCTGACCGCCGGAGGTACCCGCCACCTGCCGCATTGGTTAGGTGCGTGCGGGCAACCATTCGGGACCTGCTTCCCATCCACAAACCGCCAGCGGGCGGGTAGCGTCACTCCTACAACCCGGAGCCTGGGCAACTGAGCCGTTCGGCATCCGGCGGAACAACGGAGCACGGACCGATGGCGCGAACCGATTCTCTGCGTGGGCTGCTGACCGGCGTGACCGCTGTGGCGACCTTCGTGGGAGTGCTCTTCGTGCCGGCGGGACTGCTCCATGCCCAGGCCAGCGACCTGCTCATCAGTGAGTACGTCGAGGGCTCCGGGAACAACCAGGCGCTCGAGATCTACAACCCCACGTCGAACCTGATCGGCCTGTCGGGGTACGCGCTCGAGTTCTACCTGGACGGTGGCTCCGGCTCCTCGTTCATCGGATTCACGCCGGGGGCGACCATCGCGCCGGGTGGCACCTACGTGGTCGCCAACGCCAACGCGACCGCGAGCCTGCTCGCGAAGGCACAGCTGACCGCCGACACGACCTGGTTCAACGGGGATGACGTCGTCATGCTGGTCCACAGCGGCACCGCCATTGACGTCATCGGCCAGGTCGGGGCCGCGAACCGCCCCGCGTCCGGATACTGGGGGGCAGGCGACATCACCACGCAGGATCACACGCTGCGGCGGAAACTCACCGTTACGAGCGGTGACACGAATGCCATGGATGCCTTCGACCCCACCGCGGAATGGGACGGCTTCCCCGTGGACACCTTCGCCGGGCTTGGCTGGGTGGGGACGAGCGTGAACCAGCCGGTGGCCGTGAGCTGCCCCTCGTCCGTCGAGACGACGCAGGGAATCCCCGGCACGGCAGATGTCTCGGCGACGGATCCGGACGGATCGGTCACATCGCTGGCCGTCACCTCGGTGACGCCGGGGGATCCAGGCACCATCTCGGTCGTGGCGGTGACCGCGGCGAGCGCCGCGGGCGGCACAGCGACCGGAACGCTGTCCGTCTCGCCGTCAACGCCCGTCGGGTCGTACACCGTCACCGTGGAAGCCGTCAACGATGACGCTTCGCCTCAGAGCGGGACGTGCGACGTCACGGTAACCGTCTCTCCGCCAACCATCGACAGCCTGCACTCGCTGGTGGGCTCCATGGCCGATGCGGGCGACGTGGCGCCGGCGAAGGCGCCGCTGCTGCAGCAGCGGCTGGACCGGATCGAGGCGGCGGTGGCCGCCGGACGGACCGCCGATGCCGCTGCCCAGCTGCGGGCATTCGTCAACCAGGTGAACGGCCTGTCGCCACGCTGGGTGTCTGCCGTCGCCGCTTCCCTCCTCGCCCAGCGCGCAGCAGCCGTCGCGTCCTCCCTCTGACCGGGCGGCGACAGGACATCGTCCGCCGCAGCCGGAGAGGTACCGCCAGAGAGCTGCAGCCGGAAACACGCGAGCTGCAGCCGGAAACACGCCCGGCGCGTGCCGCCGCGCGCGAGCCCCGGTTCCCGCCGGGTATCACACGCCCGACGCGTGCCGCGTCACGCGAACACTCCCTCCCGCGACCACGCACGCGGGCGGCGTGTACGCCCGGCGCTCCGGGCCTATCTCGGAGCGTCTCGGGCTGACGGCGTCGGGCTGACGGTGGTGCCAATATGCACCGATACCGGCCTCATGCCGGGCCGATATGGCCTGCGCCGGGGCACTCGACAGCGCTAAGGTACCCGGACCCGAGCGGCCGTGACTGGCTGCTCGTTTCCATTTCGCAGGAGGGAGCGCCCGCCCATGTTCGCCTCGATCGCCCTGTCGTATCGCCGTGCCCTCGGCGCGGTGGCCACGCTCACATTGCTTTTCGGCGCCATAGCGCCTGCTGCCACGGTCAACGCTGCAACAGGCAGCGAGCTCTTCTTCAGCGAGTACGTGGAGGGCTCGAGCAACAACAAGGCGCTCGAGATCTACAACCCCACCGACGTCGCGATCGACCTGGCCGCGAGTGGCTACGCGATCGAGATGTATTTCAACGGGAGCAGCAGTGCCGGCCTGACCATTGGGCTGACAGGCACGATCCAGCCTGCCGACGTCTTCGTGGTTGCCCATTCCTCTGCCGATGCTGCCATCCTCGCCGTAGCGGACCAGACCAACGGTTCCGGCTGGTTCAACGGTGACGACGCCGTTGTGCTTACCCACAACGGAACGGCCATCGACGTCATCGGCCAGGTTGGCAACGATCCGGGAAGCTACTGGGGTACGGGTGACATCACCACCCAGAACCACACGCTTCGCCGCAAGGCAACGATCACTGCCGGTGATACGAACGCCACCGACGCCTTCGACCCATCCGTCGAGTGGGATGGCTATCCCCAGGACACGTTCGACGGGCTGGGCAGCCACACCGTCGGAACGGTGACCAACGAACCGGTCAGCCTGAGCTGCCCGTCGTCGCTCACCACCGTTCTGGGGATGGCAACCTCCGCGTCGGTCACCGCCACTGATCCTGACGGCACCGTCACCACCCTCGAGACCACCGGCATCACTGACGACCCCGGCACGATCACCTTCGACGACGTGACCACGGCGAGCGCCGTGGGCGGCACGGCCGACGGCACGCTGAACGTGTCCGACAGCACGCCACTCGGTTCGTACAGCGTCACCTTCAGCGCGGCGAACGACGACGCCAGCCCGCAGACCGACACCTGCACCACCACGGTTTCCGTGCAGTCGCTGCTCACCATCGGCGAGGTCCAGGGCCAGGTGACCGATGCCGACATCGGCGACACCCAGTCCTCGCCCTTCGTGGGCCAGACCGTCTTCGTCCGCGGCGTCTGGACCGAGACATCGCTGATGCGCACGTCTTCCGGCTACAACAGCTGGAGCTTCTTCCTGCAGAACACCCTGGCGACCGACGACGACAACGCCCTGACCTCGGACGGGATCACTGTCTACACCGGCAGCTACGCCGACTTCGGCTATCTGAACCAGTCCGGCTACTACGAGCCGGTGGTGGGCGAGGAGGTGGTCATCCGCGCCAGAGTCAGCGAGTACTACGGCCTGACCGAGCTCGGCAGCGCCAAGCTCGTCTCGGTGATCCGCGACGGCGTGGACCTGTCCACGGAGATCGCGCAGGTTGCCGTGAACCCGCCCCATGACCTGGCGGCGTCCCGCCGCTACTGGGAGCGTCTCGAGTCGATGTATGTGCACGTGCCGGCCAATGCCCAGGTCGTGGCGGGACGCGACGTCTTCGCCAGCACGGCCGACGGCGAGATGTGGGTGATCCGCGGCGACGACCCGCTGATGAGCCGCACGGATCCGTACGCGCAACGCGTCTTCCGTGATACCCACCCGCTCGACGACATCAACACTCCGCCGGACAACTTCGACAACGGCAACGGCGAGCGGATCCTGCTCACCAGCCACGGCCTGAAGGGCGCGGCCGAGGACAACACCGTGCTCATCGCCCCGTCGCACGCCTTCCAGACGGTGACGAACGAGCTGTCCGGCGCGGTGAGCTACGGCTACAGCAAGTACGGCATCGAGATCACCCAGCAGCCCGCCCTGACCGATGGAGCGGATCCGGCGCAGAACGCGCCACCCCAGCCGGCCACGGCCGACGAGTTCGTGACTTCGGACTACAACGTCCAGAACCTGTACGACTACCGGGACGACCCGACCGACGGGTGCGACTTCCTGGGCAACTCCGGCTGCCCGGGCGTCTATCCGCCGTTCGACTACGTGCCGGCGTCGGAGGCGGCCTACCAGCAGCACCTCGCCGACCTGGCCGCCCAGATCAACGGGCCCATGCACGACCCCGATCTGCTCATGATCCAGGAGGCTGAGGACCAGGACGTCTGCAGCGTCGTCAACGATGCCCTCGACTGCGGCACCCTGGCGACGGCGACCGACATCAACCCGGACGGCAAGCCGGACGTCCTCCAGGAGCTGGCGCTGACGATCAGCGCCGCCGGCGGCCCCACCTACGACGCGGCCTTCGACCGTGACGGCGCCGATGACCGGGGCATCGTCTCCGCCTTCCTGTTCCGCACGGACAGGGTGGAGCTGCTCCCCGCCCAGCCGGGCGATCCGGTCCTGGGTGCGGTCACCGGGATCGCATACCCCGATCCGCTTGCCTACAACACCGACGTGAGCAACCCGAAGGCCGTGAACGCGGTCCTGCCCGCGAGCGTCGACACCTCGACGGGCGTGGACGGCGACAACGTCTACACCCGCGCACCGCAGGTGGGCCACTTCCGGATCTGGCGGACCGCCATCGGTGAGTCCGTCTTCACCGACCTGTGGGCCATCAGCAACCACTTCAGCTCCGGCCCGGACGGCCGCGTCGGCCAGCGGACGGAGCAGGCGGCCTACCAGGCGGCGATCGTGGCCGCCATCCAGGCCGTCGATCCGGGTGCGCGGATCGTGAGTGCCGGTGACTTCAACGTCTACCCGCGCCCCGACGATCCGTTCGCTCCCGGTGAGCCCTACGGCGCCAGCAGCACCGGCCCGTCCGACCAGCTGGGACCGATGTACGACGCCGGGCTCCACAACCTGTGGGACGACCTCGTCGCCGAGGTGCCGTCGAGCGCGTACAGCTACCTGTACGAGGGCCAGGCCCAGACGCTCGACATGCAGTGGGCGACCGATGCGCAGTACGCCGACCTGGTCCAGATCCGGGCGGCGCACATCAACGCCGACTGGGCCGCCGACTACGACGGTGACGTCGGGCTGGGCGCGTCGGACCACGATCCGCAGGTGGCTCGCTGGTCCACCGGGGTGACCTTCGATCGGCTGCGATCGTTGGTGGACTACTTCGTTGGGACCGGCGACGTGAGTGCCCGCAAGGCGTTCCTGCTCTACGACCGGCTGGATCGCGCCGAGGGCTACCTGGCCGCTGGTCAGTACGCCGCCTACCTCGCGCAGCTCCAGGCGTTCGGCAACCAGGCGCAGGGCCTGGCGCCGAAGTGGGTCTCCGGATCCGCGGCGGACGTCCTCCAGTCGGAGGCGAGCCACATGGCGGCCGGATGAGCCGCTAGGCCGATGGCGACCGCTCGGGCGCGCCGGCAGGCGCGCCCGAGCCCTGTCCGCTCACTCGCCGGCTGCGCAGTCCGCGCACCGCCCCACGATGGTCATGTGGGTGAGATCGGCCTCAAACCCCTTCCTCTCGCGGAGGGCGCCGGTGATCACGTGCGCCTCGATGGCCGTGATCTCCCAGGTGCGACCGCAGTGCTCGCAGTAGAGGTGGCCATGCTCGGGCTCGCCGGCCACGTGGTACTCCTCGCGGCCATCGACGCCATGCAGGTGACGGACGAGCCCCAGCTCCTCGAGGGCGTCCAGGGTCCGGTACACCGTTGACGGCGTGGTCCCCGCGTCGACCGCCCGGCAGCGCTCGACCAGCTCGGCGCCGGTGACATGGCCCCGGACCCCCGCCAGCGCCTCCACCACCACGCGGCGCTGCGGCGTCCATCGCATGCCGCGCGCGTGGGCGCGCTCGCGCACGGAGTCCCAGGGGCTCGGGCCGGCCACGCTGCTCATCAGCCGTCAGTATAGGGACGGCCGCCATTACTGCAATGTGTTGCAACAAGGTCAGGGCGCGGCTAGCATGGGCCCGATGCCCGCTATCCCCTTCGTCCTTCCCGCGCTGCTCGCTGTCCTCGCGCCGCTGACAGGCGCCCATGGCGTCATCCACGCGCAGGCGGTGGCCGTCGAGCTGTTGGGCACCGCCCTCGTGCTCGGCGTCCGCCACGGGATCGACTGGGACCATATCGCCGCCATCACCGACATCACCAGCACCACCGCTGCGGCCGAGCACGGCGAGCAGCATCACGAGCTCGCGCACCTGCGCCAGTCCGGGCACATGCACATGCACGGCGGACCATCCGAGCTCGCCGCCCACGAGCGGGCGCTGTCAGCACCCACCGCCGGGTCGCCATCCGCGGCCGTCGCGGACCCGAAGCCGAGCCTCGCCCGCGAGCAGCGGCATGCCATGCTGCTGGGAACCCTCTACGCCCTGGGCCATGCCGCCGTGGTGGCCGTGCTGGGGATGGCCGCACTCGCCTTCGGCGCGGTGCTCCCCGACTGGGTGGATCCGATCATGGGCCGGGTGGTGGGGATCACGCTCCTGGTCCTGGGGGCGTGGGTCTTCTACTCGTTGTACCAGTACATGCGCCATGGCACGGAGTTCCACCTGCGCAGCCGCTGGATGCTCGTCTTCGCCTGGGCGCGCTACGCCTGGCGCTGGCTGATGGCACGCCTTCACGGGCACGCGCACGTGGAGCCCATCGAGATGGCCTCCTACGGCGCACGGACGGCCTTCGGGGTGGGGATGATCCACGGCATCGGTGCCGAGACCGGCACCCAGGTCCTGTTCATCGGTGCCATCGGCGGCGCGGCCGGCCTGGGGCTCGGCATCCCCATGATGTTCGCCTTCATCGTTGGCCTGCTCATCAGCAACACGGCCATCGTGATCATCACCGCCACCGGGTTCGTGGCCAGCCAGATGCGGCAGCGGATCTACGTTGGCGTGGGGATCGTGGCCGGCGTCTTCAGCATCGTGGTCGGCGCGCTCTTCCTCGTGCAGGCAGAGGGCATCCTCCCCGACCTGAGCCACATCCTGGGGGCCGTCCGGCTCTGACCCGCGCGGGCCGACTGCGGGGTCTGCCTGTCGGCTAGGATTGGCCCGCCGCGAGCGCGCGCAGCTCGATCGCACCGGGAGGGTTTCGCGTGAACGTCTATCCCTGGCTGATGTTCGTCCACATCGCCGGTCTCATGACCTTCGTGATGGGCCATGGCGCCTCCGCGATGGTCGCCTTCCGCCTTCGGGGGGAGCGTGAGCCGGACCGCATCGGCGCCCTGCTGGAGCTCTCCAGCGCCAGTCTCGGGATCGCCTACCTGGGGCTCCTGCTCCTGCTGGCCAGCGGGATCGCCGCAGGGTTCAACGGCGGTCACTGGGACCGCTGGTGGATCTGGATCTCACTCGCGCTCCTGCTGGTGATCCTGGGCGCCATGTACCCGATGGGCTCGGGGTACTACGCGAAGGTACGCCACGCGGTGGGGATGAAGGCCTACTCCGACCCCAGGGATGCGCCGCCGCCGCCGCCGGCCACCGCCGGCGAGCTCGAGGCGCTGCTGGTCAGCCCAAGGCCATGGATCCTGCTTGCCATCGGGGGCGGCGGGATCCTGGTCATCCTGTGGCTGATGCTGATGCAGCCGATCTAGCGCGGCTGGCGGGCGGCCGCGGCGCAGGCCGCGGCCGCCGACATCGGTCAGGCCGGCCCGTCGGCCGCGACGGGCGCCGGGTAGCTGATCTCCAGCTCGGACCCGGTCTCGAGCAGGGTCTTGAGGCCCGAGAGAACGGACACCCAGCCGTGCTGCACGCTGCGGTACGTCTTCGTCTCCCCGTCGAAGTCGTCATGGACGAGGGTGAGGAGGCAGGCCGCGCCCATCTGGCGGATCTCCCACGTCACCCGGCTCGGTCGCTCGGCCGGGTTGTCCGGCCCCTCGGGGAAATGGAAGGTCTGCACCAGGCGGTGGGGCGGATGGGCCTCGACGATGGTGCCCTCCACGGCCACGCGTCCGTCGTCGTGGGTGTAGGTCAATGGCGCGCCGGGCTCCCACGTGGAGTCGACGGTTGTCTCGTAGTAGTAGCGGCGGGTGAAGGCAGGATCGGTGATCGCCTGCCAGAGCTGCTCGGGCGAGGTCTGGATGTAGACCTCGTACACGTGCTTGAGGCTGGACATCGGGTTCTCCAACTCGTGCTTCAGGTCGGCCATGCCCCCCACCCACGGCTCGGCGAACTTGCTGATCCATCGATCGTGGATGAGGCGGATGGGGACCGGGTTGAGGAAGTGCAGCTTCCGACGGCCCGCGCGCCGGGTGGTGACCAGGCCGGCCGCCTCCAGCACGCGCAGGTGCTTCATGACGCCGAAGCGGGTCATCTGCGGCAGCGCCCTCTCGAGCTCCTCCAGCGCCTGGCCGTCGCGCTCGAAGAGCGAGTCGAGAAGGGTTCGCCGATGGGCGTCGGCCAACGCCCTGAAGACCGCCTCGTCGTCCATGTCGGTCCGACTATATGTGACTGGACAGTCACCTGTCAACGACAGGACCGCGCCGGGGACGCTGTCAATGGACGCCCGGCAGCCCCGCGATCATCGCCAGCGCACCGCTCCTGACGAAGCTGTCCAATTCCTCGTCGGTGAGCCGCCTGCCCCGGTGCTGGCTTGCGCGCGCCTCGCACATCGGGCAGAGGTAGGTTCGTTTCCCATCGGGGTGCTCGACCCGGCGCCGTTCCGAGAAGAGTGGGCTCCCGGGTGCCGTCTCCTCGCCGCAGACGGTGCACGGCTGGTTGATCGCCATCGGTGCAACCTCCCTCGTTGCCGATCGCGAACACAACCGACCGGCGGCGTCGCGTCGGCCCAACCATTGGCCCCCGGGCACCATCAGTCAAGAGGCATCCGGGCCGCGCAGATTTGACAGCGGGTTCCGCGGTGCCGCAGAGTGCAGGCGCGTCGGCGCGGTGCCCCGTGACGCGCGAAGGCCATTCCCGGGGGTGAGGGAAGACTGGTGCGCATCCGACGGACGGTTCTTGCCATGGTCGTGGCGCTCGTGCTCGGGCCCATCTGGGCCGCCGGGCCGATGTCCCCACCGTCCGTCTCCGCCGCGGACACGCTCCCCGCCTGCCGCTACGACGACGTGGAGACGGCGTTCACCTCGCCCGACGACTGGCAGCGCACGCTGGTCGACACGATCTACATGGTGGGCCGCTCCTACCGGCCGACGGACCTCGTCCCCGTCACCGAAGCGGGAATCAGCGGCAATGGCTCGGTGCGCTCGTTCGTCATCCCTGACCTGCGAGCCATGACCGCCGCGGCAGAGGCCGCGGGTGCGCCCATCGCGGTGCAATCGGCCTACCGCTCGTACGCGACCCAGGTGTACACCTTCAACTACTGGACGCAGACCTACGGGCACAGCGCCGCGCTCCTTGGCAGCGCGCGGCCCGGCCATTCCGAGCACCAGCTGGGCGTGGCCCTGGACTTCCGGAGCGCCGTGGCCTCGGCCGAGTGGGGGGGCGACTGGGCCACCACCGCCGCGGGCGCCTGGATGGCGAAGCAGGCCTGGCGCTACGGCTTTGTCATGAGCTACCCGAAGGACGCCTCACCCGGCACCACCTGCTACCGGTACGAGCCGTGGCACTACCGGTACGTCGGCAGAGACGAGGCAGCGGCAATCCATGCTGCCGGTACCACGATTCGTGAATACCTGTGGTACCAGGCCGGCAACGACGTCCTCACCGGTCCGGTCTCCTCAGCGAGCGCCGCCGCCACGCGGGTTCCGACGCCGGCGGCCACACGCTCGTCGCCGCAGTCCACGCCGCAGGCGAAGGCGGCTGCGGTCGCCACCGGCAGCACGGCGCCGAGTGCTGCCGCGCTCGTCTCCGGGTCGTCGCCGACCGCCAGCCCGGAGGGCGCCGTACGGGCGATCGCTGGACCGCCGAGCGGTCGGGTCTCCGGAACGCCGATGGATCTCCTGCTTCGCGCGCTGGGAATCATGCTGGGGATCGTCCTGGGGCTTGCGGTCCTCATCGCCACGGATCGGATCGACCGCGGCCTGCGGCAGCTGATGCGAGGCGTCAGGCTGGCGTAGGGGCGGAGGCGCCAGGCGCCGCCGATGCCGCGCCGGCGATGGCCGCCGGATCGAGCAGGTACGTCGTCATGGTCCCCTTGCCCTTGACGGCGACCCCGTCACGTCGCTCGAAGGGGTACGGATCGGTCAGCAGTTCGCGGGTGCCCGGGGTGACCTGGATCCGCCCCGGCAGGCCGGAGGATTCCATGCGCGAGGCGGTGTTGACGGTGTCCCCCCACAGGTCGTAGATGAACTTGCGCCGCCCGATGACCCCGGCCACCACGGGCCCGGACGCGATCCCGATGCGCAGGGTGACCGCCTGGCCGTGCGCATCGCGGTGGCGTCCAACCGATTCGAGCATGGCGAGGCCCATGCGCAGCGCGCAGTCCGCGTGGTCCTCGCGGGCGGCGGGCACCCCGGCGACCGCCATGTACGCGTCACCGATGGTCTTGATCTTCTCCATCCCGAACCGGTCGGCAAGCGTGTCGAAGTCGCTGAAGATTGCGTTGAGGAGCCGCACCACCTCCGTCGGGGGCGTGACCTCGGCGTAGGGCGTGAAGTCCACGACATCGGCGAACAGGACCGTCACCGCGGCGTGCTGCTCGGCAATGACGCCTTCTCCGGAGCGCAGCCTGTTGGCGATGGGGGCCGGCAGGACGTTGAGCAGGAGCTCCTCGCTGCGCGCCTGGGCCGCCCTTCGCTGGCGGTCCATGTAGCGAATCATGAGGAAGCCGATGGCGGCCGGGCCAACGGTATTGATCCCGAAGAAGGCCAGGTTGAAGCCGTACGGGGTGTTCGCCCAGCTGCGCATGAAGGGATCGGCCGCGACCAGCACGACGATGACGGCCAGGTAGGCATAGAACCAGCGCATCGCCCGCTCAGGACCGAAGAACAGGACCGTCGCGATGGGGGTGATGACGCCCCACACGATGGAACCCGACGACCCCGCGAACCCTCCGAGCGCGACCTGGCCGAGCGCACAGGTGACGAGGCCGATAGCGGCCTCCCACCAGATGAAGCGGTCAACGTCATGGTTCGCGATGAACCGTCCCAGAACGGCGGCCGTCGCCACGAGGAACGTGACCGAGACGAGCAGCGGGCCGGGCTGCGATGACCAGGTCCCGGTCACGACCCATGTCAGCCCAAAGCCCAGCAGGGCATACACGGCGCCGGTGGCGACGCGCTTGCGGTTGCGCAGATCCGCATCGTCGGACGGGTCGACGCCGATCTCGAGGAGGCGACGGATGATGCCCGGGCCGGGCTCGTCAGACGTGGCGGATCTCATCCGTCTCGCGCCCCTCGACGGCCCGCTCGCACGTGGGGCAGTACCAGCGCGCCTCCACGGGGGTGCCGCACACGGCGTGGCGCAGCGGCTCTGCCTCTCGCGAGACGCGTGAGCCCCAGTCCGCGAGGAGGCGGAGGGCGCCCGCAAGCTCCTGTCCCTCCGCGGTCAGCTCGTAGACCACTCGCAACGGCCGCTCGGAGTATGGGCGAGAGGAGATCACCCGCTCGCCCTCGAGTCGCCGAAGCCGATCGGTGAGGATGTTCGGCGCGATCCCGGCCACCGCTGCGGACAGCTCATTGAAGCGGCGAGGACCGGGAAGCAGCGCCTCCACGAGCAGGAGGCTCCATCGGTCCCCGACCCGCTCAAGTGCGGCGGCCAGCGGGGAGGGCGTGGCGGGCATGCGTGGATCGTATCCGATGCGCCTCACGGGGCTTGCATTCTTCCTTCCTCGCTAGTAACTTGCAGCGTACTAGTCATTAGCAGCCCGACGCGCTGCCGCGGTATGCAACGGAGGACGACCAATGGGTCCCATGGAACAGCTTGGCGAAGCCATCGCCGCGGTCGCCGCCAGGGTCGGTCCCTCGACGGTGGGGGTCGGGAACCGATGGCGGGGCGGCTCGGGGATCGTCCTGGAGCAGGGCAAGGTGCTCACCAATGCCCACAACCTGCACGGCGACGAGGTGCACGTCTACTTCGCCGACGGCCGAAGCGCAGACGGCACGGTGCTGGGCATCGATGGCGACGGCGACCTGGCGGTCATCGGCGTGGACACCGGCGACGCAGCGCCGCTGACCTGGGGTGACGGCAGCACGCTCGCCATCGGCTCGCCGGTCGTGGCGGTGGGCAACCCCAACGGCCAGGGCCTGCGCGTGACCGCCGGCTTCGTCTCGGGGATCGGTCGCTCCTTCCGCGGTCCACGTGGACGGCGCGTGTCCGGGGCAGTGGAGCACACGGCACCCCTCATGCCCGGCTCCTCCGGCGGCCCCATCGTCGACGGCGAGGGGCGCCTGCTGGGGATCAACACCAATCGGCTGGGCTCCGGCTTCTACCAGGCCATCGCGGCGGGAGACGCCCTCCGCACCCGCGTCGAGTCGCTCGGCCGCGGCGAGGCATCGACCCCCCGGCGCCTGGGCGTTGGCCTGGCCCCATCGCATGTGGCGCAGCAGCTGCGCCGGGCGGTGGGCCTCCCCGAGCGTACCGGGCTGCTCGTGCGGGAGGTCGAGGAAGGGTCCCCGGCCGAGAAGGCGGGGATCGCGGAGGGCGACCTGATCGTGGAGGCCGGAGGCCGCGCCATCGGCTCCGCGGACGACCTCTTCGACGTGCTGGGCATGGCGGAGGCCAACACGCCGATTCCGGTGACGATCGTGCGCGGGACGGAGGAGCGATCGGTTAGCGTTAGCGCATGACCGACGAGGAGCTCCCCTGCTCGCACCTCGACATGCTGCGTGACGTCACGCCCAGCGCCGAGGGCTGCGAGGATTGCCTGAAGATCGGCGGCACGTGGCTGCACCTCCGGATCTGCCGGACGTGCGGCCACGTCGGCTGCTGCGACCAGTCCCCCAACCGCCACGCACGTAAGCACGCCGAAGCCAGCGGGCATCCGATCATGCAGTCGATCGAGCCCGGCGAGGACTGGATCTGGTGCTTCATCGACGAGGTGTACCTGGAACCGGCGTAGAGCGCGCGGCGTGCCCCCGTGCGCATGACGCCCGGTATCGGCCGATGGCGACGGTGGACTCGTCACCTGCTCGTCACCGTAGCGTAAGGCGCCTCCATCGGCGCATCTCGTCACTCCCGGTGGCAACGCCGAGCGCAGTTTCCCGCATTCGACGCCCCGGATCCTCGCCGGAAGGCGCCTTGCGCTACTGGCAGCAGCATCTGGCGAGTCGAGAAGGAGAAACGGTCAGGATCGGCCGGGTAGCGCTCGTGGCAGCAGCATCTGACGAGTCGGAAGATGGGTCGGGCCGAGCGGAGCACCGCACGTAGGCCTACCAGTCGACGAGCTTCCAGATCTCGGGCTCCATCCCGCCCGGCCGACCGACCTCCGCGAAGATCAGTGACCGCCTGCTTCAGCTCGTCGATCGCCTCGTCCCGTCGCCCCGCCGCGTGCAGCGCATCGGCGAGGTTATTGCGGATGGCGGCCTCCCGGTGGCGATCGCCGATGGTGACCGCCGCATCGAGCGCCGCGCGCGCCGTCTCGACCGCCCGCGCGGGGTCCCCGGCAGCAACCGACAGCAGCGCCAGGTTGTTGAGCGACGCGATGCGCGCCTCCTCGACGTGCTCAGCGCTGGCCAGGGCCAGGCTCTCCTCCAGGTGGCGGCGTGCCTGTACGAGGTGGCCGGCGTCACGGGCGAGGATCCCCAGCAGATTGTGAGCCTGCGCGACGCAGGCGGGATCCCGCGCCGCCTGCGCGGTCTCGAGCGCTTCGCCCGCCAGGCGCCTGCTGCGCCGATGATCACCGAGCCGATGGACCGCCAGGGCCCGGTCGGCGGTGAGGCGGGCGCGGTCGCCGAGCGCGTCCGGGGCGACGCCCGTGAGGGCCGCCGCGAGGTGCGATTCGGCCAGCGACCATTCGCCGCGACGACCGTGGACCTCGGCGAGGCGCCGCTCGATGCGCCAGGCGTCGCGCGGGTCGGCCGCGGCCGCCGCAGCCTCGTAGGCGGCCACGGCGTCGTCATAGCGCCCAAGGCGGGTCCATTCGGTGCCGATGCGTTCGTGGAGCGGCCCGGGGGAGGCCGGGTCGAGTGCGATGGCTGAGCGATACAGGTCGAGCGCTTCCTCGTGCGCGTACACCGCGGCGGCCTCGTCCCCCGCGATGCGCAGGTAGCGGGCGGCCCCGCGATCATCACCCGCCTCGCGGAGATGGCGCGCAATGGTGGCTGCCAAGGCGTGGCCCCCGGTGCGCCGGGTTGCCGGCTGCTGGAGTGCGAGCGCGGCCCGCCGATGCAGCAGCCGCCGGCGCGCGAGGCTGGCCGATGCGTATGCGACCTCCCGGCTCTTGGCGTGATCGAAGTCATAGCGCGGCGCTCCGTCCGTACCCGCCGCCTCGACGATCAGGCCGCGCGCCAGGAGCTCCTCGACACCGGTCGCGGTCTCCTCGGGTGAGCGCCCGCTCGTCGCGCGGACCAGCTCCACGTCGAACGAACGACCCACGACCGCCGCGGCAACCAGGACCTGGCGTGCGACCGCGCTGAGACCGTCGATGCGCCCGGCCAGCAGCTCCCGGATGGGCCGCGGCGTGGCCTCCCCGCCGGCGCCGTCCGTGCCGGGTTCGCGCGCTGCCGCCAGGTACTCGGCAACGAAGAACGGGATCCCCTCGGTCTCGGCGTACAGCCGGTCCGCGTCCAGCGGGGTATCGACCGCACGGGCCAGCTGGGACACCTCCGCCCGCGTCAGGCGCGCCGGGCGCACCTCCAGGAGCGAGCCCCGCCGACGCGCGCTGCGCAGAAGATCGGCAAGCGGATCCTGGTCCGGCTCGGGAGGTCGCCGGGCCAGGACGACGCAGCACCGTACCTCCGTGACCCGCCGCGCCACGTAGCCGAGGATCGCGATCGTCGCGGAATCCGCCCACTGCACGTCATCGACGCAGATGAGCCCGGCCCGCGGCCCCGACACCGCGGCCAGGAGGGCCCGGGACAGGCCCTCCATGAAGCGGATCTCCGCTCCGGGACCCTCGATGGCGGCGACCGCCGATCCGACCCCGGCCACGGCCGGCACCACGCGCGCCAGCTCGCCGCGAACCCAGCCGGGGAGGCCCGGCAGCCAGCCGGCGCCCTCGCCGCCACCCTCCGCGTCGGGGATGGCCTTCTCGAGCGCACCGACGATGGGCGCATAGGCGATCGCCTGCTCGCCATCGTGGGCAACCAGGGAGAGCACCTGCGCACCGGCGGCCCGCACTGCCGCCGAGACCTCCTCGAGCACGCGCGTCTTCCCGATCCCCGGCTCGCCTTCGAGCAGGACGAGGCGACCCGCCTGACCGGCCCGGCGCCAGGCCCCCAGCACGACCTCGAGGTCCGCCCGACGTCCGATCAGGGGCAGGGCCGAGATCCCAACCGGGGGTGCGGTGGACTCCGCAGGCTCATCCACGTGGTGCGCCGCCGCCGGCCCGGCGGCGATCGCGTGGTACAGCTCCGTCGTCTCCGGCATGGGCGCGACGCCGAGCTCCTGGTCCAGGATCCGAACGCACTCCCGGTAGCGGGCGATGGCGCCGGTCCTGTCCCCTGCCTCCGAGTGAAGGCGCATCAGGCGCCGGTGCGCTTCCTCATGCAGCGGGTCCATGGCGAGGCGCCGACGCGCGGCGTCGAGGGCGAGGTTGGTACGACCGCGCGCGGCGAGCGCGTCCGACAGGCGGTCGAGCGCATCGGCCACCTCGCGATCGAGCGCTTGCGCGGTGCCCGCGGACCAGTCGTCGAACTCCGGGCTGTCCCGGAGGCCGAACCCCTCCAGGAAACGGCCCCGGACGAGGTTCGGGATCTCGGCGAGCCGGCGCAGGCAGCGGTCGCAGACCGGATCGGCGTCGGGATGGTGCCGTGTGACCCCATCCGTGATGGCGTGCAGCCGCCACACGTCGACGCGGCCCGAAGGGGCAAGCTCGACGGACCGACCGTCGAGCCGCAGGGCATCGGGGCCGATCCCGGCCCGGGTCACGGAGAGGGTCCGGCGCAGCGCACCGCCGGCGTGGGCGGCGTCATGCTCCGGCCAGAGCAGAGCCGTCAGGGCGTCGCGCGACTGGGCCTCGCCGCGAACGGCGAGAACGGCGAGCAGCGCAAGAGCCTTGCGGGTGTCGAACGAGACAGGCGCGGTGTCCAGCTCGACGCGCGGCGGACCAAGGAGTGCGAGACGGAGGCGGCTCACGGTCCGTACCTTACCGCGCCGCCATCACGGCCGCCGCCGTAGCCGGATTTCGTAACGCCTGGCGAACGGCAGCGTGGCATCCTGCCCATCTGCGGACGGTTTCCACCCTCGGGCGGAGCCGATCGTCCAACCGCACGGAGGTTACCGAGCACCGTGGCGCAGGCAACGCAACCGCGACCGGCGCAGCAGACCGCGCGAGACTCCCTGCCCATGGCGGCCCGTCTGCTCCTGCCGGTCGCCCTGCTTGCCATCGCGTTCGGGGTGTTCTTCACCATCACCAACTGGGGCGGGGCGGTCGTCTTCTGGGCGTTCGCGCTCGGCGGCATCGGCCTGGTGGCACGCCTGCCGCGCCAGCCCATCGGCTGGCTGGTCCTTGGCATCGGCCTGACCTTCGTCATCGTCGGGTCGAGCCCGCCGGGAAGCGCCTCACAGGTGGTGGACGGCCAGGCGAACCTGCAGGTCACGCTCCAGGCGTGGGGGAACGGCTGGGGAGCCGGACTCTTCTTCATGGGGTTGATCGCCCTCGCCGCAGTCTTTCCGTCCGGGCGCCTTTCACCCAGGCGGATGGGAGTGGCCAATCGCCTGGCCATCGCCGTTCCGGCCTTGTTCACCGTGGCGCAGGCGTTCGCCCCATCGTTTGGGATCTCCTTCGCGGACGGCACCTCCGCACGGGTGACCAATCCCATCGGCATCGGCCGCGAGTGGGTGGGCTGGCCGCTCTTCACCGAGGGCATCTACGTCGTCTTCCTGGTTGGCCTCGCCGTCACGCTCGGCACCTTCCCGCTGCGGTTCCGGCGCGCCCACGACGCCGAGCGCCAGCAGTACAAGTGGCTGCTGTTCGCGCTCGCCGGCGTGCTCGGCACGTTCATCTTCGCCTTCGCGATGATCGCCTTCGTCGACCCCAACGGAACGTGGATGTGGTTCCCGGCCGTCCTCACCTACCCAATAGTCCCCGTGGCCGTCGGCATCGCGGTCCTGCGCTACCGCCTGTACGAGATCGACCGGATCATCAACCGAACCCTGGCCTACGCCGATCCTCACCGCCATCCTGGCCGGGGTCTTCGCCGGAGCGGTGCTCGGGCTGCAGGCGCATGCTGCGCCCGGTCACCGCCGAGTCCCAGGTGTCGGTGGCCGTCTCGACCCTGCTGGTGGCGGCCCTGTTCGGCCCGATCCGGCGCCGGGTGCAGGCGCTCGTCGACCGGCGCTTCGACCGCTCGCGCTACGACGCGGCCCGGGTGGCCGACGGCTTCGGCGCCCGGCTTCGCGCCGGCTCGAGCTCCACGCCGTGTCGGCCGAGCTGGCCAGCAGCGCCCACGCCGCCCTGCGCCCGCCCTCGGTCTCGGTCTGGGTGCGCGCGCCGGAGGAGCGAGAGTGAGCGGCGGACAGGCAGCGGCGGGCGCCGACTGCGGAGCGGCCGGCTTGGCGTGGCCGCCAGCGTCGCAGTCGTGGTTGGCACGCTAGCTGCGATACCGATTGCCCTCCCCAGCGGCTACGGGTTGCTGTGGGTGGCTTCGTACGCCAGCGTGGGCGGGCTCCTAGTCATCCGACGGCCTCGCAACCCCATCGGCTGGATCCTGATGACCATTGGGCTGCTGACCGCGGAGCCCCTGGGAGCCTACGGGTCCTCTGCGCTGTCCCGCGACCTCCCGGGCGGCGCGCTGGCCATCGTGCTCCATGGCGTGATGTGGGTGCCGCAGTCGTGACCATGGTCGGTTCCTGCTCCTCCTTCCCTGCTGGAAGGCTGCCGACGCCCCGATGGCGGTGGGTCGACTGGCTGGTGGGCGCGACGCTCCTGGGCGCGGTGCTCATCCTGCTCCTGACGCCGGGGGACCTCACCGAGCTTGGGTACCCGGGAGTACCCAAGCCCCTGGGCGTCGAGGCCCTCGCGGGCGTGCTGAACGCGGCGCTCGCGGCGTTGACGCTCATCCGGTGGTGATCGTGCTCTCAGCCGCGGGCCTGGTGGTGCGCTTCCGACGCTCCCAGGGCGCGGAGCGACAGCAGCTCAAGTGGGTGACCGCCGCCGCCGGCGTCGTGGCGTCGGTGTACCTGCTGACCCAGCTCGCCAGCCTGGCCACCGGATCGATGCAGGGCGATGCCACACCCGCCTGGCTGGAGCCCTGCAGGCGGCCGCATCCCTCGTCTTTATCGTCATTCCCATCGCCATCGGGATCGCCATCCTGCGCTACCGGCTGTACGACATCGACCGGATCATCAGCCGCACCCTGGCCTACGCGATCCTCACCCTCATCCTGGGCGCCACCTTTGCCGGCTCGTCCTTGGCCTCCAGGCCCTGGCCCGGCCGATCACCGGGAGCTCGCAGGTGGCGGTGGCCGTCTCGACGCTGGCCGTTGCCGCCCTCTTCGGACCGCTGCGGAGCGGGTGCAGGCGGCGGTCGACCGCCGCTTCGACCGCTCGCGCTACGACGCCGCGCGACTGAGCGAGGAGCTCGCCGCTCGCCTCCGCGACCACGTCGACCTTGACGGCGTCCGCGGGGAGCTGGTCACACCACGGACTCCGCCTTCCAGCCGACCTCGGTGTCGGTCTGGGTGCGAACCGGCCAGGGACCCGAACCCGGCTGAGGGCGGCTCGCCAGCGCGGCCACGAGCCGGGCGGATACCCCGTTCTCGCCGATTCGGGAGTGCCAAGGGTCCCGTAACGATCCGCGGACGCGCCTCGCGGAGACTGGCCGCGAGATCCGAGCGCCCAAGCATCGGAATGCACCCGTAAGGAGGGAGCATCGTGAACATCCCGCGACGTGCGCGCCGCCTCGCCGGCATTGGCCTCGGCCTGGGCGCAAGCCTGGCCCTTGTCACCACGGCGCTGGCGACCGATTGCACCAACGCGAGCAAGCCGGTGTCATCCGGCGTGCAGGTGGTGATCAACACCCAGACGGGAGAGGTCGAATGGGCGACCAGAGGCGTCATGCAGCGGATCAAGCAGGGCGTGATCAACCCGGAGACGGGCGAGGGATTCCACGGCCTCATCGGCCTCGATTTCGACGGTGACCTTACGCCCGACGTGAGCACCTGGGACGGTGTTGGCCCCACCGGCCACGAGATCCCCGTACAGGCGCAGGTCAACGGACCGGCCGACAGGGGAGTCACCAGCATCTGCGCCCTCTACCCCCAGATCTGCGGCGGCGAGTAGCGATCGCATCCCGTCCTCCCGACACGACCCGGCGGGGCCCACACGGCACCGCCGGGTCCGCCGTTCCCGGTAACGATTCGCGAACGCCCGACGCGGATCATGCGAAGGCAACGCAGCAGAGGACCCCGCTGATGGAACCAGCGCAGAAGCCCGCCGACAAAGGTCGGCCCCATCATCCACGATCCGAACCGATGCCTCGGCCTGGGCTGCGCCCGTGACCCGCATCGACGTCGCCAGCCATCCCGGCGGCGCCCGGAGCCTGAACGTCGCCGGCCGACGCCTCTCCGGCCCCATCCAGGGGTTCGGCAGCCTGTGGCAGAAGACGTATCGGGTGAATCTTGGGTCGGCAGCGACGCCCGCCGAGGTGGTGGCGACCTTCAAGGCCCACCTGCCGGAGCTCCAGCCGGCACAGAACCGCTTCTTCCCCTCCGTCGCAGGCGTGGCGCCCGGCGAGGTGGTCCTCATCAACGCGCGCGTGTCGGGCATGCCCATCTCCACCGGTGTCCTGGTCCTCTACGCCGATGACGAGGCATTCACCCTGATGACGCCGGAGGGGCACCCGGAGTCGGGCATGGTGACCTTCACCGCCCATCGCTCCGGCGACGACACGATCGCCCAGATCCAGTCGCTTGCGCGCGCCAACGACCCGATCTACGAGCTGGGCTTCCGGCTGATGGGGGGCTCCCGGGCCCAGGAGGCTATCTGGCGCCACGTGCTGGCCTCGCTCGCGGAGCGGCTCGCAGTCTCCGCGCCGGTGGAGCTCGACAAGGTCCGCGTCGACGCCCGGCTCCAATGGCGCGAGGCACGCAACGTGTGGCGCAACGCCATCATCCGCACCACCCTGTACACCCTTGCCGCACCGGCCCGCCGCGTGCGCGCGGCCTTCCGGGGCGACCGGTGATCGCGTACCCTTCCGCCGACGTTCCGCGACGATGACGTCCCCGCATCCCATTCCCGCCCTCCCGCGTCCGCGCCGGAGCCAATGACCGAGCAGACCAGCGACCATCTTCACAGCCGCCGCCTGGCACACCTCCTGGCGGGATTGGGTCTCCTCATCGAGGCCGGGGCGATAGCGCTGCCGATCACCATGGCGGGCCGCGCCCCGATCCCGCCGCTGGACGGCAACACGCTGGGGGGCTATGCGCTGGGCGCCACGTTCCCGATCGTGGGCTGGGTGATCGCCTCGCGACGTCCGGCGAACGCCATCGGCTGGATCTTCCTTGCCATCGGAATCTCGCAGGCGCTGGCGCAGCTCACGCAGGCCTACGGCTTTGCATCGTACGGCCCGGGGACCACGCCGCTTCCGTTGGCCGCGGAGGCCTCATGGGTGGGCGTCTGGGCCTGGATGCCCGGCTACGTCCTGCTCCTCAGCCTCTCGGTCCTGCTCTTCCCGAGCGGCCATCCGCCCACGCCCCGATGGCGACCGGTGGCATGGCTCGCCTGGCTGGCGCTGGCGCTCATGGTCGTCCCCATGGCGGTCGCGACCTGGCCTCTGCGGGGCGCCGCCCTGGCCGCGGCCAACGCCGGCGCCGGGCCGCCCGACATTCCGGCTCTGCACGTCGCGGTGGGGGTGGAGACGGCCGGGCTGCTCCTGGCCAGCGTGACAGCGCTCGCCTCCGTGGTTGGCCTCGTCGTCCGTTTCCGCCGCTCCCGCGGGCTCGAGCGGCAGCAGCTCAAGTGGTTCACCTTCGCCGGCACCATCGAGATCGGCCTCATCGCCTCGAGCCCGTTCCTGTACCTCGGACAGGCGGGCTCCCCGACCGTCCTGTTGACCCTCCTGGTCGCCCCCCTGCTCCCTGTCGCGGCCGGCATCGCCATCCTGCGCCATCGGCTCCTCGACATCGACCTGGTCATCAAGCGCACCATCAGCTACGGGGTCCTCACCGTCCTGCTGGTGGGCGTGGAGATCGGGGGCGTCCTTCTCCTCCAGACGGTGCTGTCGAGCGTCACCCAGGAGCAGACCTATGCCGTGGCCGCGACCACCCTGGGCGTGGCGGCGCTCTTCCAGCCTGCCCGGCGGCGGATCCAGGGCTGGGTCGACCGGCGCTTCGACCGCAGCCACTATGACGCGGCGCGGATCGTCGACGGGTTCGGCAGCCGGCTACGCGACCGCCTTGACCTCGACGAGGTCGTGGGCGAGCTGGCCACGACGACGGCGGCGGCCCTTCGCCCGACGTCCACCCGGGTCTGGCTCAAGGCGAGGGCAGGACAATGAGGCGCGAGGTGATCCTCTCACGGGCCGTGATCGCCGCGAACGTCGCGCTGCTCGCCCTCGCGGTTACCCTCGGCCTGGTCAACGGCCGGGCATTCGTGCTCGGGGATGCGCTGTTCCTGCTTGTGACCGCACTGGCGGTGCTCGGCATCAGCGTGGTGGGTGGCCTCATCGTCCAACGCCAATCGCGAAACCTGGTGGGCTGGATCCTGCTGGGCTGCTCCGTGGGACTGGCGGCCCAGAGCGCAGCGTTCGACTACCTCTCGCTCAGCCAGGACCGATACGATCTGGGGCTCCCATTGACGGTCCCGGTCGCCTGGGTCGACAACTGGCTGATGATCCCAAGCCTGATCGGGCTGGTGATCATCGTTCCGCTCTTCTTCCCGAATGGCCGCCTCCCCTCGCCGCGCTGGCGGCCGGTGGGCGTCTTCGCCGGGATTGCCATCACCTTGGTCACTCTCGGCTCCGCCTTCACGCCCGGCCCAATGCAGAACGTCGCCGTCGACAACCCGCTCGCCATTCGGCTGCCGCACCCGTTGCTCGAGATCACGGGCACCATCGATGCGGTGAGCGGCCTTGCCCTGTTCCTTCTGACCGCGGCCGCGGTGGTCGTGCGCTACCGCCACGGGACACCGCTGGAGCGGCTGCAGCTCCGCTGGTTCGCGTATCCCGCGACGCTGGGCATCGTGGGCATCGGCTTCTCGAACTTCGTGACCACCGGGTTCCTCAGCGACGTCACCTGGGTCGGCGGGCTCCTGTGCGTCGCCGCGACGCCGTTCGCCATCGGCATCGCCATCCTGCGCCATCGGCTCCTGGACATCGACCTGGTCATCAAGCGCACGATCAGCTACGGCGTCCTGACGATCGTGCTGGTGGGCGTGGAGATCGGGGGCGTCCTTCTCCTCCAGACGGTGCTGTCGAGCATCACCCGGGAGCAGACCTACGCCGTCGCGGCCACGACCCTGGGGGTTGCGGCGCTCTTCCAGCCGGCCCGGCGCCGAATCCAGGGCTGGGTCGACCGCCGCTTCGACCGCAGCCGGTACGACGCGGCGCGGATCGCCGACGGCTTCGGCACCCGACTGCGGGACCGGCTGGACCTTGACGACGTCGTGGACGAGCTGGCGGCCACCGCGCGCGCCGCCCTCCTGCCGGCCACGGTGAGCGTCTGGGTGCGGCACAGGGCGAGCGGCCGGCAATGAGCGCCATCCTCATCTCGAGCCTGTCCCTCGAGACCCTGGCGCTGCTCGCAGGCATCGTCCTCGTGATCGCGAGCTGGCCGCTGCCGCTCCGCGCCGCGGACTGGGGATTTCCCGGCTTCCAGGGCGTGGCCGCCGTGGTCTTCACGCTGTCGGGGCTGCCCATCGCCCGGCGTCGCCCGGAGAACCCGATCGGATGGTTGATGATCGCCGGGGCCCTGCTCTCCGCCCTCCAGTTCGCCGGGCACTACTACGCTGTCTATGGATTGCTCGCGGCACCGGGCGCCGTGCCCGCGGCATGGGTGGGCGCGTGGCTCGAGTCGTGGATCTGGGTTCCGACCATGGCCGCGGTGGGAGCGTTCCCGCTTCTCGTCTTCCCGACCGGCCGGCTCCCGTCACCGCGCTGGCGGCCATGGGCCACGATCGTCGCCGCGGGAGTCCTGAGTGGAACCGTGGGGCTCGCGCTGGGCTTCTGGCGTCGGGCAACGCTCCCTCGACCCGAAGGACTGGTCCCGCCCGATACCCCGGGGATCGTGGCAGCGATGGCGGTGGTCGGCGTCATGCTGCTGGTTGCCGGCCTGGCCCTCGCCAGCGCCGCGGTGATCGTCCGCTTCCGCCGCGCACGCGGCCTCGAGCGTCAGCAGCTCAAGTGGCTCGCCCTGGCGGCGAGCGTCGCGGCCGCCACCTTCGTCCTCTACCTGCTCCTCGCGAGCGAGGTCCACGACCAGACCGTGGGGGCCACGCTCCTCGCGGTCGCGCTGCTGGGCATTCCGGTGGCGATCGGCATCGCGATCGTGCGCCATCGGCTCTTCGACATCGACCACCTCATCAACCGGGCGCTGGTCTACGCGGCGCTGACGATCGTGCTTGCGGCGGTCTACGTCGGTTCGGTCCTCGCCCTGCAGGCCCTCCTCGCGAGCATCGTCCGGACGACCGAGCTCGCCGTCGCTGGCTCCACCCTGCTGGTGGCGGCCCTCTTCGGGCCGATCCGGCGACGCGTCCAGGCCGCCGTCGACCGGCGGTTCTATCGGAGCCGATACGATGCGCAGCGGATCGCAGATGCGTTCTCCACGCGGCTGCGCGACGAGGTGGAGCTCGACGCCGTCGTGGACGACCTGCGCGGATCGGTGGACCGTGCCATGCATCCGGCGTTCATCGGTGTCTGGATCCGCGACGCATGAGCCGGGTGCTGCGGGGAGCTCTTCCCTGGATGCCGCTCGCGGTCGCCGCCGTGCTGGGCGCCGCCGGCCTATGGCTGGAGGCCGTCGATCCCCGAGCGGGAAACCCGAGCGACCCGATCATGGTCCCGCTGCTCCTGTCCTACGGGATCGCGGGCGGCCTGATCGCCGCGCGCGAGCGCGGCAACAGCGTGGGATGGCTCCTGGGCCTGCTCTGCCTGGCCATGGTCGGATCCTTCGCGGTGGAACGATACGCAATTGCCGGGTTCGACCACACCCTCGCCGTCCCTTTCCCGCAGATTGGTGCCGCCCTGTCGTGGACATGGATCCTCGCGCTGTCCTGCCCGGTGCTGCTGGCCTTCGTCGTCCCGACCGGCCGGCCCCTGACCCCGGCGTGGAACCGCGTCTACGTCGCGGTCGGGATCACCCTGCTGGTCGTGATCGTGATCTTCGCTCTCGGTGATCCCGGCGGCGGCGCGGGCCAGGGCGGGATCGACGGCGCGAACCCGATCTTCGTGCCCGCCCTCAAGCCCCTCTACGACGTCGTCCAGGCCGGCTTCTTCATTTACGTGATCCTGTTCGGCGCCGGGGCCGTGGCCCTGGCGGTGCGCTTCCGGCGGTCGCGGGGCGCCGAGCGCCAGCAGCTGAAGTGGATCCTGTTCGGGATGGTGGCAATGCTCGCCGGAATCACCGTCTCGAACGTCATCCCGGGCGGCGTGCTGGCCGATGTCGCCTGGGCACTGGGGATGCTCCCCCTGCCGATCTCCCTTGCGATCGCCATTACCCGCTACCGCCTCTATGACATCGACCTCGTCATCAAGCGCACGCTGACCTACGCCGTGCTCTCGGCGTTCCTGCTGGGCATCGAGGTCGGCGGCATCCTCGTCCTCTCCGAGCTGCTCGCCAGCGTCACGGGCGGCCGGACCTATGCCGTGGCGGCCACAACGCTCGCCGCCGCCACGCTCCTCCGGCCGGCCCGCTCGCGGATCCAGCGCTGGGTCGACCGCCGCTTCGACCGCAATCGCTACGACCTGGCGCTGGTCGCCGACGGCTTCGGGGCACGGCTCCGGGACCGCCTGGATCTCCACGCCGTCGAGGCCGAGCTGCTCGCCGCGGCGGCCGGCACCCTGCGACCCACCACGGCGTGGGTCTGGCTCCGCATCCGTGACGAACCGATCCGACAAGATGGTTCGTAACGCTTCGCGAACGGCTCGCCCGCGACCCTTCCCTGCCGCCGGATCTCCCGGCAGCCGAGCTGAACGCGAGCACACGAGGAGCCTGTGCGCATGTCACCCCACCGGCTGGCCACCATCGCCGCGATCTTCTCCCTCCTCTCCGGCGGCGCAGGCCTCATCGCCCCCGCCGCCATGGCCGGCGTCGTCGGCCTCACCCTCGATCCGACGGGCGTGGCGCTCGTCCGGCTTGCCTGCGCCTCCTACATCGGCTATGCCGCGCTCAACTGGTTCGCCCGAGGGGTGACCGATGGCGGCGCGTGGCGGGGAATCGTGATTGGCAACGCCGTGGCCTGGGCCGCCGGCACCGTTGTCACGGTTCTCGCCATGGCATCCGGCCTGGGCGATGCGCGGCTGCTGGGCATTGTGGCCGTCCAGCTCCTGTTCACAATTCTGTGGAGCGCCGCAGCCTTCGACCGGTCGCCGGCTCGGTCGGCGGCCGCACCGTCCCGGTAACCATGATCCCCGCCGACCTCCGGCCCGGTGTCATATCGCCGGCCGGTGCAGCGCGCTCATGACGCGCCACACCGCCGAGATCCGGCGGCCCATCGAGGATGTCTTCTCCGTCCTGACTGACGTCACCCTCACCGGGCGCTGGTACCCGGCCCAGGTGGAGGAGTGGTGGACCACCCCGCCGCCGCATGGCATGGGCTCGGTTCGCCGTGCCCGCGTGATGTTCCTGGGACGCGCGAGCGAGAATGACGCGGTCGTCACGGCCTACGAGCCGCCGCGGCTGGCCGGCATGCGCGGGCTCTCACCCAGCGCGCCGTTCGACATCACGCTCACCTTGGAGCCGATCGGGGAAGGCACGCGGGTCGACGTTGACTCGACCTTCCGCCTCCGCGGGCTTATGCGGCTCATCGGTCCTCTCTTCGTGGGCCCGTACGAACGCGGGTGGGAGCGCGGCCTGGCGAATCTCAAGCGGATGATGGAGGGCGGCGAACTGGGACCGACCACGGATCTTCCCCGGACCTAGGTCCAACTTCTCGTAACGATTGGCGGACACCCCCGAACGAGAATCGGAGCCGATGACGACCTTCACCCAGGCCCTGCGACGCGTCGTGCGACGCGGCAACCGACGCGCGGAAGCCGAGCTACCCCAAGCTTCGGTCGAGACCCTGGCCGAGACGCCGGCCGTCGAGATCACCGAGAACGATCCGCTGCTGGCCTATCTCCAGGCCGCGAACGGCCCGGTAGATCTCGACACCCTGACCCTGGATTCGACCGCCGTGCGCGAGCTCCGCGACGCGGGGGTCAAGCTGGTCGTTCCGCTCGTGAGCTCCGGCGAGCTGATCGGCACCCTGAACCTGGGTCCGCGTCGCTCCGAGCAGGAATACTCCTCCGACGATCGGCGCCTCCTCGACAACCTGGCCGGACAGGCCGCACCCGCGCTTCGCGTGGCGCAGCTGGTCCGGGAGCAGGAAGCGGAGGCGCGCGAGCGCCAGCGCATGGAGCAGGAGCTCGCCGTCGCGCAGCTGATCCAGCAGCACTTCCTCCCGGTCGAGCTGCCGCAGCCTGCTGGTTGGAGCATCGAGGCCTTCTATCGCCCGGCGCGCGCGGTGGGCGGCGACTTCTACGACGTCCTGGAGCGGCCGGACGGGACCATTGCCTTCACCGTCGGCGACGTGACCGACAAGGGCGTCCCGGCCGCCATGGTGATGGCTGCCACCCGGTCCCTGCTCCGCGCCGCGGGCGAGGAGCTGGGCGATCCCGGTGCCGTGCTCGCCCGGGTCAACGATCTCCTCCACGGCGACATCCCCTCGCGCATGTTCGTCACCTGCCTGTACGGCGTCCTGGACCCACGCACGGGAGCGCTCCGCTTCGCGAATGCCGGTCACAACCTTCCCTTCGTGCGGACCGATGACGGCGCCACCGAACTCCGCGCGACCGGGATGCCGCTGGGCCTCATGCCCGGCATGGCGTACGACGAAACGACCGCGCAGCTTGCTCGCGGCCAGGTGGTCCTCCTCCACTCGGACGGCATCGCCGAGGCGCACGCCCCTGACCGCGAGATGTTCGGCATCCCCCGCCTCGGCGACCTGGTGGCCCAGCCCCGCGAGGGTCGCGGCGGCGTGATCGCCCGCGTCCTGGCGGAGCTCGAGCGGTTCACCGGGCCGGGCTGGGAGCAGGAGGACGACATCACCCTGGTCGCGCTGCGGTGGGAGGGCGACGCGTCCGGAACCGCGACCGACACCTCGCCGGACGCAGCCTCCGCCGGCGTGCTCGCCGAGTTCCAGGTGCCGTCCGAGGCCGGCAACGAGCGCGAGGTGATGCGCCGCGTGGCGGACGCGGCGGCGCCAGCGGGGCTCGCCGGCGAGCGCCTCGAGAAGCTCAAGACCGCGGTCGCCGAGACGGCCATGAACGCCATCGAGCACGGAAACCACAACGACCCGGTGATCCCGGTCGACGTCCGGGTCCTGCGCCGCGACCGCGACCTGGTCGTGGAGATCCGGGACCACGGAGAGCATCCCATCCCCATCACCGAGACGCCGGACATCGCCGCGAAGCTCCGCGGGGAGCAGCCGCCGCGCGGCTGGGGCCTGTTCCTGATCCAGAGCCTCGTGGATGCCATGCACGTCACCCCCGACGCCGACGGGCAGACCGTCGAGCTGGTGATGCACCTGGAGGAGAACCATGACTGAGCGCTTCGCGGCGACCGCCCGTCGCCACGACGGGGCGGGCGTCATCGACATCAGCGGCGAGCTCGACGGCGGGGCCGCCGATGCCCTGCAGGCCGCCTATGCCGAGGCAACCGGAGACACCGATCGCGTGATCCTCAACTTCGCCGGCCTGACCTACATGAACAGCACCGGGATCGCCCTGGTCGTGGAGCTCCTGGCGCGGGCCCGCAGCGAGAAGCTGCCGGTCCACGCCTTCGGGCTCTCGGAGCACTACCGGCAGATCTTCGAGATCACGCGCCTGGCCGACTTCCTGTCGATCCACGCGGACGAGTCGAGCGCGGTCGCCTGACGGCCGGCCCGAGCCAGCACACGAAACGAGGAGCGAACACCGATGCAGGTCCGAAGCGGGGGCGAGCGCACGAGCGTCATCGACATCGACGGGGAGCTGACGGGCGCCACCGAGGCTGCCCTGATGGAGGCCTACCAGCAGGCCTCCGGCCCGCAGACACGGGCCATCGTCCTGAACTTCTCGCCACTGGAGTACATGAACAGCACCGGCATCGGCCTGCTCGTCACCCTCCTGGTCCGCGCGCAGCGCCAGGGACAGCGAATGCTGGCCTACGGGCTGTCCGATCACTACCGCCAGATCCTCTCGCTGACGCGGCTCGACGAGGCGATCGGCATCGTCGAGTCCGAGGCCGACGCGCTGGCCGCGGTCCCGGCATAGCGGCGGCGCGCATTCATGAACGCCGCCGAATCGCCGCAGCGCACCGACACGGACGCCTGGGCGCAGCCGACAGAGCGGCTGCAGGTCGCCGACGTTCCGAGCGGGGCCCTGGCCGGCACGGTCCGGGGTCGGCGCCTCTCCGGCCCGCTCCAGGGCTTTGGCCAGATGTGGCAGAAGACCTTTCGGATCCGCCTGGCCGGTGCCGATCCTGACCTGACCCCCCAGGCGGTGATCGCCACCTGGAAGGCCGAATTCCCCTCGTTCTGGCCAAAGGGCAACACGTTCTACGCACCGCTCGCGGGCATCCGGCCCGGCGAGGTCGCGCTGCTGTCGGTGAGCGCGGCAGGACCGGTCAAGCTCCACACCGGGGTCATGGTGGTCTTCGCCGACCCCGACGCCTTCACCCTGATGACCCCGGAAGGCCACATGCTCTCGGCGTGGATCACCTTCAGCGCCTTCCGCGACGCGGATGGCGTGATCGTGGCCCAGGCGCAGGCCCTGGAGCGCGCGAGCGACCCGATCTTCGAACTCGGCCTCGTCTTCGGCGGCCACCGGGTCAACAACCGCTTCTGGCAGGACACGGTCCGCAACCTGGCGGCCCGCTTCGGCGTGAGCGCCGAGCCGACGACCGAGATCACGCGCGTCGACCGGCGGCGCCAGTGGCGGTACCTGGTCAACGTCCGCCACAACTCCGGCTTCCGCTCCATGGTGCACACCGTCGCGGCACCGGCGCGCTGGATCCGGCGGCGACCCTGAGCCGCAGCGTCGCGTACCGTTAGCGAGGTGAGCAGCGAGCGAGCCCATGCGGTGGTGGTCGGTGCGGGCCCCAACGGGCTCGCCGCCGCGATCGCGATTGCGCGGACCGGCCGCTCGGTCACCGTCCTGGAGGGCAACGACACCATCGGGGGTGGCTGCCGCTCCGCCGAGCTGACCCTGCCGGGCTTCGTCCACGACGTCTGCAGCGCCATCCATCCGCTCGGCCGCGCCTCGACGTTCTTCTCCGGGCTCCCGCTCGACCGCCACGGGCTGGAGTGGATCGAGCCGCCCATCGCGCTCGCCCATCCGCAGGATGACGGGAGCGCGGCGCTGGTGTACCGCGACCTCGACAAGACGGTGGCGAGCCTCGGCGCCGACGGCCCCGCCTACGCGCGGCTCGTCGGACCGGTGGCGCGCAGCTGGGACACGATCGCAGCCGAGTTCCTGGGTCCCCTGCGCATCGGCGCCCCGTTCCGTCACCCCATCGCCATTCCACGGTTCGGGCTCCTGGCGCTCCAGCCGGCCACCTGGCTGGCCCGCCGCTTCCACGACGATCGGGCGCGGGCGCTGCTGGCGGGAGTGGCCGCTCACGCCATGCTGCCCCTCGGCCGGCCGGCCTCCGGCGCGTTCGGGCTCATGCTGCTGGCCAGCGCCCATGCGGTGGGCTGGCCGCTGCCACGCGGTGGCTCGCAGCGTATCGTGGATGCCCTGGCGGCCCACCTCACCGCGGACCTGGGTGGCACGATCGTCACCGGGCGTCGCGTGGACGACCTGGGCCAGCTCCCCGAGCACGATGCCGCGCTGCTCGACGTCACGCCCCGGCAGCTGCTGGCCATGGCCGGGGACCGCCTGGGCGGCTGGTACGCGGCCCAGCTGCGGCGCTATCGGTACGGACCCGGCAGCTTCAAGGTGGACCTGGCCATCGACGGGCCCATCCCCTGGCGGAACCCCGATCTGCTGAAGGCGGGCACCGTCCACCTTGGCGGCACGCTGGAGGAGATCGTCGCTGCCGAGGGCGCGGTCGCGCGCGGCAGGACGAGCCGGCGGCCGTTCGTGCTGCTGGCCCAGCAGTCGCTCTTCGATGCGTCGCGCGCACCCGAGGGCAAGCACACCGTCTGGGCCTATTGCCACGTGCCCAACGGCTCCACGGTCGACATGACCGATGCGATCCTGGACCAGGTCGAGCGCTTTGCCCCCGGCTTCCGGGAACGGATCCTCGCCGTCCACGCCCGCGGACCGGCAGCGCTCGAGGCTGAGAATCCCAACTACGTCGGCGGTGACATCAACGGCGGAGTGCAGGACCTCTTCCAGCTCTTCACGCGGCCGGCGATCCGGATCGACCCCTACTCGACCCCCGATCCGCACCTCTTCGTCTGCTCGTCCTCCACGCCACCGGGCGGCGGGGTGCACGGGCTGTGCGGCGCCCACGCCGCGGCATCGGCCCTGCGAGGACCCCTGCGCTGAGGTCCGGGCCATCAGCCCGGGCCATCGAACCGGCCGATGTTCCGCCGGGTGTAACACATCGTCGCCCTGGGGCCGGTGGCAACCGCTCCCCCGACGCTGCGTTCATCCCGCTGAACCCTACCGTCGGGGGAGGGACGCACCGGTGGGTTGGAATGCCGCCACGGCGACGGTGCGGTACGGACGGCGCAACACTGCGTCGGTGGGCCGGGCCGAGTCCAACGCACGGCGACGATCCGTTACACGGGCCGAACGCCGGGGATTGGCTCGGTCAGGCGCCGATGGCGGGGCCCCACCAGACCGACGCGGCGATGATGGCGTAGAGGCCTATCAGCGCCAGGCCCTCCAGCCAGGTGCTGCGCCCGTCAACGGTGATGAGCGCCGACAGGAGGGCGGAGAGGACGAGCGAGCCGATGAGCAGCGGCTGCAGGACGAGGGTCATGGGGGTGGACCCCACGACCAGGCTCAGGAGCATGAGCACCGGGATCAGGGCCAGGGCCACCTGCAGGCTCGAGTTGAGGATCAGGCTCACCGACAGGTCCGAGCGGTTGCGCAGGGCCATCTGGACGCCCACCACGTTCTCGACCGCGTTGCCGGCGATGGCCACGATGACCAGGCCCACGAACTCTTCCGACAGGTGGAGCGTCGCCATGGCCGGCCGCAGCGACTCCACGAACCAGTCGCTGGTCAGCGCCGCACCCGCCCCGGCGACGGCCAGCAGGCCGATCGCCAGCCACAGCGGCCAGCGCCCCTCAACCTCGCCGGGATCCTCGGCACGCCCGCCCACGGAGAACGGGATCGATCCCGCGAACACGACCAGCAGGACGATCGACACGGCGACGGAGAGCTCAACCGCGTGTCCGGCGTCCGGTGCGCCGGGCGCCGTCGCGAGAGCCGGGATGGCGAGCGCCGCGGTGGCCAGCAGGATCAGGACGGCGATCATGCGCGGGGCCTCGGACCGGAAGCGCTGCGTCCCGTGGCGCAGGCCGCCCAGGAAGAAGGCGAGCCCCAGGACCAGGAGCGAGTTGGCCAGGATGGAGCCCACCAGCGCGGTCTGGACCACGGTCACCAGGCCGGCCTGGAGGGCGAAGAAGCTGATGAACAGCTCCGGCAGGTTGCCCAGGGCCGACTGCAGGACCCCGGTCGCGCCCGGGCCAAGGCGCGAGCCGAGCTGGTCGGTGCCCTCGCCCACCAGCGAAGCGAGCGCAGCCAGCGCGATCGCCGAGCCGATGAAGACCCCGACCGCCTCCACGCCGGCGATCCGCATCCCGGCCGTGGCCGCGACGGCAACCAGTGCGGCGAGGCCGATCCAGGTGACCTTGCGGCCCACCAGGGCGATCGCGCCCACCCTGGGCGACCCCTAGCGGCCCGAGCCGTGCAGCGAGCCGGTCAGCTGGCCGGTGGCCGGATCGTAGACGGCGCAGAAGAAGGTGCGATCGCCGCGCGACCAGCCGTCCTCCGTGGGCGTGACGGGCAGGATCTCCAGGGCCGACGCGCCATAAGCGCTGCCCACGTAGTCGGCGAACGCGGGGACGCAGGCGGACGCGAGGAAGCTCCCCATGGCCGCATCGTCGGGATAGGTCTCGTCAACGCTGTCGGTGGCGATGGCGAACAGCTCGAACGTGTGCGAGTCGGCGCAGGGACGTCCCGTCACCCGCGAGACGGTACCGCCCGACGGCGCATCGAAGCAGTCGCCCACGCGGAGCTCGGTGAGCGCCACCGACCCGGCCGTGGTGATGCTGCCGCTCGCGTCGCGACGGGCCTGGCCAAGGTACCCGCTGAGGGCGTACCCGCCGATCACGAGGATCGCCACGACCCACCAGTAGCGCAGGAACGGCCGCCACCACGGCGTCGGGCGTTCCGGTCCGGCCGCGGGAGCGTAGGCCGGGGCCGCCGCGAGCGTCTCGGACGGCACCGGCTCCTCGCCGCGCGGCCAGCCGCAGGCGCCGCAGGCCGACACGTCCCCGTCGTTCGAGGCAAAGCATCGCTTGCAGACCCATCGATCCATTGGGGCGCCCACCCTCCTCTCGCCGCGCTCCGGCGGGGGCCAAGCGTACCGGACACGGCTAGACTCGGCACGTGATCGCATCGGTCCGGGTGGTCGGCTCCGGTCGTGCGGGACGCGCCCTCGCGGCACGGCTCCGCGATCGCGGCCTGCGCGTCGACGTGGCGGGTCGTGACGGCACCCCGGCCGGGCCGGCGCCGGACCTGGTGCTGCTGTGCGTCCCCGACGCGGCGATTCCCGAGGTGGCGCGGTCCGTGGCGCCCGGCCCCTGGGTGGCGCACGTCTCCGGTGCCACGACCCTTGCGGCGCTCGACCCCCACGCCCGTCGCTTCAGCGTGCATCCGCTGCAGACTCTCACCACCGAGCGCGGACCCGAGCAGCTCGACGGTGCCTGGGGCGCGGTCACCGCGGAGACCCCCGAGGCGCTCGATGCGGCGACCGCGCTGGCGGAGACCCTGGGGCTGCGACCCTTCGTCCTGGCCGACGCGGACCGGCCGCTCTACCACGCCGCAGCCGTGATTGCCGGGAACTACCTGGTGACCCTGTTCCGGACGGCATCGGCCCTCTTCGAGGAGGTGGGTGTGCCGCCCGAGGCACTCGTCCCCCTCATGGAACGCACCATCGCCAACGGATTCGCGCTCACCGGACCCATCGCGCGCGGGGACCGGGCCACCATCGAGGCACACCTGCGCGCGCTCGAGGAGCGGGCGCCGGAGATCGTTCCCCTGTATCGGGTCCTCGCCGAGGCGACGCGGGCGTGACGACGGTCCGGACCGTCGCCGAGCTCCGCGCGACGCTGGCCCCCCATCGGGCGGACGGCGCCCGGATCGGGCTGGTCCCGACCATGGGCTACTTCCACGAGGGGCACCTGACCCTCTTCCGCGCCGCGGCGGCCGAGTGCGACGTCGCCGTCGCCAGCCTGTTCGTGAATCCAACCCAGTTCGGCCCCGGCGAGGACCTCGCCCGGTACCCGCGGGACGAGGCGCGCGACGCGCAGCTGGCGGCGGCGGCGGGGATCGGCGTCCTCTTCGCGCCGGCGGTCGACGAGATGTATCCCGACGGCTTCGCCACCAGCATCGACCCGGGCCCACTCGCGACGATCCTCGAGGGCGCCTTCCGCCCGGGGCACTTCGCCGGCATGGCGACCGTCTGCACCAAGCTCTTCAACGCGGCCGGCCCGGCCGTCGCCTACTTCGGGCGCAAGGACGCGCAGCAGGTTGCCGTGATCAAGCACGTCGTCCGCGACCTGGACCTGCCGCTCGATATCCGGGTGATCCCCACCGTCCGCGACCCCGACGGCCTCGCGCTCTCCAGCCGCAACGTGTATCTCTCCCCCGCCGATCGCGACCGGGCCCTGGCACTTCCCCGCGGGCTGCAGGCCGGCCTGGCGGCCTTCCGGGCCGGTGACGGGACCGATGGCGCGCGCACCACGGCCCGGGCGCTGATCGAGGGCACCGAGGGCCTCGGCGTCGACTACGTGGACGTCGCCGACCTCGATGGCCTGACCCTGGCCGCCGCGGTGCGTGTGGGCTCGACACGTCTGATAGACAATGTGCTCCTCAACGAGGAGGCGCCATGAGCACCGCGGACCGCGACAGCCAATCCATCCCGGCACCCGACCACCTCACCCTGCCCGCCATCGCCGAGAAGAAGCAGCGCGGCGAGAGGATCGTGATGGTGACCGCCTACGACGCCCCATCGGCGCGCCTGGCGGACCAGGCGGGCGTCGACATCGTCTTCGTGGGCGACTCCGCTGCGAACAACGTCCTGGGCTACGACGGCACCACGCCCATCAGCATGGAGGAGATGGTGGTCCTGGCCCGCGCCGCGCGCCGGACCACGAAGCGCGCCTTCTTCCTGGTGGACATGCCGCTCGGCAGCTTCCAGGTCTCCGACGAGGAAGCGGTGCGCAATGCCGTCCGCCTCGTCAAGGAGGCTGGCGCCGACGCCGTCAAGCTCGAGGGCGGCGGCAGCTCCGTCTCGCGTGCCCGCGCCATCGTGGCGGCCGGCATCCCGGTCATGGGTCATATCGGGCTCACCCCGCAGAGCGCGACGATGCTCGGCGGGCACAAGGCGCAGGGCCGCACGGCGGCCAAGGCGCGCCAGCTCTTCGCCGACGCACAGATGCTCCAGTCCGCCGGCTGCTTCGCCATCGTCCTCGAGGCGGTCCCCCAGCGCGTCTCCGCGCGGATCACGCAGGCGCTGCGGATCCCCACCATCGGGATCGGAGCCGGCGTCGACTGCGATGGCCAGGTCCTGGTCTGGCACGACCTGCTGGGGGTCAACGAGGGTCCCATGCCGCGCTTCGTGAAGCAGTACGCGCACCTGGCCGAGGAGACGCGCACGGCGCTCGAGACCTACGCCGCCGAGGTGCGCGCGGGGACCTTCCCGGCACGGGAGCACGCCTTCCTCATCCCCGCTGACGAGCTCGCCCTGTTCGAATCCGAGCTCGACTCCGGGGTGCTGATGGGCGACGGCTCGGGGGACTGGCTCTAGCCCTCAGGCTCCCGGACGGAGCGTTCGATCGCGGTCCGCAGCACCTCGACCACCAGCGCGCCCAGCGGCAGGAGCGTCGCCGGATCCGTTCGCTCTGCCGCCGTCGCGGTGCTGAGCACGAAGACGGTGTCGCCGTCGAACGGCGTGTGCACCGGGGAGATGGCGAGCGCGAGCGCGTCGTGGGCCAGGCCGGCCAGCGACCGGCACGCCGAGCGGTCCAGCGCAGCATCGGTGGCGACCACGGCCAGGGTGGTGTTCGTCCACGGCGCCGATGTCGCGCCACCGCCGATCACGGCTCCCGGATCCAGGAAGCCGCCCGCGCCATCGCGAGCCCCGGAGAGGGTTCGCCCGTCCCGGCCGACGACGTTGCCCAGGGCGTTCGTGGCCGCGAGGGCGCCCACCGTCGCACCGGATGGCAGCCGCGCAGACCACGATCCGATGCCTCCGCGGCTCGCCCGCTCGGAACCTGCCCATTTCCCGATGGTGGCGCCCGTACCGGCGCCCACCCTCCCTTCAATCGGGCCGCCCCCGGCCGTGCCGCCCTCGGCGGCCAGCGTGGCCGCGTAGCCGTCGTCCGCGCCGGGCGTCGCCTGCGAGGACCCCACGCCCAGGTCGAAGAGCACGGCTGCCGGCACCAGCGGCACCGGCCGAACGCCGGTCGGGAACCCGATCCCGCGTTCGGCGAGACGGCGCATGACCCCGTCGGCGGCCGCCAGCCCGAAGGCCGACCCGCCGGTGAGGCAGACCGCGTGGACCCGCTCGACCAGGGCCGTCGGACGCAGCAGGTCCGTCTCGCGCGTCCCGGGCGCCGAGCCACGGACGTCAACGCCGCCCACCGCCCCCTCCGCGGCGAGGACGACGGTGCAGCCGGTCATTCCCACCGGGTCGGTCGCGTGGCCGACCCGGATCCCGGGGACATCGCGAAGGCTCGGCGTGGCTGCCATGCGCGGAGCGTAGCCCAGCGCCGAGGCTAGAGCGCGGCCACCAGCGCAGGCAGCAGCTCCCCGATGGGGCCGCGCAGGACGGCATGCGCCTGGCCGTCGAGCGGGGTGGGCTCGGCGTTCACGATCACCAGCCGCGCCCCGTTGCGCAGCGCGCGGACCGGCAGCTCGGCGACCGGGTAGACCGTCAGGCTGGTCCCGATGGCCACGAAGAGATCGGCCATCTCGGCGGCACGCTGGACCCGGAAGAGATCCTCGGCGACGAGCGCCTGGCCGAACGAGATGGTCGCCGACTTGAGGATGCCGCCGCAGCGGCGGCAGGCGGGATCCTCCTCGCCCGCCCGCACGCGCTCCAGCGCCGCCTCCATGGGACCGCGGTCCCCGCAGGCGAGGCACACGTACTCCCGCGTGGTGCCGTGGATCTCGATGGTGCGATCCGGCCGGCTGCCGGCGTCGAGGTGGAGCCCGTCGATGTTCTGCGTCACGAGCAGCACCACGTGGCCCCGTCGCTCGAGCTCGGCCACCGCGCGGTGGCCGGCGTTGGGCCGGGCATGGCGTCCGGGATGCTCGGCCCGGCTGCGCCACGCCTCGCGGCGGACGGCCGGGTCGGCCAGGTAGTGGCTGATGTCCGCCTTCGCCTCCGCTCCCGGGTTGCGGGTCCAGACTCCCTGCGGGCCCCGAAAATCGGGGATGCCCGAATCCGTGCTGATCCCGGCACCGGTGAGGATCACGGTCGAGCGCGCGGCGCGAATCCAGCCGGCCACCTCGGCGAGCGCCGCCTCCATGCCGGTCGGGTGGCCGGGCAGCATCAGGTGCCTCCGGTGCTCAGGAGGGCCGGGATCGGAGCCGCGTGACAGGACTGGGCCAGGCACGGCAGACCATAGGCCTCCTGCACGGTCCGCAGCAGGCTGTAGTGATCGGCGCGCTGGGTTACCCGCGTCCCGGCTGGAACGGACGGTCCCGCGAACACCATTGGGACGTTGCTGCCGCCGGTATCGGACTCGTCGAAGACCACCACAAGGAGCCCGCCGTCGGCGTACGCGGGCGAGGCGGTGATGCGCGGGACGAACCCGCGTAGCCAGGCGTCGGCAGCAGCGGTGGAGCAGTCATGCATGTCGTGGCACAAGTTGGGGATGACGAGGCTGAGGTCCGCCGCCGCCGGGTCGAAGTGCGACAGGTCGGTGATGTGCGCGCACCGCTCAGGGTCGCCACTGATGGCCGTGAAGCTGATCGCCGGCTCGTGCTTGCGAGCGTATGTGCCGGTACCGTCCGCGCCGCCGTGGGAGGTCGCCCCCGTGAAGCATCCCGACGGGACGTTCTCGGCGTAGACGGCCCAGGTCCGGTCCGCCTGTTCCAGTTGGCCGAAGACGGTTGGAGCGCTGATGTCATGCACGCCATCGTCGGTCACCCCCTGCGTCGAACCTGACACGAGCGCAAGGTAGTTCGGCTCCGAGGGATGGGCGACGCCGTGGTAGTCGGTGGCGAGGCCGTTGTCGGCCGCCAGCTGGTTGAGAAACGGCGCGTCCGCGTCGCCGATCACCTGGCTGTAGGCCCGGTTCTCCATGACGATGATCCAGACATGCCGTGCACCGGTGGCACCGCTTCCCGAGGAGCTCGCGGAGGTGGGCGCCCCCCCCGGGGTGTCGGACGCCAGCATCGGCCCTGTGCCAGATGGCTCAGTGGAACCGGTCCCTTGTCCCTGGAGCAGCACGACAGCGACGACCACCATCGTCACCAGCACGACCAGCGAGCCCAGCATCCGCCGTGGGGTCATGCCGCCATCCGCTGCTTGAAGGCGACGATCCGCTGGTACGACTCGTCGATGCGCGCCTCGGGAATCGAGCCGCCGGCGACCTGGCCCGCTACCAGGTCGATCGTCTTCGCCACTATGCCCACCTCGAAAACTTGTTGCTGGGCGATGGTTAGGACGTCGACGCCGGCCAGGATCGCGAGGCGGACGGCATCAGCGTAGCCATAGGCCTGGCGGATGGCGCCCATCTGCATGTCGTCGCTGAAGACGAGACCCTGGAAGCCTAGCTGCTCACGGAGGATGCCGGTGATGATTTGCTGCGAGAGCGTGGCCGGGTGGTCCGGGTCGAGGGTGCGGTTGAAGACGTGCGCGGTGAGGACCGCATCGGCGCGTCCGTCGCGGATCACGTTGGCGAACGGCTCGAGTTCAATTGGCTTCCAGGTGTCGGTCACGTCCACCACGCCCAGGTGCGTGTCCCCGGTGGAGCTGCCGTGGCCGGGAAAGTGCTTCAGGGTGGTGAGCACGCCGATGTCGTGATGCCCCGCGATGAACGCCTCTGCCTGCGCTGTGACCACCGACGGATCCGCCCCGAAGGACCGCCCGAGCGCGCCGATGATCGGGTTCGTTGGGTTGACGTCGAGGTCGACGACCGGCGCCAGGTTCACCCCGATCCCCGCGTCGAGAAGCGTGGTGGCCAATGCCGCGCCCTGCTGGCGGGTGAAGAGCGGATCGCCCCGCTTGCCCAGCTCGGCGGCGGAGTACGTGGATGGAAAGCCATGGCGCTCATCCAGCCGTGCGACGAGCCCGCCCTCCTCATCCACGGCGACGATGAGCGGGGTGGCCGCGCCCGATTGGAGACCCGCGACCAGCGCCTTCAGCTGCGGCGGCGAGACGATGTTGCGGACGCGGCTGCCGGTGGGCAGGTCCTTGTCGTAGAGGATCACGCCGCCCAGGTTGCTGTCACGGATATCGGCCACGATCGCGGCGGCCTCCTCGACCGTTGTCCCCCGGAAGCCGACGAGGAGCATCTGGCCGATCTTCTCGCGCAGGGTCGGACCGGGGGTGGGGGTGGAGGTCGGGGTCGGGGTCGGGGCGAGGCTGGCCGGCGAGCCCGCGCCCGCCGAGCCGGACGGCGCGGCGGTGCGCGGCGTGCACGCGGCGAGGATCGCCGCACCGGCGCCCCCGCCGACGATCGCGAGGAACTGACGCCGGCTGAGTCGAATCGGGTCGCGGATCATGCCGGTTAGCGTACCGATCATGGGGCGAGTCGGCTCGAGCCGGGTCGCGAGGCACCCCGCGCCTTCAGCCGATTCTCAGGAATCGGTGGCATCATCGGTTCCGGACCATCGAACGCAGGGCGAGGCCTGGCCTCCCGGGAGATCACAGGATGAACAGGCGAGGAACGAGCACGGCGGCGCTGGCGATCGCTGCCGCCGCGGTGCTGGTGGTGGTCGCCGTCGTGGCGTTTGCGGCAGGTGCCGCGGTGGGTGGCCACGAGCGCTACGCCATGCCCGGGGTGATGGGCCGGGGCTCGTTCGACGGGATCGGGCGATTCGGCGGCTTCGGCTGGTTCTTCGGCGGGTTGCTGCTGGTGCTGCTCGTCGTGGCCGCGGTATGGGCGGTCGTCGCTCTCCTGCGCCCTGACGAATCCCATGCACCTCGACAGGTACCGCCCCAGGCACCAGCACCGCCAGCCGCAGGCAGCGCCGAGGCATTCGAGGCCTGGCATCGTCAGGCCCACGCGACCGACGAGACGGGCGCGCCGCGCCCTGCGACTCCCGCCCCGTCGGAGGCTGAGCCGCCGCCGGGAGGTGGAGCGGCTTCCTAGGCTCCAGGCCGATCCGAGGAACGCGCTCCGCGCCACAGCGCGTCTCCCGCGGCGGCGACGCCGATCGCCATGCCGGCGACGAAGACCGGCCAGGCGAAGCTGGTGGGCACCCCTCCATCGATCACCACGCTCGCGTTGAGGGTGAAGCTCACGACGACGACCACGCCGCCCAGGAGCAGGACCGCGAAGCGCGTGACGTCCATGCGCAGCGGACGACCGGCCCGGAGGCGGGCGGCGACGGCGAGCCCAAAGCCGACCAGCCCGACGCTCACGGCCACCGGAGCCCAGACCGGCCCGGCCCAGGGGACCGGCAGCAGGAACAGCAGATCCCAGGTCCCGAGGCCCGCCGGCCAGCCGGAGAAGACCCACAGCCACACGTAGTAGCCGATGTCCCAGATGCCGAACACGACCGCGGCCCAGGCGAGACGCTCGAGCGGGCTGCGCCCGGCGATCCAGCCCACCGTTCCGATCATGATCAGCGTGGCGAGCTCCCGTCCCAGCTCGATATACCCGAGCGAGCCGGCGGCTCCCGAGAAGTCCACCGGGAAGACGGTCGCGGTCGCCACGCCCAGGGCCTGCCGCAGGTACACGACGACCGCCGATTCGAGGTAGGCCATGGCGGCCGCGTAGAGCACCACCACCAGCGCGAGGCCCAGGAACGGGACCTCGCGACCCGAGGTTCGCGAAGGGGTCACGGCGCGAGGATACACACGATCTGGCACCACGGTCCCGAGCGGCGTAGACTGCGCTCGCCTGCCCAGCCCCGAGTCCACAGACGGGAGGCCAGTCGATGTCCTGGCAAGGCGGTTCCACGACCGGCGCCCTCACAAGCGTCCTCGCCACGCGCGACGAGGCCGACCCCGAGGCGCCAATCGTCCTCGAGCACCGCGAAGCGCTCATCTACACCCTGGGCAAGGCCGCGGAGCTCGAGCACTTGATCATGTGCACGTACCTCTACGCAGCGTTCTCCCTCAAGGAGAAGGAGGACGAGGGCGTGACGGCCGAGCAGCTGACCGCCATCAAGCGCTGGCGACGCGAGCTGCTCCATATCGGCCAGCAGGAGATGCTGCACCTGGCGCTGGTCCAGAACCTCCTCACCGCGGTCGGCGCCGCACCGCGCCTGGCGCGGCCAAACCTGCCGCTCCCGCCGCGGAGCTACCCCGCCGGGATCCAGATCGCGCTGCTCCCCTTCGGCGAGGCCACGCTCCGCCACTTCGCCTACCTGGAGCGGCCGGAGGGAATGGCCATGGACGACGCGGAGGGGTTCGCCGCGCTCGGTGAAGCGGTTCCGCTGCCGGCGGCGATCGAGGACGAGATCGGGCCGCACCTCCAGGACTTCGCCACCATCGGCCACCTGTACCGCGCCATCCAGGACGGGTTCGCCCACCTCGCCGAGAAGCTCGGCCCGGAGAAGCTCTTCGTGGGTCCCCGCTCGGCCCAGGCCGACGAGGAGCATTTCCGCTGGAAGGAGCTCATACCCGTCACCGACGTCGCCAGCGCCCAGGCCGCCATCGAGACCATCGTCGAGCAGGGCGAGGGGGCCCGCGGCGAGTGGCGCGATGCGCACTTCGGACGCCTGCTGGGCATCCTGGAGGAGTACCTGGCCGCGCGTGAGGCCGACCCGGACTTCGAGCCGACGCGGAACGTGGCGGCTGCGTACGTCCGGCCGCCCGACTCGGGCATCGAGGTCCCGATCATCAACGACGGCTTCACCGCCCGGACCATGGACCTCTTCAACGCGACCTACGAGATCGCCCTCCAGCTCCTGTCCCGCTACTTCGCCCACACCGACGAGTCCGACGAGCAGCTGGCGGTCCTGGCAGACGTCGCCGTCAACCTCATGTTCGTTGGCATCAAGCCGCTCGGCGCGCTCGTCTCGCGGCTGCCCATCGGTCCCGATCATCCCGGCCTGACCGCCGGGGCGGGCTTCGAGCTCTTCTACGCGGTCGACTACCTGCTCCCCCATCGGGAGGCGGCGTGGGTCGTCATGGAGGAACGCCTGCGCGACGTGGCCGAGCTGGCGACGCGCTGCCGGGACCAGTGCATCCCGACCTTCATGATGCCGCTCGCCAAGGTGACCGACGCCCTGCGGGCTCAGGCCGACCGACTCGCCGCCGCGCGCTGACGCCGCCGCGCGCTGACGCCGCCGCGTAGCTGAGGCGCCACGGGCCTGATTCGGGCAATCGGGCGATGCGGCCCGTTGCCTTCAGGACGCTTGGCCCCTCCCTACCGGGCCCCACGGCAGGTTTCATCGGAGCACGAAGGGGGCCGTCGACCGATGGCTTCCACCAGGCCGGTCACAGACGGAGCTTCGTGCACGATGAACGACGTTGACCCCGGCTACCTGTCGGTGCTGATCAAGCACGGCATCTCCCGGAGAACCTTCCTCAAGTTCACGGCCGGGATGGCCGCCACCCTGGCGCTTCCCGCCGCCTACGGGCCGCGCATCGCGAAGGCGCTGGCCGCATCGTCCCGGGTCCCGGTGATCTGGCTCGAGGGCCAGGACTGCGCGGGCAACACGGAGGCCATGCTGCGCGCTTCGCACCCGACGGCGGCGGAGCTCGTCCTCGACGTGCTGTCGCTCGACTACCACGAGACGATCATGGCGCCTGCCGGCACGGCCGCCGAGACGTCCCGGGCCGACACGATCAAGAACTTCCCGAACGGGTACGTCCTGATCGTGGAGGGATCCATCCCGCTCGGCGAGGACGGCATCTACTGCACGGTGGGCGGGCGGACGTTCGAGTCGATCGTCCGCGAGGCGGGCAAGGACGCGCTGGCCGTGATTGCGGTGGGCACCTGCGCCTTCGACGGCGGGCTGCCCCACGCCAGCGGTGGCCCGACCGCCGCGGTTGGCGTCAAGGACATCCTGCCGAGCAAGACGGTCATCAACCTTCCGGGCTGCCCGCTGAACGTGGAGAACCTGACCGCCACCATCGTCCACTACCTGACCTTCAAGGAGTGGCCGGCGCTCGACACGGCCGGGCGGCCACTGTTCGCCTACGGACAGCTGATCCACGACCAGTGCGAACGCCGCGCCCACTTCGAGCAGGGCGAGTACGTGCTCGCCTGGGGCGACGAGGGCCACCGCAAGGGGTGGTGCCTGTACAAGATGGGCTGCAAGGGGCCGGAGACCTTCAGCAACTGCCCCACCGCCCGCTTCAACGAGCACACGAGCTGGCCCGTCAAGGTGGGCCACGGCTGCGTGGGCTGCACCATGCCGGCCTTCTGGGACCAGATGACGCCGTTCTATCGTCGTCTGCCTTCGCCCCCGCCCTTTGGCACGGAGGTCACCGCGGACCAGCTGGGGATCGGCCTGGTGGGCGCCGTCGCCGGGCTCACTGCGGTCCACGCTGGCGTGAGCTACGTGAGGCACCGCCGGGCCGCGACCGCGGAGCAAGGCGCGGGGACGGGCTCCTCGCCGGAGCCGCCTGAACCGCCGCACGAACCAGGCACCAGCCCGGCCGACGACAAGGCAACGTCGAGTGAGGAGGCGACAGAGCGATGACGCGCGTCGCGATCGATCCGATCACCCGCATCGAGGGGCATCTCCGTATCGAGGTCGACGTCGAGGACGGCGTCGTCAAGGACGCGTGGAGCACCGGGACCATGTTCCGCGGCCTGGAGCTGATCCTGCGCGGGCGCGACCCGCGGGATGCCTGGGTCTTCGCCCAGCGCGCCTGCGGCGTCTGCACCACCGTGCACGCGCTCGCATCGGTGCGAGCCGTGGAGAGCGCTCTCCAGATCCAGATCCCGCGCAACGCCCGGATGATCCGCAACCTCATCGCGGGCATCCAGTACGTGCAGGATCACGTGATCCACTTCTACCACCTGCATGCACTCGACTGGGTCGACGTGGTGTCCGCGCTTTCCGCGGATCCTGCGGCGACCGCGCAGCTGGCCGGCTCGATCTCGGACTGGCCGACCAACTCGACGGGCAACTTCAAGTCCGTACAGGCACGGCTCAAGACGTTCGTCGAGTCCGGGCAGCTGGGTCCGTTCGCCAACGGGTACTGGGGCCACCCGGCCTACAAGCTGCCGCCGGAGGCGAACCTCATGGCGGTCGCCCACTACCTCGAGGCCCTCGACTGGCAGCGGGACGTGATCAAGATCCACGCCCTGCTTGGCGGCAAGAACCCCCACCCGCAGTCCTACGTGGTCGGCGGCATGGCCATGGGCCTGGACCCCAACTCGCCGACGGCCCTCACCACGCGGCGCCTGTCAGAGGTCGCCGAGCTCATCGCAAAGGCCAAGGCCTTCGTGGACAACGTCTACATCCCCGACGTCATCGCGGTCGCCGGGTTCTACAAGGATTGGGCGGGGATCGGCGGGGGCATCGGCAACTACCTCGCCTACGGTGACTTCCCGGAGGATGACTCCGGACTGCCATCGGGCCTCTACCTGCCGCGCGGCCGGATCCTCAACCGCGACCTGTCGAAGGTCGAATCGGTCGAGCACACCGGCGTGGCCGAGACCGTCAGCCACTCCTGGTACACGTACGACGGAGGCGACGACGCGCTCAAGCACCCGTGGGACGGCGAGACGAGCCCGAAGTACGCGGGTCCCAAGCCGCCCTTCGAGTCGCTCGAGGGATACGACAAGTACAGCTGGCTCAAGGCACCGCGGTACGACGACCAGCCGATGGAGGTGGGTCCATTGGCGCGAATGCTGGTGGCCTATGCCTCCGGGCACGCGGACGTGAAGCAGAGCGTGGACTCGCTCCTCTTCACCCTCGGCGTGGGTGCCGATGCGCTGTTCAGCACCCTGGGCCGGGTCGCGGCCCGGGCCATCGAGACGCAGCTCCTCGCCGCGAAGCTCGGCGAGTGGCTCGCCGCCCTCGAGGCGAACCTGGACACCGGCGACATGGCGATCGCCGATACGACGCAGTGGAAGCCCGAATCATGGCCGAAGGAGGCCAGGGGCTGGGGCATGGAGGAGGCGCCGCGCGGTGCGCTCGCCCACTGGGTCGTCGTCAAGAACCAGAAGATCGACAACTACCAGCTCGTGGTGCCCAGCACCTGGAACGGCTCGCCGCGTGACGCGCAGGGGCGCCGAGGGGCGTGGGAGGAGGCCCTGGTCGGCACACCGGTCGCCGATCCGTCCCGCCCGGTCGAGGTCCTGCGGACGGTGCATTCGTTCGATCCCTGCATGGCCTGCGCCGTGCACGTTCACGACGCAGCCGGAGGGGACGGCGTCGAGATCCAGGTCGTCTAAGGAGGCTCCGATGTCGGCAACCCAGCAGGTGCCCGTCACCGGCGTGGCACCGACCCCCACCGAGGTGCACCCGGGCACCGAGACGTCGCGGATCATCGACAGCTTCGTGCCGGCCGCGTCCCAGCGGGTGAGGCTCTACGTGTGGCAGGTCCCCGTGCGTCTCACCCACTGGTTCATCTTCGGCAGCATCGTGGTGCTGTCGGTCACCGGCCTGTACATCGCCGACCCGTTCCTCTTCCCGCCGGGCGGCTCGATCATGATGGTGATGCGCTTCACCCACATGCTGGCGGCGTTCACCTTCGTCACGGCTGGCCTGGTGCGGACCTACTGGCTGTTCGCGGGGAACCGCTTCGCCAACTGGCGCGCGTTCATCCCCACCAATCGGACCCAGCGGCGGGAGCTCGTCCGGCAGACGGGGTGGTACCTGTTCCTGCGACCCGACGCCCCCAAGGTGCTGGGCCACAACCAGCTCGCCGCCGGCACGTACATGGTGGTGTTCTTCCTGTTCCTGGTCCAGATCCTGACCGGATTCGCCATGGTGGCCATCCACGGCATCCAGCCCTGGAGTGCGCTGTTCGGCTGGGTCCCGAGCGTCTTGTTCGGCGTCCAGGGTGTCCGGCTCATTCACCACCTGGTGACCTGGGCGATCATCGCCTTCGCCATCCACCACGTCTACTCGGCGCTGCTCGTCGACCACGTCGAGCGCAACGGGCTGATGTCGAGCATCTTCACCGGCTACAAGTTCGTCACCCGCCAGGAGGTGATCGAGGCACGCGACGGCGGCATGGCCGTCGAAGAGCACATCGAGTGAGCGATCCCGGCGGGCCGGTGCTGGTTCTCGGCATCGGGAACACGCTCCTGCGCGACGAAGGCGTGGGGGTGCGCGTGGTGCGGGAGCTCCAGGCAGGGGCGGCAACCTCGCCCCTGCCGGACGACGTCCGTCTCGTGGATGGGGGCACGCTGGGGCTCGACCTGCTGCCCCTGGTGGAGGAGGCGCGGGCCCTCCTCTTCGTCGACGCCCTGGACGCCGGCGCGGAACCTGGTTCGGTCTTCGTCCTTCGCGGAGCCGAGCTCGCGGCGCGCCTGAACGGGAAGCTCTCGGCGCACCAGGTCGGGGTCGGGGACCTCGTGGCGGTCGCCCGCCTGCGCGGCACCCTCCCCGCCCGCACGTCGTTCGCCGGGATCCAGCCTGCCGAGGTCGAGGTCGGCCTGGAGCTCAGCCCGGCGGTCGCCGCCGCGCTTCCACACCTGCTCGAGGTGTCGCGAGCAGAGATCGCATCACTCTCGGAAGAGCCCGGCCCAGGCTGATTTCGGCGGTTCGGTACGCCGGGTGCGCGGTCGCTCAGCGCGGTCCCTCAGCGCGCGCGGTCGGCCTCCTCGAGGGCGGCCGCTTCGCGGAGCGTGTCGCGGATGAGCCTCGCGCGCTCGGGATCGAGACGCTCGATGACCGTGCCGGCGCTGACGAGGACCCAGTCTCCAACGGCGAGATCGGGGACCAGCGCGGTGATGGCGCGGCCGAGCCGGCCCTCCGTCTCGACGGTAGCGCCCAGGGGATCCACGGCGACGACCCGCGCGGGAAGACTCAGGCACATGGCGCCGGCACCTTCAGGACCACTCGAGCTCGATGGATTCCACGCTCGGGCGGACGAACCCCGGCCCACCACAGGCCGGGCAGGGATCGTCGGTGCTCGCCGCGGTGAACATGCGCCCGCAGCCGGCGCAGGTCGCCGGTCGCGGCGCGTGGACGATGGTCACGCGCTCCGGGTCGAGCTCGGGAAGGCACATGCCCAGGTGGAGCCGCAGGGCGCCGTCGAACGCATCGTCCTCCGTGTGGCCGCCGTGCACGATGAGACGCACCGGCGGACCCTCCCGGTCCAGCCCGTGCTTGCGCATCGCATCGGCGACCGAGGCCGCCAGCCCGGCTTCGTGCATCGGCACGCCTAGGAAACCGCCCCGCGGCCATCACCGCGAACTGCCATGCGGCCCCTGACCGCGGGCCGCATGGACTCAAGCGCAAACGGACCCCTCGCAGTGCCGAGAGTCCATTCAGCACGGCATATCCGGCAGATGCGAAGGGGCCCTTCGGCCCTTCAGGGCACACCGAGCGGGCCGGACACTGGGCTCGGTCCAGCTCCCGGATGGGAGCCCTCCGCGGCGGCCTCGCGACCGGATAGGGATCGGTCCGCGAACAACGGTCACCTGTCCCGCCGACAGGCTCGCGGGAGGCGACGATGGCACGACAATTCGTCATCCAGCTCGAGAACCATCCCGGGGAGCTGGCACATCTCACCCGCGCATTGGCGATGCGCGGCATCGACATCCAGCACGTGTCGTGCGTGGGCTCGGGTCCGCTCGCGTGCGCGTTCGTGGTTCCCAGCGATGAGCCGGCGATGCGCCAGGTCCTGCGCGGCCTCGGGCACGCCTTCATCGAGGGCAACGCCATAGTCGTGGACGTGGAGGACCGCCCCGGCGGCCTGGCCGATGTGGCCGAGCGTCTCGCGGCAGCCGGGGTCAACGTCCTCGGCGCCCTGTGCGTCGGGCGACGACCCGGCTACATGGAGATGACATTCACGGTCGACGACGAGGCTGCGGCACGGCGCGCCCTGGACCAGGGCGAGCTGGTCGGGGCTCCGCGTTGACCGGGGAGCTCACCGCTCCGCCGCCCACCCTGGCGCCCCCGCCACCAACCACCCGCTTCCTGAGCGAGGTGACGCGGGCCGCTGCCACGGCGACGCGGCTCGAGCTGTGCATCCAGTGCGGGACCTGCGGCGGGTCGTGCCCCTCCGCAATGGACATGGACCACACCCCGCGACAGCTCTTCGCCATGGTTCGGGCCGGGATGCGTGACGAGGTGCTGCGCTCGAACACCCCGTGGATGTGCCTCACCTGCAACCTGTGCGTGGTCCGCTGCCCGCAGGAGATCCGGATCCCGGACGTCATGGCCGTCCTGAAGTCGATCGCCGACCGGGAGGGAACGACGCCGGGGTCGGCCGCGCCGGACTTCTCCCGCACGTTCGTCAGCAACATCCACCGCTACGGACGCAGCTACGAGATCGGCCTGGTGGCGCGGCACTACCTCCGCCACTACCCCCTGCGCCTCCCGGGGATGGCCCCCGCCGGGCTCAGCATGCTGGCCAAGGGACGGATGGGATTCGCCATCCACCGCATCCGCGGGGTGAAGGAGCTCAACGCCATCCTCGACCGCGCCGCCGAGTTGGAGACCCAGCGATGACCCACTACCTGTACTACCCGGGCTGCTCCATGGACGGCAGCGGGAAGGCGTACGGCCAGTCGCTCGACGTCGTGTGCGACCGGCTGGGGATCAACCTCGAGGAGATCGACGACTGGAACTGCTGCGGGGCGTTCGAATACTTCGCGATCAGCCAGCAGCGCGCGTACTCGCTGGTCGGTCGCAACCTGGCGCTCGCCGAGGCGCAGCGCGACGGGAGCAGCACCCTGGTTGCGCCCTGCTCCGCCTGCTTCCTCAACCTGGCGAAGACCGATTACACCCTGCGCAGCGATCCGGCACTGGCCGAGACGGTGAACATCGCGCTCGACGCCGGCGGGCTGCACTACGACCCAGGCTCCGTCGAGGTCCGGCACCTGCTCGAGGTGATCGTCCGCGAGGTCGGGACCGACGCCGTGGAGCGGGCCGTGACCCAGCCGCTGCACGGATTGCGCGTGGCCCCCTACCTCGGCTGCCTGGTCACCCGCCCCGACTACGATCGTCACTGGAGCCTTCGTGAGCACCCCTACGAGTTCGACCGGCTGCTGACCGCCCTCGGCGCCGATGTCGTGGACTTCCCGCTGCGGACCGATTGCTGCGGCGGCCACATGACCCAGATCAGCCCGGACACCGGCCTCGAGCTCATTCGACGCCTGGTCGACGCCGCGGATCGCCTGCAGGCGGACGTGCTCGCCACGGTGTGTCCCATGTGCCAGATGAACGTCGACCTCTACCAGGCGGAGATGAACCACCGCTTCGGCACCAGCTACCACATGCCCATCCTGTTCTTCACCCAGCTGATGGGGCTTGCCTTCGGCGCCGAGCCAAAGCAGGTGGGCATCGGCTCGGAGATCGTCAGCGCCCGCTACGCGCTGAACCGTCGCCATGTGCGCCCGTTCGAGAGTCCTCAGGAGGAGACGCAGGCCCCGCGGCGCTCCCGCCGGTCGCAGGCGCTCCCCATGCCGCGCATGCCCCAGGCCGACGACCACCCGGAGGTGCGGCCATGAGCGGCGGGCCAGAGGAGCGAATCGGCGTCTACGTCTGCCACTGCGGGACGAACATCGCCGGCACGGTGGACGTCGAGGCTGTGCGCGACTGGGCCGCGGAGAAGCTCGCCGGCCACGGCGTTGTCGTGGCGCGCGACTACCGGTTCATGTGCGCCAGCCTTGGGCAGGAGCTCATCGAGGAGGACATCCGCGAGCTGGGGCTCACCCGGGTCGTGGTGGCCGCCTGCTCTCCGCACATGCACGAGAAGACGTTCCGCGGCGCCTGCGAGCGCGCGGGGCTGAACCCCTACCTGTGCGAGCTGGTCTCGATCCGCGAGCAGATCTCCTGGGTCCATACCGACCATGAGGCAGCGACGGCCAAGGCCAAGGCCGCCGTGGCGGGTGGCGTCCTGCGCGTGGCCGAGCATGAGCCCCTCGAGCCGTACCGGGTCCCGATCAACCCGGCCACCCTGGTCGTGGGCGGAGGCATCGCCGGCATCACGGCCGCCCTCGAGATCGCCGACGCGGGATTCCCCGTGCACCTCGTGGAGCGCGAGCCGTCGATCGGCGGCCACATGGCGCAGTTCGACAAGACCTTCCCAACCCTGGACTGCGCGGCCTGCATCCTGACCCCGAAGATGGTCACCGCGGGGAGCCACCCCAACATCACCCTCCACACCTGGAGCGAGGTGACCGACCTGGCGGGCTACGTGGGCAACTTCACGGCCACCGTCCGTCACAAGGCCCGCTACGTGGACACCGACCTGTGCACCGGTTGCGGAATCTGCCAGGAGAAGTGCCCCGCCCGCATCGTGGACGAGGGCTTCGAGGCGGGGATCGGCTACCGGAAGGGCATCTACTCCCCATTCCCGCAGGCGGTTCCCAAGTACCCGGTCATCGATCGCGACAACTGCGTCTACTTCGAGAAGGGAACCTGCAAGGCCTGCGTGAAGTTCTGCCCGACCGAGGCCATCGACTTCACCCAGACCGATGAGGAGGTACAGCTCGAGGTCGGGAACATCATCGTCGCGACCGGCTTCGAGACGTTCGACGCGCGACGGGTCGAGCAGTACGGCTACGGACGCCTGCCGAACGTCTTCACCAGCCTCGAGTTCGAGCGGATGAGCAACGCCGCCGGGCCGACCGGCGGGCGGATCGTCCTTCGCGACGGGGTCACCCAGCCCCAGGCGGTGGGGATCATCCACTGCGTCGGCAGCCGCGATCGCAACTACAACGAGTACTGCTCCGCGATCTGCTGCATGCAGTCGCTCAAGTTCGCGCACCTCGTTCGCGAGCACACCGACGCGGACATCTACGAGTTCTACATCGACATGCGCACGCCCGGGAAGGGCTTCGACGAGTTCTACCGGCGCATCGAGGAGGAAGGGACCGTCTTCGTCCGCGGCAGGGTCGCGGAGGTGACCGATGTCCTCCGCATGCCGGACGAGGCGTCCCAGGATGGACGGCTCATCATCCAGGTCGAGGACACCCTGGCCGGCCGCCAGCGCCGGATCCCCGTCGACATGGCCATTCTCTCGGTCGGGCTGGAGCCCACGCGCGACGCGCACGACCTGGCCCGCCTGTTCGGGATCACCTGCAGCTCGGATGGATGGGTCATCGAGCGCCATCCCAAGCTCGACCCGGTCGCGACCATGACCGAGGGGGTCTTCGCCGCCGGCTGCGCGCTGGGACCCCGGGACATCCCCACCAGCGTCTCGAACGGTTCCGCGGCCGCCGCCCGGATCCTGGGTCGCATCCAGCAGAAGGAGATGGCGCTGGAGCCGATCCGGGCCACGGTCGACGAGGAGCGCTGCTCCGGCTGCCGCATCTGCAACGACCTGTGTCCGTACAGCGCCATCGAGTATCACGAGGACCGGAACGTGAGCGAGGTCATCCCGGCGCTCTGCCAGGGCTGCGGCACCTGCGTCGCGGCCTGCCCGGCCGGCGCAATGAGCGGGACGGGCTTCAGCAACGAGCAGATCCTGAGCCAGATCACCGGACTGCTCATGGTCCGGCCCGGTCCGGCAACCGTGACGGATGCGGCCGAGCGCGAGGGGGTGCCGGCATGAGCTTCGAGCCGCTCCTCATCGGCTTCACCTGCAACTGGTGCAGCTACCGCGCCGCCGACCTGGCCGGCACGGCGCGCATCAAGTACCCGCCCAACGTGCGCCTGGTCCGGCTCATGTGCGCGGGGCGGCTGGACCCGACCTTCGTCCTCAAGGCCTTTGCCGGCGGGGCCGATGGCGTCGTGGTCTCCGGCTGCTGGCCGGGCGACTGCCACTACCGCGAGCAGAACTTCAAGGGCCTGCGCCGGTTCCTGCTCCTGCGCCGGACGATCAGCGCGCTGGGCATCGAGCCGCAGCGGCTGCAGCTGGTGTGGGCCAGCGCGGCGGAAGGCGAGCGGTTTGCGCAGGAGATGGCCAGGATCACCGAGGAGGTGCGCGCCCTGGGCCCCCTGGCCTGGCACGCCGACGGCACCATGCCACCAGCGGTGAGCGACGCGCCCCAGCCAACCGCGGCCACCGAGCCCGTGGAGGTGACCGCATGAGCGCCGCGACCACCAGCCGGAGGCGTCGCGCGGCCCCGACGAAGCCGCGCTTCGCCATGTACTGGGCATCGTCCTGCGGCGGCTGCGACATCGCGGTGCTCAACATCCACGAGTTGCTCCTGGAGCTGGACCGCCGGTTCGACGTCGTCTTCTGGCCGGCGGCCATGGACGCCAAGTACGACGACCTGCGCGCCATGGACGACGGTTCGATCGACCTGTGCCTCTTCTCCGGCGGCATTCGCAACGACGAGAACGCGGAGATGGCACACCTGCTCCGCGCGAAGTCGAAGGTGCTGGTCGCCTTCGGATCGTGTGCCTGCGAGGGGTGTATCCCCGGTCTCGCGAACCTGTCAACCGTGGACGAGCTGTTCGACGCGGTCTACGAGGGCCCGGGGGTCGACAACCCCGAGCATGCCGTTCCGCTGCCCGCCTGGCAGGTGCCGGACGGCGCCGCGGGCGACGGTGTCCTCCATCTTCCGGTGTTCAACCCGATGCTCACCACGCTCGACGAAACGGTGCGCGTCGACTACTACATGCCCGGCTGTCCGCCGGAGTCGGCCCGCGTCGCGGAGGTCCTGGAGCTCGTGATCGCGACCCTGGACGGCACCGCGTCGCTCCCGCCGACCGGATCGGTCATCGGCGCGGGGACCAGCACCTGCTGCGACGAGTGCCCCCGCGACCGGAACGTGAAGAAGATCAAGCGCTTCGTCCGCATCACGGACCTCGCGGAGGTCGATCCGCGCCTCTGCCTCCTGGAGCAGGGCCTGCCGTGCAACGGCCCGGCCACCCGGTCCGGCTGCGGGGCGCTGTGCCCGAGCGCCGGGGCGCCATGCATCGGCTGCTACGGACCCGCCGATGGCGTCGTGGACTACGGCGCGCGCCTCATGTCGGCGTTCGCGTCGGTCGTCGACGCCACCGAGCCGGAGGAGATCGAGCGGATCCTGGACGGGATCCCGGATCCGGTCGGGCAGTTCTACCGCTTCAGCCTGGCCAAGTCGCTCCTTCGGGGAGGTCGCAACGCATGACCCACGTCACCATCGATCCGGTCACCCGCCTGGAGGGGCACGGCAAGATCGAGATCCTGCTCGACGGCGCGGGCGAGGTCGCCCACACCTACTTCCAGGTCCCGGAGCTCCGCGGCTTCGAGCGCTTCTGCGTGGGGCGGCCGATCGAGGAGATGCCCACCCTGACGAGCCGCATCTGCGGGGTCTGCCCCGAGGCGCACCACATGGCCGCGGCGAAGGCCGTGGACGCGGTCTACCACGTCACGCCGCCCCGGGCCGCCACCCTGCTGCGCGAGCTCCTGTACAGCGCCTTCGTGGCCACCGACCACACGACCCACTTCTACGTGCTGTCGGGGCCCGATTTCCTGGTGGGCCCCGATGCGCCGGCCGCGGAACGCAACATCCTGGGCGTGATCCACAAGGTGGGCGCCGACATCGGCCTGAAGGTCATCGAGGCGCGCAGGCGCGGCCACGCGGTGATCGAGACCATCGGCGGGCGCAAGGTCCACCCGCTGACGGCCGTGCCGGGGGGGATGACGAAGGGCATCACCCCCGACGAGCGGGCCGAGATCGAGAAGACCGGCCGCTGGATGGTCGACTTCGCAGAGGGATCGCTGCAGCTCTGGGACGAGATGATCCTGGGCAACGACGAGTACGTGGGCATGATCCGCGGCGACATCTACACCCACGAGACCTACTACATGGGCCTGGTGGACGGCTCCGGGCGGCTGAACATGTATGACGGCGAGGTCCGGGTCGTGGGCCCCGATGGCGATCTCCACGGGCAGTACCCGCCCGCCGACTACCCGGAGTGGATCGCCGAGCGCGTTGAGCCGTGGACCTACCTGAAGTTCCCCTACCTGCGCAAGGTCGGCTGGCGCGGCCTGGTGGACGGTCCCGGGTCCGGGGTCTACTGCGTGGGACCCCTGGGCCGCATCAACGCGGCGGATGGCATGGCCACACCCAGGGCGCAGGACGCCTACGAGCGCTTCTACCAGGTGCTCGCCCCACCCGTCGACGGGCGCAAGCGGATGGTGCATCCGCGGCTGGCCATGCACTGGGCGCGGCTGATCGAGCTCCTCCACGCGGCCGAGCGCCTCGTCGAGCTGGCCACGGATCCGGAGATCACCTCGGACGTCGTGCGGGTCGTGCCCACCGAGGCGCCCACCGAGGGGGTCGGCACCATCGAGGCGCCGCGCGGCACCCTCACCCACCACTACTGGACCGATGAGCGCGGCCTGGTGACGAAGGTCAACCTCATCGTGGGCACCACCAACAACTACGCGCCCATGGCCCTGTCCATCGAGCGCGCCTCGCGCAGCCTGATCCATGGCGGCGAGGTCGTGAGCCCCGGGCTGCTGAACCGGATCGAGATGGCCTTCCGCGCCTACGACCCGTGCTTCGGCTGCGCCACCCACTCGCTCACCGGCGAGATGCCGCTGGAGGTGACCATCCGCGATGCCGATGGCGAACCCGTCCGCGTCCTCCGCCAGGCCTGCTGAGGTCGGCGCCACAGCGGACCGGTCAGGGACCACCCTGGTCGTGGGCCTGGGAAACCCGCTGCGCGGCGACGATGGCGTGGGCTGGCGGGTTGCCGATGCGCTTCGCGAGGCGCTCGCCCACCGGGCATCCGATGCCAACGACATCGGATCCGTCGAGGTGGAGCAGCTGGCGGTCGGTGGGCTGACCCTCATGGAGCACCTTGTGGGCTACCGGCGCGCGATCCTGGTCGACGCGCTGGCGGGCGGTGCGGCGCTGCCCGGCACGGTCACCTGCCAGCCACTCGCCGAGCTCGAGACACGGGCGGCGGCGCACCTGGATTCCGCTCATGACGCGCCGCTACCGGCGGCACTGGAGGCCGGGCGGGCGTTGGGCGCCCTGCTGCCCTCGGAGATCTGGGCGGTGGGCATCGAGGCCGTGCTGCACGACCGCTTCGACGACCGCCTGACGCCCGAGGTCGAGTCCGCCGTGCCGGCTGCCGTCGAGGCATGCCTGGGACTTCTGCGCTCCGGTCACTGACGCCTCGCCGGTTTCCCGGTCAGCGCCCGGCGGTTCCATCTCCTTGATTCCGCGAACCGGTACCGGCAGAAGTCCCGGCAGGCGAGGCTGGTCTATACGCAGGAACCCGGAACCACCACGGGGACGACGATGTCTTCACCGATCAACCCCGATCCGTGAGCCAGGACGGCGCCCGTGGGGGTCCCCTTCTGGCCGGCGTTCTCGGCAATGTTGAACTCGACCTGCCTGCCCTCCGCGCCGTCCTTCGCCGACACCGAGTAGGTGACCTCGACGACGATTCCGTCGGGCCCGCAGGGGAGCTCGGCGCTGCTCCTGAGGGCCACGGTCTCGTTGCGGCCCACCTTGCCCACCGTCGCGTTCGCCTCGTCCGGGGCCGTCACGGTGATGATGGCCTGGTAGTCCATCGGGTCTCCGTGACTGTCGTCGGGGATCCCCCACCCCAGGCCCATCCACTTGGCGTTGGCCCCGTCCATGTGCACGTGCGCATTCCATGTGATCTTCATCTCACCTACCTCCTCGCGGCGACCCCTGTCGGTGGGGCCGCTTGAGTGTGCGCGCCGGTGACGGCCACGGCAACCGGAAAGCGCGGCGGCGCGAGCGCCCTGCATCGGGCAGTACTTCCAGCGTGGTGCGCTCGTGCGAGACGGGGCGTCGTACACTCGACCGGTGCTTGCCTGCCCGCGATGTGGCGAGCCGAGCCCGGAGGGGGCGCGTCTCTGCCCAACCTGCGACACGCCGCTCTCGGGGGATGGGCCGGGCGAGCGCGTGCATGAGACGCGACGACGAGTCACGGTCCTCTTCGCCGATGTCGTTGGCTCCACCTCCATCGGTGAACGGCTCGATCCGGAGGCGCTCCGCGAGGTGCAGCAGCGCTTCTTCGACACAATGCGGATGGCGATCGAACGGCACGAGGGGACGGTCGAAAAGTACATCGGCGATGCGGTCATGGCCGTGTTCGGGATCCCCCGGCTGCATGAGGACGACGGCCTGCGCGCCGTTCGATCGGCGCTCGACATGCAGCATGCGCTCGAGAGGCTCAATGACGACCTCGACGCGCGCTGGGGGGTACGTCTGGCCATCCGCATCGGGATCAACTCGGGCGCGGTGGTTGCCGGCGATGTCGCCGAGCACCAGTCATTTGCCACCGGAGATGTCGTCAACACGGCCCAGCGACTCGAGGCCGCCGCCGAACCAGGTGACGTGCTGGCAGGCGGCGAGACGTACCGGCTCGTGCGTCATGCGGTCACCGCCGAGCCGACCGCGCCGCTCACGGTAAAGGGCAAGGCCAGGGCCCTGACGGCGTGGCGGGTGACGGCGGTCGATCCGACGGCCGGAGCCGTGGCGCGGCACATGGACAGCCCCATGGTGGGGCGCGATCGGCAGCTTCGCATCCTCACCGAGGTGGCGGAGCGCAGCCGGGAGGAGCGCACGCCGCAGATGGTCACCATCCTTGGCCTCGCGGGAGTTGGGAAGTCGCGACTCGTCCACGAGTTCCTGGGACACGTTCCCGCCGGATCCACGGTCATGCGAGGCCATTGCCTCTCCTACGGCGATGCCACCAGCTATCAGCCGCTGGCCGAGGCCCTGCGCGGCGTGGCGGCCATCCAGCCAGACGACACCCCCGGGACGGCTCTCCGCAAGCTCGGCGCCCTCGCGGCAGAGGTCCCCCAGGCGCAGCTCGTTACCGAGCGCGTGGCAGCCGCCATCGGCCTGGAGACGACGGAGGGATCCGCGCCCGCCGGCGGCCAGGAGACGTTCTGGGCGTTCCGCAGCCTGTTCGAAGGGCTGGCCCGCCGCGGTCCGCTGGTGGCGATCCTCGACGACGTCCATTGGGGCACGCCCACCTTCCTCGACCTGCTCGAGCACATCATCGACTGGTCGCGCGACGCCCCCATCCTGCTCATCGCCATCGCGCGGCCGGAGCTGCTCGAGGTCCGGCCGACCTGGGGTGGGGGCAAGCCGAACGCCACGGCACTCATGCTGGAGCCGCTCGATGATGCGTCGGTCGACCAGGTGATCAGCAACCTGGTTGGTCATGAGTCGGTCCCTGCCGAGCTGAGGCGCAGGATCGAGGACGCCGCCGAGGGCAATCCACTCTTTGTCGAAGAGCTCCTGTCGGTGCTCGTCGACGACGGGACGCTGGAACGTGATGGTGATGCCTACCGCCTGACGCGCACGCCGAGCCAGATCACGGTCCCGCCCACGATCGAGCTGCTGGTGGCGTCGCGGATAGACCACCTGCCGGAGGCGGAGCGGACGATGCTCGGCAGCGCAGCTGTCATCGGCAAACGGTTCTCGGTATCCGAAGTGACGGCCCTGAGCCGGGGTATCGATCGACCGGCGGTCACGGAGCGACTCATGGCACTCGTGCGCAAGGAGCTCCTGAGGCTCGACGACGAGGAGATGCTCGGGGCCGGGGTGCTCGACGACGACATTCGCTTCCGGTTCCGGCATCAGCTCACGCGCGATGCCGCGTACGAAGGCCTTGCCAAGCACGAGCGAGCCGGCCTTCACGAAGCGTTCGCCGATTGGATGGAGCGCACGCTGGGGGATCGTCTCGAGGCGGTGCGCGAGGTGATCGGACACCACCTGGAGCAGGCCGCCCACTATCGCAGGGAGGTCGCAGGCGACGACGAGCGCGCCAAACGCCTGGCTCGGCGGGCTGCGGAGCACCTGGAAGCGGCCGCTCGGCGGGCTGGCGCGATCTGGGATGAAGTGGCGGTCCTGCAGCTTCTCAGCCGGGCGAACGCCCTGCGGGGGGCCGGCGATCCGGAACGGCTCGCCAACCTGCCGAAGCTGTCGAGAGCCCTCTGGGGAGCCGGCCGGCTCGAGGAGGCGAAGGCGGTGCTCGATGAAGTTCTTGCTTCACCCGAGGCCGATGCCGCGACGCGGGCGCAGGCGCTCGAGGCTACCTGGGTTGGGAGCGCCGGAGGGCTGAGCGCCGCCGAGATGCGACCGAAGGTGGAGGAGGCGCTGAGCATTCGCCGCGAGCTCGGCGAGCCGGCGGGGATCGCGCGCGCCCTGCTGGCCCTTTACGAGGTGGCAGCGATCACCGGCGAGCTGAAGAAGGGACATGCGTTTGCCGAGGAGGCGCTTGGCTACGCCCGCAACGCGAGCGACACCGGGCTCCAGGGGCAGGCGCTCTCCTACCGGACCACCTCCTACCTGGACAGCACGGAGTCCACGCCGAATCGGGCGATGTCGATGCTCGAGGAGGACCTGGCGTTCGCGCGCGAGCGCGGGCAGCGCGCCATGGAGTCGGTGACGTTGCTGCGGATGGGTCAGCTCGCCGGGGAACGTGGCGCCCGTACCGAGGCGCAGGAGCTCTTCGAGCGCGGTCTCGCCATACAGCGTGACCTGGGATGGGAGCTCAGCGTGCTCTCGTTCTCCAGCGACGCCCTGCTTGACTACTGGGGGGGAGATGCGCGAAAGGCCGCGGACCGATTGCGAACCACATGTCGCGAGCTGAGCGCGGCCGGTGAACGGGGCTACCTTCCAACCGCCGCCACGTGGCTCGCGCAGTGCCTTCTCGACCTGGGCGAGATCGAGGAGGCCGAGGAGGCGCTTCGCACCGCCGCGGAAACCGGCGCGCCCGACGACGTCGTGACCCAGGTTCCACTCAAGGCCGCGCGGGCTCGACTGCTCGCGCATGGCCGACGAGTGGCCGAGGCGGAGGCGCTGGCGCGCGAGGCAGTTCGCGAGGCTGAGGCGGTCGAATACGCCGAGCTTGTTCCCATCGCTCACCTGGCGCTCGGTGAGGTGCTCCGGCTCGGGGGCCGGCTCGATGAGGCAGCGGAGGAGTGGAGGTTGATGATCGCCTTCGTGGAGGCGCGCGGCAACACCCTCTACGGGGAGCGGCTGCGGCAGGAGCTGACCGAGCTCGAACGGAAGGCGGCCTCCGCGGAGTAGCGGTTCGCCGGCGTGTTCGAACCGGTGCCCTCTGCACTGGAGGAAGGTGACCTTCGACCCTTCTGCCTCGCGTGCATCGGTCTCGATCCTCGGAGCAGAGAAGGGAGACCCTCGACCGGCGACAGGCGCCAGGCCGATGTCGGCCTCCGCGGAAGGAGTCCTCCGCGATGACACGCGCACTGGTGGTTCACCACGACATCGACCTCGCCGACATCGAGGTCGAGGATCTGCGAAAGGCCGGGTACGAGGTCGACCAGTGCGCCGGACCGTCCGGCGGTGCCTGCCCGGTGCTGCACGGTGAGCAGTGCTGGCAGGTGGAGAAGGCTGACGTCCTTGTCTACGACGTGCTCGCCGCCGGCGACTCGGGGCACAAGCTGGTCGAGGAGCTGCGCGCGCTGCACCCGAACAAGCCCGTGGTCCTGACCTCGGGCGGCCTGCTCCTCGACTGGGTCGAGACCGAGGGCCCCAACGAGGTCACCCCCGCGCTGGGCGCGCCGGACCAGAGCGTTCTCGTCGCTGCCGTCGAGGCGGCGATCCACCGACCGGTCCCACCGGCACCGGAGCCGGACACGGAGCCTCGCCGCATTCCTCGCTGGTAGCCACGGCGCGGCGCGGAGCGTTTCCGCAGCCTCTGCGGTCCGTGGACGAGAGGACCCGGCGCGAGCGTGCCCCAGCGTGAGGCCCGGGCCGGACCGATGACGCAGAGCGGGCGGCCGGCCGGCCGCCCGCTCGCTGATGCGGGGGTATCGGGCTAGAAGACGCGATAGGCAATCTCCGCGGGCGCAAGGAGCAGCTCCTTGAGCTCGTCGTCGACCTTGAGCAGGGAGATGTGGGCTCCCGCCATCTCGAGCGAGGTGCAGTACTCGCCGACATAGCTGCGGAAGACCTTGATCCCCTTGTCCGCCAGCTTCTTGTGCGCGATGCCGTACAGGAGGTACAGCTCGCTGATCGGGGTGCCGCCCAGGCCGTTGACCATCACCGCGACCTCGTCGCCCTTCGCGAACGGCAGGTCCGGGACGATGGCGTCCAGGAGGATGTCCACGATGTCGTTGGCCGGAACGAGCTTGGCCCGCTCGCGACCCGGCTCACCGTGGATCCCGATCCCGATCTCCATCTCGTCGTCGCCGATCTCGAAGAGCGGCGTCCCGCGCACCGGCGGCGTGCACGACGAGAGCGCGATGCCCATGGTCCGCACGTTGGCGATCACCTTCTCGCCGACGCGGACGCACTCCTCGAGGGAGCCGCCCTTGTCGGCCATGGCCGCCGCGGCCTTGATGACGAAGAAGTTGCCCGCCACGCCGCGCCGGCCCACCGTCCAGGTGGAGTCCTTGACGGCCACGTCGTCGTTGACCAGCAGATAGCCGATCTTCTGGCCCTCGGCCTCCTGGAGCTCCTTGGCCATCTCCCAGGCGGTGCGGTCACCGGTGTAGTTGTTGACGATGTAGAGCACGCCGGCGGGCGTGTCCATGAGCTTGCTGGTCTCGGTCACGAACTCGACCGGCGGGCCCGCGAAGACGTCGCCCGGGCAGGCCGCATCGAGCATGCCGGGCCCGACGATCATGGTGTGCGCCGGCTCGTGGCCGGAGCCGGAGCCCTGGATGATCGAGACTCGGTCCTTCTTCGGCATGTCGGCGCGGTAGATGAGGTTGTACTTCGGCTCGTACTTGAGCGTGCCACCGCTCGCGAGCTGGATGCCCTCGAGAAACTCGGGGACGAACTGCCGTGGATCATTGACGAACTTCTTCACGCCAGGGTTCCTCCTCAGTTCGCGTACTTGTCGTGCCAGGCCTTGCTGATCGCCTGCAGGATCACGCCGATGGCGGTCGCGCCCGCGTCCACGGAGCCGATGCTCCGCTCCCCGGTGTAGGCGGCCCGTCCCCGCATGGCCTGCATGCTCTTGGTCTCTTCGGCCGCCTTGACCGCGACGTCCGCGGCCTTCTGGATGGCGGCGACGCCGTGATCGGCCACGGTTGCCGGGTCGGCCAGGCTGGCCTCCAGGCTGTCAGTCGCCGGCACCAGGGCGTCGAGCAGCGTCTTGTCGCCCAGGGACGACTGGCCGCGCTGCATGATTCCCTCGATGGAGGATCGCAGCATGGCGATGACGTCCTCCGGCGCCAGCGCCGTCTTGTCGCCCGCGGCCACTCCCGCCCGCAGGAAGGCGGTCCCCCAGATCGGGCCGGAGACCCCGCCCACCTTGGCCGAGATCACGAAGCCGATCTTCTTGAGAAACGTGCCGACGGTCGAGCGGTCGAACGTGTCCCAGTCGCTCAGGACCACCTCGAACCCGTTCCGCAGCGAGAACCCGAAGTCCCCGTCGCCGACGATCGAGTCGAGATGGGCGAAGTACTCCGCGTTGTCGACGATCGTCGTCGCCATCGTCTTGATCACGAGGTCGACGTCGTCGAACGTTTGATCTGCCATACGGACCTCCTCTCTGACCTGACGCCCACGCCCCGGCGGGGCGTCAGGCGGCCATGCACCGCTCCAGGTCGGCCAGGGTGACGTGGTCGCCCGGCTCGGCCGCCGAGCGGTTGGCGATCACCCGCGTTCGCTCACCACCCGGATCACCGAGCGACGAGACGACCAGGACTGCCTCGCTGTTGTCTTCCACCTCCGTGTAGCCGTTGACGGTCATCACCGCGCGGAGCCCGGCTCCGCTGGCGGCGAGGAGACCGTTTCGAGAGTCCTCGACGACGAGCGTCTCAGCCGGTGCGCAGCCGAGGCGCTCGAGCGCGAGGAGGTAGATGTCGGGTGCCGGCTTCTTGTGCTCCACCACGTCGCCGGCCAGGACGAGATCGAATCGGGCCGCTCGGTCGGGACCCACCGCCTGCTCCAGGATGGCTCGCACGGAGGGCTCCGCCGAGGTCGAGCAGACCGCCAGCGTCCAGCCGGAGTCCTGCGCCTCGGTGATGATCCGCCGGATCCCCGGACGGGTCGGCAGCCTGCCCGCCGCGACCATCTCCTTGTAGATCTCGGTCTTGCGCTTGTGGAGGCGTGCCAGGAGATCGGTACGGCTCGCCTCGTCGGCCGGAAGGCCGTTCACCCGCAGGAACTCGGGAGTGAGCTCGCTGCCCATCCGCTCCTTTCCCCCGGCGATCTGGAGCTTCACCGCGTACTCGTCCTCTGACCACTCGATGGGCAGGTTGAACTCCCGGAACGTCTGGTTGAACGCCGGGCGATGACCGTCACGCTCCGTGTCGGCAAGGACCCCGTCGCAGTCGAAGATGAGCGTCTTCGTCACCACGCCCTCCCCTCGCTGCCGAACATCCGGATGTGCTCCTCCGCCATGGCCTTCACGGCTGCCCGCTGGGCGACGAAGAGCTTTGGCGGGTCGTACTGACCGGGGTTCTCCGTCATGTAGTCGTAGCCCGACTGCATGAAGCGGATCTTCAGCGCCGTCGAGATGTTGACCTTGGCGCAGCCGCGGCTGATGAGGTCGCTGAACTGCTCCGCGGTCATCCCCGTCCCACCGTGCAGCGCCACCGGAATCCCGGTCGCCTCGACGATGTCGGTCACCCGCTGGTTGTCGAGCTTGGGTGCGGCGCGGTACATGCCGTGCGCATTGCCGATGGCAGGGGCATAGACGTCGACGCCGGTGGTGCGGATGAAGTCGAGCGCGGTCTCGAGCGCCTGCTCGCTGTCCCGCTCGTCGTCCGACATCTCCTCGACCCGCTTGAAGGGCTCGATCTCGCCCTCGACCAGGGCCCCGTACGGCTTCGCCTCGGCGACCACCTCCACGGTCTGCTGCTTGTTCTCCTCGACGGTGAGCTTGGAGCCGTCGAAGAGGACCGAGTTCCAGCCCTTGGCGAGGCACATCGTGATCACCTCGCGCTCCGGGCAGTGATCGAGGTGCAGGGCGACCGGGACGGTGATCTTCCGGGTCATCTCGCACCACATGGCGTAGAGGACATCGGCGCCGATGGACTTCACGGTCTTCACCGATGTCTGCACGATGAGCGGGGCGCGCAGCTCCTCGGCGGCGGCGAGCACCGCTTCGAGGGTGAGGTCATTGACGATGTTGATGGCCGCGACCCCGTAGCGCTCCTTGAACGCCCGCTGGACGATCTCCTGGGTTGGGACGACTGGCATGACCTCCTCCTGCAGCCCGTCCGGGCTGCGCCTGCTGGATGGCTTCGTGCGATCTGGCTGGTCAATCACCCCCGGGCCGGGCCCGGTCCTCGCCGCGCGAGAGCGCGAGGACGGCGTGCGCATTCGTCTCGTCGACGATGAGGACGTCCACCACCCCCGCGCGCAGGACGCCCAGGATCGCGAGCGGCTTCTCCGCCTCGCTGGCCACCGCCACCACGGTGCCGATGGGCCGCAGGTCGTCGAGCGACAGGGCAATGAGGCGGTCATGGTGCGGCGAGGCGATGGGGGCGCCCCGGGCGTCGACGTAGTTGCCCAGGACGTCGCCCACCGCTCCCTGCTCGCGCAGTCGCGCGATCTCCTCGAGGGAGAGGCACCCGGAGCGGACCATGGTGGCGTCGTCGTTGGTGCCGCCGATGCCCACGAGGGCCACGCTCGCGCGGGCGGCGACGCCCAGGGTGTGGGCCACCGCCTCCTGCTGGAGCAGCGCGTCACGCATCGTGGCGCTCTCGACGTACGCCGGGGCATACAGGCTCTCCGCGCGGCCACCCGCCTTCTCGGCGAGCGCCCGAGCGATCTCGTTGGGATTGGTGGGCGTGTCGACCCGTGGGGATCCGCCCATGGCGCTGGCGAACGTGCAGTCGAGCCGGCGCGTCGAACGGAAGAAGCGCGGCACCTCGCCGGCGTCGCGCCCGTGGCCGACCGCCACGATGGTGCCGGCGCGAAGCCGGCGCTCCAGGTAGCGGGCCGCGCTGCGCGCCACGGCGGCGCGCCGCGACTCGGGGTCGGACCGATCCGGGGTGACGATGGCATCGGTCAGGCCAAAGGCCTTGATGAGCTCGCTCTCCAGCTCGAGGTTCACGCCGGGCGGTGCCTCGACATGGACCTCCACCACCCCGGTCGTCCGGGCACGCTCCAGGAGGCGCTGGATCTTCTGTCGGGACAGGCCGAACTCGCCGGCGATGACCTCCTGGGTCTGGCCGTCCACGTAGGACCGACGCGCGATGCGCGCCAGGAGCTCGTGCTCTTCGCTGGTGAGCTCGTTCGGCACAGGAACACCCTCGGGAAGTGAGCAGTTGCTCACGACTGAGCGGATGCTTATGGTACCACGAGGAGCTCGCGGCGGGCAAGGCCCAGTCGCGAGCTAGCGGCCAGGGTCGGCCCGCGTGGATGGGTGGGTCGGAGTCCGGCTCAGGCCTCGATCACGCTCAGGATGTTGCCGGCCGGGTCGCGGAACCACGCGATCGTGGGCCCGTGCCCGCGCATGATGCCGCGCTCGTCCTGCTCGAAGCCGGGATAGCGCTCGAAGACGACACCCCGGGCCGCGAGCGCGTCCACGGTCGCGTCGACATCGGCGACCGGGAAGTTGAGGACCGTGAACGAGGCGGGCTCGTGGTTGGGCTTGGGATACACGATCACCCGGCCCCCACCGCCGAGGTGCAGGGTCAGGATCCCGTTCGCCTCGCTGACCTCCACGCCCAGCGTCTCCGCGTAGAAGGTACGGGCAGCGTCGAGGTCGTTCGCCGCCAGCCCCGAGAATGCCGGTACGTCGCGAAACATGCGCTCCTCCTCGCAGCGTGCAGTGGACCGATGCGTCCGCGGCGGTCCCGATGGGATGCGACGCTCGATGTCGCCGCGCCGTCGCGCAGTGCTGCTGAGATTAGTCCACGGCCTCGCCGGCGGCCAGGGTCCGGCCGGCCAGCCAGGCCCGGTCGACGGACCAGCCGACCTCGTCCCCGATCGCAGCGCGCGGTGGCCCCGGAGCGCGGAGCTCGAGCTCGCCGGCCGCCGTATCGAGCCGGTAGTCCGTGTGCGGTCCCCTGAACCAGACCCCCGCGACACGACCGTGCTGGGGCCCGCCGAGGGTGGCCCAGTCGGGCCGCACCAGGATCCCGACCTCGGCACCCACGGACGGCGGGTCGGCGGGCGCCGGGACCGCCACGACCTGGTCCAGGACGCCGACCCGGGCGCGGTCCACCAGCGTGCCCCGCAGGACGGACGCCGGACCGCTGAGTCGGGCCGCCCACAGGTCCGCGGGCTGCTCGTAGATCTCGCGCGGCGTGCCGACCTGGACGATCGCCCCGTCGCGCAGCAGGGCCACGCGGTCCGCGATGGCGAGCGCCTCGGTCACGTCGTGGGTGGCATGCACGGCCGCGGCCCCGGACTGCCGCCGGCGCTCGGTGAGCTCGGCGGTCAGTGCGGAGCGCAGCGCGGTGTCCAGGTGCGCGGTGGGCTCGTCGAGCAGCACCAGGCCCGCCTCGCGGGCCAGCGCCCGCGCCACGCCGACGCGCTGCTGCTCCCCGCCGGACAGCTCCGCGGGACGCCGATCCGCCAGGTGTGCCACGCCCATCAGTGCCAGCAGATCCGCGGCCCGTCGCCGCGTCTCGGCGGCCGGGCGCCCGCGGCGGCGGAGCGGATACGCGACGGTCTCGAGGGCGGTGAGGTGCGGCCAGAGGGCGTAGTGCTGGAAGACGACGGCGATCTCCCGTCGCTCGGGCGGCACCAGCCTCCCGGGCGCCGAGACCGGCCGCCCCGCGATCCTGATCTCGCCGGAGGCGACCGGCAGGAACCCCGCCACCGCGTGGAGGAAGGTGGTCTTGCCGGAGCCGGAAGGACCCAGCAGGACCAGCGTCTCGCCGGGCGACACGGACAGGTCGATCCCCTCGAGGACCGGGCTCCCGTTGTAGGCCACGGAGAGCGCGCGGGTTTCGAGCGCGAAGGGCGCGCGCGCACGGATCTCCTGCCCCGGCGCCATCGGCTGGGCACCGCCGCTCATCCGAGCACCCCACCGGCCCATGGCCAGCGGCGAACGACGACCAGAAGCAGCCCGGTCAGCGCGGCGACGATCGCGGTGAGCACCACCGCCAGGGCCGCGGTCACCACCGGGTCGCCCACCTGCTGGAGGTTCAGGATGCTCACCGCCAGGGTCGCCGTCCGCGGACCGTAGAGCAGGATCGAGATGGTGACCTCGTGGAGGGCGAAGACGAACACGAGCAGCGCCCCCGCGCCGATGGCGGGCGCCAGCAGCGGCAGGGTGATCGTGCGCAGTCCGGTGAACAGGCCGGCGCCGCTGGCCCGTGCGGCACGCTGCAGGTCGCCGGAGAGGCGGTCCACCGCTCCGGCGATGGGGCGCTGGCCCAGCGCCCATAGCTTGGCGACGTAGGCGATGCCGATGATGGCCAGGGTATCGCGCAGCACCGGCCCGAAGGCGAGCAGCATGCTCACCGCCACGACCGATCCCGGTATCGCGAAGGTGAGGGTCACCGCCGTGTTGAGACGCGGTCGCCAGCGCTCTCCCGCGGCGATGGCGAGCAGGCCCAGCACCACCGCCAGCAGCGACGTTCCCGCCGCGAGCGCGAGGCTGTTGCCCAGGTCCCCGAGGGCGCGGCCATCGAGCGCGCGACCGAAGTTCGCCAGGGTCAGGTTGGCGGGAGCGGGCGCCAGGCCCACCGCGCGGGTGAGCGCCGCGAGGACCAGCGCTGCGAGGGGTATGACGACCGCCAGGAGCACCGCCAGCCAGGCGATCGCGCTGGGCCACCAGCGGCGTGCCACGTGGGCCGCGCTGCTCCCCCCACTCGTCCCGGTCCGGCTCGCCGGCCGGGCCGAGATCCGGTCCACGGCGCCCACGACCACGATGGCCACCACCACCAGGAGGACCGAGAGGCTGATGACCCGCCGGAACGCGTCGTCGGACGACGAGAAGGCCAGGTCCTGGTAGATGCGGGTGGTCATGGTGGAGAAGCCGGCGGGACGGCCCAGGACGGCCGGCGTCCCGAACGCGTTCATGGTCGTCACGAAGACGAGCCCGCCGGCCGCCGCCAGCACCGGTCCCAGGAGCGGGAGCGTGACGGTGCGGAACGCCGTCCAGGGCCCGGCGCCGCTCGCCCGCGCGGCCCGCTCCAGGTCCGGCTCGGCGCGGACGCGCATGCCACCCACGATGACCAGGTACGCCAGGGGCGCGGCGCCGACGGCCAGGACCAGCACGATCCCAAGCGGGCCGATGAGGCCGGGAAGCGAGATGCCCAGGAGCCGATGCGACAGCCCCACCGGGCCATACGCTCGCTCCCAGCTCATGGCGCTCACGAAGTCCGGGATGATGAGCGGAGCCACGATCGCCGCCCGCAGCAACCCGTGGCCCCAGGCATCCGTTCGCTCCGTCAGGACGGCTGCGCCCAGCCCGGCGCCCAGCGCCAGCGCGGTGACGGCAACCGAGATCCACAGGCTGTTGGTCATGGCGGTGAACCCCGCCGCGCCAATGCCGTCCGCCAGGCGACCCACGCCCTCGCCGATGCCCTCCGCCGCGAGCCGGCCCAGGGGCCAGGCGACGAGCAGCGCGAGGCAGCCGAGGACGATGCCCCGAGCTCCGAGCCGCCAGCCGTGCTCCACCATGATCAGCCTCGCTGCACCTCGCTCAACCGCCGAAGACGGACCGATAGTCCGCGAGCAGCTCGTCCTGGCGGTCGAAGAGCGATCGCCCAGTCCGGTGAGACCTGCGGGCCACCGATGGGGGGCCCGTTCTCGACGTCCGGACGAATCGGCTGCCAGCCCGTGGACGCGATGGCCGCCTGGCCGGTCGGGGACAGGACGAAGTCCACGAACGAACGCGCGGCAACCGGGTTGGCGGCGTCCTTCCACACCGCGATGGGGCTGTACACCGCGATGGCTCCCGATGCCGGCCAGGTCATCTCCACCGGCGATCCGGCGGCAATGGCGTCTCGCGCGGACTTGTCCAGGGTGATCCCCGCGGTGAACTGTCCCTCCGCGACGCCGTTGAGGGTATCGATCACCGACGGGACCTGGACCGCCCCGTTGGCCTCGAGGGCGCGGTAGTAGTCCATCCCGTAGGCATCGGTGGATGCGAAGTAGCCCAGCGCACCGAACGCCGATCCGGCGAACCCGGGGTCGGGAATCGCGACCCTGCCCGCCAGGGACGGATCGGCCAGGTCCCGCCAGTCGGCGGGGGGATGCGCCATCCCCGGCGCGTGGACGATGACCAGGTTGAGGAGCCGGGTGCCCCAGAACGTGTCCGAGCGATCCGCCTCCGGGACCGATGCCGCCTCCGCCGGCGTCCAGGACGCGAACAGGTCACGGGCCGCATACGACTGGGTCGAGAGCGGGTCGGTGGCCCACAGGAGGTCAGCGTTCACCCCGCCGCTGCGCAGCTCGCCGGCGATCCTCCCGTCCAGCTGGCCGGTGGGGGCCCGGTACAGCTCGATGGTGACATCGGGATGGGCACGGTTGTAGGCCGCGATGACCGCGTCGATGGTGTCCTGGGTGACCGAGCTGTAGAGCCGCAGGCTGCCGGTGGGCGTCGCGGAGGCGGCGGCGCTGCCAGATGCGGGGCCGCCGCCGGGGGCGCCGGACGGCGCCTGGCCCGAGACGGCGGTGCAGGCGGCCAGGAGCAGCCCGGCGGCCAGCACGACGACGGCACGAGCGAGTGGCGCGCCGCGCAGCCGGGCAGCCACGATCGGATCCATGGGGTCGAAGCCTCCTTGTCGCAAGCGGAAGTCTCACGGCCAGCCTGGGCCGGCTTCCACGCCTGGTGCGAGTGGATCGGGTCAGCGAATGGGCATCACCTCGTCGTTCATGAGAGCAGCACCGCGGCGCCCGGTCGCGACACGCGCCGGTTGGTGACCTCGAGCTGCAGGTGCGAGTAGCGCCGCAGGTTGACGAGCTGGCGGCGGCTGAGGCGGTCGCAGATCCAGTTCCAGTGCATGGCGACCCAGTCGCCCGGCTCGACGGTCGCCACCAGGCCCATGCCCTCCGTCCCGCACGTCACCGTCTCGGCGCGGTACGGTCCGAGCCCCAGGTGCTCGCCGTCGAAGGTGAGCGGCTGGCTCATGACCACCGCCTGGCCGCCGTCGACGCTGACGACCCTTCCCCACCGGATGCGGCACTGGTCGAGGATCCGCAGCGGATGCTCCGGTTGCTCCCCGCGGAGCAGGCCCACCCACGGGTAGACGCCGAACACGTGGAAGCTGTGGGTCGGCAGCGCGCCGGCCGGGATCGTCTCGGAGAGGAATCCCCACGCGGACCCCGCGCGCTTGCGGAACCGGTCCAGGAGCGAGTTGCCGAAGGTCGTCATGTCGATCCGGTCCAGGAGGGTGCTCCCGAGCCAGTACGCCTCCACGACCCTGCGGTCGAGCGGATTGCCGATGCCGGTCTCGTGGGCGATGAGCTCCACGTACGGCCATGCGCCGGCAAACCCGCGCGCGAGGTCGGCGAGCCCGGGGTCGATGATCCCGGCGGCCGCGTACTGCAGCAGCGCGGCGTGGTCGTCGGGTCCGCAGTAGCCCAGCTCGTTGGGCGGGTAGGCGTAGCGGGCGAAGAGGATCGGGCCGTCCGCCGCCCAGCGTGTGGGCGACCCGGGCTCGGCGCCGGGCAGGGCGGGCGTCGCCGTCGGCGTCATGCCGGGCGTCGCGACGATGATCCCGTCAGGGTTCACGCTTTTCGGCCTCCTCACCGCGGGTTGGCTCCCGCGCTCTCCTCCATGCTGGGACCGGGAGCGGCCGGGGGCACGTGCCGGGCGGCCCCCGTTGCGGGCGCCGAACGGACCCGCCAATCCGGACCGATGGCCCCGCGTCCGGGCCGGCCGCGAAGCCGGGTGCCGTAGGCTGTCCGCGTGGTGGAGCTGCTTGCCGGCATCGGCGTGGCGCTGGTCGTGACCTGGCTCGCGTTGGTGATCCTGCTGCTCGTCGCCCGCCGGGGCACCGTTGGCCCCAGCGACATCCTGCGCCTGCTTCCCGACCTGCTGCGCCTGCTCCACGGACTGGCCACCGACCGCGCCGTGCCGGCAGGAGCCAGGCTGTGGCTGTGGCTCGCCCTCGCCTACCTGGCCTCTCCCATCGACCTGGTCCCGGACTTCATCCCGGTGATCGGCTACGCGGATGACGCGATTCTTGTCGCGGTCGTGCTGCGTGCCGTGGTCCGCCGTGCGGGCATGGCCGCCGTGCGCCGCCACTGGCCGGGTTCGGAGGCTGGGCTTTCCGCTGTTGCACGGGCGGCACGTCTCCCCGCAGACGGCTGACCCGGTACGGCGATCACCGCGTCAGCCGACGGGCACCTCTTCGCCAGTCTCCGCCGACCGGTAGCAGGCCAGCACCAGCTCCAGCGCGCGGATGCCGTCCGCCGCGGTGATGGGTGGCTCGACGTCACGCGCCACGCTGTCGATGAACGTGTCGAGCACCCAGACCGCGTCGTCGCGGGCCACTGCCACGCGCTCGGAGCGCTGGCCGTCGGCGACCCGGATCTCGAAGTACGGGTGGTCGACGAGCGCGGCCGCCTTCGTGCCCACGATCTCGAACCGTGCGTCCAGCGAGACGGGATAGCCGGCCGGGTTGGCCCAGCCCGCGGTGAGGGTCGAGACGGCGCCGCCCTCCCAGGTGATGACGGCGGTGCCGATGCTGTCCACTGCCAGGTCCGGATGGAGGCCGGCATGGATCCGGGCGTAGACGCGCCTCGCCTCGCGGCCGATCAGCCAGCGCAGCGCGTCGAGGGCGTGGATGCCGATGTCGCCGAAGCCGCCGAATCCGGCCTGGGCCGGATCGGTGAGCCAGGCGCAGTCCATGCCGGGGATCAGGAGCGGAACGCGGCCGACCTTGAGGGCGTGGACCAGGCGGATCTCGCCGAGCTCCCCGCGGTCGATGCGCTCCTTCACGGCCCGCGGGCCGAGCTGGCCGCGCGGGTTGAACGGCACCATCAGCCGAATCCCCGCGTTGCGCGCGAGGCGGTCGATGGCCTCGCCGTCCTCCATGGTCAGGGCGATCGGCTTGTCGAGCAGGATGTGGGTGCCATCGGCGACGAGCCGTTCCACCACCGCCAGGTGCTCGCCCGGCGTGGTGGCCACGTAGGCGGCATCGACGCCCGATCCCGGCGCGGCCAGGAACGGGACGCCGAGCGTGGCAGCCATGGTCCGCGCCGGCTCGGCGTTCGGCCCGCTCGCCGCGATCCACTCGAGCGTGGCGTCGTCGCGGGAAGCGAGCATGGGCGCATAGCGCAGCACGTGCGGGTGATCGAACCCCACGATCCCCATGCGCAGCCGACCGGTCACTCGGGCACCGCCTCGGGCCGTCCGCTGGCCGCCGACCGCTCGGCCGCCTGGATCATCTCCACGGCCACGATGGCGTCCTCGGTCGAGAGCGCGAACGGGGATTCGGTCTCGATGGCGCGGGCGAAGTGCTCGATCTCGCGCTGGAACGCGGTGGCCGTGGCCGAGAGCAGCGGCGAGTAGCGCGGCAGCGCCAGCTCCCCGTCGTGGGCCACGATCGCGGGATGCGCGTCCAGGTCGCGGTAATCGAGCCGGCCTCCCGTGCCCACCACCTCCATGGTGGCGTAGAACGGGCCCCAGGCCGGCGGGTGGATCCACGACACGCTCAGCAGCGCGTGCCGCATGTCCCCGAAGTCGTAGGTCACCACCGCGGCATCCGGCGCGCCGCCCTCGACGGACTCGGGGCGCGCATGGAGGACCCGGGTGAACGCGGTGACAGGTCGCGCGCCCATGAACCAGTGGAAGAGGTCGGCGATGTGGATGCCCACGTCCCACAGCGCCCCGCCGCTCTCGAGGTCCCGCCACTGCCAGGCATCGGCGGGCGAGCCGTTGTAGGCATGCTCCGAGCGGGAGAGGTAGACCGGGTCGCCGATGCGCCCGGAGCGGAGCTGCTCGTCCAGGGCCATCCACCGCTCGTCGAAGCGGCGTGTGTGGCCCACCATCAGGCGCCGGCCGCTTCGGCGCTCGGCCTCCGCCATGCGGCGGGCATCGGCGACCGACCGCGCCATCGGCTTCTCGGTGAGCACGTGCTTCCCTGCCTCGAGCGCCGCGATGGCGATCTCGGCATGGGTATGGGTCGGCGTCAGCACCAGGACCGCGTCGAGGTCTCCGCGGGCGGCGAGATCGGCGTGCGCTCGCTCGACCGGTACGCCGCCCAGCGCCTGCGCTCCGGTGCGCGCGCGGCCCGCGTCGAGATCGCAGACCGCCGCCACCTCGATGGCACGGGTTGCCTGGAGGGCCGGCAGGTAGCCGCGGGTGAAGATGTTCCCGGCACCCACGATGCCGACACGAAGCGTCACGATGGCTCTGCCTCGCTGCGGACGAGCCCCAGTGTAGGGGCTTGTCCGGGCGACCGGCGGTCAGCCGGCAACGGACCGGGGCTCTGCCGGCTCACCCGTTGGGGCCGAACCGTCGAGCGGACCGATGGCGTCCTCGACGGCGTCCAGGACGGCTCCCGAGCGGACCAGCGCCTGCATCGCGGTGTGATCGGGGTGCAGCGGGCGGTCCTCGTCGAGATGGGCCACGACCCTGCGGATGGCCGCGTGGGCAGCCCGCGTCCCGGTCCCCGGGGTGAAGTCGCGGAAGTCCAGCGCCTGCGCCGCCGCCATCAGCTCGATGCCCAGCACCCCGTACGCATTGTCCAGGATCTGGGCGTTCTTGATGGCGGTGGTCATCCCCATCGAGACGAAGTCCTCCTGGTCCGCCGCGGCCGGGATGGACCCGATGGAGGCGGGCATGGACAGGATGCGCTGCTCGGCGATGAGCGCGTCGGCGGTGTACTGGCTGAGCATCATGCCGCTGAACATGCCGGCGCCGGCGGTGAGGAAGGCCGGCAGGCCCACCGAGAGCGCCGGGTTGGTGAGCCGGTTCAGGCGCCGCTCGGAGAGGACGCAGACCATGGTCACCGCCGCGCCCACCATGTCCATGGGCAGCGAGACCGGCGTGCCCTGGAAGTTGGCGCCGGTGAGCGCCACCGCGTCCTCCGGGATGAAGATCGGGTTGTCGCCGACCCCGTTGAGCTCGATCTCGACCTGTCGCGTCGCATGGACCACCGCGTCGCGCGCCGCGCCGATCACCTGCGGCGACGAGCGCATGGAGTAGGCGTCCTGGACCTTGGTCCTCATCTTCCCGGTGAGCAGGTCGCTGCCCTCGATGACGCGCCGGATGGATGCCGCGCTGCGGATGGCCCCCGGGAACCCGCGCAGCTCGTGGATCCGCGTGTCGTACGGCTTCATGTTGGCGACCAGCGCCTCGAGGCTCATGGCGCACGCGATCTCCGCCTGGGCGATCCAGCGGTCGACGTCGTACAGCTGCAGGGCGCTCATGGCGGTGAGCACGTTCGACCCGTTGATGGTGGCCAGCCCGTCGCGGGCCCGGAGGCCGGGCGGGGTGATCCCGGCGCGGTGCAGCGCCTCGGCCCCGGACAGCCGCTCGCCCTCGTAGAAGGCCTCTCCCTCGCCCATGAGCAGGAGCGCGATCTGGGCCATGGGAGCCAGGTCGCCGCTGGCGCCCACCGAGCCCTTCTGGCAGACGACCGGCGTGACGCCGCGGTTGAGCATCTCGACCAGCGAGAGGGTGATCTCCGGCCGGCAGCCGGAGTTGCCGTGGGCGTGGACGTTGATGCGACCCGCCATGGCCGCCCGGACGACCTCCACCGGCGCCGGGTCGCCGATCCCTGCGGCGTGGTTGTAGACCAGGTAGCGCTGGAACTGCTCGACCTGCTCGTCGGGCAGCACGACCTCGGACAGCTCGCCGATCCCGGTGTTGGTGCCGTACATCACCTCGTGCGCGGCGAGCTTGGCCTCGAGCATGGCCCGGCAGGCACGGATGCGCTCCAGCGCGGCGGGGGCCAGCTCCACCCGCTCGCCGTGACGGGCGACGCGCACCAGCGCGGCCGCATCGAGCGCGGTGCCATCCAGGACGACGGTCATGCAGGGTTCCTCCTCACGCCCACCGGGTCGGGTCGGCACCAGCCTGTGGCGCTCGCGACGCGGCTCGCCAGTGCTGAGGGTCCCGAATCGGGCGGGAGCATCAGCCCGCGCGTCAGCCCTCGGGTCGGACCCACGCCTCCTCGGGCGACAGTGCGGCCGTTCGCTCCGGCCGGATGACGCGATAGACGTCGGACGGCGCGCGACGCCCGCCGTCCACGGTGAGCAGCCGGTCCACGCTGATCCCGAACCAGCGCTCGTTCCGCTCGAGGTAGGGAGCGATCAGGGTCCAGTCGCCATCGGTCAGCTCGCCCAGCTGCCCGCCGTTGAGCTGGTCGTCACCGACCCTGCCGTGCGGGTCACGGACGAAGATGGCTCCGCCGGAGGCCAGCGAGAACAGGTTCCCGCCGGGATACGGCGACTCCAGGTCGTGGATATCGCCGTCGGGGTCCAGGGTGACGCCGTTGAGGATCACGAAGCCGCCGCCGGCGGCGGGGTCCCCGGCCATGAACGACTCGGCGAGGTAGTCCAGGCAGGTGCCGTTGATGACGACCCGTGGCCGGCCAACCGCGTTGATGAGCGGCCGCCCCGCGGCGCTGCCCCGCACGAAGACGTCGCCGCCCTTGGCCGCGTACATGAAGGTCTGGCCCACGTCGCCGTGGATCACCAGCGTGCCGGCCTTGCTGATCTGCGCCAGCTGGTCCTGCCCGGAGCCATGGACGATCACCTCGGCTCCGTCGATCCCCGAAGCCAGGTAGTCCCCCGACGAGCCGAAGACGTCGATCCGGGTCCCCGTGGAGCCGGGGCCGAGCCCGCAGGCGATGAACCGATGTCCCCGCGTCCCCGCCACCACGAAGCGGCGGAACCCGGCCGCGTGGCCGGCCACCAGTGCCGGACCCGGCGACCCGGGACCCTCGGGGGGCAACCCGCGCGCATCGAGCACCAGGGTCGCCGAGCCGCGATCCCCGTTGGGTGCCGGCACCACCGCCCCCTCTCCGGCCCAGGCGAATCCGGCGGACGGCCGGCGCCGGATCGCATCGCTCACCGAGGACACGGCGGCGTCCACGGCGGCGAGGACGGCACTGCGCTTGAACGGCCCCACCCCGTAGCGCCGGTCCAGGAGACCCGACAGCACGGCCAGGCTCCGCTCGCGGTCTTCGTCACCCCCGTCGGTGGAGGCGACCAGGTCGTCGAGCGCGTCCCGGAATCCCGCCGCATCTCCGTCAGCAAGCAGTTCGGTCACGTGGTCGAGAATCGCATCGGCGTCATCGTCGGAGAGCACAGCAGGGGCTCCGCCCCGCGCGGTGGTGCGCGGAAGCGGCGACCGGCCGTCGTCGGTCCCGATCTCGCGACCGAACTTGTCGCGCACGACCAGGGTGGCGCCCGCGTCGTCGCGGCGCACGCTGAAGATGAAGGCGCCGCCATCGGTATGGCTCCCGCCCCGGGCGCTCCAGTAGCGGTCGGCGCGCGGCCAGAACCGGGGATCCTCGCGCGACAGGGCCTCGAGCAGGGCGTCGATCGCCTGCTTCTCGCTGGCCGCCACTCCCACGCTCGCCTCGCCGGACTGCAGCGCGAAGACCTGCGGACGCAGCATGCTCGTGTCGGTGATGCCGATCAGACGCAGCTCGCGCTCCCGCTGCGCGGACTGCGCGACGAGGAAGTACCACGGCCCGTCCGGCGATCCCCGCAGGTGGTTTGCCTGCAGCATCCGGTAGACCTGCTGCTTCTCCTCGGGGAGGAGCGCGAAGTCGCGCTCGGTGGTGGGCGCCAGCGCCTCGATGACGTACTCGAGCGGGTAGCCGTAGGTGCGGTGCAGGAGGTCGAAGAGGAGGGCGGCCACCTCCGTATCGGTCAGGAAATGCGGGAAGCGGTTGCGCTGCGCCAGGTGGGAGCAGATCGAGGCGTAGTTCGCGAAGTCGCCGTTGTGGACCAGCGCCTCGTGGAGGCCCACGAACGGGTGCGCGCCCCCGGGGTGCCAGACGCGCCCCTTGGTGGGGTACCGATGGTGGCCGATCCACACGTGCGCGGCGAGGTCCTCCAGGCCGTAGATTCGGACCACGTCGTCGCCGTGGGCGACGAGCTTGAGGACCAGCAGGTCCTTGCCGTGGCTCAGCACGAACGCACGCTTCTCGCCGGTGGAGCTGTAGAAGGCGGCGTTCAGCCGAACGCTGTTCTGGTAGACGAGCTCGTCCTCGACCGTCTCCGGATCCGCGTCGGTCAGGCCGGCCTCGGCGGCGAAGCGTTCGCGCGCCTCCGGACGCACGCGGACCAGGTAGACGGTCACGTCCGGGTGGCGGATGGCGGGATCGGGCGCCCGGTCCTGGTGGGCCGGGATCTCCACGACGTGGTCGACGGTGAACTGCGGCGTGACGAACCGCGCCTCCACGGCCTCGCGCGCCGCACCGTCGAGGTACGCGATCGCCAGCAGGTAGTCCTTCGCCAGCGCCGCGACAGGGACACCGAGCCAGCCGGCGTCGAGGCCCACGGCCGCGATCCCGCCGCCCTTGCCGTTCCCGCGGTTGCGCATCTGCGCCAGGGCCTGGAGGAGCGCCCGGCCGGGAATCGGCACGCTGGAGGCGACGCCCACGACGCCACAGCCGCCCTCCGCCTCGACCTTGTGGCGCTGTGGTGCCGGATCCGCGGGACGCAGCGGCGCCGCCGATGCGATGAGCGCCTCTGCCAGCTCCGCACGGTTCACGGCTGCACCCCGCTTCCCGTGGACGCCGCCGGTCGCCGGTACACCAGCAGGTCGGTCCTGCCCCGCAGGTCGCGGACGCTGGCCAGGCCGAGCCCCGCCACGATGGCGCGCAGGCGGCGCTCGAACGACGCGTACAGGTTCGAGATGCGCTCGGCGCCCCAGGCCGGGTCCACGAGCTGCGAGAGCTCCGGATCGGTGGTGGTCAGCCCAAAGGGACAGCCCCGGCCCCGTTCGCAGTTGCTGCAGCGGGTGCAGCCCAGCGCCACCAGCTCAACCGTGCCGAGCACGCAGCCGTCGGCGCCCAGGGCGATCGCCTTCGCCATGTCGTCCGCGCTGCGGATCCCGCCCGAGGCCATGACCACCAGCTCGTCGCGGATCCCCTCTTCCACGAGGAACCGATGGACCCTGGGGAGCGCGAGCTCGATGGGCATGGCGATGTTCTTCTTGGCGATCTCCGGCGCCGCGCCCGTCCCCCCGTACGAGCCATCCACGTGGAGGATGTGGGCGCCGGCGTAGTAGCTCCCCACCGCGACCATGTCGACGTCGGTGGGGGTCGAGACCTTCACGGAGATCAGCGATTCGGGGTTGACGGTCCGCAGCCAGTCGATGTGCTTGCGGTGGTCCTCCACCGAGTAGACGCTGTGGAACGGGAACGGGCTGAAGAGGCTCACCCACGGGACGCTCTCGCGCATGGCCGCCACGGCGGCCGTGGCCTTGTCTCCCAGCAGGTGCCCGCCCAGGCCGGGCTTGGCGCCCTGGGCGTACTTGATCTCGACGATGGGCGCGCGCTGGATCGTCTCCTCGCGGATCCCGAACATGCCGGTCGCGACCTGGGTGATGACGTGGCGGGCATAGGGCACCAGCAGCTCCGGGTAGCCGCCCTCGCCGGTGGAGGTGAACGTGCCCCATTCCCTGGCTGCCATGGCCCGGGCCAGCATCACCTCCTCGCTGACGGAGCCGTAGGACATCCCCGCGCCATACCAGGGAACGGGGACCTCGATCCGCGGGCCCTCGCCGCGGCGGTTCAGCGGGATCCCGAGATCAACCACCGCCGGATCCGTGCGCTCCCCGTCCGGCAGCCGGCGGAACGCGAGGGCGTCGAAGCCCCCGCCCGAGGCGCCCGTGCCCTCCTCGAGGGTCGCCGCGCGTCCCGCGGCCTGCTCCCAGGTCGACAGGATGAGCGGCGCCGTCCAGCGCGCGTCGCCCATGGCCGGCGGCGTGCCGTGCGCCCCCCGGGGCCACGCATCGAAGCCCTGGTGGAGGGCGTGGACGTGCTTGCGGGTCACCGCATCCCGCGGCTCGGTGGTCACGCCATCGGCTCCGTGGATGGCGCATCCCAGCCCTCGATGCCGCCGAACGCCTCGCGCTCCATCTCCTCCTGGAACATGGTTCGCCCCAGTTCGCCCCGGAGACGCCGGACCTCGCGCAGGCCCATGGCGCCCAGCACCTCGAGGAGCTGGTCCCGCCACGACGCGAGCAGGTTCTGCAGCCGGCCGGTCCCCCAGTCCAGGTTCATCCGCTGCCCGAATCGTGGCGAGTCCGTGGCCAGGTTCGACTGGAGGGCGACCCACAGCGGCAGGTCCAGCGCCACCAGGTCCAGCCCGCAGGCGATCGCCTTGGCGCAATGCTCCGCCTGCCGCACGCCGATGCTGCCGATGAGCGTGACGCGGTCGCGCAGGCCCGACGCCACGAGCCCTTCGTGCACGGCCCTCACCTGGTGCGGCAGGTCGGGCGCGAGCTGCTGCTCGGCGGTCGCGACCAGGTGGATCACACCGGCGCCCTCGCGCACCATGGGTGCGGGGTCGGCTCCGAGCGGAAGGCGCCAGGCAACGACCGTGTCCGGGAAGCGATCCCGGAGGGCGGCGGCCCGATCGGGAGCCGCCGGGTCGCCGGCGTCCACCTCCACGAGCGACGGGGCGGCGGGCACCCCCTCGACCCCGTCGCTGCCGGGCGGGGCGAACGGAGCGACGGCCGCCAGCTGCTCGTCGGTCAGGGAGCCCGCGGCGAGGTATTGCGCCGGCAGGATTGCAAGGGTGCCCACCCGGTGCGCGGTCTCGGCCAGGATGGCTGCCACCGGCGTCGCGTCGGCGAGACCGGTCCCGTCCAGGATGAACGGGAGCTCGACCCAGCGCAGCGGCGGTGCGGCCGCCATCGGCTGCCCGCTCTCGTCGAAGGCCAGGGTGGCGGGCTTGGCCCCGATCTCGACCGTGGTGGAGATCGTCTCGCGCCCATGAATCCCGTCGCGCGTGGGCCGCACGATCTCCGACATGTCGAGCCACATGCCGTCCCAGCTGCTTCCCCCGAAGCGGCCCCGGTAGCCAGCCCCCCGGACGGGCACCCGCCCGGTGCGCGCCTCGTACAGGATCGTGTCCACCTGGTCCGGCGCGAGGCCCGGCGCGGCGAGCGCCATCCGCGCCGGGTTCGGCTCGACGCGGACCATGTCGGGGTACTGCACCGTGCAGCGCAGGCATCCCACGCAGTTCTCCTCGCGGGGCCAGAGCCCGCCCACCGGGCGACCGAACACGCCGTAGACGCAGGGCCGGCTCAGCGAGACGCGGACGTCGCCCCGCGTCTCGATCATCTCGCGCGCCACGAGGGCAATCAGCTTGTGTCGCTTCACCCGAACGCGGAAACGCGGCGGAACGGGCGTGAGCTCCGGCATCGGCTGGGTCGCGATGTGGTAGCGCCGATAGGTGCTCGACTCAGTCGACGCGCTCATTGCCGATCCACGCTCACCTCAGGACGGGTATCGCCGCTGACCCATGCCGCGGCGCAACGCGCAGATCGTAGTCGCTGCCCTCGCCGCTGGCGCAGCGCCGCCGCCCACGCCTGATTGTGCGCTTTGCACAACCGCCGGGCCATCGGGCGCCACCGCGCGGGTCCGGTACAGTGGGGAAAGCGCACTGATGGGCGAGGAGAACGAGCATGACGGACTTCGTGGCCGAGACGACGAACCTGCTGGCCCGCACGCCGGAGGTGCTGCAGGCGCTGCTGCACGGCCTGCCGGAGACCTGGACCGATACCCCCGACACCCCCGATGGCTGGCGGCCACGCGACGTGGTGGGGCATCTCATCACCGGCGAACAGACCGAATGGGTGGCGCGGACCCGCCGCATCATGGAAGAGGGAACCGCACGGCCCTTCGATCGGTTCGAGCGGTTCGCGATGCTGGACCGCGACCGGGACGTGCCACTGGACGGCCTCCTCGAGCAGTTCTCCACCCTTCGCGCGCAGAACCTTGCCGCGCTGCGCGGCCTGGTAGCCGATGCCGACCTGGATCGGCGCGGGCTGCACCCCTCCCTCGGCGAGGTCACCCTGCGACAGCTGCTCTCCACGTGGGCGGTCCACGATCTCGATCACGTGGCCCAGGTCTACGCCGGCCTCGCCGGCTCGCACGACGCCGATGTGGGGCCCTGGAAGGGCTACCTCGGCATCCTGCTGCGTCGCGAGGACCCGTCCGCCGTTCCCGGCTAATCTCGCAGCGCCCGCTCCATGCGCCGGTCCGGCACGATCCAGATCACGGCGACGAAGATGTAGATCGCGATTGCCAGGACCGGCGCGACCAGGGCCACCGGAACCGCGACCAGGTACAGGACGGGAGAGATGGTCCCCTTGAAGTCGCGCCCCACGGCCGTTGCCAGCACGGGCGTCTGTCCGGGGACGCGGATGAGCGCCTGGACGAGCAGGTAGTAGGCGAGAGCCGCCAGCAGGAGGACCGTCCCGTAGGCGGCGACCGGCACGGGCGCGAAGCTCGAATGCCCGACCCACGCCGTGCCGAACGGGAAGAGCGAGAGCCAGAAGAGCAGGTGCAGGTTCGCCCACAGGGCCGGGCCGTTCACCGTCTTCGTCGCCTGCAGCAGGTGATGGTGGTTGGCCCAGTAGATTCCCAGCAGCACGAAGCTGAGCACGTAGCTGGCGAACGTGGGCCACAGGGGGCCCAGGTCCTCGAAGGTCGCCCCATCCGGCGGCCGCAGCTCGAGAACCATGATCGTGATGATGATGGCGATGACGCCATCGCTGAATGCCTCGAGACGCCCCCTGCTCATCCGTCCACCTGCCGCTGCTGTCGGTCCGGGGCGCAATGCTAGCCGCCATTGCGGCAGGACGGGGGCTGCTCGGGGCTGGAGTCAAGCCTTCGCGGCCCGCACATTCGGGACCAACGGACCTGTAGCGGTTCGCCGCTCTCTCGCAGCATCGCGCTGGCCGACGCTGGCGTTCCGCGATCGAGGGAGGCGACGCTGTGCACTACCTGCGCAACCTGGGGCGGCGGAAGCTGCGGACCACGCTGACCGTCCTGGGAATCACGATCGGGATCTGGGCCCTGGTGGTCTTCGGATCCATGGCAAACAAGATCACCGCCCTGGTCCATGGCGGCAGCACCTACTACGCCGACAAGGTCATCGTGACCGACAGCTCGGGCGGCACGGGCGGCTTCAGCGCGGTGCCGATGTCCATGGCGGTGGCGGACCAGCTCAGGGCCGTGCCGGGCATCGACCTCGTCGTTCCGAGCGTGATGATGCTCATGGACGAGCAGCCGTCGGGCGTCTCCATGGGCGTCCCGCCCATGATCGGCGGACAGCCCGCCGGCGCGGACCTGGGCCGGGAGAGCTTCGTGACCACGCTCGCCAGCGGGCGGGCGCTCGCCACCTCGGACGAGGGGCAGAGCGTCACGGTCCTCGGCTCCGACATTGCCCAGAAGTACGACAAGCAGGTCGGCGACACGATCGACCTGCGCGGCGTCACCTTCTCCGTGATCGGGATCCTGGAGCCGACCCTCACGGCTCCGGACCAGGAGGCGCTGGTGCCGATGAAGGCCGCCCAGCAGCTGCTGGTGAAGTCGTTGCCGCCCATCGTCCAGCAGGGCGTGACCGCCAACCAGGTGGCCACCTCGATGGTCGTGTACCTCAAGGACGGCTATGACCCCGAAGCGGTCGCAGCGCAGGTCAAGCGCACCCTGCCCGAGGTCGCGACCATGACCGGCAAGGACTTCGACGCCCAGATCGGCTCGGCCACCGGGATGCTCAACGCCATCCTGGTCGGGATCGCCCTCATCAGCCTGGTGGTCGGCGGCCTGTCGGTCATCAACACCATGGCCATGTCGGTCGCGGAGCGGACGCGAGAGATCGGGATCAAGCGCGCCATCGGTGGCAGCCGGTCGCGCATCGTCCGCGAGCTGGTCGCCGAGTCGGCCCTCATCGGCCTCATCGGCGGCGCGCTCGGGCTCGGGCTCGGGGCCATCGTGGTCATGATCGGCAACGAGCTCGGACGTTCGTCGGGCACCGTGCTCTTCCAGCTGACCCTCGGGACGGGCGTGACGGCCATTCTGTACGCCACCATCCTGGGGGCGATCGCCGGCTTCGTTCCGGCCCTCAACGCCGCGCGGCTCGATCCGATCACCGCGCTGCGCTACGAATGACCGCCGTGCAGCGATTCGGAGACCGAACGATGGCACTACTCGAAGGCCGCAACCTGCGGAAGACCTACCGGCTCAGCCGGCACAACAGCGTCGAGGCCCTGCGCGGCGTGGACGTCACCATCGAGCGCGGCGAGATGATCGCGATCATGGGGCCGTCCGGATCGGGCAAGAGCACCCTGATGCACATCCTGGGACTGCTCCATGCGCCGGACATGGACGGGGGCGCGCCACCAGAGCTGCGGTTCGACGGCCGCGACATGGTGGGCCTGCGCGACAGCGAGCGGACCCGCCTTCGCGCCAGCGAGATGGGGTTCGTCTTCCAGGACTTCAACCTGGTACCCACGCTCACGGCGCTGGAGAACGTGCTCCTTGCCGCCGACTACGCCGGTGTCCGCGGCACGAAGGCAAGGAGCGCCGGCCTCGCGGCCCTGGATCTCGTGGGGCTGGCCGAACGAGGCGGGCATCGGCCGGCGGAGCTCTCCGGCGGAGAGCAGCAGCGGGTTGCCCTGGCGCGAGCGCTCGTCAACCAGCCGTCGCTGATCCTCGCCGACGAGCCCACCGGCAACCTGGACTCGGAGCGGTCCACGGAGGTGCTCCGCATGCTCCGCGAGTTCAACCGGGCCCACGGGCAGACCATCGTGCTGGTGACGCACGACAGCGAGGTCGGCGATGCCTGCGATCGCATCGTCATGGTCCGAGACGGGAAGGTCCGCGAGCCGATCATGATCCCCGCAGAGCCGGCCATGAGGACCGAGCCGGTTCTGGCCCCCGCGTAGCAGCCGCCGGCGCCGGGAGCCCCACCGCCGGCGGATCGCCCATCGCGCCGGCGGTGCCGTCGCAGGCATCCCGGCGCTACAGGTCGCGGATCTCGCCGTCGACCCACGACCGGCTGGTACAGCCTCACGGCGCCTACCGGAACGGCCAGCGCTGGGCGTGGATGGAGATGTGGCTGCTGCCGGTTTGGTCACTGAGCGTGCCGGCCATGTACCTCGTCTTCGGCCTTGCGCCCGGCACGCCACCGCCGCCGCCGCTCATCTCGGGCTCGATCATCGGGGTGGTCAGCGTGTTGGCCCTGGTCCTAGACCGCGGGCGGTTCGGGACAGCAGCGATCGCGGATCGTAATGCACCGACGATCCGGACCTCGCGCCAGTAAGGCAGTCACGGAAGTGCCCGATCGTGGTACCGGAGCCGGTCCTGCCAGAGCTCGTCGCCTAGCGCTCAAGCCTGGACCGATAGGCCCGCGAGAAGCTGTCCTGCAAGTCGACCGGAGCCCTCCAGTCGACCCAGCGCTCCGTGCTCTGCACAGGGTCCAGGGCGTACATCTGCGTCGGATCCAGGCGGTAGAACCGCCAGGGCGACTCGGAAGCATCCCGATCTGGCCATTGGGTCCGCGGCGTCACGCGCCCGGCGTCGCGCCAGGAGATCCACCTGCCGAGGCTCGACCGCACAGCCTCCAAGTCAGACGGGGTCAGTTCCTCGACCGGCCCCTCTGCGTAGAGGCCCTGCACGGCGCCCAGGATGCCCGGCGTCTGGGTGGAGTCGTAGATCGACAGCGCGGCGCGGGGATTGGCGCGGATGTTCTGCGAATGGCGAGCATCAGTAACTGACGTCCAGTAGAACCGCAGCGCCTCGTCACAGGCAAACTCCACCGGAGACACCCACGGCACGCCAACGCTGTCTGCCGTGGCGAGGGTCATGAAGCTGCTGTCGAAGATGATGCCCGCGAGACCGTCGATCCAGTCGCCCATGCATGCCTCCTCACCCGCTTGACGCCCACGTGAAGAGGATCCCACCTTGCCCGGCCCCCCGATGCGCCGCCGTGCGCGGCTCCGGGTCGCAATTCGGGAACCATGCCTCAGTCAGCGCGCCCGGCGCTCGAGGCCTCCCGATCACGATCCCCGACGCCAGCGTCCGTTCAAGAAGGCTCCGTTGCGCCGTCATCGGCGCAGATCGGTCGCTGATACGGGTGGGTTGAAGCGTCCTTACCAGACGGTCACCCGATGGGGGTGGCGGTGCTCTCGCAGCCTCTGGTCCTTGGTCACCAACTGCCAGCCGTTTTCGATCGCCGTTGCGTAGATCAATCGATCGGCCGGATCCCCGGGGAACGATGAGGGCAGGCTCACCGCCGCACTGGCGATCGCTGGCGTCACCGGAATCGTCCGGACCTGAGTCGCCAGCTGCAGGAGCCAGGACGCAATCGGGATCGTCACCACGATCCGCTCGTGATGAGCCAGCCAGGCGAGCTCGAACCACGAGATATCGGCAACCGCGAGCTCGTCCGCGTCACCGATGGCCCTGCCGGCGGCAGCGCTGATGCGATCGGGTTCGGCTGACCACCAGTGAACCACATGGCTGTCGAGGACCACGGTGCTCATGTCAGCTCCCAGCTCGCTCCCGTCGTGAAGAGGTCCTCATCCCGCCCCGCCGTCATGGCGACCCCGACGAGGCTTCCCTTCAGCGCGTGCGGACCGGCAGCCGGCACAAGTCGCGCCACGGTCCGACCATGCTTTGTGATCTCCACCTCCTGGCCGGCCGCCACGTCGTCGAGGAGGGACAGGATCTTGGCCTTGGCCTCGGTAGCGGTCATCTTTCTGGTCATGAGGTCATTTTAATGGTCAGTGCCGGATAGAGCAAGGGGTTGAAGGCGGAGCACGCCCCAGGACGAAGTAGGGCTGCACGGTGCGCTTGATCGTCTCGACGACGCCCCGATCGGCCTCGTGGACGAGGTCCCGCACTCGCTGGCAGATCTCCTGTTGCCAGGCCGGCAGCGCGTCGAGATAGGCATCGACCCTGGGGTCCATGACGTAGCTCATGTTGTCCAGCGACCACCTGAGGCGCTCGCGTGGTATCTCCGACTGGCAACGTGTCCGAAGCCTCATAGGGCACAGTCTTCATCCGACGTCGCTGCACCAGGACGTCAGCTAGTGCCCTCCTACTCTTGGTCCTCGAAGTCCGGCCAAGCCGCGATGTCAACACCATGGTTCTCGGGCGACGCCAGCGTCCACCAGTGGGGCGCATGCGTCCCGTCCGCGAGGCGTCCGCCGGCTTCGAGCGCTGCCGCGACCCGTGCTTCGGCCTGGTCGGCGGGCACGCTGACGTCGATGTGGGTCCGGCCCCGCCCCGGCTTTGGCGGGCGGAGGCCCTGGAACGACACGTGCGGATTCCGGCGGTGCCGATCAACGACGTCTTCCTTCGGTCCAAGGATCCTGTACCCGAGGGCTGCGGCCCAGAACGGACCGACGTCGCTGCCTGCATCCTGTGCCACCGCAATGCCCACGACCTGGACCTGGGAGGGCTCCGGCTCGAGCCCCAACGTTCGAGCTGCTGCCGAGACCTGCCGTGCCAGCTCGACATCGCGATGGCTCAGAGCCCCGTACTCCCCGGAGGCAGTCCGGACGGTGACGCCCTCGGGTCGCACGTCCACGTCGGGAAAGTGGCCCACCTCCTCCGCCACGTCGGCGATCGCGGCCACGAACCGTGCTGCCTCCGCGAACGATCCGACGCGGAAGTAGGCGTGGGCGCCAGAGAACAGGACCCGCCAGTCCTCGACCCCGCCGGCGTCGTGGAATGCCTTCGCAGTCGTTCGCTTCTCGCTCATGGAACCCATGGTAGGCAGGAACAGAGAAGGGGTCTAGTTGTTGGGTCCGGCGTCCCTTGGCCTGTCGCACTCCACCGTGAAGCACCACCTGGCGAACGCGCGGTCGACGTCGGGGCGACGACGACGGCGCAGCTGGTGTGGATCCTCCGGCCGCGGCTGCCAGGGCCCGAGGGCATGGGCCAAAGGGACGACTAGCGAACGAGCGACTGCGCACGACGGTCAGGCGTCGCGCTCGCTGGTCAAGTCCTTATCCTCCATCTCCCACGCGTGGTCGAGGGTGTGGTAGGCGGAGTGGCGGATGAGGAACGGCAGCGTCCACGACCGCATGGGCCGCTCGGTCTCGCCCGCGTTGTATGCGCGCATCGCCGCGAGGTAGTTCGCGCGATGCTCGCGCAGCCCCTCCGGCGTCAGCGCCGCCTCCTCCGGGATCCGCAGCCCGACCTGTTTCGCGAAGTCCTCGCTCTCGACGCGGATCGTGTGGCGGATGATGCGGTCGCGGTCGCGACCTCCCCCCCCAGGGCCCCTTGCGCATCTCCGGCGAGACCCGCGCCGCCACGGCGTCGAAGAACGCCCAGCAGGCCTGCAGAATGGTGATGCCGCGCTCGAGCTCGGCCTCCTCCATCGGTCCCTGCTCGGTGGAGGACGGCGAGAAGGAGATGCCCCAGAAGTCGACCGAGCCCGTGCCGACCTTGTCCTCCACGACCTCGAGGGGGAAGCGCAAAGATTTGGTACTGGTCGGGGCGAGAGGGCTTGCCCCTCTGATAACCACCTCAGCGTGGAAGTGATCAGACTCGCTCATTCCGCTGGACGCTGCCACTCGGTCTCCGCCTATCTGGAGATGCCGGTCAGGAGGACGTCGAGCGTCGCATCCAAGTCGGAACCGAATCCAGCCATCTGCTCGTCGCGAGATGCCCATCGGTACAGATGGCCTGGACGGTCTAAGAAGGATCAGCAACGCGGAGTTCGACATGCAGGCAGGGTTGGCTGCGTTGGTCGATCGCATAGCGGGTGTCGCCAGATTTGGCGACGTAGTCAGCGTCGACCATTGAATTCGCACAAACGTACGAAGCGACGCGGAAGCGCCGCTGGCGTGAGCGTGAGAATGGGACGTTTAGGTCATTTGGT
>CAWDVA010000007.1:0-807538 GCA_963805645.1 uncultured Chloroflexia bacterium | reverse complement strand
TCGATGGACGATCCAGCCGCGACCCTGTCCGGCGGCCAGCGCCAGGCGGTTGCGATTGCCCGTGCGATCTCCACTACGGCTCGAAGTGCCTCATCCTTGATGAGCCGACGGCGGCGCTTGCCGTTCGGCAAACGGAACAGGTCCTAGAGCAGGTACGCCGCGCGCGTGCCGCGGGGCAGGCGGTGATTCTGATCACTCATAACCTGCAGCAGGCATTGTCGGTTGCCGATCAGGTGGTGGTGCTAGCACGCGGACGCGTGGTTGGTGAGTTCGACTCGACGAGCGGCAGGATCGATGAGATCCGGGGCCTGGTCGCCAAGGGATAGCCGCACGCGCGGCGAAGGAGCGAACGTTGACAGAGGAGCAGGTTCGCTGATCACAGGCGGAGGCTCTGGTTCGGGCGCCTCCTGGCGATTCGCTGGCGAGACGTCGATGGCTCGTTTACGCGGGCTTCGTGGCAGTCGCGGCGGATATGAGGAGGTTGCCGCAGAGGTCGCCGCCCAGGTCCAGGGACGGATCCGCCCCGTCCGGCTGGACGTCACCGAGGAGGAAAACGCCCGAGCCGCGGTGGCCACGGTGCTGGATGCCGCCGGTAGGGTCGACCTGCTCGTCAATGCGGCCGGCATCGGGCTCCTCGGGCCCCTCGAATGCACTCCAGTGGACCAGGCGCGTCGATCTACGAGACGAACGTCTTCGGCATCATCCGGATGGTGCAGGCCGTGGTCCCTGGCATGCGCAGGCACCAGAGCGGCACGATCCTCAACTTTGGCTCGGACGTGGGGTGCGAGCGAACTTCTTCCAAGGCGTCTACGCGGGGTCGAAGTTCGCAGTTGAGGGGATGTCCCAGTCCATGCGCTGGGAGCTGAAGATGGGGGATCCGGAGGCCGTCGTGGAACCCGGCTGGACGGACCGCCTTCGGGATCGGTCGTCACGACCTTCGAGTCCGGCGCGTTCTCCGGGCGTACGCCGACCTGATCGAAGCCTGGAATCGCGGGGTCGACCAAGTCGAGGGCCCCGACCTCAAGCCCCAAGAGGTGGCAGACCGGATCATCGAGACGCTCGATCGTGATCAGCTCCCGTTCCGGATCCCAGTTGGCTGGAATCCGGTGCGGATGGCAACCGTGCGCCCAGCTGACGTCGATACCTACGAGCGCGAGCTCTTCGACTACTACGGACTGACGCGATTCCGCGGTGCCGTGGTTGGAGGCGAGTGATGCGCGAAACAACCTTCGACATCGGCGGACGGGTGATTGTCGTCACCGGTGCGACCATGGGGATCGGCCGGGGTGTCTCCTTGGCCCTCGCGGACACGGGAGCGACGGTAGTTCCCACCGTGATGTCTGCGGACGAGCAGCTCAATCTCGAGGCAGAGGCCAAGGAGCGCGGCCGCACGCTGCATCCCGTCCTGCTCGACCTGACGCGGGTCGAATCGATTCACGCGGCGGTTGACTCGGTTATCGCCGCCCACGGCCGGATCGACGCGCTGTTCAACAACGCCGGCCTCGGGGCTGGACACGCAGCGCTCGACGTCACGGAGCAGGACTGGGATTCCATGATGGCGGTGAATTTGCGTGGGCTCTTCTTCATGAGTCAGGCGGTCGCGCGGCGGATGATCCCGGCAGGCGGTGGGCAGATCATAAACATGGCGTCTCAGGGTGGCCTCGTCGGGCTGCCGAACGCGGCCGTCTACTGCGCCAGCAAGGGCGGCGTCATCAACCTGACGCGGCAGTTGGCGCTCGAATGGGCGCCGCACGGCATCAACGTGAATGCCCTGGCGCCCACCTTCGTCGAGACCCCTGGGACGCGGCCGATCCTCGAGGACCCGGTCCGGCGCGCAGACATCTTGTCGAAGATCCCCCTGCGCAAGTTCGCCACCATGGACGACATCGCCGCTGCGGTGATCTTCCTGTCGTCGCCGGCATCCCGGATGATCACTGGCACGGTCGTGTCGGTCGACGGCGGCTGGACTGCGCAATGAATGCCGGGATGCGTGAGGAGCTCGGACAGGGTCCGGAAATCGTCACGCGGCTGCTCGATACTGCGCGGGGGCAGGTCCGCGAGGTGGCTCGCGCGATTCGCGAGCGCCCAGTGGACACCGTAATGATCGCTGCCCGCGGGACGTCCGATCATGCGGCTGTGTACGCCCAGTACGTTCTGGGCGCGCGGAATCGCCTTCCCGTTGCCCTCGCGGCTCCCTCGCTGGTGACGCTATACGGCTCACCTCCGCTCTTCCACAACGCGGTGGTGCTCGGTATCTCGCAGTCCGGCCAGTCACCCGACGTGGTGGCCGTTCTGGATGAGGCACGGCGCCAGGGGCGCTCGCGGTCGCGATCACGAACGACCCCGTGTCGGACCTTGCGGCTGTTGCGGATGAGGTCATCGATCTTGCTGCCGGCCAGGAGCGCGCAGTGCCCGCCACCAAGACTTACCTCGCGGAAATCGCCGTGATCGCCATGCTCTCCGCTGCACTGTCGGACGATGACGCAGTCGAACCTCGACTTGGGCAGGCTGCCGGTGGCCCTCCGCATCGCGCTGGAGTGCGAGCCGGAGGCCGCGAGCCTCGCGCAACGCTGGTCGGAACAGGAGCGCTGTGCAGTACTCGGCGGGGTTTTCATTACGCGACGGCCCGAGAATGGGCACTGAAGCTCAAGGAGGTCGCCTACGTCAACGCGGAGCCGTATTCTGCTGCGGACTTCCAGCACGGACCGATGGCGCTCGTCGACAGCAACTTCGCGGCCCTGGCCGTCGCCACCTCGGGACCTGCATTTGCGTCGACCGGCGCAATGGTGACCCGGCTCGTCGCCGCCTCCGCCCGGCTGCTCATCCTCTCGATCGACCGGAGCTCAGGGCTTTCGGTGATGGGCTGTCCGTCCCGACGCTCCCCAGTGGCTGTCGCCGCTCGCCGCCATCATCCCGGCCCAGCTCTTCGCCTATCACCTCGCGGTGGCGCGTGGTTTGGACACGGATGCGCCGCGGAACCTGACGAAGGTGACGCACACGCGGTGATGCGCCTCGTCGGTCAGCTCTTCGATCCCGATCAGCGCGGATACTGCGCTGTCACCGTGGATGGCGGATGCGTGACGAGCATTGAGGTGGCGCCAGTCACGGGACCGAGCGACATTGGCGGAGCAGAGATGCTGATCGTTCCTGGCCTGGTCGACATCCAGGTCAACGGAGCGTTTGGGATCGACTTCTCCGACCCCACAGCCGACATAGACCGCGCAGCGGCAGAACTGCCGAGGTTCGGAGTCACCGCGTTCCTGCCCACCGTGGTTACGTCGTCGCTCGAGGTCTATCCGTCGATCTTGGCGAACCTCCGAGCGCGGACTCGATCGGCTTCAGCCCGCATCCTGGGGGTGCATGTCCAGGGGCCGTTCCTTAGCCCGAACCGCGCCGGGACGCACAATCCGGATCTTCTCCTTCCGCCAGATGTCGCCCTCGCACAGACGTGGCTCGCCGTCGGTGATGTGCGGATCGTCACCGTTGCGCCGGAGCTGCCTGGAGCAGAAGTCCTGATCGCATACCTAAGCGAGCAAGGGGTGACGGTCTCAATGGGGCACAGCGACGCCACCTGGCAAGAGGCGGCAGCGGGGGCGGCAGCGGGGGCTCGCTACGGGACGCACATCTTCAACGCGATGCGTCCGTTCCGGCACCGCGACCCTGGAATCGTGGGCTATCTGCTCGCGTCACATCTGCCGGTCGGCTTCATTGGCGATGGAAGCCACTTGGCACTGGAGACGATTAGCGTGATGGCACGGATCAAGGGACCGGATGAGATGGTGCTCGTCACCGATGCGCTGGCGGGGTTGGGTGTACCGCCGGGTCCGTTCCGAATCGCGGGACGCGAGTACATCTCGGACGGAGTGCTGGGTCGGCTGCCGGACGGCACGATCTCCGGGTCGCTCCTTCCGCTCAACCTAGCCCTGCGAAACCTAACGACGGCAGGTATTGAGACCGCCGCCGCCATCAAGATGGCGACATTGAATCCAGCGCGGCTGATAGGCCAGGATCATGCCAGCGGCCGTATCAAGGTGGGGATGCCGGCTGACCTTGCGATTCTCGACGGTGGAGAGGATGCGCTGCTCACCCTGATCGGCGGGGTGGTTGCCTACTACGAGAGAGCACCGCCTCCAGTGCGCTGGGCGCCGCCGCCAAATGACTGACGCCGATCCTGTGCTCCCTCCGAACGCGGGGCGCTTCCTCCTCCGGGCGCCCCGCGTTCGGCCGCCGCTCGATCCCGAGTTCCGTCCGCTCTGGCCGCTCCAGCAACTCGTGGAGCAGCATCTCCGCGAGCAGCCCGGCGCTCCTCCCGTGACTCTCGCTGTCGAGCGCGACGGCAAGGTGCTCGTCAGCCGCCGCACTTGGACCGCGCCGGATGGCAGTGCTGATGCGGCGCTCGGCGCATGGCATGCCGAGCGCGTGATCAAGGCGATGCTCTGGTCGCGTGGGGGAGCCCGCGTGCTCGTTGCGGGTCCGACGGGCCTGGTGGATCATCTCCGGCACCATTACGCCAAGCAGCGACCGGGACGTTTCGACGCCAGGGTGATGGGCGAGACGATCTACGGGCGCACCTTCGAGATTGTCCGCACGTCAGGTGATGCGATGCCTCCTGCAGGAGTCCGGGACCACCGACCTGGGGCGCCACATCGACGGTTGCCGCATTGGCTTCGACCTGGGAGCCAGCGACCGGAAGGTTGCTGCGGTGGTGGACGGAAAGGTGGTATTCAGTGATGAGGTGGCTTGGGATCCCTCCCACGAGGCCGACCCTGGCTGGCACCTTCGGCAGATCAACTCCTCGCTCAAGAGTGCGGCGGCGCACATGCCGCGAGTCGACGCGATCGGCGGCAGCGCTGCCGGCGTATACGCCGATGGTGAAGTCCGCATCTCATCGCTATTTCGCGCTGTTCCACCTGACTTGTTCGCGACTCGAGTCCGGGCCATCTTCCGGGACCTGCGCGATTCCTGGCACGGAATCCCGTTCGTGGTCCTCAATGACGGCGAGGTGACCGCCCTCGCGGGGGCAATGATGTTCGGGGTTGGCTCCCTGCTGGGGGTGGCCATGGGATCGAGCGAAGCGGGTGGCTACGTGTCGGCGGAGGGTCGCCTGACCGATTGGCTGAACGAGCTCGCCTTCATTCCGATCGGCGCGGGACCGGGAGCACCCTTCGACGAGTGGTCCTCGGATTACGGTTGCGGCGCACAGTATCTCTCGCAGCAAGCAGTGGGCCGCCTGCTCGAGAGGGCACGAGTCGCAGTCGATCCGGCGGCATCGCTTCCAGATAGGCTGGTGACGGTACAAGAGCTTGCCGCGGCGGGTGATCCTCGCGCCGCCGACATATACGAGACAATCGGTGTCTACCTCGGGTACGCGCTCCTTTCATACAGTCATCTGTACGACATGGAGAACGTGCTGCTCTTGGGCCGCGTATTGACGGGGATCGGCGGAGACATCATCCGCGACCGCGCGGGCTCGGTCCTGAAGGCGGAGGCGCCCAAGATCGCCGAACGCATCACCTTCCGTTCCGCCTCGGAGCGTGACAAGCGCCACGGCCAGGCAGTCGCGGCGGCGTCGCTCGCTCCGACCGCTGCGCACGCTCAGAGGTCGAGCTAGTCGTCGGGGCCGTGGAACCCCTCTCGCGTCCAGCACCTGGCCAAGCTCGGGTGTGCGTACCAGCCGCCCCTGCCGGTAGACAAGGTGGGATCGTGGGAAGAGCGCATAACTGAGCCCGAATCGCTCAGGGCTCCAGGAGCGATAGCACAGCGCTGGGACTGCGAGGCTTGGAAGGCTGCCGCTCTACCAACTGAGCTACTCCCGCCCGCGAATCGTCGGTTGTGTGCTCAGTCAGAGCGCATAACCGGATCGGACGTGAGATTCGATTGTCGCACAGCGCTTCGTGAGAGCTGGGGTGAGCCATTGCCGACGGCTTCTTTGCCGGGCTAGAGGTCGCGGCTGCGCAGCCCGGATGCCTCGAGATCACTCAGCGGCTTGGGGGAGCTGCCCGACACAAGGTCGCGAGTCATGGTTCGCGGCCGCCGCGTTTCGCGGTGGCGCCGCTCGTGGTGGCACTCCGGTTCCCATCGGCCTCGACGGGGAACACGTAACCGATGCTGCGCTCGTTCTGGATGTAGCGCGGCTGCTGCGGATCGCGCTCCAGCTTGCGCCGCAGGTGCCACACATAGCGACGGATGTATCCAGTCTCATCGGCGTACTCCGTGCCCCACACCGCCGCCACGATTTGCCGGGCGGAGAGGACACGGCCGGGCTCCCGGAGGAGTGTGACGAGGATCCGGAACTCGGTCGGCGTGAGTTCGATGGGTTCGCCGTCACGGAGGACGGTGTGGCGATCGATGTCAACCTCGAGGTCGGCGCCTCGCAGAAGACGCGTCGATCCGCCGCGACCCTCCGGCGTGCGGTCGAGCACGGCCGTGATCCGCGCGGCCAACTGCGCGAAACTGAACGGTTTCGTGACGTAATCGTCGGCCCCGTTGGCGAAGCCGCGAAGGATATCGGGCTCGTCGCCTCGCGCTGTCAACATGATCACCGGGATGCGGGAGGTGGCGCGGATCCTGTCGAGTATCTGCCATCCGTCGAGGCCGGGCATCGAGACGTCCAGTACCACCAGGTCCGGCGGCTGCTCGGCCATGTCCGCGAGCGCCTTCTGACCGGTGGCGGCACCGGACGCGTCATGGCCGGCGCGGCACAGGTAGTCACCAAGCAGCTCCAGCAAGGACTGGTCGTCATCGACGACAAGGATTCGCGCCATCACGTCGAGTCGTCGGACGCCGGCGCTCGCGTTCCTGGCTCATCCCCGGCAATGGGCAGGCTCACCACGAATCGCGCACCGGGAGCGGCGGTATCGTCCCAGACGGGGCTTTCCACGCGAATCGTGCCGCCCTGTGCACGTGTCAGCTTGTCGGCGAAGTAGAGTCCCAGGCCATAACCGGCGACGGCTGTCTCCTCGGCGTCGATTCGATGGAACGATCGAAAGACGCGCTGTTGTTCGTCCTCGGATATCCCAGGTCCGTGATCCGTAATGCGGATCTGGACGCCGACCCCGGTCGCTGATGCGGCAATTTCGATGGGGCTGTCCGGTGGCGCATAGCGGGCGGCGTTCTCCACCAGGTTCCGCACTACCTCCTCGAGAAGCACCTCGTCCGCCCACGCCGGGGGCAGGCCCACATCCACGAGGACGGAGCAGCGATTCTCCGGTTCGGCCGCCATGCATGAACGGTACGCGCGATCGAGAATCGGCTCGATCGCGACCGGCCCGAGCCGGGGTGCGAGACGACCGGCCTCCAATCTCGAAACGTCAAGGATGGTCTGGATGAGCCGGGAAAGTCGTTGACTCTCAAGGGTGAGAATCTCAAGCGTGCGTCTGCTCCCCGCCGGCAGGCGCTCGGCATCCTCTGCGACAAGTTCGAGTGCACCATTGATGTTCGTCAACGGCGCCCTCAGCTGGTGGGAAACGAGCGACACGAACTCCGATTTGAGCCTGTCGAGCTGACGGAGCTCCTCGTTCGCCTGGGCAAGCCCGCGGTTCGCCTCCGCGAGCTGTTCGGTTGTCGTCTGGAGGGTCCTTGTCCGGTCCGCGACGCTAGCCTCGAGCCCCTCGTTGGCCGCCGCCAGCGCATCCGAGGTCGCCCTGTTGTCGGCGACGAGCTTCGTCAGCCAGCCGAGGGTCACCGCCACGACCATCGGCCCGGCGAGTGCGAACAGCACGATCTCCCCGACGAATCCCGGTGTGGCTTCGGGATTCGCTCCGGTCAGGTGCTCGCTCCCCTCATAGAAGAGCGCGACGGCCGCCAACAGCACGGGCAGGAGCCAGCGGATCGCTCGGAGGAGACGCATCGCGTCGGGCGGCGAGATCGCAGACACGACTGAAGCCCGGTGCTTGCGACTGGCATCCACCCGACTTCTCCTCCTGGACGGTGGCGCCTTCCGGCCGCTCCATGCCCGTCGTCAAAGGTCTAGCACAGCCGGCCTCGGCGCGCACCGGGTAGATCGGAATCTCGACACAAATGCGACCTCGCCAGGGACGCGAACGCGACGCTCTCGTCGCTAGCGTGTACCCGTCGACGCGATCGTCGTCTGCGTCACACAACGAGCAGCTAGCAAGAGGGAAATGATGCTCAAGCCACTCGCAGTCCTCGGGTCGTTCGTGCTCCTACTCGCGGCGTGCTCAACCACAGGGAACACGAACTCCATCGAGGAATCGGAGGCCGCGCAATCGACGGTTGCCTCGGTCGCGGCGTCACGCACTGTCCACCTGGATATCGGCGACGGCAAGATCACTCCGGCCTCGGTCAACGTGACCAAGGGTGAGACGGTTGCCTTCGAGGTCACGAACGTCAGCGACACCGAGGTCGAGCTCATCGTTGGCCTCAAGGCCGATGTCGACGCCGACTCTGGCGACAGCCTCGTGGAAGCTGAAGATATCGCAGCGGGCGAGACAAAGACGCTCACCTTCACGTTCGATGGCGACGGGCCCTACGCCTACGGCGACCAGATCGGCGACCACTATGCGAAGGGTGCGAAGGGCGACATCGTCCTGCAGTAGTGCGGTCGGCTGTTGCGCCGCGGCATTCGAGGCACGGATCCGGACATGCGTGATTCCGACGATATTGTCGACGACGAGAAGGGGTCCCCCGTCAGCTCTCAAGAGATCGAGACGGACGATCTCTCCCGGCGGGCATTCTTCCTTCGGGCGATCGCCGCCATCGGTGGCGCGTTCACGGCGGGAATCGCGATCCCGGTGCTGGGGTTTGGCACCGCTCCCTTCTGGCGGGCAAAGACGCCCGCGCGTCTCCTGTCGAGGTCGGTCACGCCCGATGTGCGCGCTTCGGGATGGGCCTCGGCGGGGAAGCTCACGGACTTCGAGGTCGGTGAGCCGCGGCTGGTGACGCTGGACACAGCGGCCGTCGATGGCTGGGTCCGCGGCCAGGCGCACATCGTCGCCTACGTGAACCGCACCGCAACCGGCGAGATCGCGGCCTTCGATCACCACTGCACCCACCTGGGGTGCCCCATCTCCTGGTCGAGTGGCGCCAAGCGCTTCGTGTGCCCCTGTCATGGTGGCGCGTTCGATTCCGAGGGCAACGTGGTCGCTGGCCCGCCACCGGTGCCGCTGCTTCGCTTCCAGACCCGGATCGAGAACGACGAGGTCCAGGTGGGTTCGCTCGAGGTGGGGACGTAGCGATGGGCGCGCTGCAACGGTGGGTCGACGAGCGGCTCCAGATCACGCCGCTGGTCCGCGCATTCGTGGATCGGCGGATTCCCGGCAACGTCGGCTGGTTCCACACGCTGGGCAGCGCCACCCTGGTCTTCATTGTCGTTCAGGTGATCACCGGGATCGCCCTGTCGCTGTCGTACGTCCCGAGCCCCGACGCCGCGTACGGCAGCGTCGTATACATCGACCAGACACCATTTGGCGCCCTGGTTCGGGGCGTTCATCACTGGTCGGCCGGGCTCCTGGTCCTACTCGTCGGCCTGCACGCACTCCGGGTGTTCCTGTGGGCCGCCTACCGCTACCCGCGCGAGCTGACGTGGATGGTGGGGGCGTTCCTGTTCTTCATCGTTCTCGGATTTGCCTTCACGGGCTACCTGTTGCCATGGGACCAGAAGGGCTACTGGGCCACGGTCGTTGGCACCAACATCGCCGGATCTGTTCCGCTGATCGGGGGACGCATCCTGGAGCTGGTCCGCGGCGGCGAGCAGCTGGGCGCGGTCACGTTGGCACGCTTCTATGGCATTCACGTCTGGGTACTGCCGGCGCTCCTCTTCCTGCTGGTCGGCTTCCACGTCTTCGCCGTGGTGCGTCAAGGGATTGCAGCGTCACCGCGGCGTCGCAGACTCGTCGAAGCGCCGGTGGGCCTCTCGCCGCGTGCCGCGTACGAGCTCGAATACAACGCCGAGAAGGCGGCCGGCCGGCCCTTCTGGGAGTCTCTGCTCAAGGACGCTGTCGTCTCCGCCGGTCTCCTGGTGGTCATCTTCGGCCTGGCCCTCGTTGCCGGCGCACCTCTCGAACCCAGAGCGAACGCCAACGCGATCGGGTACGCGCCGCGGCCGGAGTGGTACTTCCTCGACCTCTTCCAGCTGTTGTGGTACGTGACCGGCAGTCTCGAGCCCCTTCTGATCTTCGGCATCTTCACCCTGGGTGCCCTCGTCTTTGTCCTGATTCCCTTCCTGGACAGGAACCGAGAGCGAATTCCTCGCCGCAGACCGTTCGCGATGGCCGCCAGCGCCGTTGTCGTCGCCGGGGTGCTGGGCCTCACGCTCATCGGCGCAACGACGTCGCCTGCGGGTGTTGCCGTTGTGCCGGCAACGAGCGCGATGAGCGACCAGCAGCTCGCGGGCCTGAAGGTCTACAACGCGCAGGGCTGCTCCTCCTGCCATGAGCTCCACGGCATCGGCGGCACATCGGGCCCTGATCTGTCGCGGGCGGGATACCGTTGGGATGTCGAGGCCATCAGGCGTCAGATCGTTCAACCGAAGGATGACCGAATGCCTGCGTTCGACCAACTCCCCGCCCAGCAGCTTGATGACTTGATCGCGTACCTCGAGAGCCTGCGCTAGCAGAGGTCGCGTCGCGCGCTATCCGGTACCGGCCAGTCAGCGCGCCAGCGGAAGGCCCGCCGCCCTGCTCTCGACGCACTCGTAGCCCGTCCGCGCGCCGTGCAGGGGACCCGCTTCCAGCACGAACCCGGGATCGATTTCGCCCACAACCAAGTGTGCAACCCGGCGAGCGCCTCCACCGTCAATTCTCGACCACCGGGGTGGTGCCCGTCAGAGGCCGATGCCCGTCTCGATGGCAGCCAGGTTCGCTTCGGCAAACGCGCCGGCCCGTGCCGATTCGCGCAGCGCCTCGAGCGGCAGGAGGCCCAATCTGGCAACCGCCGCGGTCAGCAGCACCAGGGCCAGCTCCGCCTTCCCCACCCGCGTGGACGCCGATGCCGGATCGACGACCACGACCCGCGCCGGCGTTTCGACACCGGCGAACTCCGGAACGGTGACGACGATGCCATCGGTCTGCATGGCGCCAAGGAAGGACGTGGCCTTTCGGAGGCCGTCATCGGTGAGCAGGACCAGGACGTCCGGCGCCGGCACCGTGACCAGCGGCTGCTCGGTCGGTGAGAGCACGAGCTGGGCGAGCGAGTGCCCGGTCTGGACGGTGACCGGGTAATCGTCGCGCTGGATCGCCCACAGGCCGGAGCGGATGGCTGCCTCGCCCACGAGACGGGCGGCGCTGCGCACCTTTCCACCCGCGGAGCCTGCCACCAGGATCGAGACCGAACGGTCGAGCGCGGCGCCCCGTCCCACCTCGATTGCCCGGGTCGGGGACCGGCCGCCATCGGCGACCTCCGAGGCATGCGCGGCCCGATAGGCCACCGCGTACTCGGCGACCTCGCGCCGGTACAGGATCCCCGGCGCCAGGTCCAGGTCGGCCATCAGCGCTTCCATGGCCTTGCGGCTGAAGCGGTTGGCCTTTACGTAGTAGGCGGTGCACAGCTCCCAGACGTCGAGGAGCGCGAAGCCGGGCTGCTCGATGGCCTCGACCAGCCGGTCGGTGAGCTCGGCGTCGAACTGGGTCCCGCGGTAGACGTACGCCGCACCGTTGACCCCCACCGTGGCGCAGATGTCGAGCGGATGCTCCAGGTTGCCGCCGGGCGTGGTGCCGGTGATGGCGCCCTCCGGGGTGGTGGTCGAGTGCTGGCCGCCGGTCATGCCGAAGTTCAGGTTGTTCATGACCACCACGGTGATGCCCACGTTGCGGCGCGCGGCGTTGAGCAGGTGCGTGCCCCCGATCCCGGTGCCGCCGTCGCCCATCACCACGATCACCTCCAGCGACGGGTCCGCCAGCTTGATGCCGCTTGCGTAGGTGATGCTCCGCCCGTGCAGCCCGTGGAAGGCGCTGGTGGCGAAGTACTGGTCGGAGAGCCCCGAGCAGCCGATGTCGCTGACGATCACGACCTTGCGCGGGTCGCGTCCCAGGCGGACGAGCGCCTCGTCCAGCCGATCCAGCACGGTCCCGTGGCCGCAGCCGGGGCAGAACGGGTAGGGCTTGTCGTTGCGGAAGGTCTCGAGCGGGGTGATCGCCGTGGAGATCGTCATCGGATCGCCTCGGCGATCTCGTCGACGCCGATGAGCTCGCCGTCGACCCGGTTGATCCCCACCACCGTGCGCGCTCCCGCCAGGCGCTCGATCTCCCGGCGGTACTGGCCCAGGTTGAGCTCGGGAACGATCACCCGGTCGGTTCCCTCCAGCGCCGCGCCGATGGCGGCCTCTGGCACCGGCCAGAGGGAAGCGATCACCAGGTGCGATACCGCTCGGCCGCCCGCGCGCGCCTGCGCCACGGCCAGGCGGGCGGCGCCGGCCGTCACCCCGTAGGAAACCACCAGGGTGCCGGCGCCGGGCTGCAGGTCCGCCGTGACGAGCTCGAGCTCGTCGAGGTGCTCCTCGATCTTGGCGGCGAGGTGGCGGTTGAGCGCGGCCACGGTGGGCGGGTGCTTGGTGATGACCGCTCCGGTGTCGTGGGTCGAGCCGGTGAAGCGGATCGTGTCGCCCAGCCCATAGCGATGGAGGGGCGGCACGTCGCCGGCCGGCTCGAAGCGGTACGGCGCTCCGCTGGTCGCCAGTACGCGGTCATGGACCGCGACGGGACCGAAGGCCTCCGCCTCGACGGTGGCCAGGGTCATCGCGATCTCCTTGTCGGTGAGCACGAAGACGGGGCAGCGGAACCGCTCCGCGAGGTCGAAGGCGCGCGCGGTGAGCGTGTAGCACTCCGCCACGCTGGCCGGCGCAAGGGCGATGATCGGGTACCCGCCCGAGGTGCCCCAGCGGACGAACTGGACGTCGCCGGAGCCCACGCTCGTCGCGCCGCCGGTCGCCGGCCCCAGCCGCTGGACGTCGACGATGACGAGCGGCACCTCGCCCATCACCGCCAGCCCAATGCTTTCCGAGTACAGGCTGATCCCCGGGCCGCTCGTCGCGGTCATGGCCCGGGCCCCGGTCATGGCCGCACCGATGCACATCCCGATCGACGCGATCTCGTCCTCGCCCTGGATGGCGATCCCGCCCCGTCGTGGCAGCTCCGCCATCATCGCCATCAGGATCCCGGAGGCCGGCGTGATCGGATAGCCGGCGAAGAACGTGCAGCCGGCGGCCAACGCACCCCGCACGATGGCGGCGTTGCCGTCGAGGTACTCGCGCACGGGCATGGCTGCGGGCGCCGTGGGGCGCCTCGTCACACGGCCATTCCCTGGTCTTCGAGCGCGGTCTCGATGGCGGCGCGCAGCTCGCCCGGCTCAGGGTCGGGTCCCAGCGGGAAGACCCGCTCCGGGCCGGTCCGCTCCACCCAGCGGAGCGTCGCGTCGGTCGAGGTGAGGACCACCGGAAGATCGGCGTAGACGTCGCGCAGGTGGCTCACCAGCCGGTGGCCGGCCTCGCCGTCGCCCGCGACGTGGGCGTCATAGACGAGGACATCCGCGCGGTCGACAAGCGGGCAGGGGAGCTCCCCCACGATGGGGCAGGGCTCCTGCTGCGGGCCGCCGCACTGCTCGGTCTCGTAGCCGCTGGCGCGAAGCTCGGTGGCGATGCGGTCCGCGGCCGAAAGGTCGCGGTTGACGATCAGGACGCGGGTCATGGTGTCGTGCCTCCTTATGACGTCGTCGCGGGGACGCCGCGCGGCATCAGCGCATCAATGCCTCAGGCTGAAGCGTTCCTTGAGGGCGTGACCAGTGACACAGGTCACGCAGGGGCAGGCTGAGGGGCCCGTTTGCCCGGCCGAGCGGCACGGTCGCGGCGAGAACGGATGTTTCTGACTCTTCACCTCACCATGCGGTGAGATTCAGGCGCGGCAGATACAACCACCGACGTGGTCCTCGCGCCGTGGCTCTCAATCCGCCGCCATGGCGCCTCCGTCCGGGCCACGCTCCCCGCAGCCGCCGATGATCGTCGCGGCCCTGCGTCAACGAGGCCGCTGACCGATCGTGAACGACCCGGATCCGAAGGACTCCCCGGTCCCGCGCCCCGGGACCGGGTCGCACGCTCCCCGGGGTCCGCTTCGTCGAGGGGGCGCGTCGGTTGTGGTCACCGCCAGCCTGATCCTGCTGGTCGGCAACCTGGCAAGCCGGGTCCTCGGCTGGGTACGGCTCGCGGTCATCGGTGCGCAGTTCGGGACCTCCCGCGAGCTAGACGCCTACTTCGCGGCATTCCGCATCCCGGACACCATCTTCCAGCTCGTCGTGGCCGGCACGCTGTTCACCGCCTTCATCCCGGTCTTCGTGACGTACCGCGCACGCGAGAACGAGACGGAGGCGTGGCAGGTGGCCAGCAGCGTCGTGAACCTGGTGGTCCTGGCCCTGGCCCTGGTCTCCCTCGTCATGGCGGTCTTCGCACCGGTCTTCGTGCCGCTCGTGGCCCCGGGCTTCGACGCGCCGACCACAGCGCTGACGGTCCGCCTCACGCGCCTCATGCTGCTGAGCCCATTCTTCATCGGGCTCGGCGCCGTGGTGAGCGCGATCCTGAACGGCTACGACGAGTTCGCGGTCCCGACGCTGGCGCCCCTCGTCTACAACCTGGCGATCATCGCCGCCGCCGTGTTCCTGGCTCCCGTGCTGGGCGTCGAGGCCCTGGCCGTCGGCGTGGCGGTTGGCGCCCTTGGCCACCTGCTCGTTCAGCTCCCGAGGCTGCTGCGATTCAGCGGTCGATACCAGCTGACTATCAGCCTGTGGCACCCGGGTGTCCGGGAGGTGGCGCGCCTGATGGCGCCCCGCACGCTAGGCCTGGCTGCCACGCAGGCCAACTTCATCATCAGCACCGTGCTGGCCAGCACGCTTCCCATCGGGAGCGTGACGAGCTTCAACTACGCCTTCCAGCTGTCGCAGGTTCCCGTGGTGCTGGTGGGGGTCAGCGTGGCGATCGCCCTCTTCCCGACCCTCTCCCGGACGGCCGCGGTGGGACGCGTCGACGAGGTGCGACGGCAGGTCGCCACCAGCCTTCGGATCATGTTCTTCGTGGCGGCTCCGCTGACGGCCGTGCTGGTCGTCCTGCACGAGCCGACGACCGCGGTCTTCTACCAGTACGGTGCCTTCGGCGCCACGGCAGCACGAGCCACGGCGGATGCGCTGCTGTACTTCAGCCTTGCCCTCTTCGCCCACGCGTGGGTGCAGGTGGTCGCCCGCGCCTTTTACGCCCTGCACGACAGCCGGACGCCGGTGGTCTGGGCCGTGGTCGCAGTGGCCGTGAACGTCGTGCTCATGCTCTGGCTGGTCGGCCCCATGGGGGTCTCCGGCCTCGCCCTGGCCCTGTCCGGCAGCGCCGTGATCGAGGTGCTGGGCCTGCTCTGGCAGCTGCATCGGCGGCTGGGGAGCATCGACGCGCCGGCGATCGGGCGGGCGGCGCTCCTCGCCAGCGTGGCGTCGATCGCCGCGGGGCTGACCATGCTGGCCGGCCTGCGGCTCGTCACCGCCGCTGCGCCCGGCCTGCTTGTCGGGGCGCTCAGCCGGCTCGTGCTGCTCGCTGGCCTGGTGGGCAGCGGCGCGCTTGTGTATGTCGCGGTCTCTCGGCTCCTGCGTATCGAGGAGCTGCCGCGGATCTGGCAGCTCGTTCGCCGGACCCGCAGCCAGGCCTGATTCTCCGGCGCTGTGACCAGCGCCCCATCCCGCCCGCTGGAGGTAGATGCTGATGTGCGGTATTGCGGGGTTCGTGGGGGCGCCCTCGGAGGCGCTGCTGGATGCCATGTCCGACGCCATGGTCCATCGCGGGCCCGACGATGGTGGCCAGGTCACCGACGACTGGGCTTCGCTCGCCAGCCGCCGGCTCGCGATCATTGACGTGGCCGGCGGCCACCAACCCATGTCGACCGCGGGTGGCAGCCTGCATATCGCGTACAACGGCGAGATCTACAACTTCCGCGAGCTGCGTGACGACCTGCGCCGGCGCGGGGTGGCGTTCGCCACCGAGACCGATACCGAGGTCGTCCTTCAGGCCTATGCCCACGACGGCCCCGCGGCCTTTGCCCGCTTCAACGGGATGTTTGCCTTCGCGCTGCTGGACCTCCGGGGCCGCGAGCCCTGCCTGCTGCTGGTGCGCGACCAGTTCGGCATCAAGCCGCTCTACCACGCCCGGCTGGGAGATCGCCGCCTGTTCGGCTCCGAGATCCGGACCCTCCTTGCCGCGCGGGAGCTCCCGCTCCAACCCAACGTGGGCGCGATCCGCGACTACCTTGCCGACGGCCTTCACGATCACGCAGCGGAGACCTTCTTCGCGGGGATCGCGTCGGTGCCGCCCGCCCATTTCATCGCCATCCGCCCCGGCGGCATCACGATGGAGCGCTACTGGACGCCCAGGCTCTCCGAGACGGGCGATCCGGACCCGGGCACGCTGTACCGCCTCTTCCGACGCGCGGTGGAGCGCAGGCTGGTCTCCGAGGTCCGGGTTGGGTCCTGCCTGTCCGGCGGCCTCGATTCCTCGTCGATCGTCTGTGCGGTCGACGAGCTGATGCGGGAGCAGGCCCCGGATTCCGTGGCGGTGGGCGATCGGCTGAGGACCTTCTCGGCGGTCTTCCCCGGAGACCCCATCGACGAGCGGCCATGGATCGACGCGGTGCTCGATCGCACGGGAGCCGAGCCCCGCTACGTCGCCCCCGAGTCATCGGAGCTGATCCGCGATCTCGGTGAGCTGGTGTGGACCCTCGAGGAACCGGTCGTCAGCTCGGGGCCCTATGCCCAGTGGGCGGTCATGAAGGCGGCACAGGGACAGGTCACCGTGCTCCTCGACGGGCAGGGCGGCGACGAGCTCCTGGGCGGCTACGTCCCGTATCGCTTCGTCTACCTCCGCCAGCTGCTGCGCGAGCGCCGATACGGCGCGCTGCTGCGTCAGGGACTCGGATGGCAGGAGCTGCGTGCCCTGCTGCGCCGCTTCGTGCGGCCCCCCGGCCAGGCGCGTGTCGAGCCGTCGCGCTACCTGCGGTCGCTGGCCGGGCCGCCACGCCCGGTGCCACCGCCACGGGTCAGGGACGATCTGAAGCAGCGCCTGCTGCAGGACCTCACCATCTACAGCCTTCCCTCGCTGCTGCGCTACGAGGACCGCATCTCCATGTCGCGCTCCATCGAGTCGCGGGTGCCGTTCCTGGACATCGAGCTGGTCGAGCACGTCCTTTCCCTCCCCGCGCGCTCGCTCATGCGCGGACGGCTGAGCCGCACCGTGTTCCGTGACGCCATCCGCGGGCACGTGCCGGAGCTGATCCGGACGCGGAAGAGCAAGATCGGGTTCACGACCCCCGAGATGCGCTGGCTGCGCCGCGAGCGCCATGCGGTGCGCGGCATCCTGCGCTCGCCGAGCTTCCTGACGCGCCCCTACTGGGATGGGGCCGCCATCGCCGATGCGTTCGACGCCATCTGCGCCGGGCGGCAGGAGGAGTCGCTCTTCATCTGGCGAGTGCTGAACATGGAGCTCTGGCTTCGGGTCTACGTCGACCGCGACCGCGCCGAGGTGACCAGCGCTCCCGGCGAGGACTGGCGGCGGCTGGGCGACCTCGCGGTCATGGCGCAGCTCGACCCCGCGCCGCGAACGCGCCTCGCGGCCATGAGGCCCATGCCGGGCCACCATCTGCTCATCGTCGAGCCGGGTGGAACGGTGCTCGCTCGCACGCGCGTGCCCGCCGATCCCGAATGGCTCCGGAGCCGGATCGCCGGTGGAGACGTCCTGGTGCTGCCGGCGCGGACCGCCATTCCAGCCGCTCAGCACCGCGTCGAGCGCCTGGCCGCCGCGCTGGGTGGTGACGGGGTGGGCGTGGCGGCCGTCCGCGAGACACTCACCGGGCCGGAGATCGTGGCCACGTCCGGCCCGGTCGACCCCGGTGTCCTGGCCGGGGCGCTCGCCGATGATCCTCGTCCGTTGACCCCGGGCGGCCGCTCGGCCCCCATCCTCGTGCGCCCCGTCGGCCGTGTCGAGGACGGCCGCTGGCTATCGCCGTCCGATGAGCTCGAGGAAGATCGCCTGCCGGGCGTGGAGGGGGTTCTCGGCCTGGTCCAGAACAACTGACCGCGGGCCGTCGAGCACCATGGCCATCATGCGGCGCTCGCCGCCTCGCGGAGGGCCGGCTCCAGGCGTTCGAGGACCTGGCGGACCTCTCCGCGGTCGATGGTGAGCGGCGGGACGAAGCGCAGCGTGGTATCGCCGGTGGCATTGACCAGCAGGCCATGGCGGTCCCGTGCGGCGGCCATGGCCGCCCTCGCCCATGGCCCGGCGGTCTCGAGCGCGAGCATGAGCCCGCGACCGCGCACCTCGGTGGCCAGGCCGGCGTCCACGAACCCCGCCAGGCCCATGGCCAGCTCCTCGCCACGGGCGCGCGCGTTGTCCATCAGGTGGTCCTCGTCGAGCGCACCCAGCGTGGCGAGCGCAGCGGCGCAGGCCAGCGGGTTGCCGCCCAGCGTCGTGCCGTGGTCGCCACGCTCGAACGCGGCGGCCGCCTCCGCGACGAGGACGGCCCCGATGGGCACGCCACCGCCCAGCCCCTTGGCCAGGGTCACAATGTCGGGGACCACGGGCGTCTGGGAGAAGGCGAAGAAGGAGCCGGTGCGGCCCATCCCGGTCTGCACCTCGTCGAAGATCAGCAACGCCCCGGCGGCGTCGCAGGCCTCGCGCGCCGCGGCCAGGAACGCGTCGGTCGCCGGACGGACCCCGCTCTCGCCCTGGATCGGCTCCAGGAGCACCGCCGCGGTCCGTTCGGTCACGGCGTCGCGAAGCGCATCGGCGTCGTTGAAGGGCACGTGCCGGAACCCGCCGGGGAGCGGCTCGAACGGCTCGCGGTACTTCGCCTGCCCGGTGGCGGCCAGGGCGCCCATGGTCCGGCCATGGAACGAGCCCTCGGCGGCCACGATCTCCGTCGCCCCGCGTCCGTGACCCCGCCGGCGGGCGAGCTTGAGCGCCGTCTCGTTGGCCTCCGCGCCGGAGTTCACGAAGAAGGCACGGTCGAACGGCGAGCGGCGCACGAGCGCGTCGGCCAGCTCCAGCTGGGGGAGGGTGTAGTACAGGTTCGAGACCTGGACCAGGCGACGGGCCTGGCGGGCGATGGCATCGGCCACGATGGGGCTGGCATGCCCCAGGATCGTCACCGCGATCCCGGCGACCATGTCCAGGTAGCGGTTGCCCGCGTCATCGGTGACCCAGCAGCCGTCCCCGGAGACCAGGGTGAGCGGCTGGCGGCCGTAGACCTGGAGGTGGACGCGCGCCTCGAGCTCCGGCGCATCGATGCGGCGGGGAACGCCGGCCAGGGGCAGGAGCATGGCCGTGTTCCACAGGTGGCGTGGACGGTCCGGCGCCCGGTCGGCGTCGAGGACTTCGGGGACGTCGTCCATGGGAAGCTCGGTCCAGCCGAATCGTGCGAAGTAGCCGGGCGAGGCGGTGATGACGTACAGCTCGCGGATGCCGCTCCGGCGCGCATGGGCCACCGCGGCCCGGATCAGGAGCTCGCCGAAGCCGTAGCCGTGCATCTCGGGGGCGACCGACAGCGAGCGCAGCTCGCCGATGCCGGCGCCGAAGTCGCGCAGGGCGGCGACGCCCACCACCTCGCTGTCCTGGACGACGACGTGGAACGAGCCGATCTTGTCGGCGATCTCCTCGTGGGAGCGGGGAAGCAGGATCCCCTCCTGTGCATACCCACCGATGATCCGCCAGATGGCATCCACGTCCTCGGGGCGGGCGTGGCGCGCGTACGAGGCGCCGCCGGAGAACGCGGCGATGGTCCCGCCGTTGCGAAGGCCCTGGGACGGCGCGCTCATCGGCCCGGTCCCACCGGCGTGCCCGGTGTGCCGTCGACCACGGCTGCGGCGGCATCGGTCGCGGTTCTGCGGAGGGCGCCCAGCTGGTCCAGCAGCGAGCCGTTGTGGATCGCGGACCCGTGGATGGCCGACTGGGTCCGGACCGGCAGGCCCCACAGCGCGATGAAGCCCACCGCGGCGGCCTGGTCGAAGCTGTCCTCGGCACCATAGGTGGCCAGGTCGTGCCGGTACAGGGAGTCCGGCGAGGTGCGGCCCACCACGGAGGCGCTGCCGGCCATCAGCCGCAGACGGACCGTGCCGTTGACGTGGTCCTGCGTCCTGGCCACGAACCCGCGCAGCGCGGTGGCCAGCTCGCCGAACCAGACCCCGTCGTAGGTGAGGGTGGCCAGCCGGTTGCCCACCTCGCGCTTGAAGGCGAGCAGGTCGCGCGACAGCACCATCTGCTCCAGGGCGGCATGCGCGGCGTGCAGGATGACGGCGGCCGGGGCCTCGTAGATCTCGCGGCTCTTGATCCCCACCAGCCGGTCCTCGAGATGGTCGATGCGACCCACGCCGTTCGCGCCACCGACCTGGTTCAGCCGCTCGATGAGGGTCACGCCGTCGAGGGGTTCTCCGTCGAGGGTGACCGGGATTCCCTGCTCGAAGCCGATGGCGAGCTCCGACGGGGTGCGCGGCGCCTCGGCAGGGTCCACCGTCCAGGCGAAGGCATCCGGCGGTGCCGCGACCCACGGGTCCTCCAGGACGCCGGCCTCGATGGAACGCCCCCACAGGTTCACGTCGATGCTGTACGGCGATCCGGCGCCGGTCCCCGCCTCGAGCGGGATGCCGCGCGCCCGCGCGTAGGCGAGCTCCTCGTCGCGGTTCATGCCCATCCCCTTGCGCATGGGCGCGATCACGGTCAGCGAGGGATCCAGCGCGCCGATGGCGACGTCGAAGCGGACCTGGTCGTTGCCCTTGCCGGTGCAGCCGTGGGCCACCAGGTTCGCGCCCGTCTCGTGGGCCGCCTCGACGAGCAGCCGGGCGATGAGCGGGCGGGCGAGCGCGGTGGCGAGCGGGTAGACACCCTGGTAGACGGCGCCCGCCTGGAGCGCCGGCCACACGTACGACTCGACGAAGGCGGCCCGCGCGTCGACCCCGATGGCGACCGATGCACCGGCCCCCAGGGCGCGGGCGCTGATGGCGGGCAGGTCCGCACCGCCGCCCACGTCGGCGGTCAGGGTCACCACCTCGTAGCCGTGGGACTCGCGGAGCCAGGGGACGGCGACGGAGGTGTCCAGCCCGCCCGAATAGGCGAGCACTACGCGTTCGGTCATGGGTTCCTCGCAGGCAGGGGAGTGGATGACGGCGCCGACTCGGCGCGCAGGGCGGTGAGGTAGTCGCGGACCCGGATCAGACCGGCCCGGCCGCGGCAGGCGACGAAGATCGTGTCGTCGCCGGCCACCGTGCCCACCACGTCGGCGTGGCGGGCCAGGTCGAGCGACGAGGCAATGGCGTTCGCGGCCCCCGGCGTCGTGCGCAGGACCAGGAACGGCGGTGCGGCGTCGATCTCCAGCGGGAGATCGGTGAGCAGGCGTCTCAGGCGTGCCGCAGCCGCGGCCGCCGGTGCCTCGGCCACGTCATCAGGGAGAAGGTAGGCGGGGCCACCGCCGCGGTTGCCGCGCATCACCCCCAGGGCAGCCAGGTCGCGCGAGATCGTGGCCTGGTTGACGTCCACGCCGCGCTCGGCGAGCGCGAGCTGCAGCGCGTGCTGCGATCGAACGGGTCCCGCCGCGAGCAGCTGGCGGATGAGCTCCTGGCGATGCGCCGGACCGGTCATGTCGTCCCTCCCGGACCTTCGGTGAGCTGCTGGATGCCCGGCACGCCGGGCTGAATGGGGACGCCGCCGGGCGTCCCGGCGGTGACGAGGGTGCCGGCCGCCTCTCCTCGGAGGGCAGCCAGGACCGCGTCGGGGTCGCGGCCGTCGACGATGCGCACCTCGCACCCCGCGCCGGCCGCGTGCAGCGCGGCGCGGAGCTTCGGGCGCATTCCGCCGGACGCGGCGCCATCGGCGAGAAGGCGAACTGCGGCGGATGAGTCGATCCGCTCCACGAGCGCCCCGTCCCGGAGCACCCCGGCCACGTCGGTGCACAGGATCAGGAGACCGCCCCGCGCGGCGGCCACCGCACCCGCCGCGGTATCCGCGTTCACGTTGAGCACCTCGCCGGTGCGGGACGCGGCGATCGAGGCCACGACCGGCACCTGGCCCGCGGCAGCGAGCGCGTCGAGCAGGGGTGCGTCCACTCCGGTCACCTCTCCCACCGCCCCGAGCTGCGGATCGAGCGGCGTGGCGGTCAGGAGCCCGCCGTCCAGGCCGGTGAGGCCAAGGGCCGGGACCCCCATGGCCCGCAGGCGCGCGACCAGGCGGGCGTTGACCAGCCCACCCAGCACGGCGCAGGCGAGGTCCAGGGTCTCCGGGTCGGTGACGCGCAGGCCCTCCACCCGCCGCGTTGCCAGGCCGAGCCGGGCCGACCACGCGTCGAGCTCACCACCACCGCCGTGGACCACCACCCAGCCGGGCTCGGCCAGGCGGCCCACCAGCTCCACGCAGCCGGCGTGCTGCGCGCTCGTGCCGCCCAGCTTGAGGGTGACCGGTCCGCCGACGTGCGCGCTCACGTCGCGTACTCGCTGTTGATGGCCACGTACTCGGCGGACAGGTCGCAGCCCCACGCCACCCCGATGCCGTCGCCGGCACCCAGGTCGAGGCGGATCGCCACCACGTCGCCGCGCATCGCGTCGCTCGCCGCCGCGGGATCGTGGGCGCACGGCCCTCCGGCGTAGGTCAGCACCTCGCCGATCCAGATCCGCAGGAGGTCCGGGTCCAGCAGCGCGCCGCTGCGGCCCGCGGCGGCGGCGATGCGCCCCCAGTTCGGGTCGGCTCCGTGGACCGCGGCCTTGACCAGGTTCGAGCCCGCGACGGCCCTCGCGGCGGCGCGGGCGTCGGTGTCGTCGCGCGCGCCGCTGACCGTCACGTCGATGCGCCGCGTCGCCCCCTCGCCATCTGCCGCGATCTGGCGGGCGAGATCGGTGCAGACCGCATCGAGTGCCGTTGCGAGGGCATCGGCCGCGTCGCCGTCGGTGATCGGACCGCCGCCCGCGCGGCCCGAGGCGAGCAGGTAGAGGGTGTCGTTGGTGGAGGTGTCGCCGTCCACGCTGACCTGGTTGAAGGTCCGCTCGACGATGGGGCCGGCCACCGCTCGCAGCGTCCCGGCCTCGACCGCAGCGTCGGTGGTCACCACCGCCAGCATGGTCGCCATGCCCGGGTGGATCATGCCGGCGCCCTTGGCCATGCCGCCCACGGTGATCGGGCGTCCGTCGACCACGACCCGGGCCGCCGATTCCTTGGGCCGCGTGTCGGTGGTCATGATCGCGCGCGCCGCCGCCGTCCCCGCCTCCGGTGCATCCGACAGCGAGAGGCCGGCGACCGCGCCGGCCACCCGTTCGGCCGGCAGCGCCGAGCCGATGAGCCCGGTGGAGGCCGGAAGCACCTCCGCCGGGTGGCACCCCAGGCGCCCGGCAACGGCGCCGATGACCTGACGGGCGGCCTCCAACCCGGCCGGGCCGGTCCCCGCGTTGGCGCAGCCGGCGTTCAGCACGATGGCCCGCGCCCGTCCACCGGTCTCTGCCAGCGACAGCCGGGCGACCTGCACCGGCGCCGCCGCGAAGCGGTTCGCGGTCAGGAACGCCACGGCGGTCGCGGCCGCATCGACCACCACCAGGGCCACGTCGTCCGCGCTGCTGTGCTCCCGGATCCCGGCGGAGGCCGATCCTGCGCGGAAGCCGCGCGGCGCGAGGACGCCGCCGCTCGCCCGCTCGACGACGGCGCTCACGGGACCACCCCGAGCGCCCCGAGCCCGGCCGTCTCGGGAAGGCCGAAGACGACGTTCATGTTCTGGATCGCCTGTCCGGCGGCGCCCTTGCCCAGGTTGTCGATGGCGCAGGTCACCACGCAGCGGGCCGGTCCGGTGCGGGCCACGAACAGGAAGGCGTGGTTCGAGCCGGCCGCCAGTTTCGTCGCGGGCGGCGAGTCGGTGACGTGGACGAACGGCTCGGCGGGGTAGGCGTCGCACAGGACGGCGTGGAGCGCCGGGTCGTCCAGGTCATCGGCGAGCCGCAGGTAGCAGGTGGCCAGCAGGCCGCGGGCCATGGGGACCAGGTGCGGGACGAACGTGACCCCGATCCCGTCCGCCCCCGAATCCGCGAGGCCCTGCTCGATCTCCGGCCGGTGTCGATGGCCGCCGAGACCGTACGCGCTCACCGAGGCGTCGAGCTCGCTGAAGCCGTAGGCGCGCGATGCCGTGCGTCCGGCCCCGCTGACCCCGGACTTCGCGTCGATCACGACCTCGTCCGCGAGGAGGCCGGCTGCGGCGAAGGGCGCAACGGCGAGGAGCGCAGCGGTCGGGTAGCACCCCGGGTTCGCCACCAGCCGGGCGCCGGGCAGGCCGTCCCGGGCGCGCTCCGTCAGCCCGTATACCGCGCTCGCGGCCAGCGCGGCCGGGCGTGCGGCATCGCCGTACCAGGCCCGGTGGGTGGCCTCGTCTCGGATGCGGAAGTCAGCGCCGATGTCGATGACCGTGACGCCCGCGCCCACGAGCGGCTCCGCCGCCCCGGACGACGCCCCCGACGGGAGCGCCAGGAACGCCACGTCCACGGCGCCGGGGTCGGGCAGCCCGTCGTGCATGGTGAGCCCCAGCGGTGCGAGGTGAGGAAACTCGCTCTCCAGCGCGACGCCGGCACGATCACGCGCGTGCACCGACACCAGCGACACCAGCGGATGCCCCGCCAGCAGCCGGATCAGCTCGCCGCCCGCATATCCCGAGGCTCCCACGACCGCGGCTCGGACGGTGCTGCGCTCCGCGGTCACGACCGCCGCTCCGCGGTCAGTCGCTTCCGTACGGCGGCGAGCGCTGCGGCGACGCGCGCGGGGGCCGTGCCGCCGGGCAGATCCGGCGCGGCGAGGGCATCCTCCAGGGTCGGAATCGGCTGGACGCGACCGGCAAGCTCGGGCAGCGCGTCGGCCAGGACCTCCGGCGAAAGCTCCGCGAGGGACGTGCCGGACGACGTGGCCTGCCCGACCAGGGCTCCCACCCGGTGATGCGCCTGCCGGAACGGAACCCCTGCGGCCACCAGACGCTCCGCGAGGGCGGTCGCCGCCAGGTGGCCGCCGTCCGCGGCTGCGCGCATGGCGGCATGATCGAACTCCGCGGTCCGGACCACGCCCTCCATGACCTGCAGACAGAGCTGGTACGAGCCCGCTGCGTCGAGCATGGCGGCACGGGTCTCCTGCAGGTCGCGGTGGTAGGCAAGGGGCAGCCCCCGCGGCACGGAGAGGATCACGCCCAGGTTGCCGGCGATGCGGGCCGCCCGGCCCCGCACGAGCTCGCAGCTGTCGGGGTTTCGCTTGTTCGGGAGCATGGAGCTGCCCGAGACGTAGCCGTCGCCCAGGCGGACCCAGCCCACGGACGGCGCCGACCAGCCGGCGAGCTCGCCGGCCAGGCGGGAGAGGTGCCCGGCACCGATGGCGCACGCCGCCGCCAGCTCCGCCGCGTAGTCGCGGTCCGCCACCGCGTCGATGGAGTTCGCGGTGATTCCCGCGAAGCCGAGGGCCGTCGCGATCGCTGCGCGATCGAGGGGCAGGCCGGAGCCCGCCACCGCCCCGGATCCTGCGGGCGAGGCGTCGGCGCGCGCGGCGGCATCGGCCAGGCGGCCGCGGTCGCGATCGAGCATCTCGATCCAGGCCAGGAGCTGGTGTGCCAGCAGGACCGGCTGGGCGGGCTGGCCATGGGTCAGGGCCGGGATGACCGCGCCCGCCCCGAACGCCCGGTGGGCCTGGTCGAGCAGCGCCTCCTGGAGGGCGGCGAGCGCCGCGTCGAGGTCCGCGACGGTGGCCAGCAGCCAGCGGCGCTCATCGGTCACCACCTCTTCGTTGCGGCTGCGCCCGGCCTGGAGCTGGCCGGCGATCGCCTCGCCGGCGCGCGCGGCGAGCGCGGCCTCGATGTTCATGTGGACGTCCTCGTGCTCTTCGCGCCAGGCGAAGGTGCCGGTAGCAAGCTCGGCGCCGATCGCCCCGAGGGCGGCACGCGCCAGCGCGGCATCGTCGGGCGTCAGAAGGCCCAGGCGCTCCAGCTCCCCGACGTGCACCAGGGATGCCGCAACGTCGTGCGCCGCCAGCGGGGCATCCTCGATCGCTGTTCCACCGAGCCGCAGGAGCGCATCGGTCAGCGGGGTGGTGGCGACTCCCGCCCAGCGGGGCGCACCGGAGGCGGTCGGCGGATCGTGGGGCTCGGCCATGGGCGCATGATTATGCACACGAACGCAGATTCATGCAACGTGTCGCCCGCGGGCGGCGGCGGGTGGTGCGGGTCAGCCGCCGGAGCGGCGTGCCGGTCGTTCGGCGACGAGGGCCTGGTAGTCGGGGTGGCGGGCGATCCAGGCGGCGATGAACGGGCACCTGGGCGTCACCCGCAGGCCGCGCTCCCGAACATCATCGAGCGCACCGCGGGCGAGCCGGGATCCGACGCCGCGCCCCTCGAAGGCAGGGTCGATCTCCGTGTGGAAGAAGATGACGCGGTCGCCGACGATCCGGTACTCGGCCTTGCCGGCGAAGGCTCCGTCGAGCCACGCCTCGTAGCGCTGCTCCTCGGGGTGGTTGGTGATGCGCGCCGCATCGGCGGCGCGGGTTCCATCGGTCATGTGGGTGATCTTCGCAGGAACCGGTCCAGCAGCTCGGCCAGGTCCGTTGCCGCCTCTTCGCGCAGCTGGAACCGGCTGAACCCGCTCCCGGACTGGACCGGCCGGATGAGCCCGGCTCCCTGCAGGATCCCCAGGTGATGGCGCAGGGTCGAGCGTGCCAGGCCCAGCTCGCCGGCGATCTCCTTCACCGCCAGGTCGCGATCACGAAGCACGCCGAGGATCTCGAGCCTGCCGCGGTCGCCGAGCGCCTGGGCCAGCTTCACCAGCCGTTCGGGGGGTCCCGGATCCACCGCCTCCGCCGTTCGGTCGGCGATGGGGTACAGGAACAGCATCTGGTCCGCGTGCTCGATGAAGTAGACGAACGGGCGGATGACGAAGGACGGGACCAGCACCACGCCGGCAACGTCGCCGGTGGGCGTGTATCCGGTGTCGAGCGCCGAGCGGATGAGCTCGGGCGCCGGCAGGGTGGCGGCACTGGCCCGCTTGGCCTCGGCTTCGGTCTCCAGGGCCGTCGCCACCGGGCCGATGTAGTCCGCGAAGACATCCCGGTTCCATGCCCGCAGGACGGCCACCAGCTCGGCGCGCGTCTCGGCCGGATCGCGGCGGAACAGCTGCCGCAGACCCGCCTGCCACGGCGCCTCGTCGGGCCAGGCGAGGCGCATGAAGTCGCGCTGGGCGGTGGCGTTCCCGGCGGCCGCCTCCTCGATCCGTTCGACGCCGACGGCACGCTGGACCGGCCGGCTCCATCGGCCGAGCAGAGCGAGCCGGAGCGCAGCGGGCTCGGTCTCCTCCAGCTGCGTGACCAGACGATCCACCGTGTACGGCGGCCGGCCGTCGAGGGCAAGACCCAGGACGTGGTCCCAGACCATGAGGGAGGCCCCGGCGAACGCCCGCGCCCGGGCTGCGGTCTCGGGTGCCGTCGTGGTGATGCGGTCGAACCACGAGCGCCCCACGTCGTAGTAGGGGTGGTGAGATCGATGCAGGAATGCCCAGAGCGTCGCGAGCAGCTCCAGGGAGGGGCCCGATTCCACCCGGACCGGGAGGATGCGCGGTGTCCCCGACGGTGCCGCGGGATTGGTGACCAGCTCCACGAGCCGCAACGATAGCCGATTCGCCGAGCGCCTGCTCACCACCTGGCGAGAAATCTCGCCCTCTGGTCATAGAACTGAACCTCGAACGATACCCATGGGTAGGTATGGGCATACGGGGTGCACCCGGGCGCGAGCCCACAACCAGCAACTCACCGGAACGCACTCAAAGGAGCAACCGTGAGACGACTCATGGGAATGGCGCTGAGCCTGGCGCTCCTGCTCGCCGCGTGCGGCGGCCAGGGGAGCTCGACGAGCCCAGGACCAAGCGCATCCACCGGGCCCTCGGCGACGCCACCGCTTGCGGCGGACCAGGTCATGCACGCCGATCTCGGCACCGAGCCGCCCAGCCAGGATCCGACCCAGGCGACCGACAGCGCCTCGATCGCGGTCCTGCGCCAGACGACGGCGACGCTCGTCTTCTACGACCAGCAGCTCAACGTCATCCCCTGGCTGGCGAAGAGCTGGGACATCAGCGCGGATGGCCAGACGATCACCTTCCACCTGCGTGACAACATCAAGTACTCCAACGGCGACCCCATCGTCGCGGGGGACTTCGTGTTCAGCTGGAAGCGCCTGATCGACCCGCGCAACGCCGCGGGCTACAGCTACATCATGGCCGACGTCAAGGGCGGCTCCGAGCTGCTCGCGGTCGACACCTCGACGGCCACGGATGCCGATATCGACGCCCTGCTGGACAAGTTCGGCGTGGCTGCGCCCGACGACAAGACGTTCGTCGTGACCCTGGCTCACCCGGCGGCCTACTTCGTGTACATCGCGACCCTGTACGGCACCGTGCCGCTGGAGAAGACGTGGGTCGACAAGCCCGACTTCACCGAGGCGGCGAACTTCGTGTCGTCGGGTCCGATGGTGATGACGGAGTGGACGCACAACTCGAAGATCGTCCTCAAGCCCAATCCGAACTGGAATCCCGCCATCGGTGAGGCGCTCGGCGTCGGCGCTCCGACCATCGCCGAGATCGACTACACCATGATCACCGACCCGTCGGCGGTGCTGGCCGCGTACGAGGCCGATGAGGAGGACACCGCGCTGGTGCCGTCCCAGGAGGTCTCCCGCATCCAGAGCGACCCGACGCTCAGCCAGCAGGTCGTGTCGGGCGCGACCCTGTCGATCACCTACTTCGGCTTCGACGTGAAGCAGGACAAGAGCCCGTTCACCAAGAGCGTGAAGCTCCGGCAGGCGTTCAACGAGGCGATCGACAAGAAGACCATGATGGCGACCGCCTTCGCGGGGATCGGCGTCGTGGCCGACAGCATGGTGCCGCCCGGCATGCCGGGTCACCAGGACACGGTCTTCTACCCGTTCGACAAGGCGAAGGCCAAGGCCGACTTCGACGCGGCGCTGGCCGAGCTGAACATGCAGCCGGGCGATCTGAAGATCCAGATCGGGTACAACACCGGCGCCAACTGGGAGAACAAGATCGACTTCATGGTCGAGGCCTGGCGCGACGCGTTCGGCATCTCGGTCGAGGCCGTCGGCCTCGAATGGGGCTCCTACCTGGATCGCCTCGGCACCGACCCCTTCGGCATATTCCGTCTCGGATGGGGCGCGGACTACCCGCACCCGAACAACTTCCTGACGGACCTGTTCAGCTGCACCTCGGCGAACAACTACATGGGTTACTGCAACCATGACCTGGACGACCTTCTCGCCCAGGCGGCCCTGAAGTCGTCGCTCGATGAGCAGATCCCCCTCTACAACCAGGCGCAGGAGATGGTCATGGCGGATGCCCCGATCATCCCCGTCCGCTTCGGACAGCGCTTCACCGTGGTCAAGCCGTGGGTCCTGAACCTGCGGCCGACCGCGCAGGACAACCAGAACACCGGTGACAACTACTACGCGTGGGTGAGCATCGCCGCTCACTGACCGCAGAGCTGATCCCCGGTACATGCGGAGGGGGACCGGAGTCCGACGGCCGGTCCCCCTTTCCCTTCAGCCTTCACCAGGGGAGGTGAACGGTCCCATGGCCAGCCAGGCACCCGAACGGCGAACGCGCTACAGCACCGCCGATTTCTACTTCGCCGCGACGCTCCTGTCGCTCGGAATGGAGCTGGTGGAGGTCGACCGATCAGAGCCGTGGCGGGCTCGCTTCACGTTCCAGGACGATCCCCAGCGGCGCGAGTGGACCCGCAGCTACTTCGCGGGACGCCTGCGACTCGACCCCCTCGTGCTCTTCCATTCATCGCGCACCCTCAAGCGGGCCGTCTACCAGGACGGCGGGGCACTCGAAGGGCTCTCGGAAGGGGGCAGCAGCAGGCGCCGCTCCGACACCCTGGTCCGGCTCCAGGCCCGGGCCTGAGGTCGCGCCGCCGGGCCCGCGCGAGCGGGCCGTTCGGCAGGTTGCGGCCCCCGCGCCGCTCGGGCATGCTCCGCCCATGCAGCGCTCCACGTGGCGGCAGGTCGCGCTTGTCGCCGCGATCATCGGTGCCGGCGTGTCGGCATACCTGCTCGTCGAATACGTCAACGGCAGCGGCGGCATCTGCCTGACCGGCTCGGGCTGCGACGAGGTTCGCCTCAGTGCCTTCGCCTACCCGCTCTCCATCCCGATGCCGCTCTACGGGCTGGTCTTCTACCTGGTCGCGGCCTGGACCGCCTGGCGCACGGTGGATCCCACACCCATCCTCGGCCTGCCGTCGCGGTCCGCGCTCCTGCTGCTCGGGGTCGTCGGCGTCGGGGTCTCGGCATTCCTCACCGGTGCCGAGGCATTTGTCATCCACTCCTTCTGCACCTGGTGCCTGGCCCAGGCCGCCGCGAGCCTGGTTCTGTTCGCCGGCGCAATCGGGGTGTGGACCTCGGGCGAGGAGGAGCCCCCGGCCCGGTCCGAAGGCTCCCGGCGCGCACAGCGCCGTGCGGCGCGCGAGATCGACAGCCAGCGTGCCTCGCTGCGGCGCAGCGCCCTGTATGCCTCGTCCGCGATGGTGATTCTGGTCGTTGGCCTGCTGCTGGGGAACGCCCTGGGCCAGGCCGCGACGAACCTCCCGACGGCATCCTCCGGCGCCAGCCTGGCGCCCGAGTCGGCCCCGCGCGAGGGGAGCGGCCCGGTCACGGTGGTGGAGTTCTCCGACTTCCAGTGCCCGGCCTGCGCCGCCGTCTCGCCTGAGCTCCAGCAGCTCGTCGACGATGGGTCGATCACCCTGGTCTACCGCTACTTCCCGCTTCCGCAGCACCAGAACGCGGTCCTCGCCGCGCGCGCCGCCGCCGCCGCCCAGCGCCAGGACAAGTTCTGGCCGATGCACGACAGCCTGTTCACCACCCAGACGTCGTGGGAGAACCTGTCAAACGACCAGGCCATGCAGTACTTCACCAACCTTGCGACCGGCGTGGGCCTGGACGTGTCCACCTGGCAGGCGGACATCAACAGCTCCAGCGTCGGGGCGGCGGTCCAGGCCGATGCTGACGCCGCCGGCTCGCTGCAGCTCCCCGGCACCCCGTCGATCTTCATCGACGGACAGCCCTACAACGGATCGCTCTCGCTCGACGGGCTGCGGGCCGCCGTGACCGCCGTCGGCGGCTGACGGCCGCGCGGCCGTCGGATCAGGCGGGCGCGACCCGACGCGCCAGCCAGGCGATCGCCATGGGGTAGCGCCAGTCGATCCCGGAGTGCGTTCCCTCGAACAGCTCGAAGTGGACGACCGGCTCGGTCACACCGATGCGCTCGAGCTCCACGCGGAACGCCTCGGCACCCAGGTCCAGGAAGTAGTCATCCGAGCGGCCGGCGTCGATCCAGATCGCGCGCATGGAGCGCAGCGCATCGGCGCGGGCGGCCACCATCCGCACCGGGTCCCAGGCCAGGAACCGCTCCCACACCTCCGGAAGGAGGCGGCCGTCGCGCAGGTCGAAGGGCAGGTTGACCGTCCCGTCCGCATCGGCCGCGTAGGCCGCCGCCATGGCGTAGATGTCCAGGATGTCCCAGTCGCGATGGTCGAGGCGATCGGGGTGCTCGCGGAAGGCGGCCAGGAATCGGTCGATGCTCCCCGAGTAGCGGTCGCGCAGGGTCCGGGTGGCGGACCGCGCATCGGACAGGTAGCAGTGCTCGAACAGCGCGTCGCCCGCGTGAGTGGCCAAGGCGGAGAACAGGTCCGGGCGCAGCATGGGGGTGACCATGGCGCCGTAGCCGCCGCTGCTCTTGCCGGCGATGGCACGGTGCTCCCGCGACGGGAGGGTCCGGTACGTGGCGTCCACGAAGGGCACCACCTCGTCGCACAGGTAGGTGTGGTAGCGGCCGGTCCCGGGCGAGTCGAGGAACTGGCTGCCGCCCAGGCTGGTCCACGCGTCCACGTAGACGAGGAGCACTGGCGGCACGTCGCCGCGGACAAACGCCGCATCGGCCGCCTCCACCGGGGTCGGCTTGAACGGCTGGCGGTTGCGCCACATGTCGATCTGGCCGGTGAAGCCCTGGATGCGGTAGATGACCGGGTAGCGGCGCTCCGGCTCCTCCTCGTAGCCGGGCGGCGTCCAGACCCACACCGGGCGCCGGTGCGGATCACCAAGGGCGTTGCCGGTCAGGGCCTGGCTGTCGAGCACGTGCTCGTGGAGGCGTCCGGCCATGGGTTCCGACCAGGGGCGCATCTAGGTGGTCTCCCCGGCGATCTCGACCCGGCGCATGCGGCGGTCGGCGATCACCAGCGCGATCACCGACACCACCACGGCCACCACGATCGCCGTCCCGATGGGCAGCTCCGCGGAGAAGACGCCGCTCGGGGGGTTGGCGATGGCCTGGGCGAACGCCAGGGACTGCTCGCGGACCGAGAGCGTGCGCGTTCCCGCGAAGAGGCCGGCCAGGAACCCCTCCCAGACGAGGACGTAGGCCAGGCCGAAGATGAAGGCGCGCCCGGTCACCAGGCTGAGGGCCACGAAGACGGCGCAGTAGATCGCCGAGCCGATGGCGCCCGCCGCCGCGAATCCCAGCGACAGGCCCAGAGATCCGTCACCGCCCGCCAGGAGCCCGCCCAGGAGAAGCGGGACGCTCGTGAGCAGGATGCTGCAGCCGATGGCGACCACCAGCTTGGTCACCAGCACGCTCGTTCGCGCGATGGGCTTGGCCAGGATGTAGATCGCCGTTCCCTCGTCGAGCTCCGCGCCGATGGCGCCCGTGCCGAAGATCAGTGCCACCAGGGGCATGAGCACGGCGATCCCCATGTCGCTGAGGAGGTGGGCCGTGAAGTTCGGGTCCGGGCCGGTCCCCGAGAGGCGCTTGACGAGAGCCACCACGAGGAGGATGGCGCCCAGCAGGACGAGGAGCAGCGTGCGGCGACGGCTGAGCAGCTGCCGCACCGTGATCGAGGCAATGACCGGGTTGAGGATCATCGGCGCACCAGGTAGCTGAAGACCGACTCGAGCGACTCGTCGGTGGGCAGCAGCTCGAAGAGGGTGACGCCGGCCCGCCGGGCGGCGCCGGCCACGGACCGGGTGAAGGCCCCGAAGTCGCTGGACCGCACGGTGACGAGGCCGTCGTCTAGGCTCAGGCCGGTCACCGCCTGCTCGTCGAGCAGCGCCGAGGCGAGGCGCCGGTCGTCCGAGGACCGGACCGTGAAGGTGTGCGGCCGATCCGTCATCAGGCGGCGGATGGCGCGGAAGTCCCCGGAGGCGGCCAGCCGACCGGCGATCACGACGAGGACCCGGTCGGCGACACGCTCCACCTCCTCGAGGATGTGGCTCGAGAACAGGATGGTGCGGCCATCCGCGGCAAGCTGGCGGAGGAGCTCCATGGTGTGGAGCCGCTGGCGTGGGTCCATGCCGTTGAACGGCTCGTCCAGGAGCAGGATCTCCGGATCGTGGACCAGCGCCGCGGCGACCTTCGCGCGCTGGCGCATCCCCTTGGAGTAGGTCCCCAGGGTGCGGTCCTGGCTCTGCACCAGGTCGACTGACTCGATGGCCCGTGCGGTGGCGGCCACGGGGTCTTCGACGTGCTGCAGCCGCGCATTGGCCAGCACGAACTCGCGGCCGGAAAGGAATGGGTACAGCGCCTCTCGCTCGGGAACGAGCCCGATTCGGGCGTAGACCGAGGGATTCCCGAAGGCCGGGCGCCCATGGATCGTGACGCTGCCCGCCGAAGGCGCGAGGAATCCCGCGATCAGGTGCAGGAGCGTGCTCTTGCCCGCGCCGTTCGGTCCGAGGAGCCCGATGACGCCGGCCTCCAGCCGGAAGGTGATCTCGTTGACGGCCACGACGTTGCCATACCAGCGGGACACCGCCTCGAGCTCGACGGGGACCGTGGTGACCGGTGGCCTCCCGGTCATGGCTGGATCCTCTGGTAGCGCCACGTGTAGATGCCCACGCCACCGATCACCACCGCGGCCGCCGTCACAAGGTACGCGAACGACGGCAGGTCGGCGCCGGCCACGGGTCCGTTTGCGGCTCCCCCGAAGACGCTGTACCGGACGCCTTCGGCGATTGCGTTGATCGCCAGCAGCAGCGACCAGTCGCCCGTACCCGCCTGGCGGAGCAGGGCCTGCAGCGCCTGGCCCACCAGGAAGACCGCCACGATTGCCGCGGTGGCGTAGGCACGCCGCGGAGTGAACGCCGAGATCGCCATCCCGACAGTGGCGAGCAGGAGCGCGTACACCAGCCCGCTTCCGACGATCTCGGGCAGGTAGCCGAGCTGGTCGCGGAAGCCGGCGAAGAGGTCGGCGGCCGCGAACGTCTGCCCCAGGAACAGGATCAGCAAGGGGAAGACGGTGACGATCAGGAGGCCCACGACCATGGCCGCCAGCTTGGCCATCGCGTAGTCGATCCGCTCGAGCGCGTGGGAGAAGTAGAGGGTGAGGACGCGGTTGCGCAGGTCGCTGCCGAGCAGCTCGGGCGCCTGGGCGGCGAGGAAGATGACCGCCAGGATGCCCGACGACCACAGGTAGTTGTCGTAGGTGATGCCGGGTCCCACTCGTGACGCGACCGGGCCGGCCGTGGCGAGGATGGCGCTCTGGACCACGGCCGGGAGCGAGGCGAAGCCGAGCGCGCCGAACGGCACGATCTTGGCCCGGCCGCTGCGCCCCAGGCCGAAGGCGGCGCGCAGGCTGGCGATGAAGAGCGCCCACACCGCGGCCTGCCGTCCCAGCCGGGGGCCGTCGTAGCCGCGGTAGCCGATGTCGTAGATGGCGCCGGCGTTCGCATCCGGCGCGCCGGGGGCCGGACCGGCCGCCATCGGCTCAGGCGGCGTCATCACTCGCCTCCTCGGGACTCGCCTCGTCGCGGAAGAGGTCCTCGAGGCGGTGGCGGCGCTGCTCGAGGCGGACCAGGGCCAGGCCCAGCTCGTCGATCGCGTCCCGCACGGTGTCGAATGGCTGCCCGTCGGTTGCCTCGACCAGGACGATGCGGCCGCTGGCGGCCGCGCGCAGTCCCGCGCTCGAGAGGCGGCCGGCGAGCGCCTCGGCGCCGTCCTCCACCTCCACCGCGAGCGTGCCGGTCCGCTCGGTGAAGGTGGCGATGGGGGCGGCTCGCAGGAGGCGGCCCGCGTCGATGGCCAGCAGGAAGGTGCAGACCCGCTCGATCTCGCCCAGCAGATGGCTCGCCACCAGCGTCGCGATGCCGAACTCCGTGCCGGTCCGACGGATCAGCTGCAGCATCTCGTCGCGGCCGGCGGGGTCGAGGCCGTTCGTCGGTTCGTCGAGGAGGAGCAGCTTGGGGTCGTGGACGAGCGCCTGGGCCAGCTTCACGCGTTGCTTCATGCCCGTGGAGTAGCCGCCAATCGGCCGGTAGCGCTCCTCGTAGAGGCCCACGTGGCGCAGGACGTCCGCCGCCCGCTCCCGGGCCGCCGAGGCGGGCAGCCCGGACATCCGGCCCATGTGCGTGACGAACTCGGTGCCGGACAGGTCGGGAGGCAGGCAGTCGTGCTCCGGCATGTAGCCGACCAGGGCCCGGATCCGGGTTCCCTCCCGCCGAACGTCGAAGCCCAGGACGGAGGCGTCGCCGCTCGTCGGATCCAGCAGGCCGAGCAGGATCTTGAGGAAGGTGCTCTTGCCCGCGCCGTTTGCGCCGACCAGGCCGATGATCCCCGGCTCCACCTCGAGCGTCAGCGAGTCGAGGGCGAGCACATCTCCGGGATAGCGGTGGGTCAGGGTCTGGGCGCTGATGAGGGACATGCGGTGCTGAAGTCTACCGGGCCGGCGCCCGGACGTCGCCCCCGGACTCCGGTCAGCTCGCCGCGCCCTCCCCGGGCACCGCTGGCACCGCCTGGGTCTTCCTCGACCGCCCCCACACCAGGTTGTAGGCCGCCGGGACGACGATCAGCGTCAGGAAGGTGGAGCTGAGCAGCCCGCCGATCACCACGGTGCCGAGCTCGGCGGCGATGATCGACCCCTGGTTGAATCCCGCCGCGAGCGGCACCAGGGCCAGCATCGTGGCAATGGCCGTCATCAGGATGGGACGCACCCGGGTGTGCCCGCCGCGGATGAGCGCCTCGCGCACGGGCAGGCCTTCCCCCCGGTGCCGCTCGACGAGGTCGAGCAGCACGATGGCGTTCGTCACCACGATCCCGATCAGCATCAGGAAGCCGATGAGCGCGCTCACACCGATCGCCCGCCCGGTCAGGAGCAGGAGCGGGAAGGCTCCCACCGTGGCGAGCGGCAGGCTGAAGAGGATGATGAACGGTGTCACGAGCGAATTGAAGGTCAGGACCAGCATCACGTAGACGAGCACCACGGCCACACCCATGGCGGTGAAGAGCCCGCCGAAGGCCTCGGCCTGCTGCTGGCTCACTCCGCCGATCTCGACCGAGACGCCGGCCGGCAGCGACCCCGAGCTCTCCAGGTCGTCGAGCGCGCGGGAAACCGCCGCGGAGACGGCGCCGGTGTCCTCGCTGGTGATCTCGCCGCTGACCGTCGCAGCCGGCGCCGCGTCGATGCGGGTGATGGTGGCGCGCACCTCCTGCTGGCTCACGTCGGCCACGTCTCCGAGGGTCACGCCCGGGCCCACGGAGAGCTGGCGCAGAGCGGCGACCGAGCCGACGGCCGCCGGGTCGAAGCGGAGCACCACGGCCTGAGTCGGACCGCCGTCGGCCGGTTCCAGGGAGGTGAGGTTCGTGGGCGTGAGGATGCCGCGGACGATGCCCCCGACCTGCGCCGGGCTGATCCCGACCGCCGCCGCGCGGACCGGATCGACGCGCACCACGATCTGCGGCGCGGCGGCCACCAGGTCGCTGGTGATGGTGCCCAGGCCGTCGACGTCACCGAGCTTCTGGCTCACCGTCCGGGTCGCCGACTCGACCGTGTCGGCGTTAGGGCCGCTCACCACCAGCTGGACGGTGCCGCCCCCGCCGGGACCATTCGACTGCTGGACCACCGAGTTCCAGCCGTCGGCGTTCAGCGGCGCGAGCGCCTGCTGGAGGCGGATGGTGGCGGCCGCCAGGTTCGCGCTCGGGTCGAGCCGGATGATCAGGGTGGCGGAGTTGGCCGCACGGCCCTGCTGCGCCGCGATGAGCGTGGCGAACCCGGCGTCGCCCTCGGCGGGCACCGTGGCCTGGACCACGCGCACCTCGCCATCGGCCCGCAGGATCTGGTCCGCCTCCGCGGCGCGATCCCGAACGGCCTGCGAGGTGGTGCCCGCCGGCGGCGAGATGCTCGCGGTGAGGATCTTCTCCGAGCCCGAGTTGATGAACTGGGTCGGGAGCAGGGGCACGATGGCCAGCGAGGCTGCGAACAGGACCAGCGCCGCCCCCACGATCGCTGCCGAGCGCCGGCGCGAGTGCAGGACGAAGCGGATGGTCGGGTCATACATGCGCACCCACAGCGAGCGTCGCGGCTCGCCCGATGGATCGACCGCCTCACGCGGTGCGCGTACGAAGAAGAAGCCGAGGACGGGGATCACGGTCAGGGCCACCACCAGCGACCCCAGCAGCGCGAAGGTGACGGTCAGGGCGAAGGGCAGGAAGAACTGGCTCACGAGGCCTCCCGCGAAGCCCAGCGGGAGGAACACCGCCACGGTGGTCAGCGTGCTCGAGGTGATCGCCGCGGCCACCTCCGACGGTCCGTGGAGCGCGGCGGCCAGCCGGTCCTCGCCCATTGCCCGGTGGCGGTAGATGTTCTCCAGCACCACGATCGAGTCGTCGACGACCCGGCCCACGGCGACCGCCAGGCCGCCAAGGGTCATGATGTTGATCGTCACGCCCGTGAACTGCATCAGCACCAGGGCGATGAGCAGCGAGAGCGGGATGCTCAGGGCGGCGACGAAGGTCGAGCGCAGGCTGAACAGGAAGGCGAAGATCGTCAGGATCGCGAAGAGCGCGCCCAGACCGCCCTCCCGCAGGAGCCCATCCCTCGATTCGAGGATGAAGTCCGCCTGGTTCGAGACGATGTCGACCGACAGGTCCGCTGTGCTGGATTTCGCGATCTCGTCGAGCTTGGCGGTGATGGCGCTGGCGACCTCGACCGTGTTGGCTGACACGGTCTTGCTGACGGAGAGGCCCAGCGCCGCGCGCCCGTTCAGCAGCCCGTAGCCGGTGCTCGCCGCCTGCCCGGATGCCACCTCGGCCACGTCGCCGAGCCGCACCGGGACGGGTGTCGGACCCGATTGGTCGACGCCCACCACGACCTGGCGCAGCTCGTCGACGGAACCGATCTGGCCCACGACGGTCACCGGCACGGCTTCCGTGCCGGTGGTCAGCTGCCCCGCGGGAATGGTCACGTTGGCGGCACCCAGGGCGGCGGCCACCTGCTGGTACCCGATCCCGTGCCGTGCCAGCGCCGGCGGGTTGAGGGTGATCGTCACCCGGTCGGACAGGCCGCCGGTGACGGTGACATTGGCGACCCCCGCGATGCCTTCGAGCTCGGGGATGACCTGGGTCGTGGCGACCCGGCTGAGCTCGCTCAGCGAGCTCGTTGCGGAGGAGATGGAGCCGATGACCACCGGCGCCTGGTTGATGTTCAGGGCATTGACGGTGGGGCTCACGCCCTGCGGCAGGGACAGCGTTCCGATCGCCTTCTCCATGCTGGCGACCGCGTCGTCCACGTTCGTCCCGTAGGTGAACTGGGCGGTCACGAAGCCGATCGAGTTGGCGGCGGTGGAGCGCACCTGCTCGATCCCCGAGACCGACTGCACGACGCGCTCGATGGGCCCGGTCACCTGGGTGGAGACGTCGTCGGCTGCGGCGCCGGGGTAGGGTGCGAGCACGGTCGCCACCGGGAACGAGATGTCGGGCAGCAGCTCCTGCTTGAGATTGGACCACGCCACGATGCCGCCCCCGAACAGGGCGGCCGCGAGCAGGAGCGTGACGGTGCGCCGGTTGACGGCCGCGCGGGAGATCCAGGTCATGCGTGGGGGTCCTCGGTGATGGTGGCGGCCGCCGCGGCCAGGAGCCGGACGGCGCGTTCAACGGTCTCGATATCGGCGGCGCTCGGCAGGCGAAGCAGCAGCTCGCGCATGCGCTCGCGTCCCAGCTCCGACATGTCCTCGATTGTCCGGAGCGCCTCCGGCGTCGCCTGCATCAGCACCTGCCGGCGATCGCGCGGATCGGCGGTGCGTCGGAGCAGCCCCATGTTCACGAGCCGGTCGACGACGCCACTTGTCGTCGACTGGGCCGTACCAAGGCGTACGGCGAGGGCGCCCATTCGGATCGGTCCGGTGGCCGCCACCAGGTAGAGCGCCTTGACCTGGGCCAGGGTCAGGTGCAGGTCCGCGATCTCGGGCGCGTGGAGCGCCGCGATCTGCCGGTGGAACTCCTCGTACGCCGCCATGGCCCGCGCCACGGCGCCCGATCTGCCGTTTTCAATAGATGGAACCGTAATGTTCGGATACTCCGGATAGTTCGGTAGAACCGAAATTATCCGGACCGCAGGCGGTCCCGTCAACCGGGCAGCGCGGTCCGGGCGCCGTCAGCGCCCGGACGCCCATCGGCGCGGTCGCTACATGTGGGGCGTGTAGTCGGGCTCGAAGTACGGGCGCGGGTCGTCCATGAAGTCGAGCTGGCAGCCCTTCCCGCAGAAGTAGTACGTCTCGCCCTCGTGCTCGGCGGTCAGGCCCTTGGCGGTCGCGACCTCCGGGCTGACCTCCATCCCGCAGACGGGGTCCTTGGCGATCGGCGCGTTCTGGGTGTTGGTCATCGGTCTGTCTCCTTTGTGCCCTGGGTGGCGTGGCTGGTGCTGGTCGAGCAGGTGCCTCAGGCGATCCGGAAGCGGCGAAGGCGCAGAGAGTTGCTCACGACGCTGACGCTCGAGAAGGCCATGGCCCCGGCCGCCAGCGCCGGTGACAGCTGCCAGCCGGTGAGCGGGAAGAGCGCTCCGGCGGCGATGGGAATGAGCAGGACGTTGTAGCCGAATGCCCAGGCCAGGTTCTGGCGGATGGTTCGCATGGTGGCCCGCGAGAGCCGCACGGCGGTCGGGACGCCCCGGAGGTCGTCGCCCACCAGGGTCACGTCACTTGCCTCGAGCGCAACGTCCGAGCCGGTGCCGATGGCGATCCCCAGGTCGGCCTGGGCCAGCGCCGGGGCATCGTTGATGCCGTCCCCGACCATGGCGACGACCGCCCCCGCCGCCTGGAGCTCGGTGACCTTCGCCGCCTTCTGGTCCGGCAGGACCTCGGCCAGGATGTGGTCCGGGTCGATCCCCACCGCCGCGCCGATGGCGACGGCCGCACCGCGTCGGTCGCCGGTGATCATCCACACGTCGAGGCCGGTCTCGCGCAGGCGGCGCACCGCCTCGACGGACTCGGGCTTCAGCGTGTCGGCCACGGTGAGCACGCCCAGCAGGTCGCCGTCGCGGGCGATGTACACCGGAGACTGTCCCACTGCCTCAGCCTGCTCGGCGATGGCCGCGAACGGGGCCGGGTCGACGCCGGAGTCGGCCAGGAGCCGCCCGGAGCCAACCTGCAGCCGATGGCCGTCCAGCTGTGCGGTGGCCCCGAGGCCGGCCAGGGCCGTGAAGCCATCGACGGTGGGGACGTCGAGCTCCTCGCCATCGGCCCTGCGCACGATCGCCTCGGCGATGGGATGCTCGCTGCCGCGCTCGACGGCGGCCGCCAGGCGCAGGACCTCGCGATCGTCGATGCCGGCCGCGGCGATGACGTTGGTGACCTCCGGCCGTCCGCGGGTGATGGTGCCGGTCTTGTCCAGGACGATGGCCGTGATCCGCTGGGCCTCCTCGAGCGCGGATCCGTCGCGGACCAGGATCCCGTGCTCTGCGCCCTTCCCGGTGCCGACCATGATGGCGGTTGGCGTGGCGAGGCCCATGGCGCAGGGGCAGGCGATGATGAGGACCGCGATGGCGCTCGCCAGCCCGAATGGCAGGCGCGGCTCGGGCCCGATCAGCATCCAGATCACGAACGTGAGCGTCGCGGCGCCGACCACCGCCGGAACGAACCAGCCGGTGACCGCATCGGCCACGCGCTGGATGGGCGCCTTCGAGCCCTGCGCGCGCTCGACGAGCGCCACGATCTGGGCCAGGGCCGTGTCGCGGCCCACCCGTTCCGCGCGCATGACGAACGAGCCTGAGGTGTTGATGGTGGCGCCAATGACACCGGCGCCCACGCCCTTCTCGACGGGGAGCGGCTCGCCGGTGAGCATGGATTCGTCGACGGCCGAGGCGCCCTCGATGATCGTTCCGTCCACCGGGACCTTGTCGCCGGGGCGGACCCGGACGAGGTCGCCGGCCCGGACCTCCTCCACGGGGATGTCCACCTCGCGGCCGTCGCGGATGACCCGGGCCGTTCGCGGCCGGAGCCGCAGGAGAGCCTTCACCGCTCCGGCCGCCTGGCCCTTGGCGCGGGCCTCGAGCCAGCGACCGAACAGGACGAGGCCGATGATCACCGCGGCGGAGTCGAAGTAGGTCTCGAGGGAGAGCCCGGCGGACGTCACGACATCGGGCATGAGGGTGATGAACAGGGAGTAGCCGTAGGCGGCCAGCGTGCCCATGGCGACCAGGGTGTCCATGGTCAGGTCGAGATGGGGCAGGCCCTTGGCGGCGCGGACCAGGAATCGGCGGCCCAGCACGAACTCGACGAGCGTGGCAGGCACCAGGAGCCACACGTTCACCCGCTCCATCGGCCACGGTACGCCGCCCGGCCAGAGCATGACCGCCATCATCGCCAGCCCCACCGTGGTGGCCACGACGGCGCCGGTGATCAGCTCGCGCTGCTCCGCCGCGCGCTGCGCCTCCTCCGCGGCCTCGGCGCGCCCGGCGGCGCCGGCTTCCGTGACCGCACCGGCCGCCTGCTCGGCGGCGACCTCGTAGCCCGCGGCCTCGATGGTCTTGATGATCGCCTCGCGGCCGGTGAGCGCCGGGTCGAACCGCACCGTCGCGCGCTCCGAGGCCAGGTTCACCGTGGCCTCGGCCACCCCATCGGCGCGGTTGAGGAAGCGCTCGATGCGGTTCACGCAGCTGGCGCAGGTCATCCCGATGACCGGGATCGTCAGCTCATCTGATCCGGACGCTGCAGCCGGCGTCGGCGGGGAGGTCGCGGGGGTCGCGGTGGGGGTTTCAAGCTCGGCCGTCATGTCCACATGATACTACTGGGGAGTATCGGCTCAAGGCCTGCCGTTCGGCCCGAATCCGCCCGTCCGAGCGGCCCGCCGAACCGCGGTCCAGGACGCCCCCCGGTCCCCGGTGCGGCAGTCACGCCACCACCGCGCCGCTCCGTTCGAGCGGAACCACGGTACCCTGTGCAGCGATGCGCGCCCTGCTCCTGACGAACGAGTACCCGCCGCACGTCTACGGGGGGGCCGGGGTTCACGTGGACTACCTGACCCGTGAGCTGCGGCGGCTCATCGACGTTGACGTGCGCAGCTTCGCCGGCGCCCCGGCCGACGAGCCGGGCTGGCGGGTCGGGGCCTACGCGGCTGCCCACGACGTGAGCGCGGCACCCGAGCAGCTGCGCGGCCTGTGGGGCACGCTGAGCCGCGACATCGGCCTGGTGACCCAGCCGGTCGATGCGGACCTGGTCCATTGCCACACCTGGTACACGCACCTGGCCGGGATCCTGGCGAAGCTCGCCTACGGCATTCCGCTGGTCATCACCGTCCACTCGCTGGAGCCGCTGAGACCGTGGAAGCGCGAGCAGCTCGGCGGAGGATACGACGTCTCCACCTGGGTCGAGCGGACCGCGCTCGAGATGGCGGACGCGGTCGTCGCGGTCAGCCTCGGAACGCGCGCGGATGTGCTGCGCCTGTTCGAGGTCGCGCAGGAGCGCATCCACGTCATCCACAACGGCATCGACGCGACGGAATACGCCCCCACCGACGCGACCGACGCGCTCGCCGAGCGCGGCATCGATCCGTCCCGGCCGTATGTGCTCTTCGTGGGGCGCGTGACGCGGCAGAAGGGGATCATCCACCTGGTGCGGGCGATCCGTCACCTCGATCCGGGCATCAACGTCGTGCTGGCCGCGGGCCAGCCGGACACGAAGGAGATCGGCGCGGAGATGGAGGCCGGCGTGGCGGCCGCCCAGGCGGAGCACGGGGGCGTCACCTGGATCCCGGAGATGCTCGACCTGAGGACCAAGGTTCAGCTCTACAGCCACGCTTCCGTCTTCTGCTGCCCCTCGGTCTACGAGCCGTTCGGGATCATCAACCTGGAGGCCATGGCCTGCGGGACGCCGGTGGTGGCCAGCGACGTGGGCGGCATCCCGGAGGTGGTGGTCGACGGCGAGACCGGGCTGCTCGTCCCGCTCGAGCTGCGTGCCGACGAGCCGATGGCGCCGGCGGACCCCGACGGCTACGCCAGGGCCCTGGCCGCGGCGGTCAACGAGTTGGTCGCCGACCCGCCACGACGGACCGCCATGGGCACCGCGGGTCGGCAGCGGGCGGTGGAACGCTTCAGCTGGCGCGCCATAGCGGAGCAGACGGTCGCTCTCTACCGAGCCCTCGCCGGCAGCGACGCCTGAGGAGGGCGGGCGGCGCTAGTTCCGGCCGACGGACTCCGCTGCCCGGCGGCGTCGCGGGCGGACAACGCCGGCGAGGATCAGGGCGCTGACGACCATGAACCCGCCGGCCACCGGGTAGAGGGCGCTCAGGCCGGCGGTCGCCGCCAGGCCGGCCGCCAGGCTGGGCCCCACGATCCCGGCCACGTACAGCGGCAGGAGCACCAGGTTCAGGGTGGCGGACCGACGTTCGGGAGGTGCCTGGGTGGCGACCAGGGCGAAGATCATGGCCTGCACTGCCGCGTACGAGGCGGCATAGACAAAGCCGAGGAGCGCCAGCAGCGCCAACGTGCCGGTGAAGGGCATGGGGGCGATCGCCAGCCCGTCGAGGACGAGCGCGCCCACGAGCACCGGCCGAAGTCCGATCCGATCGCCGAGCGGTCCGCTGAGCGGTGAGACCAGGGCGCCGGCCAGCGCCACCGTACCCACAACAAGGCCGATGGCGCTCGCCAGCCCCGGCCCCCGTCCGACCAGGTTCTGGACGATCAGCGGCAGATACGGCCGGATCATCTGGTTGCCGAGGATCGCGACGCCGAAGATCGCGAACAGGCGACGCACGGTGGGGTCGCCGAGCGTGCCGCGCACGGCATCGATCGCAAGGGTGAGCGTGCGACCGGCGGGCACAACCTCGGGGCGCACCTCGCGTGAGGCCCCCAGGAGCAGCACCACGATTCCCAGGGAGAGCGCAGAACCGCTCCAGAAGACGGCGGAGAGCGGCAGGTGCAGGCCGTCCACCATGTACCCGCCCAGCACGGGGCCGATGGCGAAGCCGACCGGGCTCATCGCGCCGAAGGCCGCGCTGATCGTCCCGATGCGCCGTGGGGGAGCCACGTCTCGGAGCGCAGCGAGCATGACCCCGGTGTTTCCCAGCTGAAGACCGGTGAGCAGGAGCGCCGCGGCCAGCTGCCAGGGCTGAGCGGCCAGCGCGACTCCGGCGAAGACCACGGTCTCGACGACCGCGCTGCGCACGATCACCGCGCGACGGCTGATCTTGTCCGCCCAGACACCCCAGAAGGGGACCAGGAAGATGCCGAAGACGAAGATCAGGGCGGTGAAGAGGCCCGTGAGCGGCACGACCTGGTCCTGGGGAACCCCGACCTCCTGCAGTCGGAGGGGCAGGAATGCGAAGACCTGGCTGACGCCCAGTGCCTCCACCAGGGAGGTGAAGGCGTAGATGGCCAGCAGGGCACGCCAGTCCTGCGCCACCGGTCGCGCGCCGGTCTCGGATGGGCTGGGTTCGTCCGGCACGGGGCGGAGTCTACCGCCCTCGTCCGCACGCGGGGATGCGGCGCCGGCTCGATACTGTCGGCATGCACCGACCTTCCGCGACGGATGCGGGCGTGCCATCCCCGGATCCGGGCCCCGTCTCGTCCCGAGCGGCCTTCGTTCGGGCTGGCGTCGACCGTGGCGCAGAACGCCGGGTCGTCGTTGCCGGCATGGTCGGCGCCGCCGGATTCCTCGTGGCGGCGATCGTCGTCTGGCTGACCGGCGTGCTCGGATCAGCCCGCTGGGCGGCGCTGCACCTGGTCCTCGCCGGCGGCGCGGGGCTGGCGATCGGGGCGCTCCTGCCGCATTTCACGGTCTCGCTGTCGGCGAGCCGACCGGCCCGGCCACGGTGGCGTGTCGGCGCGCTCTCGCTGCTGGCCACCGGCGTTGTGCTCGCCGTGATCGGCGTCTCGAGCGGGGCCGCCGGCGTCGGGGCGGCGGGCGCGGTCGTCTTCATCTCGGGCGTGGCGGGCACGGCGGCGACGGCGTTCCTGCCGGCGCGCGCCGGCCTGGCGCGTCGTGCCGGAATCGTGGAGCTTGCCTACGGCCTCGCCCTCGCCGAGGTCGCGGTGGGCGTCAGCCTGGCGGCGCTGCGCCTGGCCGGCACACCGGTGGTGGTGGAGCGCTGGGCGTGGCTTGAGCCGGCGCACGCCTGGCTGAACCTCGTCGGTTTCGTGACGCTGGTCATCGCGGCGACGCTCATCCACCTGTTCCCCACGGTAGTCGGGTCGCGCATCAACCCCACGCGGACCCTCGTGATCCTCGTGGGCGGGCTGTCGGGCGGTCCGGCGCTGGTGGCCCTGGGCTATGCACTGGGCAGTGACGGCGTCGCACGCCTGGGAGCCGCGCTGGCCGTCTGTGGGGCCGCCGCGATGCTCGTCACCGGGGCCGCCAACGCCCGTCCGCGCGGACGGTGGACCACGGACCTCGAATGGCACCGGCTCACCATCGGCCACCTCTCGGCCGGCACCGCGTGGCTGGCGGCAGGAGTGGTCGTCGCCGCGGCGGCCGTCCTTGTCTCCGGCGCAGATCCCAGGGGCTGGTCGATCGACCGGCTCGTCGGTCCGCTCGTGGTTGGGTGCGTCATCCAGGTGCTCATCGGCTCCTGGAGCCACCTCGCGCCCGCGGTGGGTCCCGGAGATCTTGCCCGCCATGCTGCGCAGCGCCGCATTCTTGGTCGTTGGCCCAGGGCGCGGCTGGCCGCCATCAATAGCGGCGCGCTGCTCCTCGGCGCCGGTCTCCTTGCCGGCAATGCGGCCCTGGCGATGCTCGGGACGGCCGTTGCGGTGGCGGCCGTGGCGGTCGCGGTGGCGCTGCTGGGGATGGCCGTCGGCCGGCGCTGAGACCCGGAGCGGAGCTACTCGCCGAGTCGATGCTTGGCGACGAAGGCGGCGGCCTGGGCGCGTCGCTCGAGGTTCAGCTTGGAGAGGATCGACGAAACGTAGTTCTTCACCGTCTTGTCGGACAGGAAGACCTCGCCGGCGATTTCCTTGTTCGTCTTGCCCTCGGCCACCAGGAGCAGGATCTTGCGCTCCTGGGCGGTCAGCTGCGACAGCTCATCCTGCTCGCCGCCGGTGGCTGCGCGCCGCACGCGCTCGAGGACTCGCTCGGTGACGCCCGGATCCAGCAGGGAGTCGCCTCGCGCCACTGACTGCAGGGCTGCCACCAGGTCGCGTCCGCGGATCTGCTTGAGCAGGTACCCCGAGGCGCCGGCGATGATCGCCGAGAGGACGGCTTCCTCATCGGGGTAGCTGGTGAGCATCACCACCTTGGTCTCCGGACGCTCGGAGCGGATCTCGCGGCAGGCCTCCACGCCGGATCCATCGGGGAGGCGCACATCCATGACGACGAGGTCCGGCTGGAATCGGCGGGCGGCGGCAATCGACTCGGCCATGGTGCCGGCCTCCGCGACCACCTGGAACTCCTCTCGGCGATCGAGGAGCGCCACGAGTCCCTGGCGCACGACCTCGTGGTCGTCGACGACAAGGAGCCGCAGCGGGCGCTCCGGCGTGCCAGGGTCGTCGGTGTGCGATGTGGGCATGTTCTCTTCCTGCTCGGTCAAGCTTCCGACTCCGTTATCCGCTGGCCGCTCGTGGCTGGCGGATGAAGCGGCAGCGTAAGGATGATACGTGTCCCGCGCCCTCGATGGCTCACAACCTCGAGCATTCCACCCAGGCTGGCCGCTCGCTGCCGCATGTTCTCCAACCCATGATGCCCTGCCGGCGCGGGCGCCGATGCATCGAATCCGCGTCCATCGTCGATCACCTCGAGGCGAATCGCGGTTCCATCATCGCTCAGATCGAGCTCGGCCGCGTGGGCGTCTGCGTGGCGCGCGATGTTGGTGAGTGCCTCGCGGGCCACGCTGAGGACCTCGGCGACCAGCTCAATGGGGGCCCCGATTCCCGGCTCCGCGCGCACCGAGACCTCGAGACCGAGGTTGCGGTTCATCTCTCCGGCGAGCAGCTCGAGGGCTGCCACCAGTCCCCGCTCGTCAAGCTGGACCGGCCGCAGGCCGAAGACGAAGGTGCGGATCTCCTGGATCGCGCTGGTCAGCGCATCGATGGCCTCCTCGATCCGACCCCGGGCGAGCGCCTCGTCCTCACCCATGATCTCCGGCACGTCGTCGAGCGACAGGCTGATCCCGTACAGCCGCTGGATGATCCGGTCGTGCAGGTCACGACCGATGCGCTCGCGCTCTTCCACGATGGTGAGGCGCTGCACCCGGTCGTGCAGTCGCGCGTTCTCGATGGCGATCCCCGCGTGCAGGGCGAAGCGCTCGACGAGCTCCTGGTCCTCCTCGCTGAACCGGCGGCCGCCGGAATCGCGGGTCAGGTACAGGTTGCCCACGGTGCGTCCCAGCGAGGGGACCGGCACGCCAAGGAAGGGATGCATCTCGGGATGGTTGGGCGGGAACCCGTACCGTCGCTCGTCGGTCGCAATGTCGTCGATGCGGAACGTCCGGCCCTCGCGGATGATGAGCCCCAGGAGGCCGTGGCCCTCCGGCGGATGGCCGATGCGCTCGCGGTCGGCGACGCTGATGCCGCTGGTGATGAACAGCTCGATCGAGCCCTCGTCGTTGACGATCCCCAGCGCCGCGTAGTCGGCGTGGGCGAGAACCCGGACGCGATCGACGATCCGCTGCAGGACGCGGTCGAGGTCCAGCACGGCGGCGATCCCGCGCACCGCCTCGTCGAGAGCCTCGAGGTGACCCTCCGCGCGCCGCGCGCGCTCCCGGTCGCGGATCGCCCCGATGGCGATGGCGACGGCGTTCGCGAGCTCCGGCGGTCCGTCCGGAAGGTTGCCGGTGCCATGGATGCGGATGCTGCCCACCGGCGTCGCGGTGGTCTCCGTCAGGAGCGGGAGATCGGTGACCGGATCGTCACTGTCGACCTTGCCGCCGGACGCCAGGGAGCCGGCACGAAGTTCGACGGGTACCAGCGGAGGTGCCTCCAGCACCACGACGGCGCCGCGGAACCCGGTGCGCTCCACCAGGGCGGCGAGGGCCTGTTCGAGGGCCGGCCGTTCGGCCTCGTCCGGTCGTGCGCGCCAGGCATCGAGCGCGGTGATGAACGCCGGAAGCGGGGGGCGCGCGAAACGGGCAGGCATCGCGGGTAGGGTAGCGCGCGTTCCGTGCTCTGCGCCCTTCCCTGTCCCCCGCCCTCGTGACTTCCGACCACCCCGGAAGGGCCATTCGGCACGGTTCTCGACTCCCACCGCCATGGCCTACTAGGGCTGGCGACAGGCGGGACTGCTTCGAGAGCAGGCCCGGATTGATGCCGCCGATAGAGGGAGTCGCGGCTCTCTGTCGGCCTCGAGGCGCCGGGAGCTCGGCCCAGGCGCCCACCGATGGCCCCGGTACCGAAAGGGATCGGGGTCATCGCGTATCTTCCGCACATCGCCCGGTCGCGCCCCGAGTGACGCGCCAGGCGACTTCGCCGGGTTCTGTCAGGTTTGCGACGTAGACTCCACGGCACCGTGAGCCGTCGCCCCGTCACCGATCCTCTCGCCCGGTTCAGCGAACCCACCCGCACGTGGTTCGCGGAGGCGTTCGCGCAGCCCACGCAGGCGCAGCGCATGGGCTGGGAGGCGATCAGCAGCGGCACCCACACCCTGCTGCACGCGCCGACCGGCAGCGGCAAGACCCTGGCGGCGTTCCTGTGGTGCCTGGACCGATGCTTCACCGATCCTCATCCTGCCGCCCCGACGGGGCGGGGCCGCGGGCGCGCTCCGGTGCGACCCGGGAGCGTCCGGGTCGTGTACGTGAGCCCACTCAAGGCGCTCGCCTACGACGTGGAGCGGAACCTGCGGGCCCCGCTGGCCGGGATCCGTCGCACGGCGCAGCGGGCCGGCGTCGACCTGCCGGAGGTCCGCGTGGCGTCCCGAACCGGGGACACCCCGGCTGACGCCCGGCGCGCGCTGGCCAAGGACCCGCCGGAGATCCTGGTCACCACGCCGGAGAGCCTCTACCTCCTGCTCACCAGCCGGGCGCGCGAGGTGCTTGCCGGGGTCGAGCACGTCATCGTCGACGAGGTCCACGCCCTGGCCGCGACGAAGCGCGGAACGCACCTGGGGCTGTCGCTGGAGCGCCTGGAAACGCTCGTCACCGCGGCCGGCCACCCGGCACCCCAGCGGATTGGGCTGTCCGCCACGCAGCGCCCGCTGGGGGCGATCGCCGCCTTCCTTGGCGGCAACGGTCCGGGGCGCACCGTGGCCATCGCGGACGCGGGCGCACGCAAGGCGCTGCAGCTCACCATCAGCGTGCCGGTGGAGGACATGAGCCGCCTGGGCGAGCTCATGGAGGCGGAGGACCAGCCGTCGGGTCCGGCGGCCGGGCCCGAGGCGCGCCATTCCATCTGGCCGGCGATCCATCCACGGTTGCTCGAGCTCATCCGGCAGCATCGGTCCACGCTGGTGTTCGTGAACTCGCGCCGCCTGGCGGAGCGCCTGGCGAGCCGTCTGAACGAGCTGGCCGGCGAGGAGCTGGTGCGGGCACACCACGGCAGCATCGCGCGCGAGCAGCGCCTCCAGATCGAGGAAGCGCTCAAGGTCGGGCGGCTGCCCGCACTGATCGCGACCTCCAGCCTGGAGCTCGGTATCGACATGGGTGCCATCGACCTGGTGGTCCAGATCGAGGCGCCGCCCTCGGTGGCCGCCGGGCTCCAGCGCATCGGGCGGGCCGGCCACGGCGTGGGCGAGGTCTCGAACGGCGTGATCTTCCCCAAGTACCGCGGGGACCTGCTCGAGGCGGCGGTGGTGGCCGAGCGCATGCTGTCGGGCCAGATCGAGGAGACCCGCGTGCCACGGGCGCCGCTTGACGTCCTGGCCCAGCAGCTCGTGGCGGCCTGCGCCATGGAGTCGTGGCGGGTCGACGATCTCCTGGCCCTCGCCAACCGCACCGACGCCTATCGTGACCTTTCGCGAGAGCAGCTGACCGGCGTCCTGGACATGCTCTCCGGCCGCTATCCGTCCGATGAGTTCGCCGAGCTGCGTCCCCGGGTCGTCTGGGATCGTGCCACCGATGCGGTGACCAGCCGGAACGACGCGCGGGTCCTGGCGGTCACCTCCGGCGGGACGATACCGGACCGTGGCCTGTACGGCGTCTTCCTGCCCGATGATGGCTCGGGTCGCGGCGGTCGCCGCGTGGGGGAGCTCGACGAGGAGATGGTCTACGAGAGCCGCGTGGGCGAGACCTTCCTGCTGGGCGCCTCGACCTGGCGCATCGAGGAGATCAAGCCCGACCGGGTGGTCGTCACGCCGGCTCCGGGCGAGCCCGGAAAGATGCCGTTCTGGAAGGGAGACCAGGTGGGGCGCCCCGTCGAGCTGGGCCGCGCCATCGGCGCCTTCCTGCGCGAAGTTGAGCCGATGGCGGCCGACGAGGCCCTCGCCCGCCTGCGGCGCGACGGGGTCCTCGACGACCTGGCGGCCCGCAACCTGGTCGCCTACCTGGGCGACCAGCGCGAGGCCACCGGCGTCCTGCCCACGGATCGGACCATCCTGATCGAGCGGTTCCGCGACGAGCTGGGGGACTGGCGGGTCTGCCTCCTGACCCCGTTCGGTGGCCGGGTCCACGCCCCGTGGGCCATGGCGGTCGAGGCACGCCTCCGGGAGCGCTACACCGTGGACGTCGGCGTCCTGTGGTCGGACGACGGGATCGTGGTCCGCCTGCCGGAGACCGATGACGCGCCGCCCGAGTCCGAGCTCGTCCTCGAGCCCGACGAGGCCGAGGAGCTGTTGATGAGCGCCCTCGGCGGGACGGCGCTCTTCGCGGCACGCTTCCGGGAGAACGCGGCCCGGGCGCTGCTCCTCCCGCGACGACGTCCGGGGCAGCGCACCCCGCTGTGGATGCAGCGCCGCCGGTCCGCCGATCTCCTGGCGGTGGCCGGGCAGTACGGGTCGTTCCCCATCATCCTCGAGACCTACCGCGAGTGCCTGCGTGATGTCTTCGACATGCCGGCACTGCGCGAGGTGCTGCGCGGGATCCGCTCGCGATCGGTGCGGGTGGTGAGCGTCGAGACGCCACGCGCCTCGCCGTTCGCGGCCTCGCTCCTGTTCGACTACGTCGGGTCGTACATGTACGAGGGTGACGCCCCGCTGGCGGAGCGGCGCGCCCAGGCGCTCGCCCTCGACCGCGACCTGCTGGCCGAGCTGCTCGGTGCGGATGAGCTTCGCGAGCTCCTGGGTCCTGCCGCCGTGGCCGAGGTGGAGCTCGAGCTCCAGGCCCTCGCCGGCGGCAGGCGGCCGCACACCATCGATGGCGTGCACGACCTGCTGCGCCGCCTGGGTGACCTGTCCGCCGAGGAGGTCGCTGCACGGGTCACGGGGGAGCTGGCGGCGGACAACGCGCTGCGTTCGCTCGAGACGGATCGCCGTGCCGTCCGGGTCAGGATCGCGGGGATCGAGCGCTGGATCGCCGTCGAGGACGTTGCGCGCTACCGCGATGCGCTGGGGGTCAGCCCGCCGCCCGGTGTGGCCCAGGCCTGGCTCGAGGCGGCCGACGGCGAGCCGCTCGACGGCATGCTCCTGCGCTGGGCGAGGACGCACGCACCGTTCATCGCCGATGAGCCGGCGGCCCGCTGGGGAGTGGCGCCCGGGCTGGCGCTGGCGCGGCTCGCGCACCTGGTCGCCGCCGGACGCCTGGTGGAGGGGTCGTTCCGTCCCGGTGGCGCAACGGCGGAGTATGCCGATCCCGAAGTGCTGCGCCTCCTGCGCCGGCGCACGCTCGCGCACCTCCGGCGCGAGGTCGAGGCGGTGCCGGCGGAGGCGTTCGGCCGGTTCCTGCCGGCATGGCAGGGGGTCGGGTCCCGCGCGGGTGGCCCGGGCCGACTCCTCGAGGTGGTGGCCCAGCTCGAGGGCGTCGCGGTCCCCGCCTCGATCCTCGAGCGCGACCTGCTCCGGTCCCGCGTGCGGGACTACACGCCCCGCCTCCTGGACGAGCTGGGCGCGGCGGGTGAGGTCGTCTGGGTCGGGCGCGGATCGCTGGGTCGCGACGATGGCCGCGTCGCCCTGTACCGGCGCGACCATGTGGCTCTGCTGGCAACCAGCGGCCTTCCCGCCGCCGGTTCCGACCGACCGTCGGGTGAGATCCACGAGCGGCTGCGCGGGCACCTCGCCCGTCGTGGCGCGTCGTTCTTCCGGGAGCTGCGCAGCGCGGTGGGCGACGTGGCGCGCACCGACGACGAGGCGCTCGACGCCCTGTGGGATCTCGTGTGGGCGGGCGAGGTCACGAATGACACCTTCGGTCCACTGCGCGCGCTCTCACTGCCGCGGTCCCGGTCGCGAGCCTCGCGGACGCGCCCGCCGCGACCGGGGCGGCTCCTCGCCGTGGGACCGCCGCGTGCCGCGGGACGGTGGTCCCTGGTGGCGGAGCTGGTCGGCGAGGCGCGCACGCCCACCGAGCGCGGGCACGCGACCGCCGTCGCCCTGCTCGAGCGCCACGGCGTGGTGACTCGCGAGGCGGTCATGGCCGAGGGGCACGTCGGCGGCTTCGCGGCGGTCTATCCGGTGCTCAAGGCGATGGAGGAGGCCGGCCGTGCGCGGCGCGGCTACTTCGTGGCGGGCCTCGGGGCGGCCCAGTTCGCGCAGCCAGGGGCGGTGGACCGTCTGCGTGCGGAACGCGAGGCTCCGGAGTCGCGCCGGACCGTGCTCCTCGCCGCGGCCGACCCGGCGCAGCCGTACGGGGCCGCCCTGCCGTGGCCGCGTCGCGACGGCGAAGATCGCTTCTCCCTGCAGCGCGCGGGCGGCGCCTACGTCGCGATGGTGGACGGCGCCGCGACCCTCTACCTCGAGCGCGGCCTTCGATCGCTCGTCACCCTGCCGGCCGCGGACGATCCGGAGGTGGCCGCCGCGGGGCTTGGAACATTGGCGGAGCTGGTCGTCCCCATCGGTCCCTACCGCGAGATCGTGATCGAGCGCGTCGACCGCGAGCCGGTCGCGGCCTCGCCCCTCGCCGAGCCGCTGCGGGCGCTTGGCTTCCGGCCCTCGTACCGAGGTTTCCTGCTGCGCCGCGGCTGATCTCGCGCGCCGCCTTACGGCGCCAGCGGATCCCTGGTCGTCCCCGTGACCTCGATCGAGGTCGCCACGAACATCTCCTAGCCATCCAGATGCTGCAGCGTGAGCGCCAGCCGCTGATCCGGCGGAAGCGCGTCGAGCGCGGTCGTGACCGCATTGGCCCGTTCGAAACGTTCCCAGTCGCTCTCTCCCACGGCGACCTGCTCTGCGATCCGGACGGCGCGCTCCCGCTCGCGGCGACCGCGGCGCACCTCATCGATGAGCAAGTTGCGACCGATGGAGCAGATCCAGGTCACCGGATCCGCCTCGCCACGGAACGACGTCCGCGCCCGCACGGCGCGGATGAAGGCTCGCTGGGTCAGCTCCTCCGCCAGTGATGGCTTCCCGCAGCGGGCCAGCAGATAGCCGTAGATGCGGGGAAGCGCCTCGTCATACCAGGCGCGGAAACGGAGCGGATCCGCCACGAGCGCCGCGAACGGATTTCCCGAGTGGTCGTCGACGCGTGTGGCCCCCATTCCCTCCCGTCCTGCCTCTCGGATGCTCGCCATTGTGATGCTTGGACGATCCGGTAGGCTCGAATCCTTCGGCGGCGTCGCGCCGATGGAGCGGAGCGGCCGTCGGCTGCCGACGGTGGGCACGCAAATGTCCCGAAGGAACCCTGCCAGCGACCCCTTGATGCAATCTCCAGGGTCACGGCCCGGCTCCTCCGGGACGCCTCCAACAATAGGGCCCCGCTCCTGTTCTGGCTAGGGGAGTTGTCCACGAGATTCGGCCCCTTCGCGGGCGTTATCCACCTGTTGTCCACACGCACCGGCCCCGGCAACCCGCTCAGGAACGCAGGACAACCGTTTCGCGGTACGCGGGAAGGTGCACGTCGAAGCCGAGGTCGGCATGGATCCGGTCGGCGAAGGCCCTGGCTGCGTCGGGATCGCCATGGACCACGAAGACCCGCTTGGGCGCGCCATCGGAGCCGGTGGCACCGCCGGTCGCTGCGAATCCGCGGACCCAATCCTCCAGCTCGTGCTCGTCGGCGTGGGCGGAGAAGCCGGAGATGGAGCGCACCCGGCAGCGGATCGGGAACTTCTGGCCGTCGATGTGCGCCTCCTTGGCGCCGTGCTGGATGGCGTATCCCAGCGTGCCCTGGCCCTGGTAGCCGATGAACAGGAGCGTGCAGGCCGGGTCGGGGAGGAAATCCTTGAGGTGGTGCAGGATCCGACCGCCGGTCAGCATGCCCGAGGACGCGACGACCATGATCGGTCGCGGCCTGGTGCGGATCGCCTTTGAGGCGTCGACCTCGTTGGTGTACTCCTCGCCCGGGTACTCGAGCGGGGAATCGCCCGAGCGAAGGAGGGCGGCCGTCTCGGCGTCGTACGTCTCGGGATGGCGGTCGTAGACGTCGCTGGCGCGGCTGGCCATGGGCGAGTCGAGGTAGAGCGGGACGTGCGGGATGCGGCCGTCGCGCAGGAGCCGGTCGAGCTCCCAGACGAGCTCCTGGGTGCGGCCGATGGCGAAGGAGGGGACCAGGAGCACGCCCCGGTCCCCGGCCACCTCGTTCACCGCGTCCGCGAGCTCGTTGACGGCATCGGCCATGGGCGCGTGCTCGCGGTTGCCGTAGGTCGACTCGACCAGGACGTAGTCGGCGTGGGAGAGCGGGGTCGGGTCGCGCAGGATGGGCGTGTCGCGGCGGCCCAGGTCGCCGGAGAAGACGACGGTCGTGGTGCCGCCGCCATCGGTCAGGCGCAGCTCGATGATGGCCGAGCCGAGGATGTGGCCCGCGTCGTGGAAGACGGCGGTCACACCCGGAACCACGTCGAGCGGCACCTCGTAGGGCACCGGTGCGAAGAGGGGAATCGTCTGCTCCACGTCGGCGATGCGGTAGATGGCAGCGCGGGTCGTGGTGTGCGCCTCCGGGTGCGCCTCGCGGATGTGCTTCGGCAGATCGCCCTCGTCGGGCTCGGGCTGCGCATCCCCGGCGGGCGCCGCGGCCTCCGGGTGACGTCGCAGCCAGCGCTGCTCTGCCTCTTCCTGCAGCTTGGCGGAGTCGCGGAGGACGATCTCGGCCAGGTCGAGGGTGCCGCCCGTGGCATGGATGGGACCGCGGAAGCCGGCCTTCACCAGGGCCGGGATCCGCCCGCAGTGGTCAAGGTGGGCGTGGGTCACGAGGAGCGCCTCGACCGTGGCCGGATCGTAGGCGAAGGGCATGCGGTTGCGGCTCACCTCCTCCGGGGAGCCCTGGAACATGCCGCAGTCGACCAGGACCCGATGGTCGCCGCAGGTGACGAGGTACTGGCTGCCGGTCACGGTGCCGACCGCCCCCAGGAAGCGGATCGCAATGCTCATGGCTACGCAGTATGCGGCCGTTCCGGGCCGCGCGCGGGGCACGTATGATCCGCGCATGGCCTACCCGGTCGAGCCGCCCATCGAGCCGATGCTGGCGAAGCCCACTCCCGCGATCCCCGACGGCCCGGGCTGGATCTACGAGCCAAAGTGGGATGGCTTCCGCGCCATCGTCTTCCGCGACGGTGCCGCACTCCACGTCCAGTCCCGCGACCTGCGCCCCCTCAACCGATACTTCCCGGAGCTCGAGGCGCCGCTGCTGAGCCTGGGCGGTCCCGACGCGCGCTGGGTCCTCGACGGCGAGATCGTGATCGCGCGCGACGGCGCGCTGGACTTCGACGCGCTGCTCCTGCGCATCCACCCCGCCGCCTCGAGGGTCGCCATGCTGGCCACGGAGACGCCGGCGAGCTACGTGGCCTTCGACTGCCTGGCCGATGGCGACGCCGACCTTCGGGACACGCCGTTCGCCGAGCGCCGCGGCCACCTGCTGACCCTGCTCGCGGATCCGCCACCATCGGTGCTGCTGACGCCGTCGACCGCCGACCCGGCCGTGGCGCAGACCTGGTTCGAGGTCTTCGAGGGGGCAGGGCTCGACGGCGTGGTCGCCAAGCGCGACGACCGCGCCTACGCCCCCGGCAAGCGGGAGATGGCCAAGGTCAAGCACCAGCGGACGGCGGACTGCGTCGTCGCCGGCTTCCGATGGCACAAGAACGGGCCGGGGACCCTGGTCGGCTCGCTCCTGCTCGGGCTGTGGAATGGCGAAGGGCACCTCCAGCACGTGGGTGTCACCTCGTCGTTCACGAACGCGAAGCGGGCGGAGCTGGTGGAGCTCCTGGCGCCGTACCGCGAGCACGCCCTTGATGACCACCCGTGGCGCCAGTGGCGTGAGTGGGAAGCGCAGGCCGCGGCGGAGGGCCGGCGACTCCCGGGCGCGACCAGCCGCTGGAACCGCGGCAAGGACCTCTCGTGGGAGCCCCTCCGGCCGGAGCTCGTCGCGGAGGTCGCCTTCGATCACCTCCAGGGCGACCGCTTCCGGCACGCGGCCACGTTCCGCCGCTGGCGCCCGGACAAGGCCCCGGCGGACTGCCGGTACGACCAGCTCGACGAGACGCCGCCGGCGCTGCTGGCCGACCTCTTTGGCGACCGCCCGACCTGAGGCCGGACCGCGCCGACGCGCCCCCGCGCACGCGCGATACACTCCGTAGCGAGACATCCCATGGCCACACATTCCGGAGCCGCGCGCCCCGAAGCCCACTGATGCACCGAGGTATGACCTTGTCCGCTGCCGATCCGAACGACGCCGTCAACGAGCTTGCCTCCCGGTTCTGGGAGGGGATCCTGCAGCTCGATCCGCTGCAGGCCACGATCCTGGGCGACGACCGCTACGACGATCGGCTGCCCGATCTGGGCCCAGAGGGTCGCGAGGCGGAGGCGGCACTCTCTCGCGCGATGATCGCCGACGCGGAGGCGATCGACCCGGCGAGCCTGGATACCGAGCAGGTGATCACCCGCGACATGGTCCTGCTCGTTGCTCGCAACGGGCTGGAGCTGCTCGACGCGAAGCAGTACCAGCTCGCCGTCGACCACATCTGGGGCGTGCAGACCCTGCCGGTGACCATTGCGCAGTACCAGGATGCCTCGACGCCGGAACGGCTCGAGAAGCTTCTGGCGCGCTACCGGGCGTATCCGCGGATGATCGAGCAGCAGATCGGCCGCCTGCGCGAGGGATTGGCCGATGGCCGTACCTCGGCTGCCACGCCGGTGCGGCGCGCCATCGAGCAGATCGATCGCATCCTGCGCACCCCGGCGGCGGAGTCGCCGGCGGTGCAGATCGCCCGGGTCGCGGATGAGGCGGCCCGCGAGGAGATCGTCGAGGCGACCGCGGAGGTGGTGCTGCCGGCCATCGGGCGCTACCGGGATTTCCTCGCCGGAGAGTACGAGGCGCACGCGCGTGCGATGCCCGGCCTCTCGGAGACGCCGGACGGCGAGGCCGCCTACCGGCTGGCGATTCGCACCCAGACGAGCCTCGCGGCGACCGCCGAGGAGGTGCACGCCTTCGGGCTGGCCGACCTCGAGCGGATCGAGTCGCAGAAGGACGAGATCGCCCGCCGCCTTGGGCACGCCGACCGCTTCGCGCTCGACGCCGCCCTGGCCGACGACCCGGCGAACCGGACCGACGACCCGGACGTCATCATCCGCATGGCGCAGCAGCAGACCGAGCGGGCATACGCCGCCGCGCCGCGCTACTTCGGCCGTCTTCCCGCGGCGGACTGCATCGTGATGCCCGTCGAGGAATACCGCGAGCGAGAGTCACCGCCGGCCTTCTACATGCCCCCCACCATCGACGGCTCGCGGCAGGGCCAGTACTACCTCAACACCTACCAGCCCCACGACCGTCTGCTGCACAAGATCGCGGCCATCACCTTCCACGAGGCCACGCCGGGGCACCACTTCCAGATCGGGATCGAGATGGAGCTGGACCACCTCAACGTCTTCCGGCGGTATGGATCGCGGATGGCGGGGGTCGCGTACGCGGAGGGCTGGGGTCTCTACGCGGAGCGTCTCGCCGACGAGATGGGGCTCTACGCCAGCGAGCCGGAGCGGGTGGGGATGCTCGAGACGCAGGCCTTCCGCGCGGCGCGTCTCGTGGTCGACTCCGGGATGCACGCCATGGGCTGGGATCGCGAGCGGGCGATCCGCTTCATGCACGAACGCGGAGCGCTGCCCATGGTCGACGCCGAGATCGAGGTCGATCGCTACACCATCTGGCCCGGCCAGGCGCTCGCCTACAAGCTGGGCCAGCGCGAGATCGAGCGGGCGCGCGACGAAGTCTCGGGACGGATGGGCGAGCGGTTCGACGTGCGCGCCTTCCATGACCAGGTCCTGGCCCACGGCTCGCTGCCGCTCGAGACGCTGCGACGGGAGATTCCGTCGTGGGTCGAGGCCGAGGTCGCGGCCCGCACCGGCGGCCGCTGAGCACCCATGAAGAGACCCGAACCCGTCGTCCTCGAGGGCGCGCACGTGCGCCTGGAGCCGCTCGGACCGCAGCACCGCGACGACCTCGAGGCGGCCGCGGCGGAGGACCCGGCGATCTTCGGCTACATGGGCACGAACATCCCGATGCACGGCTGGGACGCCTGGCTCCGCGAGGCGCTCGACGGGGTGGCCGCCGGCCGCTACGTGGCATGGGCGACGGTGGACCGCGCGTCGGGCCGTGCCGTGGGGTCGACGCGGTTCGGCGACATCTCGCCGGCCGACGGGCGGGTCGAGATCGGCTGGACCTGGATCGCGCCGTCGCACCAGCGGAGCGCGCTCAACACCGAGGCCAAGCTTCTCCAGCTCGGCTACGCCTTCGAGACGCTGGGGGCCACCCGGGTGGCCCTCAAGACCGATGCGCGCAACCTGCAGTCACAGGGCGCCATCGAGCGCATCGGCGGCATCCGCGAGGGCGTGCTGCGCCGCCACCTGCGCGTCGCCGACGGATTCATCCGCGACACCGTGTACTACTCGATCCTCGACGACGAATGGCCGGCGGTGAAGGCCCGTCTCACCGAGCGCCTGGCCCGGGGCTGACCGCCTCCCCGCGCGACCGGCAGGGACGTGCCGAGCCGCCGTTTGACAGGTCCTTAGGGTCACATATACTTTCGCTGTGACATTGAATGTCAACCCCGAACGTAGCACGCCCGACGCTCCCGACGGTGGACCCGATAGAACGGTCCGTGTCCCCGCCGACGAGCTCCTCGACGAGCTGGCCGGCTGGGGCGCCCGCGACCGCCTGCGCATGTTCACCGCGTGGCATCGCGGATCGCTGAGCCTGGTCCACCTCTCGGTGATTGCCCTGCTCGAGACGCAGGGTCCGCTGCCGATGAACGCCATTGCCGAGGCGCTCGACGTTTCCCAGGCGAGCGCCACCGGGATCATTGACCGGATGGAGGAGCGCGGGCTCGTGGAGCGGGGCCGGGACGAGACCGATCGTCGGGTCATCCTGATCCGCCTCGCGGAGGCTGGAACGGCGGTCACCAGCGAGATGCTCGAGCAGCGTCGGACCCGCCTCCGGCGCGTGCTGGCCGAGCTGAGCCCCGACGAGGTCGCCGGATTCCTCAAGGGCATCCGCGCCATGCGCGCGGCGCGCGAGCGGCTGCTCGCCCAGACGGGGGAGGGGCAGGAACCGTGATCCGGCTCCTCGTCCGCTACCTGCGTCCCTACCGCCGGGCGCTGCTCCTGGTCATCGGCCTGGTGTCGGCGCAGGCCATCGGCAACCTCTACCTGCCGAGCCTCATGGGCGACATCGTCAACAACGGGGTGGCGAAGGGCGACACCGGCTACATCACGCGGACCGGCGGCTTCATGCTCCTCGTCACCGTGGGCCTGGCCACCTGCGCCATCGTCGCCGTGTACTTCGGCGCTCGGACCGCGATGGCCTTCGGCCGCGACGTGCGCAGCGACGTGTACCGGACCGTGATGGGCTTCTCCCAGCGCGAGATCAACCGCTTCGGCACGCCGTCGCTCATCACCCGCAACACGAACGACGTGCAGCAGGTCCAGATGGTCCTGGTCATGTCGCTGACCGTGATGGTCATGGCACCCATCATGTCGGTCGGCGGCGTGATCATGGCGCTCCGCGAGGACGTGCCGTTGTCCGGCCTCCTGCTGCTGATCATCCCGCTCATGGCGGCGGTCATCGGCACCCTGGCCGCACGCGCCCTGCCCCTCTTCCGGGCGATGCAGGTCAAGATCGACCGCATCAACCAGGTCATGCGCGAGAAGCTGGCCGGCGTGCGCGTGATCCGCGCCTTCGTCCGCACCGACTACGAGGAGCGCCGGTTCGACGAGGCCAACCTCGACCTGACCGATACGGCCCTGCGCGTGAACAGGCTCTTCGCCCTGATGATCCCGGCCCTGTTCCTGATCCTGAACCTGTCGATGGTCGCGATCATGTGGTTCGGCGGGCTGCGCATCGACGCGGGGCAGATGCCCATCGGCAACCTGATCGCCTTCCTCCAGTACGTGATGCAGATCCTCTTCGCGGTGATGATGGCCACGGTGATGTTCGTCATGGTGCCGCGCGCCGCGGCGTCCGGCGAGCGGATCGCCGAGGTCCTCGACACGCCCACCAGCCTCCACGACCCAGAGCATCCGGTCGAACTTGTGCGGCCCCGCGGCCTCGTCGAGTTCCGCGATGTCGAGTTCCGGTACCCGCACGCCGAGGACGCGGTCCTCGCCGGGATCACCTTCGCGGCGGAGCCGGGGGCCACGACGGCCATCATCGGCTCCACCGGCAGCGGCAAGACCACCCTCATCAACCTGCTCACTCGTGCCTACGACGTGACGGGGGGCAGCATCACGGTCGACGGCGTCGACATCCGCGAGCTCCGCCTGGAAGACCTGTGGCGCCTGGTCGGCGACGTGCCGCAGCGGGCGTTCCTCTTCAGCGGGACCGTCGCCAGCAACCTGCGGTACGGCGATCCGGAAGCGAGCGACGCCGAGCTGTGGGACGCGCTCGAGATCGCCCAGGCCCGCGACTTCGTCTCGGAGATGCCCGACGGCCTCGAGGCGATGATCGACCAGGGCGGCAGCAATGTGTCCGGCGGCCAGCGGCAGCGCCTGGCGATTGCGCGGGCCGTCGTAAAGCGTCCGCCGATCTACCTGTTCGACGACAGCTTCAGCGCGCTCGACTTCCGGACCGATGCGCTCCTGCGCGCGGCGCTGCGCGAGCAGACCCGTGACGCCACCGTGATCATCGTCGCGCAGCGGGTGGGCACCATCATGCACGCGGAGCGGATCGTGGTTCTCGACGGCGGGAGGATCGCGGGGATCGGCACCCATGCCGACCTGCTGGAGACGTGCGAGACATATCGCGAGATCGTGTACTCACAGCTCACCCGGGAGGAGGCGGCGTGAGCGGTCCGCGCCCGGCGCCCGCCTCCTCAGGCCGCGCGACGGCCGGCGGCCCGCGGCGCGGCCCCATGGGGCATGGCTTCGGGCCCATGCGCGGAATGGCCATGCCCGGCGAAAAGCCCCGCAACTTCCGCCGCTCGCTGCGCCGCCTGGCGGGCGAGCTGCGGCCGGAGGCTCCCAAGGTCACTGCGGTCGTTGGCCTGGCCATCCTGGGCGTCGCGGCCCAGGTGGCGGGCCCGCGGATCCTGGCCAACGCGACCGACAAGCTCTTCGAAGGGCTCATCGGCAGGCAGCTCGGCCAGTTCTTCCCGACGGGGACCTCCCAGCAGCAGGTGGAGCAGGCGCTCCGCAGCCAGGGCCAGGGACAGATGGCAGACATGCTCTCCGGGATGCACGTCACCATCGGCGTCGGGGTCGACTTCGGCGCGGTGGGGACCATCCTGGGGATCCTGGCCGGGGTGTACCTGATCAGCTCGCTCTTCCAGTGGCTGTCCATGTACATCATGGCCGGCGTCTCACAGCGGACCGTGTACCGGCTCCGCCGCGACGTCGATCGCAAGCTGGGCAGGCTGCCCCTGCGCTACTACGACGGCCACTCCCGCGGCGACACCCTGAGCCGGGTGACCAACGACATCGACAACATCGCCAACACCCTGCAGCAGAGCCTGGCCCAGATCATCACCGCGGTCTGCACGCTCCTGGGCGTGCTGATCATGATGCTGACCATCAGCCCGCTGCTGGCGCTCTTCTCTCTCATGGTCCTGCCGGTCGCCGGCGTGGCCACCACGTTCATCGCGAAACGCTCGCAGGTCCAGTTCGCGGCCCAGTGGAAGGAGACCGGGGATCTGACCGGACACGTGGAGGAGACGCATACCGGCCACACGGTCGTGAACCTGTTCGGTCACCGCGAAGAGGCCATCGACCACTTCGAGACGCAGAACGAGACGCTCTACCAGGCGAGCTTCCGGGCCCAGTTCATCTCCGGGATCATCCAGCCCACCATGCAGCTGATCAGCAACCTGAACTACGTGGCGATCGCCGTGGTGGGTGGGCTGCAGGTCGCCTCCGGGGCCATGACCCTGGGCGACGTGCAGGCCTTCATCCAGTACTCGCGCCAGTTCACGATGCCCATCGCCCAGACCGCGAGCATCATGAACGTCCTGCAGTCGACCATCGCATCCGCCGAGCGTGTCTTCGAGCTCCTCGACGAGGCCGAGCAGGAGCCCGATATCACGGCACCGCGGGTCCTGCCGGCGGTCCGCGGCGCCGTGGCCATGGAGGACGTCTCGTTCCGCTACGCGCCGGACGTGCCGCTCATCGACGCCCTCAACGTCAAGGTCGAGTCCGGCGAGATGGTCGCCATCGTCGGGCCCACGGGGGCCGGCAAGACGACCGTCGTCAACCTGCTCATGCGCTTCTACGAGATCGACGGCGGCGCCATCCGGGTCGACGGCATCGACACCCGCGAGCTCACCCGGGAGAACCTGCGCCGTACCTTCGGCATGGTCCTGCAGGATACGTGGCTCTTCGGCGGAACCATCCGGGACAACATCGCGTACGGGCGCGAGGACGCCACCGAGGACGAGATCGTGGCCGCCGCCCAGGCGGCGCACGTCGATCACTTCGTGCGGACCATGCCCGACGGCTACGACACCGTGATCGACGACGACGCCTCGAACCTTTCGCAGGGCGAAAAGCAGCTGCTGACCATCGCCCGGGCCTTCCTGGCGGACCCGCAGATCCTGATCCTCGACGAGGCCACCAGCTCGGTCGACACCCGGACCGAGGTCCTCGTCCAGCGGGCCATGAGCCGCCTCATGAAGGGCAGGACGAGCTTCGTCATCGCCCACCGCCTCTCCACGATCCGCAGCGCCGACGAGATCCTGGTCATGAACCACGGCAAGATCGTGGAGCAGGGGACGCACGAGTCGCTCATGGCTCGCGGCGGCTTCTACGCCGATCTCTACCAGAGCCAGTTCAGCGAGCCCCTCGCCGAAGCGGTCTAGCCCCGGCCGGACCGATGGCGACCGCGACGGCGCCTCGTGCGACACGCCCGCACCCGTGCGATAATTGCGGGAGCAACTACCTAGCGACCAAGCGGAGCATTCTCATGGCAACTGACTACGCCGCATTCCAGCGCGCCCTGATCGCCGACATCCGCGAGCACGGCGGGCCCACGTCCGGACCGATGGCCGGGCGCCCCCTGATGGTCCTCACCACGACCGGTGCCAGGAGCGGGGAGCCACGGAGCGCGGTCGTGACCTACACCCGCGACGGCGACCGATACGTGGTCGCGGCCTCGAAGGGCGGGGCGCCCACGAACCCGGCCTGGTACCACAACCTGCGGGGCACCCCGGAGGCGACCGTCGAAACGGGCGGCGAGGCCTTCCGGGTGCGGGCCACGGAGGTGCGCGGCACGGAGCGCGACCGGCTCTGGGAGCAGCACGCCGCCGAGCGACCCGAGTTCCGCGACTACCCGACCAAGACCACCCGCGTGATCCCGGTCCTCGTGCTGGAGCGGATCGCCTGACCCTGCAAGATCGCAACGGTCCGCCGGATTCGCGTCAGGGTTGGCGCTCGTCGGCCGCCTGCCGGTACTCCGTCCACGGGTCGTAGTCGGGATCGGGCGCTTCCTGCGGAGGACGGTCATCCTCCGGAACGTGACGCAGGTTGACCCGCACCCGCCACCAGAGCGTGAACCGGCCGCGCATCCCGTCCACCAGGACGTCGTCGACGGCGAGATGCTGCGCCGCCTCCGGATGGCGATCGCGCCATCGGTCCAGGCCGGCCAGCGCGTCCTCCTTCTTCGCCGCCTGCGCCACCACCAGGAGTGGATGGCGCGATCGGCGACGCCCGGTGGGGCTGATGCTCCCGTCCGCGCGACGGGCGACCACGGACGGCGCGGCGGGCGGCACGGAGCCGGCACGCCCCCGCGGTGCCGATGCGTCGGTCGGTGGCCGGGGATCCGGGCCGCGGCGACGCTTCGAGGGCTGGACCCGCGGCGGCTCGTCGGGCGCCTTGGCATAGTGGGGCGGCCACGGCGCATCGCCCTGCCCCTCCGCCGCCTGGCGGGCGGCCAGCTCCAGCAGCGCGTCCAGCGACCCGACGGCGTCGTCGATCCCGGCGCCCACGTCACCCAGGCGAGCATATCGGTCCGGCATGGTGCGCAGCGTGAAGTCGCCCAGCTCGGCATCCGGCAGCTCGTCCCAGGTGAGCGGTGCGCTCACCCGCGCGGTCGGCACCGGTCGCACGGAGTAGGCCGATGCGACGGTCCGGTCCTTGGCGTTCTGGTTGTAGTCGATGAAGACGCCGTGCCGCTCCTCCTTCCACCACTTGCTGGTGGCGATGGCCGGCACCCGCCGCTCCACCTCGCGCGCCAGGGCCACGGCCGCGCCGCGTACCTCCGGGTAGCCCCAGCGTCGCTCGATGCGCGAATAGACGTGGATGCCGCGTGATCCCGACGTCTTTGGCCAGCCCACCAGGCCGTGGTCGACGAGCACCTCCCGCACCGCGAGCGCCACGGCACGCACCTCCTCCCACCCGACGCCGGGTCCGGGGTCCAGGTCCACCCGCAGCTCGTCGGGGTGATCCACGTCGTCGTCGCGAATGGGGTGGGGGTTGAGGTCGATGCAGCCCAGGTTCACCACCCAGGCCAGGGCGGCCCGGTTGCTGACGACGACCTCGTCCGCCGTCCTCCCCGACGGGAAGGAGAGCTCCACCGTCCTGACGAAGTCCGGGACCGATGCCGGTGCCCGCTTCTGGAAGAAGGCCTCGCCCGCCGCCCCGTTCACGAAGCGCTTGAGGGCCATGGGCCGGTCGCGCACGCCGCGGAGGGCGCCATCGGCCACGGCAAGGTAGTAGGCCACCAGGTCGCGCTTCGTGGCCCCGATCTGCGGGAAGAAGACCTTGTCTGGGTTGGAGACGGTGACGGCGAACCCGTCGAGCTCCATGGTCTCAGACTTGCTGCCCGGCATGGCGACAGCCTAGCCGAGATGAGTAGCCTAGGAGGGAGATGGGAGATCGGATTCGCGGCATCGTCGAGAGCGTGAACCAGTGGGCGGCCGGCCACCGCACGACCCGCATCGTGTGGACCATGACCGCCGGCTTCTTCGGGCACGAGGCGCTCCAGTACGCGGGCGCCATGGCCTACTTCATCATCCTCTCCCTGGTGAACATCTTCATTCTCGGCGTGGTGGCAGCCAGTTTCGCCGTGGGCAAGGGAGCCGCCCGCGACTTCGTCATCGAGCGGGTCGCCCATGCCCTGCCGGTGGACCCGGGCCAGATCGGCTCGCTGATCGATCGCGCCGTCGCGGCGCGCGGCGGTGTGGGAATCATTGGCCTGGCGCTCCTGCTGTGGAGCGCCCTGGGAGCGTTCGGGGCCCTCAGCTCGGGCATCAGCCGCGTCTTCGTCAGCGCCCCGAAGCGTGCGTTCTGGAAGGATCGGCTGATCGGCATGGCCCTGCTGGCGGCGACCGGCATCCTGGTGGTCGCGTCCGTGGCGCTGGGACTGGTGACCCGGATCCTGCAGGACGCCGTCTCGTCCTACCTCACGGTTCCCGGCACGGATGTCCTCTTCACGACCATCACGCTCCTGATCCCGGTGGGTCTCGTCTTCTTCGCCTTCCTCGTCGTCTACCGGGTGGTTCCGAACCGGCCGGTGACCGTGGGCGAGGCCTGGCCGGGCGCCCTGCTGGCCACGGTCCTGTGGACGGCGCTCCGTCTCGGGTTCACCTACTACGCGACGAGCGTGGCGAAGTACGACACCGTCTTCGGCCCCATCGGGACCGCCATATCGGTCCTCGTCTTCCTCTACTTCTCGAGCGTGATCCTGCTTCTGGGCGCCGAGCTTGTGCGGGCCGGAGCCCTCGAGGCGGAGGCCGCCGCCCGCGCCGCGCAGCAGGCGGTCTCCTCGGATTCCGGGCCGCCCGGCGCCGCCGCGCAGCCGCGAGGATAGTCTCGGGTACTACGGTGTAGTACATTCGGGTCTGTCACGCGGTGAGCGAACCGGGGTACCATGCGCCGCGGCACACGGAGCAGTGGGGCACCTGCGCATTGCACGCAATCGGGGAGAACGTCGTTTGACGCGGCGCACACGCTTGGCCGCGCTGGTCATGGCGCTCGTGGCGGTCAGCTGGCTGCTGGTCGGCACCCAGCCGGCGAGCGTGACCATCGCCGGCGACCCGCTGTCGGATGCCAAGGCGCAGCAGCAACGGCTCGAGAACGAGCTCGCCACCCAGCGGGCCCAGCTCGCCGCGCTCCGCAGCACGGCGACCCAGCTCAGCAACGCGCTGGCCGTGGCCAGGTCCAGGCTCGCGTCGGTGACGGCGCAGTACCAGCAGGTCTCGGGCCTCGTCGAGCAGGTCACCAACCAGGTCAACGAGGTAAAGGCGCAGCTCGCGAGCCTCAACACCCAGATCTCCCAGCTCGATGCCCAGCTCAAGCAGGTGGCCGACGAGATCACGGTCCAGACCGCCGAGCTCGAGGGTCGCGAGGCCCTTCTGCAGGCTCACCTGCGCGCGGCGTACGAGCAGAGCCAGACCTCGCTCCTCGAGGTGCTCCTCTCTGCCCGCTCCCTGGACGACGCGACGAACCAGGTCGGCTATCTGCTGACCGTCTCCGACCAGGACAAGGCGCTGGCGGACGAGATTCGCAGCATCCGGTCCCAGCTGGACATCAAGCAGCAGGAGCTGACAGACGGTCGGGTGGCGCTCGCGGACGCCCGTGCCGAGGCCACCGACCAGGAGGCGCAGCTCCGCGATCGCCAGGCCGAACTGACGGACCTGCAGAAGCAGGTCGCGGCGCTCAAGACGCAGTGGGAGCGGCAGAAGGCGGAGCAGGAGGCGAAGCTCAACGCGTCACTGGCCGCGCAGGCGAACCTCAAGCAGTCGATCGCCAAGGTCCAGGCGGCCGCCACGGCCCAGGCTGCGCTCGTCAAGAAGCTGCAGGCCCAGCAGGCCGCCGCGTCGCTCGTGGGTCCCGGAGGGTTCAGCTGGCCGGAGTACCCGACACGGATCACCCAGTACTACGGGCCAACGAGCTTCACCCTCGAGCCCTCCTACGCCGGCTACAAGCACTTCCACACCGGCCTGGACATGGCGAATGGCTGCGGGACCCCGATCAAGGCGGCGGCGAACGGGGTGGTCGCCGCCTCGGGTCGGCCGCTCTACCCGTACGACTACGCGTACGGCGTGATCATCAACCACGGCGGCGGCCTGCAGACCTGGTACTGGCACATGCTGCCGCAGGTCATCGTCCACCCCGGCCAGAGCGTGGTTCGCGGGCAGGTGATCGGCTACGAGGGCGCGACCGGGTTCGCGACGGGCTGCCATCTTCACTTCGCGGTGAACGTGAACGGCGCCTGGCGGAATCCCCTGGCCTACCTGCCCTGATCGATCACGGTGCGTCTGCGGCGCCGATCGCGCGGTCCTGACCCGCGCGCGTCGACTGGTCAGATGACGGGGACGCGGGCGCGCGAACCCGGCAGGTAGAGCCGCTCCACGTATTCGCCCAGCATGCGCGCCGTGGAGAAGCGCCAGATGGATGCCTCCACCGCAGCGCGCATCGTCTCGACCCAGGCCCGCGGCACACCGTCGCCGTCGCGGGCGAAGAAGCGCGGGATGATCTCCTCCTCGAGGAGCCGATACAGCTCCGCGGCATCGGCTTCGTCCTGCGCCATCTCGTCGCCGATTACCTCCCGTCCGCCGATGGCCCAGCCGTTGCGGCCGTTGAAGCCCTCGTCCCACCAGCCGTCAAGGATGCTGACCGAGGGAATGGCGTTGATCGCGGCCTTCATGCCGGAGGTGCCGGACGCCTCCATGGGACGCCGGGGATTGTTGAGCCAGACGTCCACGCCGCCCACCAGGAAGCGCGCCACGCGGATGTCGTAGTCCTCGACGAGGAAGACCCGGCCCCGGAGCTGCCCGGTGCGGCTCAGGCCGAAGATGTGCTGGATCACCTGCTGCCCGGGCCGGTCGGCCGGGTGGGCCTTGCCGGCCAGGACGATCTGCACCGGCCGCTCCGGGTTCGACAGCATCCGGGCGAGCCGAGGCTCGTCGCGGAAGATGAGGTCGGCGCGCTTGTAGGTCGCGAACCGACGTGCGAACCCGATGGTGAGCGCCTCAGGATCCAGGCGGCCGCGGATCTGGCGCAGCACGTCGGGCGATTCGCCGTGACGGGCGAACTGCCGCGCGAGGCGCCGCTCCGCGAACCCGAAGAGCTCGCGCTTCTGCTGCTGATGGGCGCCCCACAGGTCGGCGTCGTTCACGCGCCCGAGCTGCGCGAACGGTTCCGGTCCGGGTACGTCGGAAGCCAGTGATACGCCGGCGGCCCGCTCGTACAGCCGTCGCAGGGGCCGACCGAGCCAGCTCGCCACGTGCACCCCGTTGGTCACCGCGCCAATGGGGTGCCCTGCCACGTCCTGCCAGGTCTGGGTCGCCGTCCGCGCATGCAGCTGGCTCACGGCATTCGCGTCCGCCGCGTGCCGCAGCACGAACGCGGTCATGTCGAAGGGTGCGTTGGGATCGTCGGTGTGGCCGCGACCCAGCTCCAGGAGCTCGCCGGCATCGCAGCCGGTGTGCTCGAACCAGGGCGCGAGGTTCTTCGTGACGAGAGCCCGGTCGAACACCTCGTTCCCGGCCGGGACGGGCGTGTGGATGGTGAACACCGCGTCCTGCCCGACGCGGTGCAGGGCCTCGCGGATGGAGAGGCCGGGCGTGGCGCCCACGAGCTCGCGTGCCCGTTCCAGGAGAAGGAAGGCGGAGTGCCCCTCGTTGAGGTGCCAGACCCCGGGCTCGATCCCCAGGGCGCGGAGAGCGCGAACTCCGCCGATACCCAGGATGATCTCCTGGCAGAGGCGCATCTCCCGCCCGCGGACGTAGAGGATGTCGGTGATCGGTCGATCCGCGGCATCGTTGCTGGGGATGTCGCTGTCGAGGAGCAGGATCGGGACGCGTCCCACCTGGGCGACCCACACCGCCGCGTGCACCATCCGCCCGGGGAACTCGAGCGAGACCCGGAGTGGCGAGCCGTTGCGGGCTCGCGCACGGCGCAGCGGCAGGTTCATCGGGTCCAGGTGCGGCTGGGTGTGCTCCTGGTGGCCATCGGCGTCGATCTGCTGGCGGAAGTAACCGTGGCGATAGAGGAGTCCCACCCCCACGAACGGAACGGCCGCATCCGAGGCGGACTTGCAGTGGTCGCCGGCCAGGATGCCGAGCCCGCCGGAGTAGATCTGCATCGACTCGTGGAGGCCGAACTCGGCACAGAAGTAGGCCACCGGGTTGGTGAGCGCCGCATCCGGGTTGGCCGCCGCGGCACGTCGGTACCAGCTGTCCGATCCGTTGGCCAGGTAGCGTCCGAACTCGTCAAGGAGGCGGCTGGCGTCGACCATGAAGTCCTCGTCGGCCGTCAGCTCCGCCCAGCGGGCGACGTCGGTGCCGCGAAGCACCGGGATCGGGTTGTGGTGCCGCGACCACGCAGCCGAATCGATGCGGCTGAAGAGCTGGCCCGCGCGCGGTGTCCAGCTCCACCACATGTTGTATGCGAGCTCCCCGAGACCCTCGAGGCCGCTCGGGAGATTCAGGTCGTGCTCAGGGAGGACCGGAATCTCGACAGGATTGCTCACGGAATGCGATGAGTCATGGGCCCGAGGATGATAGCGATGGTCCCGCCTCCGTGCGCGCCCATGGCGCGTCGGCCCACCGAGCGAGTTGGCCCACACCTATCGCCGGGAGGTCGGCGAGGGGTTACCCTATCCGCCCCGTGATGGAAGGCTACTCGGTCGACGAGGCGGCAACCGTCCTCGGGGTGCCAACAGGACGCGTCTGGGAGCTGCTGGCGCGAGGCGTCCTGGCCGGGACCCAGGAGGATGGCGCGGGCATGCGCGTCTACCTGCGCGCCGAGCCACCGGTGCCAGCACCCGTCACGGAGGTCCCCGCCACGGGCGAGGCTGCCGGCAGCGGCGACGCCTCCGCGAACGGCGGCCACGGGGAGGCGATCTTCGAGGCATCCCCCTTCCGTGAGCTGCTGACCGAGTTCCGCAACCTGACGGAGCGCTACGGCCAGGCGCTCCTTGCCCTGGGAGAGGCACGCGGTGAGGTCGCCGGGCTTCGTACCAGGGTCGAGCTTCTCGAGGCTCGCCTGGACCTGAGACTTCCCGGTCCTGCGGGGTGGGCACCCGCCCAGACCGCACCGGAGCCCCGTGTCGAGGCACCGGACGGGATCGCGCCGTCGTCGAGGGAGCCTTCCGATGATGCGGATGCGGATGCGGCGCGCGCCGAGGATGGCGAGGGGGCACAGGAAGCCGCGGTCTCTGCCGTGCCGGAGGCCGAGGCCGATGCCGAGCACGAGGCCGATGCCGAGCACGAGGCCGATGCCGAGCACGAGGCCGATGCCGGGGACGATGTAGCTCCGAGTCTTGTGGGGCCTGTCGCCGCCGATGACTACGGTTCAGGCGAGACGCCGGCTGCGGAACCGAATGTCGAGCCCGCCGAGGCAGCGCGCCGCAGACCGCGCCGTCGCCGACGCGGATCACACTCAGCCGTCTCGGGCATCGCGGAGGCGCTGGCCCGCGCCGATGACCCCACGGTCTCCGACCTCCCCGGTGCCAAGGAGGCGGCGGAGGCCATGGCCGCGCTGCAGGACCAGGTTGCGCGCGCCGGCGCGGCCGCGCTCGTGGTGGAAGGATCTGATCCGCCCGCCCGCGAGGCCGTCGACCAGCTCGCCGCACCGGAGGCGGTGGCCCCGAGCGCCGCGGTCCCGGCGGAGGAGCTCGACGCGCTGCATCAGATCATGCCGGTCGGCGCCGACGTGGCACCCGCGTCAGCCGACACGGAAGCCGAGCCACCCGTGGCGGACCCGATCGCGCCTGAGCCGGAGTCCGTGGCGCCGGAGCCCGTGGCGCCGGAGCCCGTGGCGCCGGAGCCCACGACGCCGGAACCGGTGTCGTATTCGTCGGAGTGGGACGAGCCTGACTGGATCGCCGAGGAGGACCTGGAAGGTGGATGGGAGGCGGAGGCGGCCATCCCACCGGAATCCCCAGCGGCCGAAGCCGAGCCCGTCCCCGTTGCGGCTGCCGAACCGCAGGCTGGTGCCACGATGACCACCGCAGCCGAGGCGCCGGCGGATGTCTCCCCGAGCGCCGCGTCCACCGGCAGCGCGGCCCCCGAGATCACGGACGCACCCGAGCCGGAGCCTGCCGCGGCCCCCGGTTCGGAAGAGAACGTGGACGACGAGTGGCATATCGCCGAGATGGCCGGCTGGCCGCCCTCCATCGGAGCGGAGCCCGCCGCGGAGTTGGACGCACCGGCCCCGGCGGAACCCGAGCCGCAGGACCCGGACGCGGGACGGGCCAATGACGCCCTGCTCCTGTACGAGCCGATGGATCGGCCGGCCCCGGCGGAACCCGAGCCGCATGGCCGCGTGGCGCCGACGGAAGCTGCTGGCGCGCCGGCGCCAGATGCGTCGGACGCCGTCGAGGAAGAGCTGATGTGGCTTGGCGACGAGTTCCGCCCCAGCAGCACGGCATGGCAGGGGCTCGGCGAGGCCGCCGCCGCCTCACCGCCGTCGCCCGCCCCGCGCGTCGACGAGACGAAGGTCGAGGACGAGGAGCTCGACCGGCTCGCACGACTGCGCGGCTGGGACGAGGCGGAGCTGTCTGCCATCCGGTCGCTGCTCGGGGATCGGCCCGAGGCGGAGGCCGAGGCAGCGGCTGGGGCCGAGGCGACCGCGGAGCCTCAGGCTCCGCTGGCTGCCCCGCCCCCCGGCGAGATCCGTCTGCCCGGCGGCGAGGAGCTCGACGGGGCGTTCGCGGCGTTCCGTGGCGCTTCGGACACCGACCCCGTGTTCGCGGAAGAGAGCACGGCGACTCCCGCGCCGGCCGAGGACACCGCGTCCATGCCGGCGGAGGCAGGGGCCGCGAGCCGCGTGGAGGAAACGGCCGGGGAGGCACCGGAGCCCGGGAATGTCCCGCCGGCGACCCTGCCGGTGCGCCCGCCGTCCACCACATCCGTGTCGGCGCCACGGCTTCCCTCCCGCCCGGCGCGCATGACCGACGAGGACTGGCTCCGCGGCCGGCGCGGGCCGGCTGCCAACGCCTACCGACGGCTGCGGCGCCTGTTCCCGGGCTGAACCCGTGACGGTTCCGCGCATTCCCGCTCTCGGACCCCGCGGTGAGGGGTGGGTGGCCGGTCAGCTCGTCCTGCTGACGGGCATCGGGGTCAGCGGCGCACTGGCGCTCGCGCACCCGGCGCTGGGCGGGGTCGCGCGCGGCCTGGCGATGGTGGTCGGTGCCGCGCTCATCACGCTGGGTGGCTGGGTGTCGCTCGCCGGCCTGCGCGGACTGGGCCGCAACCTGACGGCGGTGCCCCGACCGCGGCGCGATGGGCAGCTCGTCGAGCGCGGCGTCTATGCGCGCGTTCGCCACCCGATCTACGCCGGCATCATGACCGGCTCCTTCGGCTGGGCGCTCTTCACGACCAGCCCGATCGCGGTGGGCTTCGCCGTCCTTCTGGTCGCCTGGTTCGACCTCAAGGCTCGCCGCGAGGAGGTCTGGCTCCGGGAGCACTACCCCGGATACCCCGCCTACGTCGGCCGGACCCGGCGCTTCGTCCCGGGCCTGTACTGAGCTCATGGCGACCCTGCACGCGATCGGCGCCCTCGCCGTCTTCGTCACCATCGTCCTCGCTATCCTCGCCGCCGCCGGGGCGGCGCTCCGGGGCGGGGCTGGGTGGGTGGATCGTCTGCGCACCGGAGTGCTCGCGGTGGTCGCGCTGCAGGCCGCCATCGGTGCTGTGACCTACCTGGGAGGGTCGCGGCCGGCAGAACCCCTGCACCTCGTCTACGGGCTGGCGGCGATCGCCGTCCTCCCGCTCGCGGGGACCTTCGCCGCCGAGGCGCCCCCGAGGCCGCGTGCGTGGGTGCTGGTGGTGGCGCTCGCCACCCTGCTTCTCCTCACCTGGCGGCTCGCGTCCACGGGCTGAGGGGCGGGCCCTCTATCATTGCGAGCCTGATGCGACGGCTCCGGCTCCTCGCGATGGCGTTGCTCGGCAGCGCCGCCGCCCTCGCTCTCGTCCCGAGCGTGTTCGCCGTGCCCACCGACCGCCAGCCCGTGACGGCGCCCGCCGCCGCGGACGCCGCGGCCGAGGTCACGGCGGGCAGAACGCTCTACCTCGCGCACTGCCAGACCTGTCACGGCCCGGACGGCCAGGGCACGGCCAACGGTCCGACGCTGGTGGGCGTAGGCGCCGCATCGGCGGACTTCGAGCTGCGCACCGGTCGGATGCCCTTCGCGGGCCCAACGGGCGCGCAGCCGGTCCGCAAGCCACCCGCCTTCGACGATGCGAAGATCCGTGCGCTCGTTGCCTATGTCGCGTCGCTCGGTCCCGGCCCGGCCATCCCCAGCCCGGTGATCGACAATGCCCAGATCTCGAATGGCCAGCGCCTGTTCGTGGAGAACTGCGCTCCCTGCCATGGCGTCACTGCCAACGGCGGCGCGGTGGGAGGCGGGGCGCTGGCGCCGCCGCTCGACAAGGCCACCGCGGTCGAGGTGGGCGAGGCCCTCCTCATCGGGCCGGGGCAGATGCCGGTCTTCAGCGGGCTGTCAGAGACTGACCGCAACGCGATCATCAGCTACGTGGAGTACCTGCACGAGGCGCCCAACCCGGGGGGCTTCTCGATCGGTGGCATCGGCCCGGTGCCTGAAGGCTATGCCGCCTGGGTGCTGGGCCTGGCGCTGATGATGATCGTCATCATCCTCATCGCCCGTGACTGGAAAGGTGGCACCGCGTGACCGCATCCCGCGGGGTGATGCTCTCGCTCCTCGCTTCGGTGGCGGCCTCCATCGGCCTGGTCGTCATCTACATCGTCAACGGCGGAGCGCAGATCGAGGGCGTCTTCCTGGCGCTGGCCCTGGGCGGGTTCGGCACCGCCATCATCATCTGGGCGGTGGCGCTCCTGGGCGCGCCGACCGAATCCGAGGACCGGCACCCCCTCGCCTCGACGGCAGAGGAGCGTGCCGCCGCCGATGCCGCCCTCGCGCCACAGCAGATCAGCCGGCGCCGCTTCCTGATCCGCCTTCTCGCCGGCGCCGGGGCCGCGCTGGCCGCCGCGCTCGTGCTCCCCGCCTTCTCGCTCGGCCCGACGCCGGGCCAGGACCTGTTCCACACCGCGTGGCGCAAGGGCCGACGGGTCGTCGACACGGACGGACACCCCGTGCGCCCCGGCGATCTTCCCCTCAACAGCGTGCGCACCGTGTTCCCGGAAGGCTTCGTGGGTCGACCGGACAGCCAGACCCTGCTCATCAAGGTCCGGCCCGCGGATCTCAACCTGCCGGACGGTCGCGATGCCTGGGCCCCCGAGGGCGCCCTTGCGTACTCAAAGGTCTGCACCCACGCGGGGTGCCCGGTCGGGCTCTACCGCGCCAAGCAGCACCAGCTCCTCTGCCCCTGCCACCAGTCGACGTTTGACGTCCTCGACGGTGCCACCGTCGTCTTCGGCCCGGCCGCGCGACCGCTGCCCCAGCTCCCCATGGAGGTGGACGCGGACGGCTATCTCGTGGCCCTCGGGGACTTCCCGCAGCCCATTGGCCCGGGCTTCTGGAACATGACGCAGGCACAGCCGAGCGAGGAGTCGTAGGCCGATGCTGACCTGGGTCGACGACCGACTGGGCACGGCCTCCTGGGCCCGCACCGGCCTGCGCAAGATCTTCCCCGACCACTGGTCGTTCCTGCTCGGCGAGGTCGCGCTCTTCTGCCTCGTGGTCCTGGTGGCGACCGGGGTCTACCTGACGCTCTTCTACGTCCCCGACTCTGCCGAGGTGACGTATGCGGGGCCGTGGGTGCCGCTGCAGGGGCAGCAGGTCTCCGCCGCCTTCAACAGCGTCCTGCGCCTCAGCTTCGAGGTGCGCGCGGGCCTCGTCATGCGCCAGATCCACCACTGGGCCGCGCTGGTCTTCGTGGGCTCCATTGCGCTCCACGTCATGCGCATCTTCTTCACCGGGGCGTTCCGCAAGCCGCGCGAGCTCAACTGGCTGGTGGGCATCGGCCTGCTGACCATGGCGCTGGCCATGGGGATCACCGGCTACTCGCTCCCGGACGACCTCATCAGCGGGACGGGCCTGCGGATCATCTATTCGGTCGTGATCAGCATCCCGTTCGTGGGGCCGTACCTGGCCTTCCTGCTCTTCGGCGGCGAGTTCCCGACCAAGGAGATCATCAGCCGCCTCTTCGTCTTCCACGTCATGCTCCTGCCGGCGCTCCTCATCGGCGGCGTGCTCACCCATCTCGCCATTCTGTGGATCCAGAAGCACACCCAGTACCGCATCCCGGGCGCGACCGAGCACAACGTGGTGGGCAAGTCGTTCTGGCCCAGCCAGGTCTTCAAGTCCACCGGCCTGGCAATCCTGACCGCCGCCGTCCTGGCCCTGATGGGTGGCCTGGTCCAGATCAACCCGGTCTGGAGCTACGGGCCGTTCGACGCCACGACGGTCAGCGCCCCGGCGCAGCCGGATTGGTACGTGGGCTGGCTCGAAGGGTCCCTGCGTCTCTTTCCGCCCTTCCGCCTCACCCTGTTCGGGGTGACGATTCCCTCGCCCTTCGTGCCGGGAGTCCTGATCCCGGGCCTGTTGTTCACGGTGCTCGCCCTGTGGCCCTTCCTGGAGGCGCGCTTCACCGGCGACCGCGCGGAGCACAACCTGCTCGACCGGCCCTACGAGCACCCGATGCGGACCGCGCTGGGTGTCGCGGGGCTGCTCATCTTCGTGGTCTACACCATCGGCGGCGGGAACGACGTGCTGGCGCTGGTGCTGGGCGTGCCGGTGGAGACCATGACCGAGATCCTGCGGGTGGCCATCTTCGCCGTCCCGATCCTGGGCTTCGCCATCACCTACCGGATCTGCATCGAGCTGCGTGAGCGCGGCGGCGGCGTCATGCACCGCGGGCCGGGGATCCGGCTGCGACGCAACGCCCAGGGGGGCTTCGACGAGGTCGAGGGCGAGGACTGAGCGCCGGGCGGCTTCAGCGCCCGGCGAGTGACGGCAGCTCGCCCCGAAGCGCCGCGACGTCCGGGTCGGTCAGCGACCACTCCAGCAGGTCCGGTCGATACGCGAAGGCGTCCCGCAGCAGCCGTCGGGCGTCATCGAGCTCGCCGTCCAGGGCATGGTGGCAGGCGATGTTGTAGAGCATGACCGCGGCGTCGTGCTGCGGGATCCGTCCACGCAGCAGAATCGTCTCCACCGCGCGGGCATAGGCCGCGAAGCGCTCGCGCTTGCCGGCGAGCGCGGCAACGTCGGCGAGATGGGCGATGGCGTGGTTCGCGCCATTGGCGCCGATGCCGGCCACCAGCCGATCCGATTCGGCGAGGTCGGCGACGGTGGTGGCGCGGATGCCGGCGATCAGGGCGTCGACGCTGCCATCCGCCTCGGAGACGACCGTCTCCCAGCTCCATGCCGCGCGATCCGCCTGGATCCTGGCGTTGGCGTCGTCCTCGGACTCGTCGCCTCTGGTTCCGTCCGGCTCACCGGCCAGGCGACGCGCCTCGACCGAGCGCCAGGCGGCGAGGTGGGCGAGGACGTCGCGAGCGGACCACTCGCCGATGCGCCGCGGCTCGTCGCGCAGCGCCGTATCCATCGAGCCGTAGAGGTCGTGCTCGACATCCCGGGTCGCGAGCAGCATCTCGACGAGGTCGTCCTGGACCGGGGTGGAGCCTGCGGGCCGTTCGTTCACCATGGCCCGAGATGGTAGCCGAGCCGCCGAGGGAGCCGGGTCAGCTCGCGCAGCCAGGCCGATGGCGGCCGACCGCCCTCCTCGCCGTCCTCGCGACGAATCATCGCCTCGCGCAGGACGCGCGCCCCGACGTACCGGAACGGCTCGGGGGGCAGGCGGCGCGGCACGGGCCCGACGACGGGCAGGCGGGTTGCCGGCTCGTCACTGCCGAGCACGCGGGCGGCGAGCACCCGTCCCGCAAGGTGGGACGGCGCGACGCCGTTCCCCGAGTAGCCGAAGGCAAAATGGACGCGGCCGCCGCCGATCGCGCCGATCCGCGGCAGGTGGTCCGCCGACACGTCGATGGGTCCGCCCCACATGTCGGTCAGCCGGGCGTCGCCCAGCTGCGGGAAGAGCGCGCGGAAGCCCTCGATGGCACGCCGCCCGGCGCCGAGGTCGTCCACGAAGGACCGGCCGATGCGACCGCCGTAGCCCGGGCGCCCGCCCCCCGCGCCGAAGGCGATGCGCCCGTCCCGGGTCACGTGGAAGTAGTCGACGCTGAACCGGGCATCCACGATCGACTCGCCGGCGGTCCAACCCAGCCGCTCGGCGATCGCGTCGCCGATGGGCTCCGTGCGCACCATCCAGCTGCTCCAGGCCAGGAGCGAGCGCCGGAACGGCCGCCAGCCGGCGGACCAGGCGTTCACCGCCAGGACGGCCTGCCTGGCACGGAGCGCTCCCTCGCCGGCGGCGGATCGTGTGACCACCCGCACGCCACCTTCCTCGTGCCGTACGGCGACCACCCGTGTGCCTTCGTGGATCGCGACGCCGCGCTCGGCGCAGGCCCGCCGCAGGCCGCGCACCAGGTGCCCCGGATGCACGGTGGCGCCGTCACGCATCAGGGCTGCGCCCCGGAAGCGCGGCGAGCGGCAGCGGGCAGCAACCTCGTCGGCGGTGAGCTCGCGATACTCGTCGGGCACGCCCAGCTCGCGGGCGGCCTCGACGGAGGCCGCCCAGGCACCGTCGTGCAGCGGGGTGGTGCTCACCGTGAGCATCCCGGCACGGCGGTAGTGGGCGTCGACGCCGTTGCGCTCGCACCAGTCGCCAATGGCGTGCACCGAGGACGCCACCTCGCGCGCACAGGCCAGGGCGCCATCGGCCCCGTACAGGTCGCGCAGCGTCCCCAGCTCGTCCCACCAGGCGTTCACGAACCCGCCGTTGCGGCCTGACGGCCCACCGCCGCAGATGTCGGCCTCGAGGACGGTCACCTGCAACCGCGGATCGCGCTCCAGCAGCCCCAGCGCCGTCCACAGGCCGGTGTAGCCGCCTCCCACGATCGCGACGTCGGCGGACGCGCTCCCGGTCAACGGGGGAGCGGGCGCCGGGTCGCCCTCGGCCGCCAGCGCCTCGCGGAGCCACGGGTTACGGGCCTCGCCGGCCGGCCGCAGGGCCCGGTCGGCATCGGTCAGCAGGGCTGCCCGCCGGCTCATCGTTCCGGGCGCTCCACGCGGTCGGGATCGTTCAGATTGACGGAATGCTTCATGTCGTGGTAAATATCACCGCTGCACTAATCGTTGGGAGAACATGAACCTCGTACCATGACAACCACCGAGGCCGGCGGTCCCGCCGACCGGATCATCACCCTCATCGCCCCGCTGGTGGGTCACCAGCGTCACAAGTGGGCGGCCCAATGCCAGGCCTACGGCCTGTCGATGCTGCACTTCCAGGTGCTCGCCATCCTTGACGCGGACGGCCCGACGCCCATGAGCCGGCTTGCCGAGCAGCTCGACGTGGGCTTCTCGAACGCCACCGGCATCGTCGGCCGGCTCGAGGAGCGCGGCGTGGTGGTCCGCGTCCACGACGAAACGGACCGTCGGATGGTGCTCGCCCAGCTCACCCCGGAGGGAATCGCGATGCTCCACCAGGTGGAGGACACGAGGCTGGGCCACATCCGGCAGCTGCTCGAGAGCATGAGCGCCGAGGAGCAGCAGACGGTCCTGGCGGCCCTGGAGCTTCTCGCCTCCACCCACGAACGCTTCCACGCCGAATTCGGCGACACCCATTCCCATGCTCCCGTCCGCGACGGCAAGGAGACAGTACACGCATGACCATTCGCGACGCGCAGGCGGCTGCGGCGACCATGCCGGACGATGACTCGCCGGTCCACGTCAGCCCACGCGCCCGCTTCGAGATCCTGGGGGCCGTCATGCTCGGCCTCTTCCTCTCGGCCCTCGACCAGACGATCGTGGGCCCGATCCTGCCCAAGGTGGTCACCAGCCTGAACGGCGCCGACTTCTATACCTGGGTGGCGACCTCCTACCTGCTGACGAGCACCGTCACGGTCCCCATCTACGGCAAGCTCTCCGACCTGTTCGGCCGCAAGCCGATGCTCATGCTGGGCATCGGGCTGTTCCTGCTCGGCTCCGCCCTCTCCGGCCTGTCGCAGGAGATGTGGCAGCTGATCCTGTTCCGCGGGATCCAGGGCCTTGGCGCCGGCGCGCTCTTCCCGATCAGCCTGGCCGTCATCGGAGACCTGTTCACCCCCCGCGAGCGCGGCAAGTACCAGGGCCTGTTCGGTGCCGTGTTCGGTATCGCCTTCCTGATCGGGCCGTACCTGGGCGGCACGCTCACCGACAACTTCAGCTGGCACTGGGTCTTCTTCGTCAACGTGCCCATCGGCCTGGTGGCCCTGTTCGTCATCTGGCGGCTCCTGCCCACCGTCCGCCGTCCGGACGCGGCCAACGCCATCGACTGGGCCGGCGTGTTCACCTTCGCCGCCGGCGTGGTGCCCATCCTGATCGCCCTGACCAACGCGGAGAACGGCGACTGGGCGAGCCCCGGAGTCTGGGGCCTCGGCCTGGTGGGCTTCGCCTTCCTGGGCGTCTTCATCTGGGTCGAGAGCCGGGCCTCCGAGCCGATGATCCCGCTTCACCTGTTCAAGGTCCGGACCTTCACGGTCTCGATGATCGCCGTCTTCACCGCGATGTTCGGCTTCTTCGGTGCCGTGTTCTTCCTGCCCCTCTGGTTCCAGGTCGTGAAGGGGGCCAGCGTCACGGCCTCGGGGTACAACCTGCTGCCCTTCCTGGTCGGCCTCATCGGCAGCTCGGTGGTGTCAGGGTTCCTCGTCAGCCGGACCGGCCGCTACAAGTGGCTGGTGGTGGGCGCCCTGGTGGTCGCGGGTGGCGGCGTGGCGCTCATGACCAACATCCGGGCGGACACCGCCTATCCGACGCTCTGGCTGTGGATGGTGCTGGCCGGCATCGGCATCGGCCCCACCATGGCGGTCTTCACCATCATCGTGCAGAACGCGGTGCGCTTCGACGAGCTGGGGGCGGCGACCGCCGACCTCACCCTCTTCCGGCAGATGGGCGGCGTCGTGGGCCTGACCTTCGCGTTCACCCTGTTCCGCAACTTCCTGAGCTGGGATGCCATCCGCACCCAGGTCATCGCGGCGGGGGCTCCGGCCTCTGCGGTGCCGACGACGGCGCCGGCCAGCTTCGACGCGGGGGCGCTCGTCAACGTGGGAGGCGGGGCTCCGGGCTTCCTTGCCCAGGTGCCGCCGCAGCTGCAGGAGGCGTTCGCCCACGGCATCAACCAGGCCTTCTCCATCGCGCTCGGCAACAGCCTGTGGCTGGGGGCCGGGGCGATGGTGGTGGCGGTGCTCAGCACCCTGGCTCTCCACGAGCTTCCGCTCCGCCAGCATTTTGGCGAGGTGACCGAAGAGGACGAGGTCACGGCGCCCACGGTGGAGCTGGTACCCGGCATGGACTGACCGGCGCCACCGGCTTGCCGGCTCCACGCGCGAGCTTCCATCCGAGGGGCGGGCCACACCGGTCCGCCCCTCGTCGCTGCCCCTCGACGCCGTGCGGCTAGTGCCGGGCGTCCATCTGCGTGAGCCATCCCCAGACCGTGATCACGGCCACCGCCACGCCGGGGATCAGGAGCCACGGGCCGTAGACCAGGCCCACGCCCAGGAGGGTGGCAGCGCCACCGGCGACCAGGGGCCAGATGCTGCCGGTGGGAATTGGCTCCAGCCCTGCGGCGAGGGGCTCGTCATTGGCCTGCCCGGTCGGCTCGGTGAAGCCGATCGTCCTCGCGACCGCCATCCCCGCCCGCTGCAGCGGGCCCCCGCTGGAGTCGGCCTGCCCGCGCGTGGCCCGGACGGCGAAGAAGAAGATGGTGACCACGGCCGCGGTTGCGAAGCTCACGAACACGAGCATCACGGCGCCGGCGGTCTCGTAGCTCAGGAACCAGTAGATCACGGCGATGATCACCGTGTAGACCGCGGTCCGCAGGAAGAAGCGCAGCTCCTCAGCCACGGGGAGCCTCTGCATCGGGGGTGGCGCGTGCCGCCATCCGGGCGTCGAAGACCGGCCGCTCCGAGCGGATCGGCGGCAGGTGCGTGAAGTTGTGATGCGGCGGGGGAGAGGTCGTGGCCCACTCGAGCGAGTACCCCTCCCACGGATCGTCGCCGGCCACCGCGCCGCGCCCCATGAAGATGGAGCGCACCAGGTTCCAGCCGAAGACCAGGACCGAGATCGCCAGGATCACCGAGCCGATGGTGATCACCACGTTCAGCGTGGTCCAGCCCGCGCTCGCCGGGTAGTTGGCGACCCGGCGGGGCATGCCCTCCAGGCCCAGGACGTGCATCGGGAAGTACGACACGTTCATCCCGATCATCATCAGCCAGAAGTGCCAGCGGCCCAGGCGCTCGTCGAGCATGCGGCCCGTCATCTTGGGCATCCAGAAGTAGAAGCCGGCGAAGGCGGCCATCACCGAGCCGCCAACCAGCACGTAGTGGAAGTGGGCGACCACGAAGTAGGTGTCGGTGACCGCGTAGTCGATGGCCGGCGAGGCCAGGAACGGGCCGGTCAGGCCGCCCACCAGGAACATGAAGAGGAAGCCGATGCAGAAGAGCATGGGCGTGTCGAAGCGCAGCCGACCCCGGAACATGGTCGCGATCCAGTTGAAGAACTTCACCCCGGTGGGGATGGCGATCATCATCGAGGTGATGGCGAAGAACAGGTTGTCCACCACCCCGGTGGCGAACATGTGGTGCGCCCAGACGCTGTAGCTGAGGACCCCGATGAGCAGCGTGGCGAACACGAAGGCCCGGTAGCCGAAGACCGGCTTGCGACTGAAGACGGGGATGATCTCGGTCACGATCCCGAAGAACGGCAGGATGAGGATGTAGACCTCGGGGTGGCCGAAGAACCAGAACAGGTGCTGCCACAGGATGGCGCTGCCGCCGGCCGCGGGGTCGAAGAAGTGGGCCCCCACCGTGCGGTCGAGGAAGAGCATCACCAGCGCGCTGGTCAGGACCGGGAACGTGAGCATCACCAGCAGCGAGGTGACGAGGACGTTCCAGGTGAAGATCGGCAGGCGGAACATCCTCATGCCCGGGGCGCGCATGGTGAAGACGGTCGCCAAGAAGTTCACGGCCCCCAGGATTCCCGAGGTGCCCGAGAAGATGAGCCCCACGATCCACAGGTTCGTCCCGGTGTTGGGCGAGAAGATCACGCTCGAAAGCGGGGCGTAGCCGGTCCACCCGAACGCCGCCGCGCCGCCGACGAAGAACCCGGAGAAGGCGATCAGGCCGCCGGACAGCGCGAGCCAGTAGGTGAGGGCGTTGAGCCGCGGAAAGGCGACGTCGGGTGCACCGATCTGGAGCGGGAGGAAGTAGTTCGCAAAGCCGAAGAAGACCGGGGAGGCGAAGAAGAAGATCATCCCCGTGCCGTGCATGGTGAAGAGCTGGTTGTAGGTGGCCTCGTCCATGAACTGGAGGCCCGGTGCGGTCAGCTCCGCCCGCATGAGCATCGACAGGGCACCGGCGATCAGGAAGAAGCCGACACCGGTGAAGAGGTACAGGAGGCCGATCTTCTTGTGGTCGGTGGTCGTCAGGTAGTCGACGATCCCCTGCCCGCCGGTCTGGCCGGCCGCCGCCCCCGCGTGCTCCAGCTCGGCGCTGGTCATGGCGCGCTCCTCGGTTGGGCGGCCAGCCACGCGTCGAAGTCCGCCCTGGAGACGGCGCGCACGGTGAAGCGCATCTCGTCGTGATACAGGCCGCAGAACTCGGCGCACTGGCCGCTGTAGGTCCCTGCCTCGTCGATCGTGAGCTGCAGGTGGTTGTCGACCCCCGGGATCAGGTCACGCTTCACGAGGAAGTGGGGGATGAAGAAGGAATGGATGACGTCGTCCGAGACGAGCTGGAAGTCCACCACCTCGCCCACGGGCAGTACGAGCTCAGGCTCCTGGGAGCGGGTGCCGGTCACCACGACGTCCGCATCGGTGTAGGTGAACCGCCACTGCCACTGGAAGCCCTCGACCTTGACCCGCAGCCCCGGGTCCGCCGTCTGGGCGTCATTCGTGTTCAGCACGACCGCGCTGATGGCGAACAGCACGATGACCAGCAGCGTGGGGAGGGCCCACCAGGTGAGCTCCAGGGCGATGTTCGAATGCGTCTGGGTGGGGAGCCCGGTGTCATCGGGCCTGGCCCGGTAGCGGAGGATGTTCCAGCCGATCAGCCCCGCCACGACCACGAAGACGCCGGCCGCGGAGATGAGGAACAGGTTGTAGAGCCCCTGCACGCGCTGCGCTTCCTGGGTGGCAGGCGAAACGGTGCACCCGGCCAGCAGGGCGGCGGCCAGGGTGCCCACGAGCAGGGGGACGGCTCGGCGCCCGTGTCGGCGTTGGTGTCGCGGCATCCGCCCCAATCCTAGCGCGCGGAGCGGGGTCCGCACAGCGCACCCCTTCCGGGCGTCGTCGAGACGACCCGATCGCCGAGCGCTACCATCGGCCCGTGGTCACCTATGACGCGCGCACGGCCCTGATCCTGGTGGACGTGCAGAACGACTTCGCCGATCCGGCGGGGAGCCTGTCGGTTCGTGGCGGGGACCGGATCATCACCGGGCTGAACGAGCAGATCCGGGCCGCGCAGGAGGCCGGTGCCGCGGTCATCTACACCCAGGACTGGCATCCGGCCTCGACGCCGCACTTCGCCCAGGACGGCGGGATCTGGCCGGTGCACTGCGTCATGGACACGTGGGGCGCCGAGCTGCACCCGGACCTGGTGGTGGCCGGGCCGCGGGTCCGCAAGGGCTCGAACGGCGAGGACGGCTACTCGGGATTCAGCATGCGCGACCCGCAGACCGGCCGGGAGGCGCCGACCCCGCTCGCGGGCCTGCTGCGCGAGCGCGGCGTCAGCCGCGTGGTGATCGGCGGGCTGGCGACCGACTACTGCGTGAAGGCGACCGCGCTCGACGCGCTCCGCCTGGGCTTCGAGACGCAGGTCCTGGCCGACGGCATCGCCGCCGTGGACCTCGCCGATGGCGACGGAGCGCGCGCCCTGGCGGCCATGACCGAGGCTGGCGCCCGGCTTGTCTGACCCCTGGCGCCGTGGCCGTTCAGCGCGTGGGCCGGCGCCATCCCCAGGCCGCGAGGCCGAGCCCGGCGACGAGCGCCACGACCCCGATGAGCGTCCAGGTCAGGTCCCGGGTCATGAAGCTGCGCGGGGCGAACGGCAGGTTGAGGCCCTGGGCAATCCAGACGACGCCCGCCACGGCCAGCAGGGCGCCCAGGACGATGGGAACGATGCGCATCGGATGGAGCATACGCGGCGGGGACGATCGGGTCTTGCGGACCGCGGAGCCATGCGTATACTGCGCGCCGTCGGGTTGCGGCTCGGCGCCGGATAGACTTCCCTCCCCTCCCACCTGCGTTCACGGTCGGCTCCGGGGCAGCGGCAAGACCCCTGGGTGGCGTCGATGAACGTGGACGGCCCGATGGTGGCAACTTCATCTACTGGGAGGGGTCCTGAGTGGCCTACACCGACAAGGTCCTGCAGTGCGCGGACTGCGGCATCGACTTCGTCTTCTCCGCGTCCGAGCAGGAGTTCTTCGCGCAGAAGGGGTTCGCCTCCGAACCCAAGCGCTGCATGTCGTGCCGAGCGCAGCGGCGTGCCGCCGGGGGCGGGTCCAGTTACGGCAACGGCGCCTCGCGCGGTCCGCGTGAGCTGTTCGACGCCGTGTGCGCCCGATGCGGGAAGGACACGCAGGTTCCGTTCCGCCCGACCGGCGCACGCCCCGTCTACTGCAGCGACTGCTTCCGCCTGATGCGCGGCTGATCGCGCACCAGCGACGCGACGCCGAGGCCGGGCGCCCCCTTCCGGGAGTGCCCGGCTTCTTCGTGTCCGGCGCTCCGCCCGCCGCCCGGTTGGGGAGCGGAGCCGAGCCTCGTATCATGGATGGCGCAGTACACGAAGAACGAAGCGAACCGATCGGAGCTGAGCACACGTGACGAATGACAATGACCTGTGGCGCGAGCTTGGCCAGCAGCTGCGCGTCGATTCCGTCCGATCGAGCGCCACGGCCGGGTCTGGGCACCCGACCTCCTCGATGTCGGCGGCGGACCTGATGGCGGTGCTGATGGCGAAGCACCTGCACTACGACTTCGCCGAGCCCGCGAATCCGAACAACGATCACCTCATCTTCTCCAAGGGCCATGCCTCGCCGCTGCTGTATGCCATGTACAAGGCCGCCGGGGCGATCTCCGACGAGGAGATGCTCACCTTCCGGAAGCTCGGCAGCCGGATCGAGGGTCACCCGACCCCGGTGCTGCCGTGGGTCGACGTCGCCACCGGATCGCTGGGCCAGGGCCTGCCGATCGCGGTGGGCGTGGCCCTTGCCGGCAAGCGGCTGGACCGGCTTCCGTACCGGGTGTGGGTCCTGTGCGGCGACTCCGAGATGGCCGAGGGATCGATCTGGGAGGCGGTCGAGGCTGCCGCCTTCGCCGGGCTGAGCAACCTGACCGCCGTCGTCGACGTCAACCGTCTCGGCCAGACCGGCGAGACGATGCATGGTTGGGACCTGGACAGCTACGCGGCGCGCGCCCGAGCCTCCGGCTGGCACGCGATCGAGATCGACGGGCATGACGTCGCCGCCATCGATGCCGCCTACGAGGAGGCCGAGCGCACGACGGATCGCCCCACCATGATCCTGGCCCGCACCGAGAAAGGGCACGGGGTCGCGGAGGTCGCGAACAAGAACGGCTTCCACGGGAAGCCGCTTCCGCATCCCGAGGCGGCGATCGCCGAGCTCGGCGGCGTCCGCGACCTGCACATCGAGGTCGCCAGGCCGGCAGGGTCGGATGCGCCGCACGAGTTCGAGGCCGGCGCCCTGCTGCTGCCGAAGTACGAGGTGGGCGCCAAGGAGGCCACTCGCCGCGCCTATGGCGACGCCCTGGTCGCCCTGGGCAAGGCCCGCGGCGACGTCGTGGCGCTCGACGGCGAGGTCGGCAACTCCACCTACTCCGAGGAGTTCCGCGACGCGATCCCCGACCGCTACTTCGAGATGTACATCGCGGAGCAGCAGATGGTGGCGGCCGCGGTCGGCCTGCAGGTCCGCGGATGGCGGCCCTTCGCGAGCACGTTCGCCGCGTTCCTGTCGCGCGCCTACGACTTCGTGCGGATGGCCGCGGTGAGCCGCGCCAGCCTGGTGCTGGCCGGATCGCATGCCGGCGTCAGCATCGGCGAGGACGGGCCGTCGCAGATGGCCCTGGAGGATCTCGCCTCGCTGCGGGCCGTGTTCGGCAGCACCGTCCTGTACCCGTCGGACCCGAACCAGACCGCGGACCTCATGCGGCAGCTCCCCGACCGGGAGGGGATCGTCTTCGTCCGCACCACGCGAGAGAAGACGCCGGTGATCTACGCGCCGGGCGAGAGCTTCCCGATCGGCGGCAGCCGGGTCGTGCGTGAGTCCACCGACGACCAGGTGACCCTCATCGGGGCCGGCGTGACCCTGCACGAGGCCATGAAGGCCGCCGACATCCTTGCCGGCGAGGGGATCGCCGCGCGGGTCATCGACCTGTACAGCATCAAGCCCGTCGACGCCGATGCCCTGCTGGCAGCCGCCCGGGACACGGGCGCGATCGTCACCGTCGAGGACCACTTCCCGGAGGGAGGCCTGGGCGACGCGGTGCTGGAGGCCTACGCCGGGCTGGGCGCCGACCATCCGCGGATCGTCCGCCTGGCCGTCCGCCACATGCCCGGCTCCGCGACCCCCGACCAGCAGCTTGCCGCCGCCGGCATCGATGCCGCGGCGATCGCGCGGGCGGCACGCCGGCTGGTGGGCACGCCGGCCGGCACATCGGCCTGAGAAGGAGACGCAGATGAACACGCTCCAGCAGCTGCATGCTGAGCAGGACCAGTCGCCCTGGATCGACTTCATCGACCGGCAGCTCATCGAGAGCGGCCGGCTCGACGAGCTGATCGAGTCCGGCATTCGCGGACTGACCAGCAACCCGACCATCTTCGCCAAGGCGATCACCGGTGGTCACTACGACCAGCTCATCCGCCGCATGATCGACGGCGGGGAGGGCAACCAGGCCATCTACCAGGCCATCGCGATCGGCGACGTGGGCGACGCCGCCGATCGGCTCCGGCGCGTCTTCGACGCATCCGACGGCGCCGATGGGTTCGTGAGCATCGAGGTGGAGCCGGACCTTGCGAACGACACCGCCGCGACCCTGTCCCGGGCCCGCGAGCTGTGGCGTCTGCTGGGCAGGCGGAACATCCTCATCAAGATTCCCGCCACGCCGGCCGGCATCCCGGCCATCGAGGCGGCCATCGCCGACGGGATCAATGTGAACGTGACGCTGATGTTCAGCGTCGAGGTCTACCGGCAGGTCGCGCTGGCCTACATCGGCGGTCTGCGCCGGCGCCTCGCCGCGGGGCAGGACGTCCACGGGGTGGCCTCGGTCGCCAGCTTCTTCGTCAGCCGCGTCGACACGAAGGTCGACGGGTTGCTCGAGGCGAACGGGACCGATGCGGCCCGCAACGCCCGGGGCACGGCCGCCGTCGCCAACGCTCGCCTGGCCTACGAGGCGTATCAAGAGCTCTTCCACGGGCCGGAGTTCGCGGAGCTGCGCGACGCGGGCGCACGCGTGCAGCGCTGCCTGTGGGCATCGACCTCCACCAAGAACCCGGCCTACCCCGACATCCTGTACGTGTCGGAGCTCATCGGCCCGGAGACGGTGAACACCATGCCCATGGAGACCATCGAGGCCTTCCTGGACCACGGTGACGTTCGCCGCACCCTGGACCGTGACCTCCACGCCGCGCATGACGCGATCCGCGCGGTCGAGGGGAGCGGCGTCAGCATGGAACGGGTCACCGCGGAGCTGCTCGACGAGGGCGTGCAGGCCTTCGCGAAGAGCTTCGATGACCTGATCGCCAGCATCGACGGGAAGCGCGAGGCCCTGGCGACCGCATGAGCGACCAGGCACCGGGTGCCCCGACCGGGACCCCGCTCGAGGCTGCCGTCGCCGATCGGCTGGCGGCATGGGATCGCGACCAGGTCGCCGACCGGCTGTGGTCGAAGGACGGCGCGCTGTGGCGTGCTTCCGGCAAGCCGCCGGAGGCGCTGGCCCGCTGGATGGGCTGGCTCGACATGCCCGTCGTGATGGCGGGCCGCGTCGACGAGCTGAAGCACCTGGCCGGCGGGATCGCAGCCGACGGCTACCGGCGCGCGGCGGTGCTGGGCATGGGTGGCTCCTCACTGGCGCCCGAGCTCTTCAGCCGGGTCTTCGATGCCGGCGAGGACGCGGCGGAGCTGCGGATCCTCGACTCCACCCATCCCGACGCCGTCCGCGGATTCCGCGAGTGGGCGACCGCCGGGCGGACGATGTTCTGCGTCTCATCCAAGTCAGGCGGCACGACGGAGCCGAACGCATTCCACGCGGCGATGGCGGAGGTGGCACCAGCCCTGGACTTCCTGGCAATCACCGACCCCGGCACCTCCCTGGGCGACCTGGCCAGGGCCCAGGAGTTCCGCGGGATCGTGGACGCGCCGGCGGACGTCGGGGGACGCTACTCGGCGCTGACCGTCTTCGGACTGGTGCCCGCTGCGCTCCACGGGATCGACCTGGCGGCGCTCCTGGCCCGCGCCGGGGCGATGGCCGACGCCTGCAAGGCTCCCGCATCGGAGAATCCGGGCCTGCGGCTGGGCGCGTTCATGGGCGAGGCCGCCCGCGCGGGTCGTGACAAGCTCACCGTGATCACCTCCCCGCGGCTGGCGCCGTTCGGCGACTGGGTCGAGCAGCTCGTGGCGGAGAGCACCGGCAAGCAGGGGACGGGCATCGTGCCCGTCGTGGGCGAGACGCCCGGCTCCGTGAAGACCTACGGTGCCGATCGATGCTTCGTCTTCGTGTCCCTCGCCGCCGAGGCGGATCCGGCACTGGCAGCGCTCGCCGACGACCTGCGGCGGGCCGGTCATCCGGTCGAGGCGTTCACGCTCGATGACGTCACCGATGTCGGCGGCGAGTTCCTGCGCTGGGAGATCGCGACCGCCGCCGCGGGCATCATCCTGGGGATCGATCCCTTCGACCAGCCCAACGTCCAGGAGTCCAAGGACGCCACCAAGGAGCTCCTCGCTGCCTACGCCCGGGATGGCGCGCTGCCGTCACCGGCGCCCGTGGTCTCCGGCGACGGACTGGCGGTCTACGCGGACCCGGACGCCATCGGCGACACGCCGGTCAGCGTGGAGGGCGCCGTGCGCCAGCTGCTCTCGCTCGTGTCGACGGGCGACTACCTGGCGCTGCTCGCCTACCTGCCACGCGATCCGGATCTCGAGGCCCGGCTGGGAGCGCTGCGCACGGAGCTCCGCGATCGTTTCGGCGTGGCCACCACCCTGGGCTTCGGGCCGCGGTTCCTCCACTCCACCGGCCAGCTGCACAAGGGCGGTCCGCCCAGCGGGGTCTTCCTGCAGGTGACGGCCGAGCCGCACAAGGACCTGCCGATCCCGGGCTGGACCGAGACCTTCGGGATCCTCGTGGCGGCCCAGGCGCTCGGCGACCTCGCGTCGCTGCAGAAGCGTCGTCGGCGGGTGATCCGGGTCCACCTGTCCGACCTCGAGACCGGCCTTGGCCGGCTGGAAGCCATGATCCGGGGGGCCATGCGCCTGCCCGCCGGCTGACAAGCCGGCCGCGGGCGATCACGCACCATACGCACGAACAGACACGGAAGGAGTACACGCCCGATGCAGACCGCGGTCGCTGGGCTGGGACGAATGGGGGCCGGGATGGCGCGCAGGCTCGCGCGCGGGGGGCACCAGGTTGTCGCCTGGAACCGCCACCCGGAGGTGGCGCAGCAGCTCGCCGCCGAGCCGGAGAACGAGGGCCGTATCACGGTGGCGCAGTCGTTGGAGCAGGTCGTGTCCATGCTCGACGCCCCGCGGCATGTCATCGTCAGCGTACCCTCCGGCGACGCGACCGAGGAGATGATCGATCGCCTGACGGGCATCCTGGAGAAGGGCGACGTCATCGTCGACGCGGGCAACTCCAACTTCCACGACAGCCAGCGGCGCGCGGCACTGGTCGAGGAGCGCGGGCTCGAGTGGCTGGACATGGGCGTCAGCGGGGGCGTGTGGGGCCTGACCGTGGGCTTCTGCGCGATGCTTGGCGGCAAGCGCGAGGTGTACGACCGGTTCGAGCCGGCGGTGAAGACCCTTGCCCCGGAGGCCGGCTTCCTCTACTGCGGTCCGGCCGGGGCCGGCCACTACGTGAAGATGGTTCACAACGGGATCGAGTACGGGCAGATGCAGGCCATCAGCGAAGGCTTCGACATCCTCCACTCTTCGTCCGACTACAAGCTCGACCTGGCGGCGATTGCCGAGATGTGGGACCACGGCTCGGTGATCCGCTCGTGGCTCATGGAGCTTGCGGCAGCCGCCTTCACCCGCGAGGGGCCGGACCTGGCCGCCATCAAGGGCTGGGTCAACGACTCGGGCGAGGGGCGCTGGACGGTCCTGGACGCCATTGACCATGATGTGCCCGCGCCCATCATCACCCTCTCGCTCATGCAGCGTTTCCGGAGCCGGCGCGAGCCCGACTCGTTCACGGACCGCGTCCTTGCCGCATTACGCAACGAGTTCGGCGGCCACGCCATCGTGAGCGCCGGTGACGATGGCGGCGGGGAGGGTCACGGAGGGTAGCCCATGGCGCACGCGACTCCCATCACGCTTCCACCGGTCCTCCCCGAGCCCGCGACCGTTGCCCCGGGCGACGGCGCACGCCACCTCGCCAACCCGCTGCGCGAGGGGCTGCGCCTGGAGCGCATTCCCGAGCCGTGCACCATGATCATCTGCGGAGCGACCGGGGATCTCACCCAGCGCAAGCTGGGGCCCGCGCTCTACAACCTCATGCTGGGCGGGTTCCTCCCGCCCGAGTTCACCGTCGTCGGCTTCGCCCGCCGCGACCTGAGCGACGACGACTTCCGGGACCACCTTCGCAACGGCATCGACGCCTACAGCCGCAACCGTCCGGCGAAGCGCTCGATCTGGGAGTCGTTCAGCGGCGGGATCCACTACCACCGCGGCGAGTTCCACGACCCGGCCTCGTACGAGGCAATGGCCAAGCTCCTCGACCGCATCGACCGCGACCGCGGCACCGCGGGGAACCGGCTCTTCTACCTGGCCGTCCCTCCGGTGCTCTACCCCGAGATCGTCAAGCAGCTCGGCGCCGCCGGACTGTCGGCGGACGGCGAGCGGCGCGTGGACGGCAAGCGCGGCTGGGTTCGGGTGATCGTGGAGAAGCCGTTCGGCTACGACCTGGCCTCGGCCAGGAAGCTGAACCGCGAGATCCGCGAGTCGTTCGGAGAGGACCAGATCTACCGTATCGACCACTACCTGGGCAAGGAGACGGTCCAGAACCTTGCCGTCTTCCGCTTCGGGAACGGCCTCTTCGAGCCGATCTGGAACCGTCGCTACATCGACAGCGTGCAGATCACCGTCGCCGAGACGGTGGGCGTGGAGGGGCGCGGCGAGTTCTACGACCAGACCGGCGCGCTGCGCGATATCGTCCAGAACCACGCGCTGCAGCTGATGTCCATGTTCGCCATGGAGCCGCCGGTCGAGTTCGCCGCATCGGATCTGCGCGACGAGAAGCTCAAGGTGCTGCGCGCGGTCCACCCCATGGCCCTGGCCGATGTCGCCCGCAACACGATCCGGGGCCAGTACGTCTCCGGCTGGGTCGAGGGCCAGAAGATGCGGTCCTACCGCGACGAGCCGGAGGTCGATCCGGAATCGCTGACGGAGACCTACGTCGCCATCAAGCTGGCGATCGACTCGTGGCGATGGGCCGGCGTCCCGTTCTACCTGCGGACCGGCAAGGGGATGCCCACCCGCGTCACGGAGATCGCGGTGCAGTTCCGCCGTGCGCCGCTGGCGCTCTTCGCTCGCACCGGCGCCTCGCAGATCGACCCGAACATCCTCGCCATCCGCATCCAGCCCGACGAGGGGATCCTGCTGCGCTTCGGGGCCAAGGTGCCGGGGCAGGGGCTCCAGATCCGCAGCGTGAACATGGACTTCCGCTACGGCTCCTCGTTCGCGGTCGACTCGCCCGACGCCTACGAGACGCTCCTCCTCGACGCGATGATCGGGGATCCGTCGCTCTTCACCCGCGACGACGAGGTCGAGCGGGCCTGGGAGATCCTCGACCCCATCCTGCGGGCCTGGCACGAGGACCAGGGCGGGCCGCTCCACTTCTATGCCGCGGGAAGCTGGGGACCGCCCGCCGCCGACGACATGCTGGAGCGCGACCGCCGCGCCTGGCGCCGGCCCTAGCCGTCATGCCCCAGACCCGTTCGACCGCCGCGCAGCGCGAGCTCGCCGTTCATCGCCACCTGATGCGCTTCGGCGACTCGGAGACCCTTGCCACGCCCATGTGGGAGCAGCGGGGGACGACGGTCGCGGTGATCGAGACCCAGCTGGGCCGCCTGTGGGGGGTTGCGGAGTCGGCGACCACCGACGACGCGTCCCGCCTGCGCGAGACCGGCCTGCCGAGCGCGCGCACATCGGTGCTCAACCTGATCGTGACCGTGGTGGACTCGGCAACCGCGGACCGGGTGGTCCACGCGATGATGAGCCTGGGAATCCACCACCCCTCACGGGCGATCGTCCTGGTCGCCGACCACCTCGCCACGGGCGACGCGCTCGACGCGCGGATCAGCACCCACTGCCACGTGGTGCCCACCTCCCCGGACGAGCGCATCTGCTACGAGGAAGTGGTGCTCACCGTGCGCGGCGAGGCCGCCGAGCATCTGTCCGGGGTGGTGGCGCCCATCCTCATCCATGACCTGCCGACATCGGTCTGGTGGCCCGGCGACCCGCCGTTCAGGAGCCCCGTCTTCGACCAGCTGATCGACGTGTCGGACCGGCTCATTGTCGACTCGTCCGACTTCGGCGACCTGCTGGCCGGGATGCGCCGCCTGACCACCCTGCGTGAGCTGCTGGGGATCGGCGACCTGGCCTGGCAGCGGCTCTCCGGCTGGCAGGAGCGGATCGCCCAGTTCTTCGACGCACCCCGCTTCCGCCGCTACCTGCCGAACCTGAACCGGATGGTGATCCGATACGCGGCGCCAACGGGCCAGGGCCGGAAGCGCCGGCGCTCCGATACCGATGCGGTGGCTCCTGACGTGGCCGCGCCCATGGCAGAGGCGATCCTGCTCGCCGGCTGGATCGCCTCGCGGCTCGACTGGCGGCGCCACCGGACCGTGACACCCCTTGGGGATGGCGGCTTCCGCCTGGAGCTGGAGGGCCACTACGAGATGGTGGACCTGCGGATCGAGCCCGAGCACACCGACGAGCTGGTCCCCGGCGAGCTGACCAGCGTGCGCCTGCGCGCCCGCGGGGAGACGGGCGCAGCGGAGTTCATCATCGACCGCAACCGCGACGAGGCGACCGTGGCGACCAACTCCGACGGCATGACCGCCCTCCTGCGCCAGATCACCATGGAGACGCCGCGGGAGGCGGAGCTGCTGAGCGCCCAGCTGGGCGGCAGGCACCGTGACCCGGTGTACGACGCCGCGCTGCATGCCGCGGTCGTCTTCCTGGCCGCCGCGCGCTCGGCGGAAGCGGCGGGGCCCGAGCCGATCGTGGCGCCGGCTGCCGTCCAGGAGCTGGGCGGGTGACCGCGCGGCAGGATCGCCCGGCGCAGTGGATCGTGGTCCCGGACAGGGACGCGGTGGCACGCGAGGCCGCGGACCGGTTCGTGGCCGCGGCGCTGGGGGCCATCGGGGCGCGGGGCATCTTCCGCGTCGCGCTCTCCGGGGGCACCACGCCGAACGCGGTCTTTCCGCTCCTGCGAGAGCCGCCGCGCGTGGACCAGGTGGACTGGAGCCGGGTGGAGTTCTTCTGGGGTGATGAGCGCAGCGTCCCGCCGGATGATCCCCAGTCCAACTTCGGCACGGCCTACCGCATGCTCATATCCCAGCTACCCGGCGTGCGCCCCGCGGCGATCCATCGCATGCAGGCCGAGTCGGAGGACCTCGATGCAGCGGCGCTCGCCTACGAGGCCGAGCTGCGGCTCGTCTTCGGCGTCTCCGGCACGGCGCTGCCCGCCTTCGACCTGATGTGGCTCGGGCTCGGGCCGGACGGGCACACTGCCTCACTCTTCCCCGGGAGCGCCGCCCTCCGCGAACAGGAACGATGGGTCGTGCCGAACTTCTGGCGCGCCGCCGACACCTGGCGCATGACCGTGACCTACCCGGTCATCGATGCGGCGCGCGAGACCGTCTTCCTGGTCACCGGCGAGAACAAGGTGAACGCGGTGCGCCACGTGCGCTCGGGCCGCAGCCGTCTCCCGGCAGCGCGGGTCCGTGGCGGAAGCGTGACCTGGCTCCTCGACGCAGCCGCGGCCGGCGAGGGCGATGCGGGGGAGGGCACGCCATGACGCCCTTGCTCTTTCTGCTCGGCACCGTGGTCGCGGGCGCCGGCGCCTACGGGGCCGGGTGGCCCGCCTGGCGCGACTACCGTGCGCGCGAGGCGCGCGACCTGAACGCGGAGCGCTACCTGGCCTGGCGGGGCCGGGCGCCGCGCGGTCCGCAGCGCTCGCTGCGCGAGGGACCCACCATGGGCGAGCGGCGGCGCCTGGCGCTGGCCGTGGTGCTTGGGGTGGCGGCCCTGGTCTGCCTCATCGGCTTCTTGGTCACCACCTGAGGCGGGGACGAGCCGCATGCGCGTGGAGCTGCTGTACACGGAGGACGACCCGGGATACATGGCCGCGCGTCAGAACCTGGTCGAGGTGCTCAGCGAGGACGCGTTCGAGACCCCCATCCAGATGATCGCCATTGGCTCGCATGAGGACGCCGAGCTGCTCGGATTTCCCGGGTCGCCCACGATCCGCATCGATGGCGCAGACATCGACCCCGACAGCGCGACCGGGATCGGGACTGGCCGCCGCACCTACGGCGGTGACGGGCCGGTCCCGGGCAAGCCCCTGATCCGCCGCGCCGTGGAGCGAGCGCGTGGCTGGGGGCACGGCCGGGTCCGCTAGCCGAACGGTAGGCACGTTTCACCAGCCCCAACATCGGACCCGCGCGATTCGCCCACCATTCATCGGCTCGTTGACTAGACTCGTGCTCGGATGCTCGACGCTCTGCTTCGCGGCTTCTTCCTCTGGCTCGCGCACCGCCGATGGCTGGCGCGCGTGGTGCTCCGCACCCCGCTGGCCCGGCGGATGCCGCTGCGCTTCGTGGCCGGCACGACCCTTGAGCAAGCCGTGGCCGTGGTCCGTGAGCTGAATGCGGCGGGCATGCAGGCCACCCTGGACCACCTGGGGGAATCGGTCAGTGACCAGGCGACGGCCGAGCAGGCCGCCGCCGCCTACGTGGAGGCGATCGAGCGGATCGCCGCCGAGCGGCTGGACGCCAACGTCAGCATCAAGCTGACCCAGATGGGCCTCGACCTGGGGGTGGACGTGTGCCGCACGGTGCTCCGCCCCGTCCTGGAGGCCGGCAAGCGGCACGGGATCTTCGTGCGGATCGACATGGAGTCGAGCGACTACGTGGACCGCACGCTCGAGGTCGTGCGCGGCATGCGCGCTGAAGGCTACGACACCGGTCCGGTGATCCAGTCCTACCTGCACCGGTCGAAGGCCGATGTCACCGCGCTCGCCGCCGAGGGCGCCCGCGTCCGGGTCTGCAAGGGCGCGTACGCCGAGCCCATCGCCATCGCCTGGCACGACCGCGCCACCATCGGCCAGTCCTTCGTGGAGCTGTGCGAGGCGCTGATGGACGCCGGGACGTACACCGGCGTCGCGACGCACGATCCCGACATGATCGAGGCCATCAGCCGCCATGCGTCCTCGCACGGCATTGGCCCGGATCGCTTCGAGTTCCAGATGCTGTACGGCATCCGGCGAGACCTGCAGCGTGCGCTCGTGGCGGATGGCTGGCGGATGCGGGTCTACGTCCCGTTCGGGACGGAGTGGTGGCCCTACTTCATGCGGCGCCTGGCGGAGCGACCTGCGAACGTCATGTTCGTCCTGCGTGGGCTCTTCAGCGAACGGGGGACGGCCACCTAGCACCGCGCAGGGTCGTTCTGATGCCCAGCAGCGAGGAGATCGAGGTGGATGCCATCGCGAGGGGTTCGTCGCCGGCGCGTCGGTCCGGCGAACCGCCTCGATCAGTTTCCGAGCGTGACGACGAGCTGGGGCGGATGGTCGCCCTCACGGCTGGAATACAAGACACTGTCGCTGCTGGCGCTCTGCATCCCAAAACTGACCGGGCCAGGGCCGACCACCGCGGACGTGACATCCAGCTCCAGCCAGGTGCCCGCGTCGGCCGGCTTCGACGCGCTCACCGGTGACCCGGAGATGGCCGGCGCGGTGGCCCAGGTGATCGTCGACTCGGTCCAGTCGTCCGCCACGCGCCACACCGCGCCACTGTCGGCGCTCGCATCGGTGACCCACAGCCGCAGCACAGCATGGGTCGGCGTTCCCGAGATGCCGGTCAGGTCGAACTGCAGGTAGGTGTACCACGCGCGGGGGGAGGATCCAGGTCCCGCGCTGACGTACAGGGACGTCTCTGAGCCGTAGTTGCGCGTCGAGTGGCCCGAGTAGACGTAGGCATCGGCGGAAGGCGTCAGCGTGATCTCCGTGCCCGGCGTGGCAGTTGGACTCGGACTTGGGGCGGGGCTCGGTGACGGCGTCGGGGTGGGGGTGGGAGTCGGTGAAGGCGTAGGCGTCGGCGTCGGTGTTGGGGTCGGGGTCGGGGTGGGAGTCGGCGTCGGACTCGGGGTCGGACTCGGGGTCGGGGCGGGGCTCGGTGACGGCGTCGGAGTCGGTGAAGGCGTCGGGGTCGGTGTTGGCGTCGGGGTCGGTGTTGGCGTCGGGGTCGGTGTTGGCGTCGGTGTTGGCGTCGGGGTCGGTGTTGGCGTCGGGGTCGGGGTCGGGGTCGGTGTCGGTGTTGGCGTCGGTGAAGGCGTCGGGGTCGGGGTCGGGGTCGGGGTCGGTGTTGGCGTCGGTGAAGGCGTCGGGGTCGGTGTTGGGGTGGGGGTCGGTGAAGGCGTCGGTGTTGGCGTCGGGGTGGGGGTCGGTGAAGGCGTCGGTGTTGGCGTCGGGGTGGGCGTCGGGGTCGGAGTCGTGAGCGTGACGACGAGCTGGGGCGGATGGTCGCCCTCACGGCTGGAATACAAGACACTGTCGCTGCTGGCGCTCTGCAACCCAAAACTGACCGGGCCAGGGCCGACCACCGCGGACGTGACATCCAGCTCCAGCCAGGTGCCCGCGTCGGCCGGCTTCGACGCGCTCACCGGTGACCCGGAGATGGCCGGCGCGGTGGCCCAGGTGATCGTCGACTCGGTCCAGTCGTCCGCCACGCGCCACACCGCGCCACTGTCGGCGCTCGCATCGGTGACCCACAGCCGCAGCACAGCATGGGTCGGCGTTCCCGAGATGCCGGTCAGGTCGAACTGCAGGTAGGTGTACCACCAGTATGGCGTGGACGTCGTTCCCTCGCGGATGTGAAGGGACGTCTCTGAGCCGTAGTTGCGCGTCGAGTGGCCCGAGTAGACGTAGGCATCGGCGGAAGGCGTCAGCGTGATCTCCGTGCCCGGCGTCGGGCTCGCGGTCGGCGTTGACGTGGGAGTCGGCGTTGGTGTGGAACTCGGCGTCGGGGTCTGCGTGAACGTTGAACTCGCCGTCGGGCTGGGCGTGGGCGTCGGGGTGGGCATGGGCGTTGCGCCAGATGGCACGTCGATCGTGGCGAACAGGTAGTGGCGGCTACCTGTTGTATTGGCTGTCGAGGCGAGGATCACCCGGCCGGTGGTCGCGTCCACCGACTGCGATGTCGAGGAGGCATCGTTGGCAGTCAGGTCGCTGGCGTCCCGAATGACAACGGTCGGCCCCGAGAAGTCGAGCGTACTGAGCGGTGCGGAGTGTTCGACGATGACGCCGCCTGACTCGGGTGTGGTTGCGTAGACATATGCCACGCCAGCCTGCTCATCGAGCAGGAAGATCGGCCGAGTCTCGTGTTCCTCGTAGAGGCTGACCGGATGGTAGGTCCAGATGCCGTCGACCGTCCGGCGGAGCACGGCGGTCAGGACCTCGCCCGTGCTGTGGTGCGACGTCTTGACGACCGCGTAGACGTTGCCTGCCGTATCGGCCTTGAGGTTGATGTGGTCATCCGACTCGTCGGGGCCGCTACGCGCAGTCTCCAACTGCCACCCTGCCGACAGGGCGCTGCCGTCGGGATGCACGGCGAAGTAGAAGGTGCCGTTGGTCTGGTTGCTCCACATCACGCCGATCTGTCCGTTGAAGGCAACAACACTCGAGATGTCATCCGTCGTCACGCTTGTGCCGGCGGTCGGGACAACGATCGGCGAGAGCCAGCTTGCGTCCGAGCCGGTCGTCGCGTTCACCAGGACCTGGCCGTTGGCGACCCATGTCGTCCACAGGCGTCCAACGCTGTCCTTTGTGATGGTCAGGGTCTCGCTCTTGTAGTTGTTGATGGACACCGGAAAGCCACTGTCAGGCGACCAGCGTTGGGTGGTCGGCTCGTAGGAGTATCGGTACAGGCGGCCTCCATCCGAGGTCGCCTTCCCGCTCTTCGTCCACGGCGCCGATGCCACATAGAGGTGGGTGCCGTCCCACAGGACGTCCGCCTTGGTGCCGGGGCGTGGATCACCGGAAGTCCCGGTGTCGAGCCAGGCTTCGGTCGTCGGATCGAGCCGGAAGATGTGGTAGTCGCCACTTACCGATTCGAACAGGTACCCCCACCATGTGCCGTCGTGGAACCAAAGCTTGTGCTGTGGCTTCTCGCCGCTGGGGGCTGATACCGCACCGTCATAGCTCGGCCCGACGTATCCCACGTCGCCGGGAGCGGCCAGCACCGGCAGAACCTGCAACATCATCGCCACGGTCAGCACCGCGACGGCGAGGGAGAGGCGGGTGTGGCTTGGGCGACGTCGTGTCTCGATCACGATTGCCACTCGATTCTAGCGCGTCGGCGCAGCCCGCCCGCTGAGTCCTGGTACCGCCGCGTTGACCGAATGCAACGGAGATGAGGGTTAAGGAGCGGTTAAGACTAGGAATACAAAATGCTGCCGGGTAGGATGCGGGGTACTTAAGTCCTGGGTAGTCCCATCGGCCGAGCTCTCATTTCGATCTGCCCTGATTCGCTCTTCCCTATTCGCTTTTCCTTCGAGCTCGTCCTGGACACGCGGACCCTGGGCCATCAAGAAAACGCTCACGGGGGTAGGGTTATGCGGGTCGCCGTGGTAGGCCTGGGATATGTTGGCCTCGTCACTGCGGCGTGCCTGGTCGACTGGGGCCATCACGTGGTGGGGATCGAGGCCGATGAGGGCAGGCTTGCCGATCTTCTGGACGGGCGCCTACCCTTCCACGAGCCGGGTCTCGACGTGATGGTGGCTCGTGGCATCGCCTCTGGGCGGCTCGATGTGAAAGGCAGCCGAGTCGGCGCGGACGCTGTCGCCGCTGCGGACCTCGTCATCCTGGCCGTAGGCACCCACGACAGCAATGGTGGCTGGCAGACCGAGACCATGCGGCGCGCGCTCGAGGCCGTGGTGCCACCGCTCGCCGCCGGCACCGGCCTGGTAATCCGATCGACACTCCCGCCGGAGTTCATCCTGCAGCTGCCCTCCCTCGTGGCCGACCTGCGTGGGGACGGGAGCGAGCCGGATATCGCGATCGTGCTCAACCCCGAATTCACCCAGGAAGGTCGTGCAATCAACGACTTCATGCACCCCAACCGCGTCGTGTGCGGTGTGATCCACGACCCGGATGAGGTGGGAACAACGGGATTGCGCGAGCTGTACGCCCCCACGAACGCGCCCTTCCTGACGATGCGAGGTATCGACGCCGCCTTCGCGAAGCTCGGCGCGAATCTCTTCCTGGCGGCGAAAATCAGCTTCGCCAATGAGCTGGCGACGCTCTGCGATGCCTACGGTGCGCACGTCGACGACGTCGTGGGTGCCATGTCCTTCGACCCGCGCATTGGCGCCTCCTTCCTGGGGGCTGGCGTCGGCTTCGGCGGATCGTGCCTGCCACACCAGGTCACCATGACGGTCAAGACCTCGCACCTGGCCGGCGCACCTGTCCCGCTCCTGTCGGCGGTCGATGAGATCAACCGGACCCAACCCGCCCGGCTCGTACGCTCCTTGGAGCAGATGCTGCCGCACGGCCTTCAGGGGCGGCGCGTCTGCCTCCTCGGGCTCACCTTCAAGCCCGAGACGGACGATATCCGCGACGCGCCGTCGCTGGCGGTCGCCCGGCTCCTGCTCGAGCATGGCGCCAACGTGGTCGCCTACGACCCGATGGAGCATGCGAGGCAGCACAGCGCACAGCTCGTTCCCGGGCTGCAGGTCGCCGCGAGCGCCTTCGAGGCACTGGCGGATGCCGATGCCGCGGCGTTGATCACCGAGTGGCCCGAACTGCGGAGTCTCGACTGGCCGGCCGTCGCTACCGTCATGCGGGGCCGCGTCGTCGTCGACGGCCGGAACGCGCTCGATCCGGCAACGGTCACCGGGGCGGGATTCGCCTATGCCGGGTTCGGACGTGGGGTGCAGCAGCCGGCCGAGGCGAAGCGGATCCTGCGCAGCGTGCACGTCGCCCCGGCCGCCGAGGAGGAGGTGGCATGAGGATTCGAGGTCCATTCCCGCTGATCCCGCTGGTTCTGACTGCAGGCACCCTCGTTGCGCTGCTGCAGCTCCTGCGTAACGACCACGTCTACACCTGGGCCTTCGTCCTGGCGGCGATTTGCATCGCCGCCACCGTCTACGCAGCCGCGCAGGAGACCCGTGCAACCCAGGCGCTCGCCGTTGCGCGGCGACGTGCTGGCAGCATCCCTCGCGACGAAGTGCATCGTGAGATCGACCGGGCCCGGCGACAGGGCCGCCCGCTGGCGATCGGCCGGGTCGATCTGCCGCCTTCGGCCGGCCGCGGAAGCGCGGCGCTCACGCGCGAGCTGCTCGGCCACGGTCCCCTTCCAGTCATGCGCAGCTCCGATCGTGTCTGGAAGGCAGGTCGAAGTGTCTACTTCCTGCTGCCCGAGACAACCCGGGAGAGCGCAAAGCGCATGCTCCATCGGATATCGCTGCGCGAAGAGGCGATCGAGATGGAGCACGTGCGGGTGGTGGCCTTCCCGGAGGACGCGGTCACCATCGGCGCGCTGTTCGACCTGCTCGGCTCGTCGGAGCCGACGGCGGACATGCTGCTGGCTGATCCGCGGCGCATGGTTCATGGTGAGGGTGTTCGGGAGACGAGCACCGACGATTGATGAGCGCTCCGATCCTGCCCCTCGCTGGCCAGCCCTATCCGCCCGCCAAGCGGCTGATGGACATCATTCTGACGCTGCTCGCCCTGCCGATCGTCCTTCCGATCGCCCTGCTGGTTGCGCTCGCCATCCGGCTCGACTCGCCGGGACCGATCATCTTCCGCCAGCCGCGCACGGGGCAGCATGGCCACACCTTCGGCATGTACAAGTTCCGCACGATGGTCCAGAACGCTGCGGAGCTGAAGGTGTCGCTTGCGCACCTCAACATCCTGCCGCCGCCCGACTTCAAGATCCCCGACGATCCGCGCGTGACCCGCGTGGGACGTTTCCTGCGCAAGACGAGCCTGGATGAAGTGCCGCAGCTGTTGAACGTGCTTCGCGGCGAGATGTCTCTCGTCGGTCCACGCCCAACCTCCTTTTCCATGGACACCTACGAGCTATGGCAGACGGAGCGGCTCGAAGTGCCACCAGGACTGACTGGTCTCTGGCAGGTGACCGCCCGCGCAGAGAGCACCTTCACCGAGCGGCTCCGGCTCGACATTGAGTACATCGACCGCAGGTCCTTATGGTTCGACCTGCGCATTCTCGGCCTGACACTGCTTGCCGTGGTCCGCCGCTCGGGCGTCTAGCTCACGCGCCTCGTTGAGGGTCCTGCACCCACTCGGCGAGGTGCCACGCCACCTGGGCGCGCAATCCCTCCTCGGGGCTGACGAGCGCCCGGTAGCCAAACGCCGCCTCGGCGGCACCGCAGTCGGCAGCCGTCTCGCGCTGGTCGCCGGGCCTTGTGGGTCGGAACTCGATCTGCGGTGTGACGTTCAGTTGGTTGGCGATGATGGCCAGCGCGTCGATTAGCTCGAGGCTGGTGCCGCCGCCGATGTTGTAGGTGCCCTGTGGCGCCTGCCGCAGTGCCGCGGTGGTGCCGTTAACGCAGTCGCTCACGTAGGTGTTGGCGCGAGCCTGGTGTCCGTCGCCGAAGATGACGACCGGGCGGCCCTCCCAAAGCGCTCGGCTGAAGATGTGGTAGGCCATGTCCGGCCGCTGACGCGGCCCGAAGATCGAGAAGTAGCGCAGGATCACCGTCTCGAGTCCATGCAGCCGGGCATATGCGTGCACAAGCTTCTCGGCAGCGAGCTTGGTGATTCCGTAGGGCGAGACGGGCTCGGTAGGTATCGTCTCGTCGCCGACCGCCCGCTCACCGTAGACGGATGAGGTCGAGACGTGCACGATGCGGGGCACCCCGCTGGCGATCATCTGCTCGAGGAGGCGCTGGGTCCCCGTCAGATTGCAGCTCGCGTAGAGCGGCAGGTCGCTCCAGCTCCGCATGAGTCCGGCCATCGCCGCCTCATGGATGACCGCATCGGCTCCGTCGAGCACTGGGGCGAGCGGGTCAGTCCGCAGATCCAGCTCGTGAAACGTGAATCGTTCGTGCCCGTGTAACGGCGCGAGGTTGCGCTCCTTCGTCTCGCGCGGGTAGTACGGGATGAAGGCGTCGAGACCCACCACCTCGTCCCCGTCGGCGATGAGCCGCTCGGCAAGGTGCGAGCCGACGAAGCCAGCGACACCGGTGACGACTACGCGCATCTAGGGCCGCACCCAGAGGACCTCGAGCTCGTCGAGCAGCAGGCCGCTCCCCGCGTCTTCCCTGGGTGCCGTGACGCACACCTCGTCCGCGGGCCCGCCAGCGAGGAGGGCCACACCGTTGATGTCCAGCAGGGGTGCCGCGCCCGGCGCAGCACCCTGGCGAACGGTCCAACCGTACGTGGACGTGTCGAAGTCGACCGTGAGTTCCATCTCGTACCAGCGGCCCGGCACCCAGCTCGCAACGGTTTGCTCTCGGTTCGGCCCGACGCGGTACCCGAAATGGCCGTTCTTCAGGAAGCGGGCCCCGCTCAGCTCGCTGCCACCTGCCCGGACGGCGAGAATAGGGCTGTCGCCGAGGGGCGCCCCCTCCACGAACACGTTGGCGGTCACCACCAACCGGCCCGAGTCGACCGCCCGGAACCCCTGGCATACACGTGCCGCTGCCCCGCTTGCGGACGCGAGGCGGATGCCGCGGCGGCCCGCCTCGTCCACGACTACCGCATCGGCATCTGCGGGCGTGATGCTCCAGCCCTGCTGAGCCACGCTGGACGAGACGCGTGCCTGATCCCAGGTCGTGTGCAGCAGCGGCACGGTGGGGCCCTGCTGGGGGGCCACGGGGGGTGTGGCGCGGGTACTGAGCCCAAGCTCCACGCTGCAGGTACTCGCCCATGAGGTCGTCCGAGGCCAGGATGACGAGACCAGTCTTGCTGGACACCGCCTGGCGGGTCGAGGTGGCGTTGTTGGCATTCTGCAGCGCCCCCTGCGAGATGACCGGCACGCCCAGTCCGACGGGGAAGCTGATCTGGTCGAGCGACGACCCCTTCATGTAGATGACGCCGCCATCGAAAGGAGAGGTGGCAAAGACCAGCGCGCGGTCGGATTCCTCGTCGAGGACGAGGATTGGCCGCGTGTGGTGATCGGCGACGCGACCGACGAGGTATGACGACCACTTGCCCGAAGGGTCGCGAGCCAGAAAGACGACCTGGGGTAGCTGCTGATCATGCGAGGGCAGCTGATCCAGCGATGTCTTCGCCACGGCGTACACCCAGAGGCCGTCGTGGCGCTTCAGCGCCCTCAGACTGATGTGGTCGTCGGCGATCTTCGTGCCGCCGAGCACGTTCTCGGTGGTGGTCCACACCGAAATCGGATCACCGTCCAGATGGCGGATGAAGTAGACGCCCTGTTCGAGCTGGTTGGACCACATGACCCCGATGCTGCCGTCGAGCCCGACAACTGCTGCCTGGTCTGCCGCGACCGAAGAGTGCGGGCTCGGAATCACGACCGGATCCGACCACTGCTGCACGTCCGGGTCCGAGGCGACCACCTTGACCCGGTCGTTCGCGATGAACGCGGCCCAAAGGGCCCCTGTCGAATCGCGCGTGATGGTGACGGTATCGACGCCCGCTGGCGTGATCCGAATGGGGTAGTTGGGGAGCAACTGGTACGAGTGGTACTCCTGCGAGTACCGGTACCGCCGTATCTCGACCGCCTGCTGCGCGGAGGTTTCGTTCGTCCCAGCCGAGGCCACGAACAGCTCGTCGCCGTCGACGTAGACGTCCTGGCGGGTGTACGGGCGCGGGTCGATGAGCGTCCCCGTATCCACCCAATGGTGCGTCTCCGTGTTCAGCCACCAAATGCGGAACTCACTGGACGCGCGATCGACCAGCACGCCCCACCACAATCCCGCGTGGTACCAGAGCTTGCTCTGAGGCTTGTCGCGGGTCGGCGAGCGCGACACGCGAGGGTCGTAGGCCGGGCCAACGATGGTGGGAGAGACCTCGGTCTCCATGGCATCGGAGGCTGCGCCCGAAGGGGCGGGAAGGTTCGACGGGAGAGAGCTCACGCCTGGCATCGCGGCCCGCACGTTCAGCAGCACCACCACGGTGATGACTGCTGCCGCGACCAGCGACAGTGCGATGAGGGGTCGTCTCAGGGTCATGACGTCGATCCCACCGGCACGAAGGAGGCACGCGCCTGGTTGCCTGCAAACCCGCGGGCACGTCCACGCGGCTACGCACGGAGGCTACCATGCGCGCGTGCAGGCGATCTATCTGGTGATCCTGGTCGGGGTCATGCTCGCGGTCGCGGTGCCGCTGATCCTCCGATTCGCGGCGAATTGGGGTATGCGTGATGTGCGCACCCAGTTCGTGGTAACCGTGACCGCGGGCGTGATCGGATCCACGGTCATTGTGAGCCTGCGCGCCAACCTGGTCCCCGACAGCCTCGAGGCCGTGCTACGACTGGCCATCATCCCGGTGGGGACAGCGGCGCTGGCGTGGATCGGCTGGCTCGTTGTGAGGACCCATTGACCGCTGGGGTCGAGGCGCGCAACCCGCTCGACATCGACCTGTTCGGCCTGCTCCGCATCCGACTTCACGATGCGCACCCGCGGCACGTCGAGCACGTTGCACGGCTGTTTGGAGCGGAGCTCCAGGCGGCTGAGGGCGATGCCCACCTGTCGATCCACTTCGACGGGCCACGCCCGGCCGAGGAGTTGGTGGTCCTAGCCGGCCCCGACGCCGGCGTTGTTGACGGCGAGTTCGTCCTCCTTCGGGGCGACGGTCGTGTGCATCTTCCGCTCGACACCCTTGACGAGCGCGCCACGATCCGGTGCAGCGAAGGCGTCGACGCGCTACCCCAGCTGGTGCCTATCGTGAATGCCATCTTCGTGGGGCTCGGAATTCTGCCCCTGCATGCGTCGACGGTCGAACTCGACGGTGTCGGAGTCGCGATCGCGGGCTGGTCGAAGGGCGGCAAGACGGAGGCGCTGCTGGCCCTCATGTCTGCCGGCGGGACCCCGATCGCCGATGAGTGGACGTACGTGGACCCGACCACGCGGATGGCGCACGGTGGCATGGGACCGGTCCGCCTGACGGCGAACCACCTGGGCGAGCTCCGTGCGCTCCGGGCACAGGTGCCGCCGCGGCGCCGAGCGCGTATGGCCGTCGGGGGAGCCGCGTCCGGCGCATACCGGAGCGTTCCCCTACGCCTGTGGCGGGGACTGCGGCCCCTTCGGTGGATTCACCGGTTTGCTGCCCCAATGGAGTCGCTGGCTGGGACCGAGGTCAGCCTGGACCGGCTGGGCGGAAGCCGCCAAGCCCGGCAGGTGCGCCTCGACCGCATCGTCTTGGTCGTGTCTGGTGAAGGCGAGGCGACGACTCGATCCACCATCGATGCCCCCTCTGCCGCCGAGCGCATGGTCGCGGCGCACATGCACCACCGGCTTGGGTTGCTCGAGCTGTATGAGACCTTCCGCTTCTGTCGTCCGAACGCCCGGTCCCAGCTGCTCGAGAGCCTCGAGCAGCGCGAGAGGACCATGCTCCGCGAGCTCTTCGGCGATCGCGAGGTGACCGTGATCACTCACCCACACCCCGCCTCGATCCCTCCGCTCCGGACGGTCCTTGTGCGCGCGCTCGAAGACGGACCCTAGGGTGCCATCGCTGCGGCGCCTGGACGCCGTCGATTGGCGATTCCTCCTGCCGAACGTACGTCCGCGCCGGGTTGCCGTCATTGCGCCCGAGAGCCCGGGGTGGGCGGACCACGTCGCGGGCGGCCTGGAGGTCGCCGGATGCGCGGTAAGCAGAGTCACGCCGTCCGAGCTGCCCGGGCGTGAGGCCGGGTGGGACGTGATCGTCTGCGGCGATCGTTCTTCGACCGAGGCCGCGCGGCGCCTGCCCGCAACGACGCTCGTGGTGCGTGCTCCGGATAGGCTTCTTGCCCGCCCCGGGGTCGAACAGGCCTATCGCCGATTGATCCACGGAAGAGGGCGCGCGACGTACCAGCTACGCGTGGTCCAGTGGCCGCCCCGCGGCCAACCGACCGAGCTGCTGCCGGTGGTCAGCGGTTCCGGAGGCGACTACCTCCGCCAGCGGCGGACCGGACCCGCCGGCAGGTTGGCCGCCCGCCTAATGCCCGCTCTCGCCACCCGTTTGCTGACGGTCCTCCCCTCGATAAGCATCGTGTCCGACGACCCACCCGCCGCCCCGCTCCTGCACCTCCTCGGCCGGACTCCCCAGCACTGGCTGCTCGTGACCCCCCACTTTGCCGCATCCCGCCACGTCGTCCTGATCGCGGACGACGGCGTCTCGCCGGCACCCGCTCGCGTGTCAAAGGTGGCACGGACGGTGGGGGATCGAGGCATCGCCGACGAAGCGCGGGTGCTGCGAGCGGTGGCGGCCGCTGGGGCGAACGAAGCGATACGCATCCCGGAACTGCTTGGCGAGGCGTCGCTCGACGGTCACCCTGCGCTCGTCGAGAGCTGGGTGACCGGCGATCCCCTGGACCCCCGAAGGGTCCGCGCGCGGCCGCAGGCCATCACCGAGCGCATCGTAGCGTGGTTGCGAGAACTGGTCAGAGGAGAGGCCCGACTCGAGGGAGAGCGGTGGCAGCGCCTCGTCGCTGCCCCCCTGGAGCGCCTCGATCGACTGGCGCGCGCGACGCAGTTGGCGGCTGCGGGTGAGCTCGCGGCGCACGTGCGAGCATCGGTTCAGCAGCTCCACGGTGCGACGGTGCCCGTGGCCATCGAGCACGGGGACCTGGGCCATCCCAACCTGCTCGTCACCCGCTCTGGCGAGATCGGGGTAATCGACTGGGAGCTCGGACGGACGGACGGCCTGGCGATGGTCGACCTCGTCTTCTTCCTGGGTTGGGTCGTCGGTGCCATCGCACGGAGTGAGACGCAGGACGAGCACGCAGCCGCCCTCGATCGCAGCCTGATCAGCGGTCGTGACTGGCCTCGGCAGGTGCTGCTGGCCGAGGGAGCCCGACTGGGCCTGGACGCCGACGCCGTGGACAGGCTGGCGCTGCTCTGCTGGCTGACTCACGCCACTCGGTCGCACGATATCGATCCGGAGGGTCCGCTGGACGTGGTCGAGGCGCGCCGCGCCTGGGCGCATCGGCATCGGCTCGCGATGGAGTTGTGGATGGGAGTGATCGGTGTCTAGTGAGGGGGCGCGCCAAGTCCGCGGATCGAGCCTGCTGCTCGCGGGAAGACTGGTGGCGATCGTCATCAACCTGGCTGTGCAGGTCATCATCGTCCGGTACCTGGACCGAACGGCCTTCGGCTCGTTCGCGTACGCGCTCTCGCTGGCGAACATCATTGAGACCTTCTCCACGGTGGGCCTGGACCGATCCGTCACGCGCTATGTGCCGCTGTTCCATGAGCAGGGGCAGGCGAGAGCCGCGCTCGGAACCATCCTCACCGTCATCCTGGCCATCGTCGCCATCGGGTCAGCCGCGGCTGCCATCATCGTCGGGGGGCAAGCCCTTCTGCCGCCGGGCGACGGAGGTGGTGATGCGCGCGGGCTCGTCCTCGTGGTCGTCGCGCTTGGCCCGGTGCAAGCGCTCGACCACCTCTTCGAGAACGTCCTCGCCTCGTTCGGGCGCGCCGGCGCGATCGTCCTCCGACGGCACCTGCTGGGGCCCGGCCTGAAGCTTGCGGCAGCGCTCCTGGTCGTGTCGGCCTCGGGCACCGTCCAGTTGCTGGCGGTCCTTTACGTCGTCGCCTCAATCATCGGTATCCTCCTGTACGGCCCGCTCCTCATTCGCACCCTCCGCGACAGCGGCCTGCTCTCGGATCCTCGGCGAGCGCTGGCGAACACGCCGTTCCTCGAGCTGCTGGCCTTCTCTCTTCCCCTCCTCGCGATCGATGTGGCGATCGTGGCCCGGACCGCGCTGGACGCCGTGTTCGTCGAGCATTTCCGTGGCGTCACCGAGGTAGCCACCCTGCGCAGCGTTCAGCCGGTCGCACGGCTCAACCAGCTCGTCTTCGCCAGCTTCACGGTCCTCTTCACCCCGACGGCGTCGCGCCTTATCGCCCGCGGTCATCTCAAGCAGCTCGACGAGCTGTACTGGCACTCGGCGATCTGGCAGGCGCTCGTGACATTTCCGGTCTTCGCTGCCACCTTCTCCCTGGCCGAGCCACTCACCGTCCTGTTGTTCGGGAGCCGCTACGGTGATGCCGCGCCAGTCCTGGCCATCCTGGCCACCGGCTACTACCTCAATGCTGCGACCGGGCAGAACGCGATGACCCTGCGCGTATTCGGTCGCGTTCGGGTCCTGGTCGTGGGTGCCATCCTCACCGCAGCAGGCACGATCGCCCTCGACCTCGCCCTGATCCCCGGGCTGGGTGCGATCGGGGCGGCGCTCGCCGGAGCGTCTGCGCTCACCTTCCAGAACCTCTACAACCAGGTGGCCCTCCACCGTACGACCCCGCTGTACGGAATGCATCGCCGCCACCTCGTTGTCTACGCTGCCATCATCGCCAGCGGTGCCGGCCTCCTGCTTGTGCAGGTTGGTCTGCACCCTCCCCTTCCGATCGGCGTTGCGCTGGTCGGTGCGGTGTCGTCAGTGCTGCTCGCTGTCTTCCGCCGCGAGCTGCGGGTCGCGGAGACGTTTCCTGAGCTGGCGCGCCTCCCCTGGGTCGGGCGGTTCCTAACGTGATCCTCCACGGTGGCGAGGACGCCCCGCTCGCCCTGGTCCGCGTTCGGCGCTATGCGGCCGGATCCCTAGGCCGCGTCCATCCCGGGGGGGCGTGGGCGTTCCTGCTGCCATCGCTCGTGGTGGGACGTGTCCAGGTGCTCGGCACCCTCGACCCCGGGGCGTTGGAACAGCTCGGCCGCCTGGCATCCTTCGTGGAGCGTGTCGAGGACAGTGCGAACGTTGCGCATCCGCCCGATCTCCTCGTCCTGTCTGGGTGCCATCCGCGCCGTCTGGCCGCGCGCACGCCCCTCGGCCAACTGGCGCGCAGCACGATCGCGGGTGGCGGCAGCGTCTATCTCGAGTGGCGCACGTGGCGTGGATCTCGCGAGGCGTCCGAGCCGGGACCGGGGCCTTCCTCTCCCTACAGTGCATGGCCCCCCTTCGGGCCTCTGATGGGCGCCTCGCCATCTGATGATGCCGCCATCTTCGCGTGGTTGATGGAGCACGGGCTGGTCGCGTCACCCAACCCGCTGGAGGAGCGGCTCGGGTCTTGGATGCGACGAAGGAGGGATGCGGTCCGGGCACGGCCTTCTGCCGGCGAGTCTCCGGGACGTCGCGGAGGGACCATTGCTGCCCGGCGCCTTGCGCGCTCGGCAGCGCTCGCCGGCCTGGACGTGGCGGCAGCAGCCGGACACGGCTGGGAGCAGGTGGTCGGAGCGGCGCGGCGGGTCGCGCTCCTGGGGGTGTCACCCGGGGTGCCGCGATACCTCGTCGAGATGGCCGGTGGGTCGGACGAGATCGACGGCCATCGAGTCGCACTGGTGGGAGCGGGTCCGTTCCGGACCCAGAAGAACCTCCTCGTCAGCTTCGCGCCAGAAAGCCGCGTGCCCGACCTGATCACCAAGGTCGGGCGTGAGCCGGCGGTCAACGAGCGCCTCGATGCGGCAGTCACCGTGCTCCGGGAGATCCGCACGCGGCACCTGCTACCCGATCATGGAGTACCCGAGATCTCGTTCGTGGGGGAGCATGCCGGGCTCCGTTTCGTGGGGGAACGCACGGTCGCGGGGCGGCCCTTTGATGCGGTAACCACGGCGCAGCCGGACTGTCCCTGGGCCGCACAGGTAGTGGACTCGCTCACACAGCTTGGCCGTACGTCGCGGCGGCCGACTGCCGGCGCCCTGGTGGCGAATGCGCTCGGCGAGTTGCTCGATCGCTGCGCAGGGCTTGGGGGCATCTCTCCCGCGCACACGAATCGGCTGAATGAGCTGATCGACGTGATCAGATCCGTCGAACACATCGACTGCGTGGTCCAGCACGGCGATCCGGGACCCTGGAATATCGTGGCGCGCGACAACGGGAGCGTCACCATGCTCGACTGGGAGAATGGTGAGCGGGTCGGAATGCCCTTCTGGGACCTTGCGTATTTCGCGCGCTCGTACGGAGCACTCATCGCGCGCCGCAGAGGGATTGACGATCGGCTGGAGCGATCGATGTATGTTCTTCGCGAACCGGCGCTCCGTGCACGGTTCCGCGACTGGACAATCGCGTATGCGACGGCCGTCGGGATGCCGGAGCCACTCATCGGCCCGCTCTTCTACCATGGCCTGGTGTACCAGGCGCTGAAGGAGACAAGCCGCCTGCCGCTGGGATATGCGCAGCGGAGCATCTTCGCGCGCACCCTTGTCCATCTGCTCGAGCATGACCGCGACCTGGTGGAGAACGTCCTCCGTGGAGCATCCAGATGAGCAGTGTCGAATACGACCTGCACGGCACCGTTGGGATCAGGCTCATCGATCCGGCGCCGGCCGATGTCGCGGCCGTCGATCGGCAGCTGGGACCGATTCGTGGTCCTCTTCCCGCGGGCCCGAGCATTACGGTGCGCTTCGTCGATCGCCTCCCGACAGGCCAGCTATCACTCGCGGGCGTTCGCGAGTCTGGATGGTCCGCCGACCAGTTTCTCGTTCTGCGCAGCGCGCACAAGGTGCCGGCGCGAGTCGTCATCCCGATTGACCAGGTAGGTGAATCGCTCGAGATGATCGCCGAGCGCGGGCTGCCGGCGGTTCCGCTCCTGGTACCGATCCTCAACCTGGCCGCCCTTCACGCCGGCGTCCTGCCGCTCCACGCAGCTGGCCTCGTGCACCATGGGCGGGGGATCGTGGTGACAGGCTGGTCCAAGGGGGGCAAGACGGAGACTCTGCTTGCCTTCCTGCGCCAGGGAGCCAGCTACGTGGGTGACGAATGGCTGTACCTGAAGCCCGATGGCACCATGCACGGGATTCCCGAGCCGATACGCCTCTGGCGCTGGCATCTCCAACGGCTGCGCGACGTGGCTCGACGAGTCCCGACGGCTGATCGCCTGCGGATGTCGGCCCTCGCCTCGCTGCGGGCCATTGCCTCGACCGCGCCCACCTCCGTTCCGCTGGCCCGCCGAGTGCGCCATGCCGTTGATGGCCAGCTGTATGTGGACCTGGCGATCAAGCGCTTGGGGGTCCCGACCCAGGCTGCGGCGAGAGTCGACTTGGTCTGCTTCGTGGAGAGCCATACTGCCTCGGGGGTGGAGGTCGACGCGATGGAGGGGGCTGAGGTGGCGGCACGAATGGCCCATTCCCTGGCATACGAGCGGCGCGAGCTGCTGGGCCGCGCCTACGAGTACCGCTACGCGTTTCCGCACCGACCGCAGGTCGGCATCGAAACGGCCGGTCAGGTCGAAGCTGATCTGCTGACGAGGCTGGTGGCACCTCTACCCGCGCTGCGACTGCGCCATCCATACCCGGTGAACATCGAGTCCCTCTTCGACGCGCTCGCCCCGCGCATCCAAACGTAGATGCGGCTCCTCTACATCACGGCCGGCTTTCCCTACCCGCTGACCAGCGGCTACCTGCGTCACTACCACTTCGTGCGCGCGCTGGCGGGCGCGGGCCATGAAGTAACGCTGGTGGTGGTGGCCTCGCGGCTCCCTGCTGACGACGACAGCGCAGTTATGGATGCCATGGCCCGAGTGCGGGTGCTTACCCCCGAACCGCGGCGCTGGCGGCGTCGCCTGCAGCGCCTGGTCGAGGCGCTCTTCGGCGTGCCGGCGCGGGACGTAGTTCAGATGAGGAACGCGGTCACCGCCCTCGCCGCCGACGCGCCATTTCAGGTGGCCATCATTAGCGGTAAACGGACCGCCCCGGCGTTGGCGGCCATCGCACCCGAAACGCCCGTGATCGCGGACCTGTGCGATGCCACCTCGGAGCGACTCCGCCTGATGGCGAAAGACGCGCGCGGAGTTCGTCGCGTTCGGTTGGCGCTCGAGTTGCACGCGGTTGAGCGTGCCGAGCGTGCTCTCGCTCACCGCGCGGTACGCCTCCTCGCCGCGAGTGACCGCGATGCGCGCGCCCTGACAGCCGCGCTGGATGGTTCGGGCGACCGCATCCTGGTTACACCCAACGGCGTGGACACGGACTTCTGGCATCGCACCACGGATCGTCTTGGCACCACGGATGTCGTGTTCACCGGGGTGATGGACTACGAGCCCAACGTGGATGCAGCTCGGCGGCTGATCCGTGAGATCATGCCGATCGTCCGTGTGCATGCTAAGGACGCGAAGTGCGTGATCGTTGGTCGAGATCCGACAGCGGAGCTGCTGGATCTCGGCAGGACCGAGGGCGTCACCATCACCGGCTTTGTCGATGACGTGCGCCCATTCCTGGAGGGCGCGGCCGTCTTCGCGGCCCCGATCCGATACGGTGCGGGCGTGCAGAACAAGCTGCTCGAGGCGATGTCGATGGAGGTCCCGTCAGTCGTGTCCACCCTCGCGGCCGACGGTCTTACGACCCATGGTGAGCGCGCGCCCGTGACGGTGGCGGACGATCCGCAGCGATTTGCCGAGGGTGTCCTCGCAACGTTGGCCGCCGCCCGGCGGGACGGGTTGCCAGACCGTGCGGCGCGTCGCTTCGTCGCCGATCACTTCGTCTGGGAGCGGAGCGCAGGGCACTTGGCTGACACTGTCGCCGCTCTCGGGGGCGAGAGGCAGGGAGGCACCACGAGTGGGGGGTAGGGGATTCAGCGTCGCATTGATCGGACCCGATGGAGCCGGTAAGACTACCGTCGCTCGTCAGCTGGGGGACGCTCTGCCCATGCCCTCTGCGTACCTGTATATGGGCGATAACGCCGCGGCGACCAATCGAACCCTACCCACCACCCGCGCGGCGGCAGCCCTTCGGCGACGGCTTGGACGTGCCGCGGATGGTGGACCACCGAGTCCCGAGAGCGCGCATCGCAAGGGGAACGGCGTCAAGGGCGCCCTCCGATCAGCAAAATCGCTCGCCCGCACGCTCAACCAGGTGGCGGAGGAGTGGTACCGGCAAACCATCGCCTGGTCACACCAGCGGCGCGGCGAGGTCGTGATCTTCGACCGGCACTTCTTCACGGACTACTACGCGTACGACGTGGCGGGAACCCATGTCCACCGCACGCTCGCGCGGCGCCTGCACGGCGCGCTGCTGCTGCACGCGTATCCCCGGCCGGACTTGGTGGTCTACCTTGATGCCCCCGCCCAGGTGCTGCTCGCCCGGAAGGGAGAGGGGTCTGTCGAGAGCTTGGAGCGCCGACGGCAGGACTACCTCGAGCTCCGAGACCGCTTCAGTCACTTCAGCGTAGTTGATGCCACGCGACCCCTAGACGAAGTCGTGACGACCGTGGCATCGGCCATCTCGGCGTATGCCGCGAGCCGGCGGCCCACCGCCCCGAGCTGACGTGGCAACCGTCCTGGTCACCGACGCTGGAATCGCGAGCGCCATCACCATCATTCGCTCGCTCAGCGGCGCTGGACACAGGGTGGTGGCGGCGGACGTGACGTCCGCCAGCCCAGGGCTCCGTTCACGCCACGTCACGCACCGGGTGGTGCATCCGCGAGGAAGTGTCAACTCGTCCGGCTACATCGACGCCGTCCGGCGCGCCGTTGCCCGCTACGCGGTCGACCTCGTCTTCCCGGTTACCGAGGAGCACACGCTGCCGCTGGTCGGGATGGCCAATGAGCTCGGCTGTGCGCTCGCCGTGCCTGACGTGGCAGCCCTTGAGCTCATGCGGGACAAGCAGCGCTCCGTGCAGCTCGCCACCGACCTCGGCATTCCGACTCCGGAGACGGCGCCAGTCCATGATCGGGAGCACGCGCGGGCAGTTGCCGAGGAGCTGGGCTGGCCGGTCGTGGTAAAGCCGCGCTATTCACGCGTGGTGGATGGCGCGGGCCGCCTCCACGCCCTGGAGGTTACCTACGCGAACTCGGTCGAGGAGCTCGACCGGCGAGTGGGTCCCCTCCTGGCCCTCGGCGACATCCTGCTGCAGCGCTACTACGCCGGCGAGGGCTACGGCGTCGAGCTGCTTCTGTCCCGAGGAAGGCCACTCGCAGTCTTCGAGCACCACCGCCTCCACGAGGTGCCGGTCAGCGGAGGAGCCTCGGCATACCGGGAAAGCGTTCCTGTCGATCCGGTGCTGCGGGAGTACTCGCTGCGCCTGCTGGGCGACCTCGAGTGGAGCGGCCTGGCGATGGTCGAGTTTCGCGTCGGGAACGGCGGCGTTCGCTTTCTGGAGGTGAACGGGCGCGTCTGGGGGTCACTCCCCCTCGCCGTGAAGAGTGGCGTTGATTTCCCCGCGCGGTACGTTGATCTGCTTGTCGGCGGTCAGGTACCGGATCCTTCCCCACCGGTCGAGTACCGGATCGGTGTCCGGTCGCACAACCTCCGACTCGAGCTGGTCTGGCTTGCCAGCGTACTGGCCGGACGGCGACCGTACCCGTACCTGCCGACGCCGCCCCGCCGCGCAGTCATCCGCGCTCTTCTCGACCTCCTCCGACCGTCCGAGCACGACATCCTCAGCCTGGAGGATCCGCTACCTGGCATCGTCGATCTGTTCCAGTCGCTCGGGCACCTGAAGGACAAGGTCAGCGGTCGTGCGTAGCGTGCGCGGCGCCGTCACGAGCCTGATCGCGAGCGAGCGTCTCAGCCCCCTGTTCGATCGCCTGCTCCGGACGGACCGCGGGCGTACGAGCCGCAGCATCGTGTTGACCTATCACCGGATCGACGAACCGGATGCTCGACCGTGGTTGTGGCCCGCCCTCCTGAGCGCCACTCCGTCCGGCTTCGCGGAGCAGATGGCGCTCGTCGCCCATCGCATGCATCCAATCGCGCTCAGCGACCTCGTGGAAGCGCTGGACCATGGACGGCGGCTGCCGCCGCGCTCGGTGCTCGTGACGATCGACGACGCCTATGCCGGCGTCGAGGAGCATGCGTTGCCGGTCCTGCGACGCCTGGGCATTCCGGCCACGCTCTTCGTGCCCACCGCCTTTCCGGGTGCTTCGGATGGGTTCTGGTGGGACCGCCTCTATCACGCGGTACTGCGTACCGAGGCGGAGTCTCTCTGGTTGGACGGCCGGGAATTGTCCCTCCGTCGCCACCCCGACCGGGGCGACATCTTTCGACAGATACACGATTGGGTACTAGACCTTCCCCATCCGCGAGCGATCGAGGAGGCCGACCGGATCGTGGCGGCGCTCGGGGTGCAGCCTGCTTCGGCGAGCGTCCTCGACTGGGACGCCCTGCGTCGCGCCCACGCCGACGGCTTCGCGCTCGCGCCTCACTCTCACACGCACCCGCGGCTGGATCGCGTGGAGCCGGACGCGGCACGCGCGGAGGTCGCTGAATCGACAGAACGAATACGTGCCGAGACGGGGCGCATGCCCCTGGCCTTCGCCTATCCCGGTGGCTTCTGGAGTGGTCTGGCGGCAGACGCCGCCAGACACATCGGGCTTCGCGCGGCGTTCACGACACGCCGGGCTGGGATCGAGCTCCGCGATGCCGAGCCGTTCGCTCTGCCGCGTATCAACGTGGGCCGTCGGGCGAGCACGAACGCGCTGCGCCTGCAGCTGGGCAGCTGGATGCGCGTCGTCGGTCGGTAAACCCACCGGTGCGCGCAGGCAACGCAAGCCGGTGACGGCCGAGGCGTTGGGTTGCTGGCCCGCGTATCCTGTGCAACCCAAGTCGACGCACTTCGACGCTGCCTGAGAGGAGATCGCGGTTGCCCCTGAGCGGATACCTGTCCATCGTCAGCCGATGGTGGTGGACAATTGTGGTTTCGGCATGGATCGCCGGTCTCGGTGCCTTCGTCATCGGCAGCGGCTTGCCCCCCACGTATGAGGCGAGGGCACGGATGCTCGTCGGACCGGTGACAGCCGACATCAACACGCTTCGCGGATCAGCGGGCCTTATCCCGACCTTCGTCGAGCTGGCGACGGACGGATCGACCCTTGCATCGGTGGGCGCGAAGGTCAATGAGACGCCGGCGGCGCTTCTCGAGCGCGTGACAGTCACTGGAAACGACACGACGCGAGTGATCTCCATCCGCGCCCGGTCGCATGATCCCGCCGAGGCCGCCGCCATCGCGAACGCCGTCGCGGGCCAGCTGCTCAACCTGCAGACCCCGGGTACACAGCTCCCCGAGGGCCAGCTCACGGAACTCGAAACCGCCAGTCCGCCCGCCGACCCGATTGCGCCGGATGTGTCGCTCCTTGTCGTGCTCGCCTCGGTCGCCGGCGCGGTCGGCGCGCTTGTGCTCATCCTGGTTGTCGAGTACCTGAGCGACAGCATCAGGGACCCCAGCGAAGTTGCTGCGTTGACTCAGGCACCGATTCTCGGAACCGTCCGCATTCCTCGGCGACGCGGACACGAGCCGCTGTTCGTCGAGAGTGCTCCCGAATCCCGCGCAGCCACGGCGCTGCGCGGCGCGGCCGTCAAGGCCGTCTACCGCGCGCGCAAAGACCCTCTCTCCAGCCTCTTGGTTGCGGGCACCGACGACGGACCCGGGGCTGGCGAGGTTGCGGCGAACATCGCGGCGATCCTGGTCCGCATGGGTCGCCGCGTCACCCTAGTCGACGCTAATGAGGATCGACCGGAGGCCACGACTCTGCTCGGTGCCCTGGATCATCCTGGTGCCCTCCAGATGCTCGAATCGGCCGAGACTGCCAGCAATCCGCATGCGCTCGAGCTGGTCACCGTCCGGCGATCGCCCGGCTTTGACACGGTGCCGCGCGGGCAGAAGGTCGGGCAGGCGCTGCCGGTCGACGCCATCGCAAGGCTCCTTGAACTGATTGGCGCTCAGTCCGATACCGTCATCGTGAATACGGCCCCCGTGCATCGGTCGGGAAGCGCCCTCGTCTGGGCTCAGGTGTGCGAAGGCGTCGTCCTGGTCGTTCGAAGCGACGGCACCAGGCGTGAGCGGGTCCTGCAGGCCGTCGAGGGCCTGCGGCTGGTCGGGGCGACAATCATGGGCAGCATTGCCATCAATCGCCCGTCGCTCGTTTCGCTTGCACCGCGGACTGGCTATGAGGACCTACCAGCCCCCGCGCCGCGTCCATCGCCCCCGCCCGCCAGGACACCGGTCCAGGTGAAGGCGGCGAATGAGAGAAGCATGGCAGCGGCAAGGGCTACTGCTGCGGTCGGCGGGGCGCCAGCAACGCCCGGATCAGGGCCGACCGCAGCCGCCCAAGCAGCTGCGGCGAGGAAGCCACCAACTACGATCGCTTCGACGCAGCCACCGGGTGAAACCGCAAGCACGTCGACCAGCATGTCTGGGCGCGCGGACGGCGCTGGGGTGGCGGCGGAGCAGCCACCCACGCCCGCGGCGCAGCCACCCCTGCCCGCGGCGCAGCCGGCCGCACCGGAGGCGGCGACAAGCTCCTCGACCGCTGCGACCCCGGTCCGAAAGCGTAGTTCGAAGGGGCCAGCGCCCAGCGCAAGAAAGCGAACCTCCGCGAGCCGCTCGGGGACGGCGAAGCGATCGAAATGAGGATCCTGGCAACGGGCGGCGCCGGCTACATCGGTTCGCACGTCGTCGCTGCGCTCTGCGCGGCTGGCCACGAGCCAGTCGTGCTCGACAACCTCTCCAGCGGACGTCGCGACGCGATCGTCGGAATACAGTTGGTAGAGGCCGATGTCACCGATCTTGCGGCGGTGCGCGACGTCCTGGAGCGTGGCCATTTTGACGGCGCCATCCATCTCGCCGGTCTCAAGTCACCGTTCGAGTCGCTCGCGGATCCGTTGCGCTATTTCGACGTGAACGTGGGTGGTTCCCTGACCCTCGCCCGGGCGATGCTCGAGAACGATGTGCCCCTCCTGGTCTATTCGTCGAGCTGTGCCGTGTACGGCATGCCAGAACGGTTGCCACTCGATGAGGGGTGCCGAACCGATCCGACGACGCCTTATGGCGAGAGCAAGCTGGTCACGGAGCAGATGCTCCGCTGGCTGAGCGCACGGGGCCTGCGGACCGCGTCGCTGCGGTACTTCAACGCCGCCGGAGCTGCACCTGATGGCAGCAACGGGGAGGACTGGACCCAGGCGATCAATCTGGTCCCGGTCGTCCTGAAGGCCGCACTCGGCGCGGCTCCGTACGTCGAGGTGTACGGCACGGATTACCCAACAGGCGACGGCACGGCCGTACGCGACTACATTCACGTGGTCGACCTGGCCGAGGCGCACGTACGCGCGCTCGAGAAGCTGGCGGGTGGTGGGGAGTCGTTCACTGTGAACCTCGGGACCGGCACTGGCACGTCGGTCCGCGAGGTGATCGCGGCCGCAGAGCGAGCGGCGGGGACGCGCGTTCCGGTCCGCAACGCACCGCGCCGAGCCGGAGACCCCGCTGCAGTCTGGGCGGATCCGGCGTTGGCCGAGGCGGTGCTCGGTTGGCAGGCGACCCGCTCAATCGATGAGATCGTCGGCTCGGCCGTCGCGTGGCACCGGCGGGCAGCGGTCGTGGGCAGGGGGTCGGGGACCGGTGGAACCTGAGCGGGGCGTGGCTGTCGCCTACCTGATGTCTCGCTTCCCGAAGCTCACCGAAACCTTCGTCCTCTATGAGATGCAGGCGGTCGAGGAGCTTGGGGTCCGGGTCGAGGTATTCCCGCTTCTCCGCGCGCGGGCGACCGGCAGCCATCCCGAGGGGAGGAGCGTCGCCCGCAAGGTCGCCGAGCGGCTGCTTCCGGCGCGTAGCCCGGTGCTCATGCACCCTGAAGCCGAGCCATATGTGGCACGTGCCCACTTTGCGCCGTTCCTGTCCGACGGGATCGTCCGCTCCAACTGGCGGGCCTTTCGACGGGCTCCCCGACGCTACCTTCGAACCCTCGCGACGCTGGTGGCCGAGAATCTTGGCAGCGCGAACCTTCTCCTCGGCGGGTTGGCGATCTTCCCGAAGGCGGTCCACTTCGGAGAGGAAATGCGCCAGCTTGGCGTGCGGCACGTGCACGCCCACTTCGCGAACCATCCGGCCGCGGCGGCCTGGATCATCCACCGCACTGCGGACATCCCCTACTCCTTCACCGGGCACGGAGCGGACCTGCAGGTTGACCAGCACATGCTCTGCAGGAAGATCCGCGAGGCGCGAGCGGTGGTCACCATCTCCGACTACAACCGCGCGTTCATGGCAGATCACTGTGGCGTCCAGGTCCTGCCGAAGATCCACGTGATTCATTGCGGCGTGGATCTCACCGCAATCCTGCCGACGTTGGATCGGCCAGATGCAGAACGCCCGCTCGAGATCCTGTGCGTGGGCACCTTCTACGAAGTGAAGGGACATCCGCATCTCATCGAAGCATGCCGGCTGCTCGCGGCGCGAGGCAGAGCGTTTCGGTGCCGGCTCATCGGCGAAGGCCCAGACCGTGACGCGCTCGAGCGCCAGGTTCACGAGGCCGGTCTCAACGAGACGGTCCTGTTCGAGGGGCCGCGTTCGCGTTCCGAGGTCATTGGCGCCATGCAGCGGGCAGATCTGCTCGTGCTTCCGAGCGTGCCGACGGCGAGCGGTCGACGCGAGGGCCTACCCGTCGTTCTCATCGAGGCAATGGCCTCCGGCCTGCCGGTGATCGCGACCGGTATCAGCGGGATCCCTGAGCTGGTGCGCCATGACGTCTCGGGGCTGCTCGTCCCGCCGCGCGACCCCGTCGCGATCGCTGACGCCGTGGAGCGACTTGCCGGCGACGCCGGCCTGCGAGCTCGCCTCGTTCGGGCAGGTCGTCAGACGGTCGAGGAGGAGTTCGATCTGCAGTCGAACGCTGCCCACCTGCTCGAACTTGTCGGACTCGGAGCGAGCTGAATTGGCTCGTCGCATCTTCTGGGCTGCGATCGGGATCATGGGCTGGACGCACGCCGCATTCCCGCTTCTGCTGCTGCTCCGCGCGCGGCTGCGTCCGCGCCCCGTGCGCAGTAACGGCGCGGAGCCCACTGTCAGCGTCATCATTGCCGCGCATAACGAGGAGGCGGTCATCGAGAGCCGCGTGGCGGATATTGTCGAGCAGGGGTATCCCCCCGAGAAGCTCGAGATCATCGTTGCCTCCGACGGCTCATCGGACGCGACAGTGGTGCGCGCCACGGCCGCGCATCAAGAGGTCCGTGTCCTCGATCTGCCTCGCGTTGGCAAGACGGCAGCGCTTAATTCCGCGGTGGAGGCGGCAGGAGGCGAAGTGCTGGTCTTCACTGATGCCAACACCGCATTCGCGCCAGGGGCCCTTCGCGCAATCGTCGCCCCCTTCGCCGATCCCGAGGTCGGCGGGGCCGCCGGCGATCAGCGGTACCTGCCCGGCGGAGAGGCGAGTGATGGTGAGCGAGCTCACTGGAGTCTCGACCGCCTCCTCAAACGCGCCGAGAGCATGGCGGGCAGCTGCATCTCCGCCACCGGAGCGCTGTACGCGATCCGCCGCGAGGACTTCGAGCCGTGTCCACCCGGCGTCACCGATGACTTCGTCATCTCCACGGGGCCAATCGAGCGCGGTCGCCGGCTCGTCTTCTGCGAGTCGGCAATTGCCTACGAGCCGGTCGCCGCTGGCGGCACCGACGAGTACACCCGCAAGGTGCGGATCATCACCCAGGGACTGGATGCTGTCGTGCACCGGCGTCGGCTCCTCGACCCGCGCCGGTACGGCTTCTACTCGCTGCAGCTGCTGACCCACAAGATCCTTCGTCGTCTCACGGTCGTCCCCCTGCTCGCAATGGGACTGACCGCACCCTTGCTTCTGCGCCGCGGAAGCCTGTACCGCTTCGTATTCTTCGGCCTGATCGCGGGAGCCCTCGCGGGGGTTGCCGGTCTGTTCGGCCCTGACCGGGTTCGGCGGAATCGGCTGACGAGCATGGCGGCCTATCTGCTGCTCGTCAACGCCGCGGCCCTCCACTCGCTGGCGAACGTCCTCCTCCGACGGCGGATCACGCAGTGGTCGCCCCAGGGACGCGGTGCGCGACAGCCATGACCGCGTTGCCGTACCGTGCTCGACGGCCCAGCGCGTTGGTGATCTCGGTCCTCCTCGCGTGCGCCGCCGCCACGGTGGCACTCGTGCCCGGTGCGCAGACAGCCGCCGTCGCTGCGGTCCTGATCGGTGTCTTCGGGCTGGTCGTGGCGCGACCCGACACGGCGTCGGTCATCGTCATCTTCCTCATCTACACCAACGCGGCGGTCGTGCTGGTGAAGTTCCACGGCGTTCCGGACGTGGCAGCGCTCGCCCTGCCACTCGCGCTGAGCGCGCCATTCGCCTGGCGCGTGGTGCTACGCCGCGAGGAGGTGGTGGTGACGCCGGCATTGCCGTGGATGCTCGTCCTGCTTGTCGTGGAGCTGCTCTCCACGGCCTTCTCCGCGTACGCCACCGATGCGGCGCAGAACGTTCTCGACTATGCCGTCGAGGGGATCGCCCTCTTCTTCCTGGTCGTCAACGTCGTCCGCACCCGGGCGACCGTGGTCGCCGCCACCTGGTCCGTCGTTTCGGCGGCGGCGCTGCTCGGGGTGATCTCAGCGTTCCAGGAGATGACCGGGACCTACGGGAACAGCTACTTCGGATTCGCGCAGGTGAAGAACACCACGGGGGGCTTCTTCACGGGCGCCCAGAGCCTCCTCGGCGCCGTTCGGCAGCGCGAGCTCTCGGGGCCGATCGGCGATCCGAACTTCTACGCGCAGATCATGCTCATTGCGATTCCGTTGGGCCTGGCGCTGGTGCTGGCGAGTCGTCGGCCGGCGTCGAAGGCGCTCGCCGCGGCCATGACGCTCTTCATCGCCGTGGGCATGATCCTGACCTTCTCCCGCGGCGCTGCTGTGGCTGCGGTCCTGCTGGTGCCGCTGATGCTCATGCTCAGGATGGTGCGCTGGCAGCACGTCGTGGCTGTGGCGCTCGCGACGCTCCTTCTGCTCGTCGCCGTTCCCGAATATGGGAAGCGCGTCGCCACGCTCGACGTGCTCAGCAATGTCTTCACGTCGGAGGGAGTCTCACTCCAGGGTGCCGATGTCTCGCTTCGCAGCCGGGCCACCGAGAACCTTGCGGCCGCGCTGATGTACGTCGACCATCTGATCCTAGGGGTTGGACCGGGAGAGTACCCCGCCTACTACCGCCAGTACGCAGACAAGATTGGGCTCGAGGTGCAGGTGGCCAATCGCCAGCCGCACACGCTGTACCTCGGGCTGGCCGCCGAGACGGGCACACTGGGGATCGTCGCCTTCCTTGCCATCCTACTGGCCACCCTCGGTGCCCTCATCCGCGCCCGAAGGCTGGCGCTCGGATCCGGGGATCATGTCATGGCCTTCATTGTGGGCGGCTTCATCCTGTCGGTGGCGGGATTCATGTTGACGGGGCTGTTCCTCCATCTCGCCTTTGCCCGCTATGCGTGGTTGCTGCTCGCGCTCGCCAATGCTGCCGCTGCTACGACCCGGTCCGCCATCACAGGGGAGAGCGCCCTCCTGCGCGCCGGGCAGCCCACGCCGCCGGCTCGCGCGCCACTGGCTGTTCGGTAGCCGGCCAGCCGGGTTCTTATCGAACGCACTCGCCCCAGTTCGGTGAATAGCTCGCGGCCCAGTAGCCCGGTGGGAGCGCAACGACCTGCAGTCGGTTCAGCGGGATCGCGCTGGGCGTTGACGCAGTGAGGATGCCTGACCACGACGCGGTGAAGCTGCTCTCGACATACAGCTTGTTGGAGCCCGAGCTGTCGACCAGCACCGCCCCGTACGTCTGCAGCGCTCGCGCGATGATCCTGCCGGTCCGGTCGAGACCCGGGATGCTGTTCACGTTCAGGGTAGGATCGAGGCGAATGCGTGCACCCTCGGGGATCGCGTCCGCCGAGGTGGCGTCGCCATCGGTCTTGCTGGCGGGGAAGACGCACCGGTCAGCTCGCGTCACCGGATACCCAAACGCGAGGACGTGGTCGATGTGGCCAGCGGCTATCTCCCATGGCCGGACCAGGCCGGCCAGGTACGGCACACCAGCCCCCCGGCTGATGTACGACCACGGCGTTCCGTTCCGGTACACCCCGACGACGTAGCGTGACGCGTTCTTGACCGAGCCCGTCGCCGGGTCGAAGTGGTACAGGTCGAACTCATCACCGCTCACCTGGTCGATGATGATCAGCTGGGCGTCGTCGCCGGGCGAGGCACGGGCGCCCTTGGGAAGCGGGATCGTCATGCTCGACGTAGAGGGGAGCCGCGTCCCGTCGAGCGTCACCGTGCTGCACAGATTCGTGCAGGTGAGGGTGATGCGGGGCGTCGAGGCGTCGGCGAGGAATACCGGGTAGGTGTACTGCCCCGGATCCGAGCGCAGGACTCCGCTTGAGACGATCGTGGCGATCATCTTGGCCGAATGGGCGTCGACCGCGGCATTCGACGGTAGCGGCGTGTTCCACGTCGAGGCATCGGTGTATGGACGAGCACCGGTCTTCGGCCACAGGCTTCCGGTTGGGGGCGGTGGTGCGGTGGCGGTGGGTTCAGACGTTCGCACTGGCCGAGGCGAGGCGCTGGGCCCGGTCGTCGACGATGCGAGGGACGGCGCGGCGGTCCGCGAAGAGCGCGGACTGGCGGTGGGTTCGCCCGTGGTCCACGCGGTCGGAGACCCGCTCGCCGGCGCCGGATCCATGCGCGGATCGGTCCCGGATGGCATGGCCGCAGGTGCCTCGCCATGCGGCACGAGGACGGCGAGGAAGCCGAGCGACAGGACGACGGTGAGAACGCGGTTGCGAAGCCCATGCTGGCCAGCCGCCTCGTGCTGGCGCGCCCGGCGACTACGCTGCGATCGGTATCGGTCCCAGAACGACACGCGCCGAATCCCCGTTGCAGCCCACCATGCTCCCAATCCCTGGCCGTCGGCCGTGGCGGCCCGTCTCGTGGCGGGTGTGGTCTATCGTGGTAGTAAGGGGCCAACGCCCGCCGCTCAGTGTGGCCCAGTGCCGTGACGAGGCGCAACTGCGACAGCGCCAAGGCCGGCGCGTTCATGCTGGCGGGCATGAGGGCTCGTCCGGATGCAGCCGTCGACCACGAGCGGTAGACTCGGCCACAACTCATGAGCTCATCCAAACGCCCGAGCACCTCGAGTCTCCGGCGGTTCATCACGTCGCGGCCGTACGTCCCGGTCGCCGAGATCCGACGTCGGTTCGGCCTGGACGACCCCGACTGCATCTGCTCTATCGCCCGGAACGGGACGGTTGCCTTCGTGGGGCTGCCGGAGCGCGAGGCGCTCAAGCTCGAGGACCTCTGGTCCCGCGACGAGATCGGCGTTGAGCTCTCCGTCGAGGTGCGGGCGCCGGTCGTGGTGGGCGTCTATCCCATGCGCATCGCGCGCTACGTGATGGACGGCAACGGCAACAACTTCCACGCGAATGGGCACGCCGTCTCCAACAGCGCCGATGTGCCGGCACCCTCCCGGCTGCACGCCGCTCAGAACGGACAGCACCGGCCGGCCCAGCCCGCCGAGTCCGCGCCGTCGCAGGGCAACCGCGCTCACCCTTGACCGTCGCGCTCGTCTCCCGCGAGCTGATGATGGCCACGCGCATCGCCGACGCCGCGGCCCGCGCAGGGGTCGACTTCGTCCGGGTCGACGAGCCATCCGGACTGCCGTCTCCCGCCTCGGTTTCACTCGTCCTCGTGGACTGGGCGGAGCGCTCTGACGGCCGGGCTGAGGCTCTTCAGAGGTGGTGCGGGGACGCACCGGAATCGAGCCGCCCGCGCATCATTCTGTTTGGCCCGCACACCGACCGGGATGCCCATGCGGCCGCGCGTTCCGCCGGACTCGGGCCGATGTGGGCCCGGTCCAAGCTCCTGTCGGAGCTTCCTGAACTGCTCTCCTGAGGCTGGACTAGGCGACGCGGCGGCACCTGCGATGACGCGGACGGGTTGTCCGCCATACGAGTGCCGGCGCGGTACGGCGACCTTCCTGCGCATCAACACCTGGTTGACCGACTTTCCGCACGAGCGCGGTGCGGATAGGTGCAGTATTGACGGGTAGTGCTGACCCGCGTAGGGTCAGTGGTGCCCCGGTCGTCGACTGCTGCCCGCCTCCACCGGTGCCGTGCCCGGCACCACTCCGGGCCTTGACAGTCACCGGCGACGCTGCCCAGCCGTTATACCGGGAGGACTCCCCCAAACCCGTTGGCGCGCGCATGCGCGAGCGCCAGACCGAGCCACGGGCGAGTGGCCTCTTTGCGTGCTTTGGTCGACCGCGTGCAACCGAGCACACCAGTCCGGTCTCCGCACCGGGAGGAGAGGAATGTATCGCAGGAGACTCGCGTGCCCAGCTTCTGGGAGGACGAGCGATGAGTGACCATGCATCGAATCCGCTTCGGGGTGGCCGGTCCTGGCCACTGGCGACGCTCGTTCTTGGTGCCGTATTCGCCCTCCTGGTGGGGGCCACCGCCGTGGCGGTCCACGAGGCGGGACCATTCGAGCTTGATGGCAACAGCGTCCCCAACAGTGAGTCGGCCCCGCTCGGTCCTGGAGACGATTGGGACCAAGTCTATGCAGGCACGAGCAGCGCGGCAGTGACCGCATTCGCGCCGGACGTGTACAGCGCGACGTCCGGCGACAACCAGTTCGACAAGGGCTCCAAGGACACGCTGGACATCTCGGAGTGGCACTACAAGGAGGCCGTCTCCCCGTCAGACAAGACGGACCTCGAGAACGCGTACGCCGCACTCTACAGCGGTGATCCGGAATACCTGTACCTGGGCGCGGATCGTGTCGCTACCAACGGCAACGCCAAGCTCGGCTTTTGGATCCTCCAGGATCACATCACCCTCAATGCGAACGGGACCTTCGGTGGCATCCACAAGGTGGGCGACCTCTTGATCGAGAGCGCCTACACCGCCGGCGGGACCGACCTTGGGAACATCAACGTCTGGGAGTGGCAGGGCGATGACGGTGCAGCCGGCCACCTCTCTGCCGCGCCGATCCTCACCGGACAGGACTGCCGAACTTCCTCGGCTGGCGACACCGTCTGCAGCGTGAATAACCACGAGACGATCACCGTCGCCTGGCCCTACCAGGGCAAGAAGCTTGGAAACGACACCCCGGCGTTCAAGGACATCTTTGCCGGCGGTTTCAACGAGACCGGCATCGATCTGTCGTACTTCTTCCCGGACGGCATCCCGTGCTTCTCGAATGTGTTGGCCGAGACCCGCTCCGCGGGTTCTTCCGTCGATTCCAGCACCGAGGACTTCGTGCTGGGCAGCTTCACGACGTGCGGGACAATCAACGCGCACAAGTACAACGACATCAACGGCAACGGCAGCCTTGATGCCGCGACCGATGTCGGTCTGAGCGGGTGGACGATCAAGCTGTATGACAGCACCGGCAACACGCTCCTCGACACCAAGGTCACCGACAGCAACGGCGACGTCAGCTTCACCGATGTCGAGCCCGGCACCTACAAGGTCTGCGAGGACCTCCTGAGCTCGTCTTGGGTGAACACGGATCCTGGGGGCAGTGCTCCGTACTGCAAGTCCGTGACGCTCGCTCTGGGCGGCACGGAGTCCCGCGACTTCGGCAACTTTGAGCTGGTCTCCAAGAGCGGCACCAAGTACGTCGACGCCAACGGCGACGGCGACATCTCGTCCGACTCCGCCTACACCGGCGGCTGGACGATCCGCCTCTACAAGGAGAACGCCTCGGCCAACGGCATGCCGGATGCCAGCGAGTACGTGACCTCAATGCCCACCGACGGCTCGGGCGACTACTCGTTCGGCAACCTCGGTCCGGGCACCTACTTCGTCTGCGAAGCCGCCGACAGTGCCTGGATCCAGACCTTCCCGAACACCACCGGCAGCGAGGTGATCAACACCTGCGCGAATGCCAACGACGCCGGCAACAGCCGGACCAACGCCGACTACGGCTACACGTTCACGACCAGCTCGGGCAGTGACCTGACTGGCAACGACTTCGGCAACTTTGAGCTGGTCTCCAAGAGCGGCACCAAGTACGTCGACGCCAACGGCGACGGCGACATCTCGTCCGACTCCGCCTACACCGGCGGCTGGACGATCCGCCTCTACAAGGAGAACGCCTCGGCCAACGGCATGCCGGATGCCAGCGAGTACGTGACCTCAATGCCCACCGACGGCTCGGGCGACTACTCGTTCGGCAACCTCGGTCCGGGCACCTACTTCGTCTGCGAAGCCGCCGACAGTGCCTGGATCCAGACCTTCCCGAACACCACCGGCAGCGAGGTGATCAACACCTGCGCGAATGCCAACGACGCCGGCAACAGCCGGACCAACGCCGACTACGGCTACACGTTCACGACCAGCTCGGGCAGTGACCTGACTGGCAACGACTTCGGCAACTTTGAGCTGGTCTCCAAGAGCGGCACCAAGTACGTCGACGCCAACGGCGACGGCGACATCTCGTCCGACTCCGCCTACACCGGCGGCTGGACGATCCGCCTCTACAAGGAGAACGCCTCGGCCAACGGCATGCCGGATGCCAGCGAGTACGTGACCTCAATGCCCACCGACGGCTCGGGCGACTACTCGTTCGGCAACCTCGGTCCGGGCACCTACTTCGTCTGCGAAGCCGCCGACAGTGCCTGGATCCAGACCTTCCCGAACACCACCGGCAGCGAGGTGATCAACACCTGCGCGAATGCCAACGACGCCGGCAACAGCCGGACCAACGCCGACTACGGCTACACGTTCACGACCAGCTCGGGCAGTGACCTGACTGGCAACGACTTCGGCAACTTTGAGCTGGTCTCCAAGAGCGGCACCAAGTACGTCGACGCCAACGGCGACGGCGACATCTCGTCCGACTCCGCCTACACCGGCGGCTGGGACATCAAGCTCTACAAGGACGATGGCTCAGGCGATCTGGATATTGCCGACACCCTGGTCGACACCAAGACCACCGACGGCTCGGGCGACTACTCGTTCGGCAACCTCGGTCCGGGCACCTACTTCGTCTGCGAAGTCACGCAGACCGCCTGGACCCAGACCTATCCCAACGCGTCGACCTCGGATCCGACCGGGGAGTTGATCTACGACGCGTGCAACAACCTGACGGGCCTGGCCCAGTACGGCTACACGTTCACTACCAGCTCGGGCACTGACCTGACTGGCAACGACTTCGGCAATGCCGCACCGGTCTCCAAGAGCGGCACCAAGTACGTCGACGCCAACGGCGACGGCGACATCTCGTCCGACTCCGCCTACACCGGCGGCTGGGACATCAAGCTCTACAAGGACGATGGCTCAGGCGATCTGGATATTGCCGACACCCTGGTCGACACCAAGACCACCGACGGCTCGGGCGACTACTCGTTCGGCAACCTCGGTCCGGGCACCTACTTCGTCTGCGAAGTCACGCAGACCGCCTGGACCCAGACCTATCCCAACGCGTCGACCTCGGATCCGACCGGGGAGTTGATCTACGACGCGTGCAACAACCTGACGGGCCTGGCCCAGTACGGCTACACGTTCACTACAAGCCCGGGCACTGACCTGTCGGGTAACGACTTCGGCAATTTCGAGCTCGTCACCAAGAGCGGGTTCAAGTTCAACGACAACAACGAGAACGGCGTCTACGAGCCGCTTCCGAATTCGCAGGATGACACCAAGCTCAGCAACTGGGTGATCGAACTGTGGAAGCTGGATGGATCGTGGACGTTCGTCCAGGCCGATGCGACCGATTCGACCGGCTACTCCTTCACCGGTCTTGGGCCTGGCACCTACGCCGTGTGCGAAATCACCCAGACCGATTGGTATCAGTCGTTCCCGTACGCGGGCGCGACGGTGCCCGCCGGTGAGAGTGTGTTCGATTGCACGCAGCTGACACCGAACAGCGGCGGAACGTTCGCCGCGTTCGGCATCCAGTTCACGACAACGTCGGGCACCGACCTGACGAACAACGTGTTCGGTAACTACCTCGTGCCGCCCGGCTGCACCTTGACCCAGGGTTACTGGAAGACGCATTCGACCTACGGACCGGCTGCGCACCCGGATGACACCTGGTATGACTTGCCGGGTGGCCTTGGACCAGATACGCCCTTCTTCGACAGCGGTCAAACCTGGTATCAGGTGTTCAACACGACCCCGAAGGGCGGAAATGCCTGGTACATCCTCGCGCACCAGTACATGGCCGCGGTGCTGAACCAGCTCAACGGAGCCGGTGACGTTCCGGGCCTGGCGTCCGCGCTCTCGGATGCGGCCACGTTGCTTGACAACTACGACGCGCAGAAGAACATCCCGAAGAAGACCGACCAGGTGTTGACGAGTGCCTACGATCGTGACGAGGCGCTCGCCATCGCCGACTTCCTGACCCAGTACAACGAGGGTCAGCTTGGGATCCCGCACTGCGGTGAGTCCGGCTTCACGGGCTTCACCACGGTGGACAGCAGCTCGGCAACGACCCCTGCGGGCGCTCAGGCGACGCAGATCCCGATCATGCTGCTCATGCTCTTCCCGCTCACGATCGTTCCGCTGATCGGCTTCCTCGGCCTGGGGCGGCGATCACGAAAGGAGAAGGTCGAGCACTCCTGAACTTCCTGACGTAGCGCTCGAGGGCCCGGCTCCGGCCGGGCCTTCGGCCTATCCACCCAGGCGCTGTCGCCTCCGGTTCCGGACGAGTCCCGATGCAGCGACAGGACGGGTCGGTCCGGCGGCGGGGTCGCTCGCGATGCGGCTGCACTTACGCGGAACAAGCAGCGCGGCGTACGCTACGGCCCCTCGCCTACCTGCTCGGACGCCAGAACTCAGGGACATCCGCAGGTCGGCGATCAAGGTACTGATGATGGCCAACTTCGAGGCGAACCTCGTCCGCGACGGCGTGGGCCGACCCCGCTTCGTCTACGAGCACCGGGATGCTCCGCTCTAGCAGACCGTCACCCGCTGAGCGGGCGGACGCCGACCGCCCCTCCGTCATGGAGGGAATGGCGCTCATCCTCTGGGGCCTCCTCATCATCGGCCTGGTCCTGACGCCCGGCTCCTCCCTCTGGGCCCCAGTCACCATCGGCTTCGTGGTCATTGCCCCGGGCCTGGTGGTCGTCCGGCTGCTGGGTATCCGGGGCATCGCGCGATGGATCCTCGCCGTAGCGGTCAGCCTCGCCGTCTCGAGCCTGCTGACGGTGGCCATGGCCTACGCCGGCGTATGGGTGCCGCAGCTCGCGATCATTGGTCTGGCTGTGGTGACAATCGGGCTCGCCGGTGTGCCGCATCTCGCGACCTGGCTGGACGTCGTGAGCGAGGTTCCACCGCTCGCCGCGCCATCGCTGGGTGTTGCGCGCGTGCGCGCAGCCTTCCGCGCCCTGGAGATCGCTCCCGCGCCTCGCCGCATCAGCGTCCCGATCGTCGAGCCCCCGCCAAGGCCCAAGCGAGCCACGAAGTCCTCGCGCAGTCGCAAGCCACGGGCGCCGGTCCCCGAGGTCGTCGCACCCCGGACCGCGGTCCCGGTGCGCAATACCCTTTCTGGCCGGGTACGAGCCACGGTGGTCCGGGTGCGGCGTGAGCTGCCATCCAACGTCCGGGTGCGAAGCGTCTCGGTTCTAGGTATGGTCCGGCGGCTCGCAAATGGCACCATCGGTCCTGCCGTTCCATCGGCGGCGCGGCGCGTTCGCCTGGCAGCGGACGCTGTGGCGGGCAAGTTGCTGGCCGATAACGGGCACTCGATCAACGCGATTTCCATCCTGGGCCCGGACGAGGCGTCCACCGAGGTCTTCGCCATTGCCGTGAGCCGAGCTCTGGCCGAACAGACCCGGAAGCAGGTGCATCTCGTACAGGTCGACATGGCATCGGGTGGCCCTTCAGGAGGCAGGCCGGCCCCGGCCGGTTTGGACCCTCGCATCCTGATGTACGAGTACTTTCGCTCCAGGCGGCCCCTTTCGCTCGAACGGCACGCCGTCCGCAGGCACATTGCGGCCCTCTCAGAGGAGGGCGAATGGCTGGTGGCGTACGGTTCCCTGGACGGTGCAGCGGTCGAGGTCTGGGTGTCGGTGACATCCATGGCGGTGGCGATGGTCGATCGCTGGCAGACCGGCGTCCTGCCGGAGGTCGCGCGCCGCCTGTGGCAGCTGGGGGATCCCGAGGTGGCAGCCGTGCTGGTCGCGCGTGTCCGTCCCATGCGCGAGCGCATGGCGGATGCGCGCGACATCCTCGTGAGCCCTACGCTGCCTGCTTCGACGGATGCTGCCGCGCGAGTATCCACGCTGGCCTGGGTCGGCGATACCCTCCTTCCAGCCCCGCCCGGCGCTGCCCGCGGCGCCGTCAGGGGCCGTGGAGTTGGGGGCGGCTGGACCGTCCGGCCAACGCCGGAACCGCGTCCCCTCATCGGCATTCGTCGGACCCCCCGGGATTGACAGGACGTGACGGTGGGCCGAAGCGCGCGCGAGCGGGGTGCCACCCGCTCGCCGACAACGCCGGCCAGTGCGACCGGGGCAGGTAGGAGCGCCTCAGGCCATGGCAGAGACGACGGGCGATGACTGCCGACGCGGGCCGTGGTAGCGGGGACAGGTGTGGAGGTGCTAGGCGCCTTCTGGCTCGAGCCGTCTGCGCGACCCCTGCAGGCGCGCCGCCAGCTCCGCGAGGCTGACATCGCCGCTCTCGATGGCGTCGGCCATGGTCTCCGGGGTGCTGTAGCCATGCTCCGCCATCGTCTCGAGGATCCGGTCGGCCGTGGCCACCTCCTCCTCCGTCAACGCGACGCGGGCCTTCACGAACTCAAGGTAATCCTCGACGGCCCTGCGGAGGGGCGTGCTCGGACTCAGCTCCGCCACATGCTCTGCCCACTCGGGGTCGTTTTCCAGCAGCTCCAACAGGAACGTGGAGAGTCGTGATCGCCTGGCCAATGTCAGCCATCCAGCGCGGAATTTCACGTGCACGTTAGCGTGGGCGCTGTGGATAATGCAACTCGCCATTTGAGAGTTATCCACAGGCGGCCCAACCCATCCCCTTGCCAGCCTGCCGCCGGCGGAACCAGAGTGGGTATCCACGGGGTTCCTGACGCACCGCTCTCCAGCCGCTAACGGCGGACGGTCGTGACCTGGCCCACCGGAGTGTCACGAACCTCCACGCCCATGGCGGCGAGCTCATCCCGCAGGGCGTCGGACGTGGCGAAGTCTCGTGAAGCACGTGCGGCCGCCCGCCGCTCGAGGATCTCCTCCGCGCCCGGCGGGAGGTCGACATCGGTCTCCTCCGGAGGCTCGTCCAGCCCCAGGCCCAGCACCCGGTCGAAGTCGAGCAGCAGTGCCCGGCGCTCGATGGGCTGCAGGTCATCGGCGGATGCCACGGCATGGGCCACGGCCAGGGCGGTGGGGGTGGCGAGGTCGTCGGCGATGGCATCCGCGAAGCGCTGCCGGTAGGCCGCCATCGGCTCCTCCGCCAGGTCGACCCCCTCGACCTCGGAGGTGTCCTCGATGTGCGAGCCCCGGCGCAGCCGGCGCAGGCCGGAGGCGGCCGCGTGCATGGCGTCCTCGGTGAAGTCCAGCTTGGACCGATAGTGCGCTGTCAGCGCCAGGTAGCGGAAGGCCAGCGGCTCGAAGCCCTTGGACGGCAGGTCCGTGACGCGGATGATGTTCCCCGCGCTCTTGGCCATCTTGGCGTCACCCAGGGTCAGGAACTCGCCGTGCATCCAGATGCTGACCACCTGGTGCCCCAGGGCGCCCTCCGACTGGGCGATCTCGTCCTCGTGGTGGGGGAACTTGTTGTCGATCCCGCCGGTGTGGATGTCCACGTACTCGCCCAGGTGCGCGTAGCTCATGGCCGAGCACTCGATGTGCCATCCCGGGAACCCGTCGCCCCAGGGTGACGGCCACTTCATGAGCCGGTTCGCGCCGGCGCGCTTCCACAGGGCGAAGTCCTCCGGGTCGCGCTTGTCACTCTCGACGTCGACGCGGTGGCCGGCCCGCATCTGCTCCAGGCGCTGGCCACTGAGCTTTCCGTACCCGGGGAAGGCGCTGACGTCGAAGTAGACGGTGCCGTCCACCTCGTAGGCGAGCCCCCGCTCGAGCAGGCGCGCGGTGAAGTCGATCATCTCGCCGATGTGGTCGGTCGCCCTGGGGAAGACGTCGACCGGCAGGATGTTGATGGCCGCTTCGTCGGTCAGCCAGGCATCGGTGTAGAACTGCGCGATCTCCTCGGGCGTTTTGCCCTCCACCTCCGCCGCCAGCTCCATGCGGTCCTCGCCGGTGTCGAAGGTGTCGTCGCGCATGTGGCCGACATCGGTGATGTTCTTGACCGTCTTCACCTCGTAGCCCAGGTACTCCAGGGCGCGGCGCAGGACGTCGGCGAACAGGAAGCTGCGCAGGTTGCCGATGTGCGCGTAGCGGTAGACGGTGGGTCCGCACGTGTAGATTCCCACCCGGCCGGGGGTGTGGGGCTCGAGCGGCTCGACGCTGCGGCTCAGGGAGCTGTAGAGGCGGACCGGGGGCAGGGACGGCATGGCCGCATTGTACCGGCGCCGCCGGACGCTTCCCTGATTCCGTACGATGAGCCCGATGGCGACGGATCCGGGGCCCCTCCACTTCCCGTTGACGCTCGGCGACGAGCCGCGCTTCTGCCCGGCCTGCGGCAGGCCGCTGAGCACGCAGGTCCTCGGGGAGGACCACCGGCCGCGCCTGGTCTGTCCGGATGGGCACGTCACCTGGCGCAACCCGCGGATCGTGGTGGGGACGCTGCCCGTCGCCGGCGGGCGGGTCTTCCTGGTACGCCGGGACATCGAGCCCGGCCGTGGCCTGTGGAGCTACCCCGGCGGTTTCCTGGAGCTCGGCGAGGCCGCCCAGGAGGGCGCGCGGCGCGAGACGGAGGAGGAGACCCGGCTGCGGGTCGAGGTGGGGCGGCTCATCGGCGTGTACTCGCGGCCCCACGCAGGCGTCGTCACCGTGATCTACGAGGCACAGGTGGTGGGCGGCGAGCCGACGCCGGGTCTCGAGACCACCGAGGTGCGCGGCTTCGCGCCGGACGAGATCCCCTGGGACGCGCTGGCCTTCAGCACCGCCGAGAGCGCTCTGCGCGACTGGCTGGCATCCCTGCCGGGGCACGGGCCGCACGTTGAACCGGAGTTGTACGTGACCGGCGACGACGCGGAGGGCTGAAGCGGTCCGGCCGTCGATCAGGCCCCGCGCAGCACCTCGCCGCGGACCGGGATGGCGCTCCCCAGCGTGGCGCCGTAGGCCAGCGAGGCGATCGCCAGGACCGCCTGGACCGACCAGCGCAGCGTGTCCGCTCCCGCGAGGTCGGCGACCGCGAGCCAGCCAAGGAACGCAAAGGCGGTGGCCGACACGGCCAACGTGGAACGGATGGTGAAGTAGCGACCGAAGAAGTAGCTGAAGCAGAGGCCCACGAAGCCCGCCACCAGCTGCGCGACCGCGAGGCCCGCGATCGCCGCCCACGCCGGGCCGTCGCCGAGCGGGCGCACCGGGCCCAGGGGATCGACGCCCACGGCGAGGAGGCCGGCGAGCGTGAAGGCCAGCCAGACCCAGCCGGCGGCGAGCCCCGCGACCAGCCCGCGGTACGCGAGGCGCAGACCGTTGACCTCGGTCATGGCCGAGGTACCGCCAGGCAGCGAGTGCGGGCAGCATGCACTGTCATGACCGGATCCTACGGCACGCCGGCGGGCGACACAGCGGGCCAATGGTCCCGGTCGCCCGCGTACCGTGGGCCGCTCACGGTGACGGCGCGCTCGCGTTTGACAGGGTAGTCCGATCGGCTGACGCAGGCGCCGATTCGGCCCGCTGCCTACCCCGTGTACTGCCTGAACACGGCCACGGCGTTCTGGCCGCCGAACCCGAATCCGTTGACCAGGGCCAGCCGGACCGTGGCGTCGCGCGCCGTGTTGGGCACGTAGTCCAGGTCGCAATCGGGGTCCGGGGTGCTGTAGTTGATGGTGGGCGGGATGCGGCCATCCCGGATGGCGAGCGTGGCGGCGAGGGCGGAGACCGCGCCGGCGGCGCCCAGGGTGTGCCCGACCATGCTCTTGTTGCTGCTGATCGCCAGCTTCGCCGCGTGCTCCCCGAACGCCGCGTGGATCGCCTTCGTCTCCGTGGCGTCGTTGAGCGGCGTGCTCGTCCCGTGGGCGACGATGTAGTCCACCTCTTCGGCCGCCACGCCTGCATCGCGCAGCGCGCGGACCATGGCCTGGGTGGCGCCGTACCCCGACGGATCCGGCGCGCTGATGTGGAACGCATCGCCGGTGAGGGCGCCGCCGGCGACCTCCGCGATGATCGTCGCCCCGCGCCGCTCGGCGTGCTCGGCGGACTCGATCACGAGCACCCCGGCGGCCTCGCCGAAGACGAACCCGTCCCGGGTGGCATCGAAGGGGCGCGAGGCTCCGGTCGGGTCGTCGTTGCGCTTGGAGAGGGCGCCCATGTTGGCCAGCGCGGCGAAGGCGACCGGCAGGATGGCGCTCTCCGTGCCTCCGGCGATCACCACGTCCACGTCGCCGTGCTCGATGAGCCGCTGCGCCTCAACGAAGGCCTGGACGCCGGACGCGCAGGCGGCGACGGAGGTGATCACCGGGCCTCGGAGCTTGTTCTGGATGCTGATCTGGCAGGCCGCCATGGACGGGGAGAGCATGGGCACCATGAACGGGCTGACCCGCTTGCCGCCCTGCTCCAGGAAGACGCGCTCGCCGGTCGCCACGTCGCCGATGCCGCCGCCGCCAGTGTTGACCACCACGGCGATGTCGTCGCGGTTCGCATCGGTCACCTGCAGGCCGGAACTCTCGATGGCCTGGGCCGCAGCCGCGACCGCCAGCTGGCTGAAGCGGCTCATGCGGCGTGCGGCCTTGAAGTCGATCCAGGTCCTCGGGTCGAAGTCCTTGACTTCCGCAGCGATCTGGACCTCCTCGTCGGAGGGGTCGTAGCTCGCGATACGGGCGACCCCGCTCACGCCTGCGGTCAGGTTGCGCCAGAAGGTCTCGGGGTCGTTGCCGATGGGGGTGAAGGCGCCCAGACCGGTGATGACGGCTCGGCGCCCGGGTTCGCGGCTCATGACGGGCGGGTCACTCCTCGTAGCGGCGGAGGATGACGGTGCTGTTATGGCCCCCGAGGCCCATGGAGTTCGAAAGCGCCACGCGCACCTCCGCCTGGCGGGCGACGTTCGGGACGTAGTCGAGGGTGAGCTCCGGGTCGGGGTGCCGGTGGTTGATGGTGGGTGGAATGCAGCCGGTCTGGAGGACCTTGGCGCACACGAAGCCTTCCAGCGCGCCGGCAGCGCCCATCATGTGGCCGGTCATGCTCTTCGTGGAGCTGACCGCCAGCCGCTTCGCGTGCTCGCCGAAGACCGCCTCGATGGCCAGCGTCTCGTATCGGTCGTTCAGCGGGGTGCTCGTCCCGTGGGCGTTGATGTAGTCGACCGCCTCCGGGCCGATGCCGGCGCGCGCCAGGGCCGCGCGCATGGCGCGCTGGTTGCCCTCGCCACGTTCGGCCGGTGCCGCCATGTGGTAGGCGTCCGCCGACGAGCCATACCCGATCACCTCGGCGATGGGTGCCGCGCCGCGGGCCCTTGCGTGCTCGAGCTCCTCCAGGACCAGGACGGCGCTGCCTTCCGCGACCACGAACCCGTTTCGAGTGGCGTCGAAGGGGCGGCTGGCGATGGCCGGGTTGTACTCGCCGGTGTCCGGGTCGATGGGAGTGCCCAGCGCCTTCATCTGGCTGAAGCCCGCGAGCGCGAGCGGCACCACCACGGCCTCCGTTCCCGCACCCAGCATGAGGTCCGCCTGGCCGCGGACGATGGCCTCCATGGCCTCGCCGATGGCGTGTCCGCCGGTCGCGCACGCGCTCACGATGGCCATGTTCGGTCCGCGCAGCCCGTACTGGATGGCGACCATTCCCGACGCGGCGTCGGGGATCATGTGCGGCAGCAGGAACGGCGAGACGCGGCCCGGGCCGCGCTCCGCGAGCGTCTTGAGACCCTCGCTGATCAGACCGATCCCGCCGATGCCGGTGCCGAACACCATCCCGAACCGGTCGGCATCGGTCTCCGCTGTGTCCAGGCGGCCGTCCGCGTTCAGGAGGCCTGCGTTGCGGAGGGCCTCGCCCGTGGCAGCAACGGCGAAATGGGTGTTGCGGTCGTGCCGCCGCGCGTCCTTGGCGTCCATGTAGGAACCGGCGTCGAAGCCCTTGACCTCGCCGGCGACGTGGACGTCGTAGTCCGAGGCGTCGAAGAGCGTGATGTCGCCGATGCCGGAGCGCCCGTTGACGAGGTTGTCCCAGGCGGCGTCGGACCCGATGCCGACCGGCGAGACCACGCCCAGGCCGGTGACGACGGCGCGACGGGCCGTCACCCGGGGCTCTCCTCGGTGCGTCCCGGAAGCCAGAGCGGGCGGCCGGGCCCGCCGTCGGTCGTGTGCACCGTGGCGTCCGGGCTGATGCGGCGGATGAGCCCGGAGAGGACCCGACCCGGACCGATCTCCACGAAGTCCGTTGCGCCATCCGCGACCATCTGCCGCACCGTGGCGGTCCACTGCACGCCGTGGACGAGATGGTCGGTCAGCTCCGTGCGCAGGCCGTCGGCGGTGTGGATCACCGTGGCGTGCACGTTGCCCAGCATGGGCACCACCGGGTCGCGGAAGGGGACCTTGGAGAGGATCTTCTCGAACTCGTCGCGGGCCCGGCGCATGAGAGGGGAGTGGCTTGCGACGCTCACGGTCAGCTGCACCGCGCGCCGGGCGCCCACCGTCTTGCTCATCTCCAGGGCGAAGACCAGGGCCGGGATCACGCCGGAGAGCACGATCTGGCCGGGGGCGTTGGCGTTGGCCACGGAGATCTCGCCGTGCTCCCGGGCCTGGGTCACGATGTCATCGACCTGCTCGTCCGACAGCCCGATGACGGCGCCCATTCCGCCGTCGATGCCTCGTTCCTGCATGATCCGGCCACGCTCACGCACGAGCCGCAGGGCGGTCTCGAAGTCGATCGCGTCGGCCGCGACCGCCGCGGCGTACTGGCCGGCGGAATGGCCCGCGACCTCGATCGGCTCCAGGCGGATGCCGGCCGCGGCCGCTTCGGCCCGCATCGCCTCGAGGTAGGCGAAGCTCGTGGTCAGGATGGCCGGCTGGGCGTTGATGGTCAGGTCGAGCTCCTCGGCAGGACCCTCGAGGATCAGGTGGGAGAGCGGGAAGCCCAGCGTCTCGTCCGCGCGGGCCAGCACGGCGGCGGCCGCGGGGGAGCGCTCGACAAGCTCGGCGCCCATGCCCACGTACTGCGAACCCTGGCCGGGGAACACGAACGCGTGCCGGCGGAGGGACTCACTGGGGGTCGCGGCGATATCGGTCTGGTCGTTCATGCGTGCTGCGTGTCGGAGCGGAACAGTTCCGGCGAGTATAGCCGAGCGTGCTCCTCGTCCCATAACCGCCCTCGCCGCCAGGCCGCCCCTCACCGCCATGCCGCCAGGGGCTCCGCCCCCTCGCGTGGTCGATGTATCGGCCACATCGCGCCGGAGCCGATGTCGGGGCCGGGATTGTTCGCTGTATCGAACACCCGTGAGCGTGAGCGGTGCCTGGCGGCGGGGTTCGTGCTGCGGGATGTTCGCTGTAGGTGACAAACCTCGCCCGGCAGCGCGTGGCGGCGCGATCTGTTCGCTGTATCGAACAGGACAGGGCGCGAGGGGCGCGAGGGGCGCGAGGGGCGCGAGGGGCGCTTTGGGACTCGGGCGCTGGGGCGTCGGCTGGGGCCGGGCGGCCCTCGGCCGGGCTCGGGCCCGTTCGCTGTTGCGGTCGCCATCGGTCTGGCGTACGTGAACGGTAAGCGTCGAAGCCGATCATGCAGGCACGATGCGAAAGATGGAGCCGGCTGAGATCCGGGCGCGCCGCCAGGCAGCGCGGATTGGAGAGGAGATCACGCGAGCTCAGTCGGTCCTTGGACTGACCGACCGAATGGTGGCGCGGCTGGCCGGCGTTGCACCGTCGACGGTGGGAAGGTTACGGTCGGGTGACGGCCGGGCGCAGGCCAACACGCTCTTCGCAGTTGCCGGGGCCGTTGGGCTCGACGTGGCCCTGAGCGCATACCCGGCCCGCGAGCCGAGCCTGCGCGATACCGGCCAGCTCACTGTGGCGACGCTTCTGCAGAGCATCGCGCACCCCATCTGGCAGCCGGCGATCGAGGTCGCCGCCGGTGACCACGGCCGTTCTGCGGACCTTGTCTTCTTCGGCCCGCGGGAGATCCTGCATGTTGAGATTGAGCGGCTGCTCGTTGACTTCCAACTGCAGTACCGGTCCGCATTGCGGAAGCGTGAGGTGCTCGCGGCGCAGCACGCGCGGGCGGTTCGGCTGATCCTGGCGGTCGAGGACACGCAGAGAAACCGCACCGCCATGCGTGGGCAGCGGACCATCATTCAGAGCGCGCTGCCGGCCGGCTCGAGGGAGGTGCTTCGCGCGCTGCGATCTGGCGTGCCGCTGGGGCACGACGGTCTCCTGTGGATTCGCCGGCGAGCAACGGGTCGCAATCAGGCGAGAGGGTGAATCGTCGGGGATCCGGGCGTTCGATCTATCGCCCATTTCGCGCCGGAATGGATTGCGGGGCTGGGTTCATTCGCTGTATCGAACCCCGGTGAGCGTGAGGAGCGCCCCGGGGCGGCATTTGTGCTGCTCGGTGTTCGATGTACCTTTCGAACCCTGCCCGAACGGACCCATGGGCGGGACCTGTTCGTTGTATCGAAGAGTCGGCAGGGGGAATCGGCCTGAAGGTGCGGAGGGGCCGCTCGGGAGGGGCGGCTCGGGAGCCGCCGACCCGGTCGGAGCCGCCGACGCGGTCGGGAGCCGCCGACGCGGTCGGAGCCGCCTACCCGCGCACGAAGGCGCTCGCCACCTCGTGGAGCACGGGCAGCCCAAAGCGGAGGGCGCTCACCGGCACCCGCTCGTCGTGGGCGTGGAAGAGGGAGAGGAACGGGACATCCGGCTCCAGTCGAAGCGGCGAGAAGCCGTAGGTGGGGATGTCCAGCAGGGCGACGGCCTTCGCATCGGTGCCGGGGGTGATCATCATGGGCGCCGGGATTCCCTCGGGGTCGGCGTGGCGCAGGGCGCGCTCCATGAGCGCGACGATGGGAGCGTCCGGGGATGCCTCGACCGGGGGCATGGTGTGCACCGACTCGACGATGACCTCGTCGCCGGCCCGGGCCTGGAGCGCCGCCAGGAACGCCTCCTGGTCCGTGCCGGGCAGGGTGCGAACGTCCACCTCCGCCTCGCCCGACCCCGCGATCACGTTCATCTTCTGCCCCACGTGGATCACGTTCGGGGTCACCGTGTCGCGGAGCATCGCGTCCAGGGAGCGCCGCATGACCGGGTCCTCGACGCGGGTCTCGAGCTCGTTGCGGATGGCGTCCTCGTCGCCGGCCTCCGCCGCACGGACCACGGAGCCCAGGCCCAGGGCGGTCAGGAAGTCGGCCACGACCGGAATGAGGCGGACCGGGCGCGGCGCCGTCGCCAGGCGCGTGACCGCCGCGGCCAGCTTGACCGCGGGGTTGTCGTGGTGGGGCATGGAGCCGTGACCGGGCGTGCCGCTGGCCCGGATGCGGGTCCAGATGATGCCCTTCTCCGCGACCTGGATGGTGTAGATTCGCCGGCCGCCGATGGTCACCGTATAGCCGCCCACCTCGTTGATGGCGGCCTCGGCCGGGCGGCCGTCGGTGGCCTGGAAGAGGTCCGGTCGCTCGCGGACCCAGTGCAGCGCGCCAAAGACGCCGCCGGCCTCCTCGTCGGCGACCGACGCGAAGATCACGTCACGGCGCCGCGGCGCGGGCGAGGCGGCGAGCGCGGTCATGACCCCCAGCTCCATGGCCACCATCTGCTTCATGTCCACCGCCCCTCGGCCCCAGATCACGCCGTCCTCCAGGTCGGCGCCAAACGGGTCATGGGTCCAGGCCGATGCCTCCACCGGCACCACGTCCACGTGGGACATCAGGATCAGCGGCGGCTCGGGATGGCGAACGGTGGCCGGCAGACGAGCGAAGCAGCTCCCCCGACCCGGCGCGGTCTCCAGCACCTCGGCGGCAATCCCGGCGTCGGCCAGGACGTCGGCGCAGTAGCGGGCGGCGGCGGTCTCGCCACCGGTGGGATCGCGTCCCGCGGCGAGTGCCGGCCCGCCCTCGGGCGGGTTGACGCTGGGAATGCGGATCAGGGCTCGCAGGTGCTCGACGAGCTGGTCGGTGGCGCGATCCCAGTCCGGGATCTCCGCCGCTCGCTTCCTCATGCCCCCAGCGTACCGAATCCGCGCTCAGTCGGCGGGCCCAGGCGCGCTCCTGCGGGCCGTGGGCGATGTGGCGGGAAGCATCGCCCGTGCGTGCCGTCGCTGAGTGAGCCAGGCCAGCGGAAGCTCCGCCGCCAGCAGGCCCACGGCCACCGCCACCAGCACCGGCACCGATGGCGCCAGACCCAGGGCGACCAGCGCGCCAAGGAAGAAGAGGTGGATGGCGACGCGGCTGGCGAAGGCCACTCGCAGCTCCACGATGGCCAGGCGTTCGCCGTTCGGCCTGGGACGGTCCGGTCCGAACACGCCGTAGGCGGCCAGCGCCACGAAGCCGGCCAGCGCCACGGCGAACAGCCACAGGCCTCCGCCACGCTGCGGATCGACGATCGGCCGCAGGATCGCGAACGGCACGAGTCCGGCCAGCAGGATGACGTACGCCGGGATGGGCATCAGCAGCTGCAGCCAGGCGCGCGACGGCCGGCGGGCGGCGACCTCGCGCAGCCATCGGGTCACCAGGCTGAAGGCCAGCGTCACCCACAGCCAGGCGTAGAAGTTGCCGGCGGGCACGCCGAACCAGCCCTCGGTGGAGCCGATGCCGCGCCAGGTCCACAGCCCCACGCGGATGGCAATCGCGTCGAAGGCGAGGTCCAGCATGATGGCCAGCACGGTGTCCACGAATGGCGCGTACCGGCGACGAACGCCCAGGGCATCGGTGATGCGCATGGCCCCGGCGATGATGAGCGCCCAGGTGAGGCCGATGACGATGGGGGCACGGTCCACGGTCAGCACGAAGTGCGACGAGTAGTGGTAGCTCTCGAAGATGAGCTGGTCGCCCTCCTCGAGCAGGATCCCGAAGACCGCGGCCGAGACCAGCTCGAAGAACGGCAGGCGGCCGCGGCGCAGCGAGGCCAGCGCCGCCCAGACGAAGAAGGCGGCGGCCCCCAGCTCGAGGGCGAGGTAGACCGGGTCCATCACGCTCGATGATACGGGGGATTCCGGCCGGCAGATGGAGGGGCGTTTGGGCGGTGCCCTCAGTGCGACCCGGCGCGCTCCACCAGCCACAGGCCGGCCAGGATCACCGCGCCGCCCACCAGCGTCAGGGGTGCCAGCGGCTCCCCCAGCAGCCAGGCCGATGAGCTGACGCCGAACACGGGGACCAGGAGGGCAAACGCGGCGGCTCGCGATGCGCCGATGCGGCGGATCCCCACGTGGAGCGCAACGAAGCCGCCCACGGTGCCGAAGACCGCCAGGTAGCCGATGCCGATCCAGCCGCCGATGGCGGCGTGGGGGACGCGGGAGAGTCCGCCCTCGAGGAGAGCCAGGGGCAGGAGCACCAGGGTCCCGGCGACGGCGCCGTACAGCGTTGCGCTGACCGGGTCGAAGCGTGCGCCGGCGATCCTGCCCAGGACCGAGTAGATGCCCCACAGGACCGCGCCCCCCAGGAACATCGCGTCGCCCAGCAACCGGTCGGCCGAGGCGTTGCCCCCCTGCGGGTTCACCACCAGGAGCAACCCCACGATGGCCAGGACCAGACCCGCGATGGTGCCGCGCCGCAGCCGCTCCCCCAGGACCGGGGCGGCGATGAGGGCGGTCGCGACCGGCGCGAGCCCCGGAACGATGAGCGAGCCGTCCGTGGCCGGCGCCAGGGTGAGGCCGGTCAGGAACAGGTAGTTGTAGCCGGCGATGGCGGTCAGTCCCAGGCCAATGATGAGTGGCAGGTCTGCGGCCCGCACCGGGGCGAGGCGCATCCGGAGCGCCCGCGCGCCGAGCCAGAGCAGGAGGCTGGCGAGCCCGAAGCGGATGGCGGCGATGGTGAACGGCGGCAGGGTCTCCACGGCGATGTCCGCAGCCACCCAGGTGCCGCCAAAGCAGACGGCCATGCCGGTCAGGGACGCGTACGCGATCCGCGCGTCCCGGGTGGCCGCGGCGACGTCGCTCGCGGCCGTGGGCTCGGGCGGCGCCAGCTCGGTGTCGGTCACCGGTGTCACGCTAGCTGAAACGGCACCATCGGTCCATGCGTGAGATTCGGAGGGGCGAGACCTAGAATGCGCACATGACTACCGAGGTCTCCTCCACCACGGTCCCGATCTACCTTGCCGGCGAGTTCGTCACCACGGGCACTCCCCTGGAGATCCGCAACCCCGCCAGCGGCGAGCTGGTGGCGACCACGTTCCAGGCCGGCCCGACGGAGCTCGACCGCGCCACGCAGGCCGCGGTCGAGGCATTCGCGCAGACCCGAGGCCTGGCGAGCTTCGAGCGGCGCGACATCCTCACGCACGTGGCGGATCGCATCTTCCAGGAGGCCGATGAGCTGGCCGAGCTGCTCACCCGCGAGTCCGGCAAGCCCATCAAGGACGCGCGCGGCGAGATCGCGCGCGGCGCGCTGACCTTCCGGACCGCCGCCGAGGAGGCGCTGCGGATCAACGGCGAGTGGATGCCGCTGGACTGGAACGCCGCCAGTCGCGGCCGGTCCGGCCTGGTCCGCCGCTATCCCATCGGCCCGGTGGCGGGAATCAGCCCGTTCAACTTCCCGCTGAACCTCGCCGCCCACAAGGTCGCGCCGGCCATCGCCGCGGGCTGCAGCGTGGTGCTCAAGCCGCCGTCGAAGGATCCGCTGGTGATGTTGCGGGTGGCGCAGTACCTCGACGAGACCTCGCTGCCGAAGGGCGCCGTGAGCATCCTGCCCATGGACCGGCCGACCGGTGACGCCATGGTGCGCGACGACCGCTTCAAGCTCCTGAGCTTCACGGGTTCGCCATCGGTGGGGTGGAAGATGAAGGCCGATGCCGGCCGCAAGAAGGTTGTCCTCGAGCTCGGCGGCAATGCCGGGGCCATCGTCGACGAGACGGCCAACCTCGACTGGGCGGTGAGCCGGCTGGTGTACGGCTCCTTTGCCTATTCGGGCCAGGTCTGCATCAGCGTCCAGCGCATCTACGTGGTCGAGTCCATCTACGCCGACTTCGAGAGGCGATTCATCGAGAAGGTCGCCGCGGTGAAGCAGGGAGACCCGCTCGATCCGACGACCGACCTGGGCCCCATGGTCGACGCCGGCGCGGTGACCCGCACCCACCAGTGGGTGACCGAGGCGCTCGAGCAGGGCGCGCGACGCCTGACGGGCGGCGAGCCGAATGGCCTCTTCTACCCGCCCACCGTGCTGGTCGATGCTCCCAAAGGATGCCGCGTCTGCGGCGAGGAGGTCTTCGCGCCGGTGGTCAACCTGTTCCCGGTCCCCGATTTCGCGGCTGCGGTCGCCGAGATCAACGACAGCCGCTTCGGGCTGCAGTGCGGGGTCTTCACCAACGACATGGAACGGACCCTGCAGGCCCACGACGAGCTGGAGGTCGGCGGTGTGATCGTCAACGACATCCCGACCTGGCGGATCGATCCCATGCCCTACGGCGGCGTGAAGGATTCCGGTCTCGGACGGGAGGGCCTGCGCTGGTCCATCGAGGACATGACCGAGCCCCGGCTGCTGGTCTTCGTCCGGCCCGCCTGAGCTCGCCGGTGGACGCCAACCTGGCCGAGCGGCTGCGCGCCGCGGGCGTCAACCCGGCGGCGCCGGGGGATCCCGGCGAGGCGTGGCACAGGCTGCACCGGCGCTTCGGGCCGCGGGCCACGCTCCTCGACCGCTATGCGCTCGAGGCGGCGAGCCGCGGCGTGGCGGTGGACGAGCTGCCCGCGGAACTGCGGACGCGCGTGACCCTAGACGTGCTGGAGGCGCACGAGCCAGGCTTCGAGATCATCGCCGCCTCGGGTCGCACCCGGCGCGATCCCATCGAGGTGGTCGAGTACGACCCGGCCTGGCGAGCCATGTTCGACGCGTGGCGCGATCGCCTCGGCCGCGAGCTCGGTCCGGTCGCGCGCCGCATCGACCATGTCGGCTCGACATCGGTTCCCGGGCTGGCGGCCAAGCCGGTGATCGACGTCCAGGTCAGCGTCCCGGACGTGGGCGACGAGACCGCCTACGTGGCGGCCATCGAGAGGGCCGGGGTGGGCTTCCGCGCCCGCGACGACGAGCACCGCTACTTCCGGCCGGCGGGCGACCGACCGCGCGCGGTGCAGGTCCACGTCTGTGGCGCCGGGTCCGCGTGGGAGCGGCGGCACCTCCTCTTCCGGGACTTCCTGCGTGCCGATGTCGCCACCCGCGACGCCTACGCGACGCTCAAGCGCGAGCTGGCGAGGCGCTACCGTGACGACCGGATCGCCTACAACGAGGCAAAGACCGGATTCATCCTGGATACCCTGGATCGAGCGGAGGCCTGGTCGTCCCGTGACGCAGCCTCCTGACCCGGCGCGCGCTGCCATCCGGTTCGCACGCATCCTGCCCGCGGACCAGCTGCGCGACGGCGAGCTCCTCCCCGTCGAGATCGACGGGACGCCGGTGGTCCTGGTCCGGCACCGTGGCGACTTCTACGCCACGGCGAACAACTGCACCCACCAGGACTTCCCGCTCTCCGAGGCGGGCTTCGACCCGGTCGACGGCGTCCTCGTCTGCGCCTGGCACCAGGCCTGCTTCGACGTGCGGACCGGCGTGGCGGCGGTGCCGCCGGCGACCGAGCCGGTCGAGACCTTCCCCGTCGAGGTCGACGGCGAAGGCTGGGTGCGTATCGGGCTCACCGGCAGCCTGGCGCGGCACGCCTGATCCGGGCGGACGGGTGGAAGGCCGGCCGCGGGGCCGGCCGTCCCGCTTCAGTCGCCCAGGGCGTCCCGCCGCACGTGGCCGTGCATCTCGCCGCGCTCGGCCCGCTGGAGGTTGTGGGCGCTGCTGATCAGGGCGATGTGGGTGAACGCCTGCGGAACGTTGCCCAGCGCCTCGCCGGTCCGGGCGTCCCATTCCTCGCTGAAGATGCCCACGTCGTTGCCGTGCGCCGACAGGTGGTCGAAGAGCCGCCGGCCCTCGTCGAGCTCGCCGCGAAGGGCCAGGTTGTCCACGAGCCAGAAGCTGCAGATGAGGAAGGCGCCCTCCTGGCCCGCGAATCCCTCCACCCCTCGATCCGGCCGGTAGCGGAGGACCAGGCCGTCGTGGGCCAGCTCCTGCTGGACGGCGCGCAGGGTCGCCTCCGCGGCGCGCGCATCGCCGCGAATGAAGCCCACCAGCGGGAACACCAGGGCGGAGGCGTCGATGACGTCGGAGCCGAAGGTCTGGACGAAGGCTCCGTCGGCGCGCCGGCCACGCGTCATCACCGCCTCGCGGATCTCTCGCGCGGCGGTCCGCCATCGGTCCATCCGCTCGCGTTCGGAATCGGCCCGACCCAGCATCTCGGCCAGGCGCACGGCCCGGTCGACCGCCACCCAGCACATCACCTTCGAATAGGTGAAGTGGCGCCGACCACCGCGTACCTCCCAGATGCTCGTGTCGGGCAGGCGCCAGCGCTCGGCCGCCATATCCGCGTAGCTGCTGAAGTGCTCCCACTCCTCCGAGCTGAGCTGGCTGCCGGACCGCACGTCGAGGTAGGCCGCATCGAGGGTCTCCCCGTAGATGTCCAGTTGGCGTTGCCAGGTCGCCGCATTGCCCACGCGGACCGGGCGCGAGTCACGGTATCCGCTGAGCTGCGGGCGTTCTCGCTCGCGAAGGGGCGGGTTTCCGTCAACCCGGTACATGACCAGGGGACCGGCGTGGGACGTGCCCGCGCGCTGCATCCACTCCATGTAGGCGTCCGCCTCTGCCCGGTACCCGAGCTGATGCAGCGCATAGATCGTGAAGCTGGCGTCACGCAGCCAGGTGAATCGGTAGTCCCAGTTGCGCGATCCGCCGATCTGCTCCGGGAGCGAGGTGGTGCCGGCCGCCACGATGGCCCCGGTCGGGTGGTAGGTCAGGAGCTTGAGGGTGATGGCGCTGCGTTCGACCAGCTCGGCGTGCGGCCCCCGGTAGTTGCTGACCGCGCTCCATGCCCGCCAGAAGTCTGCCGTCTCGTCGCGCCACCGATGGAGCTCGTCGAGCTCGAACGGCTCCGTGCGCTCCTCGTACGGCTCGCGCTGTGCGCCGGCGCGCACCTCCTCGCCCTCCAGGTCGCCGGGACCATAGTCGATCACGAGGCCGATCTCCTCGCCGGGTGCGAGCGTGGCGCGCACCGACGCGCCCGCGTCGCGGATGGGGCCCCACGGCACCGTGGCGCCGAAGAGCAGCCGCCGTCGCTCGCCGAGGGCCGGCATGGCCAGCGTTCGCCTCCGCTGCCGCCCCGGCCCGGCCAGGAGCAGCCGTGGCCGACGCGAGCCGTAGTCCGGCCTCGGCTCCACGCGGACCGTCAGGGACGCGGTGCCCTCTTCACAGCGGACCAGGCGCACGAGCTTGCGGCGGGCGAACGGGGCGGGCCCCAGCCCCGACCGGGCACGACCGACCACTGCCAGGAAGTCGGTGACCACCACGGTCGCGCCATGGACGCGGAGCCGGGTCTCGAGAATGGCGCTGTGCGGGAGGTACCGGCGGTCGATGGGGGAGAGGTCTTCGGCCTCGAAGTGCCACGAGCCGCCCAGCCGGCGGTCCAGGATGGCGGCGAAGACCGATGCAGCGTCGAAGCGCGGCTGGCACCACCACTCGATCGCGCCGGTCCGGGAGATGAGCGCCATGGTCCGGCAGTCACCGATTGGCGCATAGTCGGAGATCGGCGGAAACGCGTCCCTCCCCGCCTTCCCCGCAGACTCGTCTCGGTTCATAGGCTATCCTCCCGGGCGGTGTCGATCGCGGCCCTCCCCTACGTCAACTGGATCTTCTGGGCGGCATTGAGCGCTGGTTCGCTCCTGGTGGTCGGCCTGACCGAGCGGTTGGGCGGGACCACGCGTGGCTACCGGCTCTTCATGGCCGGCTTCGCCGCCGTGTGCGTCATGATCCTACTCGTGTCGGAGCTCAACCTCCCCGGCGACGTCCCGGCGGCCAGCACCGCCGACCCGCGCCGCGCGCTCGTGGCAGCCTTCACGATGGGCACCCTCGCGTACCTCATCGCATCGGTGGGACGCTGGCCACGGAGCGCCATCGCCATCGTCAGCGGCGTGCTGGGCCTGTCGGCCATGGTGGTGCTCGCCCTGGGGGGCGGCACCAGCAGCCCGGCGCTGTTCGCGATCCAGCTCCTCCTGGCGGGCCTCGCGCTGGGTGCGGTGAATGCGGCCATGCTGCTCGGACACTGGTACCTGGTCACGCCCAAGCTCTCGCCCGCCCCCCTGCGCCGGATGATGTGGATCACCGTCGGGGCGCTCGCCGTACAGGCAGTCGTCTTCGTGATCGCGCTGCTGGCGGTGCCGGGGGATGCCATTGGCGGGCCGATGACGCCCATCACCTGGCTGCGGCTGCTGGCCGGGACGTGCCTGCCCATCGTGGCCACCCTGCTCGCCCTGCTCGCCAGCCGGGCCGCGAGCCTCCAGGCGTCCACGGGGCTGCTCTACATCGGGCTGGCGCTGGTCATGGCTGGATCGATCGCCGGCGCATCCATCGCCTACCTGACCGGCGTTCCGGTCTGAGGGTGGAAGTCGTGGAGATCGAGATTCGCTGCTTCGCGCTCCTGCGGGAGCTCTCCGTCGATCGGGAGACCCGTTCGCTGCCCGATGGCGCAACCGTCGCCGACGCGTGGGCGGACCTGGCGGCCCGCTTCCCGGCCGTGATGCCGCATCGTCCGTACGTCCGGGCCGCGCGCAACGGTGCGTACGCCGCATGGGATGCCGTGCTGGCTGACGGCGACGAGGTCGCCTTCCTCCCGCCGGTGAGCGGCGGGGCCATCCACACCGGTCTGACCGATGCGCCGATCGATGCGGCGGCCCTGGAGCGCGCCCTCGCGGAACCGGGGCATGGTGCGCTGGTCACCTTCGTGGGTCGGGCGCGCGACCACGCCGACGACGGCCGGCCGGTCGTGGAGCTGGAGTACGAGGTCTTCGCCGAGATGGCCGAGCACGTGCTCGAGGAGCTCGCCACGGAGGCCGCGGCGCGCTGGGATGTCTCGGTGGCGGTGGTGCACCGGACCGGGATGGTGCCGCTGGGGGAAGCCGCGGTGGTGATCGTCACCGCCGCCGCGCACCGCGGCGCCGCCTACGAAGCCAACAGGCACCTCATCGAGGCGATCAAGGAGCGGCTGCCGATCTGGAAGCGCGAGCGGTTCGCGGACGGCAGCGAGTGGAAGCGGCCCGGGGCATGACTCGTCACGGTTGCCCTCACCCGCGGGTTGGCAGGCGACGCCTCCCCGTGCACAATGCCCGCCTGATGACGGAGAGGAGCGGCTGAGCCCCACCATGCCCGGCGAGATTCGCTGCCCCACCTGCGGGCGGACGACCCCCATCGCGCCGCAGTGCCTGCACTGCGGCGGCACCATGCCAGATGCCAGTGGACGGCCGCGCGGCCTCGATCGCGAGGAGCTCGAGGAACGGATCCGCATGCGCCGCAGCGGTGACAACCCGTTCCATCGGGGCTCCGCCGACTGGCATGAGGCCGATGCCGCCTGGGGCGGCGCCGAGTTCGTCCCGGAACCGTCGGACGTGCTTGCCCGTCGTGAGCCCCCGCCGGCAGACGAGGTGCCGCCGCGTGTCGACTACCTCGCCGAATCGCCGCCGGGCAGCGCCGGCTGGTCATCCGACACTCCGGGCGAGCCGCCGACTCCCGCGCCGTCCTGGCCGTCGGCCGCCCGTCCCGAGCCGCCGGCTGGGGCCTACGCGGATCCCCGCGCCGCCACCGGCCTCGCGCCGGACGACCGATACGGATCAGCACCGCCCGGCGACGGCGGTTACGGCGATGACGGCTACCGCTACGGCGACGACGGCTATGGAGGCTACGACGCGGGCGCCTACCGGCCCGATGGTGGCGATCCGGGGGGTCCGGGCCGAACCGGCATCCTCGCGGTCCTGGGATTCGTGATCCTGGGCGTCGCCGCCCTCGCGGGCGGCGTGATTCTCTTCTCGTTGATGAGCTCCAGCCCCGGCGCGGCGGAGGCGAGCCCGACGCCGACCGCCGTCGCGACGCCGTCGGCCACCGAGGAGGCGACACCGGGCGAGTCGGCGGGCGCCTCGCCATCGAGCAGCGCAGCGGAGAGCGCCGGCGCAACGGCCACCCCGACCGAAACGTCGGCCGCGGTGCCGCCCGACTTCACGGCGCAGGCGCAGCCGTGCGCGACCAGCGACATGGACTTCCACGGCTGCACGCAGGACGGCAGCACGGTCAGCGGAAGCAAGATCTGGATCTGGGTCGGGTTCCGCAACGCGCGGTCGAGCGACGTGATCGGCGTCACGGTCCTGGACCACGCGGACGGCTCGTCGGTCGGAGACGGCTCCATCGAGCTGGTCAATATCGGCTGCAAGCCGGACAAGCCCTGCACCGGCTACATCCAGATGCCGTTCAGCCAGCTGGGTGCGGGTGACTACGACATCCAGGTCTCGCTGAACGAGACACAGGTCGCCACCAGCGCCTTCAGCGTCACCGGCTAGGGCCGGCCCCGGGGAGACCGCCTACAGCAGGGTGGGGTTCGGCGCCCCGCCCGCGTGGCGCCGACGGGCGGCGAGCGCACTGAGCGCCTCCATCACGCAGCGGTGGGCGGCCGCGGCGGTGACGTCGGCGTGATCGTAGGGCGGAGATACCTCCACAACGTCCATGCCTGCGAGCTCCACGGCGCCCACCACCTGGCGAATGGCACGCAGGAGCTCGCGGGTCAGCATCCCGCCGGGCTCCGGCGTCCCCGTGCCGGGGGCCATCCCCGGATCGATGACGTCGATATCCACTGACAGGTAGATGAGGTCCGGCCCGTCGAGCGCCTCGGCGATCGCGTCGGCGATGACTGCCTCAGCGCCCCGCTCCTCGATCTCGGTCATGAGGTGCCAGCGCATCTCGTGCTCGCGCATCCACGCGAATGTCTCCGGCGGCGGCCAGTAGCCACGCAACCCCACCTGGACGAAGTTGCGGCCGGCCACCGCGCCGGACTCGATGAGGCGCCGCATCGGCGTGCCGTGCGAGGCGAGGACGCCCCAGGTCGTGTTCGCCGCATCGGCGTGCGCGTCGAAGTGGACGACCCCCAGGCGTCGCGGCGCCACGTGGCGTGCCACCGCGCTGGCCGACGGGAACGTGATGGAGTGGTCACCGCCCAGGACAATGGGCATGGCGCCGGACTCGACCACCTCGGCGATCTTGCGGCCGATCACCTCGTGCCCGCGCGCGAGGTTCGCCGGGGTCACCGGCGCGTCGCCGGCATCGACGCAGTCGAGCCAGTCGAAGGGCTGGATGTCGAGCTGCAGGGAGTTGAGGCTCCCGGAGTGATAGGTCGCGGTCCGGATCGCACGCGGGCCGAAGCGGCAGCCGGGCCGGTGGCTCACCGCATCGTCGAACGGGGCGCCCACGATGGCGACGTCCGGGTGCCGCTCCGCCAGGTCCGCGGCATCGGTCACCAGCGGCAGCTTCTGGAACGTGGTGCTGCCCATGTAAGCGGGCAGGTCGAAGTCGTGGTACGCGGTGTAGGGATCATCGTGCGGTGACGGCGGCCGCTCGTCGTTCTGCCCGCGGCCATGGCGCCTCTCATCGGACATGGCGCGGATGCACCCTCCATCGGTGAATCCGACCGGCGCCGTCGCGGCGCGGAGCAGGCCTGGCCGGTATGCCTCCTCGCCGATGCTAGCAAAGTGCTCACGGGCGGTCGAGTGGCGGCTACCATCGAGGCGATCCATGACCGATCAGCCACGCTACACGCTCGAGGAGGGCCGGGCGCTCATCCCCCAGGTCCGGGCGGTCCTGCTCCAGCTCGCGATCGAGAAGCAGCGGTTCGACGAGGCGCTCACCGCCCTGCACGCCGAGCACGCGGCCCACGCGGCCGCGGGTGCGGAGGCCCCGCACACTGACGTGGAGGATCGGGAGGCGGCCCTCGCGCAGGTCGGGGAGGGGATCAAGGGTCTCCTCGCGGTGCTCGAGTCGATGGGCGTCCAGGTCCGCGACCTCGAGCGCGGGCTGGTGGACATCCCGACCGAGCGGGACGGGGCGCCGGCCTGGCTGTGCTGGCAGCTGTCCGACGCGGAGCTGGACTACTGGCATTCGACCACAGAGGGGTTCGCGAGCCGCAAGCCGTGGTGACCCGGGACGCGCGGGCCTGCGTCATCGGTGACAGCGCCCTCGACGTGACGGCCGCACCCCGGGGCCCCTCGGTTCGCGGTGGCGATCGGCCGGCCGCGATCCGCGTTGGCCCTGGGGGCCAGGGTGCGAACGTCGCCGTTCGCCTGGCCCGTCGCGGCGTCGCGGTCCGCCTCCTCACCGCGCTGGGGATCGATCTCGCCGGCGACTGGCTGCGTGCGCGCCTCGAGGCGGAAGGCATCGAGGTCCTTGCCCCGACGAGCGTGCCCCCGGGCGCGACCTCGATCGTGGTCGCGGTCCTGGACGAGACGGGCGAGCGGACCATGCTGAGCGACCGGGCGCCCCTGAACGTGGAGGCCGCGGTGCTGACCGCGGCCATCGCCTCCATGAGCTGGGTCCACTGCTCCGGCTATGTCCTGCGCGATGACGTCGAGGGTGCGCCGATCGTCGACGCCCTGGTGGCGCGCGCGGACGGGACGCGCCTGAGCATCGGCGGAGGGTCGGCCGGCGATGCGGCCGTCGCGGCAGCGCTCCGCGCTGCGCTCAAGCGCGCGCGCCCGGACCTGCTGGTTCTCAGCCTCGACGAAGCGAGGTGGCTCGTGGGCGATCCGGTGGCCGGTGCGGCCGCCGCGGTCCGGGGCCTGGGAGCGATCGCCACGCTCGCCGTCGTCACCGCCGGCGCGGAGGGTGCCGAGGCCGGCCTGTCCGGCGGCCCGACGGTCCGCGTCGCTGCCGCTGACATCGGGCCGGTGCTCGACACGACCGGAGCGGGCGACGCATTCACCGCCGCGCTCGTCGCGCGGCTGGCCGGCGGGCCGTGGCCGCCGGAGGAGGACGGGCTGCGCGTCGCGCTGGAGGAGTCCGCGGTCGCGGGTGGGCTGGCGGCCGGCGTGGCGGGTGCCCAGGGCCCGATTCGGGGCGAGCGCGGAACCGCTACCGTGTCCGGCGCATGAGGGTTCCCTCGCCGCTCACCATCTCGGCCGAGGTCCGGTCCGCGCTGGACGAGGGCCGGGCCGTCGTCGCGCTCGAGTCGAGCCTGATCGCCCAGGGCCTGCCCGCGCCTGCGAACATCGAGACCGCTCTCGCGGCAGAGGCCGCAGTGCGCGAGGCCGGAGCCGTCCCGGCGACCACGGCCGTTGACGCCGGTCGGCTCCTGGTGGGGGTGCCGCACGCCGTCCTCGAGCGCCTCGCGGATCGAGCGAGCGGCGCGGCCAAAGGTGCGTCGCGCGACCTGGGGCCCCTCGTGGCGTCCGGGCGGCTCGCGTCGACCACGGTGAGCGCCACCATGCGCCTTGCGCGCTGGGCCGGGATCGAGCTGTTTGCCACTGGAGGAATCGGCGGTGTCCATCGCGGGGCAGCGGCGTCGTTCGACGTCTCCTCGGACATCGATGAGCTTGCCGCCACCCCGGTGGCCGTCGTCTGCTCCGGTGCGAAGTCGATCCTGGACCTGCCCGCCACGCTCGAGATGCTCGAGACACGACGGGTGCCGGTCGTCGGTATCGGCGTTGACGTGCTGCCGGCCTTCTACGCCGCGGACTCCGGTCTCCCGGTCCCGCATGCGGTCCCCGATGCCGCCGCCGCCGCTGCTGCGGTGGGCGCCCACCTGGCACTGCCCGGCGCCGGCGGCATGCTGCTGGTCCAGCCGCCGCCCGCCGACGTGGCGCTGCCCTCCGATGAGGTCAACGCGTGGATCGAGGCGGCCGTGGCGGAGGCCGGCCGGGCGGGCGTGCGCGGTCCTCGGGTGACGCCGTTCGTGCTGGCCAGGGTCGCGGAGGCCTCCGGCGGGCGGACCCTGCTGGCGAACATCGGCCTCATTGTGAACAACGCCCGCATGGCGGCCCGCATTGCTGTCGCCCGCACGCACCACCGAGAGCGCTGATCGGCCTCCGCGCGGTGTATCCTGCCTCGGAATCGACTGGTTCGATTCCAAGGGAGGGCTCCTGATGCGAATCTACGAAGGCAGCCCGCGACAGGACTGGGAGGAGGTACTCCGCGCGATCGGCGCCTTTGCCGATCGGGAGCACCTGAAGGAGCTCCTCCTGCTCGAGCTGGAGGATGGGTTCCTCCTCCAGGGTCTCACGGTTCCCGACGCCGGGGCCTGGTCCGAATCCTCCGGCCAGCTGGTGAAGCGGACGTACGAGATCCTCGACGAGCAGGCCGCCCAGCTGATCGATGAGGAGGCCGCGCATCGTGGCACGGCCGCCGACCCGCATCCGCACGTCGAGATCACGAACTTCTACACCCAGTCAATGCGCGTGATCGGCGCATGGCTCGATGGGGAGCATCCGCGCGACGTCTTCTTCTTCGAGCAGGATGGCTCGTTCGTGCTGCGCATGCTCACCGCCACGGCCACCCACGCCGGTCATCAGCTGGCCGAGTTCACGAAGGAAGAGATCTTGGCTATGATCGACGCGGCACCACAACAGCGGCAGACCGCGTCGGAGGCTGGCGCACAATCCTAGGGGAGGCGATCCCAATGAAGGCAATCAAGGTCCTGCTGATCGGCATCGGCGCACTCCTCGCGGCCGTGATCGTCATCCCGCTCACGGTTCTCGCGGGACTCTTCGTCTGGCTCAAGCTGACCGAGGAGACCGACGACGAGGCGCTGGAGATCGACGATACCGTCTGACAGACCCTTCGGCACACTGAAGCAAACGGGCGCCACTGCGGCGCCCGTTTCTCGTGCTCATCCAGTTGCCAGCGCCCAGGCTGCCGTCCAGCACACGGCGGCCACGAGGATCCCGCGCCAGAGCTGTGCGTCGCCCCGGACGCCGAGTCCCATTGCCGCCAGCCCCGCGCCGCCCATGACCACGGTCGGGAGCGTCGTTCGGCCGCTGCCCAGGAGGACAACCGCCACGGCTGCGCCCACACCCAGTCCGAGCACGAGGGCCAGGAGCCGCGATCGTCGTCGGCCGAGGACCTGGGCCAGGCTCCCCGATCCGTGCATGGCGTCCGCCTCCCAGTCGCGCAGGGTGTTCGCCAGGTGGGCTGCGACCGCGAACGGGGCGACGAGCGGTACGGCGGGCAGCATTCGCTCCGGCGCGACGTCCACCCCCGCGGCGACCCACAGCGGGAGCAGGCCGAAGCTCACAAGGTAGGGAAGCGGCGACAGGACCGTCCGCGACAGGCCCAGGTCGTACACGACCGCGCTGGCGAGTGCGGCAACCCCCAGGAGCATGGCCACCGGGCCCAGGGGCAGCGATGCGCCGAGCTGGAGCAGGACGCCGGCGATGGCGATGCCGAGCGCCGTCCCGCGCCCGATCTGGCCGGCGGGAATCGGTTTCTCCGGGCGAGCGACCCGGTCCCGCTGGTGATCGACCCAGTCGTTGAGGGCGCCGGTCGCGATCTGTGATCCGAGGACGGCGCTCGTCGTCAGGGCCAGGCGCCAGGCCACCACGTCGCCCGCCTGTGCCGCGATGATGGCCCCCAGGGCGAGCGACAGCGACACGACGGCCAGCGTTGGCGCCGGGTGCACGAGTCGGATCGCCGGCGGGAGCACCATCGGTCAGTCCGGGGGCCGCTCGCGCCAGCCCGGAGGGAGATCGGCCATCGCCGCATGATAGGGCCGGCCGGTCGGCGCTCAGGCGGTCAGCGCGGGAACGGTGACCTCGATGAGCGGCGAGTGGGCGACCATCTGCTCCAGGTCCTGGTCGTGCCAGGCGGTCGCGATGATCCGGGCCAGGACCGACCGACGCTCGCCGGAGTCAGCGATGATGCGCGCGGAGGCCGCAACGTCGGCGACGGGTCCCCGCTTCAGGTGGATCGTCAGGTTCGGATCCGCCTCCAGGTTGGCCAGCCAGCTTCGGCGCCGTGCTCGCGGCATGCCGCTGATGTAGATGTGCCCGTCGAGGACGTGGTAGACGATCTCGATCCGGCGCGGCAGGCCGCTGCGCCGGCCGGTGGTGGTGATGTCGATGATGCCGGGGTGGGCCAGCGCCCGGCGAATCTGCTCGTCCATTCTGCCTCGCGTGGTGGTTGGTAGTTGCATATACAACGAACTATATCGTATCCGGCGTGCGTGCCGGGGAGGACTGGCGGGCGGGCCGGACGGTGCGCTAGACTGGCGTCCCGAGCAGAGGTTGACGTCCTGTGCTCGCGTGTTGCCCGAACCGGGACCGGCCGCCGCCCCGTTCGCACGCTTGGGTCACTCCGCGAAAGGTCCCGACCAATGCCCAAGTACGTCTTCGTCACGGGTGGCGTCGCAAGTTCCCTCGGCAAGGGGATCACCGCGGCGTCCATGGGGCGCATCCTCAAGTCCCGCGGGATCCCGGTCTCGATCCTGAAGCTCGACCCGTACATCAACATCGACCCGGGCACGATGTCGCCGTACCAGCATGGCGAGGTCTTCGTCACCGATGACGGCGCCGAGACGGACCTCGACCTGGGGCACTACGAGCGCTTCATCGACGAGAACCTCTCGCAGGCGAGCAACGTCACCACCGGCCGGATCTACTCCGCGGTCATCGCCAAGGAGCGGCGTGGCGACTACCTCGGTGGCACCGTGCAGGTCATCCCGCACATCACCAACGAGATCAAGGAGCGGATCCAGCGCGTCGCGCGAGAGGGCACCGGCAGCGTCGCGGGCAGCGGCCTAGCGGCCCACGGCGTGGTCATCGTGGAGGTGGGCGGCACCGTGGGCGACATCGAATCGCTCCCGTTCATGGAGGCGATCCGCCAGATGCGCAAGGACGTGGGGCGGCGCAACGTGCTGTACGTCCACGTCACCTGGCTGCCCTCCATCGGCGCCACCGGTGAGCTCAAGACGAAGCCGACGCAGCACTCCGTCAGCACCCTGCGCGGCATCGGCATCCAGCCCGACGTCATCGTCCTGCGCAGCGACGAGCCCATCGAGGAGGAGATCCTCGACAAGGTCTCGCTCTTCACCGATGTCGACGTCCACGCCGTCATTCCGCTCAAGACCGCCCGCAGCATCTACGAGGTCCCTCTGCAGCTCGAGCGCGCGGGCCTCGGCAAGCTCCTCGTTCGCGAGCTCGAGATTCCCGGCGGCGAGCCGGACCTTCGCGACTGGCAGGAGCTCGTCGAGCGGATCCGTTCCCCGCGTCCCGAGCTCGAGGTGGCGATCGTGGGCAAGTACACCGAGCTGCCCGACGCGTACATCAGCGTCTCGGAGGCGCTCAAGCACGCGGCGCTGCATCACCGCGTGGATGTCAGGGTGCGCTGGATCCGCAGCGAGCACCTGGAGCGCCTGGAGCTCGACGAGGTCGCGCGGGAGCTCAAGGGGGTGGCCGGCATCGTCGTGCCCGGCGGCTTCGGCTACCGGGGCGTCGAGGGCAAGATCCGGGCGATCCGCTGGGCGCGTCACAACGGGGTGCCCTTCCTGGGCCTGTGCCTGGGCCTGCAGTGCGCGGTCATCGAGTTCGCCCGCGAGGTGCTGGACACCGAAGATGCCAACTCGAGCGAGTTCAACGTCTTCACGGCGAACCCGGTCATTGACCTGATGCCGGACCAGCACGACGTGGCCGACAAGGGCGGCACCATGCGCCTGGGCCTCTACCCGGCCCGCCTCGAGGAAGGGAGCCGGGTTCGAGCCGCCTATGGATCGGAGATCGCCTACGAGCGCCATCGGCACCGGTTCGAGGTCAACAACGCGTACCGCGACAGGCTCGGCGACGCCGGGATGTGGTTCTCCGGTGTCTCACCGGACGACCGCCTGGTCGAGTACATTGAGCTGCGCGACCATCCATGGTTCGTGGCGACACAGGCGCATCCGGAGCTCAAGAGCCGTCCGAACCGGCCGCACCCGCTCTTCCGGGACTTTGTCGGCGCCGCAGCGCGCCGCACGGGGCTCATCTCGGAGCCACCCGAAGCGCAGACGAAGGAACCGCAGACGACACCAGGAACCGCCGAGACGGCGACAACCACGAGGGCCTCCTGAGCCACATGCCGACCCGCAGCCGCAGCCGCACCGCCCCCCGGCGCTTCGACGCCGATGCCTACGAGGGCAGCATCGAGGCCTTCCTCGCCGAGCTCGAGGAGGAGCGATTCCGCAACGGCGCCGGACTGAAGGACGACCTGGAGCTGGCGCCCATCTACGAGCGCCACGCGGCGCTCTTCGACCGCTCGGTGGTGGATGCCCTCCGCGAGCGCCTCGATGCCGGCGGAGACGAGGCGGACCGGTTCCGCGCTCTGCTGGCCTTCGCCACGGATGGGTTCCTGCAGCAGGCGGTCGCGCCGTTGACCGATGCCATCGCCACCGCGGAGAGCCGCGCGGTGGTGCAGTGGCGTGGCGAGACGGTGCCCTATCGGGCTGCCCAGCCACGCATCAGCGCCATCAGCGACCGCGGCGAACGCAACGCGCTCTTCGCCAGCTGGCTGCAGGCCGTGGAAGCCATCAACCCGCAGCGGCGCGAGCGCATCGAGCAGGTGCAGGCGCTCGCCGCGACGCTGGGCTACCGCGATTACGTCGAGCTCGTGGCGGTCACCCGTGGCTGGGACCCGGACGCCCTGGGCGTCTCGGTCCGCCAGGCGCTGGTTGCCAGTGAGACGGGCTACTTCGCGTCGATGCGGCGCGCTATGGCTGCCGTGGGGATCGAGCAGGGGGACGGCACGCTCGCCGACGCCTGGCACGTCCTGCGCGGCAGCGGCTGGGACGGCTGGTTCGGGGCCCGCTCCATGATGGCGGTCCTCGAGACGACCTTCTCCGGGCTCGGAATGCGGCTTCGCCAGGACGGCACCACGCTCGACGTCGAGCCGCGGCCCCGGAAGGCGTCGCGAGCCTTCTGCGCCGTCATCAGGGCCCCCGGTGACGTGCGTCTGGTGGTCAACCCGCACGGGGGCTGGGAGGACTATCGGACCGGGCTCCACGAGGCCGGCCATCTCGTCCATTTCGCCGGTGTCGATCCCGCCCTGCCAACCTGGGCTCGGCTCCTGGGCGACGCGAGCGTGACCGAGGGCTACGCGATGGCGTTCGACGCCCTGCCCGGCGAGCCGGACTGGCTGGCGATGCAGCTGGGCATGGGCGATGAGGAGGCGCGGGCGTTCTGCGACTTCATGGCGCTGACGACGCTCCATCGGATCCGGCGCCTGGGTGCCATGCACCTGTTCGAGCTGAGCCTGTACCGCGGCGGCCCGGACGCGGTCCATCGCGCCACGTTTGCGGGCACGTACGGGCTGCTGACCGGGGTTCGGGTGCCTGACGCGCTCTACCTGACCTTCGTGGATGATGCCATGTACCGCGGCTCGTACCTCCGCGCCATGATGCTCGGCGGTGCCGTCGACGAGGCGATGGCCCAGCGCCATGGCGCGGGGTGGTGGCGCAGCGAGGCGGCCGGAACGGAGCTGCGGGGTCTCCTGGCGCACGGTCTCGGCTGGAGCCCCGAGCGCGTGGTTGCGTTCCTCGGGTATGATTCCCTGGACTGGCGGCCGGTCCTGCGCAAGATCCGGACGCAGCTCATCGGAGAGATGAGCGGATACGGCGGGCCCAACATCACGACGCGAGCCGGGACCCGCAAGATCTGACCGTTCGACCGCCACGGTCACCCCATGCATGGCCCCGCCTGGGGCGAGGCATCCAACATCTGAGCCCGCGGACCGGTGCACCGTACCGGTCGGGGCCAGCCAGGTAGCTCCACCGGCATGACCGCGGGGCGCACCTGCCAGGCATCCTCCACAGAGGTCCTCTCACGTCCATGAACCACACTCGGCAGACTCCGCGGCCATGAACGAGGAAGCGCGCACCCCACGACGCAACCGGTCGCGCCGCCGCTCCGACGGAGGCGGCTCCCGCCGCACCCCCCAGCGCCAGAACTATGCGCGCCGCCGCCCGGACTACTCCAGCAGCTACTCGAGCATCTACTCCGGGCCGTTCCCGACCGAGGACGACGGTCCCATGGAGCCGCTCACCCTCGCGGAGCTCCAGGCCAAGCCGGTTGATGAGCTGCGCGAGCTCGCGGGCGAGCACGGGATCGAGAATTTCGAGGAGCTCGAGCACCAGGACCTCGTCCTGAAGCTCCTCGACGCCGTGCCGCTTGCGCCGACTCGCAAGAGTCCCGAGCAGAACGGCCAGCCCGGCGTCGCCGAAGGGATCCTGGAGATCGTCGACGAGGGCTTCGGATTCCTCCGCCGGCACGGGGTCATGCCCTCGAACGACGACATCTACGTCAGCTCGAGCCAGGTGCGCCGCTTCGCCCTGCGCACCGGTGACCGGGTCACCGGGCAGACGCGTCCGCCCAAGGACCAGGAGAAGTACTGGGGTCTGCTGCGCGTCGACACGGTGAACGGCGTTGACCCCGAAACGGCCAAGCGCCGTCCGTACTTCGACTCGCTGGTCCCCGTCTTCCCGGACGAGATGTTCGACATCGAGGTCGACCAGAAGAACCTCACCCAGCGGCTCATCAACCTGATCGCGCCCATCGGCAAGGGGCAGCGCGGGCTCATCCTGTCCCCGGCGAAGGCGGGCAAGACCACGGTCCTGAAGCACATCGCCCACGGGATCACGGCGAACTACCCGGAGTCCCTCCTCATGGTCGCCCTCATCGGCGAGCGGCCGGAGGAGGTCACGGACATGCAGCGGTCCGTGAACGGCGACATCTACGCATCGACCTTCGATGAGCCAACCGAGAACCACACCCGGGTCGCGGAGATGGCCCTGGAGATCGCGAAGCGCCAGGTCGAGACCGGCCGTGACGTCGTGATCCTGCTGGACTCCATCACCCGCCTCGCGCGCGCCTACAACCTGGCCCTGCCGGCATCGGGCAAGACGCTCTCGGGTGGCGTGGACCCCGTCGCGCTCTACCCGCCCAAGCGATTCTTCGGCGCGGCACGCAACATCGAGCACGGGGGATCGCTGACGATCATCGCCACCTGCCTCGTCGACACCGGCTCGCGCATGGATGACGTCATCTACGAGGAGTTCAAGGGCACCGGCAACATGGAGCTCGCCCTCGACCGGAAGCTGAGCGAAAAGCGCATCTTCCCGGCCATCGACGTGCTCCGCTCCGGCACCCGCCGCGAGGAGCTGCTCCTCGACGAGAACAGCCTGCGGATGGTGTGGACCATGCGTCGCATGCTGAGCGCGCTCGGGCCCAACGAGGGGATCGAGCTCCTCATGCAGCGCCTGGGCAAGACGAAGAACAACGCGGAGTTCCTGGTTTCCCTGTCGAAGTCCGTGGAGGCCTCCGAGCGCTGAGCCGTCCGTCGCCGCGCCCCTGGCTCATCGTCGCCCTGGGCCTGGCCCTGCTTCTCTCCGCGTGCGGCAGCCCATCCCCCTCTCCGAGCGGGGCGCTGCCGTCGGTGGGCTCGGTGGCGCCCACGCCCACGCCAACCCCGGCCCCTGGTGCGGTCCTGGCCGCGCCCGGTGGAAGCAGCACGGTCTACCGGCCCAATCCGGCGGCCATCGTGGTGGCGATCGACCCGGGCCACGGCGGCTGCCTTGACTGGGGCGTGGCCAACCCCTACGACAACCAGCCGTCCAAGTCGGAGAAGGCGGACACGCTGGGGATTGCCCTCGCGCTGCGTGACCTCCTCACCGCGCAGGGAATCACCGTGGTCCTCACACGCAGCGACGATTCGGCGCTGGCCGGAGATGACTATCCGTCGCTGGGCTGCAACGGGGCGCCCTGGCGCGACGTGAACGGGGACGGCTTCACCGGCTTCGGCCCCGGTGTCCCGGAGGCGACGCGAACACGCGATGAGCTCTCGGCCCGCATCGATCTCGCCAACGTGGCGCGGGCCGACATGGCGATCAGCATCCACATCAACTCCATGACGCAGGGCGGACAGGTCTACAAGATCGCGGCCACCCAGACATTCTTCACCGATGCCCTTCCCTGGGCCGATGCCTCGGAGCGGCTGGCCCGGGACGTCCAGGACGGCGTGGTGGCCTCCATGGCGAGCGCCGCGCCCTATGCCCGGCAGGATCGCGGCATCGATGGCACCGCGCCGTACCTCTACTTCCTCAAGCCGGCGGGTACCGCCGAGAACGAACCACGGCGAGGGCTGCTGATGCCCGGCATCCTCGCCGAGGTGGGATCGGTTTCGCTCGAAGCGGAAGGCGAGCTGCTCGCGACCCCCGCCGGCTACCAGGCGGCGGCGCGCGGCATCTTCGACGGTGTCGCCCGCTACCTCGCGGCCCGGGCCTTCGCGGGGCGGATCGATGCGCTCGTGCCCGGCGGAACCGCGGGCGCGCAGCCGACGGCTGTCCCCGGCGATGGCCCGCCCTTCTGGCCGGCAGTGGCGCCCTCTGACGGCCACCTCCAGCTGCGCCTGACGAACACCGGCTCCGATCCGTGGCCGTCCGGCACGCAGCTGGCGGCCGGGTGGGGCGCGACGACCATGCCGTATCTCGCCGCCGCGCCCGCCACGCTGACGCCACTGGATGCCACGGTGCCGGCCCTCGGTCCGGGCGAATCGGTGGAGCTCGGCGTAACCCTTCCGCCCGTCCCGACCGGTGGCCGGCAGGTCGCCTGGGTGACCCTGGTCGGGCCCGACGGCGTCCCGCTCAGCCAGCTGGGCTCGGTACCGTTGCAGCTTGGCAACGGTGGCCCGTAGACCGAACGTCCTGACCGCCTTCGTGACAGATGGCACGTTGCCCCCCGTCGACGGCGCTGGTACCATCGCGTCCGTACGACTCGGGCCGTTACCGTTCCGATTCGGGGGGTCACCGGATCGCGCGGCGGGTCGCACAGCCATCGCCCGCAACCTGCTGCTGGAGTTGAGCTATTGCCCGAGCCACACCGCCGTTTACCCCGATTGACTGAGGCCCGCCCCCTGTATCGTGCGATCGCGCACCTGGCCGTGGCGGGACTTGTGGCATTCAGCGCGGCATTCGGCTTCTCGGCTCTCCATGGCGCAGCGCAGGCTCAGAACGGCCTCGCGTTCGACGTTGTCGCGACCGCGCGTGGTGCCGCCGCGCAGGCGGGAGCGCTCAAGTCGGCCCACTACGTGCTCCAGGCCCAGACGGCAGACACCGACCCGCTCCTCTCTCGTCGCGTCTTCCCCACGCCCACCCCCACGCCCACGCCGGTTCCGACCCCCGCTCCAACCCCGAAGGCAAAGGCCCCGGTGATCGTGGCGGTCGTCAGCAACGGCACGCTCCTTTGGCCGGTTCCCGGCGCCGTGATCACGCAGTACTACTGGTCTGGGCATCTGGCCGTCGACCTGGCCGTCCCCGCGGGCAGCCCGGTCCTGGCTGCAGCGTCCGGGACCGTGATCTGGGCCGGCTGGCGGACCAACGGCGGCGGCCTGGTCGTCGAGATCGACCATGGGAATGGCCTGCACACCGTCTACAACCACCTGGGCGCGATCCTCGTCGCGGCTGGCAGCAGCGTCACGCGAGGACAACGCATCGCCTCAGTGGGCTGCACGGGCAACTGCACGGGTCCGCATGTGCACTTCCAGGTGTCCGTGAACGGGGTGTTCGTCAACCCCCTGCGCTACATCTCCCGCTGACCTCGAAGGTCCGGGTCACGACGCGGAGCCCGAAGGCGTCCGCCGCTTCAGCTCGAGCTCCCCGGTATCATCGCCGCGATGTTCGCTGACCACGTTCGTGTCTTCGTGGCGGCCGGCGCCGGGGGCGACGGCGTGGCCTCGTTCCGCCGCGAGGCGCACGTCCCACGCGGTGGCCCCGACGGCGGCGACGGTGGACGAGGTGGCGACGTTGTGCTCGTCGCTGAGGCCGGCATGACCACGCTCGCCGACTATCGGCGCCGTCGGCACTTCCGCGCGAAGCCCGGCGGTCGCGGATCCGGCCGGCGCTCACACGGTCGCAACGGCACCTCGGTCACCCTGGCGGTTCCCCCGGGGACCGTGGTGCGGGACGAGGAGGGTGGCTGGATCGGTGAGCTGCTCGCTCCGGCGGAACGCCTCGTGGTGGCTCGTGGCGGCCGCGGCGGCCGGGGCAACGTCCATTTCGCCTCATCCACTCACCGGGCGCCCCGCCATTACGAGAAGGGCGACCCGGGCGAGGAGCGCTGGCTGGAGCTGGAGCTCAAGACCATCGCCGACATCGGGCTCGTTGGCGCGCCGAATGCCGGGAAGTCGACGCTGCTCGCGGCGATGACGGCCGCCACGCCCCGGGTGGGCGCCTACCCGTTCACGACCACGAGCCCGAACCTGGGCGTGCTCTCGGTGGGGGACGATCCCGACGTCGATGAGCGCACCGCGGTGATCGCCGACGTCCCCGGCCTCATCGAGGGCGCCCACGCCGGTCACGGCCTGGGCCACGAGTTCCTGCGCCACGTCGAGCGTACGCGCGTGCTGCTGGGCGTCGTGAACGGCGATGCGGCCGACCCGGTGGTCGAGTGGCGGGGCGTGCTCGATGAGCTGCGGCTCCACGACCCCGCCCTCCTGGAACGGCCGATGCGGATCGTGGTCACCAAGCTGGACCTGCCCGCGGTCCGCAGACGCTGGCCCTCGGTGCGTGCCGCGCTCCGCCGCGACGCGGCCGACGACCCCGGCCGCCGTCCCATTGGTGTCTCAGCCCATGACGGAACGGGCCTCGACGAGCTTCGCCAGGCGCTCGAGGCGGCCCTCGGCGAGGCGACCGAGCGCGATGCCGTCCGGACCACGGGCGCCGACGAGGTGCGTGTGCACCGGTTCGATCCCCTCGCATCCGGATGGCAGGTCATGGCGGAGGACGATGCCCTGCGCGTACGCGGCCGGCGGATCGAGGAGGCCGCGAACCGGACCGATTTCACCAACGAGGAGTCGCGCGAGCGGTTCGGGCGCCTCCTCGACCGGCTCGGCATCGAGGACGAGCTGCGCAAGCACGGGGCCGTGGCGGGCACCACCGTCCGCATCGGCGATGCGGAGCTCGAGTGGGGCGAGGAGTGAGCGGGGAACACGGCGGCGGGCGGCGCATTGGTGTCCTGGGCGGGACCTTCGACCCGCCCCATGTCGGCCACCTGTGGCTGGCGACCCTGGCCGCCGACGAGCTGGGACTCGAGCGCGTGCTCTTCATGCCGGCGGCACAACCGCCCCACAAGCGGGGGCAGCCGATGACCGCGGCCGATGACCGGCTGGAGATGACCCGTCGGGCCATCGAGCACGATCCGCTCTTCGAGCTGTGCACCGTCGAGATGGAGCGCCCGGGACCGTCCTATACCGTCGACAGCCTGGTAGAGCTCCAGGCGCGGTACGGCCCCGATGCGACCCTGGTCCTCGTGATGGCGGCGGACTCGCTGGTCCAGATCGACACCTGGCGCGAGCCGGACCGCATCCTCGCCCTCGCCGAGTGGGCCGTCGGACCACGGCCCGGGACCCGCATGCCGGAGTCGGCGGCGCTCGCAGAGCGCTTCGGCGTCGCGGCCCCGCGCGTCCATCCGCTCGACGGGCCCGGGCTCGACGTGAGCGCGAGCGAGATCCGGCGGCGGGTGGCGTCCGGACGCGCCATCCGGTACCTTGTTCCCCCAGCGGTGGAGGAGCTGATCGAGGATCGGCGCCTCTACCGGCCCTGACGCCGATCTGCAAGGAGCTGACGCACCTGGCCGAACCCGCTCGCATCGCGCTCACCGATCCATCCGAGCTTGCGCATCGGATCGTGGACGTCGCGTCCGACAAGAAGGCGAGCGACGTGGTTCTCCTGCGAACCGCCGAGGTCACGACCATGGCGGACTACTTCGTGATCTGCTCCGGCCGCAGCGACCGGCAGGTGAGCGCCCTGGCGGGAGCCATCGTCGACGGGCTGCGGGATGAAGGGGTCCGCCCGCTCGGAGTGGAGGGAACCAGGGCTGCCCGCTGGGTCCTCATCGACTACGGGAGCGTCATCGTCCATGTCTTCGCACCCGAGGAACGCGAGTTCTACGGGCTCGAGCGCCTGTGGAGCGGCGCCGCGCAGGTCGTCCGCATCGTGTGACGCGGATGCCCGCCGCGCTCGGGTGCCGGGTACTACGTGGGTACCGGTGGGGCCTACCCCGGTACTCCTATTGAGGCGCCGTCGGGCCGCATCCATGCTCGTCGCATGCACGAGCGATCCATGGCCGAACAGTCCTCGGAGCGTTGCCGGTTCTGCGGCAGCGATCTCCTCACGAGCGTGTTCGACACCACCTTCCGGGACACGGCCGCCGACGAGCGGCTCTTCTTCGCCATCCCCGGCGCGCTCTGCATCCCGTGCCGCCAGCTCTACGTCGACCAGCAGCTGATCGGCATCCTGGGGCTCGCCGAGGCGCGCTGCACGTTCGCGATCGAGAGCGATCGCGTCCTCCGCTCGCCCGCCGCCTGACCCCCCACTCGATCCGGTAGCCCTCCGGCGACGCCACTCTGCTCACGAGCGGGGCCGCGTCGTGCCCGGCGCCGGGTGCCCGCAGCTCAGCGAGAGGCTGCCCGACCCGCGAGCAGGTGCTCACCCAGCCACGCGGCGACCGCGGACTCGGGCTCGACCCGGTTCTCCTTGATGGCCAGGTCCGCGTCGAAGAGCCCGCGCAGCATCGATTCGAGCTCGTCGGGCGTGTAGCGACGCGCCGCCGCGACGATCCGCTCAGCTACCCGTGCGTTTCCGCGTCCCACCGCCCGGGTCAGCTCCGCCGGGGTCGCGCCCCGGGCCGCGAGGTCGCCCGCAATGACCAGGTCCGCGATCCGGGCGTGGAGCGAGGCGGTGATTCTGAGGACGGGCTGCCCCTCGTCCAGCGCGTGCTGCAGGGCTGCGGCTGCGGCCGCCGGCTCGCGCCGGTCGACGGCGTTGGTGATGGCGAAGACCGATGCCGGACGGGTGTCTGCCGTGAGGCGCTCGACGTCGTCCGTGCCGATCGGCCGCTCGCCCGCAAAGGTGGCGAGCTTGCGGAGCTCGGAGTCCACGACGCGCGTCTGCTCGCCGCGCTCGACGTCCGTCTCCCACACCGCGCCACCGACGCGTTCGGCAAGGAGCGCCGCCGCGCGCGGCTCGATGACGATGCCCAGGCTGGTTGCCCGCCGCCGGGTCCAGCCCGCAAGCTCGGACCGCCGCGGCGCCATCCGCTCGACCACGATGCCGCCGCGCTCCCGGACGGCGTCGGCAAGTCTGCGGAGAAGGGCAGGGGGGCGGGTCGCATCCCGCGAAGGGCGTTCCTCCACCAGCGCCAGCGCGGCGCCGTCGGGAAGATCGCGCGCGAGGCTGATCAGCTTCTCGGTCGCGGCTCCGGCGCGCCCGGCGGCGCGCAGGGGTCGCCGGAGGACGACGAGGTGCGGTCCGAAGAGGCCGATGGAGGCCGCCTCCACCCGGGCGCGGTCGAGCAGCGCCTCGTCCGGTGATCGATCCGGGAGCAGGTCGGTACGCTCCACGTCGCCGAGGGTGCGCGCCAGCTCGTTCACCGCCTCGTCGAGGGAGAGGCCATCGTCGCCGTGGGCGAGCAGCAGATGGACGCTCACGACGTGGCGCCCGACTCCCATGCCCGGCGGAGGCGCTCGACGAGCTCACCGACCTCCAGGCCGGTCGCCTCCGCCAGCTCGGCCTCCAGCGCATGCGCCGCCGACCGGGAGGCCTCGATCTCTTCGCGGTAGCGGGGATGTCGATCCGCCATGCGGTCGAGGCGCTCGTCGATGGTCAGGAAGGTCTGCTCGACGTGCTTGTCGGCCAGGCTGACCAAGACGGGCTCCCAGCCACGGGGGAATCGGTCCTCGTCCACGAGGCAGGAGGCCGGGTGAGAGGAGACCGCGGCTGCCAGCTCGCCGAATCCCATGGCCTCCAGCATGCGTGCGCCGACCTCGCCGTGGGGGCCACCCGTCCGGCGGGTTTCTGGCTTGTCGATGTCGTGGAGCAGCGCCGCGGCCTCCACGACGGCCACGTCAACCGGGATCCCGGCTTCGGCCACCAGCGTCGCGGCGGCGACCGCGACGCGGGCCACACCCTCGGAGTGCCGGACGATGCCGGCCGGAAGCCGGCGACCGGCCAGGATGCGTGCCGCCTCGTCGCGATCCGGAACTGCCATGCGCCGATGCTACCCGCTCCGGCTCCCGATGCGACGGCTGGCGCATCCACCGGAACCTCTCCCGGTGCCGGGCCGGGCCCCCCGGAGCTGGCGGCGGCGCGGTCGCCACCGGGTGCCGACCGTGCAGGATGCCGCGGGCCGCTGCGGCCGGCCGCGGTCACCCGCCAGGTCAGGCCATCCGACCGAACCTCGACGGCACCGTCGCGATCCGTGCGCAGGACGGCGACCCCGGCGTCGCCGAGGACGCGGATCGTGTCAGGGCTGGGGTGGCCGTACTCGTTCCCGATGCCCACGCTCACCAGGCCCAGCGCCGGGTGGATCGCGGCGACGAACGCGGGCGTCGTCCCCGAGTGCGACCCGTGGTGGGCCACCTTCAGCACGTCGACGGCGCTGAGCTGCTGCCGTGCGGCGAGCAGCGCCTCGACCGGTGCCTCGGCATCGCCGGTCAGCAGCGCCGCGAAGCGACCGATACGCAGGAGACCCACGACGGAGGCGTTGTTCACGTCGCCCGCGGGAAGCGGCGCCGCAGCGTCGCCGTCAGAGGGATAGAGGAGGGTCAGCGTCGTCTGTCGGTCGAGGGACAGCACATCCCCCGCCCTCGCGAGCCGGTAGCCGGTTCCGGACCCCTCCGCCGCGAGTGCCAGGAACCGGGCGTAGGCGGGGTTCGGGTAGGCGCGCCCACCGTCCAGGACGGTGCGGACGCGGAAACGCTCGAGGACCGCGGGGAGGCCGCCGACGTGATCCTGGTGCGGATGGGTGAGCAGGACGGCGTCCAGGCTCCTGCGCCACCACGGCAGTGCCGATCCCAGCTGGCGAAGGGTGACATCCGGATCGGGACCGCCGTCGACGAGCAGCGTGGCGCCCGATGGGGCCACCACCAGGATGGCGTCGCCCTGGCCGACGTCGAGCATCACGAGGTGCAGCCGTCCGTCCGGGAGCGTGGCCAGGGTGGTGGCGCCCAGCACGACCACGAGCGCCAGGAAGGCGCGCATCGGTGTCGCCACGGCGCTGGCTGCGAGGCGCACCGGGGTCAAGGCGGCGGCCAGCCGACGGGCCGCCACCGTGCGCCCGCGCTGCACTCGCCCGGGGCCGACCAGGGCACGGGGCCCGGCTTCCGCCTCCGCCGCTCGGCCTCGTCGCATCCGCCAGGCGAGGGCCAGCGCGGGGTACCACGCCAGGGCCAGCGCGGGTGGCAGGCTCACCGGCAGCGAGGCGAACGGCACGGACGCGACCGCCGATCCCACCACGATCATCGCGCGCAGCCCGAGCCAGGCGGCCCCACCGGCCAGCCAGGCAGCGATATTGCCGATGAACGGCAGCGGGACGGCGCTGATGACGGCCCCCACCGGGGCGGCGATGGCGCAGGCAAGCATCACCAGCGGCACCAGGGGCGTGACGAGGACATTCGCGACCGGGGCCACCAGGCTCAGCCGCGAGAACGTGAGCAGGATGACGGGCAGGGTCGTGAGCTGGGCGGCCAGAGTGAGGGCCACCGGCTCGCGCACCCACCCCGGCCAACCCTCGATCCTGGCGGCGATCGAAGCGCCGAACGCAATGAGGCCGGCGGTCGCCAGCAGGGAGAGCTGGAAGCCCACGTCCCACAGCACGGCGGGCGCGACGATGAGCATGAGCAGGGCCGCGAGCATGAGGGCCGATGCGGCGTGGGCCCGGGATCCGCCCTGGCGACCGAGCAGGAGGGCCACCGCCATGAGCGCCGCCCGGACCACCGACGGACTCGACCCGACCAGCGCCACGTAGCCCCCGATGGCCGTGAGCGTGAGCGTGGGCACGAGCAGGCGACCCCCGGCACGCCCGGCCAGGCCCTCGAGCAGGCGAGCCACGATGGCCGCCACGATCGCGATGTTCCAGCCCGAGATCGCCACCACGTGGGTCAGGCCGGCCGCCGCGAAGGCGTCGTTCACCGCGGGGTCGATGGCGGTGCGCACCCCCAGGAGGATGCCCGCGCCAAGGGCCGCCTCGGGCTCGGGCACCACGGCGTCCAGGCCGCCGAGGAGCGTCCTGCGCAGCCCGGTGAGCACGGCGGCAGGCGAGCTGCCGCGCGGATGGGTCACCTGGGCGTCGAATGCCCGACCGATGGCGCCCACGCCCTGGCGGGCGAGATAGGCGCGGTAATCGAACCCGTCGAAGGCCTCGGGTGCCTGCAGCCGCGCCTCGAACGACACGATGTCCGCGCTCCGCAGGGCCACGGCACGCGGGAGCCATGCCACCAGGCGGCCGCGTACCGGGTGACCGCTCAGCGTGACCCGGTCGAGCACGACCTGCTGACGGTCCTCCCGTGGACGCGGGTCGTCGACGACGGTGCCGCGCACCGCGAGGTCGGATGTCGGGCCGGCCGAAACGACCGCCGCCAGGGAGCCGGGACCGGTGGGCAGCGCGGCACCGGCCGCTCGCCATGCGCCAATGGCGATCCCCGCGGCCAGCGCGGCGGTGAGCACCGCCGCGGCCGGCCATGTCCCGCCCGAGCGGCCCATCGCCGCCAGGGCGAGTCCCGCGAGGACGCCGGCCAGTGCCGCCGCGACGATCATCCCGAGGGATGCCGGCGGGGGATTGGCCGGGTCGGCGACCAGGATCCCGACCACCGTGCCGGCAAGGGCGCCGGGCAGGATCAGCGACGCTCGCGCCATGTCAGCCTGGCGTGCTCGACGGTCAGCCGAAGTGGCCTAGACGGTGATCCGGTCCCGGACGGTCGCCAGCTGGGAGGCGGTGAGCACCTTGCGATCCACTAGCTCGTCGAGCGTGCGGAACGGTTGCTCGTTCCGGGCGGCGAGGATCTTGGCGATCGTGGCCGGCCCGATGCCCGGCAGCGCGTCGAGCTCCTCGCTCGAGGCGGTGTTCATGTTCACGAGACCGCCGGCGCTGCCGCCACCGCCCGTGCCCTGGTCCCCGCCCGGACCCGCCCCGTCCCCGAGGCGCGGGACGTAGACCTGGTCCCCGTCCGCGAGCGGTGCCGCGAGGTTCAGTGCATGAGCCGACGCCGCGAGGTCCGCGTCGGGCGCGTAGCCCCCGGCGGCCCCGAGCGCATCGGCGACGCGGGATCCGGCAGGCAGGCGACGGATCCCCGGCTCGACCACAGCCCCTTCGACATCGACGACCAGGTCGGCTGGGAGCTCAGGACTCGCCGATGGCGCCGGATCGCCGCTGGACGCGATCGCGAAAGGATCCGCCTCCTCGGACGTGGGTGGGGACGGACTCGCCACGAGCAGCCAGGCGGCCACCCCGGCCAGGACCACCGCCCCGGCGATGCCGGCGAGCACGACGCGGTCGGTGATGGGCATGAGCAGGCCTCCCACGGTGAGGAGGCGAGGAAGGGTCGGCTGCGTCCGAGGTCCGGCGCCCGGGCACTCGGCGCCGGGCCCCGGAAGCAGGGCTGCAGGCTAGGGGCGACCGTCTTACCGGGCGGTTACGGCAGGGTTTGCGCGAGCCGCGCCGTCGTCAGTCGCGCGGCGTCACCACGTTCACGAGCTTGCCCGGGATCTGGATCACGCGGCGAGGCGGGCGCCCGCGCAGGTAGGCCTGCACCCGCTCGCTGGCGAGTGCCATGCGCTCGATCTCCGCGGCGCCGGTCTCCGGTCCGACCAGCAGCCGGTCCCGGAGCTTGCCGTCCACCTGCACCGGCAGCTCGATCACCTCCGAGCGGGCGAGTGCCGGGTTGGACACGGGCCAGGGCTGGCGGTGCACGCTGTAGTCATACCCGCGCCGCTCCCAGAGCTCCTCGCTGGCATACGGGGCGGCCGGCGCCAGCAGCAGCAGCAGCGTGTCGACCGCCTCGGCGTACGCGTCGCTGCTTTCCAGCCCGGCCTCGCGCGCCTCGCTGATGGCGTTCGACAGCTCCATGAGCTTGGCGATGGCCGTGTTGAAGTGGAAGGCCTCGTAGTCCTCGGTGACGCCGGCAATGGTCCGGTGCGTCACCCGTCGCAGGTCGCGCTCGCCCTCGGCGGCCGCGTCACCGGTGGTGGCCGGGCCGTTGGCGCCGTCAGGCTGGGCCTGCTGCCAGACCCGCCCCAGGAAGCGGTGGACGCCGTCGATGCCGGTGTGGCTCCACGGCCCGCCCTGGTCCCATGGGCCAATGAACATCAGGAACAGCCGGACCGCATCGGCGCCGTAGCGGGCCACCAGCTCGTCGGGATCGGTGACGTTGCCACGCGACTTGCTCATGCGCTGGTGATCCGCACCCAGGATCTGGCCCTGGTTGCGCAGGATCAGGGTCGGCTCGTCGATGCTCAGCAGGCCCAGGTCGCGCATGGCCTTCACGAAGAACCGGAAGTAGAGCAGGTGCAGCACGGCATGCTCCGCGCCACCGGTGTAGAGGTCCACGGGCATCCAGGCATCGACCTTCGACCGATCCCACGGAGCGTCATCGGCGTGCGGCGAGCAGAAGCGCAGGAAGTACCAGCTGGAGTCGACGAAGGTGTCCATGGTGTCCGACTCCCGCCGCGCGGTGCGTCCGCAGACCGGGCAGGTGGCGTTGAGGAAGTCCGGATGCGACTGCAGCGGCGAGACGCCGGTGGGTGCGAAGTCGACGTCGGACGGCAGCACGACCGGCAGCTCGGACTCCGGGACGGGCTGCGCCCCGTGCTCGTCGCAGTAGACGATGGGGATGGGGCAGCCCCAGTAGCGCTGGCGGCTGACCAGCCAGTCGCGCTGGCGGTAGCTCACCGCGAACCGCCCCTGCCCGCGCTCCTCGAGGGCGCGGGTGATGGCGCCGATGGCCTCCGACGCCGCCATCCCGGTGAACTCGCCCGACTCGACCAGGACCTCGTCGGCGGTGTGCTCGATCAGGGCCTTGCCTTCCGGCAGCTCGCCCGATGCCGGCGCCACGACGTAGCGGATCGGCAGGTCGAACTTCTCGGCGAACTCGTAGTCGCGCTCGTCGTGGGCGGGGACGGCCATGATCGCGCCGGTCCCGTACCCGGGCAGGACGTAGTCCGCGATCCAGATCGGGATCCGCTCCGAGGTCATGGGATTGACGGCATACGCACCGATGGAGACCCCGGTCTTGGGGCGCTCGGTGTTCATCCGCTCGATCTCGGTCTCCCGCCGCGTCGCCGCCACGTAGGCCTCCACATCGGCCTTCCGATCGGCGGTCGTCAGGGTGGCGACCAGCGGATGCTCGGGCGCCAGGACCATGAACGTGGCGCCGTACACCGTGTCCGGCCGGGTGGTGAAGACCCGGATCGGCTCGACGCCATCGGCTTCCGTCGGGAAGTCGATCTCCGCGCCCTCTGAGCGACCGATCCAGTTGGTCTGCATGGCCTTGATCGGCTCGGGGTAGTCGAGCCCCTCGAAGCTCAGCAGCTCGTCGGAGTAGTTCGTGATCCGGAACCACCACTGCTCCAGGTCACGCTTGGTGACCGGCGTTCCGCAGCGCCAGCAGTGGCGGTCCGTGCCCTCGACCTGCTCGCGCGCGAGCACGACCTTGTCCCTGGGGCACCAGTCGACGGTTCCCATGGCGCGGTACGCCAGTCCGGCCCGGTACAGCTTCAGGAAGAGCCACTGCTGCCAGCGGTAGTACTCCGGGTCGCAGGTCACGACCTCGCGCGTCCAGTCGAAGCTGGCGCCCATCAGCCGCATCTGGCGGCGCATGGTGTCGATGTTCGAGTACGTCCATTTCGCCGGGTCCATGCCCCGGTCGATGGCCGCGTTCTCGGCCGGCAGCCCGAACCCGTCGAAGCCCATGGGGAACATCACGTTGTAGCCCTGCATGCGATGCATGCGGGCCACGATGTCCGGCCCGGTCATGGCATACCAGTGGCCGATGTGCAGGTTGCCCGACGGGTACGGGTACATCGTCAGGTCGTAGCGCTTGGGGCGGGGATCGTCGTCGGGGGCCAGGTAGATCCCGTCCGCCTCCCAGCGTTCCCGCCACTTGGCCTCGTACGAGGCCGGGTCGAAGCGCTCGGCGCGTCCGGCGCGGGCGCGTGTCTGCGTGGTCATGATCCATGCCTCCGTGCGATCCACAGGTCGATGCGATAGGGAAGGTCGAATGGCGTCTCGTCCGTGTGCCCGTGCCGGCCAAGGATCCCGCCCAGCTCGATGCGGAAGCGGTCCTGCTCCTCACCGGGGAGGGAGCGCACGTACGAGGCGGTGAAGGCCATGCCTATGAAGCCGGCGGCGGTGGTCTGCACCACGTGCTCCAGCGTCAGCAGCTCCGGGTCGCCGAAGCCACCCGCGCGCCCGATGGCGTCACGCGTCCGGTCGTGGCCGGTCTCCTGCCCCGCCTGCAGGTACTGGCCGGTGTCGGCCTCACCGAAGCGGTCGGCGAGCAGCCGGTGGTAGTCCGCCACGAAGCCGGAGCGCTCGGCGTCGCGCACGTTCCAGAACAGCGCGATCCCGCCGCCGGGCTTCACGATCCGGGCCATCTCGGTCAGCGCGGCGTCATGGTCGAACCAGTGGAACGACTGCGCGGCGGTGACGAGGTCCGCCGACGCCGGGTCGAGGCCGGTGGCTTCGGCCGTGGCCTGGATCGTCGAGATGACCAGCCCCTCGTTCGCCGCGTGGGCGCGCAGCTGGTCCAGCATCGGCTTGCCGGGCTCCACGGCGGTCACCCGCCACCCCAGCGCAGCCATGGCCAGGCTGGCGCGCCCGGTACCGGCGCCCAGGTCGACGACGCGCGGAGGCGACGGCAGCCCGAGCCGGCCCTGGATCGTCTCGAAGAGCTCCTCCGGGTAGCCCGGGCGGTAGCGGTCGTACTCGCCGGCCCATGCGTCGAAGGAGCGTGCCCGGGCATCTCGGGCCGCGGGATCGACCATCACCCGTCCGCCTCACCGGGGAACCAGGCCATCAGCAGCTCGTCGCGGAAGGTGCCGCCCGCCCCGCGGTACTGCATGCGGCGCACCCCCTCGCGGGCGAAGCCCACGTGCTCGTACACCGCGATGGCGCGCGCGTTGTCGGGAAAGACGCCCAGTGCCAGCTTGACCAGGCCCCGTTCCCGGGTCCACTCCTGGGCGGCCCGCATGAGCGCGGTGCCGATGCCCACATCTCGCCAGGCATCGCGGATCGCGATCGACAGCGTGCCCACGTGGTCGCTGACCGATGAACGCTCGGTCGTGACCAGCACGTTGCCGACCACGTCGCCATCGGCCTCGGCGACCAGCACCAGGCTGTCGCCGGCGCGGATCATCTCGCCGATGAAGTAGGACTCGGACGGCTCGCTCACCGCCGAAGGCGGGGTCGCCAGCCAGCGTCCCTCGGCACGCACGGCGGAGAAGAGGCGCGACAGGGCGCGGGCGTCGGTGGGGCGTGCGCGGCGCAGGAGCCAGCGCCGGCCATCCCTGGCCGTCAGTGCCTCGCCCGCCGTGCCCGGCGTCACCATCGGCTCGCGTTTCCTCATCTTGCGGACAACAAAAGGCCCCTTCGCGTCAGGACGAAGGGGCATCTCCGCGGTACCACCGTGACTTGGCCGATGGATGGTGGAGCTGGGGGGACTCGAACCCCCGACCCCCTGCATGCCATGCAGGTGCTCTCCCAGCTGAGCTACAACCCCACGATCGGTCCACTCATCGGCGTGCTATCGGGCGCCATCCGGTCGGGTTTGGCCGACTGCTCGGCGGGCGAGTTCCGCGTCCCTTCGACCGCCGGCTTCCACCAGGCCCGGCTCGCTGAGATCGAGGCGCGCGCGTACTGCTCCCGCGTCAACGCGTTCCATGCGGAGTATAGCGGAGGGGATCGACCACCCTCAAGATGCCGTCAGCCGATTGCGCGCTCCAGGGCCTCCAGGCTGGCACCGATGTCACCCTCCGCCGCCTGGGCGATCATCGCCTCGAGCGGCCGCATGAAGACGTTGGTGGCCTCGATGGCCATGCCAAACGTGACGCGGCATCCATCCGGCTCCATCGGCTCCAGGCGGATGGAGGCCTCCACGTGAACGCCGGAGGCATCGGTCTCCAGCACGATGGCCCGATGCGGCTCGAAGCGCGTGACGCGCAGATCGGCCTGGATCTCCTGGCCCATCAGGCGCCGCTCGACCACGGCGGTGGTCCCCACCGCCACCGGCCCCGGCGAGGTCTGCTCGGCGCGGGTGACGCCCGCCTGCCAGCGAGGCAGGTTGCCGATGTCGGCAAGGAAGGCGAAGACCGTGGCGGGCGGGTGCCCCAGGGTGGCGCTGCGCTCGGCGGTCTTCATGCGTGGGCCATGGTAGCGCCGGCCGAGGAACGTCAGGGTGGGGCGGCCCAGACCGTGGGGGAGCCCGCCGGGTCGCGGGCGACGACCTGCGCGGATCCGGCCGCGCGCTCACCCAGGGTGACGGCCAGGGCGGCGCGGGAGGTCGCCAGCACCTGCCGGTAGCCGTTCGACGCGGAGATCCGCGTGCCGGGCGCGACGATGGCAGGCGGAGCGTCCGCGTCGAGGAAGCGCACGACCGAGGCGTCGTAGTCGTCGAGGATGACGGCGTCGTGCGGGCCGGCCGCATGGGCGAGGGCGACCAGGTTGTAGCTGAATGCCGCGTAGCGATCCGCCACCGGGCGCCCAAGGTAGGCCGTCGCCGTGCCGGCCGCCAGCAGGACCAGCCCTCCCGCGAGGCCGATGGCGAACGCCCACCTGCCCCGTGCCCCCAGCGCGGTGCGGGCCCACTCTCCGAGCGACGCGGCTCCCAGCCCCACGACCACGGCGACCGGTGCCGCCAGGCCGAGCGAGCGCAGGAAGTGCGGCGCGCCGCCCTCGACGGCGATGAGCGGGGGGAGCAGGAAGACCGGGAGCGCGATCCCGATGAGCGCGTCCGCGGGCTCGTGGCGCCGGCGCCAGATGCGCGCCAGGCCCGCCAGGGCGAGGAGCGCCACCGGCCAGCCCAGCATGGGCAGCCCGGCCACGTCGTGGCGCGGGTTTGGATCGCCGGTCACGAAGAACATGCCCAGCGTGCGGAGCACGTGGTCGACGGGGTTCACCGCAATCCCGGGATTCAGCGAAGTGACACCCACCGCCCGGCCGAAGTAGGCGCCGGGGTCGCTGACCGCCACCCAGAGCATGGGGGCGGAGACGAGCAGGAGCGCCACGGTCGCCGGGATCAGGGTTGGCCGGAGTCGCCGCCAGGCGTCGCCATCGGTCTGTCGCAGCCAGGCGAGCCAGAGGATGGCGAGCAAGGGCAGGAGCTTGAGCGGCTGGTAGGTGTAGAGCGAGGCGAGCGCCACGGTCGCGCCGGCGAGGATCGCGATCCAGCGCCCCGGGCGCTGCTGCCAGGCCAGGAGCGCCAACAGGGCCAGCGCGCCGAACAGGGGAACGAGGGTGTTGCGCATCCCGTCGCGGCTGACACAGACCAGCCACAGCGAGCCGGCCGCCCATCCCGCGGCGACCAGGGCCGCCATGCTCCCGAATCGGCGTCCCAGCCACCAGATGGCGACCACCCCCGCCACGCCGATGGCCGCCGCGGTCCCCCGCAGCACGGTCGTCGTCTCACCGAAGAGCGCGAAGGCTCCCGCCACGAGGTACGCGAACAGCGCCTCGCGACCGCCGCCGTCGGGGAAGAAGAGCGGGTGATAGCCGGGCTCGTGGAGCAGCCGCAGGGCTGAGACGGCCTCGGTCGCCTCGTCGGTGTACAGGCCGCCCGGGTTCGTCGCGAGGCTCGCGAAGCGCAGGACCACCGCGCCGGCGACGATGACGCCCAGTGCCGCGATCTCGAGCCAGGGACGGTGACGGCCGCGCATGGTGCGCATCATGCGACCGCGCAGGTCGCCACGTATGGCCGTGGCGGACCCCCTGCACGCCAGGATCGAGTCACGGACACGTGGGGTTCCGAGGACGGCTCGCAGGGCGGCTGCACGATGCCCCTTGCGACGACCTGGATGTCGCGTGGCTCAGGTCAGCGCCGTGCCACCAGAAAATGGGCGCCCGCAATGCGTGCGGTGCCTACCCGAGAGCGTTACACGAACCGTGGACCATTCTGGCCGGCGCCGGGCCCAGGATGATCTGCCAGAGGGCGACATCGCTCGTGGCCAGGCGGTCGGCGATCCGGACAGGCGCCAACGGCGGATGGAACGAACGAGCGGATGTGCCGCGACGGTGACCGGATGGAATGGTGGAGATGAGGGGACTCGAACCCCTGACCCCCGCGATGCGAACGCGGTGCTCTCCCAGCTGAGCTACATCCCCACGGAACGGGCGCACTGAGGCGGCCCGGAGTATAGCAGCGGGCCTGCTGAGGGCGCCATCGGCGGGTCTTGTTATAGAACGGACGTTCTATTAGACTGACCCATGTGATCCATGCCGATGCCCCCGTCCAGCCCCTCCCCGAGCTCCTGGAGCAGCTGCGCGCCCGGGGTCTGCGCCAGGGGGTTGGACCGATGGCGGCGCAACCGGCGGATCTCGCCACGCCCGGCGTCCGGGGCGCGGTTCCCAGTGGCTTCGCCGCCCTTGATGCGGCGCTTCGCACCGATGGCTGGCCGCGTGGCTCGCTGGCCCTGCTCGATGCCCCGCGCGGCGCCGGTGGCACCTCGCTCGTCATCCGTTCGCTGGCCGCCGCGCAGTCAGCGGGCGGGATCGTGGCCTGGATCGATGCCGCCGGCTGCCTGGATCCGGCGACCCTCGCACGGCTGGGAGTGCAGCTGGAGTGGCTGCTCGTGGTCCGCCCCGCATCGGCGCCCGAGGCGGTGGAGCTGGCCGGCTGGATCGCGCGCAGCGGCCTGGTCGATGCCCTGGTGCTCGACCTCGGGGAGGGGAGCGGCGGCGCGTCGCTCGTCGGGGAGCTGGACCGGCTGGCGCGGCTCCTGGTCCGGGGCCGCGCCGTCACGCTGCTCCTCGCCGGGGAGCGGCTGCGGGACGCGGTCGCGGCGGTCGCATCGGTGCGCGTCGCGCTGCGCCGCACGGCATGGCTGGCCGTGGGGCGTGACCTGGTGGGGCAGCGGGTGCAGGCCACCGTCGCCCGGCACCGCTGGGCGTTGGCCGGCGGCGATGCCTCGCTGGACCTGTGGTTCGCGGAGGGCAGCCGCATCGACCCGCTGCTGCCCGCGCTCGCTGTTCCGGACGAGGACGTGGCCGCCGCAACCGGCGAGATCGCCGAGACGGAGGAGCGACCGGCGCTCCGCGTCCTCTCCGCCTGACCAGCGACGACGGTCGCCATGATCCGCATCCTGGCCCTCATCTGGCCCACCCTCCGCTCACCGGCTCCCGAGCGCGACGCGGCGCCGGACGCCGCGGCCGTGGACGTCCCGGCCATGCTCGACCGCCTCGACGATCTCTCCCCGCGGGTGGAGGCGGTGGACCGCGGCGTGGCCCTGGTCGACGTGACGGGCCTGGGGCCGGGGCTCCTGGGCGCGGACGCCGCCGGCGACGCCGGGGACGAGCGTCGCATCGCGGCGCGGGCCGTGGCCCTGGTCCGCGAGGTCGCCCCGCTTCCCGTCAGGGCGGGGACGGGGGACAACCGCTGGCTGGCGGTCCTCGCCGCGCGGCTTGCGCTCGCCGTTCGCCCCGATCCGGCCACGGCCGCCGCCTTCCACGCCATCCCGCCCGGCGCCGCGGCCCGCGCGGCGCTGAGCACCCTCTCCCTGGACCTGCTCCCCGCGGACCCGGCCACGCGGCAGCGCTTCGCGCTCTTTGGCTTGACCGCCATGGGCCAGCTCGCCGCGCTGCCGCGCTCCGCGGTGGGCGCCCAGTTCGGCGCCGAGGGCGAGCGGCTCCAGTCACTCGCCCGTGGCGAGGATCCCCGACCGCTCGTTCCTCGCCGGCGCCCGGAGCGGCTGACCCGGCGCGTGACGTTTGAGCCGCCCATGGCCGGGATCGGTGGGACGGCGCTCGTCCTGCGTCGCTGCTGCGCGGAGCTGTGCGACACCCTCCGCGTTCGCCACCTGGCTCCCGGCCGCGCCGCGCTCACCCTGGAGCTCGAGGACGCCCCGGCGCTCGCCACCGCGCTCGCCTTCCCGGAGCCGGCGCTCGAGCCGGACTGGATCGCCCGGCTCCTTCTCGGGCGACTGGAGGCGGCGGCTCGCTCCCGTCGCCTCCACGACCCGTCGGGCGGGGAGGAGGAGCCGCGGGTGGCCGCCATCGGCCTGGCGTTCGACCGTCTCAGCGACCCCGCTGCGCGCCAGCTGGCCGCCTTCAGCGTCCAGGCCGGGCGCTGGGAGGAGCTGCGCTGGTCGGTGGAGCGGCTCGCCACCCGGTTCGGGCCCGGCCGCCTGTGGCGTGCGGCGGTGGACCGGCCGGCGGCTGCGCTACCGGAGCGGCAGGCCCGGCTCACCGGGCTCGGCCACGATCCAGCCCGCGAGGAGGAGCCGTGACTCGCCTCTACGCGGACCATCCGCTGGTCCAGGTCGAGGCCGATGTCGACGGCACCCCGCTTCGCCTCCGCCTGGACGGCGTCACGCACGGCGAGGTGGGGATCTGCAACCGCTGGCGCGTGGACGACGACTGGTGGCGCGAACCGGTCGCCCGCAGCTATTTCAAGCTCGTGACCCGCGATGGCCTGCTGTGCACCGTCTTCTGGGACGAGATCCGCGGCACCTGGCACCTGGAGCGCATCTTCGACTGAGCGGCCCGATGACGCGAGGTTGATGCTGATCGCCTCACGCGTGACCGCCTGCCTGCCCCGCGTGACCCGCTCGCCTTGTCCCCGCGACCCGCTCGCCTTGTCCCCGCGACTCGCCAGGCGCGCATGGTGTGCGCGTTACGTCGCGCGTCTGTACCTTGACTTGTCAGGCGCGCATCACCGTAGCGTTAGGCGACTCCACGGGTCGTTGGCGATGCGGTCCGACCCGAATCCACGCTCGCAGACGGGCCGCGGCGTGGACGAACCCGGTTCCCGACTCACCTAACGCTGCTGTCATGCGCAGATGACGAGTCGGAGCGGGATGGAGACCGAGGTGACGAGCGACCCCGGCCCATGCCCCGTCCCATGCCCCCGTCCCGCCTACCATGTGTCGCGTGACCGTCCCGAACAGACCGCAGCAGCGCTTCACCGTCGACCGTCTCTGGCCGGACCCGGCCAACGCACTCGACCTGGACCAGGCCATGGCCGGGTATGCGCCACCGCCCGCGCCAGCCGGTCGTATCGCCGTGGCCACCAACATGGTCACCAGCCTGGACGGGCGGGCACAGCTGGCGGGGACCGCAGAGGGACTCTCGGGGCGGGCCGACCGCCGGCTCATGCGTCTCTACCGCGCCGCGTTCGACGCGGTGGGGTCCGGAGCCGGCACCCTGCGCAGGACGGACTTCTGGTCCAGCGTTCCCGAGGATCTCGCTGCCCGCCGTCGGGCGGAAGGCCGCCCGCCGCAGCCACTCGCCGTGGTCATCGCTGGCAACGGCTCCGTCCCGCTCGACCGGCGCTGGTACACCAACGACCAGCCGCGGCTGCTCATCGTGGGACCAGCCTCGCCCCACGCCGCCCCGGGCGCACCGCCGCTCCCCGCGGGGACGGATCTCCTCGTAGCCCCAACGGACCGGCCCGAACCTGCCTGGGTCCTCGAGCGGCTGGCGGAGCGCGGGGTCGGGTCGCTGCTCCTGGAGGGCGGGCCCACCACCAACACCGCCTTCCTCGTCGCGGGCTGCCTGGACGAGCTGTGCTGGACGCTGGGCGCCCGTGTCCTCGCCGCCGACGCGCTGACCCTGTTCGCCACGCCGCCAGGGGGCTCGCCCTTCGCCACGCGCCCCCGCGAGGCGCGCCTGACCTCCGTACTGCGTTGCGGCGACGAGCTCTTCGTGCGCTACCGCTTCGATCCGGTGACCGGGTAGGATCGGGCCATGACGGAACTTGGCCGCATCGGCGCCTGGGGGCACCTCGACTCGCTCGCCATCGGCGCGGCGCGAGCGTTCGCGCGAAGGGTCGACGAGCTCGGCTATGGGACGTTGTGGGTTCCCGAGACGGTGGGCCGTGAGCCGTTCGCCCTGCTGGGCCTCCTCGCCGGCGAGGTGCGGCGCGCGACCCTGGGCACGAGCATCGTCAGCATCTGGGGCCACGACGCGCAGACGACGCGGATGGCGGCGCAGACCCTCCACGAGGCGACCGGTGGCCGGTTCGTCCTGGGCCTGGGGGTCTCGCATGCGCACCTGGCCGGGCGTCTGCGGGGTCATGACTATGTGCGGCCCCTGACCCGCATGCGCGAGTTTCTGGCGGCGTATCGAAACGCGATCTACAAGGGCCCGATGGCGCCCGCCGCCGACGGCACGCTCGAGCCGACGGTGATCCTGGCCGCGCTCCGGGAGCGGATGCTGGGGCTGGCGGCGGCCGAGGCGGATGGCGCCTTCCCGTACCTGGTCACCCCCGAGCGAGTGGCCTGGACCCGGCACCAGCTCGACCGCGCCGCGGCGGCGGTCGATCGGCCACGTCCGCTTCTCGCCGTCTCGATGCCGGCCGTGCTGGAGGCCGATCCGCAGGTGGCCCGCGACGCGGCACGCCGCTACCTGGCGCCGTACCTGCGCACGCCGGCCTACCAGGCCAGCTGGGGGCTCCAGGGCTTCGAGCCAACCGATTGGGAGAAGCCGGGCAGCGACCGGCTCGTGGATGCCATGGTCGCCTGGGGACCGACCGGCGAGCTGCGGGAGTCGCTGCAGGACTTCCACGACGCCGGCGCGGACCACGTGGCGGTCATTCCGCTGGCACCCGACGGCACCACCGAGCACCTGCCCGTTCTCGAGGCGCTGGCGCCCGCATCGGCCTAGCGAGACCCCTTACTCGAGCTCGATGGGCCCGGCCACCGGCCCTTCGCCCGCCGCCATGGGTTCCGGAGCCGCGCCGGGGCCTTCATCCGGCGGCTGGCGCCACCCCAGGGCCCGCACGCTCGGGACGGCCAGCACGGCAAGGTTCGTCACGATGCCGATGGTTCCCGCCCCGACCAGGGTCGCCGCCGTTCCGATGCCATCCGAGATTGGCCCGACCAGCATGAAGCCCAGTGGCTGGAAGATGAGCGAGACGAGCCAGTCGTAGCTGCTCACCCGGGAGAGCGCCTGCGGCGGAACCTGCTGCTGCAGGACGGTGTACCACCACGTGTTCCCCAGCTCCATGGATGCGACGGCCGCCAGCGAGGCCAGCATGATCAGCGGCACGGCGAGCGGAGGCGCAAGGAAGAGGAGCGGGACGAAGAAGATCGGCCCCAGGATGAACCCGGCGGCAATAGGCCTCGCGGGACGCCAGCGCAGCGCCACCACGCCGCCCAGCAGGCCGCCGACCGCCTGCGCCGTGACGATCAGGCCCCAGTCCGCGGCGCCGCCCAGGTGCTCATTGGCCACGAACGGGCCCAGGACGAAGAACGGCGCCAGGCACACGTTCGAGATTCCGAAGGCGACGAGGGCTGTGCGCAGCCAGGTGCGCGAGACGACCTCGCGCCAGCCGCCGGCGAGCTCGGACAGGAACGACTCGTGGGGAGCCGGCTCCACGCTGCGCGGGACGCGCAGGAGGAGCAGGCTGATGGTGCTTGCCACGTACGTCGCGGCGTCGATGGCAAAGATCCAGCCCACGCCCAGGGTCGCGACCAGCAGGCCGGAGACGGACGGGCCGATGATCCCGGTGGCGCTCCGCGACAGGCTCATGAGCGCGTTGCCCTGCTGGAGATGTGACGGGCTGACGACCTGCGGGATGAGGCCGCTGGAGGCCGGGACGAAGAAGGCGCTTGCCGCGCCGATGACGGCTGCTCCGGCCGCGAGGTGCCAGAGCTGCGCGTTGCCGGTGAGGAGCAGGATCGCGAACCAGACCTCGACCCCGCCACGGATGACATCCGCGGCGAGCATCACCCGCTGCCGTGGCAGCCGGTCCGCCCAGACGCCTCCCACGAGGATGAAGACCAGGCGCGGAACCGTGAACGCGGTGAGCACCAGGCCGATGCCGGCCGCGTCGCCGCCAAGGTGGATCACCGCGAAGGCGATGGCCACCGGGATCATGGCGTCGCCGACCGCGCTCGTCGTCTGGCCGATCCAGAGCATGCGGAACGGCCGTTCGCTCAGCGGTCCGAGGAGCGGCCGGATGCGATCGCGAAGCCGCGGCGTGGCGCTCATGTGCTCCCTCCGACAGGTCGGGGACCATGGTCGTCCATTCAGCCCTGCGTATCATGCCGCGATGGTGCAGCCCGCGACGCCCGCTCCCATCCCGGCCCGGGTCGCCGCCTACGTGGGAGGCGTGGCGGCTGCCAGCACCGCGTACATCGCCGCCTTCACGGCGGCGGCGCTCGCGGCCAGGGAGATCACCGGTTCTGCGAGCCTCTCGGGGGTGCCGAACGCCGTGGGCGTGGCAGGGACCGCGCTGGGCGCCGGGCTGCTCTCGGCGGTCATGGCCCGTCGCGGCCGCCGCAGCGGGCTGGCGACGGGGTACTTCATTGCGGCGCTGGGCGGGGCGGCAGCCTTCGTCTCGCTGGGCCTCTCGTCCTTTCCGCTCCTCGTCGTCGCGGGTCTCCTCTTCGGGCTCGGCAACTCCGCCGCGCAGCTGAGCCGCTACGCGGCGTCCGATCATCTGCCGCCGGCGGAGCGGACGCGGGCGGTCAGCACCATCGTGTGGGCCTCGACCGTTGGGGCCGTGCTGGGGCCGAACCTGCTCGGACCGGCCGGCTGGATCGCGGACCGCTTCGGCCGGAGCGTCCTCGAGGGCGGCTTCGCCTTCACCGTCGTTGGGTTCGGGCTGGCAGTCGCCTTCGTCCGGCTGGCGCTCCCTGCCGACCGCGCTGCGACCGCGGACGCGCGAAGCGATCGACGTGGCTCCTCCTGGCGCACGATGCTCGGCCAGGTGCGGGTGCGGATCGCCCTGCTGGGACTGGTGGCAGGGCAGATCGTCATGGTCCTGATCATGACCATGACACCGGTGCATGTCCGCGACACCGGGCACGACATCGGCACGGTGGGCATCGTGATCAGCGCGCACACCCTCGGGATGTTCGCCCTCTCGCCCATCTCCGGGCGCCTCGCGTCTCGATTCGGCGAGATCCCCGTCCTCTACGCAGGATTCGCGACCCTGCTGCTGGCGGCGGTGGTGGCGGCTGCCGCGCCACCGGATGCGGTGCCCATGCTCACCGTCGGGCTCTTCCTCCTGGGCTTCGGGTGGAACCTGGGGTTCGTCTCCGGCAGCAGCCTGCTCTCGCGCGGGGCGGATCTGGCCGAGCGGATCCGGCTGCAGGGCATGACCGACACGCTGGTCTGGACCGCGGCCGCCGTCGCCAGTGCGGGCTCGGGGCTGCTGCTCCAGCTGTTCGGATATGCCTCGCTGGCGCTCGTCGGCGGCGTCTTGCTGCTGGTCCCGGCCGTGGGGATCGGCATGCTGCACGGCCGTTTCGCCGCTGAACCGGCCACCTAGGCTCGAGCGGGCTGATCGCCGGCCGCCACGGCGGTGTCAGCCGGGCCGGGCCGCGTACTCGGGGTTCTGGAACGGCCATGCCCCGACGAGCCAGTCGCGGACCACGCGGTAGAGCGGCGCGTCCCGATCCGCATCCTTGGCACGGACCCAGGAGCGGACGTGTGCGTCGTGCTCCGGGTGGCGCGACGGGTAGATGTACACGCAACCGATGACGGTATCCGTCGCGTTGAGCACCGTATAGGTGAATCCGGTGCGCTCGGAGAAGTCGCGCGCGTGCTGCACGAGGTCGGCGCGATTCTCGTCGAGCGTCATCACCCGCTCCGGCCAGCTGCCCGTCTCGAAGCCGGGCGTGGCGCGGATGTGGGCGATGCTCGAGGTCCACGCCTCGCGGTCCGCCTCGTTGTGCTCAGGCCCGAGAGGCTCGAGGCGGAAGCCGTCGCTTCGGAGCTCGCGCGGAACGTTGAAGTCGACGGGGACGAAGGGGTCGGCTGGAGCGCTCATCGACACAGCGTACCGGGGGTGCCGGCGACCCGACGGCTGGTTCAGCCGGCGGCGGCGGGCTCCTGGCCAAGGATGTCCAGGCTCGCCTGCAGCAGGGCGGTGTCCGCCAGCAGCGCGCGGGCGGCATGGTCGCCCAGGGATGCCAACGCCGCCTCGAGGGCCTGGCGCGCGGTGCGGCCCAGGCCGACCTCCGGCTCGTCCGCGATCTCGGCCACGGCCAGCCAGCGGTCGCCGAAGCGCGCCAGGCGGACCGTGACCGCGAAGTCGAGACGGCCTGGCGCGCTGAGCGTGAACTGGGTGCGAACGAGAGCGGAGGAGGCGTTCATGGCAACCAGGATGCGCGGCGCTCGTGACACCTCTCGTGTCGCGATCGCGCCCCCACACAGTCTCTGTCCGCTCAAGGATGGAACGCTGCTCATTGAGCGCGCCCGAACGAAGAAAAAGGCACGGGGATGGCCGCCGCCGGCTGTTGCAGCGCCAGCCAAGGTGGCCGTCCCCCGTGCCATCGGCTCCCTTTGGGGCTTCCCACAATAGAACATGCGTTCTATCATTGCACGTCCGATGACCAGCCCGGACACCCCCGACGCCTACTGCGAGCTCCACGCGCACAGCAACTTCTCCTTCCTCGACGGCGCCAGCCACCCGGAGGATCTCGTCGCTCGCGCCGCCCTGCTGGGCATACCCGCCCTGGCGATCACCGACCACGCCGGGATGTATGCCGCGGTCCGCCTCTGGAAGGCGGCCGCCCAGACCAGGACCGATGCCGCCCGCTCCGCGGGACTGCGCCCCGTGGAGGCGATCATCGGCCTGGAGATCGCCGTTCCCCGCGGACCCGACGAGCTTCGCCTCGCCCGCCGCGGCCGCAAGCTCAACGACCCGATCCGCGGCGCGAAGGCCAGCCGCGGGTGGCCCGGCGAGCTCCACGCCGGCCCCGCTCCGGGCGACCACCTGGTCGTGCTGGCGCGCGACCCGGTTGGCTATACCGCCCTGTCGCGGCTCGCCAGCCGTGCCCATCTCGCCGGGGAGAAGCAGTACCCCATCTTCGAGCGCGCGCTGGTCGAGACCGCCCTGGACGAGGGGCGCGGCCACCTGGTGGGGCTCTCCGGCTGCAGGAACGGCGCCGTCCCGCGCTGCCTCCTCGCCGACGACCACGTCGGGGCGCTGACTGCAGCCCGCGACTGGGCCGCCCACTTCGCCGACGGCGACTTTCTCATCGAGCTCTCCCATCACCTCGGCCCGGACGACGACTGGCTCGTCGCCCGGCTCGCCGCGCTGGCCGAGGAGGCCGGGCTGCCGACCGTCGTGACCAACGAGGTCCACTACGCGGAGCCCGGCGGTCATCGGCTCCAGGACGTGCTGGTCTGCATTCGGCACGGGGCGACCCTGGACCAGGCCCGCGAGCTGCTCCTGCCCAACGCGGAGTACCGGCTCAAGACGGGGCGCGAGCTCGCCGCCATGGGCGCCGGGCTGCCCGATGCGCGCGCCCGCCGGGCCTGGGCGGACGGGATGGCGCGCGCGGCCGCCATCGGCGCCGGCTGCCGCCTCCAGATGGACTTCGAGCGCTACCGGTTCCCGGGCTTCACGGTCCCCGAGGGCGAGACGCCGTTCTCCTACCTCTACCAGCTTGCCCACGAGGGCTTACGGGCCCGTTACCACCCCATTACCAAGCAGGCGGTCACCCAGCTGGCGCACGAGCTGGACGTCATCGAGCGCACGAACCTCGCCGAGTTCTTCCTCATCGTCTGGGATCTCATGGAGTTCGCGCGGGAGCGCGGGATCATCGGCCAGGGACGGGGCAGCGCCGGTGACTCGATCGTGGCCTACTGCCTGGGGATCACCAAGGTCGACCCCATCGAGCACAAGCTCCTCTTCGAGCGCTTCATCAACGAGGCGCGCGCCCTGCCCGACATCGACATCGACTGGGACGTCAACCGCCGCGAGGAGGTCATCCAGTACCTGTACTCCCGGTACGGCGCGGACCACGCCGCCATGGTCTGCAACGTCATCACCTACCGCGCCCGCTCCGCGGTCCGCGAGGTGGCCAAGACCCTCGCCTTTCCGCCGGAGGCCATCGACGCCATCGCCAAGGCGCTCGACACCCGCGACGCGTCCGACGTGGCCCGCGACCTGGCCCTGGACGGCTCGTTCGCCTGGCTCTTCACCGAGCTTGGCATGCCGATGGCGGAGCTCGCCGTCCCCTCGGGCCGCGATGGCCGCGGCCGGTCGCCACAGACCGATGTCGCGCCGCCATCGGTCCAGGCCTTCGTCCGTCCCTCCGCCGACTCGAGCTGGAACTCGCGACCCCGCCCCACGCTGCGACCGGACCTTGCCGCCGCCGAGGCCCGGGCCCGCGATGCGGCGAACGACCACGACGGGCGTCCCTACTCGGAGTCGGGCTGGTACCCGCCGCGCCGGCCGACCGTCCTGGATCAGTCGGTCGTCTCGGTGAAGCACGAGGGCTGGGAGCAGAAGCGCTACGCGGGTACCTCGCCGCCGCGGGCCCGCGTGGATCCGGAGAGCGGGATGCTCGTCGAGGAGCGCCGCCGTCCGCAGGTCATCCCATCGCTGGCCGTGGACGGCCAGCGCAGCAGTGGCTCTGCTCAGGACGACGCCACGAGGGACGAGGGTGCGCACGAGTACGGGGACGGACCCGCGCGCCTCCATGCCGCTCCTCGTAACCGATGGCAGTGGCTGCTGGCGCTGTGCGCGGAGATCGACGGCTTCCCGCGCCACCTGGGGATCCACGTCGGCGGGATGCTGGTGACGAGGACCCCGCTCATCGACCTGGTCCCCATCGAGCGTGCCGCCATGCCGGGACGAGTGGTGACGGCGTTCGACAAGGAGGACATCGAGGCGCTGGGCCTGGTGAAGATCGACCTCCTCTCCCTGCGCACCCTGGGCGTGGTGAGCGACGTCCTCGACCGGGTCGAGCGCGACACCGGCGAGCGCCTCGATCTCGACAGCCTGCCCCACGACGACCCGGAGGTCTTCGCCACCATCCGCAGCGCCGACACGGTGGGGATCTTCCAGATCGAGTCGCGGGCCCAGATGCAGGCCCTCCCCAAGGCCCGACCCGAGCGCTTCGAGGACCTGGTGGTCCAGGTCGCGATCATCCGGCCCGGCCCCATCCAGGGCAACGCCGTCCACCCCTACCTGCGCCGCCGCGCCGGGACGGAGCCGGTGACCTACTTCCACCCCAGCCTGGAGCCGATCCTGGCGGACACCCTGGGCGTGATCCTCTACCAGGAGCAGGTGATGCAGATCGCCATCGCCGTCTGCGGCTACTCCGCGACCGAGGCGGACATCTTCCGCAAGGCCATGGGCTCGCACCGCAGCCACCAGAAGATGCAGGCGGAGCGCGATCGCTTCGTGGGCGGCGCCATGCGCACCGGCCTCACCGAGCCCGATGCCGAGGAGCTCTTCAAACGCTGCTCCGCCTTCGCGGAGTTCGGCTTCGCCCGGGCCCACGCCGCGGCCTTCGCCAAGATCACCTACGACACCGCCTGGCTGCGGCTCCACTACCCGGTCCATTACCTCGCGGGGCTCCTGAACAACCAGCCCATGGGCTTCTACTCGCCCTCCGTGCTGGTGGGCGACGCCAAGCGCCACGGGGTGCGGATCCTGCCGGTGGACGTCAACGCCTCGGGGTGGGAGCACGACGTCGAGCGCATCGGCGACTCCGGGGATGCGCGGCGGGACTACGGGCTGCGCCTGGGGCTGCGCCAGGTCAAGGGCATCGACGAGGGGGTCCGCGAGCGGCTCGAGGGTGAGCGCGCCATCGGTCCGTACACGGGCATGCGCGACTTCGTGGCCCGCACCGGGCTGGGCGAGCAGGTGGTCGAGCGGCTGATCGCCATCGGCGCCTTCGACTGGACCGATGTCGGCCGCCGGGAGCTGCTCTGGCAGCTGCGCACAACCCTGGCCGATGCCGACCCGGCTCACCCTGCCCTGGGGCTGACCGATGACGCCCAGCGCGCGCTGGGCGCGAGCCTGCCGGCCATGACCTTCGCCGAGCGCATCGCCGCCGACTACCGGGAGCTGGGCCTGTCGCCCACGGCCCACCCGGTCGAGCTGTTCCGCGCGCGTGTGGCACGCCGCGGGGTGCTGACCATCGCCGAGGCGGGGCGGCAGCGGGACCGCTCGCCGGTCCGCGTGGCCGGGCTGGCGGTGAGCATCCAGCACCCCATGACCGCCAAGAACTTCGTGTTCATCGCCCTGGAGGACGAGACCGGGATGATCAACGTCACCGTCCGGCCGCAGGTCTACACCCAGTACCGCGCGCTGCTGCACCGCCACCCGCTGCTGGTCATCGACGGCGTCCTGCAGGTCGAGGGCGGGGTCCTCAACGTCGTTGCCCGGCGGATCCGCCCGGTGGACGCGGCGGTCGCCGAGGAGCGTCGCGAGACCCGCCTCCTCCTCGCGAAGCAACAGCGAATGTTCCGCTGACAGCGGCACCCGTCTTGCGGCACCATCGTGCCCATGACCACTCGCCCCAGGTCGCCAAAGACGTCATGCCGCCCGGCTGGCTGACCGTACTCGGCTGGATCTCCGTCGCCGTCGCCATCGCGTGCGCGGCGCTGATCCGGGGCGGCATCAAGGAGCGCATGTAGCACCGGGATCTGGGCTACCCTGCGCGGATGGAGCAGGCCGGCACCACGACCAGCCGCGACGGCGAGGAACCGTCGGTCGCCGCCGAGGGGCGGCGGCGCAACGAGCGTCTTCTCTTCATCGCCGTCGGCGCCTATGCGGTGCTCGTCGTCTTCCTGATGATCGACCGGGGCGTCAGCATCACGCCGGACGTCCTGGCCGTGGCCTTCCTGCTGGTCGCCCTGTTCCTGGGGCGCCCGCTCCTCTTCCTGCGCGACTGGATCCCGTTCGTGGTTCTGTTCCTGGCCTACGAGCTCATGCGCGGCATCGCCGACAACGCCGGCTTCCCGGTCCACATGCACGACGTCATCGCCCTTGAGCGCGTGATCGCGTTCGGGCACCTCCCGAACCAGCTGCTGCAGGACTTCTTCGATCCGACCCACGGCGTGAACGGCTGGACCATCCTGGCGACGATCGTCTACATGCTCCACTTCGTGCTGCCCATTGCCACCGCCTTCCTCCTCTGGCTGTGGCGGCGCCGGATCTTCTACTCCTATGTCTCCGCCTTCATCGTGCTGAGCATGGCCGGCTTCGTGACGTTCGTCCTCCTTCCCGTGGCGCCGCCCTGGATGGCAGCCCAGTCCGGAGCCCTGAGCGGGCCCGACGGCCGCCCGCTCATTGCCTATCTCAAGCCAGATGCGTTCACTGCCCTGGCGAACGCGCTCGGCTTCAACGGGACATGGCTGACGACCTACACCTTCTACGAGGTGAACCCCAACGGCGTCGCTGCCTTCCCGTCGCTCCACGCGGCCTACCCGTTCCTCAGCTTCCTGGTCCTGCGGCACGCCTTCGGCAAGATCGGCTGGCTGGCCTTCGGCTACTTCCTGCTCGCCTGCTTCTCGATCATGCTCACCGGCGATCATTACCTCGTGGACGTGCTCGGCGGCGTGATCTACGCCTCCGCCGCCTACCTCCTCGTGGCCAGGCCGCCCCGCTGGCTGCGCTGGCTCACCGCGAGGCTTGCCGGTGATGAGCGCCCTGCCGACGCCACGGCCTGAGGGCCGCCGCTGGCTCCGCGCCGGCTGGCTGCGTGCGGAGGACGGCGTCCTCGCCGCCTGGACGTTGGCGCTTCCCCTGGTGGCCGGCTGGTTCGGCTCGGGAAGCGACCCGCTGGACGGAGGGCCGAACCCGCTGGTGGGTGCGATCCAGCTCCTCGCCGTGGGCGGCGCCTTCGCGGCGCTCCTGACCCGGCCGCCCGATCAGCCCTCGGTGCGGGTGGGTGGCACCGATGCGCCCCGCTGGGTGATCTGCGGACCGCTCGTGGGTGGACTGGCCTTCGCCACGGATGGCGCCGCATCGCGGCTCGGGCTCGGCTCGGGGGACTGGGTCATCGGCCTGTCGTTCGTCGCGATCATGATCGGCACCCTCGCGGCCGACCACCTGCCGGTCGTCTCCGCGCCCCTGCGCCGAGCCTTCGTGGTGCCGTTCATCCTCGTCTGCGCGGCGTACTTCAACGGGTTCGCCGCCGTCTTCCTCGGATCGCTCGACATCGGCCAGGTGCTGGCCAGCGCGCCCGCCGCAGGCCTTGGATTCGGTCTCTTCATCCTGGGGCTGATCCTGGGCGGGATGGCCGCCTTCTACGCGATGTTCGTGGTGGCTCCCCGGGAGCTCGCCGATCCCGAGGCGAGCGGGTTCCGCTGGGCGTTGCGCTTCGTGCTCTACGTGGTCGCCAGCCTGGCCGGGATCGGCTGGCTGGCCGTCGTCGCCGGGTAGCCGATCAGCCGGCGACCGAGGGGGCGCCCAGGATGGCCGGAAGGAGGGTGCCGAAGAAGTAGCCGGCGACGCCGGCGAAGGCGCCCAGGGCCAGGATCTCCAGTCCGGAGCGGAACCAGCCATGGCGGGTCCAGCGCGACTTCACAACGCCGATGCCGAACAGCACGACGCCCGTCGCCACCAGCGACGCCACGATGCCGGCCTCCACGGGCAGAAGCAGGTAGGGAATGATGGGTACGGCCGCACCCAGCCCGAAGGCGACCCCCATCACCACCGCGCCCTGCGCCGGCGAGCCCTCGGCGTGCTCGCCGGTGATCCCCAGCTCCTTCTCGACCATGGTCTTGAGCAGGACCGCGGGATGCCGTGCCAGGATCCCGGCCACGGCCGAGGCCCTCTCCGCGGGGAGGCCGTCCTCCTCGAGCATGAAGGCCATCTCGGCCTCCGCCTCGCCGGGACGCTCGGCGACCTCCTCGCGCTCGCCCGCGATCTGCGCGTCGAAGATCTCCTTCTGGCTCTTGCTCGACAGGTACTCGCCCGCGGCCATGCTGAAGATGCCGGCCAGGCCCGAGGCGATGCCCGCGATCAGGATCGGGAAGCGGTCGGCGGAGGCGCCGGCCACGGTGCTCGCCACGGCGACGGTGCTGACCAGGCCGTCCTGCGCTCCGAAGATCGCCTCGCGAATCTCGCCCAGCAGGCTGGCCCTGCGGCGCTCCTCCGCCAGGTGTCCCGCGAGCCAGCCGCGGTCGAACGCCCGGGCCGGCAGCTCGGCGCGCGCGTCCTCGTCGTCGAGGGGGTGCGGAGCCGCGGCAGTGCTCATGCGTCGATCCTACCCGACCGCCGCGGCTTGGAACCGCTGTCGCGGGGCCGGCGTCCTACGTGTACCAACGCCGCACCCCAAGCGAGGAAGACACCATGCTCGCCATCGGTTCCCTTCGAAGCCGCACCGCACGACGCGCGGGGATGAGCCTGGCGCTGCTCATCGCCATCGCCGCGATCCTGGTCGCCTGTGCCTCCGGGGGCGGCGAGTCCGCGATGAACCCTGCCGCCGCTGCGAGCGCCGCCGGCGACGCGGCGCGCCTGGGCGTGGTAGCCGACGCGAAGGGCGTCGCTTCCGCACCTGGCGGGTCGGACACCGGCAACCAGTTCGCCGTCAGCACCGAGCAGCGCATCGTGAAGACCGGCGAGGTGACGCTGCAGGTCACGAGCGTGGCCGACGCCTCGAGCCAGGTGCGGACCATGGCCGTCACCCTGGGCGGCTACGTCGGTGGTGCGCAGGCCGGCACGCTCGACGAGTCCGCGACGCTGACCCTGCGGATTCCCGCGGCGCGCTTCGACGACGCGCTGAGCCGGCTCCACGAGATCGGCGACAAGGTGCTCTCGGAGAACACCCGCGAGCAGGACGTCACCGCATCGGTGGTGGACCTCGATGCACGGCTCAAGAACCTGGAATCGTCCGAGGCCCAGTACCGGACCCTGATGGCCAGGGCCGCCAAGATCGAGGACATCCTGGCCGTCCAGTCGCGTCTCGACGACGTCCAGGGCCAGATCGAGCAGATCACCGCGCAGCTCAAGCAGCTGACCAACCAGGCGGACCTGTCCACCCTGACCGTCACCCTCCAGCCGCAACCGACGCCGATCAAGGCCGCGTCGTCCACGTGGGATCCCGGCGAGACGTTGTCGAGCGCCGTCGGTGCGCTGCTCACGGTGGGGCAGGGCCTGGCGACCTTCGGGATCTGGCTGGGAATCGTGGGGCTGCCGTTCCTCGTGGTCGTCGCGATCGTGGTCCTGGTGGTCTACCGGTTGGGCTTCCTGCGACGGCCGGCGGCCGCGGGGTCGACCGTCCCGGAGGCCTGAGCGCGGGAGGGAGTCAGCGGTCGCCGACCAGGCGCCAGGCGAGCGGCAGGAGGCCGGCGGCCGCGATCATCTTCAACGCGTCCCATGGCAGGAAGACGAGCGCGCCGTTCTGCACCGCCGATGCGGGGTCCAGGCCGCCGACGACGGCGAGGACGGGCACGCCCATGGCGTAGATCACCGCGGTTCCGAGGGCCATGAGGCCGATGGTCGACAGCGACGAGCGGTCCCAGCGGCGCTGGGCGAGCCAGCCCACCAGCGCCGCGGCGACGACGAAGCCGGCGAGGTAGCCGCCCGTCACGCCCAGCAGGCGGGCGAGGCCATGGTCGCCGCCCGCGTAGACCGGCAACCCGGCGACGCCGGCCAGCACATAGAGCGCCATGGATGCCGCTCCGCGGCGAAGGCCCAGGGCCGTCCCCACCAGGAGCACGGCGCCGGTCTGGAGCGTGTACGGCACGCTTGTCCAGGGCGCCGTGAAGGAGACCTGCGCGGCAAGTGCGGTGAGCGCGGTCCCGGCAACCACCACGATCGTGTCGCGGACGACGGCGGTGGTTCGGGCGGTTCCGAAGGCATCGACCAGGGTGGCGGCGCGGGTCGCGGTGCGGACGCTCATTCAGGTTCCTCGCGGCGTGCTCGTATGGCATCCGATTGTAGGGCGCCGATGCGCTAGACTTCACGGCGGTCCTTTAAGACCGGCACCGTGATGCCGGAAAGGAGCGAGATTGCCGACCGCGATGCGACCCGAGATCAAGACGCCCGCCGCACCACCGCGGCCGGCGTCGTTTTCATATCGCCGCCCGTCGGATCCCCCCGCCGACCCGACCGCCGGCCTGCTCGCTCTCGAGGGCGGGATCGTCCATCGCGGGCAGCTCCACGGAGCACCGGTCCCCGCCGAGGGCGACCTGATCTTCACCACCGCGGCGACGGGCTGGGGCGAGATCCTGACCGATCCCTCGTATGCCGGCCAGATCGTGGTTCTCACCCATCCCATGGCCGGGAACTACCGCATCGACCCCTCGGAGCTCGAATCGGCGCGGGTGCGCGCCCGGGCCCTGGTGGTGAGCCGCCTGGTGGACCCGCCGGCCGGGCCCGGCTGGTCGCTCGACGAGCTGCTCCGCGCGGCCGGCGTCCCGGCCATCACCGGTGTCGACACCCGGGCCATCACCCTCGAGCTGCGGCGAGGAGCCGCACGACGTGCCGTGATCCGGTCGGCTACGACGAGCGACGAGGAGGCCGTGGCGGAGGCCAAGGCCAGCCCCGGGTGGGAGTCCGTGGACCACGTCGCGGCGGTCGCCACCCGGGAGCCGTACGACGTCCCCCCGGAGGGGTCGCTGCGCGGCCGGGCGGTCCTCGTCGACTATGGCGTGAAGCGCTCGCTGCTTTCCGCGCTTGCCGCCCGGGGCCTGGCCATCCGGGTCCTGCCCCATGACGCCACCGCCCGGGACGTCGCCGCGCTGGGACCGGACCTCGTCGTCCTTTCGCCGGGACCGGGCGACCCGGCGCGAATGGCGCGGCAGATCGCCGAGACCCGGTCGCTCGCCGGCGCCGCGATCGCCGGCGGCCCACCCATCCTGGGAATCTGCCTGGGGCACCAGCTCCTCGCGCTGGCGACCGGTGCTCGGACCCGACGCCTGGCGGTCGGGCACCATGGTGGGAACCACGCGGTCATCGAGGTCGCATCCGGCCTGGTCGACATCGGCGCCCACAACCACGAGGTCGCCGTCCTGGACGATCCCCACCTGGCCGCTGCCGGCTACACCGTCAGCCACCGCGACCTCAACGACGGGACGGTGGAGGGCCTGGCCCATGCCTCGGGGCGGATCGCCTCGGTCCAGTTCCACCCGGAGGGCGCGCCCGGCCCCATCGACGCCGCCCGCGTCTTCGACATCGCCGCTGACGGAGCGCTCGGCGCGGATCGGCTGTCGGCATGACCGAGCTGCGGCGGGTCCTGGTCATCGGATCGGGGCCCATCGTCATCGGCCAGGCCGCCGAGTTCGACTACGCGGGGGTCCAGGCCTGCCTGGCGCTGCGGGCGGAGGGGATCGAGACCATCCTGGTCAACTCCAACCCGGCGACGGTGATGACCGATCCCGACGTGGGTGGCACGGTCCTCATTGGCGCCCTGACGCTCGACAACGTGACCCGAATCATCGAGGAGCACCGACCCGACGCCCTGCTGCCCACGCTCGGCGGCCAGACGGGCCTGAACCTGGCGGTGGCGCTCGACGACGCCGGCGTGCTGGCGCGCCATGGCGTACGGGTCCTGGGCACGCCGCTCGACGCGGTCCGCGCCGCGGAGGACCGCGGCGGATTCCGCGCACTGGTGACCGGGATTGGCGAGCCGGTCCCGGAGTCCGCCGTGATCGAGAACCTCGAGGACGGCATGCGCTTCGCGGAGGCGCTCGCGGCGCCGGTCGTCATCCGCCCGGCCTTCACCCTCGGCGGCGGCGGCGGCGGATTCGCCTTCACGCTCGAGGAGGCACGCGACCGGATCGCCCACGGCCTCGCGGCGAGCCCCATCCACCAGGTCCTCGTGGAGCGCAGCCTGCTGGGCTGGAAGGAGATCGAGTTCGAGGTCCTGCGGGACTCGGCGGACACCACGATCTCGATCTGCGGCATGGAGAACCTCGATCCGATGGGAGTCCACACCGGCGACTCCATCGTGGTGGCGCCCATCCAGACCCTCCCGGATCCAGTCGTGCAGGCGCTGCGCCGATGCGCCCTCAAGATCGTGCGCGCGCTGAAGCTCGAGGGCGGCTGCAACGTGCAGCTGGCGGTCTCACCAGACCACGACGACTACCGGGTCATCGAGGTGAACCCGCGCGTCAGCCGCTCATCCGCGCTGGCCAGCAAGGCGACCGGCTACCCGATCGCGCGCGTTGCTGCGCTCATCGCCCTGGGGAAGCGCCTGGACGAGATGCCCAATCCGGCAACCGGCGGCGGCTCCGCCGCCTTCGAGCCGGCGGTCGACTACGTGGTCGTCAAGCTGCCGCGCTGGCCCTTCGACAAGTTCCCGAGCGCGGACCGGTCGCTGGGGGTCCAGATGAAGGCGACCGGCGAGGCCATGGCCATCGACCGCGAGTTCGGCCCGGCCATGCTCAAGGCCGTGCGCTCCCTGGAGCCGCGTGGTCGCGGCTGGCTCTGGGAGGACCCGGCCTGGGGTCTCGCGGCAGGGCCGCCAGACGACCTCGAGGCGTTCCTGGCCGCATCCGACACCCGCCTCTGGCGCCTGGTCGCCCTCCTTCGTCATCGCCATGCCGATGCCGCGGCGCTGGCGCGCCTGACCGGGATCGCGCCGTGGTTCACGGAGCGCCTGGCGGAGCTGGTCGAGACCGAGCGCCACCTGGACGGCGCGCCGCTGCTCGAGGCCAAGCGTGCCGGGTTCGGGGACGCGGAGATCGCGGCGCTCTCGGGCGTTCCTCCGGCCGCCATCCGCCGGGCACGGGTGCGGGCCGGGATCTTTCCCTCGTACCGGCGGGTCGATACCTGCGCCGGGGAGTTCCCGGCCGAGACGCCGTACTTCTACAGCTCGTACGCGCTGCCCGAGGTGGCGCCGCCGGCCGAGCGGCGCAGCGTCATCGTGGTGGGCTCGGGGCCGATCCGCATCGGCCAGGGGATCGAGTTCGACTACTGCTCGGTTCGCGCGGCGTGGGCGATCCGTGAGCTTGGCCTCGACGCGGTGGTCGTCAACAACAACCCGGAGACGGTGTCCACCGACTACGACGCGTGCAGCCGTCTCTACTTCGAGCCGCTCGACACCGAGAGCGTGCTGGACGTCATCGACCACGAGCGCGCGCTCACCGGCGAGCCGCCCATCGTGGTCCTCACCTTCGGCGGCCAGACCGCCATCGACCTGGCCAAGGACCTGGCCTATGCCGGCGTACCGGTCGCGGGGCTGACCGCCGAGGCGATCGAGACAACGGAGGACCGGGAGCGGTTCGCGGGCCTTCTCGATGAGCTTGGGCTCACCGGCCCCCGCGGCCAGCTGGCGAGGGACGAGACGGGGCTGCGGGAAGCCATTTCGGTGCTGGGCCTGCCGGTCATCGTGCGGCCGTCGTGGGTGATCGGCGGGCGGGGGATCGCGGTGCTCCGCGACGAGGGCGAGATCGGTGCCTACCTGGCGTCCGACGTGGGCTGGCCCCTGCGCGTGGACGAGCTGGTGGCCGGCATTGAGCTCGACGTGGATGCCATCAGCGACGGTACGGATTGGTGCGTCCCCGGCATCCTGGAGCAGATCGACCCACCCGGCGTCCATTCGGGGGACTCTGATTGCCGTCCTCCCGCCGCAGAGCCTGCCCCGGGAGGTCCAGGAGCGCGCCGCGGAGGCGGCCGGCCGAATCGCGCTCGCGCTGGGCGTCCGTGGCGTCCTCAACGTCCAGATGATCGTTGCCGCCGACGGCCGCATCGTGGTCATCGAGGCTAATCCGCGCGCGTCGCGGACCGTGCCCATCGTCGCCAAGGCGACTGGACGCGACGTGGTGGCCGCTGCCGTGCGCTGCGCCCTGGGTGCCTCGCTGACGGAGGTGGGTCTGCGGGCCGGGCTCGCGCCGGACGGCGCCCTCGTGGCGGTCAAGGCGCCGGTGGATTCGCTGTGGCGGCTGCCGGGCGTGGATGTCGCGCTGGGGCCGGAGATGCGCTCCACCGGCGAGGTGCTGGGGTTGGCCGCCGGGTATCCGGACGCGAGCGCGGCCGCGAAGGCCGCCCTGGCGGCGCACCGGCGCTAGGCAGCGACAAGCGGAGCGGCCCCGGCCCGGCGACGGCTCGCGGGACCGTCAGCGCCGCTTGCGGGAACGGTCCTCGGTAGGCCGCTGATCGGCCAGCCGGCGTCGCAGGTAGCCACCGTACCAACCGGCGACGAAACCGAGCAGGAGCTGGACCGGCGCCTGGTACAGGTAGTAGACGCCCAGTGCTGCGAGTGTCGGCCGCTCGGCTCCGGCGGTGAGGTACTGGTCAGGGAAGATGCCGACCCAGGCGGTCCACACCGCCAGCCCGACGACGGCCGCCATGACCCCGAACAGCCAGGGCCGCTGCCAGCCGAACCAGCCGGCGGCGATGAGCGCGACGTACTGGGTGATGTTCGCGACGAGAAAGATCGTGCCGTTCTGGGGCAGCAGCGGCAGCACAAGGGCCAGGCCGGCCCAGACGAGCGCCGCTGCGACCCAGGGCAGCGGATTCTGCCGGAGCACGTACAGCCCGGCCATCGCCCCGGGGAAGCGGCCCGCGTACGTGAAGCCCTGCAGGGGATCCGGCCTGCCCGCGAGCGGCGGCGCGGGCGGGATGATGCGCTGAAGGAGGCTGGGCTTCGCCGGTGGCTCCGCCGCGTCCGTGTTCTCGTCGAGCTGGGCGTCGTCGAGCTCACCGCGCGCGGCCAGGCGTGCACGGCGACGGGCTTCGGCGCGCGAGGCGCTGGTCGTGGATCGGTTTGTCATCAGGGTGCCGAGTGTACGCGAGCCGTCCGTCCGCCGTGCGGGCGGTCCACCAGGCAAGGCCCATGCACCCTCCCCAATTCCCGGGTAAGCACCGGGTAAGCCCGCCCGGTCATCCTCGAAGATCCCTGCGTGCCTCCGTCAAGCCGAGGTGCACCGTGCTCAGTTCCGTCCCAGCCCCCGCGCGAGCGTCGCTCGCCGCCGTCCTCTCCTTCCTCATCGGCGCCTTGTTCCTTGCACCGGTGATGGCCCGACCCGACGCCGGCGACGCGATACCGGCCGCAGACGGGGCCGATGCCGCCGGCGCGGTGACGCACGTGGTGATCAGCGAGGTGACGACCGGCGCGGCCAGCGCATCGGACGAGTTCGTGGAGCTCTACAACCCCACGACCGGGGACCTGGCGCTCGACGGGCTCGAGCTGGTCTATGCCAGCGCCAGCGGGCTCACCGTCACCCGAAAGGCCATGTGGGCGGCTGGATCACCCCCGATGCCGGCAGGTCGCCACCTGCTGATCGCGAATGCGGCGGGGTCCTACGCCGCCATCGCCGATGCAACCTATGCCAATGGCCTCGCGGCCACGGGCGGCAGTCTCGTGCTGCGGGCGGTCGACACCCAGGTGATTGTCGACGCCGTCGGCTGGGGAACGGCGACGGCATGGGTCGAGGGTGATCCGGCGCCGGCACCGCCGGCAGGCTCGAGCGTCGAGCGTCTTCCCGGCGATGCAGCCGGCTCAGGCCAGGACACCGACGATAACGCCGCCGATTTCGTGCTGCGCGAGGTGCCGGACCCGCAGAACGCGTCATCCGGCCCCGTTCCTGGCACGACCCCCGCGCCGACGGCCTCCCCGACGTCGAACCCGTCGGGGACCCCCGGGCTCACCCCGGCGCCGACGCCCACGGCGACGCCCACGACGACGCCCGTTGCGACCCAGAGCCCACCCACGCCCAGCGTCACGTCCACGCCGACCGCCACCCCGGCGCCCACCGCCACCCCGGCGCCCACCGCCACCCCGGTGCCCACCGCCACCCCGGTGCCGGACCCGACCGCCATGCCCATTGCCGAGGTCCGAACGCTGGCGGACGGGAGCGAGGCGCGCATCGTCGGCACTGCCCTGATGGGGTCCGACTTCGCTGATGGCGGCGGATGCGTCGACGACGGAAGCGGGGGCATCGCGGTGCTGCCCGACGGTGCGGCGTTCCCGCGCGGCGCCGTTGTCTCTGCCACCGGAGTGGTGGACGACCGCTACGCACAGCGGACGCTCCGCGTTGCCGCCGCCGACCTCGCGAGCGAGGGTTCCGCCGAGGACCCCGATCCCACCATGGTGGAGACGGGCGTCGTCGGCGAGCTATTCGAGTGCCGCCTGGTGCGGGTGAGCGGAATGGTGCAGGGGGCTCCGACGCAGCTGTCGAGCGGCCTGGCCTTCGACCTCGATGATGGCTCGGGTCCGGCTCGCGTGCTCGTTGCCTCCGGCGCCGGGATCGACACCACGGCCTGGTTGCGGGGATCGGTTCTGACCCTCGTGGGCGTCGTCGGTCAGCGAGACTCGAGCGGTACCGGCAGCGCCGGGTATCGTGTCCAGCCGCGCGACCCCGCCGACGTCGAATCGATCCTGCCTCCCTCGACGCCGGAGCCCTCTTCCTCGCCCTCGGCCTCGCCCACCCCGTCGGCATCTGCGTCCCCGGCGCCGCTCACCATCGCCGAGGCCCGTGCCACCGCAACCGGCGAGACGGTGGTCGTCCGTGGCGTCGTGACGCTGCAGAACGGCCTGGTGGACGCGCCGACGGCGGTCATCCAGGACGCGACGGGGGCCATGGTCCTCCGGCTGGGTGATAACGCCGGGACCGTGCAGCGAGGCAGCCTGGTGGAGGTGACCGGGACGCGGTCCACGAAGTCGGGGATGGAGACGATCCGCACCGACCGGGCGCCGCTGATCCTTGGCAGGAAGGCGGAACCGTCGTCGGAGCGCGGGACCACCGGCGCTCTGGGCGAGGCGAGCGAGGCCCGCCTCGTCATCGTGCGCGGCCAGGTGACCGGCGCCGTCACCCGCTCGACGGCCGGCAACACCGCCTTCACGCTCGACGACGGCAGCGGGCCGCTGCGGGTCACGCTCTTCGCCGCGGCCGGGTTCCCGGCAGGCACCCCGGAGCGTGGAGCGTGGATCGAGGTGACCGGGGTCCTGGGCCAGGTAACGACCGGCGCCCTGCCCGAGCGAGGGTACCGGCTGTGGCCGCGTGGACCTGCCGACCTGCGTGTCATCACGGCCGCGGTCGACGCCGCAGCGGGTGACGATCCGGGCGGGCCTGGCGGCAACCCGGCGGCCGTCTCCCCGCCGGGACGTTCGGCGGAGAGCCCCGCGGCGTCGGCGCGTGTCGGGATGGTGGACCTCGTCGTGCCCCGGATTCACGCGCCCGCAGCGAGCCGGCCGCCGTTCTCGGCCGGCGGGCACGCGCCCGGGTCCGATGCCGGGGACCACGCGACGGCCGAAGTGGTGCCCGCGGCCGCCATCGCCAGCCCGGTTCGCGCGACGCTGGCCGGCGGGGCGCTGGCGCTGATGCTGGGGCTGCTGCTCGTCACTGGATGGCGGGCCGGAACGCTGGATCGGCTCCGCGCGAGGACGGCGGAGCGGGTGGCCCGCGTCCGCGCGACCGCCGAGCGCCGGCTCGACTGAGGAGGGCGGCCGCCGCCCTCCGGCTCGGTCCACGCTCGACTCACGCTCGCACCACGCTCAGCCGCGGCGTATACTCCGCGCCGACCCGCCGGTCAGCCCACGCACAGGAGTTGCTGCTATCACCGTGACTGAGCTCACCCGCGCCGACGCTCCGCGTACCGGAACGCGCGAGTACCACATCGACCTCGAGCGAGGCGAGGTCGCCGAGTACGTGCTGCTGGTCGGCGACCCAGGCCGGGTGGCGAAGGTGGCGGCGCAGTTCGACACCGTCGAGCTCGAGCGGAGCAACCGGGAGATCAGGACCGTCACCGGGACGTACCGGGGAATGCGTCTGTCGGTCATGTCAACCGGGATGGGCACCGACAACGTGGAGATCGTGCTCGCCGAGGTGATGGAGATCACCGATAGGCCCACGTTCATCCGCATCGGCTCCTGCGGGGCGATCCAGCCCGACATCGGCGTGGACGACCTGGTGATCTCCTACGGGGCCGTGCGCCTCGAGAACACGACGGCGTTCTACGTGCACGAGGGCTATCCGGCGATCGCCCACCGCGACGTGGTCTGGGCGCTCGAGATGGCCTGTCGCCAGCTCGGGCATCGCTACCACGTTGGCCTCACGGCGACGGCGTCCGGCTTCTATGCCGGGCAGGGACGGGCCATGCGCACGCTCCCCGTTCGCTATCCTGACCTCGTCGAGGAGCTGCGACGCCAGGGCGTCGCGAACTTCGAGATGGAGTCGTCGGCACTCTTCGTGCTGGCGGGTCTGGCGGGATTGCGGTCCGGCACCGTCTGCGCAGTGTATGCGCAGCGGGTGGAGGGCACCTTCCCGGAAGGCGCGGCAAAGGAGGCCGCCGAGGCACGCTGTATCGATGCCGGACTGTCCGGCATCCACCTGCTCTGGGAGCTCGACTCCGGCGACGGAGCGGACGCCCTGGCCAGATGGTCGGCCCTGGTCGGCCGGCAAGGCGGGTAACAGCAAACGGCACAACCCGGCGCCGTCCCGACGATGCCGGACATGAAGGAGGCACCATACCGATGGCGACCAATGCCTACTGCGTGAAGTGCAAGGCAAAGCGCGACATGAACAACGAGCACAAGATCACCATGAAGAACGGCAAGCCGGCGACCGAGGGCGTGTGCCCGGTCTGCGGCACCAAGATGTTCAAGATCGGCGGCTGAACAACCCGCACGGTTGCGAACGGGCTACCCGTTCTGTTCGGTGGTCGGCCTCCGACGCTGGGCCTGACCACCAATCACGTCATTCGGCCGTCGGGCACTGCCGCCGATTCCTCGGTGGTCCGGCCCGGCGGCCGATCGCGTTTCCTGGCCGCTAGAATGGGGTCCCGTGGATGCAGCAGCCGCCCAGCCGGTCCTGGCGATCGACCTTGGTGGCACGCAGATCCGAGCCGCGCACGTCGCCCCTGACCTGACGGTCTCGGCCCGCACCGCGGTGCCAACCAACGCGGAGGAAGGCCCCGAGGCCGTCATCGCGCGCATCTGCACCCTCGCGGGCCAGGTCCAGTCGACCATCGGGTCCCTCGGTCTGCCGCCGCCGTCCGGCATCGGGATCTCGGCCCCCGGCCCTCTCGATCCGTGGCGTGGTGTCGTCGTGGACCCGCCGAACCTGGCGGGATGGAGCGACATCCCGCTCGCCGACCGCGTCCAGGCGGCGATGGGACTGCCCACCCTGCTCGAGCGCGACACGAACGTGGCGATGATGGCCGAGTGGCGCTACGGGGCGGCGCGCAATGCGGACGATGCAATCTACGTCACCATCTCGACCGGCATCGGGGGCGGGATCGTCGCCCGCGGCGAGCCGCTGCAGGGCAGCGACAACACCGCCGGCGAGATCGGTCATATGACAATCGAACTGGATGGCCCGCTCTGCGGTGACGGAATGCCCGGGCACGCAGAGGCCATCGGCTCTGGGACCGCGATCGCACGCGACGGACGATTGCTGCTGGAGCGTGGCGAGGCACCGGTTCTCGCCCAGCTTGCCGCCACGACGGAGGTGGTGGACGCGGCGCTGGTGGCCCGAGCGGCCGACGCCGGCGACCTCGCCTGCCAGGCGGTCTATGAACGAGCCTACGTAGCGGTGGGCGCACTCTGCGCGAGCTTGGTGATGGCACTCAATCCTCAGGTGATCGTGATCGGGGGGAGCATCGCGACCCACCGGCCGCGCCTCTACGACGTGGCGCGCGCGGAGATCGACCGCCGCGCCTACCCCGGACCCGCGCGTCGCGTGCGCATCGCGCCGGCGCGCTTCGGGGACGACGTGTCGCTCATCGGCTCGCTGCCGATCGTGAACGAGCGTCTCGACGATCCTGCCTACCACCGCACGCCGGTCGGCGATGCCGCCGGCGCAACGACCCAGATGGAGGAACCTCGGTGAGCACCCGCATCGGCATCAACGGCTTCGGCCGCATCGGCCGCCAGACCCTCAAGGCGATCCTCGAACGTCATCCCGACTCGCTCGAGGTGGTGGCGATCAACGACCTGGCCCCGACGGCCACGAACGCCCACCTGTTCAAGTACGACTCGACCTACGGCCGCTTCGGCGGGGAGGTCGCCGCGGGCGAGGGTGCCATCACCGTCAACGGGCAGGAGATCCGCGCGTTCAGCGAGAGGGACCCCGCCGCTCTGCCCTGGAAGGACCTGGGCGTCGACATCGTCATCGAGTCGACAGGCATCTTCACCGATGCCACCAAGGCCGCCGCCCACCGCGAGGGCGGCGCGAAGAAGGTGATCATCTCCGCGCCGGCCAAGAACGAAGACCTCACCGTGGTCCTGGGCGTCAACGAGGGGGTCTACGACAGCGCGAAGCACCACGTCATCAGCAACGCCAGCTGCACGACGAACGGCCTGGCGCTGCCCACCAAGGTGATCCTCGACACGTTCGGGATCGAGTCGGGTCTGATGACCACGATTCACTCCTACACGAACGACCAGAACGTCCTGGACGTGGTCCACAAGGACCTGCGCAGGGCGCGCGCCGCCGGCCTGAACATCATTCCCACCACGACCGGCGCCGCCAAGGCCCTGGCGCTGGTGCTCCCGGAGCTGAAGGGCAAGTTCAACGGATTCTCGCTGCGCGTCCCGACGCCCACCGTCAGCGTCAATGACCTCGTGGTCGTGACGAGCAGGCCGGTCAGCCCCGAGGCGGCCAACGAGGCCTTCAAGGCGGCGGCGGCCGGGCCGATGCGCGGGCTGCTGGGCTACACCGAGGAGCCGCTGGTCAGCATGGATCTCAAGGGCGACGAGCGCTCGAGCATTGTCGACGGCCTGTCGACGATGGGGATGGGAGATCACATGCTCAAGGTGATCGCCTGGTACGACAACGAGTGGGGCTACAGCTGCCGGGTCGCGGATCTCGCACAGTTCGTGGCCGAGCGACTGTGAGCGTCGCCGGTCGGATGGACAAGAAGACGGTTCGCGATATCGACGTCGCCGGCAAGCGCGTCTTCCTGCGCGCAGATCTCAATGTCCCGCTCGACGATGGCCGGATCACCGACGACACCCGGATCCGTGCATCGCTGCCGACCATCGTGTACCTCCTCGAGCGCGACGCCAGCGTCGTGCTGGCCTCGCACCTCGGCCGGCCGAAGGGCAAGGTGAACGACGCCCTGCGCCTGAAGCCGGTGGCCGACCGGCTTTCCGAGCTGCTCGGCCGGCCGGTGCGCATGACCGGGGACGCCCTCGGGCCCGGCGTCCACGACGCCATCGGCAAGCTGCGTCCAGGCGAGCTCATCCTGCTCGAGAACCTGCGCTTCCACGCGGAGGAGGAGGCGAACGACCCGGAGTTCGCGAAGTCGCTGGCCGACCTGGCGGACGTCTACGTCAACGACGCGTTCGGCTCGGCGCATCGGGCCCACGCCTCGACCGAGGGGATCACGCACTACCTGCCCAGCGTGGCGGGCCTGCTCCTGGAGCGCGAGGTTGAAGCCCTCTCGGGCCTCCTCGACAAGCCAGCCAGGCCCTTCCACACCGTCATCGGCGGAGCCAAGATCTCCGGGAAGCTCGAGGTCCTGGAGGTGCTTCTGAGCCGATGCCAGGCGATCCTCGTGGGCGGTGGCATGGCGAACACGTTCCTCGCGGCCAAGGGCCTGGCGCTCGGCAAGAGCCTGGTCGAGACGGAGCAGCTCGAGAACGCGGAGCGGATCATCGCCGAGGCGCGTCGCAAGCGGATGCGCCTCATGCTGCCGACCGACGCGGTGGTCGCCGCCCAGCTCCACTACCGCTCGCAGCGGGAGGTCGTCCCGGTGACGGAGGTGCCCAAGGACTGGAGCATCGTCGACATCGGTCCCAGGACGGTCGCGGCCTACACCGAATATCTCATGAAGGCGAAGACGATCTTCTGGAACGGCCCCATGGGCGTCTTCGAGATCGCTCCGTTCGCCGAGGGGACGAATGCCATCGCCCGCTTCCTGGCGGAGCGGACCGCCGCCGGTGTGATCACCGTCGTCGGGGGCGGTGACAGCGTCGCGGCCGTGGACCAGCTTGGTCTCGCCGCCCAGATGAGCCATGTCTCCACCGGTGGCGGCGCCTCGCTCGAGTTCGTCGAGGGGAAGGTCCTTCCCGGCGTCGCCGCGCTCCAGGATAAGGAGAGCTGATCCATGTCGACCCTGATCGAGGACGTCGCCGCGCGCGAGGTCCTGGACTCCCGCGGCAATCCGACCGTCGAGGTTGAGGTCTACCTCGAGGACGGCACCGTGGGCTCCGCCATCGTTCCCTCCGGCGCCTCGACGGGCGCCCACGAGGCCGTCGAGCTGCGCGACGGAGACAAGGCCCGCTACGGCGGCAAGGGGGTGCTGACCGCCGTTCGGCACGTGAACGAGACGATCCGCCCGGAGCTCATCGGCTCCGACGCGGTGGACCAGGTGAGCATCGACCAGCTGCTCATTGCCCTGGATGGCACGCCGAACAAGGGCGAGCTGGGTGCGAACGCGCTGCTTGGCGTCTCTCTGGCCGCCGCACGTGCGGCGGCACAGGCCGTGGACCTGCCGCTGTACCGCTACCTGGGCGGAGCCGGGGCCCGCACGCTGCCCGTTCCGCAGGTGAACATCCTCAACGGCGGCAAGCACGCGCTTGACTCCACCGACTTCCAGGAGTTCATGATCACCCCGCTTGGCGCTCCCACCTTCCGGGAGGGCCTGCGCTGGGCATCCGAGACGTTCCATGCCCTGGGCGGGCTGCTCCGCGAGCGGGGCTTTGCCACGACCGTGGGCGACGAGGGCGGCTATGCCCCCAGCCTCGAATCGAACGAAGCGGCTATCTCGCTGGTGGTGGAGGCCATCGAACGGGCCGGCTACGCGCCCGGTGAGCAGATCGCCGTATGTCTCGACCCCGCGGCCAGCGAGCTCCTCGACGGGGCCGACTACAACCTCGCCAAGGAGGGCCGTCGGCTGACGAGCGGCGAGCTGATCGACTTCTGGGCTGACTGGATCGAGCGCTACCCCATCGTCAGCCTCGAGGACGGCCTGGGCGAGGACGACTGGGCGGGCTGGACCGCGCTCCAGGAACGGCTCGGGGGCCGGATCCAGAACGTGGGCGACGACCTGCTGGTGACGAACACCGAACGGCTGGCTCGCGGCATCCGCGAGCGGACCTGCAACGCGATCCTCATCAAGCTCAACCAGATCGGCACCGTGACGGAGACCATCGAGGCTATCGAGATGGCGCACCGCGCCGGCTGGCGATCGGTGATCAGTCACCGCTCCGGCGAGACGGAGGACACGACGATCGCGGATCTCGCTGTCGCCATGAACACCGGTCAGATCAAGACAGGCTCCATCAGCCGCTCGGAGCGGATCGCCAAGTACAACCGGCTGCTCCGGATCGAGGAGGAGCTGGGGGACGCCGCGCGCTTCGCCGGCCGTGATGCCTTCGCGGCGCTCGCCGGTGGCTGACCCCTCGTCCCGTCGGGGGCCCGGCCCGGGTTCCGGACCGGGTCCCGGCCGCCGGCGCCATGAGACGCTCAACCGTGCCTGGTGGAACGCCGAGTCGGCGGAGTACCAGGCACGACATGGCGCCCAGCTCGCCGTGCACGGCGCGGCGTGGGGGATCTGGCAGATCCCCGAGGACGAGCTGCAGGTCCTGGGAGAGGTCGCCGGTCGCGACGTGGTCGAGCTGGGCTGCGGCGCCGCGCAGTGGTCCATCGCCCTTGCCAAACGCGGCGCTCGACCGGTGGGCGTGGACCTTTCCGAGGCGCAGCTCGATCACGCCCGACAGCTGCAGGCCGAGGCCGGCGTCACGTTCCCCCTGGTCCACGCCAGCGCCGAGGAGGTGCCGCTGCCCGATGCGGCCTTCGACGTCGCCTTCTGCGATCACGGGGCGTTCACCTTCGCCGATCCGTACCGCACGGTCCCCGAAGCGGCGAGGCTGCTGCGAGACGGCGGCCTGCTGGCCTTCAACATGAGCACCCCGCTGCTGGACATCTGCTGGCCAGAGGACGCCGACGAGGTGACCCAGACCCTCTGGCTGGACTACTTCGGGCTTCACGAGGTTCCCACCGGGGAGAGCGACCACGTGGAGTTCAACCTGCCCTACGGGGAATGGATCCGCCTCTTCCGCCGCTCGGGGTTTGTGGTCGAGGACCTCGTGGAGCTGCGTCCGGCCGCCGCGGCCACGAGCAGCTACCGCTCCGACGCGGCGCGCGCGTGGGCCCGTCGCTGGCCCATGGAGCACATCTGGAGGGTGCGCCGGCTTCCCCGCTGAGCCGAGGCGAATGGATCGATCCGGCGCCATGCGGCGCCGGATACGGGCCCGCCGGATACGGAGGACGCCCCCGCGGTGCGGGGGCGTCGAGATTGCGTGGGGCGGTGCGGGGCCTACTTCTCGCCGTCGTCCTTCGTCTTGCGGCGTCGCTTTGCCGCGCTGGCCTCGCGGCTGGCGCGGGTGACCGCCACCTTTGCCTTGCCGGCGGCCGTCCGCGGCCGATCCGCGGCACGTCCGGCGGCCGCCTTGCTGGCCTTCGCTGCGGCCACCTTCTTGCGCTGGGCCGTCTTGCTGGCCGTGGTCTTCTTCTTCGGACCGGCCTCGGCCGTGTCGAACAGGTGCGCGGCGTTGACCTTCGCCATCAGGCGGCTCTTGCGTCGCGCCGCGTTGTTCGGGTGGATGATGCCCTTCTCGGCCGCCTTGTCCAGGGCGCTGATGGCGGCGGTGACCGCCGTCGGCGCGTCACCCTCTGCGCGCCCGAGCGCAATGTTCGAGGCGTTCTGGACGAGGGACTTGGCCTCACTCCGCGTCCGGCGGTTGATGGCGTGCCGGCGCAGGGAATGGCGCACACGCTTCAGCGCCTGAGGCGTGCGGGCGCCCTTCCAGGTTCGTGCCGTTCGTGCCACGTGGTTCCTCGATGCGGGGTAGTGCAGACAATGAACAGCGCCGCCCACAGCGGCGCCGGCGCAGGAGTATAGCATCGGGTTCTCCGGCGGGCCAGCCCGCCGCCTCGACAGGTCCGGCGAGCTGGCGCAGAATGCGCAACGATCCTCTGCGCTCCAGCGTCAGAGTGGGGGAGGCCAAAGGCCACGATGCTGAACGGCGGTGACGACCGCCGGTGACGTGCCCGTCACGGGAGCCATGGTGAGCTCGATTGCGACAACCCCGGAAACTGCCCACAGCCTGATCCACCCGCAGCTGCGTCGGTTCGTCCTGGGGTTCGGCATCACGATGCTCGCGGCGCTGGTCGTGGTGGCGGCAGCGTCGTTGGGCATCGGCCTCGCAAACCAGGGTCGCGTGCTCCCGGGGGTCACCATCGACGGCATCTCCCTGGGCGGCCTGGACCGCGCCGCCGCCGAGGAGCGCCTCGCGTCGGTGCTTCCCTCGCTGACGACCGGGACCGCGACCCTCGAGATCGACGGCCAGGCCGTGACGGTGCCCTATGCCGAGATCGGGCGTGGGTACGAGCTTGGCGCGATGGCCGACGCCGCGTTCGGGACGGGACGCGAGGCGAACCCCATCGGCGCCACCCTGGCGCGACTGCGTGACGTCGTGCGCGGCACGGCGCTGCCCGTCCAGGTCCATGCCTACGACACCGATGCCATCAACCAGGTGGCGATCCGGCTCGCGCTGGAATTCGGGAAGGCGCCCGTCGATGCCTCCGTCGCGGTTGCCGACGGTGGCGTCATCTCCGTCACGCCCGCGATCCCCGGAGCCGCGCTGGATCCCCGTGTGGTGCGCAGCCTGCTCGGGGCAGCGGTTGCCACCCCCGATCCGGCGGACATGACCGTCGACGTCCCGGTCAAGACCCGGGAGCCGTCGATATCCACCGCCCAGGCGCAGGCCGCCGCAGACGCTGCGCGCGCCATGATGGGCAGCGCCCTGGCGCTCACCGACGGTAGCGACGACTTCTCCCTCGACCAGACAACGCTCGCGTCGGTGATCCGGTTCGGCCTCGACGCCCAGGGCCGCTACGCGGCGCAGGTCGATCCCATCGCTCTTGGCTCAGTGGTTTCCGGGCTGGCGGCCGAGATCGATCGCCAGGCGGTGGACGCGTCCTACGCGTTCGGCGCAACGATCACGGTGGTGCCGGCCGTCGAGGGCCGAGCGCTCGATCAGGGGGCCGCCGCCACCGCGATCCGGGAGGCGTTGCAGGCGCGGGCTGCCGGCGAGAGCCCCGGCCCGGTGCCGTTGCCGGTCACGGTGACCCCACCGACGCTCACCACCGAGGCGGCGCAGGCATCGGTCGACAAGATCGTCCGGATCTCGACCTGGACCACCTACTACGTCCCCGGCATCTCGAACGGCTACGGCGTGAACATCAGCATCCCCGCCAAGAAGCTGGACGGGCTGGTCATCGGGCCGGGCGAGAGCTTCGACTTCTGGCACGACATCGGCCCGGTCACCACGGCGGAGGGCTACCGGCCCGGCGGGGCGATCATCAACGGCAAGAGCGAGCCGACCGGCGCCCTGGCGGGCGGCATCTGCTCGACGTCCACGACGCTCTTCAACGCCGCCCTGAGGGCGGGTCTCCAGATGGGGGCGCGGACGAACCACTCCTACTACATCAGCCGCTACCCGGTGGGGCTGGACGCCACCGTCTTCGCCGATGGCGCCTCGGTCACCACCATGTCCTGGACCAACGACACGCCGTACCCGGTGATCATCCGCGGCATCACCGGCTATGGGATCGTGCGCTTCGACCTGTACAGCGTTCCGACCGGTCGCACGGTCACCCTCACCAGCCCGATCATCACCAACCGGATCGCGGCCCACGATGTGATCCAGTACACGACCACCCTCAAGCCCGGCGTCAGCCGACGGGTGGAGGGCGTCTACAACGGCTTCGATGCCTCGGTGACGCGGTACGTCCGTGACGCGTCGGGCACCGTCATCCACACCGACACCTACTTCAGCCACTACCACGCGGTGAACGGGCTGCTGCTGGTCGGGAAGGCGGCGGCTCCCACCCCCGGGCCATCCCCGACGCCCGGACCGTCGCCGACGCCGGAGCCGTCTCCGTCACCCACCGCGGCACCTTCGGCCTCGCCCTGAGGGGCGCCGCTGCTGGCGCGGGTCTCTGCTAGGCTCGCGCCCGTGATTCCCCCCGACCGGACCCGGAACTTCAGCATCGTGGCGCACATCGACCACGGGAAGTCCACGCTGGCCGATCGTCTGCTGGAGGCGACCCACACCATCGATCCACGGCAGATGACCAGCCAGGTGCTCGACAGCATGGACCTGGAGCGTGAGAAGGGCATCACGATCAAGGCGCGCGCGGTTCGGCTGCACTACGACGCCCGCGACGGCCAGACCTACGCGCTCAACCTGATCGACACGCCGGGGCACGTGGACTTCACCTACGAGGTGAGCCGCTCGCTGCAGGCCTGCGAGGGGGCGATCCTGGTCATCGACGCCTCGCAGGGAATCGAGGCCCAGACCCTCGCCAATGTCCACCTGGCGATGCAGCAGAACCTGGTCATCATCCCGGTGATCAACAAGATCGACCTGCCCAGCGCGGACCCCGAGATGGTGATGCACGAGCTGGAGGAGACGCTCGCCATCCCGCGCGAGGAGGCGATCCTGGCCTCGGCCAAGGAGGGGACCGGGATCGCGGAGATCCTGGCCGCGATCATCGAGCGGGTTCCGCCGCCGCGCGGCGATGCCGGCGCGCCGCTCCAGGCCCTGGTCTTCGACAGCCACTATGACCAGTACAAGGGCGTGGTCGCCTACGTCCGGGTTGCGAACGGGACGCTCCACGACCACGAGCGGATCCGATTCATGGCCACCGGTGCCGACAGCGAGATCCTGGAGCTCGGCTACTTCCGCCCCGGACCGGTTCCCACCCGTTCGCTCAGCGTGGGCGAGGTCGGCTACGTGGCCACCGGCCTGAAGAGCGTTCGCGAAGCGCGCGTCGGTGACACGCTCACCGTCCTGGGGCGTCCGGCAACGCACCCGCTCCCCGGCTACAAGCAGGCCCTGCCGCTCGTGTTCGCCGGGATCTACCCCCTCCGCGGCGACGACTACCCGCTGCTGCGTGACGCGCTGGACAGGCTGCATCTCAACGACGCGAGCTTCGTGTACGAGCCTGAGTCGAGCGTGGCGCTCGGGTTCGGCTTCCGTTGCGGGTTCCTGGGCCTCCTCCACATGGAGATCGTCCAGGAGCGGCTGGAGCGGGAGTTCGACCTTGACCTCATTGCTTCCGCGCCCAGCGTCGAGTACCGGGTGAAGCGTCTCCACGCCGCCGAGGAGCTGGTCGTCGACAACCCGGCGCAGATGCCCGATGCCGGCGAGATCGAGACGATCTCCGAGCCGTGGGTCGCGGTCCAGGTCTTCGCGCCCGCTTCGGCGATCGGGCCGGTCATGGAGCTCGCCACCGGCAGGCGGGGCGAGTTCAAATCCATGGAGTACCTGGACCCGACCCGGGTCAACCTGCACTTCGAGATGCCGCTCGCCGAGCTCATCGTGGACTTCTTCGACCAGCTCAAGAGCCGATCGAGCGGCTACGCGAGCATGGACTACGAGTACATCGGCTACCGTCCCGGTGACCTGGCCAAGCTCGACGTGCTCGTGGCCGGGGAGCCCGTCGACGCGCTCAGCCTCATCGTCCACCGCTCCAATGCGCAGCGCGTCGGCAAGGCGCTCGTCGACAAGCTGAAGGAGCTGATTCCCCGGCAGCTGTTCGAAGTGCCGGTCCAGGCGGCCATCGGCTCGCATATCATCAGCCGCGAGACGGTTCGGGCGATGCGCAAGAACGTGCTTGCCAAGTGCTACGGTGGCGACATCACCCGCAAGCGCAAGCTTCTCGAGAAGCAGAAGGAAGGCAAGCAGCGGATGAAGCGCATCGGCTCGGTGGAGATCCCGCAGGAGGCCTTCCTGGCGGTGCTGCGCATGAACGAGACGTCGGGGTGAGGCGGCCATGAGCTTCTTCGAGTCCCTGCGCCTGGCGATCGCCCTGGGGCTGACCGTGTTCATGGTCCTGCTCCGATTCGACGCGGAGCGGATCATGCGGTCGGACTACTTCCGCTACCGGACCGCCTGGCTGGCCCCGATCAGCTACTACGCCCTGGTCGGGATCTTCGCGCTCGGCATCACCTTCGTGCTGCCCAGGGGTCGGCTCCAGCTGTTCCTGGCCGGCGGGGAGCCGGGATCGGTGCTGCCGGTCATGATTGCCTTCACCGTCGTGGCGCTCCTCAACGGCGCCGCGTTCGCCTACCTGCGCTTCGGCGGGATCGTGCCCACGGCTCTTCCGCTGCTGCCCTCGCGGGTGGTGGGCGCCGCCGCGAATGCCCTCGCCGAGGAGGTCCAGTTCCGCTCCATCGTGCTGGGGATGCTCCTCTTCGCCTTCCCGACCCAGGCGGTGGCCATGAACCTGCTGCAGGCAGTCCTGTACGGCGTGGTCCACCGGCGTCTGTGGGCCGAGCGCGACTGGTACTTCCTCGCGGGCTCGGTGATCCTCGGCTACGCGGCGGGTGCGGCGACCATCGCCACCGGCTCGGTCGTCCCCGCCATCGTGGGCCACTTCGCGGTGACGGTCAGCATCTTCGCCTTCTCCGGCGCGCGCCTTCGCCAGCGGCCGATCTGAGCGCTGGTGGGCGCCGGCGAGACCGCCGACGGGTCCTCGCCGTGACGAGCCATCACCTCTACGTCCACGTCCCGTTCTGCCGGCTCGTCTGCCCCTACTGCGACTTTGTCACCGTGGGCGGCCGTGCCGACGCCATCCCACGCTACGTGGACGCGCTCGTTGCGGAGCTGGCGCTCCGTCCCGCGCCGGGGGCCCTCGAGACGATCTACTTCGGCGGGGGAACCCCGTCGCTCCTGCCAGCCACGGGGGTCGAGCGAGTGCTGCGCACGGCGCTGGACCGATGGCGGCGCGTCCCCGCCGAGGTGACGCTGGAGGCGAATCCGTCCGGGCGCGAGACGCCGGACTGGTCGGGGCTACGCGCGGCCGGCGTCACTCGCATCTCGCTCGGCGTGCAGTCCCTCCACGACGGCGACCTTGCGGCCCTGGCCCGGGGCCACACCGCTGCGGAGGCGCGCGCGGCGTACGCGGCGGTGCGTCGCGCCGGGTTCGACAACGTGAGCATCGACCTCATCTATGCCATCCCCGGCCAGACGCTCGAGCGCTGGCGCCGGCTGCTGCGCGCCGCCATCGCGTTGGAGCCGGACCATGTCTCGTGCTACGCCCTGCAGCTGGTGCTGGCGCCCGACGAATGGGCGGCGCCGCCGCGGGACGGGGCGCTTCGCTGGCGCCAGCGGACGGCGGGCGGGCAGGACGACGCGCTGGCGGCGGACCAGTACCGCATGGCCGAGGAGGTGCTCGGTGAGGCCGGGTACCGCCACTACGAGCTCTCCTCCTGGGCGCGGCCCGGCCGGGAGTCGGCGCACAACGCCGCCTACTGGGCGCGGCGCCCGTACACGGGGATCGGCGCCGGCGCTCATTCCTTCGACGGCTCGGTGCGCGCCTGGAACGCCCGCGACCTGGACCGCTACCTGGAGGAGGTGGCGGCGGGCCGGCTCCCGGTCGAGGGTCGTGAGGCGCTCGATGCCGCGACGGCCGCCTTCGAGGCCATCGCACTGGGCCTGCGCCGGGTCGAGGGACTGAGCCGCTCGGGGTACCGCACCGAGCATGGGAACGACCCCGTCGAATGGCATCGCGAAGCCGTCGAGACGAGCCGCCGCGACGGCCTGCTCGAGGTCGACGGGGACTGGCTGCGGCTCAGCGCCGCCGGCCGGCTCCTCGCCAACGAGGTGCTCGTGCGCTTCGCCCCGGTGCGTTCGAGGGCTCGTTGACATCGGTCCGGGAGGCTCGGTACCATAGGGCCCGACGCCGTTGGCACTCTCGCATGGAGAGTGCTAATCCACGCGGTGGGAGGTCCGGACGAAGCACGCGATGATGAGTGGCCAGGAGCCAGGAGGCGGGATGGCGCCGCGGACCGGGGTTGACCTGTCCGAGCGCCAGCGGACCGTGCTGCGCGCCGTGGTCGAGGACTACGTGATCAGTGCCACGCCGGTCGGGTCCAAGTCGCTGGTCTCGCGCTGGGGAATGGCGGTCAGCTCGGCCACCATCCGCAGCACCATGGCGGAGCTGGAGGCCCTGGGCCTGCTCAGCCATCCGCACACGAGCGCCGGCCGGGTCCCGTCAGACCTGGGCTATCGGTTCTACGTCGAGACCCTCATGCGGGAGGCGGAGCTGGATCGCGCGGATCGGCTCATGATCCGTCACCAGTTCAGCCAGGTGGAGCTGACCAGCAACGAGTGGCTGCGCCTGGCGGCCTCGATCCTGGCCACCAGCACGCGGAGCGCCTCGGTCGTCACCCCGGCGCGGGCGCGCCGGGCGCGGTTCGGGCACCTGCAGCTCGCCGAGCTCGACGACGGCACCCGTCTTGCCGTGCTGGTCCACGCCGACGGCAACGTGACCCAGCGGCGCCTCAACCGCCCGGCGCTCGATCGCGAGCTGGCCGGCGCCGCCGTCGGCCAGGCGGAGCTCGATGCCACCGCCGCAAGGCTCAACGCCGAGCTGCCCGGCCTGTCGGCCCCGCAGATCCGCCGCCGGGCGGCGCACCTGGGTCCGCTGGAGGCGCGCGTGTCCGAGACGGTGGCGCAGCTCCTCGATGAGTCGGACAGCGTGGTGGTGGAGGACGTCTTCACCGATGGCATCGTCAACGTGCTCGAGCAGCCGGAGTTCTCGGAGGGAACCCGGATCCGCGCGATCCTCGAGGTCCTGCAGCGGACGGACTTCCTGGACCAGCTCGTCCCGGTCATCACCCGCCACGGCGGCGTCCACGTGATCATCGGCCACGAGAACCCCAATGACGCCATGCAGGACGTAAGCCTGGTCTTCGCGCCGTACGGCGCCCCGGACCGGGCGCTGGGCCTGCTGGGCGTGCTGGGTCCCACCCGCATGCCCTATCCACGCGCCATCCCGACGGTGCGCTACCTGGCAACCCTCATGAACGAGCTGATCAACAGCGAATATGGCGAGACGCATGACTGACAGACCCATGAACGGCCACCCCGGCGACGACCCGGCCGCGGACCCGCGCGGCGAGGCCACCGGCGACGGGCACGGGCACCGGGCACGGACGCGCGCAGAGGAGCGCGCCGAAGCCGTCCACGTCCCCTCCCGCACCGAGCTCGTGGAGCGCGTCGAGGCGCTCGAGCGGGACCTGGAGGCGGCGCGGGCCATGGCGGACGAGCACCTCCGCACGGGGCAGCGTGCCACCGCCGACCTGGCCAACTACCGCCGCAGGACGGAGGAGGAGCGGGTCGCCGTGACCCAGCTCGCCAATGCCGTCCTCATCACCAAGCTCCTGGCGGTGCTCGACGACTTCGATCGAGCGCTCGCGAACGTGCCCCCGGAGGTGCACGAGAGCTGGATCGAAGGGGTCCAGCTCGTCGAACGGAAGCTGCGATTGCTCCTCGAAGCCGAGGGCGTGTCCCCGATCGAGGCGGTCGGAGAGCCGTTCGACCCCAACCTGCATGACGCGGTCGTGCACGAGCCGACGACCGAGCACCCCGACAACGTGGTGATCGGCGAGGTGCAGCGGGGCTACCGCCTGCACGACCGGGTCCTGCGCCCGGCGCTCGTGCGCGTCGCCAACAACCCGAAGAACAGCTGACCCGAGCACGCGGTCGAGGAAGAGGAAGGCATGGGCAAGATCATCGGCATCGACCTGGGCACCACGAACTCCGTGGTGGCCGTCATGGAAGGCGGCGAGCCGCAGGTCATCACCAACGCGGAGGGCGGGCGGATCACGCCATCGGTCGTGGCCTTCGCCAAGTCCGGCGAGCGACTCGTCGGGCAGGTCGCCAAGCGCCAGGCGATCACGAACCCGGAGAACACGATCTTCTCCATCAAGCGGTTCATGGGCCGCCGCTGGGAGGATCCCGAGGTCCAGCGCAGCAAGGAGCTCGTTCCGTACGAGGTGGACAAGGATCCGAAGTCGGACGGCATGAGCGTCAAGCTGGCCAACGGCAAGACCTTCACCCCGCCCGAGATCAGCGCCATGATCCTGCAGAAGCTGAAGGCCGATGCCGAGGCGTTCCTGGGGGAGAAGGTCACCGAGGCGGTCATCACCGTGCCGGCCTACTTCGACGACACCCAGCGCCAGGCCACGAAGGACGCGGGACGCATCGCCGGCCTCGACGTCAAGCGCATCGTGAACGAGCCCACCGCATCGGCGCTCGCCTACGGCCTGGACAAGACCCGCGACGAGAAGATCGCCGTCTACGACCTGGGCGGCGGCACGTTCGACATCAGCATCCTCGAGCTGTCCGAGGGCGTCTTCGAGGTGCGCAGCACCAACGGCGACACCCACCTGGGCGGCGACGACTTCGACCAGCGCGTCATCGAGTGGCTCACCGAGGAGTTCCGCAAGGACCAGGGGATCGACCTGTCCAAGGACCGCATCGCCCTCCAGCGCCTCAAGGAGGCCGCCGAGAAGGCGAAGATCGAGCTGTCCAGCACCACGTCGACGGAGATCAACCTGCCGTTCATCTCCGCGGACGCCTCGGGCCCCAAGCACCTGGTCATGAACCTGACCCGGGCCAAGCTCGAGGACCTGGTGGCCGACCTCATCCGCAAGACGGAGGAGCCGGTCCGCAAGGCGCTCGCTGACGCGAACCTCAAGCCGGGACAGATCGACGAGGTGATCCTGGTCGGCGGGATGACCCGCATGCCGGCGGTCGTCGAAGACGTCAAGCGCATGTTCGACGGCAAGGAGCCGCACAAGGGCGTCAACCCCGACGAGGTGGTCGCCGTGGGTGCCGCCATCCAGGCCGGCGTCCTGGGCGGCGAGGTCAAGGACGTCCTGCTCCTCGACGTGACGCCGCTGTCGCTGGGCATCGAGACGCTCGGCGGCGTCGCGACGAAGATGATCAACCGAAACACGACCATCCCCACGTCGCACACCCAGATCTTCTCGACCGCGTCCGACAACCAGCCCAGCGTGGACATCGTGGTCCTGCAGGGCGAGCGCGAGATGGCGGGCGACAACAAGAAGCTGGCGACCTTCCGCCTCGATGGGATTCCACCGGCCCCCCGTGGGGTGCCGCAGATCGAGGTCACCTTCGACATCGACGCCAACGGGATCCTGAACGTCACCGCCAAGGACAAGGCGACGAACAAGGAGCAGAAGGTCACGATCACCGCCTCGTCCATGCTCAGCAAGGACGACGTGGACCGCATGGTCCGCGAGGCGGCGGAGCACGCCGACGAAGACGCCAACCGTCGTCGCGAGGCGGAGTCCCGCAACGAGGCGGACGCCCTCACCTTCCAGGCCGAGCGGCTGCTGAAGGACCTTGGCGACAAGATGGCCGAGGAGGACAAGACGGAGGTCGAGTCCCGGGCGGCCGCGGTGCGCGAGGCGCTCAACGGCACCGATGCCGGCGTCATCGACTCCACCAAGCAGCAGCTCGCCGAGGTGCTGCAGCGGGTCGGGACCAAGGCCTACGAGGCCTCGGGCGAATCGGGTGACGGCACCGATGGCGACGGGTCCGGTGACGCGGGCACCGATGGTGGCACCGGCGAGCCGGCGGCCGACGACGAGGGCGAGACGATCGAAGGCGAGTACAAGGAGGTCTAGCGCCTCCTGCGACGATAGGTCACGGTGGCGGGCACACGTCGGGCCGATGGCCCCTGTCGCTGGTCCGTGGTCGCCGCGCCCGGTCCGCCTGGCCTGAGGAACATCCGGATGCGCGGAGGCGCAACCGGATGCCCTGGACCGGTGCCACGCCCGCTAGACTCGACGGCGCCATGCGGCTCGCCACCTGGAACGTCAACTCGCTCAAGGCGCGGCTCGATCGGGTCCTGGCCTGGACTGCGGCGACGCAGCCCGACGTCCTGTGCATGCAGGAGACGAAGCTTGCCGACGCGGCCGTCCCGCTCCTGGACTTCTCGGCCCTGGGCTACGAGGTCGCCCATCACGGGCTCGGCCAGTGGAACGGGGTCGCGATCGCGTCGCGGGTGGGCCTCGCGGAGATCGCCACGGGCCTTCCGAGCGACGACGGTTGGGCCGATGACGGCGGCCGGTTCCTGGCCGCGACCTGCGGCGGCGTTCGCGTGGCGAGCATCTACGTCCCCAATGGTCGGGTGGTGGGGTCGGAGTTCTACGAGCAGAAGCTGGAGTGGCTGGACCGGCTCCACGGCTGGCTCGAGGCCGCCTGCGACCCGGGCTCGCCGCTCGCCGTGTGCGGCGACTACAACGTCGCCCCGGGCGACGATGACGTCTACGACCCGGACGCGGTCCACGGCGCGACCCACGTCTCGCCGCCGGAGCGCGATGCCGTGAAGCGGCTGCGCGACTGGGGGCTGGTGGACGTCGTGCGGAGGTTCCACCCTGAAGCCGGCTTCTACACCTGGTGGGACTACCGAGGCGGGAACTTCCACAAGAACCTGGGGATGCGGATCGACCACGTCTACGTCACCGAGCCGCTCGTCGCCCGTGCCGTCGCTGCAGAGCGCGATCGCGACGCCCGCAAGCCATCCACCTACCCGGGAATCCCCTCCGACCACGCCCCCCTGATCGTGGACTTCGCGGACTAGCGGACCCCACCGGCCCGGGACTTCGGGGCCATTGGAGTCCGCGCCGCTCCCGGCTAGAATCCCCCGCACTGCCCGCACCGCCGTGAGGTCCATGATTCCGCGACGTCGCCTGCTGCCCTTGCCGGCCGGGGTCCTGATCCTGGTCCTGGCTGCGTGCGGATCGCCGAGCGCGAGCGCCACGCCGACGCCGTCAGCCACCCCGGTCGCCGTCACGCCGGTTCCGACCCCCATGGCCCTCAGCGCCGTTCCCTCCGGGTTCCCGACCACCTTCACCGACGAGCGCCCCAAGGACCTGCCCCTCCTCAGCACCGTCGCGGGCGGGCTGCAGGGGCACATCTCCGGATCCCTGGTGGCCGATGGCCTGACCGGCACGTACACGGCGACCTGGATCGAGAGCCGGGTTCCGGTGGCCAGCATCACCTGCGGCGGAACCACGTACACCAAGGTGTTCACGGTCGCCGACCCGACGGTCACCAGCGACGTCACGTTCCCCGGCTGGGGGACCGGCACCCTGGTGGCGACCAAGCGGGTCGTCGTCTACGTGAGCTCCATCAACGGCAGCTCGCCGCCGGTCTGCGAGGAGCAGGGCGGCGGGACGTTCACGCTCAGGTTCGACGAGGGTCCGGTGCCCGGCATCCTCTCCGGGAGCTGGGCGGAGACCCGCGACGGAGTCGTGACCCTGTCGCTACCGGCCGCTCCGTCGCCGTAGGGCGCCGGCCAGGTCGCGCCCGGGCCGGGTGCGCGGCCACGTGACCCGTCGCGCGCCCACGAACGTCGCATAGGCGGCCAGGCACGCTTCGAGTGCCGGCACGAAGCCGGCGGCCTCCATCGGCGCGAAGCCGTCCTCGAACCAGACGCCGGCGATGCGCAGGGTCCGGGTCGCCCGCTCCAGCCGCGGCTCGATGCGGCCCACGATCCGGTCGCCGAACAGGACCGGCAGCACGTAGTAGCCATGTCGCCGCCTGGCCTCGGGCACGTAGATCTCCCAGCGGTACTCGAAGCCGAACAGGTCCCGGAGGAGACGGCGGTCCCAGACGATGGGATCGAGCGGGGCAAGGAAGGTGACCGATGGCGGCGCCATCGCGTCCCGGTCCGGCTCGGCGGTCGCGCGCACGATGGGCAGCTCATCGGCGAGGACGTAGCGCGGGTCGCGCAGCCCGTCCACGCGCACCTCGACCAGCGTGCCGGACTCGACGAGCGCCGCGCGATGACGGGCCCGATCGGCCGCGTAGCCGGTGCCCACCGCGATCTCCCCGGCTGGTGCGCTTCCGAGCAGCCCCACCGCGCGGTACCGGCTCAGGAGCCGATGGCGTGCCGCGTCGTCGGGCGACTCGCGGCGGTCCAGGAGGTGGGCGGGCACCAGTCGCTCGATGAGGTCGTAGTAGCGACGGCTGCCGTCGCGCCGTGCGATCCCCAGCCGCCCGGTGACGAAGAGCGCCTCGGCCACGGCACGGGCGGCCGACGTCGGGGCCCACCACCAGTCGATTGCGTGGCTGTGCTCCCGGAACGCGGCCGTGGAGAGCGGCCCGTCCGATCGGATGCGCTCCACGATGGCCTCGGCCACCGCGGATTCCTCGCGCAGGATTCCGTCGCGATACTCGTCGTGCGAGTGGTCCCAGGTGATCGCGTAGTGCGGCAGCTCGGCGAGGGGCAGGATGTTGAGGCTCTTGTTGTAGAGCTCGATGAGCCGCCGGTCGGTCGGATCGCCGCGGGGCGGGCCGTACAGCCAGCGATCGCACCACGCACGCCGATAGCCGGCGATCCGCGCGTGGAGGGTCAGGTCGTGGCTGCGGGCCCCCGGGACCTCCAGCGGGTCGAACTGCAGGAGCCCCAGGCGATCGACCACCCGCAGTACCGAGGCGGCCTCTGCGGGGAGCGCGCGCGGGGGATCGAGGAGATGGCGGCGCACCAGGAAGCGGCGCGCGTGATCGGCGGAGAGGTGCTCGGTCGGCATGCGCCGCGATCGTAGCCGAGCGGGAGGTCAACCCTTGACAGGAACCGGGTGTCGCCCGTCAGACTCAGCCACCGCGGCGCCGAACGGCACCGCGTGAAGCGTGGGGCGCCGCGCGACGCAGGAGGAACCGAGCGATGCAGCGCATGCCGGGGGCACCCTTCGACCCGCATCGCCTGGCCCACGGGGGGCCGGGCGACACGGAAGATGCGAGCCGGCGCTCGCAGCGGCTGCAGATCCTCGCGACCGAGCACTGGGCCCTCCTTGCCACGCGCTCGCTGTCGTGGAGCGAGTCGTTCAGCCGCGCCGGCATGTTCCTGACGGTGCTCTCCGGGGCCGTCGTGGCGCTTGCCCTCGTGGCCCAGGCGACGAGCTTCTCCGGCGCGTTCGTGCTCTTCGCCACGCTGCTCCTGCCGGTGGTGCTGGTGATGGGCGGCGCAACGTTCGTTCGCCTGGTCGAGATCAACAACGAGGACGCCCGCTGGGTCGCCGGCATGAACCGCCTGCGTCACGCGTACATCGAGATGGAACCTGAGCTCGAGCCGTACTTCACCTCCGGGTGGACCGACGACGACGAGGGGATTGCGCGCACGTACGGGATCGTGGAGCACGGCAGCGGCTTCTTTCACGGCTTCATCACCACCCCTGCCACCATCGGGTTCGTCAACGCCATCGTGGCCTCCGTCCTGGCCGCGGTCGCGGTCGTGCAGGTGTGGAACGTGTCGATGGACTCGGTCGTGCCGGTGATCAGCGGAGGGACGGTCTTCGTCGCAGCGATCGCCACCCAGGCGGCGTTCAACATCCGCAGCTACGCGCGATACTCGCGCCATAACCAGGCGCTGTTCCCGCCCCTCGAGCGAGCGTCCGGCCCGGGGACTCCGCCGACCCACGACTGATCGCCTGCAGGGCCGGTCCTGGGCTGGCACTCTGAATCACGGAGTGCCAATCGGTATAATCCTGCGCGCCATGGCGATCAAGCGCGACTACTACGAGGTCCTGGGCGTCGAGCGGGGTGCCTCTGACGAGGACATCAAGCGGGCATTCCGCCGTGCCGCCCAGCGTCACCATCCGGACGTCGACACCAGCGAGGGCGCGGAGGAGCGCTTCAAGGAGCTCAACGAGGCATACCGCGTGCTCTCCGATCGCCAGCGGCGCCAGGCCTACGACATGTTCGGGCACGCGGGGGTGGACGGCGCCAGCGCCGGCGGCTTCGATGGCTTCGGCGGCGGCTTCGGGCCGTTCGGGGACATCTTCGACGCGTTCTTCGGGGGATCGGCGACCGGGACTCGCGGGCGCCGCCGCGTCCAGGCCGGGGCGGACCTGCGCTACGACCTGACGATCGAGTTCGCGGAGGCGGTCTTCGGGGTGACCAGGGAGATCCGCTTCCCGACGCTCGTGCGCTGCGCGGTCTGCAACGGCAGCGGCGGCGAGCCCGGCTCGGAGCCTGAGACCTGCCCTGACTGCAACGGGACCGGCGAGCGACGGCGGGTCGCCCAGACGATCCTGGGCCAGATGGTGAACATCGTCGCCTGTCCTCGCTGCAACGGCGAGGGGCGGGTGATCGCGAACCCGTGCCACGCCTGCCGCGGCGACGGGCGCGTCCGCCAGGAGCGCACCCTGCAGGTCAACGTGCCTGCAGGGATCGACGCCGGACAGCGGATCGCACTCGAGGGGGAGGGAGAGGCGGGGCCGCGCGGCGGTCCGTCCGGTGACCTGTACGTCGTCGTCTCGGTCCGCGACCATCCACAGCTGGTGCGGCGTGGCACGGAGCTGTTCATCGAGATGCCGGTCACCTTCGCCCAGGCGGCCCTGGGGGACACGCTCACCGTCCCGACCGTGGAGGGCAGCGAGGCGGTCGAGCTGCCGGCGGGGACCCAGAGCGGGCACGAGATCCGGCTCAAGGGCAAGGGCGTCCCCCGGCTGCGCGGCGCGGGTCGGGGGGACCTGCACGCCATCATCACCGTGGTCGTGCCCTCGAAGCTGTCACGGCGCGAGCGCGAGCTGGTCCGCCAGCTCGGCGAGGTGACCGGACCGGCCGTCCTGCCCAAGGGCAGCCCGAGCATCGTCGACCGGCTGCGCACCCTCTTTGACTGAGCCAGGCCCGATGCGCTGGCTGGAGCTCACCGTCGAGGCCGACGTCGAGGCCGTGGAGGCGGTCTCCGAGATCTTCGGCCGGCTGGGTCGCGGATCGGCGGTGCGTCCCACCCGCCTGCTTCGCGACGCCGACGACGAGCTTGCGGTTCGCGAGGATCCCACCGCGCCGTACGCGGTGACGGTCCATATCCCGGAGGACGCCGAGGCTCCCCGCGCCATCGAGGTGACCGAACGAGCCCTCTGGCACCTCCAGGCGTTTGGCCTGCGGCCGGTGGGGGCACTCGCCGTCACGCCGGTCGACGAGCGCGACTGGATGGATGCCTGGAAGGCGGGGTACACCCCGCAGCGGATCGGTCGTCTCGTCATCGTGCCGTCATGGCTGGACGAGCCGGTCGGCGAGCGGGAGCTGGCGCTGCGGCTCGATCCCGGGATGGCGTTCGGGACCGGCCTGCATCCGACCACCCGCGGCTGCCTTGCGCTCCTGCAGGAGGTCCAGCCGATGCCGCCACGGATCCTCGACGTTGGCTCCGGATCGGGGATCCTGGGCCTTGCCGCGCTGCGCCTGGGCGCCAGGCAGGTCATCGCCGTCGACACCGACCCGCTCGCCGCGGAGGCGACCCGTGCCAACGCCGTGCTCAACGGCCTCGGCGAGCAGGTGACGGTTCGCCAGGGCACGCTGCCGGAGGACACCGCCGAGCTCGGGCGGTTCCCCCTGATCGTCGCCAACCTGGTCGCCGCGCTCCTGGTGCGGCTCGCGCCGGGCCTTGTCGCACATCTCGGCCCCGGTGGCGCGCTCCTCGCCTCGGGCATCATCGCGCCCCGGGCGGACGAGGTGCTCGCCGCGTTCGCCGCCCAGGAGATGATGGCGGTGGGACGGCTGGATGACGGCGAGTGGGTGTCGCTCCGGCTGGAGCGACAGGCGTGACCGTTCATCGCTTCTTCGTCGAGCCCGCCGCGCTCCAGGGTGAGAGCTTCCCGTTGCCCGCGGCGATCGAGCACCAGGTCACCCGGGTCCTGCGGCTGCGCGATGGTGACGAGCTGATCCTGCTGGACGGGGCCGGGTCGGAGGTCCGCTGCCGGCTCGTCGGGGACGGTGCCGGCCTGGAGGTCGTGTCGCGCGGCGTGGCGCCGGGCGAGCCACGCCATCGGCTCGTCGTGTGCCAGGCGCTCCTCAAGGGCGACGGGCTCGAGCGGGTCATCCAGCAGGGGACCGAGCTGGGGGTGGCCGGCTTCCGCCTCCTCGTCACGCGGCGCTCCGTCACCCGGACTCTCTCCCAGCGGCGCCTGGCCCGCCTGCGGGCGATCGCCCGGGAGGCGGCTGAGCAGTCGGAGCGCGGCCTCGTGCCGACGGTGGGCGAACCGGAGCCGTTCGCGGCGGCGCCGGGTCCCGGAGCCGTGCTTCTCCATGCGCGGGCCGAGGGAGTGGCGCCCCGCCTCGGGGCCCTGGATCCGCCCGGCACGTTGATCGTGGGTCCCGAAGGAGGGTTCGATCCCGAGGAGGTGCGTGCGGCCCAGGCGGCGGGCGCCGCGGTGGCCGGCCTGGGCCTACGGATCCTGCGGGCCGAGTCGGTGGCGATCGCCGCTGCTGCCGCCGTCTTGTCCCGGACCGGTGACTTCGCCTAGCCTTCCGCCATGGCTGACCAACGCGACCCCGACTGCCTCTTCTGCCGAATCGTTGCCGGCGAGCTCCCGTCGCAGCGCGTGTACGAGGATGACGCGGTGATCGTCGTGCGCGACGTGGCGCCGCGCGCGCCCACCCACGTGCTGGCCATGCCGCGCCGGCACGTCCCGTCGCTGGATGCGCTCGACGACAGTGCGGAGGACACGGCCCTCCTGGCCGCGCTCTTCTCCGCCCTGCGCTCCGTGGCGCGCAGCGGCGGACTGGAGAAGGGCTACCGGATCGTGTCGAACATCGGCCCCGCCGGCGGGCAGACGGTGCCGCACCTGCACCTGCACCTGCTGGGCGGACGCGCCATGACCTGGCCGCCCGGCTGACCGGCGCCGAGCTCCTGCGGCGCTACACGGCGCCGATGATGACCCCCGTCAGCCAGATCGCGTAGGCGAAGATCCCGACGCCGATGGCGGCGATGATCCAGGTCGCCCGCCGCAGCCGGGCCGGGTCACGGATCACGTCGACCAGGGTGGCGCGGAATCCCAGGCCGGCGTGCACGAGGACGCTGGCCAGCAGGCCGATTTCCGCCACCAGGGCGATCGGCTGGCGCAGGTAGGCGACGACGTCGTCGAACGAACGCAGGCCGCCGGGGACGAGGAAGTGCTGGGCCACGAGATGGACGCCCAGGAACACCACCAGCAGGCCACCGGCGATGGCCTGGACCAGCCACAGCCGGCCCGTGCGGACGCGTGGCCTCGGGACCGAGACCGGGCGGTCGAGCGGGGCAGGGACGTAGCCGGGGCGGACCCCCTCCGGGCGGCCGAGAAAACGCCGTGGCACCGGCGAGCCGCTCACAGGAGGATCTCCCAGGCGGCGAGCCCGACGAGCGCCACGCTGACCGCCAGCACGACAGCGACCCACGCGTTCGGGTGACGGACGCCCCAGCCCGCCGTGAAGGCGGCGACACGGAGGCCGTTGAGGCCGTGGAAGACGACTGCGGCGATGAGCAGCGTATCCCCGACCAGGAACGGCGTGGAGCCGAACAGATCGAGGAGCGAGTTCCATCCGGCGGGGCCGGCCGCCAGGCGGCTCAGCACCACCATGTGCGCCAGCAGGTACCCGATCAGGATGTACCCGGCGAAGCGGTTCAGGGCGAAAGCCAGCCAGCCGGGATCACGCCAGCGCGGCTCGAGCCAGTACGCCAGGCGGCGCAGCAGGGACGGCGCCCGGAGGCGCGGCGGCGTCGTGGCGCTCACGGGCTCACCAGCACTCTGCGACGCAGGTCCATGATCCGCATGGCCGGTCCGACGTCCGACGGGCAGACCGCCGAGCACGCCCACACCGACCGGCACTGCCACACCCCGTGGTCGCTGTCGACCAGGGCGAGGATGCTCGCCGGGTCGGCGCTGCGTGGCTCCTCGAGGAGCCGGTCGGCGGCAGCCAGCACGGCCGGGCCCAGGTACTCGGGATCCCCGGAGGCGACGGGGCAGGCGGACACGCAGGCAAGGCACTCCAGGCAGTCCTCGAACCGCTCCGCGCTGCCCACATCGGCGTCGACGGTTCCGGCCACGGCCCGGACATCGGGCTCCACGGTGCGCACGTATGGCAGCCCAAGGGCCGCCATGCGCTCCACGTGGGCCTGGGGATCGATGGCCAGGTCGGCGAGGATGGGCACGTTGCGCAGCGGCTCCAGCGTGAGGGTCGCCCGGCCGTTCCAGACGTCGCTGACCCGCGTGATGCACGGCAGGCGCTCCCGCCCGTCGACCCGGATGGTGCAGGTGCCGCACGACGCGTGGTGGCACGCGTGCCGGAAGACGAGCGTCCGGTCCTGGTCGGCCCACGCCCGCTCGACCAGGTCGAGCACCATGTCGCGGTCCGGATCGGTGGGCACGGTGAACTCGTCGAATCCCGGCACCGGACGCTCGGCCGATGCGGTCCGCCAGACGCGCAGCCTGATCGGGCGCTCAGGCATGCCGGTACTCGCGATACGAGGCGAGTGGCACGTCGCCCGTCCGGCACGGGCTTTCCACCGCCAGCTTGGCGCAGACGACATCGACGGTCTTTTCGGCCATGGCTCGCGCCGTGGTCGTCTTGCCCCCGCTGATCGTCACGAAGCCCTCGACGCCATCGGCTGCATGGTCAAAGCATTCGAACGTTCGCGACAGCTCGCGTCCGGAGTCACCCGCCCGACCGATGAGCGGGCGCGCAACCGCGAATACGCCGCGCTCGTCGACCGGGTCGATGCGCGGGACAAGCTCCTTGCCGCGGCGGAACATGAGCTCGACGTGCTCGCGCGGGATGTCGATCCGGTCCGGATCCTTGACCGCCCACGACGAGGTCCCGATCACCACCGTGCGGCGCTGCGGGAGCACGATGTCCCCGTCGGACGGCGGTTCAAGCCGGTTGATGACCCGGTCCACGCTCCGTCCGGCGACCGCGACCATCACCCCGGCCGTCGGCGTCACCGGCACATCCAGACCGGCCATGCCGGCCAGGCGGTCTGCCCATGGCCCCGTGGCATTGATGACGATGTCGGCTTCCAGGTGTCGGCGCTCACCGCTGCAGCGGTCGCGGACGACGGCGCCTTCCACGGTGCGCCCCCGGATCACGAGCTCCTCGACCTCGTGGTAGGGCTCGACGACGGCGCCGTTGTGGGCCGCCGTCGCCAGGAACGCCAGGCACAGGTGCAGCGGGTCGAACACCCCGTCGGGCACCTCGACGGCGCAGCGCAGGTCCGGGTTGAGGGCCGGCTCAAGGGCCAGTGTCTCCGCGGCGGTCAGCTCCCGCACCGGGATGCCGGCGGTGCGGCACGCGTCGAGAAACGGCTCGCGGTAGGCAACGCCCGCGTCGTCGAGGGCCACGAACAGGCCGCCGTTGAGCTCCAGCACCTCCGGCGCGATCCGCGCCAGGATGTCGCGCTCCACGATGCACTCGGTGGCTGCCTCGGGGTCCTTGACCGCGTAGCGGCCGCCCGAGTGGAGCAGGCCGTGGTTGCGACCGGTGGTCCCGGACGCGATCTCGCCGCGCTCGACCACGGTCACCGCAAAGCCGCGCAGGGCGAGGTCGTGCGCAACCGCCGCCCCGGTCGAACCGGCTCCGACGACCAGCGCGCTCGGCCTGTGGGGCTGGTGCGGACCTGAGGTTGGCATGGCCCAAGCGTGCGCCGCGCCGGGCAGCGCCGGCAGGTCCAAACGATGGTCCCCGGCAGGCCGAAGGTCCTGCCCGGAAGCGTATCCTCGCCACATGCAGACGATGGGCCCGTCGCGGCGTCTCGGGCGGCGCGGCCTTGCGGTCACGCCGGTCGGCCTGGGTCTGGCGGCACTCGGCCGGCCGGGGTACATCAACCTCGGCCACGACCGCGACTTTCCGGGTGGTCGCAGCGTGGAGGCGATGCGCGACGCCACGTTTGCGGTTCTCGACGCCGCACGCGCCGCGGGGGTGCGGTACGTGGACGCTGCGCGCAGCTATGGCCGGGCCGAAGAGTTCCTGGCTGCCTGGCTGGGCGATCGGGCCGTCGCGCCCGACGAGATCACGGTGGGGACCAAGTGGGGCTACACGTACGTCGCCGACTGGCAGACCGATGCGGCCGTGCACGAGGTGAAGGACCACTCGCTGGCGACGCTGGAGCGGCAGATCGGGGAGAGCACTGCGCTCCTGGGTCGCCACCTCGACCTGCTGCAGGTGCACAGCGCGACCCTCGACTCGGGCGTCCTCCAGTCGGGAGTGGTGCTCGATGCGCTGGTTGGCTTGCGGCGGGACGGGGTGGTGCGCGCCATCGGCCTGAGCCTGAGCGGACCCGGGCAGGCGGCGACGCTGCGCGCCGCCATGAGCCTCGTTCGCGACGGGGAGCCCGTCTTCGACACGGTGCAGGCCACGTTCAACGTCCTGGAGCGGTCGGCGGGACCGGCATTGGCCGAGGCCCACGAGCGAGGGATGGGAGTGCTGGTCAAGGAGGCTCTGGCGAACGGGCGCCTGGTGCGCGGGGACGTCGCCGACCGCCTGCGTCCCGCCGCCGAGGCCAGCGGTGTTGGGGTCGACGCGGTCGCCCTCCGGTTCGTGCTGGACCAGCCCTGGGCGGACGTCACGCTCCTTGGCCCGGCGACCGTCTCCCAGCTGCACGAAAACCTGCGCGCCCTCGACTCGCGCCTCGACGACGACGCCGATCGCCTCCTGGCAGCCCTGGTGGAAGCCCCGGAGTTGTACTGGCGACGCAGGGCCAGGCTGCCCTGGCACTAGCCACCGGGCCGGGGGAGGCGCACAATTCATGCAGGCCCTGTAGGGCAAAGGAGGAATCTGAATGAACCATCACGAACCCGAGGAGCGGCACGGCTTCGCGGAGGGACAGGCGGCTGAGCACGAGGCCAAGACGGATCGACACCGCGGCGACTTCGCCGAGGGCCAGGAGGCAGAGGAGCACGAGCCGCCAACGGTGGAACGCGGCGACTTCGCCGAGGGCCAGGAGGCAGAGGAGCACGAGCACGCGGGTCCACGACGCGGCGACTTCGCCGAGGGCCAGGAGAAGAAGAGCAGCTGAGCCCCTCCAGCCGATGGCCGTTGCTGCCGCGCTCGCCCGTCGCTGGCTTCTTCTGAGCGCGGAGCGGGTGGGCCGGGACGCCGCCCGGCTCACAGCGCTGGATGCCGCTATCGGCGACGGCGATCACGGCATCAACCTGGACCGCGGCTTCACGGCGATTCGCGAGCGGCTCGACGCATCTGATGGCGACGGGCCGCTCCCGCTCACGGCCGCCGCGCTCTTCAGCCTCGCCGGCCGGACCCTGGTCTCCACGGTCGGCGGTGCCGCCGGCCCGCTGTACGGGACCTTCTTCATCGCGCTGGGCACCGAGCTGGGCGACGAGGACCAGCTCGCCGCGGAGTCATTCGGAGCGGCCCTCGAGGCGTCCGTCGCCGCCGTCGGCCGGCGGGGTCGCTCAACCACCGGCGAGAAGACCATGCTCGATGCCCTCGTTCCCGGCGTGAACGCCTGGCGTGCGGCCATGGGGATGTCCCTGTTGGAGCGCGCGAGAGCCGCGGCGCGGGCCGCCGGGGACGGGTGCGCCGCCACCGTTCCCATCGTCGCCACCAAGGGACGGGCGAGCTACCTGGGCGAGCGCTCACGGGGTCACATGGATCCGGGCGCAGCCTCTTCCGCGCTCCTGCTGGAGGCGCTTGCCGACGCGATCGCTCAGCTGGACGACGATGCGGAGGCGAGCCGGTAGCCGAGGCCGTACTCCGCGGCGATGTACTCGTCGCCGGGGGATGCGTCGTTCAGCTTGCGACGGAGCCCGTGGATCGCCGTGCGCAGCAGCTGCACCTCTGAGCGGTACTCGTCGCCCCACCCGGCGCGCAGCAGCTGGTCGTGGCGCACGAGGTGCCCGGGACGCTCGGCCAGGCAGACGAGGAGGTCGAACTCGGTTGGCGTCAGGGCCAGCTCGTGGTCCGCGAGCCATGCGCGATGGGCATCGCGATCGATGGTGAGCTCCCGGTAGCGAAGCGGCGCCACGCCGGCCGGATGGACCGCTCGGGAGCGGCGAAGCGCGGCATCGATCCGGGCCATCAGCTCGCGGAAGCTGAACGGCTTCACGATGTAGTCGTCGGCGCCGATCTCGAGGCCACGCACCCGGTCGCCCTCTGCCCCGCGGGCCGAAACGATCAGGATCGGCACGTCGCTCACCTCGCGGATGCGTTCGCAGATGGTCCATCCGTCCAGGCCGGGCAGGCCCACGTCGAGGGTGACGAGGTCAGGACGCTGATCCCACAGCAGGCGCATTGCCTCCTCGCCGCTGCTCGCGACCGCGGTGTCGTGCCCGGAGCGCTGCAGCCACAGCTCCATCAGGGACGCGAACTCCGGCTCGTCCTCCACGATGAGCACTCGATCGGTCATGCCCCGTTGTGCTCCGGCGCGCCGTTGAGGTGGAGCGGCAGGCGCATGACCACCCGAGTCCCGCGGGGGAGACCCGGCTCCAGGGTGAGCTGGCCGCCGTGCGCCTCGACGATGCGGCGGCTGATGCTCAGGCCGAGGCCGTAGCCGGTGAGCGTCGACTCCCGGACGTTGCGCCCGCGATGGAACTGCTCGAAGACCAGCTCCCGCTCCTCGGCGGGGACACCCACGCCGTCGTCCTCCACGGTCATGAACACCGCGTCGTCGGTCACCGACCCCTGGACCCGGATCGGCCCGCCGGGCGGCCCGTACTTGCTGGCGTTGCTGAGCAGGTTGTCGAGAACCTGGCGGATCCGAACCGGGTCGATGTCGAGGATGGGCATCGACTCCTGCAGATCCACCTCGACCACGAGCATCGGCATCTGCAGACGCAGATCGTCGACGGCGCCCCGGACCAGGTCGCCGAGGGGCGTGGGGGAGCGCTCGAGGATCAGCTGCCCGATGGCGAGCTGGGTCACGTCGAGCGTTTGCCGGACCAGGTCGGAGAGACGCTCGGTGGTCTTGTCGATTCGGCGCAGGTAGGTCCGAACCGTTGCGGGGTCGACGTCGAGGTCCAGCAGGGTGTCGACGTAGCCCTTGATGAGCGCCAGCGGCGTGCGCAGCTCATGGCTCACGGTCGCGATGAACCCGCGCCGAAGCTCCTGCAGGTGTGCCATCTGGGTGGTGTCGCGGAAGATCGCCACCGCCATCGTCGACCCGCCCGTCGAGCGTGAAGCCAGGGCGTAGCTGCCCACGACATGGACGGGTTCGGGGACCCCGGCCCCGAGCGTCCGCTCGTGCCCGCCGATGGGTTCGCCGGTCAAGATCACCTGCGCGAATGGGCACCCGTCGCGGCACGGGTCGGTGCCCTGCGCCGTGTGGCACGAGAACACCTCCTCGCAGGAACGCCCGACCGCCGTCGCCGGATCCACGCCCAGCAGCGCGCCGGCGGCGCCGTTGGCGCGCACCACGCGGCGCTGCTCGTCGACCAGCACGATGGCGTCGCCGGCGCCTTCGAACACCGCGCGAAGCTCCGCCCGTTCCAGGTCGAGCGCCTCGCGGAGCTGTGCACCGCGCAGCGCCACGGCCAGCTCGTGGCGAACGTGCGACAGGAACTGGACTCCATCGGGATCGAGCGGGTCAGGGCCGGAGCGCGACAATGCCACGACGCCGACCCGCCGGGTGCCGTCATCGAGGGTGACCCGGGCCGTGCGCTCGGAGTCGGGTCCGTCGAGCTCCGGGGCGCCGGCGCCGCGCCGTGCCGCGAGCACCGGTCGCTCGGAACGCGGATCGTGGATCCACAGTGAGCCGCCGTCGGCCTGTGACAGGTGCATCAGCTCGTCCAGGACGGCGTCGGCGAGACCGGCGGATGCCTCGTGCGAGGCCAGGATCTGGCTCAGCTGGTAGTGCGCGAAGAGGGTGTCGGCCGCCAGCTGAGCCTCGCGGAAGGTCCGCTCGTTCTCGGCGCGGAGGCGGTCCACCTCCGTCGTGGGCGCCAGCGGCTCACCGTCCACCGGGGTCCTTTGGCGGGATGGCCAGCAGCAGCAGCAGGCACGAGGCGGCCCCCGGGTCACGGTGGCCACGGGAGCGGTCGCCGAGCCGCATGGCCAGGCCGCGCCGCGCGACCATGGGGGTCGTGCTGCGCATCCCGCGGGTGGCGGCGCGCAACATCTGGCGCAGCGCGCTGCGCTCGTCCTCTCCGGCGGCTGCCGCGGCGCGCAGCGCGTCGGCGGCCGGTGCCAGGGTGTCGTAGATGGTCTTGTCCCCCACGGCGCAGTGGCCGCGGCGGGCGAGGCCCTCGGCGGCGGCGTCAAGCAGGAGCGAGAGCGAGCCGATGCGGTCGGCGCCATCGGTGTTGCGGGCGGCGAACCCGGCCTCCATCAGCGCAGACCCGTAGAGGGGCCCCGAGGCGCCACCGACGCTGGCCACCAGGGTGGCTCCCACCGATCGGAGGAGGCCCGGGAGATCCTCGCCGGCGTCGACGTCGCCGCGGTCCAGCGCCGCTTCGATGGCAGCGAGGCCTGCCAGCAGGTTGTCGCCGTGGTCGCCGTCACCCAAGGCCGCATCGAGCCGGGTGAGGGCGTCGGCGTGCCGGCGGACGATGGCACTGCAGCGACGGAGGTAGGCGCGGGCAGCGGCCACGTCGATCGCCGGGCCGTTCTCTGCGGTGCTGATCGTGGCCCCCGAGGCCAGGAGTCCCTGTCCCATTGGATGGAGGAGGATACCGACCCGTTCAAGCGCACGACAAGGGTCCACGCACACCGATTGCGCATCCAGAGCGCATGGGTCGCTGATGGAATCCTCACGATTCATCCCTAGCATCGAGGCCGTGGTCAGCCTCGTGCTGGTGTCGCACAGCGCACCGCTGCTCGACGCCCTGCTGCAGATGATCGAGGACAGCATCGAGCACCCTCCGGTGGTCGAGCTCGCCGGAGGCACCGATGACGGACGCTCCGGCACAAGCCTGGCCCGGGTCGGCACGGCGCTCGCGGCGGCCGACGCGGCCGATGGCACCCTCGTGCTCTACGACTCGGGCAGCGCCTGGCTGACGATCAGCTTCGCCATTGACGCGCTTGCACCGGACATTCGCCGACGCGTGGCCGTCAGTGACGCGCCCCTCGTGGAAGGGGCGTTGGCAGCCGCCGCGCGTGCAGGGCAGAACGCCCCGCTCGTCGAGGTGGCTGATGCCGCGGCACGTGCATTGGTCACCGAGAAGCGCCCCGGGAACGGCGATCCATCGCCGGTCCGGCTCGCCGGGTGACGGCCAGGAAGGAGGACAGCCGAGAAGCGCGCGCGTGCTGAACCAAGGGCGGTGTCGCCCTGTTCATCGAATGGCGTCATGGCAGTCGTTACGCAAAGCCATCCTCACAACGAGGGAGAAGAGCATGACAATGGAAAAGTTCATCGCCGAGGTCCTGGGCACCGGGACGCTCATTCTGCTCGGCGATGGCGTCGTTGCAGGGGTCCTGCTGGCGAAGTCGAAGGCACAGAACGCCGGCTGGATCGTGATCACCATGGGGTGGGGATTCGCCGTCTTCGCGGGCATCGCCGTCGCGGGCCTGACAAGCGGCGCACACATCAACCCGGCGGTGACGCTCGCGGTATGGCTCGACAGCCTCGCGAACAACGGCGATTTCGGCACAGATCAGCTGCTGCTCTACTGGGTCGCCCAGATGATCGGCGCGATGATCGGTGCCTTCATCGTGTTCCTCCACTACTACCCGCACTGGAAGGAAACCGACGACCCCGGCCTCAAGCTGGCCGTGTTCTCGACGGGTCCGGCCATCCGCAACACCGGATGGAACTTCTGGTCTGAGGTGGTGGGCACCTTCATGCTGGTCTTCGTCGGCTTCAGCCTGGCGAAGGGCAGCACGCCTGCCATCGGCGGCGCGCTCTCCTGGGGCCTGCTGGTCCTGGTGATCGGCCTCAGCCTCGGCGGCACGACGGGGTATGCGATCAACCCGGCCCGTGACCTCGGGCCGCGCATCATGCACGCCATCCTGCCCATCCCTGGCAAGGGCGACAGCGACTGGGGCTACTCGTGGATCCCGGTCGTCGGTCCGCTGGTCGGTGGAGCACTCGGCTGGGTCGTGTTCAACTACCTGGGCACGCACTTCATCCTGGTGGGCCTGTAGACCGCACCGATTGACACCGCTCAGTCGCGGTTGATCGCCGCGCGGCGAGATTCGTCGCGCGGCCAACCGCGGGGAGCGGGATCGTTTCGTTTGTCAGTCGATGCCTGCGGGCAAGGGAGTAGTCGATGAAGAAGCTCATCAACGATCCGGGAACGGTTGTCGATGACGCCCTGGCCGGCATGGCCGCGGCACATCCCGACCGCGTCAGGGTCATCGAGCCCAACGTGGTCGTCCGCAAGGACGCGCCGCGCCAGGGCAAGGTTGGCGTCATCAGTGGGGGCGGTTCGGGGCATGAGCCGATGCACGGCGGTTTCGTCGGCATGGGCATGCTCGATGCCGCCTGCCCCGGCGCCGTCTTCACGTCGCCGGTGCCCGACCAGATGCTGGCCGCCACCAAGGCGGTCGACGGTGGCAAGGGCGTCCTGCACATCGTGAAGAACTACACCGGCGACATCATGAACTTCGAGCTTGCCGCCGAGCTGGCGCAAGCCGAGGGGATCGAGGTCACCAGCGTGGTGATCGCGGACGACGTCGCCGTCCAGGATTCGCTCTACACCGCCGGACGGCGTGGCGTTGGCGGGACCGTCCTCGCCGAGAAGATCGTCGGAGCTGCAGCCGAGGAGGGGCAGGACCTCGCCTCGGTCACCGCGCTCTGCGAGCGCGTGCAGGCCAATGTCCGTTCGATGGGCATGGCCCTCACGAGCTGCACCGTGCCGGCCGCCGGCAAGCCGACGTTCGAGATCGGCGACGACGAGATGGAGATCGGCATTGGCATCCACGGCGAGCCCGGACGCGAGCGCAAGAAGCTTGCGACCGCGGACGAGATCACCGAGATGCTCATGACCCCGATCCTCGACGATATGCCGTTCAAGTCCGGAGACAAGGTGCTTGCCTTCGTCAATGGCATGGGCGGCACCCCGCTCATCGAGCTGTACGTCGTGTACAACAAGGTCGCGGCCATGTGCCGGGATCGCGGCGTCTCGATCGAGCGCAACCTGGTCGGCAACTACATCACGTCGCTCGAGATGGCGGGATGCTCCATCACCCTGCTCAAGCTCGATGACGAGATGACCCGGCTCTGGGATGCGCCGGTCAACACCCCGGCCCTGCGGTGGGGGGTGTGACAGACCGATGAGCGAGATTGGGTCGGACGACCTGGTTCGGTTTCTCGAGCTCTATGCCCAGCGCATCGCTGAGCGCAAGGTCGAGCTGACCGATCTCGACTCGCAGATCGGGGATGCGGATCACGGGATCAACATGGATCGCGGGTTCACCGCGGTCCTGGCCAAGCTCCCCGACCTGCGAGAGAGCGACCTGGGGACGATTGCCAAGACGGTCGGCATGACGCTCATCTCGACCGTCGGCGGCGCCTCCGGACCGCTCTATGGCACCTTCTTCCTTCGTCTGGCCACAGCCCTCGGCGAACGCCGGTCGGTCACCCTGCCGGAGTTCGTTGCGGCGGTTCGTGCCGGCCTGGAGGGCGTCAAGCAGCGAGGGAAGGCGGAGCTCGACGACAAGACCATGGTCGATGCCATGACCCCTGCCGTCGAGGCACTCGAGGCGGCCGCCGCCGGCAGCGATCTGCGCACGGCCCTGGAAGCCGCCGCCGAGGCGGCAGCCGTGGGCCGGGACAGGATCACGCCTCTCGTGGCACGCAAGGGGAGGGCCAGCTACCTGGGGGAGCGCTCGGCGAATCACCAGGATCCGGGCGCAACCTCGACAACGATCCTTTTCGAGGCGCTCCGCGACGCCATGGCGCCTGCGGGCTAGCGGGCCGAGCAGCCGCGTCCGCCCCGATCGTCTGAAGAACAGAGAGTAGAGGAACACATGGCGAACTACGTTGGAGCGCTCGACCAGGGCACGACCTCGACCCGCTTCATGATCTTTGATCATGAGGGCCAGGTGAAGGGCATCGACCAGAAGGAGCACGAGCAGATCTACCCGAAGCCAGGGTGGGTCGAGCACGACGCGATGGAGATCTGGCAGCGGAGCCAGGAAGTCATCGAGGGCGCGCTCAAGAAGACTGGCATCCAGGCCAGCGACCTCGCGGCGGTTGGCATCACCAACCAGCGCGAGACGACCGTGGTCTGGGAGAAGGCGACCGGCAAGCCGGTCCACAACGCGATCGTCTGGCAGGACACCCGCACCGACCAGATCTGCAACGCCCTGTCCGCGGACGGCGGCCAGGATCGCTTCCGGGCCAAGACCGGCCTGCCGATTGCGACGTACTTCTCCGGCCCCAAGATCAAGTGGATCCTCGACAACGTCGAGGGCGTCCGCGCCAAGGCGGAGAAGGGTGAGGTTCTCTTCGGGAACATCGACACCTGGTGCATCTGGAACCTCACCGGTGGCCCCAACGGCGGCAAGCACGTCACCGACGTGACCAATGCCAGCCGGACCATGATGATGAACCTCGAGACGCTCGCCTGGGACGACGAGATCCTTGGAATCCTCGGCGTGCCGAAGGCGATGCTCCCCGACATCAAGGCCTCCAGCGAGGAGTACGGCAAGGCCACCGGGGCCATTGCCGGGATCCCCGTCGCGGGCGACCTCGGCGACCAGCAGGCCGCCCTCTTCGGCCAGACCTGCTTCAGCGTCGGCGAGGCGAAGAACACCTACGGTACCGGGAACTTCATGCTCCTCAACACGGGCACGAAGCCGGTTCCGTCGAAGGCAGGCCTGATCACCGGTCTCGGCTACAAGATCGGCAGCCAGCCCGCCGTCTACATGCTCGAGGGCTCGATCGCCATCACCGGCGCCCTCGTGCAGTGGCTGCGGGACAACCTGGGCATGATCCAGACCTCGAGTGACGTCGAGACGCTGGCGAAGACCGTCGACGACAACGGCGGCGTGTACTTCGTCCCGGCCTTCTCCGGCCTCTTCGCGCCGTACTGGAAGAGCGACGCCCGTGGCGTGATCGCGGGACTCACCCGGTACGTCAACAAGGGCCATATCGCGCGGGCCGTCCTGGAAGCCACGGCGTGGCAGACCCGCGAGGTCTCGGACGCCATGAACAAGGACTCGGGCGTCGAGCTGAAGTCGCTCAAGGTCGACGGCGGCATGGTCTACAACGAGCTGCTCATGCAGTTCCAGGCCGATGTCCTGGGCGTGCCGGTCATCCGGCCGACGGTCGCTGAGACCACCGCCCTGGGTGCCGCCTACGCAGCCGGGCTCGCGGTTGGCTTCTGGAAGGAGGTCGAGGACCTCCGCGCCAACTGGGGCAAGGACAAGGAGTGGGATCCGAAGATGGATTCCGCCGAGGTGGCCAAGGAGTACAAGCTCTGGAAGAAGGCCGTCACGCGGACCTTCGACTGGGTCGAGTGACGATCGCCGCCCCCTGAGGCGGCGGAATCGGAGGAACAGTGGCGGCGCGGCTCACGGAAGAGCCGCGCCGCCCCTCGTCAGGAGGAGCACGCCCCCATGGCCGTAGGGATCGTCGTCGTCTCGCACTCCGCGCCGCTCGCCGATGAGGTGGTGGCCCTCGTCACCGAGCTGGGACACCTGGCGCCGGGCGAGCCGCCGCTTTTAGCGGCGGGTGGCCTCGACGCGGACACCATCGGCACCGATGCCACGCGCATCGCCGCCGCGATCGAGGCGGCGGATCGTGGCGAGGGCGTGGTGCTGGTCGCGGACCTCGGTTCTGCCGTACTCTCAGCCCAGACGGCGATCGAGGATCTGCTGGATCCCGGGCTCGCGACCCGCGTCCGGATCAGTCGCGGTCCCCTCGTGGAGGGTGCCTTCGTCGGGGCGGTCCAGGCATCGGCGGGCGACAGGCTCGACGCGGTGCTGGAGGCGGCCGACTCGGCGGCGGAGATGAACAAGCTGGAGGGCTGAGAGATTGGGCACGATCGCACTCGGGGTGCTGATCGGCTACCTGCTGGGGGCGATCCCGTTCGGGCTGATCATGGGCCGGCTGACCCGGGGGATCGACATCCGGGCCTACGGCTCGCATCGCACCGGGGCAACCAACGCGCTGCGGACCCTGGGCGCGGTCCCGGCGGCGACCGTCTTCGTGCTCGACATCGGCAAGGGCGTGGCGGCCGTGCTGATCGCGCGCTTCCTGCTGCCCGGGGACACCGCCACGCTGACGGAGTGGGCTGCGGCCGCAGCCGGGTTCGCGGCGATCATCGGCCACAACTGGTCGGTCTACATCCGGTTCACCGGCGGCCGTGGCGTCTCCACCTCCACCGGTGCGCTGGGTGCCATGGCGCCCTGGGCCCTGCTGGTCCTGGCGCCCACCGTCGTGTTCATCATCTGGCGCTGGCGGTACGTCTCCCTCGGCTCGGTGTCGGGTGCCGTGCTCTCGCCGGTCGTGGTGGGTATCCTCGCCCTCGTGGGTGTGTCGAACGTCCAGGCCTTCGCCTACGCGCTTGCGGCCGGAACCCTGGTGACCGTTGCCCACGCGGACAACATCGGCAGGCTGCGGGCGGGGACGGAGCGCAAGATCGGACAGAAGGAGCAGGTGGCGACCCATGGCTGACGCACCGGCACCCGCGCGGCTCACGTCGCCGGCAAACCTGCTCGGCCTGCTCCGCATCGGCCTCACCCCGGTCGTGATCGTCCTGCTGGTGCTGCCCTTCCCCGGCGCGGGCCTCATTGGCTTCGTGGTGTTCTGCGTCGCCGCGGCGACCGACTTCCTGGACGGGCGGGTGGCGCGGGCGCGCGGCGAGGTGAGCCCGTTCGGCGTCTTCATGGACCTGACCGCGGACAAGGTGCTCGTGGCCGGCGTCCTGATCGCCATGGTCCAGGTCTCGCTGGTTCCCGCCTGGATGGTGGCCATCATCCTGATCCGGGAGTTCGTGGTCCAGGGCGTCCGCCAGCTGGCCGCAACGGCGAGCGTGGTCATCTCGGCCCGCGCGCTGGGAAAGAGCAAGACGCTCACGACGCTCGCGGCCATGGCCATCCTGCTCCTCGCCTTCGACGCCGCCCAGGGCGGGCCGCTCTCCGGGCTGGGCATCGGCGACGCGCTGCAGGGCGTCGGCTTCTGGCTCATGGTCGTTGCCACGGCCCTCACCGTCGTTTCCGGCTACGACTACGTGGCCGGTGCGTGGGACATGCTGACCGGGCGGCGCCGTGACTGACGTCGACGTGGTCGTCGTCGGGGGAGGAGCGACCGGGTCCGGCGTGCTGCGCGACCTGGCGATGCGGGGGGTCCGCGCCCTGCTCGTCGATCGCGGCGACTTCGGGACCGGGACGAGCGGCCGCTACCACGGCCTGCTGCACTCAGGAGCGCGGTACGTCGTGCGCGATCCGGTCTCGGCGCGCGACTGCGCGCGGGAGAACGCGATCCTGCGTCGGATCGCCCCGGGGTGCCTGGAACTGACCGGCGGCTTCTTCGTCGCGACGCCGGATGACCCCGATGACTACCTGGACGGATTTGCGGCGGCCTGTGCGGCGAGCGAGATTCCCGCCGAGCCGGTCACGCTCCCGGAGCTGTTTGCCGCCGAGCCGGTGCTCAACCGGGGCATCCGCGCCGCCTACGCCGTCAACGACGCTTCGCTCGAACCGTGGGAGCTGATCGACGCCAACATTGCCTCGGCCCGGGAGCACGGGGGCGACGCGTGGCGCTACCGGGCGCTGGTGGGGGTCGACCGCGACACCGACGGCGGCATCCGCGGTGTACAGCTGGAGGATCGCCGGACGGGGGAGCGCGAGAAGGTCGCCTGCCGGGTCCTGGTCAATGCGTCCGGAGCCTGGGCTGGCCAGGTCGCGGCGCTCGCGGGCGGGGTCCTGCACATGAGCCCCGGCAAGGGCTCGATGCTGATCATGAACCGGCGCGTCACCCGGGCGGTCGTCAACCGCCTGGCGCCGCCTGGAGACGGCGACATCCTGGTCCCCGTACACACCGTGAGCATCCTGGGAACCACCGATATCACCGTGCCGGATCCCGATGATGCTCACGTCACCCCGGACGAGGTCGAGGAGCTCCTCGCGGCGGGCGACCGGCTGGTCCCCGGCCTGTCCAGCGCCCGCGTGCTGCGCTCGTACGCAGGCTGCCGGCCGCTGTATGACGCATCGGAGCTGGGCGGGACGCTGGAGGAGCTGCACCACGCCGACTCGCGCGAGATCAGCCGCGCCCACCACGTGATCGACCACGGAGCGAAGGACGGCGTGCCCGGCCTGTGGAGCATCGTCGGCGGCAAGCTGACGACGTTCCGCCTCATGGCCGAGGAGACCGCGGACCGGATCTGCCACTCCCTGGGCATCGAGGTGCCCTGCCGCACGGCCGTGGAGCCGCTGCCCGAACCCGCAGGCGGCCCCTCGTATTGGCTGGGTGGCCGGCTGGCCGGCATCGAGGCCGATGGCGGCGGCGACGCGGACCTGGTATGCGAATGCGAGCTCGTGACGACCGAGGCGCTCAACCGCGCGATCGACGCGCGCGCCGACTCCTCGCTCGACGACCTGCGACGTACCACCCGGCTGGGGATGGGTCCGTGCCAGGGCGCGTTCTGCACATGCCGGGCGGCCGCCGTGCTGGCCGGACGCCGTGACGCGGGACGGCTTCCGCCGCAGGCCCCGGAGCCCAACGACTCGCTTCGCGGGTTCCTGCACGAACGGCTCAAGGGCGCCATGCCCATCGCCTGGGGCGACCAGCTGATGGAGCTCTGGCTGGAAGCCGGCATCTACCGCGGCACCATGGCCATCGAGACCCTGCCGCACGAGGAAGAGGAGCAGACCGATGCCGACCGCTGACGTCGTCGTCATCGGCGCGGGGCTCTCCGGTCTCGTCACGGCGATCGAGCTGGCGGAGCGCGGCGCGACGGTTCATCTCGTCGCGAAGGGGCTGGCGGCCACCCACTGGGCGCACGGCGCCCTGGACGTGGCTGCGCCGCCGGGCGCGCGGACGCCGGGGGCGGGCGCAGAGATGTTGCGCGCCGTGGACGGCCATCCGTATGGCGTGCTCCACGAGGAGCTGGAGCCGGCGGTCACGGCTCACCTTGCGCGGCTGGCTGCGGCCGGGCTCCCGTATCGCGGCGATCTCAAGGCGTCCCTGCGCGGGTTTCCCACGCCCGTCGGCGGGCTTCGGCCGGCCGCCATCGTGCCCGCAGCGCAGGCGGCCGCGCTGGATCCGTGGGAAGCCGACGAGGGCCTCTTCCTGCTCGGGGTCGAGCGGTTCCGAGACGCGTGGCCGGGTCTCGCGGCGCGCAACCTCGAGCGCCAGCAGTGGCCCGATGGCCCAGCCCGGATCCAGGCGGGCGAGGCCCGGCTCCCGGGTCTGGCAGAGCTGCATAACCTCAACGCCCCGACCCTCGCTCGCCGTTTCGACGACGAGGCCTGGCGGATCGCGGCGCTCGATGCCCTGCGCGCCGCGATTCCGGTGCGCGGGCAGTGGCGCATCGGCCTCCCGGCAATCCTGGGCATGGACCGCCATGCCGACGTGCTGGCCGCGGCCGCGGACCGGCTCGGCCACCCGGTCTTCGAGATCCCGACCCTGCCTCCGTCGGTGCCGGGCCTGCGCCTCTTCGAGGCGCTGAGGAGCCGCGCGGTGGCGCTGGGCGTCGTGGTGCAGATCGGGTTCGCGGTTGAGGGTCTGGTCCGGGATGGGAGGCACGTCACGGCGGTCGAGACGCACGGCGCGGCGCGCCCGGTGCGCACCCGCGCCGGTGAGGTGGTGCTGGCGACCGGCGGCATCGCCGGCGGCGGCCTGCGCGGCCAGCGGGACGGACGGGTGGTCGATGTCGTGGCGGGCCTGCCCGTCGCGGCGCCGGAGCGCGCGGACTGGCTGGCTGGCGACCTGTACGGCGCCGGTGGCGTGGCGCTGGAGACGGCCGGGATCCAGGTCGACGGTGACCTGCGACCGGTCGACCCGGGCGGTGAGGTGCTCCTCGACAACCTGCGGGTGGTCGGGAGCGAACTGGCAGGGATGCGCTACCTGTCCGAGCGCTGCGGCGACGGCGTCGCGCTGGCGAGCGCCCATCGCGCGGCCCGCCTGTGGGCGGAGACTCGGCGCTCCGCGCCGACCGGAGAGGCGGTCGCCTCGTGAGCTTCGTGGACGCCGGCGATTACACCTACCCGCCGTTCTCGACCGATCACTGCATCAAGTGCAACGTCTGCACCACCGTCTGTCCGGTTGCCCGGGTGACGGATGCATTCCCCGGTCCCAAGTACGTTGGGCCGCAGGCACAGCGGTTCCGCGGGGCGCGAACCCCCGACGCCAGTGTCGACTGGTGCAGTGGCTGTGGGTACTGCACGCGCGCCTGTCCGGCGGGGGTCCTGATCGCGGAGACCAACTCGCGGGCGCGGGCGGCGATCGTCGTCGAGCGCGGCTCGAGCCTCCGAAACAGGCTCATCAGCGACACGGACCTGCTCATCCGCTTCGGCGTGCCGCTGGCGCCGCTCGTCAACATCGGGATCCGCAACCGCCTGGCGCGCTGGATCGGCGAGATCGTGGGCGGTGTCCACCGCCGGGCCGCGGTGCACCCGTTCGCGCGTCGCACGTTCCGTTCCTGGCTTCGCCATCGGCCTGTCGCGGTCGATGGCGGACCGGAGAAGACGGTCGTGTACTTCCACGGGTGCGCAGTGAACGGGTTCGAGCCCGGCCTGGGGCGCGACGCGATCGAGGTCCTCGAGCGCAACGGCTTCACCGTCATCGTCCCCGACCAGGGATGCTGCGGGCTGCCCATGATCAGCAACGGGCTCTACCCCGAGGCCCGCAAGAAGGCCGCCCGGAACATCGCCAGCCTGGCCGACTACGCGAAGCGCGGCTATCGGATCGTCACCACCTCGACGTCGTGCGGGAACACGCTCAAGGCGGAGTGGCACGAGATGCTCGATCTCCACGATGACGACGCCCGGGCCGTCTCGCACGCGACCTGGGACATCTGCGAGCTCCTGGTTGATCTGCACGATGAGGGCAGGCTCGACACTGGCCTGGCACCGATGGAGCGCGACCTCCCGTACCACCCGCCCTGCCAGCTGCGGGCGCACGGTATCGGGACGCCGGCGATGACCCTCTTCGGGTTGATCCCCGGGCTTCGCGCGGTCGATTCCAACCACGACTGCTGCGGGGCGGCCGGCACCTATGGGCTCAAGAAGGAGCGCTGGCAGGTCGCACAGGACGTCGGTCGCGGGCTCTTCGAGAAGGTCACCGCCTCGGTTGCGCCGGACGCGGCCTGCGATTCGGAGACCTGCCGCTGGCAGATCGCCGCGGCGACCGGGAAGCCCGTGCGCCACCCGATCGAGTACCTCGCCGAGTCCTACCGCGCCTGGGACGCGACACACCCGGACGGCGCCTGACCCTCAGCCGGTCTGGTCGGCGCGCTCCCACCAGGCGATGGTGGCCGCCAGTCCGACCAGCACGGTGATGGCCACGATCACGTAGCTCGAGACGGTGGCGACTTCGCCATCGGGCCCGGCTGCACCCGAGACGATGGCCGGCACCGCCCACGGGAAGACAGCCCCGTGGCCGAGGACGACCAGGATCTGGGCGGCCGCGATGGTGAGCACCGCCCAGCCGAGGGGCGGGATGTAGCCCCGGCCGGCGGACGCCACCAGGGCGGTCGTGGTCTGAAGGCCAATGGTCATGACCGCGATGACCCCCAGCATTCCGAGGTTGCGTCCGGCGAGATCCGGGCTCCAGCCCGGAATGGAGACGGCGGCGCCGATGGCGAAGCCGAGCGCGGTCACCCAGGCGGCGATCCCCATGCCCCACAGGGCAATCACCACGCTCTTGGCGACCACGACGGCCCACCGCGGGGTGGCAATGGCCAGCAGGCCTCGCATGGTGCGGTCGGCGAACTCGCGCCCGAACACCCAGGCGGCCAGGAACGCGAAGAGGATCCCGCCACCGACCGCCATGGCCTGCGCCAGGAGTCCCAGGTAGGTCGGCCAGTCGGCGCTGCCTCCCACCAGCTGCGCCTTGGTCCCCAGCAGGCCCAGCTTCCGGGCCGTCTCGGGATCCTTGAGGATGACCATGAACAGGCCGCCGATGAACGGGACCAGCGAGAAGCCGACGCCGATCGCCCACGGGACCCGCGAGTGCCATGCCTTGCGCAGCTCCACGCCGATGGCGGTCATGAGCAGGCTCATGCCGCCTCCTGCCCGCCGGTGAGGCGAATGAAGTGGTCCTCCAGGGTCTCGCGTGCCACCGCCAGGTGCGTGGGCGCCGCCTCGGCCGCAACCAGGATGCGGGCGATCGCGTCCGGATCGGAGAGCGCGCGCGGGTCGCGCAGCTGGAGCAGGGCCGCGCCGTCGGCGCGATCGGCGAAGAACCCGGCCGCACGGAGGGCCGCGGCGGCGCGATCCAGGTCGCGAGCACCCACCTCCAGCCGCGGGTCGCGGTGGCGCTGCAGCGCCTCGGCGTCCAGCTCCTCCACAAGCCGGCCCCGATGGACGATGCCGATGCGGGTGGCGAAGCGGTCGACCTCCGCGAGGAGGTGGCTCGACACGAAGATCGTGACGCCCTGTTCGTGGGCCAGTTCGGTGAGCAGCTCGCGGATCTCGATGAGCCCGGCCGGGTCGAGCCCGTTCGCGGGCTCGTCGAGCACCAGCAGCTCGGGCTGGTGGAGCAGCGCGCGGGCCAGCGCCAGCCGCTGGAGGTTGCCGAGCGACAGGGCGCGTGACCTCCTGCCCGCGTATTCGCCAAGGTTGAGGCGCGCGATCTCGCGATCGACCGCGCCCGGATCGCGGACGCCCTGGAGGCGCCGCGCCGCGTCCAGGTTCTCGCGGACGGTGAGGTCGGGATAGGCCGTGGCCGACTCGACGAGGTGCCCCACGCGCGTCCACAGCGTGCGGTCGTCGGCGTGCACGGGCCGCCCAAAGAGCCGGGCGGATCCCTCGGTGGGCCGGATCATGCCCAGCAGCATGCGGATGGTGGTGGACTTGCCGGCCCCGTTGAGCCCCAGGAAGGCATAGATCTCGCCCAGCGCCACCCGCAGGTCGACGTGGTCGACGGCCAGGACGTCGCGGCCGTAGCGCTTGGTGAGGCCGGTGGTGGCGACCGCGAGATCGGTCATGGGCTGGCCGTCCGCTCCGCGCCGAGCGCGCGGAGCACGAATGCATTGAGCTCCACCATGGCCATCGGAACCTGCGCAGGATCCGCGATCACCTCGTGCAGCGCCCCGAAGCAGGCGAGGACGTAGCGCGCGGCCCGGTCCGCATCCTGCGGGACGAACTGCCCCGCCCCGATGCCTTCGGCGATGACCGCCGAGAGCGCCGGTGCAATCCGCGCGAAGGCATGCTCACCCACCCGATCGTGGACGGCCCGGTTCTCCGGCCGATGGAACGCCTCCACCAGCTCGCGCTCGTACGGCTCCCGACCGACCTGGCTGACTGCTTCTCCCAGGCTCAGCACCCGTTCGACCGGGGAACGGTCGGGGGCCGCGAGCGTCTCCTCGACGAGAGTGCCCACCCCTTCCACCAGGCGTTCGGCTACGGCGTTCACCGCGTCGTCCTTCGAGTCGAAGTAGAGGTAGAACGTGCCCTTGGCGACGCCCGCGGTCCGGACAATGTCGTCGACCGATGCCTCGGAGAGGCCCCGCTCGCGCAGCAGCGAGACGGTGGCGTCGACGAGCGCGCTCCGCGTGCGTGCCCTGCGCGTGGTCGAGGTTGTGGCGGTCATTGGCTCCATGGGTAACTGACTGACGGTCAGTCAGTATAGTGTTGTTCTCGCGCACGCGGCGGTGGCGCCAGCGGTCTTCGATGGCGACACGCGGTCCGGATGTGGAGCCGATCTCGCCATGGCAAGGGCCATGTGGACCCTGCGGCCTCGATTGACCCTCCTCCGGGTCGCTGGTAAGGTTCATCGGCTTGCGTGCATCTCGCACACGGGCGCACCGGGGTGCGCGCCGCGAGGGGCACGACTATGAAGGCGGAGAGGAGGCGAGACGTTTGGCAGAGGTCCGCGTGGGCGAGAACGAGACGTTCGAGAGCGCGCTGCGCCGCTTCAACAAGAAGATCCAGCAGTCGGGGATCCTGGCTGAGGCACGGCGCCGCGAGCACTACGAGAAGCCCAGCGTGAAGCGAAAGCGCAAGGAAGCCAAGAAGCGCAAGGTTTCCCGCCAGTAGCGCCAGACGCACGCCTCAACCGGCGGAGGCGGCCATCAGACCGATGGCCAGGCACTCCGCCCGCATCGGTTCAGCCATGACCCTGCTCGACCGCATCGAGGGCGCCATGCGCGACGCGATGAGAGCGCGCGACAGCCGTCGCACGCAGACGTTGCGCATGGCGATGGCGGCTGCCCACAACCGCAAGATCGAGCTGCGCCGTGACCTGACCGATGACGAGATCGTCGAGGTCCTTGGCCGCCAGGTGAAGCAGCGCCGGGAGTCGATCGAGGTGTACCGGAACGCCGGCCGCGAGGATCGGGCCGTGGAGGAAGAGGCGGAGGCCGCCATCCTGGCCGAGTTCATGCCCGCGCAGCTCGGGGATGCCGAGCTTGAGTCGCTCGCCCGCGCGGTGATCGCCGAGACGGGGGCCTCGTCGCCATCGGAGATGGGCAAGGTGATGGGCCGCCTGGTCCCGCAGGTCCGTGGCCGCGCCGACGGTCGAGCCGTCAGCGAGGTCGTGAAGCGGCTGCTTGCCGGGGGAGAGGGCGCCTAGGCGCCCGCCCATGTTCGTCCCGCGCACGCTCGCACAGGGAGACACTCCGCTCGGCCGGGGTCCCATTGCCCGGGCCGTGATCGTCATCGCCATCCTGACCGCGGCCCTGATGGCGATCCTGACCCTGGATCTCACCCCGGGGCAGGTGACCCTGGAGGTCGGGCAGGTAGCCCAGCGTGACATCAGTGCGCCGCGCACGACGCAGTTCGTCAGCGCATCCCAGACGGATGCGGCAAGGACGCAGGCCGCCGCCAGCGTGGCACCGGTGTACACGCAGATCCGGCCGCCCCAGGACATCGCCGCCGCCCAGCTTGGCGCCTTCGACGCCGCGGTGGAGCAAGTGGCACAGCTGCTCCAGCAACGCGACGACAACACCATCGCTGCCGACCAGCTGGTCTCCAGCATCACGCAGGCGGCCGGGACCAAGCTCTCCGAGGCGCAGATCAGCCAGATTGCCAGCATGTCGCGCGTTCGCTGGGCGGCGCTCACAGCCGACGCACGCAGCGTGCTGGCCACCACCCAGGCGGGGACGGTTCGCGTCGATGACCTGGACTCCGTGCGCCAGGAGGTTCGCAACGCCATCACCACCGACCTGACCGACGATGACCGGGCGATCGCCGGCGACCTCGCGGCGGGCTTCGTGGCCGCCAACCAGGAGGTGAGCCAGACGGCCACCGAGCAGGCGCGCCAGGCCGCACGCGATGCGGTCCAGCCCGTCACGGTGCTCGTCCAGAAGGGCGAGTCCATCGTTCGCGCCGGAGATCGCATCAGCGCGCTGGCGATGGAGAAGCTCGACCAGTTCGGCCTGACGCGGCCGCGCTTCGCCCTCGAGACGACCATCGGCAACGGCCTGCTGTCGCTCCTTCTCTCGGTGCTGCTCGTCACCTTCCTGTGGCGATTCCAGCCAGTCATCTGGCATCGAAACCGCTCGCTCCTCCTCTTCGTCCTGGCCCTGATCGTCAGCGCCGTCGCGGTCCGCGTGGCGGGTGACCGTTCGGTCTGGACCTACGCCGTTCCCACCTCCGCGACGGTGCTCCTGGTGGGGATCCTGCTGGAGGGGTACGCCGGCGCGGCGATGGCTGCCGCCCTGGCGGTCGTTGCGGGCATCGTGAACCCCAGCGGCCTGGAGCCCGCGGTCTATGTCATGGCCGGCGGGATGACGGCGCTGCTTGCCATCGTGCGGGCCGAGCGTCTGAACGCCTTCCTGCGCGCCGGTCTCTTCCTGGCATTGAGCAACGTGCTCGTGGTGGTGGCCTTCGGGATGCTGGAGGGAACCGATGCGACCGGCATCGGCCAGCTGGCGGGCGCAGGGCTGGTGAACGCATTCCTCTCCGTGGTCCTGGCGGTGGGCTCGTTCGCCATGCTCGGCAACCTGTTCGGGATCATGACCGTCTTCCAGCTCCTCGAGCTCGCGAACCCGTCGAATCGGCTGCTGCGGCGGCTCCTGCTCGAGACGCCCGGCACGTACCATCACGCGGTGATGGTCGGCAATCTCGGCGAGCGAGCCGCTGAGACGATCGGGGCCGACCCCCTCCTGGTCCGGGTCGCCGCGTACTACCACGACATCGGCAAGATGAAGAATCCGCTGGCGTTCATCGAGAACCAGGCGGGTGCGCGGAACATCCACGACGAGATCGACGCCGAGACGAGCGCGCGGATCATTGCCGCGCACATCCGCGACGGGATCGATCTCGGCTACGAGAACGGGCTGCCGGTGCAGATCATCGGCTTCATCCCGCAGCATCACGGCACCAGCGTGATGAGCTTCTTCTACAACAAGGCCCTCCGCGAGGCCGGCGGCGACGCCGAGGCCGTCGACAAGAACCGATTCCGCTATCCGGGGCCCAAGCCGCAGAGCCGGGAGGCGGCCATCCTCATGCTGTCCGATGGCGTGGAGGCATCGGTCCGCTCCCTCGACAGCAAGGACGAGGCATCCATCCGCACCATGGTCGACCGTATCGTGGATGCCCGGGTCGAGGACGGCCAGCTCGACGACGCCGAGCTCACGCTGCACAACATCTCCCAGATCAAGGAGGCGTTCGTCCAGCAGCTGCTTGGCATGTACCACAGCCGGATCAAGTACCCCGACAACGTGCTGCCGCTCGAGCAGCGTCGAGAGGCGGAGAAAGGCAGCGGAGCCTGAGCGCGTCACGTCACCGTGAAGCGATGCGCAGACCTTGAGCCGGGCGCTTCAGCCGCCTACGATGACCGCAGCCATGAGCTGCTCGAGCCGGGTTCACGATCGCATCGGGCGGGAGCGATTGGCGGCTGCCTGTGACCCCGTGGCCGTGGACGACGCGCTGGCGCTCCTCGAGGCAACCGTTGCGGAGACGACCCGGGCCGGCCTCGGCAGCCAGGCGTGCGAGGTCGAGATCAGCCTTGTCGCCGATGCCGAGATGACCCGCCTCAACTTCGATCACATGGGCGAGAGGGGTCCCACCGATGTCCTCTCATTCCCGCTGCACGCCTGGGCCATCGAGGACGGCCGCTCACGGATCGCCGACGACGACATCTCCCCGCCCGGGCCTCTCCTGCTCGGCGACGTGGTGCTCGACGTGGACCAGGCGGTTCGCCAGGCGGCGGGTGGAGAGTGGAGCGTCCTCGAGGAGCTCGTCCTGCTCACCATTCACGGGACGCTCCACCTGCTTGGCCACGACCACGCCGAGCTGGAGGAGGAGCAGGTCATGCGGGCGCTCGAGCGCCAGGTCCTCGCGATCCTCCACCGCACCCATCGCCACGTCGACTGGCGTCCCGGCTCCCTCTTCGACCGCGACGGGCACGCGGTGCGCTCCGGGACGTAGGCTCAGGTCGCCGCGCGCCTGCCGCGCGGCGGATCGCGTCCGGTCGTCAGGGCGCGGCGACGAGCGTGATCGCGGACCCGGCCAGCTGGCCGTCGATCGTCACGTTGAGCACCCAGCACCCGGACCTCGAGAACGGCTGCTCCACGACGTAGTAGCTGAATGCCCCCTGTTCCGGCGTCGGGCCGGGTGCGCCTGAGCGGGGAGTCGTCGAAGCCGTTCCCACGCTGCCGTCGACCCGGTCGCCGCCGCGGAGCGGGACGGCCCAGGCGGTGAGCGTCTCGCCGGCGGCCAGCGGAGGGGTGAGCCGGTAGAGGATGATGGCGCGCTCGCCGCTGGTCCAGCCGGTGGGGCCGGTGGGGAGCAGGGCCCAGGCTCGGGGACCGCCGATCTCCTGGTATCCGGCGTACTCGTCCTGCGGTGACGAAGGGCACCCGTCGATCATCGCGGGCGGCTGCCAGTCCATGGGCACGCCGACCAGGCTCACGGTCCCGGAGGACGGGTCGAAGATGCACCCCATGCGGCCAACCGGCGCCGGGAAGATGGGACCGGCGTCCGGGCTCCGCCAGCCAACCCACTCGGCGAGGCCACGAGTCACCAGGGCGTACACCGGCTGACCGGGCTTCGCTGCCCCTCCGCTGACGCCGAGCACGTCCGTGGTCGCCCAGCCGTCGAACGCCAGCCGCGCGTCCTCGGGGTAGATCCGGCAGTCGGCGAGGGTGATGGGCGCCGGGGTGGCCGCCGTGCCGTCCTGCGCGGAGGACCTCGCCGGCCCGGTCGCCTGCGGCACGAGATCATTTGGTACCGCAAGGTTGGTCATGACGCGCAGCGCCACCAGCAGGAAGACGGCCGCCGTGGCGAGGCCCGCGACCGGCCACCATCGGGGCGGCCGCCACGGTTCGGGCGGCGCACTGGCCGCCGCGTGCAGCTGCTCGGCGGTGACGTGGACGGCGCTCCGCTGCACCTCCCGTCGGAGCGCGTCGCGGAGGCGTCCCTCGAAGAGATCGTCGTCAGCTGTGTCACCAGGCATCACCGATCTCCTCGATGCTTCCCGCCGCGTCGTCTCCGTCGAGCAGGTCGCGAAGCCGTTCCCGCGCCTCGTCCAGCTGGCGTTCGACCCGTCGCCCCGGCTGCCGCATGACCTGGGCGATCTCGCTGGGCTCGAGCTCGAGCACGTAGCGCAGGGCGACGAGCGCGCGCAGCCGGGGCGACAGCGCGGCCATGGCCGCGACCAGCGTCGCCGGCGGGATCGCGCCTGGGGGCAGGCGGTCCCCCCGCTGCCAGGGCGGGCTGACGGCGAGGGCATCCACGGTGCCGGAGCGACGCTCCGCGTCGAGCGACCGTCGGCAGGCGATGCGAAGGACGTCGAGCCGCTGTTCGGCCGCGCTCGTCCCCCGATCCGCCCTGCGGAGTGCCTCCACCAGGCTGGCGATGGTGGCCCGTTCCGCCTCCTCTCTGTGCTGGAGGACGAGGACGGCGATGGCGCTCACCGCCGCGCCGTGAGACGCGGCGAGCTCCTCGAGGCGCCCGGAAGGGGCGTCACGGTGCGGCAGGCGGTCAGGACGTGCCGTCATGCGATCGCCGCCCGGAGGTCCGGCGAGGCGAAGCGTGCCGCCCGGAGGCCTGCCGGCACCGGATCGTCGGAGCCGGAGAGGAGCGCCGCCACTGCCATCCGGGCCGTGGCCGGGCCGCACGAGATGCCCCATGGTCCGTGTCCTGCCGCCAGCAGCAGGCCGTCGACGCCCGGGACGTGGCCGGTCAGTGGTCGCCCGTCCATCGACTGGGGGCGCGCGCAGGCGCGGGTCCCGGCCAGCGTGGCGTCCCGCAGCGCGGGGAAATAGCGAGCGCCGCGCTCGACGAGGATCGGCGCGAGCGCGCGATGGTCCGGTTCGGCCGCCAGGAAGGTGGAGCCGATGGTCGCCACGCCATCGGCGGCGGCGAGGGTGAAGAGGCTCGGCGTAGCCTCCGGCCCCGGCGGACGCGCGGTCTCGTCCGCGTCTTCGAGGGGCCGGTTCACCGGATCCACGCGGGCCTCCTCGACCACGTGCCGCGGCGGCCGTGCCATGACCAGCTGCGCCGTCGCGCCCCAGGTGGCCACGATGGGGCGCCAGCGTCCGCTCGGGTCGATGAGGTATGGGCTCCACGGGCCGGCTGCGATCAGCACCCGGTCTGCAGGGATGTGCCGGGCGCCCTCGATCGTGACCCCGGCAACCCTGCCGTGCTCGACGAGGGGCACCGCGGCCCGGCCGATCTCCATCCGTGCGCCTGCGACGCGCGCGCGCTCCGCCATGGCGGCCGTGGCGGCCTGCGGTGGAACCGGGTATCCGGTTGCCAGCCGGAGGGACCACAGGTCGTCCGCCAGGCCCTCCTCCAGTGAACGGGTCTGGCGTGGCTGGAGCAGGTCCGGCCGAAGCTCGGGCGCGCCGCCCAGGCGCTCCGCCTCCTTCTCGAGCACCGCACGATCGGGCGAGAGGAGGAGAAGACCGGCAGGTGCCTCGGGAAAGGCGAAGGCGCTCCCCGGGCCGGTCATCTCGCGGTAGATCGTGAGGGTCTCGGCATGCAGCGCGACGAGCTCCGGATCGAACGGGTGCTGCACGGCGCCGAGGTTCCGCCCGGAGGCGCCGGCGCCAATCGCGGCGCGCTCGACGAGGGTGACCGATGCCCCCTGCTCGGCCAGGAACGCGGCCGCCGCGGTCCCCACGATCCCCCCGCCGATGACCACGATCTCGGTGCCCGGCATGTCGCGAAGGATACGGCGCGACCGTCGCGCACGCCGGACCCGCTACCATCGCAGGCGGCAATGAAGGTGATCTGCGGCCTCGGCAACCCAGGCGATCGCTACCGGCTCACGCGCCACAACGTCGGCTTCCGTGTCGTCGACCTGCTCGCCGACCGCTGGGGCCAGACGGGGAAGGGACGTGTCCGCGACGGCGCCGCGGTGCTCGAGGTGCGGCTTCCGGAGCCGGGCGGGCCAGTGCTGCTCGTCAAGCCGATGCGCTACATGAACGCCTCGGGACCGCCGCTGCGCTCGGCACTGCGTAACGTGGCCGCCGAGCTGGACGAGGACCTGCTGGTGGTGGCCGACGACATCGACCTTCCGCTCGGGCGCATTCGCCTGCGACGGGCCGGCTCGGCCGGCGGTCACAACGGCCTGCGCGACATCATCGGTGCAGTCGGGACGAACGAGTTCGCGCGGCTGCGGGTCGGGATCGGTCGCAGCGGAGAGGCGGTGGACCACGTGCTCTCGACCTTCCGCAGCGCCGAGCGCGAGCTTGCCGACGAGGCCATCGCAACTGCGGCCGACGCCGCCGAGCGCTGGCTGCGGGAGGGCATCGAAGAGGCGATGAACACCTACAACGGCCTCGACCTGGCCGAGCCTCCAGGGTGACCGTCCGCTCCGTGGAGCGCTCCCGCCCGGCATCGGCGCGAGGCGGCGCCGATCGCCGCGTATCGGCCATCACGCCGGTGCTGGCTGGCACCCTGCGACCGCTGGCGTCCACGAGCGCTGCGCGGGTCCCGGCGGCCGCCTGGGCCGCGCACCTTGCCGCTCGCCGCAGCGGCCTCCCCGCGGGCACCCCGCTCATCGCGCTCGTCCGCAACGACGACGAGGCCCACCGGCTGGCGGACGACCTGGCGGCATGGCTGACCGGTGGCCACGTGCGCGTCCTCCCCGAGCGAGCGGCCCTGCCCCTGGAGCGCGCCCTGCCCGAGCACGAGGAGTCGGCCGAGCGGCTCCGCGTCCTTGCCGAGCTGGGCGCCCCGTCGCGCAACCTGGTGGTCGTCGCGCCGCTCCTCGCCCTGGTGCAGCGGACCGTCTCCGTCCGGCAGCTGCGCGAGAGTCGCCGGGAGCTGCTGGTGGGCGATCGACTTGCCCAGCGGGAGCTCCTCACCGCCCTGGTCTCCGGCGGGTACGAGCCGGTGGTCGAGGTCAGCGGTGTTGGCGAGTTCGCCAATCGCGGGGGCCTGGTGGATGTCTGGCCGCCGGGGACGCCGGAGCCGCTGCGGATCGAGCTGTTCGGTGACGTCCTCGAGTCGATGCGTGCCTTCGACCCCATGACCCAGGCCAGCCGGCGGCGCCTCGAGCAGACGACCATCCTGCCGGCCAGCGAGTTCCTGCCGGAGCCCGGCTTCGACGGCCTCGCGTCGCGGCTTCCGCCCGGCTCCGGCGCCTCGCAGGCCCTGGCCGACGACCTCGTTCGTCTCGAGCAGGGCGACCCCGGCGAGGCGGCGGAGACCTGGGCGGCCCTGCTCACCGCCGGCCCCACCCTCGACCACCTTCCCGACGAGTGCCACCTGGTGCTCACCGACGCCGACGAGCTGACCTCCATCGCCGCCGACCTTGATCGGCAGGCGAGGGAGCGGCTCGAGGGGCTCGTGGAATCCGGCGAGCTGCCCGCGGCATGGCCGCTGCCCTTCTCGGCCGCGGAGACCCTTGCCGCCGCGGCGCGCCGCGCCGCCGAGCGGCTCGACGAGCAGGGCGCCGAGGACCTCGGCTATCGCACCGCCCCGGTGGTCCCCGGCCGCGTGGAGCGGCTCGCCGACTGGGTCGTTGAGCTCGCGCACGAGGGCCGGGCCCTGGTGATCACCACCGACCAGGCGAGCCGCGTCGGAGAGCTGCTCGAAGAGGCAGGCACGCCGGTCAGCGCGGTGGCGGAGCTGCGCGAACCGCCGACGGCGGGTGCCATCGGTCTCGTGCATGGCTCACTCTCCGGCGGGTTCGCCCACGAGCCGTCGAACCTGCTGGTCCTGACCGACCGCGAGCTGTTCGGCGCCATCCGCGTGCGCCGCCTCACCCCCGCGAAGAAGGTCGTCACCCGCGATCTGATCGGGAAGCTCAGCCCCGGCGATCTCGTCGTCCACGTCGACCACGGCGTGGCGCGCTACGTGGGGATGACCCAGCGCGCGTACTCCGGGGCGGTGAAGGAGTACCTGCAGCTCGACTTCGCCGGCGACGGGAAGATCTTCCTGCCATCGGACCAGATCGGACGGATCACCCGCTACGCCGGCGGACCGGCGCCGGCCCTGTCGAAGCTGGGAGGGACGGAGTGGGAGCGCACCAAGCGGCGCGTGGCCCGGGCGGTCAACGACCTGGCCCGCGAGCTGCTCGAGATCTACGCCGCCCGGGAGTCCGCGGAAGGGTTCCGCTTCAGCCCGGACACCACCTGGCAGCGCGAGCTCGAGGAGGCATTCCCGTACACGGAGACCCCCGACCAGGCCCGCACCATCGAGGAGGTGAAGGCCGACATGCTGCGCCGCCGGCCCATGGACCGCCTGGTGTGCGGGGACGTGGGCTACGGCAAGACGGAGGTCGCCCTGCGGGCCGCGTTCAAGGCGGTCCAGGACGGGAAGCAGGTGGCGGTCCTGGTGCCCACCACCGTGCTGGCCCAGCAGCACGAGCTCACCTTCCAGCGCCGCCTGGCACCGTTCCCGGTGCGGGTCGAGATGCTGAGCCGCTTCGTGTCGAAGAAGCACCAGGGCGAGATCGTGGAGGGGGTCGCGGACGGCAGCGTCGACGTCCTCATCGGCACCCACCGGATCCTCTCCAAGGACGTCCGCTTCGCCGACCTGGGCCTGCTGGTCGTCGACGAGGAACAGCGCTTCGGCGTCAGCCACAAGGAGCGCATCAAGAACCTGCGCCGCGAGGTGGACGTGCTGACGCTGTCGGCCACCCCCATCCCGCGCACGCTGCACCTGTCGCTGGTGGGTATCCGGGATCTCAGCGTCATCGAGACGCCTCCGGAGGCCCGGCTTCCCATCCAGACCCGGATCGCGGAGGACGACGACGGCCTGGTCCGCGACGCCATCAACCGTGAGCTCGACCGGGGCGGGCAGGTCTTCTACGTGCACAACCGGATCGACACCATCGAGGCGGCGGCCGCCCGCGTGCGCCGCCTGGTCCCGCGCGCGCGGGTCGCCATCGGTCACGGGCAGATGGCGGAGGGGATGCTGGAGCGGGTCATGCTCGACTTCGCTCAGGGCCAGTTCGACGTCCTGGTCTGCACGACCATCATCGAGTCGGGCCTGGACATCGCCAACACCAACACCATCGTCATCGCCCGCGCCGACACGTTCGGGCTGGCCCAGCTCTACCAGCTGCGGGGACGGGTGGGCCGGTCCGACCGCCGGGCCCACGCGTACCTGCTCCACCGGCGGGGGACGCCGCTCTCGCTGGTGGCTCGCAAGCGCCTGCACGCGATCTTCAGCGCGTCTGACCTCGGGGCCGGGTACCAGATCGCCCTGTCCGACCTCGAGATCCGGGGCGCCGGAAACATCCTGGGCCCGGAGCAGCACGGGCACATGGCTGCCGTTGGCTTCGAGCTCTACACCCGGCTGCTGGCCGAGGCGGTCGACCGCCTCCGTGGTCGCAGGCCGATGCCCGAACCGACGCCGGTCCGCCTGGACCTGCCCGGCTCCGCATTCCTGCCGGACGTCTACATCGCCGATGCCGGCGCCAAGCTGGAGGCGTATCGCCGGTTCGCGCAGATTCGTTCGGCGGCGGATGCAGATGCCCTGCGCGCCGAGCTGCGCGACCGCTTCGGTCCGATCCCGGCGGAGGTCGAGGGGCTCTTCACCGCGGTCGCTGTCCGGCTCGCCGCGGAGGCCGCGGGCGTGCCCGAGGTGCGCGTGGAGCCGGGCCGCGTGACGCTGAAGTGGGTGCACTACGCGCGCCAGGCGGTGGTCGGCGCGCTGGCGGCCGCGGGCCTGCGGCCGGTCGCCGGGTCGAACCAGGTCCGGATGACGGTGGCCCCGGGCCAGGACGCGGTGGCCGTGGCCGCGCGCGCCCTCGCCGCGCTGGCCGATCGGCCTGCGGGCTAGGTCGCTCGGCCCGCCAACTCCGAGCCCATCGGCACTGCGAGCCGATCTGCCGGCGCCCGAGGATGGCGGCCATGAGCCGTCTTCTCGTCGCCCATCGCATCCCGCGTCCGGGCTATGCCTGGATCGCCGTCGCCCTGCAGCTGTTCACCGCGATCATGGCCGTCCCTGTCGGGCTCGCCATGATCCTCGATGCCAACGGCAGCCCCCTCGGCATCCCGCACGACTGGATCGCGGGCACGCCGTTCGGCTCATTCCTGGTGCCGGGCATCGCCCTGCTGGTGATGAACGGCGCGGGGCAGCTCGCGGCGGCCGTCCTGGTCTGGCAGCGTCACCCCCTGGCCCCGTGGCTGACGGGCTTCTTCGCCGTTGGCCTCATGACCTGGATCGCCGTCCAGGTCGTGGTCATCCCCTTCTCGGTCCTGCAGCCGGTGCTCTTCGGAGTGGGGGTGGTCGAGGGGTTCGTGGCCCTCTTCTGGCTCCGCGGAGCGGCCAGCGCCTGACCCGCCCCGCACATGCCATGATGGCGACATGGCTTCGCCCCGCATCCGCCTTCGCGACATCACCGTAGACGACGCCGATCTCCTCGACGGCTGGGCGGCTGATCCCGCGGTCATCAGCGAGTACAACGACTTCGGGGGGCCGCCGAGCACCCTCCCCCGTGACGCCCTGCGCAGAGGCCCGCTGCGAGACGAGCGGAAAGGGATGCTGGTGGTCGTCCTCGCGGACGGAACCCCCATCGGCACGGTGAGCTGGCACCGCGTGAACTACGGCCCGCCTCCGGCGTCGGACGCATGGAACGTGGGCATCGAGCTGATTCCGTCCGCGCGCGGGCGCGGCTACGGCTCGGAGGCGCAGCGGCTCCTGGCGGACTACCTGTTCGAGACGACGGATCTGCACCGGGTGGAGGCCTCCACGGATGTGGAGAACGTGCCGGAGCAGCGATCGCTCGAGAAGGCAGGCTTTCGGCGAGAGGGGGTCCAGCGCGGAGCCCAGTTCCGCGCTGGCGCCTATCACGACCTCGTGACCTACGCCCGCCTGCGCGAGGATCTCTAGCCCGCTTACAGCTCCTGGCGCCGGAAGCTGAGCAGGGCCGCCGCATACGCGACGGCGACCAGCGCGATCGTGGTGATCAGGGGAGGGATGAGGCCATCCACCGGCGTGCCCAGGGCGAGCGCGCGCGCCGGTCCATCCAGGTTCCCCGGTGCCCACGTCCCGATGGTGGGGAGCGCGGAGAGCACGGCGAGGACCACCATGGCGCCGATCCCGATTCCGGCCGCTGCCAGCGCCGACCGCGTCAGGGTGCTGCCCAGGAAGGTCAGGGACGCGTAGCCGAAGAGGGAGAGGAACAGGAGCACGCACATCGCCGCGTAGCCGCCGACCGGCGGCGCACTGAAGAGAAGCGCGGTGTACGCGTACGCGCCGATGCCGGCCACGACGGTGCCGGCGAGCAGCGTTGCGCCGATGGCGGCCAGCTTGGCGGCCAGGAAGGCGCCCCGGGAGAGAGGCTTCGTCAGGAGCATGGCCGCCGTGCCACGCTCCTTCTCCACGGCCACCGACCCCATGGCCAGCAGAATCGCGGCGAAGATCCCGGTCTGCCCCAGGTTCTTGAGGAACTGGATCACGGCGTCTGCGACGGTCGGCGTCGGGATGGCGACGGCGAGCTGATCGCCGGCGAGAGCCCTGACCAGCTCGGGCGTGTAGCGGGCCAGGATGGGCGAGCCGATGCCGAAGATGGCGAAGATGATCGCGACCACGAGCAGCCGCCACGTTCGCCACTGCTCGAGGAGCTCCTTGCGAAGGAGGATGCGGAAACCGATCATGCCGCGGCCCCCGCGTTCGCGTCATCGTGGGCGCCCACCAGCCGGAGGAAGACGTCCTCGAGGGTCGGGCGCTGGCGATCGAAGCGGACCAGGGCGGCATTGGCGCCCACGGCCGCGGCGAGCAGCTCGCGACCAGCCGATGAGCCGTCGCCGACGCCGACGCGCAGGATGCCGTGGCTCAGCTCGACCGCGGTCACCCACGGCGCACCCCGGATGGTGTCGGCCAGGGCGACGAGGGTGTTCTCGGCACCTGGCTCCGCCTCCAGGAGGTACACCGGTTGCGCGTACCGCTCCAGCAGGTCGTCCATGGCGCCCTCGGTCACGAGCCGCCCGTGGTTGATGATCGCGATCCGGTCGCAGACCCGCTCAACGTCGTTGAGGATGTGGGTGCTGAACAGGATCGTCGACGTGCGGCCCAGCTCCTGGATCACGTCGAGGAGATCACGGCGGCCCTCGGGGTCAAGGGATGAGACGGGCTCGTCGAGGAGGAGCACCGGCGGACGATTCAGGATTGCCTGGGCCAGGCCCAGCCGCTGCCGCATCCCGCCCGAATAGCCGCCGATGCGCCGTTCGGCTGCGCCGGTGAGCTCCAGGAGCTCCAGGACCTCGTCGATCCGGGTGCGCAGCGTGGCGCCCGTCATGCCGTACAGGTTGCCCACCAGCTCGAGCAGCTCTCGCCCGCGCATCCAGCCGTGGAAGCGCGGGTCCTGGTCCAGGTAGCCGAGGACACCGCGGCGGTTCGGCTCCCCGTCACCGACGGGCACGCCGCCGACGCTGGCCTCGCCGGCGTTGGCCCGTGCCAGCGACGTCAGCAGCCGCATGGTGGTGGTCTTGCCCGCGCCGTTGGGGCCGAGGAACCCGAAGATGCTCCCCGCGGGGACGTCGAGGTCGAGCCCGTCCAGGGCGGTGAGCGACCCGTAGCGCTTGGTCAGGCCGCGGCAGCGGACCGCGATGGAATCGGCCGCGGCCCCGTCCTCGGCCGCGGGTGACGCGAGTGTGGACGCCATCGGCTCAGGCGTCCTCGCGTCCGAAGAGGAAGTAGACGAGCGGGCCCAGGAGCTCGCCCAGGACGATGACGATTCCCCACACGACCTTGTTCCCGCCCTTGACCCGCCGCTCCGGCCGGGTCAGGTCGTACAGGCCGACGCCCATGAGCGCGAGCTGAAGGATGAGTAGGGGCGCGATGATCGCGATGATCTGCCCAGTGGACACCAATCAACCTCCGAAGGGGTGGCGGTCGGGGTCGGACCGCCAGGCGAAGTAGGAGTAGACGACCGGGACGATGCCGGCGGCAGCGGCCGCTCCGATCATACCGAAGGCGAACACGGCCGGAGCCGCCACGATGGCGAGGGCGATGCTCACCACTCCGGCGGCCACGAACAGGTACCCGCCCAGGCGGTGGGTTTGTGACCACGACCGTTCGCTCGACAGGGTCCAGGGAGTGCGGATGCCGACGAACCAGTTGCTCCGCACCTTGCCCAGGTAGTTGCCGATCACGATGAACATGCCGCCCACCGCGATCACCACGACGCGGCCGATCTCGATGGGCGCCCCCACGACCGTCAGCGTCGCGGCCACGTGCACCGCCCCCATCACGACGATGGCGGCGCCCATGATCCACAGGCGCGACGTCGTCGATCGCTCCTGGTGGTCGCGGCGCGGATCGAGATAGGGGATCGCACCGAACACGATCCCGAGCACGGCGATGATCGCCGGCATGAGGAGCAGCCCTACCGCCTTCGGCGCGTAGCCGTTCGCCTCGCCGTTCACACCCCAGTGGATCGGGATCTGGGCGCCATCGGGGATCTGTCCCCAGGCCCACAGGCTGACCGCCAGGCTGCCGAGAAAGACCACCCCGGCGATGACGAGGATGACGCGTGACTTCATGGCTGTTCCCCTGGACGCTCGCCGGCGAGACTGCCGATTCCGAGCGCCTGCATGAGGGCCAGCATGGCCTCCTCGAGGACGCTCACGTTCAGGTGATAGGTGATCGTCGTGCCGTGGCGATCGGCCTGCACCAGGTCCGCGTCCCTGAGGACCGCCAGGTGGCCCGAGATGGTGGGCCAGGACTGCTCGAACTGCGACGCGATGTCGCCCGCGCTCATGTCGCGCCCGCGCAGGAGCGCCAGGATCCTGCGCCGGGTCGGATCGGAGAGCGCCCGGTACACGTCGTTCATTCGCTGCATCCCTAATTAGCCAACTAGCAAATTAGCTCCCCTGACCCGACGAGTCAAGCGCCAGACGGCCGGTCCTGACGGAGCGAGGCATGGCCCTCTCCCGGACCGCGATTGACCCTCCTGCCTATCATCGGAGCCACATGGAGCCTCTGCACCGCTAGGCGGTCCCTTCCGAGCACACAGCCGCGCCCACGAAACGTCCTCGACGTCGGCTCCTCCGAGCGAGCCATGAGCGCCTGCCCTCCCGGGACACGCCCGCGATCTTCCCTCAGTGCTTCATGGAGCGTGCCCTGTGCGTCACCCATCGTTCCGGGCGATCTACCTGGCCACCGAGTTCGGCTGGTCCTTCTTCGCCCTTCTCGTCTTCACCGCCAGCTCGCTGTACGCCATCGAGGTTGCGAACCTCGATGCCCTGCAGCTGGTCCTGGTGGGCACCGCGCTGGAGGTGAGCGCCTTCCTGTTCGAGGTGCCCACCGGCGTCGTGGCCGACACCGTCAGCCGTCGCCTCTCGGTCCTCACCGGCACCGCCCTGATGGGTCTTGGCTTCGTGCTGTGGGGTGCCGTGCCGGTGTTCGCCGTCATCGTTCTCGCGCAGGTCGTGTGGGGGATCGGCTCCACGTTCATCAGTGGCGCCTGGGAGGCCTGGGCTGCCGACGAATCCGGCGAGACCGACCTTGGACCGTTGTTCCTGCGCGGGAGCCAGGCGACATCCCTCGGCGCGATCGGCGGCCTGGTCGCCAGCGTGGCATTGGCGTCGGTCGCGGGTCTCGCGGCTCCGCTGGTCGCAGGAGGAGCAGGCTACCTGGCACTGACCGGCTGGCTCGCGGTTGTCATGCCGGAGCGGCACTTCCATCCTGGGACCCCGGGCTCCCGCGGCGCAAGGGCCATGGTCGGCACGCTGCGTGCGGGCGTCTCTGCCGTCCGGCGTGCGCCCATCCTCCTGACCATCCTCGCCATCACCTTCCTTACCGGCGCGGCGAGCGAGGCCTTCGACCGGCTGTGGCAGCTCCACCTCGTGGAAGATGTCGGCCTCCCCGCCGCACCCGCCCTGCCGGCCATCGTCTGGATCGGGATGCTCGACGCTGCCGCCCTCGGTCTCGCCGTTGCGGCCGCGGAGATCGCACGGCGACGGGCGAGCACATCGAGCCACGTCGCGGCGGCCACGACCCTCCTGGTGGTGGACGGCTCCCTGGCGGCGGCCCTGGTCGGTTTTGGCCTGGCAGGCCAGTTCGCGGCCGCTGCCAGCCTGTACCTGCTAGCCCGGACGCTGCGCCGGATCGCGGCTCCCATCACCTCCGCCTGGATCAACCAGAGCCTGACGGCTCGCATCCGTGCCACGGTGCTCTCGCTGGATGCCCAGGCCGACGCGCTGGGGCAGATCCTGGCCGGTCCGGCCCTGGGCGTCCTGGCCACTGCTGCGGGCGCCGGTCAGGCAATGATGGCGGCGGGGGTGGTGGTGGCGGCCTCGCTGCCGCTCTACTGGCGCACGATCCGGCGCCATGGCGACGACGTGATCGACGCGGAGGTGGCCGGCGCGCCGGCGGCCGATGTGGAGGCGGTCGATCCGGTGCCGTGAGCCGAGGGCGGTATACTTCATGTCTCTCTCGACCCGGGACGGGCGCACCCGTCCGGCGCCGAACTCGACGAAGGCCGCGCTCCTGCGCGGATGACGAAGGAGGCGCTTCCCGTGTCCAGCCACCCACCCCTCATCGACCCCGCCGCCGCTCGCTCCACCCTGCGCGTCGGCGACCGGGCGTACCGGTTCCACCGCCTCGATGCCGCCGGGGCAGCCGACCTCGGGCGGTTGCCCTACACGGTCAAGGTGCTGCTGGAGAACATGCTCCGCCACGCGGCCTCAGGAGCCGGCCTGGTTGGGCCCGAGGACGTCCGCGCCCTCGCCGGCTGGGACCCGGCCAGCCCGGCCGAGTACGAGGTTCCGTTCATGCCGGCCCGCGTGATCCTGCAGGACTTCACCGGGGTGCCGTGCGTGGTGGACCTCGCCGCGATGCGCGACGCCATGGCCGAGATGGGCGGCGATCCGGGCCGGATCAACCCGCTGGTGCCGGCCGACCTGGTGATCGACCACTCCGTGCAGGTCGACCAGTTCGGATCGCAGGCCGCCTTTCTCATCAACGTCGAGCGTGAGTACGAGCGCAACGGCGAGCGGTACGCGCTCCTGCGCTGGGCGCAGCAGGCGTTCCGCAACTTCCGCGTCGTACCGCCCGGCACGGGGATCGTCCACCAGGTGAACCTCGAGTACCTCGCCGACGTGGTGACGGCCCGTGCAGACGAGCACGGCTCGCTGGATGCGTTCCCGGACACACTGGTCGGGACGGATTCGCACACGACCATGGTCAACGGCCTAGGCGTGGTGGGGTGGGGCGTGGGCGGCATCGAGGCGGAGGCGGCGCTGTTGGGCCAGCCGCTGTACCAGCCGATGCCGGTGGTGGTGGGGTTCCGCCTGGACGGCGAGCTGCCGGCGGGCGCCACCGCCACGGACCTGGTCCTGACCGTGACCGAGATGCTCCGCGCCCACGGCGTGGTGGGCAAGTTCGTCGAGTTCCACGGTCCGGGGCTCTCGCGCCTGGGCCTCGCGGACCGGGCAACCATCAGCAACATGAGCCCCGAGTTCGGGGCGACGGCCACGCTCTTCCCCGTCGACGACGAGACGCTCCGCTACCTGCGGATGACCGGGCGCGAGGCGGAGACCGTGGCGCGCGTCGAGGCGTATGCCAAGGAGCAGGGCCTCTTCCGCACCGATGCCTCGCCCGATCCGTCGTTCAGTGAGTCGCTCAGCCTTGACCTGGGCAGCGTGGTGCCCTCGGTCGCCGGCCCCCGGCGGCCGCAGGACCGAGTCGCCCTCAGCACGCTGCGCACCAGCTTCCGCGAGACCTTTGCGGAGGATCTCGAGTCGGCCGCCGATGTCGAGATGGACGGCGAGGCCTTCCCGCTGAGATCGGGCTCGGTGGTCATCGCCGCCATCACCAGCTGCACCAACACCTCGAACCCGAGCGTGATGGTCGCCGCCGGGCTCCTGGCGCGCAACGCGGTGGCTCGCGGGCTCCACACGCCGCCGTGGGTAAAGACCTCCCTGGCCCCCGGCTCCCGCGCGGTCACCGACTACCTGACCGATGCCGGCCTCATGGAGCCCCTGGAGGCGCTGGGCTTCGATCTCGTCGGCTACGGCTGCACGACCTGCATCGGCAACTCGGGTCCGCTCGCCGGACCGATCGCCACCGCCATCGAGGAGCAGGATCTGGTGGGCGTGGCGGTCCTGTCGGGGAACCGCAACTTCGAGGGTCGCATCCATCCGCTGGCCCGCGCCAGCTACCTCGCCTCGCCGCCCCTGGTCGTGGCCTTCGCGCTGGCGGGCAGGGTCGACATCGATCTGGACAGCCAGCCCCTGGGCACCGGCTCGGATGGCAGCCCGGTCTACCTCGCCGATCTGTGGCCCTCCCGCGAGGAGATCAACCGGGTCATCGCCGAGCGGGTCCGCTCCGAGATCTTCACCCGAAACTATGCGTCGGTCTTCGACGGCGACGAGCGCTGGGCCGCGCTTCCGGTGCCGCCCGGCGACCGCTACGCCTGGAGCCCGGAGTCGACGTACGTGGCGCGCCCGCCGTTCTTCGAGGGGATCACCCCGGCGCCCGAGCCGCGCACGGACATCGATGAGGCACGCGCGCTCGCCGTGCTGGGGGACAGCGTCACCACGGATCACATCTCACCGGCCGGCGCCATCGCCCGCACCTCGCCGGCAGGACAGTGGCTGATGGACCGGGGCGTCGAGCCGCGCGACTTCAACTCGTACGGCTCGCGGCGCGGCCACCACGAGGTCATGGTCCGCGGAACGTTCGCGAACATCCGCCTGCGCAACCGGCTGACGCCGGACGCGGAGGGAAACGTCACCGAGCATCTGCCGAGCGGCGAGCGGATGACGATCTTCGAGGCGGCAGAGCGCTACGCCGCCGAGGGGACGCCGCTCATCGTGCTGGCCGGGCGCGAGTACGGCTCCGGATCGAGCCGCGACTGGGCGGCGAAGGGGCCGCAGCTGCAGGGCGTCCGCGCGGTGATCGCCGAGTCGTACGAGCGGATCCACCGCTCGAACCTGGTGGGGATGGGGATCCTGCCGCTGCAGTTCCTTCCCGGACAGAACGCGGAGTCGCTGGGCCTCATCGGCCGCGAGACCTTCACGATCCACGGGATCGCCGACGGGCTGCGTCCGCGCCAGGAGCTGACGGTGGAGGTGCGCGGCCCCGACGGGGGCGAGCGGCAGTTCCGCGTCCTGGCGCGGCTCGACGGTGAGATCGACGTCCGCTACTACGCGAACGGCGGCGTGCTGCAGACCGTCCTGCGACGCCTCGCGAGCGAGGATCGCGGCTGAGCACTGGGCTCAGAGGGACGCCGCGTCGCCAACCGGTGACGCGGCGTCGACCATCTGGAGGACGCGGCAGGCCCGTAGCGTGACCCAGCGGCTTGGTCCGCGGCCGACGTCGACCTCCACGTGCATCTTCCCGTGATATCGATTCTGGTTCTTCCAGCGGCCGGTGGCGTCCTGCTGGGCAAGCAGCCACGTCAGGGCCGGGCGCAGACGTACATCGGCAGCATGGCCGGCTTCGCAGACCGCCTCGAGCACCTGCAGAACGTCGGCGACATAGCCGCTCGGGAAACCGAGCCTGAACCAGCTCGCGTTCGGGCGCGTGTTGCCCCAGCCCATGGGATACGTGGCGGTGGCAGGGTCCACCGACAGGAGGAACTCCACCCCTGCGTTGAGCGCGGCGGTGACCTGTAGCGACCGCCGATTCGCGGGGATACGAGCCAGGGCGAGCACCGCCTTGGCCGCGCCCCACCCGCACGGGAGCTGCTCGTTGATGCCACAGCCGAAACCGGGTCCGGAGGTCGCGGAGCGATACCAGCTGATGTCGCCCTCTCCCGTTGCCGCTGCCGCCTGCCAGTCGATGGAACGCTGTACGCGCTCGTCATCGAGCCATCCGAAGCCGACGAGCGCACGGAGCAGGTTCCCGTTCAGGCAATGCACGACCGTGGAAGGAGTCGGCGGGCGGCTGCGCGACGAAAACCCGAACCCGCCGCTGGGCGCCTGGGTGTGCTCCAGGACGTGACTGCACGCGGCCCGGATGCGCGGATCGTCGCCATCGGCTCCCATCTGGTCCAGGAAGGTCAGCGACCAGACCGTGCCCGTGTACTTCGGCCCGTAGCCGCCGCCGGGCTTGATCCACCAGCCATCGGGATCCTGGGCTGCCAGGATTGAGGCGATGGGGTCGGACGCCATGGCGGCCCGCCGGGCGCGCACGACCTCGGGGTCATTGCGCTGGTGGCCGAGCAGCTCGCGGAGCGCGCGATGCCGGACTGCCGGTGCCTCCTCCTCGAGGAGCCACGGCACCGGGTTCCCGTTCAGGCCTGCGAGCCATCGGGGCTCGCCCGAGACCACCGCCATGCGGCGAGCATACGCTTCGGTCCGCGCGGCAGTTCGGGATCCCACGAGCTGCCCGTACCGTTGCCGCCCGGTCGGCATAGGGTCTAGACTCAGCCGCGGACTGATTCCTCCCCACCCTGGAGTGCCCCGTGACCGTGCTCTCGGCCGACGACCTGCGCGCGAAGATCCGTGAGGTTCCCGACTTTCCCAAGCCGGGAATCCTCTTCTACGACATCACCACCCTCCTGAAGGACCCCGACGCCTTCAAGGAGGTGATCGACCAGATGGCGGCCCAGGTCGCCGACGCGAAGGTCGACCTGGTGGTGGGCATGGAGTCCCGCGGGTTCATCTTCTCCGCCCCGCTCGCCTACACGCTGGGCGCCGGCTTCGTCCCGGTCCGCAAGCTGGGGAAGCTGCCGGCGGAGACCATCGAGGTGGAGTACTCGCTGGAGTACGGGACAGCGACCCTGGAGATCCACAAGGACGCGATCCAGCCCGGCCAGCGGGTCCTCATCGTCGATGACCTGCTCGCCACCGGCGGCACGGTGATGGGCACCATCGAGCTCGTCCGGCGGCTCGGCGGGGAGATCGCCGCCCTCTCGTTCATGGTCGAGCTCACGGCGCTCAAGGGCCGCGAGAGTCTGGGCGAGTTCACCATCAACACGTTGCTCACCTACTAGGCGCTGCGGAGGGCACGGAACCGATGGCGGTCGCCCAGTCCGAGCAGCGGGCACGAGCCGTCACCGACCGCGACGCGATCGCCGCGTTCCTGCGGACGGATCGCCTGTACGCCGCTTACGCCATGGGCGATCTCGACGGACCCCATCGCCGGCGGGCGACGTGGGGGATCGCCTACGACCCCGCCGGTCGGCCCATCGCCCTGGCCGAGCATCTCGAGGGCCTGGTGCCCCAGCCGCTCTTCCTGATGGGCGACGACGACGGCTGCCGCTCGCTGCTCGAGACGGTGATCAAGCCGCGCGACGCGTACTTCCAGGCGGGCGAGGAGCACGAGGGGGCCATGCGTGCGATGTACGAGCTCGAGGCGCCCACGGCGATGTTCCGGATGGTCGTCGATCGCGACGCGTTCGCGCCGTTCGCCGGTCCCGCGGAGCGCCTGGTCCCCGCCGATATCGACGAGCTCAACCGCCTGTACCAGCTGGGCTTCCGAACCGGGTTCCCCGCCTCGGTCCTCTCCGACGGGATCTATTTCGGAGTCCGGATCCGCGGCCGGCTGGTGAGCGCTGCCGGCACCCATGTCATCAATCCGCGCGAGGGGATCGGCGTGGTCGGCAACGTCATGACCCACACGGACTACCGCGGCCACGACTTCGCCAAGATGGTCACCTCCGCGGTGACCGCCGAGCTGCTCAGCCGCCTCCCCGACGTGGCGCTCAACGTCCATGCCGACAACGACCCCGCCGTCGCGGCCTACACGCGCCTCGGGTACCGTGTGCACTGCCACCTCGTCGAGCGGCTCGGTCGCCGGCGCTCGGGTGGCTGGGGGATCATGCGACCGATACGAGAGGCTTTGCGACTGACGTGGCAACGCAACCCGGGGTGAGCGAGACAGCGCACGACGTGGCCGACATCGGCCTCGCCGAGCAGGGGAAGCTGAAGATCGAGTGGGCGGACCGCCAGATGCCGGTGCTGGCCGGGATCCGCGAGCGGTTCGCCGCGGAGCGACCCCTCGCCGGCTGGCGGATCAGCGCCTGCCTGCACGTGACCAGCGAGACGGCCAACCTGATGCGCACGCTGGCCGATGGCGGCGCGGACGTGGTCCTGTGCTCGTCGAACCCGCTGTCCACGCAGGATGACGTGGCCGCATCCCTGGTCGTCCACCACCGGATCGGGGTATACGCCATCAAGGGCGAGGATCGCGACAGCTACTACCGCCACATCGGCGCGGCGCTCGACCACCACCCGCAGGTGACCATGGACGACGGCGCCGACCTGGTGACCGCGCTCCACACGCAGCGCACCGACCTGCTGCCGGAGGTGGTGGGCGGCACGGAGGAGACCACCACCGGCGTCATCCGCATGCGGGCCATGGCCTTCGACGGCAAGCTGCGCTTCCCGGTGGTGGCCGTGAACGAGGCGCTGACCAAGCACCTGTTCGACAACCGCTACGGAACCGGGCAGAGCGCCATCGACGGGATCCTGCGCGCCACGAACGTCCTCTTCGCGGGCAAGAACGTGGTGGTGGGCGGTTACGGCTGGGTCGGGCGCGGGATCGCCTCGCGGGCCCACGGGATGGGCGCCAACGTCACGGTCGTGGAGGTGGATGCGATCCGGGCCCTGGAGGCCGCGATGGACGGATACCGGGTGATGAGTGCCGGGTCGGCAGCCGCCATCGGCGACGTGTTCATCAGCGCCACGGGGAACCTCAACGTCTGGGGGCGCGACCACTTCCCGGCCATGCGCGACGGGGCGATCCTGGCCAACGCGGGGCACTTCAACGACGAGTTCGAGCTGCCGGCGCTCGAAGAGCAGTCGGTCAGCTCGCGCGAGGTGCGGCCGTTCACGCGCGAGTACCTGATGGCGGATGGCCGGCGCATTTACGTCCTCGCCGACGGGCGGCTCGTGAACCTGGGCGCGGCCGAGGGTCATCCGAGCATCGTGATGGACATGAGCTTCGCCAACCAGGCGCTGGGGCTGGAGTGGCTGCGCGCCCACGCCGGCGAGCTCGAGCCCGCGGTCCACGGGATCCCCGAGGAGATCGACCGCGAAGTCGCGCGCCTCAAGCTTGCGAGCATGGGAATCGAGATCGAGCCGATGACGCCCGAGCAGCTGGCCTACTCGCAGTCGTGGGAGTCCGGGACGTAGCTGATCGCCGCCGCTGCCGTTCCCCCTCCACACCGCAGACGTGTGACGCTGAGCGGAAACCCTTCGTCGGGGGCCGCTGCACGCGGCAGGTGAGTGCGGCACCGCGCCACCGCTCATTCCCGTCCCGTCTCACACGCGGTGCGTGTGCCGGGCGTGGTGGCTGCGCGCGGTGCCGGGCGTGGTGGCTGGGCGCGGTGCCGGGCGTGGTGGCTGCGCGCGGGCCGGGCGCGGGGCTGCGGCGCGTCGCCATCGGTCTGGCGCTACACTCGCCGACAGCGCCCCTCAAGCGCCCGCGCGGGAGACCCGCATGCCCAGTCCTGACAGCCTGACCCTGTTCACCTCCGAGTCGGTGACCGAGGGCCACCCCGACAAGCTCTGTGATGCCGTCGCCGATGCGGTCCTCGACGACGTGATCGGCCGGGACCCCGTGGCCCGGGTCGCCGTCGAGGTCGCCACCACCACCGGACTCGTCTTCGTGCTGGGCGAGATGACCACCGACGCGTACTGCGACGTGCAGTCGGTCGTCCGCGACACGGTCCGCGAGATCGGCTACGACCACTCGGACCTCGGGTTCGACTGGGAGACCTGCGGCGCCATCGTCGCGATCAAGGAGCAGTCCCCCGACATCGCCATGGGCGTCGACGCCTCGCTCGAGTCCCGCGAGGGTGGCGAGCCGCTGGAGCTGGGGGCCGGCGACCAGGGGATGGTGTTCGGCTACGCGACCGACGAGACCCCGGAGCTGATGCCCGCCTCGATCGTCATGGCCCATCGCGTCGCCCGCCGGCTCGCGCAGGCCCGCAAGTCCGGCGAGCTCCCGTTCCTGCGCCCCGACGGCAAGAGCCAGGTGACGATCGCCTACGACCCGGACGGCCGTCCGGTCCGGGTGGATACCGTGCTGGTGAGCACGCAGCACGATCCGGAGGTGGATCAGACCGTGCTGGCCGCCGCCGTGCGCGAGGCGGTCGTCGAGAAGGCCATACCCGCGGGGCTGCTGGACCCCATCCACACCCGCCACCTGGTGAACCCGACCGGGAGGTTCGTGATCGGCGGGCCCATGGGGGACTCCGGCCTGTCCGGACGGAAGATCATCGTGGACACCTACGGCGGCGTTGCGCGTCACGGCGGCGGCAGCTTCTCGGGGAAGGACCCGACCAAGGTCGATCGCTCCGCGGCCTACTACGCCCGCTACGTGGCGGCGAACGTGGTCGCGGCCGGCCTGGCGCGCCGCTTCGAGCTGCAGGTTGCGTACGCCATCGGCGTGGCGCATCCGCTGGCCATCAACGTCGATACCTTCGGGACCGGGGCGGTTGCCGACGAGCGGATCGTGGCGCTGGTCGAGGAGCACTTCGACATGCGGCCCGGTGCCATCATCGAGCAGCTGGACCTGCGCCGGCCGATCTACCGGCAGACGGCCGCGTACGGGCACTTCGGCCGGCCGGACCTCGACCTCCCCTGGGAGCGGACGGACCGCGCGGCCCTGCTCCGCGACGCGGCCGGCCTGCCCGGGGAGCCCCCGGTGGCGGCCGTCGCGGCGTCGTGACCCGTCTCCCGGTGCACCAGCGCGCCTGGGGGGAGCGTGCAGCCGAGGGACGGCTGGCGCGCCTCGGGCGGTGGGTCCGAGGGGTCATCGGCGAGCCGGAGCGTTCCGCCGCCCCGAGCCTGCCGGATCTTCCCGTGGCGCTGCGCCGCGACCCGCTCGCGCCCCAGTACATCGACGCCAGCCGGTCCTCCGACCACCGGCGCGCCGCATCCGCGGCCAGCCAGGCCGCGGAAGGGGCCATCACGGCGCGCGCCTGGTGGGCGGCGGACGCCTGGTCGCACCGTGCCCTGTGGCACTTCGAGCGCGCTGACATGACCCTGGCCGCCACCCGCACCGCCCGGCGCATCGGCGACGTGCGGGTCGCCGCGGGCGACCCGCACTCGGCCCGGCGCTACTATGCCGAGGCGATCAGCGAGGCGCGCGACATCGGAGCTGAGCACGAGCAGGGGCTTGCCGCCCTGGGCATGGGTAGGGCGGAGCTGGAACGCGGGGACGTCACCACCGCCCGGCGCCTGGCGGGGATCGCGGAGACGCTGCTGCTCGCCGCCGGGGCGCCGGAGGACGAGATCGCCGCGGCGCGCGCCCTGCGCGGCGACGAGAAGTCGGTGCACCGCGCGGCGGAGGGCGCGTCGAGAGGACGGGCCAGGCGGGACGGGCAGAGCGAGGAGGAAGGGTGACCGCACGGCACGAGATGCGCGTCGGCGTCGTCGGCGCAGGGGTGATGGCTGAGGCGATGATCGCCGGGCTGCTCGCGGACCGGGCGGTCAGCGGCGAGACGCTGGTCGCATCGCATCCCCGCCGCGAGCGCCGGGAGGCGCTGGCCGAGACGCATGGGATCCGGGTCGTGGCCCGCAACGCCGAGGCGGTCTCCGGCGCCGAGATCGTGGTCCTGGCGGTGAAGCCGCAGATGCTCGGCCGCGTGATGCGCGAGCTCGCTCCGGCCCTCTCCGAGGACCAGGTGGTCCTATCGATCGTGGCCGGCGCCACGCTCGGCGCCCTGGGCACGGGGCTCGCCCACCCGGCCGTGGTGCGGGCCATGCCCAACACCCCGGCCCAGATCCGCCGGGGCATCTCCGTCTGGGCTGCGGCCGGGGCCTGCAGCGCCCGGCAGCGCGACCTGGCCCGCGCCGTTCTCCGCAGCCTGGGGTCCGAGCGCCAGGTGGAGGACGAGGGCTTCGTGGCCATGGCGACCGCCCTCTCGGGGACCGGGCCGACGTACCTGTTCGCGGTCATGGAGGCGCTGATCGACGCGGGGGTCCACCTCGGCTTCCCGCGCGAGCTGGCCCACGACCTGGTGGTGGAAACGCTCATCGGCTCCGCGGAATACGCAGCACGCTCAGAGCTCCACCCCGCGCAGCTGCGGAACCTGGTCACCTCGCCGGGCGGCACCAGCGCGGCAGCCATCTACGAGCTCGAGAAGGGCCGGATACGGACCGTCTTCTCCGATGCCGTGTGGGCGGCGTACCGACGGACGGTCGAGCTGGGCGAGCGCCTGGAGCGGGAGACGGCCTCCACGAATGAGACCGGGGCTGCCCGGCGGGGTACCGCGAGGTCGCCGGGCCGCCAGGTGCAGGAGTAGGCTCGGCCGCAGCATGTTTGCCATCATCATGGCCGGCGGGTCCGGCACCCGTCTCTGGCCGCTCTCCCGTCGCCGCGCTCCCAAGCAGCTGCTGCCGCTGACCGGCGAGACCAGCCTGCTCCAGCAGACCGTGTCGCGCCTGGCGCCGCTGCTGCCGCCCCGCGACATCTACGTCATCACCTCCCAGGCCCATGTCCGCGAGACGGCCGAGCAGCTCCCCCAGCTCCCGGAGGAGAACGTCGTCGGCGAGCCGCTGGCGCGCTCCACCGCGGTGGCCGCCGGGCTCGCCACCGTCATCGCCCGCCGCGACCCCGACGAAGTCGCACTCGTCCTTCCCGCCGACCACTTCGTCTCGGACGAGGCCGCCCTCCTGGACGCCCTGCGCGAGGCGGCACGGGCCGCGGAGCGCGGCTACCTGGCAACCCTCGGCGTGGTGCCCACCCATCCCGCGACCGGCTACGGCTACATCAAGGTCGGCAGGCAGCTGCACCCGGCGGTGCCCACCGCCCTGGTCGAGCGCTTCGTCGAGAAGCCCGATGCGGCGACCGCACGCGGCTTCCTCGAAGCCGGCGGCTACCTGTGGAACGCCGGGATCTTCGCCTGGCGGACCTACAGCTTCCGCGCCGCGATGGAGCGATTCCAGCCGGAGCTTGCCGCCGCCCTCGCGCGGATAGAGAAGCTCCACCGCGTCCCGGGCTGGCTTTCGAGCGTGCGCGAGATCCTGGAGCCCATTCCCGCCATCACCATTGACATCGGGATCGCGGAGCCGGCCGCCGCGGAGGGGCGGATGGCGGTCGTCCCGCTCGACGCGGGGTGGAGCGACATCGGCTCCTGGTCGAGCCTGCTCGAGGCGCTGAGCGGCAAGACCGGATCCACGCTTGTGGCCAGCGGGCAGCACCTCGACCGCGGCTCGGAACGCGTGCTCGTCCACGGAGGGGACCGTCTCATCGTCACCGTTGGCCTGAGCGACGTGATCATCGTCGACACCCCCGACGCGCTCCTCGTCTGTGCCCGCGACCGGGCGGAGGAGATCAAGCCGGTTCTCGACGAGATCGCCGAGAAGGCCGGCGAGCGCTACCTGTAGCGGATGTCTCCCGAGCCGTCGCCGCCCGAGCGGCCGTCCCCCCTCCCCGCGCCGCCGTCGGCCGTGCCGCCCGATGGTCCAGCTCCCTCGTGGATCGAGGAGGAGGCGGTGCCGCACGCCTGGCTGGCCCGCCTGCTGGGCCGCGCGCTTGGCGCCTACCTGCGCCTCTGCGCCGCCACCGCCCGCGTGTCCGGTCCTCCCGTCTCCCAGGCCCAGTGCGTCTTCGCCATCTGGCACGAGTCGAACCTGGTGGCCGCCACCGCCGCCTGGCGGCTGCGCAAGGAACGCCGCATCGTGAGCTTCAGCACGCGCGGGTTCCGCGGGATCGTGATGAACGCCATGCTGCGCTCGCTGCAGTCGGGCGTGGTCACCCTGCCAGACGAGGGACGTTCCACGCGGGCCGAAGCGGGACGCCTTTCCCTCGAGCTTGCGAGGATCGGGAAGGCCGGGCACACGGTGGTCGTCAGCTGCGATGGGCCCTTCGGGCCGTACCGGGTCGCCAAACCGGGTGCCCTCCTGGTGGCGCGCGAGTCCGGTGTGCCGATCCAGCCCTGGGCCATCGCCATCCGTCCAACGCTGCGGCTGACGCGCCGATGGGATCGCCACCTCGTCCCGCTGCCTTTCGCGCGAATGCGCGTCGAGGAGGGGGAGCCCATCAGGGTGGGTCCCCGCGTGCGGCTGAAGCCGCTCCTCGCCCGGCTGCAGTCGGAGCTGGACGACATCGCGCGGAGCGCCGACCGGCGCATGGGAGCGGCGCCTCGGGCCGAGTGAGGCCGCCGGCGCCCGCCGTACGGCTGGTGGAGGCGTGGCCGCCCGCTACCATAGGCGCAACGGATCCCGACCTGCCGCAAACCGCATGGGAGTGCCGACCCGCGTGACCAAGATCAAGTTCGGGACCGATGGCTGGCGTGCCGCCATCGCCGAGGACTACACGTTCCACAACGTCCGACGCTGTGCACGCGGCGTGGCCGAGTACCTGCAGCACGCGGGAACCGCGGAGCGCGGGGTGGTGATCGCCCACGACCGACGGTTCGCCTCGGAGCACTTCGCCCGGGCCTGCATCGAGGTGCTTGCCGCCCACGACATCCGCAGCTTCACACCCCCCGAGGCGGTGCCCACCCAGGTCGGCAGCTTCTTCACCCGCGAGATGCAGGCGGGGGCCGGGATCGTGATCACCGCCAGCCACAACCCGTGGACCGACAACGGCTTCAAGGTCAAGGCCGACACCGGCGGCGCCGCCGCGCCGGAGATGCTCGCGGCGATCGAGGCGACCATGGACGGGCACCCCGAGGACGAGCTGCCGCCCCGGCGCGAGTACGACGACGCGGTCGAGGCCGGCCTGGTGGAGGTCTTCGATCCCTATCCGAAGTTCCGCGACCAGCTGGCGAGCGTGGTCGACATCGAGCGCATCCGCGCCGCGGAGAAGCGCCTCCTTGTGGAGCCCCTGTACGGAAGCGGCGCGGGCTGGTACACGCGGCTGCTGAGCGGCGGCCGCCTCACGGTTCGCGAGCTGCACACGGAGCGCAACCCGTTCTTCGGCGGCGTGAACCCCGAGCCGATCCGTCCCAACGTGGACGCCTGGCTCGAGGAGATCCCGCGCTGGGGCGCCGACATCGGCATCGCCTTCGACGGGGACGCGGACCGGGTGGGGATGGCCACCGAGCAGGGCGTCTTCGTCAACCAGCTGCAGGTCTACGGCCTGCTCTACTGGTACCTGCTCGACGTGCGCGGGCAGATCGGTCCGGCGGTGTACACCGTCACCACCACCTCCATGGCGCCGCGCCTGGCGGAGCTGTATGGAACGCAGGCCTACGAGACCGGGGTGGGCTTCAAGTACGTCGGACCCAAGATGACCGAGACGAACGCGGTCATCGGGGGCGAGGAGTCCGGCGGGTTCGGCTTCGGGATGCACATCCCGGAACGCGATGGACTGGCGTCGGGGCTGTTCCTGCTCGACCTCTGGCTGAGCAAGGGCAAGCGCGCCTCGGAGGTGCTGGCGGAGCTCCAGGCGCTGGCCGGTCCCAGCTACTACAACCGCATCGACATCCGCTTCGCCCGCGAGGGTTACGACACGGTCAAGGCCGATACCCTCGCCCGGCTCGGGGACGAGGCGCCGACCTCCCTTGCCGGAAAGGCGGTGGTGCGCCGGCAGGCGCTCGAGACCGGCGACGGCTTCAAGTTCTACCGGGAGGACGGATCCTGGCTCCTGATCCGCTTCTCCGGGACGGAGGCGCTGCTGCGGATCTACGTGGAGGCGCGCTCGCCCGAGGACGTTGATTCCCTGCTCGCGGAGGGGCGTGCGATCGCCGCCGACGGCGTCGGGGCGGGCGCCTAGGACGTGGACGCCCGGGACTTCTTCGGCTACAAGAACCCCGACGAGGAGCCGGGCGGTCGCGACGAGGCGGAGGAGCCGGACGAGCGTCCGCCGCTGCCCGAGGAGGCGATCACCCTCGACGACCTCGCGGCCCTGAAGCGGATCGACACCGGCAACATGCTCGGTCGCGTCGCCGAGCTGCCGACGCAGCTGTCGCAGGCCCGGCGCGTCGCCTCCGAGGTCAGCCTGCCGGAGCGCTACCGGGCCGTCGATGCCGTCGTGGTCCTCGCCATGGGAGGCTCCGCGATCGGCGGGGAGCTGGTCGCGGCCATCGCGGGCGACCGGCTGCGGGTCCCGCTCGTCGTCCACCGCGACTACGACCTGCCCGCCTGGGTCGGCGAGCGCACCCTGGTGGTTGCCGCCAGCCACTCGGGCAACACCGCCGAGACCCTGCGAGCCGCAGGCCAGGCGCAGCAACGCGGTCTGCCGATGGTCGTGATCTCCACGGGCGGCGAGCTCGGCCGACGGGCAGGCGAGGCGGGGATTCCGTACCTGCCGTACCAGGCGCCGGGCCAGCCGCGCGCCGCCATCGGCTTTGGGGTGGGCCTCCTCCACGATCTGCTCGTCACCGCCGGGCTCATTGGCGACCCGGATCCGCTGGCGCCCGCGGTCGAGACGGTGGAGGCGATCCTGGGGCGCAACGCTCCCGCGGTCGACACCGCGGAGAACCCGGCCAAGCAGCTGGCCTGGTCGTTGTTCGGGCGCATCCCGGTCGTCTACGGCGCAGGTCTGATGACGCCGGTCGCGCACCGCTGGAAGACACAGCTCAACGAAAACGCCAAGTCGTGGGCAGCGTACGAGCCGATGCCCGAGGCGAACCACAACGCGATCGAGGGATCGCTGAACCCGCGCGAGATGGGCGATGCACCGTACATCGTCGAGCTCCGTGACGCCAAGGAACCGGAGGAGATCGCGGAGCGCTATCGGGTCGTCGCCGAGCTCCTCGGTGAGCGCGCCACGAACCGCAGCGAGGTCCGTGCGGAGGGAACGTCGCGGCTCGCCCGGGCGCTCGGCATGGTCGCATTCGGGGACCTGGTGAGCGTGTATCTCGCGCTCCTCTACCAGACGGACCCAACCCCGGTTACACTGCTCGTGATGCTGAAGGACCGGCTCGCCAGGACCATGGACTGACGGGCGCCAACGAAGATGGCGCCGGCTCGGTCCGGCGCCTGGAGGGCAGGCACTGTGCAATCGAGCATGATGGCGAAGGTCGAGAAGGCGATGCGCTACGCGCATGAGCCGGACCGCGTGAAGCTCCAGCGATTCGAGGCGACGTTCGCCAGCGACCACGGGGTTCATCGGATCACGATGGACAACGACCACTGGTCGTGCGATTGCCATCTCTTCGAATCGGCCGGCGGCTGCTCACACACCCTCGCCGCGCAGAAGATGCTCGACCCGATGCTCAGCGAATCTGCCCGGGAGACACCGCTCTACAACCACGTGGAGGTCGAAGAGGTGACCGCCTCCGCGTAGGTCCCCGAGCGACCACGCGCTCGCGGCCCGCCGCCCGTTGGCCGGCGGGCCGTCTGCTACGATCGCTGCGTTACCAACCGAAGACCGCGTCGGGTGCCGCCGCCGAAAGGCCGGCGGGCAAATGGCGAAGCCGGTGCAAAGCCGGCGCTGTCCCGCAACTGTATCCGCGCCCCCAACGGTGGGCCGGGAGCCAGGTCGCCCAGCCACGGCGCGATGTCACGACCCTCGTGTGAAAGGGAACGGCATCACTCATGGCACCCACCCGCCCCCGGTCCCCCCGGTTCGTCCCGCTCCTCCTGCTCCTCGCCGCCTGCCTCGCCCTGTCCGCCTGCGCCGATGGCGGCGTCACTTCGGGCAGCACCCTCGCGTCCACCACGGCCCCCTCGGTCTCCGCAACCCCGGCCGCATCGCCGCCCGACGCATGGCCGCTGACCCTGGCCGACGACACCGGGCGCACGGTGACCCTTGATGCCGCGCCCTCGCGGATCGTCAGTCTCGCGCCGTCCAACACGGAGATCGCCTGCGCGGTCGGCGCCTGCGGCGCGCTCGTGGGCGTCACCGACTTCGACGACTATCCCGCCAGCGTGGCCGATCTCCCGAAGGTGGTCACCAACGCCACGGTGGATCCCGAGAAGGTCGTCGCCGCACGGCCGGACCTGGTCCTCGCCGGCGGCAACGGGCTCACTCCCGTTGCCGTGATCGACCAGCTGCGCGGTCTGGGGCTCAGGGTCATGACGCTCTACCCCGCCGACCTCGATGGCATCTACGCCGACATCGACCTGGTGGGACGCGCGCTGGGCCGCGCGGGGCAGGCGGCGAGCCTGGTCGATTCCATGCGGAGCCGTGTCGTCGCGGTGCAGCAGGCCGTCGCCGGCGCGCCGCGACCCAGGGTCTTCTACGAGGTGAGCGTCTACCAGGGCGTGGTCTACACCGCCGGGGAGGGCTCCTTCCTGGCGTCGCTCATCGAGATGGCCGGCGGCGACCCGGTGACCGGTGACGCGCGTACCACCGCCATCCCCCTGGAGAAGCTGGTCAACGCCGATCCGGAGCTGATCCTGCTGGGTGACGCGAGCTATGACCCGAACCTGCAGCAGCGGGACTCGGCGCTCTCGCAGGTGCGCGCTCGACCGGGCTGGGGGGTCATGACCGCGGTGCGCGATGGACGGGTCGTCCCGTATCGCGACGACATCGTCACCACGCGGCCCGGACCGCGAATCGTCGACGGCCTGGAGGCCCTGGCCCGCGCCATCCACCCGGAGGCGTTCAACCGATGAGCGACGCCCGCGCGCTTCCGGCCGCCTCCGCCCGCGCGCTCGTGGGCGGGCCGACCGTCACCCGCGCCGCGGTCGTGCTCGGCGGTGGCATCGGGCTGCTGGCCGTGCTGGGCATCGTCGGGGTGGCGCTGGGGACGGTGGGGATCGGGCTCGGGGAGACCGCGGGCATCATCGGCCACCGGCTCATCGGGATCCCGGCGGTGCCGACCTGGACGCCGCAGGCGGAGACGATCGTGCTCGAGCTGCGCCTGCCCCGGGTCCTGACCGCGATGCTCGTGGGCGGCGGCCTGGCAATGGCCGGGACCGCCTTCCAGGCCCTCCTGCGCAATCCGCTCGCCGACCCGTACATCATCGGCACGGCCGCCGGCGCCTCCCTCGGCGCGGTCGCCGCGCTGGTCGTCCCGCTGCTGGTGCCCGGCCTCGCCGTCCTGGCGGCGGGCAGCTGGCTCGGCGTGGGGCTGGTGCAGCTGCTGGCCTTCTCGGGCGGCCTGGCGACCGTCCTCGTGGTCTATGCGGTCGCCCGTGGCGCCCGCGGCGGTGCGGTGACCCTCCTGCTCACCGGGTACGCGGTCTCGTCCGTCCTCGCGGCCGGCGTGGCCCTCCTGATGTTCCTGGCGGGGAACCGGCTCGGCGTGGTCTTCGCCTGGATCATGGGCTCGCTCGACGTCGCCGGCTGGCGCAACCTCATGGTGGCCGCTCCCATCGTGACGGTCAGCCTGCTCGCGCTCCTTGTCCGATGGCGACGCCTCAACGTGCTGCTCCTGGGCGACGTCGCCGCCGCGCACCTCGGCGTGGATGTCGGGCGCGAGCGTTTCATCCTCACCGTGCTCGCCAGCCTGGCCACCTCCGCGGTCGTCGCCATCTCGGGGACCATCGGCTTCGTGGGCCTCGTGGTCCCGCACCTCCTGCGCCTGGTCATCGGCCCCGACCATCGGTTGCTGCTGCCGGCCAGCCTCGTGTTCGGGGCGGTGCTGCTCACGGTCGCGGATCTCATCGCGCGCCTGGCCGGCGGCATCCCGGTGGGGATCGTGACCGCCTTCATTGGTGCGCCCTTCTTCCTCTGGCTCCTGGTGCGCTCGCGCGGCAGCGGGGTGGCGAGCCCGTGAGCATGCCGTCGGGCGCGCCGATCGTGGAGGCGCGCGGAGTCGCCTTTGCCTACGGGGCGCGCGGGGCGGGCGGGGCGCATGAGCCGCGACGCAGCGTGCTCCGGGGCGTCGACCTGACCATTCGTCCGGGGGAGCTTGTGGCGCTGGTCGGGACCAACGGCTCGGGCAAGACCACCCTCCTGCGGCTGGTGGCTGGGACGCTCGCGCCAAGTGCCGGGTCCCTGCGGCTCTTCGGGCGGCCGGCGGCTGCCTGGAGCCGGATGGAGGCGGCGCGGCAGATCGCGCTTCTCCCCCAGAGCCTGGAGCTGCCCGACGGCTTCCGTGTCGGCGAGCTGGTCGCCATGGGCCGGCTGCCCCACGCACGATCGCGGTTCGGCGCGACCGCCGATGATGCCGAGGCCGTCGAGCGTGCCCTCGTGGACGCGGACCTGCTGCCCCTCGCCGGGCGTGACGTGGCAGAGCTCTCCGGTGGCGAGCGTCAGCGCGTGGGCGTGGCCATGGCCCTGGCCCAGCAGCCGGCACTGCTCCTCCTCGACGAACCGACCCTGCACCTCGATGTCGCGCACCAGGTGACCCTGCTCGAGATGATCGATGGCCTCCGCGCGCGGCGCGACCTCACCGTGGTGGCCGTGATCCACGACCTGGCCATGGCCGCGGTCGTCCCACGGGTGTCCGTGCTCGACGCGGGACGGATCGCCGCCGACGGCCCGCCCGAGGAGGCCCTGACACCGGACCTCGTGCGGCGTGTCTTCGGCATCGGGGTGGAAGAGTGGCAGGCCGCCGACGGCGGCCGCCGTCTGGCCGTCGCGCTGCCCCGGCTGCTTCGTCGCACCTGAGGGCGGGGGTGCTCGGCGCTAGCCGCCCGGCCGCTCGCCGGTCCCGGCGTCGGGCCTCCCCGGATCGTCCCCCCAGGCGCCCGGCTGATCCGGCTGATCCTGCTGCTCCTCGTCGTCCACCACGACCTCGAACTGCTCGCTGCCGTCACCACGCAGCGATCGGTGCACGTGGATGTGCGGGTGCGTCTCGTCGGAGACCTGCTGCTTCTCGACCCGGACCATGGTCGCCCCGCCGACGTGCGCCAGGCGCTCGGTGTCCGGCAGGGCGACGTTCGGCACCTCGCTCCACAGGAAGTAGTTGAGGAACACGTTCAGGACGGCGATGACCGGGATCCCGAACAGCGCGCCCCAGACGCCGGCGACCTGGGCACCCACGAGCAGTCCGACGAGCACGAGGATGGGATGCATGCCAAGGGCGCCACGCATGAGGCGCGGCTGGAGCCAGTTGACCGCCACGGTCTGGATCGCGACCAGGACGACGGTGATGGGGATGAACCACGCGGACCCGTAGATCCAGGCGGCAAGGATGGGCGGGATCAGGGCGAGCGGCGGACCGAAGAAGGGGATGAACATGGCGAGCGCGGAGAGCGTCGCCACCAGGAGCACGTACGGCAGCCCGAAGACGGACCAGATCAGGACCACCAGCACCGCCTGGAGGATCATCAGCACCAGCTGCGCCCGCAGGAACCCGCCGAATGCGCGGGCGACGGTGCGCTCGAAGATCTCCAGCTCGTCCTTGTAGCGGTTCGGCACGACCCGGTTGAGCCGGCTCAGGATCCGGTTGCTGTCCATGACCATGTAGAGCGACAGGATCAGGACCAGGATGAAGGAGCCGATGGCGCCCAGGGTCGCACCGGCGATGGCCTGGGCCTGGGCGAGGATCGGGCCGGCGACCGAGCCCAGGCTGCTCTGGACGTCCTGGAACAGCTTGACCAGGTCGATTCCGAAGCGGCCGAGATCGAGCGACTGCTGCCAGCCGCGCAGCGTGCCCTCGATCCGGACCGCCGTCGTCGGGAAGTTCTCCGTGAGCTGGCGCACCTGGTCGGTGATGGCGGTCACGAGGCCGAAGATCAGCGCGCCGAGCGCGATGAGGGCCACGCCGTACGCGAGGGAGGCTGCCAGGCCTCGCGGGAGCCCCGCGGCGGAGAGGCCGCGCACGAACGGCGACATGACGAAGGCAAGCAGCCACGCCAGGAAAAGGATCAGCAGGATGGAGCTGAACCCGCCGAAGAAGGCAAGACCCTGCTGCAGGAGGAGCACCGCGAAGTAGGCGCTCCCCAGGACCAGGAAGGCGAGGAGCCAGCGCCGCTCTCGTGGGCCGACGCTGGATTCGACGTTGGGCGGCAGCATCGGCGAACTCCTCAGCGCCTGCCCGCGCCGATGCCGACCGCCGCGCGGACCTCGCCCATCGTGGCCTCCACGATGGGCCGCACCTTGGCCGCGCCGGCGGCGAGAACCTCCTCGACGTAGTCAGGATGGGCCGCCAGCTCGGCGCGCCGTTGGCGCATCGGCCGGAAGCGCTCGATGATCCGCTCGGTGAGGAGCTGCTTGGTCTCGACGCACCCGGTCCGGGCCGTCCGCTCGCCGTCCTGGATCTGGAGGTAGTCCTCGCCGAAGAAGCGGTGGAGCTGGCAGACGTTGCAGACCTCCGGCCGTCCCGGGTCCGTGCGCTTGATGCGCTGCGGATCGGTGACCATGCTCATCACCAGGCGACGAATCTCGTCGGGCTCCGCGAAGATGGGGATGGTGTTGCCGGCGCTCTTGCTCATCTTTCGGACGCCATCGGTGCCCATCACCACCGGCACGTCGGTGAAGACCGGCTGCGGCTCCGGGAAGATGGGCCCGTACCGCCGGTTGAAGGCGCGGACGATCTCCCGCGACAGCTCGAGGTGCGGCGCCTGGTCCTTGCCGATGGGGACGCGGCTCGCCTTGTAGATGACGATGTCGGCGGCCTGCAGCACCGGGTAGTCGAGGAGGCCCATGGAGTTGTCGATGCCCTGGTCGCGCTTCTCCTTGTAGGTAGGGGTGCGCTCCACCCAGCTCACCGGTACCACGGTGTTGAAGATCCAGGTCAGCTCCGAGTGCTCCGGGAAGTCCGACTGGCGGATGATCGCGCAGCGATCCGGGTCGAGCCCCACCGCCAGGAGGTCCAGGACCATCTCGTGGCTGAGCTGCCTGAGGCGGTCGCCCTCGTGCTGGGTGGTGAGCGCATGGAGGTCCACGATCGCGTAGATCGCGTCATATCGATCCTGGAGGGCCACGTAGTTGACCTGGGCGCCCAGGTAGTTGCCCAGGTGCGAGGCGCCCGAGGGCTGGATCCCGGAGAAGACGCGCTCGCGCGTCACCGGATCCGTGGAACGCTGGTCGGCGGGGCTCGCGGCCGTCGTCATCGGATGGCGAGTGTACCGCACCGGCTCGGGACCTCGGCCCACCCGCGAGGTCGGTCGAGCCCCCGGCGTGAGCGTTCCGGGCTCGCCCGGTAGAATCGGCGGGACCGCAGCAGGGGCAGGCACGCCCATGACCACGACGAACGCGTACTGGGAGGGCGCCGCCGACCCTGCCCGACGGATCGGCCGGGCGGTCGAGTTCCACCGGTCGATCGGCTCGACGAACGACCGGGCCCGTGCCCTGCTGGCCAGCACCGAGGGAGCCGGCGTGGCCGTCGTCGCCGACCTGCAGACGGACGGCCGCGGGCGGCATGGACGCACGTGGAGCTCGCCCGCCGGAGTGAACCTGATGGTGTCGGTGGGCCTGCGCCCGACGATGGCCGCCGCCGATGCCTGGATGCTTGGCGCTGCCGTGGCACTGGCCCTGAAGGAGGCCTGCGAGCGCACGCTGCCCGCCGAAGCGCCACGCCTTGCCCTGAAGTGGCCGAACGACGTCGTCGATCCGCAGGGGCGCAAGGTCGCGGGGATCCTGGTCGAGACGTCGGTCGCGGGCGATCGGCTGGGAAGCGCCGTGGTCGGAACGGGTGTGAACGTCAACTGGTCGCGTGCCGACATGCCGGCCGAGATCGCCCGCCGCGCCGTTGCGCTGAGCGACCTCGCCGGGTCGCCGGTCGACCGGGCGGTGCTCCTGGCCGCGTACCTGGCGGCGCTCGACCGTGGCGTGGCCACTCTCGAGGCGGGAGCATCGCCGCTCGATGCGTACCGTGCCGCGTCGTGGCTGGACGGCCAAGCGGTGCTGGTGGCAATGGGCACGCGCGCGCTTGAGGGGCGGGTTGCGGGGATCGGAGACGACGGCACCCTCCTGCTCGAGACGCGCGACGGCGTGGTGGGCCTGGAGCACGGCGAAGTGGTGCGCGTGGGCGAGGGGGTGCCGATCCCGTGACCCGTGACCGCCTCCCGCGACCGGCCGAGGTGGCCGTTGCCGCGGATCCCGACCTGGCGGCGGTGGCCGCCGCCCAGGCGGATCCCGCCGGCTTCGCGCCGCTCTACCAGCGGTACGTGGACCTCGTCTACTCGTACGCGTTCTACCAGCTGGGCGACCACCACGACGCCGAGGACGCGACCGAACGCACGTTCCTGGCAGCGCTGCGAGCCATCGGCTCGTTCACCGACCGCGGCGCCAGCTTCCGGGCCTGGCTGCTGCGGATCGCCCGAAACACGATTGCCAACAGCCACAGGAGCCGGTTCCGGCGGCGGACCACCCGGCTCGACGCGCTCGACGTCCACCCGGTCGCGCGCGAAGGCGATCCCGAGGCGCTGACCGTCCGCGCAGACGAGCTGCGGCGGGTTCGCCAGGCGCTCGCCCAGCTCCCCGAGGACCGGCGCCAGGTCGTCATCCTGCGCTTCACCGAGGGGCTCTCGGCCCGTGAGATCGGCCAGGTGCTGGACCGATCCGAGGGTGCCGTCCGCGTGCTGCTCCATCGCGCCCTGCGCGACCTGGCGGAGCGGCTCCCCGGCTGAGCGGCGCCCGGCGCCCGGCGGTGTAACGAACCCGGGTTCGCGGTGTTGGATACCATGAGCAGTCGTCCGGTCCGTACCCCGCGGTCCGCGCCGCCACCTCTCCGACCATCGCAGCAGGAGCCTCAATGTCTGATCGCACCCCGGCCGAGCGGCTCGATCGCGCGCTCGATGCGCTGCTGGTCGACGGCGCGCCGGCAGCCGTCGATCCCGGGCTGCGGCCCCTGCTCGCCACGGCGCAGCGCGTGCGGTCGGCGGTGGCACCCATCCCCGCCGGTGCGCGATTCGAGCAGCGCCTGGCGCTTCGCCTGAACCGGGTGCCGCACCGCTCGCTCGGCGAGCGCTGGCTCCATCCCCCTGCCTGGCTGCTGCTCAGCGGTGCCGTCTCCTCGGCCGCGGTCGGCGTGGGCGTGACCGCCTACGCCGTCTGGCGCGGCAACCGTCGGGGTCCGCTGCACCGCATCACGGGTCGTTAGCCGATGCCCATCAAGTTCCCGTTCAGCCGGCACCGGCAGGGACCAACGGATGCGTGGACCAAGTGTCCCAGCTGCGACCAGCAGGTCTTCAACCGCCAGCTCGAGCGCAATCTGCGCGTCTGCCCCACCTGCTCCCACCACTTCCGCATGGGCATCGGCGAACGGATCGAGCTGCTCCTCGACGAGGGCAGCTTCGTGGAGCGCGATGCGGGGCTGACCTCCGTCGACCCGCTCCACTTCGTCGACCAGAAGCGGTACCCGGACCGCATCGAGGCGGCACAGATCAAGACCGGCCTCGCCGAGGCGGCGGTCTGGGGCACCGGGACGGTGGATGGGCGGCGCATTGCCATCGGCCTGTTCGACTTTCGATTCATGGGCGGGTCGATGGGCAGCGTCGTGGGTGAGAAGGTGGCCCGCTGCCTCGAGGGGGCGCTGACCGAGCGCATCCCCGCGGTCATCGTGGCGGCCTCCGGCGGCGCACGCATGCAGGAAGGGACGCTCTCGTTGCTGCAGCTGGCCAAGACGACGGCTCCCCTCGTCCGGCTCGACGAGGCCGGGGTGCCGTTCATCAGCGTCCTGACCGATCCGACAACCGGCGGTGTCTTTGCCAGCTTCGCCTCGCTGGGCGACGCGATCATCGCGGAGCCCAGGGCGCTCATCGGCTTCGCCGGGGCCCGCGTGGCCAGCGGCACGGTGGGAGAGGAGCTCCCGGACGGATTCCAGTCGGCGGAGTTCCTCCTCGAGCATGGCCTCGTGGACCTCGTCGTTCCCCGGGCGGAGCTGCGGAGCACCCTGAGCCGCCTGCTGCGGCTCCTGCCGGTCGCCGCGGTCGCCGAGGAGGCGGGGGACGAGACGTTGACGAAGGCGTGGGGCCCGCTCGGGGCGCTCTCCGGCTTCGCGGAGCGCGTTGGCGGCGCCGTCAGCGAAACCATCGGGATCGACAGCGAGGGGCCGCCCGCGAACGGCGACGGGACAGGCGCCCGGTCCGCGGCCGGGCACACCGGCGCAGGAGAGCGGCAATGACCGAAGATTTCGGCGCGCTGCCGGGATCCGGCGCGGCCACCCTGCCAGGATCGATCCCGGAGCTCGACCAGGCGGCGATCGACGCGGCCTGGAGCCGCGTGCGCCTGGCACGCCACGCCCAGCGACCGCGAACCCTGGACCTGGTGCCACGCATCTTCGACGACTTCGTGGAGCTGCACGGCGACCGGGCCTTTCGCGACGACTCCGCCCTCGTCGGTGGGCCGGCGCTCCTGGATGGGCGCCCGGTGATGGTCATTGGCCACCAGAAGGGCAACGACACTGACTCCAACATCTTCCGCAACTTCGGCTCCGCCCATCCGGAGGGATTCCGCAAGGCCCAGCGGCTGATGCGCCTCGCCGACAAGCTCGGGCTGCCGGTGGTCACGTTCCTGGACACCGCGGGCGCATTTCCCGGCCCGTCGGCCGAGGAGCGCGGGCAGGCAGAGGCCATCGCCAGCTCCATCAAGCTCATGACCGGGCTCCAGGTGCCGATCGTGGTCGTCATCGTGGGCGAGGGCGGGTCCGGAGGTGCGCTCGCCATCGGCGTGGGCGATCGGGTCCTGGCCCTGGAGAACGCCGTCTACTCGGTGATCAGCCCTGAGGGCTGCGCCGCGATCCTGTGGCGCGCGCCCGAGGCGGCGCCCACCGCGGCGGCCGCGATGCGCATGACCGCCGCCGATCAGCTCGAGCTCGGGGTCATCGACCGGATCCTCCCCGAACCGGGGGAGGGGGCCCACGCAGACCACGACGCAACCGCGCGCACCATCAAGGCGGCGCTGATCGAGGAGCTGACGGCGATCGCCGCCGTTGGGACGGATCGGCTCCTCAGCACGCGGTATGCTCGTCTGCGGGGCATTGGCGTGTACGAGGAGCTGGGTGAGGTGGCCGGGGCGCCAGCCGAGCCCCCGTCGCTGCAGCGCCGCCTGGGTCGGCTCCTGCGGCTCCCCGGGGTGCCGCGACGGCCCCGGTGGAGCGAGATCTGGCCATCCGGCGAGGTTGGCAGCGATGACGAGGAAGGTGGATGACCGACACGAGCGATGAGCTGGCCGGCATCGAGCTGGCAGCGCGCGACCTGATACCCGACCTGCGAGAGCGGCTCGAGCGCCACGGGCTCGGCGAGATCGAGGTGCGCCGGGGCGGCCTGCGCCTGCGGCTGGCCCGCGGCGGCGAGGCCACGACCCGCACGCCTTCGAGCACCGCGGCGGCCGTCGAGGCAGCGTCGCCCGCCGGCGGGGCGACGCAGGACCGCGCGGCATCGGCGAGCCAGCCGGAGACGCCGGCATCGCCGACACAGGCCGTCCGGGCCCCGGCAGTGGGCTACTTCATCTACGGGGACGGGCTGGGTCCCGGGATACCCGTGCAGAAGGGCGACTCGCTTGGCCACGTCGACGTCCTTGGCGTGCGGCACGACGTGCGCGCTCCCCGCTCGGGCGTCGTCCGCAACCTGGTCACGGAGACCGGCGAGGCGGTCGAATACGGCCAGGTCCTGATCGAGCTCGAGGCCCCTGCCTCGTGACGCTTGCCCTGCTCTTCTCTCCCCAGGGCTCGCAGGCGGTCGGCATGGGGCGCGAGCTCGCCGACGTCTCGCCGGCCGCGCGCGCCGTCTTCGCCGAGGCGGACAGCACGCTGGGCTGGTCCGTCTCGTCGACGGCCTGGCATGGGCCCGAGGAGCGCCTCAACGACACCCGGCAAACGCAGGCCTGCCTGGTCACCGCATCGCTCGCCGCGCTCGCCGCGCTGCGCGAGGCCGCGGCCGCGGCGGGGACCGACCTGCGGCCCCTGCGCGTTGCCGGCCACTCGGTCGGGGAGTACGCCGCACTCGTCGCCTCCGGTGCCCTCGGCTTCGCGGATGCCCTGCGGCTCGTCGCCCTGCGCGGGCGCCTGATGGCCGAGGCCGGCCTGGACGGCGGCATGGCGGCGGTGATGGGGCTGGAACGCGAGCGCATCGCGTCGGTGATCGCGGAGTCTGCGACGGACGAGGTGGTCGTCGCGAATGACAATGCCCCGGGCCAGGTCGTGATCTCGGGATCCCGCGCCGGACTGGCAGCGGTCGAGCCGGCGCTCCAGGCAGCGGGTGCGCGCCGGGTGATCCCCCTGAAGGTGAGCGGCCCGTTCCACTCGCCGCTCATGGCACCGGTGGGCGCCACCCTGGCCGAGGCCTTCGCGGGCGTGCCCTGGCATGACGCCGATCCGCCGGTGGTGAGCAACGTGACCGCGGCCCCGGTGACCGGGGCCGCGACGATCCGGTCGTTGCTGGCCCGCCAGGTCAGCGCTCCGGTCGAGTGGGTCGCGGGCGTGCGGGGCATGGTCGCCGATGGCATCGACACTTTCGTGGAGTGCGGCTCGGGCAGCGCGCTGGCCGGCATGGTTCGGCGCATCTCGCCTGACGCGCGGGCCATTGCCGTCTCGGACGCGGCCTCGCTGGCCGGCGCAGTCGAGGCGCTGCGAGAGGAGCGGCGGCCGGCCGCGGAGGTGACCGCCTGATGTTCAGCAAGATCCTGATCGCCAACCGTGGCGAGATCGCCGTCCGCATCCTGCGCGCCTGCCGCGACCTGGGCGTGCCCGCGGTGGTTGCCCATTCGGAGGCGGATCGGGACAGCCTGGCGGTTCAGATGGCCGATGAGGCGATCTGCATCGGGCCGGCCGAGAGCCGGCGAAGCTACCTGAACCAGCCCGCGGTGGTGTCGGCGGCCCTCGTCACCGGCTGCGACGCCATCCATCCGGGCTACGGTTTCCTGTCCGAGGACGCCGGCTTCGCCGAGGTCTGCGCGGCCCACGACCTGCACTTCATCGGTCCGCGCGCGGAGGTGCTCGAGCGCTTCGCGAGCAAGTACGCGGTCCGCCGCATGCTCGCCGCCAACGGCCTGCCGACCGTCCCGGGCTCGCGGGGTATCGTGACCGACCTGAACGACGCCCTCGACCAGGCCACGGAGGCCGGCTACCCGGTCCTGCTCAAGCCCTCGGCCGGTGGCGGGGGGCGCGGCATGCGCCTGGTCCGCTCTCCGCGCGAGATGGAGACCCAGCTGCCGCTGGCGCGCTCGGAGGCCCAGGCGGCCTTCGGGGACGACTCGATCTACTTCGAGAAATGGATCGAGGAGAGCCGCCACGTGGAGGTCCAGGTGCTCATCGACCAGCACGGCAACGGCGTCCATATCGGCGAGCGCGACTGCAGCGTCCAGCGCCGGCACCAGAAGATCATCGAAGAAGGGCCCTCTCCGGCCATGACCGACGCGAGCCGGGAGCGCCTGCGCGATCTGGCGATTCGATCGGTCATGGCCGCCGGGTACGAGAGCGCCGGGACGCTGGAGTTCCTGCTTGATGCAGACGGCAACTTCTACTTCATCGAGATCAACTGCCGGATCCAGGTTGAGCACCCGGTCACCGAAGCGCTCACCGGACTGGACCTCATCACCGAGCAGATCCGACTGGCCTCGGGCGAGCCGCTCGCCTGGCGCCAGGACGAGATCACGTTCCGCGGCCACGCCATCGAGTTCCGGATCAATGCCGAGGACCCCGGCGACAACTTCTCGCCGCAGGCCGGCGGGATCGAGGCGCTGACGTTGCCCGGCGGACCGGGGGTTCGCGTCGACACCCACCTGTACCCCGGGTACGAGGTGCCGCCCTTCTACGACTCGCTCCTCGCCAAGCTGATTGTCTGGGGCGATACCCGGGCGGAGGCGCTTGCGCGATCACGGCGCGCGCTCGCGGAGTTCGAGGTCGACGGGGTTCACACGAACATCCCGTTCCACCGCGGGATCCTCAACAACGATGCCTTCCTGGACGCCAGGGTGAGCACGAACCTGCTCGACCGCATCGGTCCTGCGCCCTTCCTCGCCGGCGCCGAGCGGGCCTGAGCCCATGAGTGACGAAAGGGACGTGATGCCCAGGACGACCCCCGCCGCCGACGTGGCCGCATCCATCGACCCGCCGCTCCCGTGGGAGGCAGCGGAGATCATGCGGGTCATCCCGCACCGCTACCCGTTCCTCCTCATCGATCGTGTGCTTGAGCTCGAGCAGGGCAAGCGGGTGGTGGCCATCAAGAACGTGACGGCCAATGAGCCGCAGTTCACCGGCCACTTCCCCGAGCGTCCCATCATGCCGGGGGTGCTCATGGTCGAGGCCATGGCCCAGGCGGGGGCCGTCGCCGTCCTATCGCTGCCGGAGAACCGCGGCAAGCTGGCCCTGTTCGCGGGTATCGACGAGTGCCGCTTCCGGCGAACGGTCGTCCCGGGAGACACCCTGCGGATCGAGGTCACCGTGGACAAGCTGGCGCGCCTCTTCGGCCGGGCTCACGCCACGGCCAGCGTGGGTCAGGAGGTGGCGGTGGAGGCGGTCCTCTCCTTCGTCATTCCGCGGGACCAGTCGATTGCCGGAGGTCGCGCCGATGACTGAGCAGCCGATGCGGCCCAGCTTCGAGGAGCGCGGAGAGCGCCGGGTGGTCGTGACCGGCATGGGCGCCATCACCTCGCTCGGCAACGACGTTGCGAGCACCTGGGAGGCGATGAAGGCGGGGCGCAGCGGGATTGGGCCCATCACCCTCTTCGACCCGTCCAACGTCGATGCCAAGATCGGCGGCGAGATCCGCGGATTCGAGCCCGAGAAGGTCATGCCGCGCAAGGAGATCCGGCGCAACGACCGATACATCCATTACGCGTGGGCGGCGACCACCGAAGCCCTTGCCGATGCCGGCCTTCCGAATCCCATCATGGACGAAACGCTTGCCGAGCGGACCGGCGCGATCATCGGTTCCGGGATCGGCGGGATCAACACCATGATCCGCGACATCATCGAGGCCAACGAATACGGCGTGCAGCGCGTGGGGCCGTTCCTGGTGACAGCCATGATCGCGGACATGGCCCCGGGCTACGTGGCGATCTACGCCAATGCGCGCGGACCCAACTACACGACCGTCAGCGCCTGCGCGAGCAGCAACCATGCCATCGGCGACGCGCTGAACATCATCCGTCGCGGCGATGCGGACGTGATGATCGCCGGTGGCGCGGAGGCGGGGATCGGCGAGATCCCGGTCGCTGCCTTCAGCGCCATGCGGGCGCTCTCCACGAAGCGCAACGACGAGCCGGAGAAGGCCTCGCGCCCGTTCGACGCCCAGCGGGACGGGTTCGTCATGGGCGACGGCTCGGGGATCCTGGTCCTGGAGGCGCTCGAGCACGCCCGGGCGCGCGGCGCGCGGATCCACGCGGAGCTGGTGGGCTACGCGGCGACCGACGACGCGTCGCACATCACCCTCCCGGCTCCCGGCGGCCGTGGTGCGGTGGCCAGCATGCGCCTGGCGCTCGCCGATGGCGGCCTCGCCACCGACGACGTGGACTACATCAACGCGCACGGCACGAGCACGCCGGCGAACGACGGCGCCGAGACCGCGGCCATCAAGACCGTCTTCGGCGAGCGGGCCGGCGCCATCGCCATCTCGTCGACGAAGTCGATGACCGGCCACATGCTGGGAGCCGGTGGCGGGGTGGAGGCGATTGCCTGCGTGCGGGCCATGGAAGACGGCGTCGTGCCGCCCACCATCAACTACGAGTTCCCTGACCCCGAGTGCGACCTCGACTACGTACCGAACCAGGCGCGAGATCTCCCGGTGCGGGTCGCCATCAGCAACTCGTTCGGGTTTGGCGGTCACAACGCGACGATCGTGCTGCGCCGCTGGGAGGATGCCGGGTGAGCGAGCAGGAGCACGGCCCGGAGGAGGACGTGGAGCGACGGGACGAGATCCTGGCCGCGGTGGACCGCCTGGCACCAACGTTCGCCGAGAGCGGGCTCGACGAGCTGGAGGTTGAGTCCGGCGAGCTGCTGGTGCGGCTCGCGCGGCCACGAGCTGCCGTCGCCCAGGTCACCACGCCGTCGGCCACCCTTCCCGCACCCGCGCCGAGCGAGCTCACGCCGTCGTCGCCGTACGGCGAGCCGCAGCCCGGCATGCGCTTCGTGACGGTGCCGCTCACCGGCGTGTGGTACTCGGCGCCATCGCCCGGCGCCAGGCCCTACGTCACCGAGGGCAGCGAGATCGCCGCCGGGCAGGTGATCGGCCTGGTCGAGGCCATGAAGCTGTTCAACGAGATCAAGTCCGATGCGGGTGGGACCGTGACCCGGATCCTGGTCGACAATGGGACGCTGGTGAAACGCCAGCAGCCGGTTCTCGAGATCGATCCACGTTAGCCGCACCGAGCAGAGCCGGGACCGGCAGAGGAGGCACCACGACATGACGAACGCGCTGATCACCGGGTGGGGCATGTATGCACCCACGCGCGTCCTCACCAATGACGACCTGTCGAAGATGGTCGAGACCAGCGACGAGTGGATCATGACCCGCACCGGGATCCGCGAACGCCGCATTGCCGCCGATGACGAGACGACCACGACGCTCGCGGTGAACGCGGCGCGCGACGCCCTGGCGGTTGCGGCCCTGGATCCCGCCGAGCTCGACCTGGTGATCGTCGCTACCTGCTCGCCGGACTATCCCCTGCCCGCCACCGGGGTGCTGGTGGCGACCGAGCTCGGCGCCCGGCGCGCCGCCGGCTTCGACATGCAGGCCGCCTGCTCCGGCTTCGTATTCGGTCTGGCCACCGCCACGAGCTTCATCCGCTCCGGGATGTACCGCAACGTCCTGCTCATCGGCGTCGAGATCCTGAGCCGCTACGTGGACTGGACCGACCGCGGCACCTGCGTCCTCTTCGGCGACGGGGCGGGCGCCGTGGTCCTGCAGGCCAGCGACCAGCCGGGCGGTCTGCTGGGCGCGGACCTGTTCAGCGACGGCACGGGTGCCGAGGGGATCATCGTGCCGGCCGGCGGGTCTGCCTGCCCGGCCGGACCCCAGAGCGTCGCCGAGGGCAAGCACTTCATCAAGATGATGGGATCCGACGTGTACAAGTACGCGACCCGCCAGCTTGCGGAGTCGTCCCTCTCGGCGCTGCGCGACGCCGGGCTGTCCGTCGCCGATGTCGACCAGTTCCTGTTCCACCAGGCCAACCTGCGGATCATCAACAGCGTGGCGGCCCACCTGCATGTTCCGGACGGCAAGGCGTACATCAACATCGAGAAGTACGGAAACACCTCCGCGGCGTCTGTCCCCATGGCCCTGGTCGAGGCCGTCGCGGCGGGACGCATCAAGCCGGGCGACCGGCTTCTGATGGCCGCGTTCGGCGCCGGGTACACGGCCGGTGCCGCGGTGCTCGAGTGGACCGCCGATCCCGCACGTGCCTTTCTGGCGCCGGGCGAGCAGACGCGCATGGGCAAGCCGCAGGTCGACCCCGCGACCCTCAGCGCACCGGTGGCGGTTTCCTGATGTTCGACCTGGGCGGCAAGGTCGCGTTGGTCACCGGCGGCAGCCGCGGGCTGGGGCGCGCCATCGCCCTCGCTCTCGCCGGCCACGGCGCCGATGTTGCCGTCAACTACCGCGGCAACGTCGCCGCCGCGGACGAGGTCGTGGCCGCCATCGGTGCCCTTGGCAGGCGGGCCCTCGCCATCCAGGGCGACACCTCCGCGGGCCGTGAGGCCTGCGAGGCGATCGTCAAGGCCGCCATGGACGAGTTCGGCCGAGTCGACATCCTGGTCAACAACGCCGGCATCACCCGGGACAACCTGCTCCTGCGCATGAGCGAGGGGGAGTGGAACGAGGTGATTGCCACCAACCTGTCAGGGCCCTTCTGGATGTGCCGCGCCATCGCCCGCCCGATGATGAAGCAGCGCGCGGGACGGATCATCAACATGGCCAGCGTGGCGGGGCGGATGGGAAATCCCGGACAGGCGAACTACGCCAGCGCCAAGGCCGGGCTCATTGGCCTGACCAAGACGGTCGCCCGCGAGCTCGCCAGCCGGGGCATCACGGCCAACGCCATCGCGCCGGGCCTCATCGACACCGAGCTCACGGCCGACCTGCCCGAGGCGGCTCGCCAGTTCGTCATCGACTCGACGCCCCTCGGCTACGTGGGCGGCGTCGAGGATGTGGCCGCTGCCGCCGTCTACTTCGCCTCCGACGAGGCGCGCTACGTGACCGGCCAGGTGCTGGGCGTCGACGGCGGCATGATGATGGGCGGCTAGCCCGCCTTCCATTTGCGGCACCCTTCCTGCTGCGTACACTTGCAGACACCCTGAACACTGAGAACGAACCAAGAGGAGAATCCATGCAGCTGCGTCTTCCGCTGCGCCCGATCCGGCGCGTCCATGCCCACTGTGATGTTCCCTGCGGCGTCTACGACCCCGAGCAGGCGCGCATCGAGGCGGAGTCCTGCTACAAGATCATCGAGAAGTACCACGGCAGCACCGACGAGCTGTTCCGGGCCCGCTGCATCCTGGCGAAGGAGGAGCGCGCGGAGCTTGCCAAGCACCACATCGACGTGCTGTGGAGCGACTACTTCAAGCCGGAGCACGTGGAGAAGTTCCCGGATCTGCAGCAGACCTGCTGGAAGGCGGCCAAGGCAGCCTCCAAGGTCAAGCAGACGACCGACCTCGAGGCGGCGAAGGACCTGCTCTCGCTCATCGACAAGATCGACGACATGTGGAAGGCGACCGGCGGCCCGGAGAAGACGCGCCTCAACGGCCGCCCCTCCTGATCCTCGACTCGAACGGACCGATGCCCGTGGAGAGGGGCCGGCGACGGCCCCTCGCCGCGTCCCTTGTGCGTGGTGCCGCCCTGGGCGCTGGCCTCGCGGCTGCCGGCGCCGTGCGCCGCTGGGTCGACGTGGTGGAGGTCCATGGCGGATCCATGGCTCCGGCCCTGCTTGCCGGTGACTGGCTGGTCATCGAGCGCCGCACCTACGAACGTCGCGGGCCGCGCGTCGGCGAGGTGGTGCTGGCGCCGGATCCCCGGGAACCATCGCGCGAGCTGGTCAAGAGGGTCGCCGCGGTGGACCCCGTCGCCGGCCTGATCGAGCTGCGGGGGGATGCGCCAGACGCGAGCACCGACTCACGCGACTTCGGCGCGGTTCCGACGGCCAGCGTTCGATGGCGCGCCGTGGCCCGCTACTGGCCGGCCGATCGCGTGGGGTGGCTCCGCCCCCCGGGAGCCGGATAGCCGCACCCCGCCGCACGAGGGGTAGCATGAGCGCACAGCAGGGAGGTGCGCTATGCCACAGGGGCAGCGCTCGGTCACCATCCAACGTCCCGTCAAAGCCGTCTTTGCCTATCTGGCTGATGGCGCGAACTTGCCGCAATGGCGCCCGGGGGAGATTGTCATCGAGCACGTAGCCGGAGAGGGCATCGGAACGACTTATCGCCAGGTCGTCAGCGGGCCCCTGGGCCGGCGCGTTGCGGCCGACTACGTGATCACCCAGTTCGAACCGGACCGCCTCATCGAGTTCCAGACAACGGCGGGTCCAACGCGATCGCACGGGACGTACGAGCTCGAGTCTGAAGGCGGGGTCACGCGGCTGAACTTCTCGCTCCAGGTACAGCTGGGCGGCTGGAAGACCCTCTTCCTGGGTTCAACCGTCGACAGGATCCTGCGAGAGGAGATGGCCGCCCTCGACACGCTGAAGGACATCCTGGAGGGCGAGCACCCGGCCGCGTCCGGTCCGGTGCCGGGGCGCTAGGGGCATCCGCAGAGGCCGGCGACTGCCTCCACGCAGTCCGCGGTGTCGGGCGGGAGCATGAGCACGTCGTCGCCGGCCTCGGCTCCCACCAGCCAGTCCGCGCCCGCGGCGGGACGCACCGCGATGCGAGCCTCCCGCGCCCGTTCCCGCAGGAAGTCCACGACCGGACCCAGCCCCGCGTCCCCGTACTCGCGGCGAACCGCGCCGGTGTCGATCACCACGAGCCCGGGCGGCCTCAGGACGACCGCCTGGTGCAGGCGTGCTGCATCGTTGTAGAAGAAGGCGATGGCGCCACTCAGCCGCGCATCGAGGCCCGCGGCCATCTCGCGGTCTCGGGTGAGGCAGTAGACGATCGTTTCGGCCGGCATTCTCCGCCAAGCGTAGCATCGGCCCGCGGCAGGCTGGCCCCCGCCGGTCGCTGCCCTGGGCGTCCGCTTGGAGCCCGGGCGGTCAACCCCTACCATCAGGGCGTGAAGCGATCGATCGTGGCCCTGATCATGGCCGGTGCGTCGGGGGTCTCAGTCTGGATCTTCATCGCCGTTGACGCAGGCTCGCACTCTGTGTCGGACACGCTGTATGGCAGCGTGGTGCCGATCGGCCTCGTGTGGCTGCTCGCGCTGGCGGTGTCCGTGCTGGCGGCACGTACAATACGAGGCTCATGAGCACCTCTCCGGCGGTCCGCGAGTCGGACCGGGATCTCACCACGGGGCGTCACCCGGCACTCGGCTCGCTGCTGGGCCGCGTGTGGGCCGTCGACCAGATCCGCAAGGAGCGGACGGGCCGCTACTCCGGCCGCGACTACTTCACCATCGACTGAGCCGATGGTGACTGCATCCGCGTCGAGGCCCCTGGTCGAGGTCGCTCCCGGGACTGTCGTCGTGTACTCCGATATCGGCTGTCCCTGGGCACACGTGGCGGTCTGGCGGCTCCACGATGCTCGCCGCCGCCTGCGCCTGGCGGATGCCGTGCGGTTCGACCATCGGGCCTTTCCGCTGGAGCTCTTCAACTCGCAGCCCACGCCGCGCCCAGAGTACGAGTCCGAGCTGGACTTCTGCGCCGCGTTGGCGCCGCGCGCGGGGTGGCAGCGCTGGTCCGCTGCCGACTGGGCCTGGCCGGTGACGATGCTCCCGGCCATGGAGGCCGTCCAGGCCGCCAAGGAGCAGTCGCTGGCCGCATCCGAAGCGCTCGACATCGGCCTGCGGCGCGCGTTCTGGGGCGACAGTCGCTGCATCAGCCTGCGCCACGTGATCCTGGAGGTCGCCTCGCAGTGCGACAGGGTCGACCTGGCCAGCCTTGCCGATGCCATCGACAGCGGGCGGGCCCGCCGTCGGCTCTTCGAGCAGTGGGACGTCGCCAAGACGGATGCCGTCGCCGGTTCGCCGCACCTGTTCACCGCGGACGGCTGGAACGGGCAGAACCCGGGGCTGGAGATCGATTGGAGCCAGAGGGGCGAGGAGTGGATTCCGACCCTGCGTGCAGACGACGCCACGGCCTACGAGGCGATCGTGCGGCGAGCGGCGGGCTGACGGGATCTCACGGATGAGACGTGGCCCGCGTTTCACCTGACGTGCGACTGCCGCCCTTTCAGACCCTGGTCGACGCGCATGCCACGGAGCTGCATCGCTTCCTCGTGGCCTCGATTGGTTCGACCGATGCCGAGGACTGCCTCCAGGAGACGCTGCTCTCCGCGCTGCGCGCCTATCCGCGGCTGCGGGACCCGTCGAACCTGCGCGCCTGGCTGTACACCATCGCGCAGCACAAGGCGACGGATCACCTGCGGCGCCGGTCGCGCCACAGGACGGAGGTGCTGGAGACGGCCCGGGCGGCCGAGCCCTCGGCAGGTCCGCACGAGACGGCCGACGACGCCCTGTGGGCGGCGGTTCGGGCCCTGCCCGCCAAGCAGCGGGCCGCCGTGGTCCATCGGTTCGTCTCCGACCTGGCGTACGCCGAGATCGGCGAGCGCATCGGCTGCTCGGAGGAGGCAGCCCGACAGAACGTGGCCGCAGGGCTGAAGCGCCTGCGACGGGAGGTGACCGCATGAGCGACCTGGAACGACGACTCGCACGAGCGCCTGCCGATGCCCACCGGCTGGATGCCGATCGCCTCGCCGCGGCGCTGCGGGAGCGGGCGGCGGCGGCCGGCCTGCTCGACGTCGCCTATGCGTCCCTCGACTCGCCGCTCGGTGACCTGCTGGTGGCGGTGACGCCGCGCGGCCTGGTGCGGATCGCCTACCCCGGTGAGGAGGAGGGCCGTGTGCTCGAGGAGCTGGCGGAGCAGGTGTCGCCTCGTGTTCTCCGTGCTCCGGAGCGCACGGACACCGTCCGACGCGAGCTGGACGACTACTTCGCGGGGCGCCGCCATGGGTTCGACCTGCCCCTCGACTGGGCGCTGGTCCACGGCTTCGCGACCCGGATCCTGCAAGCGACCGCGCGCGTTCCCTTCGGCTCCGTGGTGACCTACGGCCAGGTGGCTGCAGAGGCCGGCTCGCCCCGAGCGGCGCGGGCCGCGGGGAACGCGCTCCACGGCAACCCCATCCCCATCGTCGTGCCCTGCCATCGCATCGTGCCCGCCTCCGGTGGGCTGGGTGGCTACGGCGGTGGCCAGCAGCGCAAGCGCTACCTCCTCGACCTGGAGGGCGTTCACCGCGCCTGAGGATGGATCCCCCACGAGGCCGGGGCGGGGCGGCTCTCCCCCTTCGGGGTGAGCTTCATATCGCCGCCGATTATCGGGAGCTGGCCGCGGCGCTCTTGGCACTCCAGGCGGTCGCCGGCTCGGTTCCCAGGGATCTGCGGATGGACGCTCGGACGCTCATTGTGCGCCTTGGACGCCATGACCTCGCGAGCGTCTCGGCCGTCGAGCGGCCGGGCCCTTCGTCGTCCTGTTCGCCGATGCCGGAGCTCCAGGCGATGCCCCGGATCCCGGGGACGCAAGCTCCACGTGATCGACGATTCCAACGACCACCGTCCGCACGGGTGCGTCCGGCGCTGCAAGGATCTGGCGCGCGGAATTCCCTTCGTCCATGAGCAGCACCGTCTCGCCGACGCCGGCCCCCACCGTGTCCACGGCGATCAGGTAGCCGCCAGCCGGCGTGCCATCGGCTGACACGAGGTCGCACAGGAGCAGCTTGCGGTTGTCGAAGATCGGGACGTTGATCGTCGAGACGACCGTGGCGGCCACGCGCGCGAGCTTCACGACGGGCGCTCCCACCGGGCTGGCCCGGGCGAGTCGGCCGCCGCAACCTCGTCCACGATGCCCACGATCGCGTGGTCGACCGGCACGAACGGCTCCGGCATGGCCAGGGCGGCCTCGCGAGCGGCTACGACGTAGACCAGCTCGCCGGGTCCCGCCATCTGGGTGGCGTCGGCGGCGACGACCGGCGTGCCGGAAGGCGCCCCGGACCGACGCAGCGGCTGGACCAGCAGGAGGCGGGCACCCTCGAGGCCAGCGGCCTTCTGCGTGGCGACGACCGTCCCGATCACCCGCGCCAGCTGCACGTCAGGATGCCTCTCGCCCGCTGCCGAGGCGCTCCCGGAAGCGGGCGTCCGCCTCGAGATTGGCGCGCATCTCGGCGTGAAGCTGTGGGATCACGCGGGTGATCGCCCGATCCCGCGTGGCGATCGCCGCCTGGCCGATCTCCACGGCCGCCTCGACGTCCGCCACCGGGCCGCCGAACAGCAGGTATGCCTTGCCGCCGATGTCGTCGGCGAGCCGCAGCTCCAGGAGCCGCGCGCGCGCACCCTTCACCCCGGCATCGGCCGCGTCGATGATGGCGGCGACCGTCTCGGTTTCGATGACGCCCAGGGCCTCGGTTGCCGCCGTGTGGCGCGCGCCGCGGAGCGCGGCCACGACGTCCGGGTGGATGTCAGCGAGAAGCACCGTATCCAGGATCGACGAGCCGCCAACGGCGCGGCCCGCTTCGAGAGCTTCCTCGACGTCGGCCACCGCGCCGCCGACGAGGACCAGGTACTTGCCCGGGTGGACGGTGCCGGCATACAGGACGTCGATCGGGGAGCGCTTGGCCATGGCGTCGCCGGCCTCGATCCCGATCGCGATCGAGTCGAGCTCGATGAGGGCCAGCGCTGGCGCGATCGGTGACGGGCCCGGCACGTCAGACGATCCGCAGCGCGCCGACGACGGTGATCCGCCGCTCGCGCGAGAACGTGCGCGGCCGGGTGAGGCCGTCGCCGGTGGGGGAGGCGATCGAGAACGAGGAGAACCCCTCGCCGCCTTCGCCGAGGCCCGCGTAGTTTGGTGCGTTGGCGACGAAGATGCTGCAGTTCATCGCCCGGGCCATCCGGGTGATCGTCTCAACATTCGTCGAGTGGATCGAGGCCGTATGGCGGAAACCATGCTCGACGCGCACGGCGAGCTCGATCGCCTTGTCGACCGTCTCGACCCGCACGACCGGCAGGACCGGCATCATCTGCTCGGTCCACACGAGGCTATGGTCGCGCGGCACTTCCGCGACCAGCAGCCTCGGCTCCGGCTCGACCTGCACCCCGATCTCGGCCAGGATCTTCGCGGCGTCCCGGCCGATCCAGGCGGGGTTGATGACGCCCGGCTTACCCGGCGCTCCCAGCTCGCGGAAGATCACCCGCTCGAGGCGTCGGATCTCGTGCTCCTTGAGCAGGTAGGCGCCGTGCTGACTCATCGCCCGGAGGAGGCGGTCGGCGACCGACTCGACGACGAGCACGACCTTCTCGTCGGTGCAGATGATGTTGTTGTCGAAGCTCGCGCCGCTGACGATGTCTCGCCCGGCGCGCTCGACGTCGGCTGTCTGGTCGACGACCGCCGGTGGATTGCCCGGCCCGGCGGTGACCGCGCGCTTGTCCGTCCTGAGCGCCTCTCGCACGACGGCGGGACCGCCGGTGACCAGCAGGAGGCGGACGTCTGGGTGACCCATCAGCGCCCGGGCGCTGTCGATCGTGGGCTCGCCGATGGCCGTGACCAGGTCAGGCGGGCCGCCGGCGCCGACGATGGCGCGATTGATGAGCCGGATGGTCTCGGCCGAGCAGCGCTTCGCGTTCGGGTGCGCGTTGAATACGACCGCATTGCCGGCCGACACGATGCTGATGGTGTTGTTGATGACCGTCGAGGTCGGGTTCGTGACGGGCGTGATCGCCGCCACGACGCCGAACGGCGCGAACTCCGTGACCATCATCCCCAAGCTGCCGGTCACCGCCTCGACCTCGAGGTCCTCGGGCCCGACGGCCTTGGTCGTGACCAGGCGGTTCTTGATGACCTTGTCCTCGTACCGCCCGAGGTGCGTCTCCTGGTGGGCCATCCGAGCCAGCTGCTCGGCGTGGTCGAGCATCGACTGACGGACGGCCTCGATGATGACGCGGCGACCGTCGAGGCCCATCGAGCCGAACGTCCGAAAGGCCTCCCCGGCCGCTGCGACCGCTTGGTCGATGGTGGCGTGGATCCCGTCTCCCAGCTCGACGGTCGACGCGGCGGCAAGCTCCGCCTCGGCACGCAGGGCCGTGCCTGCCCGACTCCCCGAGGCGGCCTCGATCCGCCGGTGGACGCGCTCGATGATGTCGGCGATCTCACGCTCCGACAGGTCGCTCATGGTTACTTCCTGTACACGTCGCGACCGCCGATCTCCCAGGTGTCGACGATCGCCATGATGACGGCATCGCACGGTCGGTCCCGGGTGATCTCGGTCTGGCGGGCCGAGCTGCCGCTTGCATAGAGGACGACTTCGCCCACGCCGGCGCCGACCGCGTCAGCGGCGACGACGTAGCCGCCGGCGTCGTGGTTGTCGGCGTCGAGCTGGCGTACGAGGAGCAGCTTCCAGCCCTCGATCAATGGTTCCTTGCGGCTGGAGACAACCGTCCCGGCCACTCGTCCAAGGAGCATGGCTTCCTCCGATGCGGGTCGCGGCCGCCGCGAGGCGGTCGCGACCCGGCTTGGATCGTCAGTCCGCGCCGGTCTCGCCGCGGGCCTCATCCGCGCGGCCGAGTGGCAGAGCGATATCCACGTTGGTGTGCGGGCGCGCGATGACGTGCGTGGCCACCACTTCGCCGACCTTGGTGGCGGTGCGTGAGCCCGCCTCGACGGCCGCCTTCACGGCCGCCACGTCGCCGCGAATGACCGCGGTCACGTAGCCGCCGCCGATCTTCTCGTAGGAGACGAGCTCCACCTTGGCCGCCTTCACCATCGCGTCGGCAGCCTCGACCATCGCGGCGAACCCGCGGGTCTCGATCATCCCAAGCGCTTCAGCCATTGATCTCTCCTTCGCCTCTTCGAACCCCTGTCGTTGGAGGGCTAGGCCTTCGCCTCGCGACCCTCGAGTCCCTCGATCGCCGACAGGGCTGCGCGCCAACCGACGTCGATGTCCCTTTCCTCGCCACCCAGGTAGACCCGGCCCATGGAGCCGAACGCCCGGACCTCGAGGATGTTGATGTGGGCCGCTTTCTCGGCCTCGTTTGCGGCCAGCGTCGCGTAGGCCGCCGGCTCCAGCTCCAGCACGTACAGCGTCTGGCCGGGGATCAGCATCTGGCCGTGGCGCGTCCGGTTGACGAGCTGGGCCTGGTGGTCGTCGATCCGCCGAATGATCTGGCTCGATAGCACGCGCGGCTTGAGTCGATCGGTCTCCTCGAGACCGATCTCGCGCAGGATCGCCGCGCCGGCCGCCCGTACCTCCGCCTGCGCGGGAGAGTGGATCTCGAGCATCCCGTAGTAGCGCTCGATGATCTGCATTCCGGGCTTGACCGTCGTCGCCTTGAGGGCGATGTCGGTCAGGCGGTTGATCTCGATGCCGGGCGACACCTCGACCGAGAGCGATGCGTCGCCCGCCAGCGGCAGGAAGCCCTGTGCGACGGTGCCCAGGAACGCGGCGTACTGCGCCTGGAGGCTGTCGAGGAAGACGTAGGCGCGAAGGTCGATATTGCTCACGCGTTTCCCTCTCCTGTGACGATCTTCACGCCGGCCGATGCCCCGATCCGGGTCGCGCCGGCAGCGATCATGTCCTGGACGTCCTCTGCGGTCCGGATGCCGCCCGCGGCCTTGACGCCCAAGCGAGGCCCGACGGTCTCGCGCATCAGCGCGACGTCGAACACCGTGGCGCCGCCCGAGGCGTAGCCCGTCGAGGTCTTGACGTAGTCGGCCTTCGCCTCCTTCGCGAGGATGCAGGCAACGACCTTCTCCTCGTCGGTGAGGAGGGCGGCCTCGATGATCACCTTATTGAGGGTTCCCCCCTCATGGCACGCATCCGAGACCTTCGCGATGTCCTCGCGGACGGCGTCCCGCATGCCGCTCTTGAGGGCTCCGATGTTGATGACCATGTCGATCTCGCGGGCGCCGTCGCGGATCGCCCGGCGGGCCTCCATCGCCTTGACCTCGCTCGTCGCGGCGCCGAACGGAAAGCCGATCACCGAGGCGACCGCCACCCCTGTGCCCCGGACCCGGTCCGCTGCTCGCCGCACCCAGGTCGGGTTGATGCACACGGCTGCGAACCGGTGCTCGATCGCCTCGTCGCACAGCTGGTCGATGTCCGCGGCCGTTGCGTCGGGCCTGAGCAGCGTGTGATCGATGTACGGGGCCAGGTCCTGCGGCACGTCGCCGCCCCGGCCGTGGTAGGCGATCCGCGAGGCGCCGTTAGTCACGACGTCGCGGACCTTGTCTGGCGAGTGTGCGGCGCACGAGCCGCCGCACTCGCTGCACGTGTCGCCGGTTGAAAGGGCCGTGAGCACCTCGCGGGTGACGGCCTCGATCAGCAGGTCTCGGGTGTCGGGCAGCATCGTCATCTGGGCTGCTCCTCCGGTCGGGTTTGGACGTATTGCTGTTCGATGGCAGTGATCTTGGCCACGCGATTGCCGTGGCGTTCCGCGCCCCAGGGCGTGGCGAGGAAGGTGTCCGTGACCTCGAGCGCGAGCCCCTCGCCGATCATCCGGGCGCCGAGGGTCAGCACGTTGGCGTAGTTGTGCTCGCGGGCATTGCGGGCCATCGAGGTGTCGTGGGCGTTGGCAGCCCGCACACCAGGCACCTTGTTGGCCACCATCGCGGATCCGATCCCGGCCCCGTCGACAACGATTCCGTAGGTGCACGTCCCGCTCGCCACGAGCTGGGCGACGGCATACGCGAAGTCCGGGTAATCGACGGACTCGGTCGAGGTCGTGCCGCAGTCGCTGACCGCGTAGCCCTTGTCTGCGAGGGCCCTGACCAGGGCCTGCTTGAGTGGGAATCCGCCGTGGTCAGCGCCGATCGCGACGGTTCGCCCGCCGCCGGCCGCCGCCCCGGGAGCCGTGGCCGGCACGATGGGAGTTGGGGACTCTCCCGCGCTCGCCGGCGCCGTCAACTCGCTGGCGCCCGTCCCTTCGCGGACGCCCGAGGCCACCTGCCTGTCCAGCGCGCGCTCCACAAGCTGCCGGACCAGCTCTTCACTCGGCACGATGCGGTCAGCCATGGTCGATCACCCACTGCGCCGTGTCGGCGTCGGCGACCAGGACGTTGATGTAGCGGCCGCGCAGCGCGCCCAGCGCGATCGGCCCGCGGCCGGCGCCCGCCGCCACGCCGATCGAGATCGGCTTGGCGGCCACGTCGGCAAGGGGAAGTCCCACGGTCCGCTGGTCCAGCTCCGGCGAGGCGGTGGCGCCGTCCACGCGCAGGAAGCGGCCGACGATGTCGCCCACCGCGCCCGCCGCCCGGAGATCTGTCACGTCCCCGGGGGTGAGAAAGCCCGATCCGACGAGGACGCTCTGCGGGGTCAGGACGCCGAGGGAGAAGATCGCGGTCGCGGTGGCTCGGGCAGCGTCGATCGTTGCCCCGACCGAGGGGTCATCCTCGAGTGCCCGCCGCAGCGCCGGGCTGCCCACGATCGCCGGCGCGGCGAGCATCCGGATCGCGGCCCCGGTCGTCGCGCCGAACCGCTCCGCGATCTCGTTGGCACGCGTCGGCTCGGCCGAAAGGGAGGTGGCGCCGTTCAGCTGGACGACCTCGGTGGCGCTCGTCCAGCCAGGTTCGAGCTGGCGCGCCAGCTCGAGCATCGTCCGACCCCAGGAGACTCCGATCGAGCCGCTCGGGTGGAGGTCGGCGAGGAAGCGCGCCGCGGCGCCCGCGACGGCCTCGCGGGCGAGCTGCTCGGCCGCCTTCTCGGAGGTCGACGTCGGGACGTCCACGACGATGGCTGTCCTGAGACCGAACCGCTCTGCGAGGGCATCCTCGAGCTCGATCAGGCGGGCGACAGGGTGCCGGATCTCGATGCTGACGATGTCCTCGCGCAGCGCCCGGGCCAGGAGCCGGCCGACCTGGAAGCGGCTGAGGCCGAGGCGCTCGCCGATCTGCTTCTGGCTGAGGTGCATGCGGTAGTAGAGCTGCGTGATGCGCACCATCTGGCGCGCGTCGCTGCCGCTGGTCCGCCGGCCCGTCATCGTTAGCAAGATGTCCTGTCTCCGGTCAGCTCAGCACAACTGAGCATCATGGTGCACATATGTGCGGCCTGAGGCTCCCACGCAACTGCCGCTTTGTCAAGACCCCATGGGGCCGAACGGGCCATCCGGATCGGTCGATGGTGACCATCGGCCCGGGGGCGGCTGTCCGCGTGCGTCTTAGGCCGACGGTCGGTCTGAATTCACGTCGGACAGTCGCGGCCGTTGCAGTCCGGCCGCGCCGTGGCCGGAGCCGAGTCGAGGTCGTGGCCAGGCCGCGCTACGACTGGCTGGACCCCGGTGCCCAGTCGCCGTACCTCATCGGGCTGTTCGTCGAGACCAAGACGGTCTGGCACCCCATCGGCGCCTGACCTGCCCTAGAGCCAGCCGCGCCGGCGGAAGAAGACGACCAGGGCCACGAGCATCGCCGCCATGGCGATCACGACCCCCCAGAAGTAGGCGGGCGCCCGCGGATCCCCGGGGAACCCCACGTTCATGCCGAAGAAGCCGGTCACCAGCGTCAGCGGCAGCAGGATGACGGTCACGGCGGTGAGGATGCGCAGCACATCGTTCAGGCGGTGGGAGAGGACCGACTCGTTGGTGTCCTCCAGCCCCTCGACGATCTCCTTGAAGTTCTCGAGCACGTCCCAGATGCGCTCGGAGGCATCGGTGAGGTCGTCGAAGTAGAGGTCCATCTCCTCCGGCAGGTAGCGCAGCTTCACCCGCTCGAGGTCCCGGAACACCAGGCGCTGGGGGCGGATCACCGCCCGGAAGTTGATGATCTCCTGCTTGGCGTTGCTGATGTCCCGGACGATCTCGCGGCTGCGCCCCTCGAAGATCTCGTTCTCGATGCGGCTCAGCTTGCGGCCGATCTGACCCAGCATCGGGAAGCCGGCGTCGACGCAGCGGTCGAGGATCTCGTACAGGAGGCGGCCCGACCCGTGGGTCATGAGCTCGTCGCGGACGTCGTCGCGGGACTGGGCGCGCTCGAACAGGCTGCGGAGGGGCGGTATCGGCTCGTTGGGGAGGCTGATGAGGAAGTCCGGCCCCACGAAGATGTCCAGCTCCGCGGCGTCGAGGCGGCCGGTCTCCTTGTTGTAGGACGGGAACTGCATGACCAGGAACAGGTACTCGGGATAGGTGTCCAGCTTGGGCCGCTGGTTGTGGCTGGCGACGTCCTCGATGTCGAGCTCGTGGAAGGCGAAGTTCTCCGCCAGCCAGAGCCGGTCGGCCAGGCGCGGCGACTCGATGTTGATCCAGCGCAGGTCTGGAGCGTCGACGATCTCGGGGCGGGGCTCCAGTGCCGCCTCGTCCCCCGGCTCCGGCCCGTGACGCCGGGGCGCGCGCCGGAGGCGCAGCGGCAGGTTGCGGACGCCACCGAGGGCGGTGGTGATGGGGGAGCGCTGCCTCATCCGATGCCCACCAGTCCGGCGAGGGCGCTGCCGAAGAGCACGAGGGTCAGGAGGGTGACCATGCCGGTGAGCCCCCAGCCGAGCACGTTGAGCCAGCGCGGGTTGGTGTGGCTGCCCATGATGCGGGGATTGTTGGCGAGTCGGAGCATGAACACCAGGATGATCGGGAGCAGGATACCGTTGAGATTCTGGCTCAGGATGATGAGCCCGGTGAGCGGCATTCCCGGAACGAGGACGACGAGCGCGCCGATCACGATCAGGGCGGTGTACAGGCCCATGAAGACCGGCGCCTCGCCGAACTTGCGCGACACGCCCGATTCCCAGCCGAACGACTCGCAGACCGTGTAGCTGGTGGTCAGCGGCATGACCGTCGCCGCCAGGATCGACGCGCCGAACAGCCCGAAGGCGAACAGGGCCTCGGCGAACTTGCCCGCGACCGGGGCCAGCGCCTGCGCGGCATCGGCGGCATTGGTCAGCTCCAGGCCGCGTCCGAAGAGGGTCACCGCGGTGACGACGACGATGAAGAGCGCAATGGCGTTGGTCCAGATCCCGCCCAGGATGGCGTCCGCCCGCTCCATCCCCAGCTCCTCGGGCCCCAGGCCCTTGTCGGCGACCGACGACTGCAGGTAGAAGAACATGTACGGGGTGACCGTGGTGCCGACGGTGGCGACCATGAGGAGAAGGCTGTTGGGTGCCCAGTCGATGGACGGGGTGACGAGCGAGCGGCCGACCTCGCCCCAGTCCGGCCCGGCGACGACGGCGCTGACGATGTAGGCCACGAAGACGACGGCCACCGAGAGGAACACGCGCTCCACGACACGGTAGCTGGCAAAGACCACCAGCGCCCAGATCCCGGCAGCCACGACCGGCACCACCGCCCAGCGCGGAATGCCGAAGATCTCGAGTGCCGCCGCGGCGCCCGCGAACTCGGCGGCGATGTTCGACCCGTTGGCGATGAGCAGCACGACCATGGCGAACAGCGTCCAGCGGATGCCGAAGTCATCGCGGATGAGATCTCCCAGGCCCTGGCCGGAGACGGCGCCCATGCGGGCCGCCATCTCCAGCACGATGACGAGCATGACCGTGGTGATGGGCAGCAGCCAGATGAACTGGAGCCCGGTCTGGGCGCCCAGCACCGAGTAGGTGAAGATGCCGCCGGCGTCGTTGCCCGCCAGCCCGGCGATGAGGCCGGGGCCCAGCACGCCCAGGAACGCCAGGAGCCCGGTCCGGTGGGTGCGGAAGTTCGGCAGCCGATCGCGGAGCGACCGCTGCGCACGGCGGATCCGGCGGGGAACGGCGATCCGGCTCACTTCTCCTCGGCCGGCTCGAAGAGCTCCGGAAGACGCCTGCGCCATTCCTCGCCGAGCGCGCGCTCCATGGCGTCGTCGACGGTGACGACCCCCTGCATCCGGCCGGCCTCATCCACCACGGGGAGTGCCAGCAGGTTGTAGCGGGCGATGGCGTGCGCCACCTCGTCGGCGTCGGTCTCGAGGCCGACGGAGATCGGCTCCGGCCGGGTGATCTCGGAGATCGGGGTCTCCGGGGTGGCGATGATCAGCCCGCGGAGGGTCACCGTGCCGACCAGGACGCCGTCAGCATCGAGGACGTACAGGTAGTAGGCGTGGTCGCTGTCGGGCCGGAGCTCGCGGAGCCGGTCGATAACCTGCTGCGCAGTCTCGTGGGCCGAGACGGTGATGAAGTCGGTGGTCATCAGGCCGCCGGCTGTCTCCTCGCCGTAGGCGAGCAGCTCGCGCACCTCCTCGGCCTCGTCAGGCTCCATGGCGGAGAGGAGCTCGGCCTGGCGCTCCTCGGACAGATCCGCGAGGAGGTCCGCTGCGTCATCGGGTCCCATCTCCTCCAGGATGTCCGCCGCGGTCTCGATGGGCAGTGCCTCGAGGACGTCGACCTGGTCCTCGGCGGACAGCTCCTCGATGACGTCCGCCGCCCGCTCGTCGTCGAGGGAGGCGAGGATGCCTGCGCGGTCGCGTGGCGCGAGCTGCTCGACGATGTGGGCCACGTCCGCGGGGTGCAGGGTCGACAGGGCCTGGTGGGGGACACGCAGCTTCAGCGAGCTCACGCTCGACTCGACAGGGTCGACATCCTCCCACTCGATGTAGTTCTCGATCGGCAGGTGCAGCGCGCGGGCCAGCCGTTCCCCCGGGCCCGACAGGCCGAGGCGTCGCAGGATGCCGGCAAGTCCGACGTCCACCGCCACCAGGCGCAGGCGCCCGCGGACCGGGGCCAGCTGGATGTCGTTGACCCGCACGATCTTGCGGCCGGTAACGTCCACGATCTGCTTGTCCTGCAGGTCGAGCCACAGGCGGATCTCGTTGGGGCGCTGGCGGAAGCTGGTGATATCGATGCTCGACGTGTGCAGCCGCGCCCCCGAGGCCTCGATCTCGTTGACATCGCTCCACGGCAGGAAGATCTCCCGGCCGCCGGCAACGCGGACGACCAGCCCGGTGACGGGCGGATAGCGCTCGCCAAGGGCCACGATCAGGTCGCGAACCCCGCCGAAGGGCTCGCCGACCCGGTCCAGGACCGGCTTGCCGATGAGCTGGCTCAGGAAGAGCATGGAACGACCACCTCGCTGTCGCGTCTGCTGCTGCGGTGGCGCGCGCGGGTGGTCGTCAGGTCGCGAAAGACAGTCGCGTCGGATCGACGCTAGGCGACCGTCCTCCGGGAATCCCGGCATCCGGAGCGCGCGCGTGGTTCGGGTCTACAGGAACCGGCGTCCACGGGTGCTGTGCTGCGGCCTCGGCTGCGGATTTGGCACGGGTGCCGACGGCAGACGCCATCGGGCCGCCGACATTCTAGTCGGACGCGGCGGAGACCGAAACCCTCGAATCGGCCGGCTCCGCACCGGGTTTCTGTGCAGCGGCTCGTGCCCGCGCGCGATGCCGCGCGACCTTTGCCTGGTTTCCGCAGGTCCGCATGTCGCACCATCGGCGCCGCCCGGTGGGGGAGCGATCGATGTACACCTCGCGACATCCCTCGTTGGCGCATACCCGGAGGCGGGACGGATCCTCGTCCGCGAGGAACGATGCGAAGGAGCCGGCGATCACCGCTCGCGCCTGGTCGAGCCGATCCCCGACCTGGGCCACGGAGTACCGGGCCTCATCGGCGTCGAGCTGCAGCCGGTGGAAGTGGAGCCCGTGGCGGAGCACGTGGTTCAGCTGGCGGATCTGGTCCCGCGACGGCCGCTCTCCGCTGCTGAGCCGCGAGGCCATCACCCGCAGCAGGGCGCGCAGGTGGCGAAAGCGCTCGATCCTGCGCGTCGCCTCCTCTGCGTCGTGCGCCAGCCGCTGGCCCTCCGCGGCGCGGGCACGGTCGCTGATCAGCCCCTGCTCGCGGAGCCAGGCCAGGAGGGCATCCGCATCAACGAGCTCCTCGATGGGCTCGCCACGCTCGAAGCGGAGGGTATTGGCGAACGCAACGAAGAGGTCCTCGGAGCTCTGCGGCTCGGTGATCGTGTCGCTGCTGGCTGGCATGGCTGTAACCAGTATAGGCCCGTTGACAAGTTACCCGGAACTGCTACACTGCCCTTGTAACCAGTGAACTGACAAATACGAGTTACCGCTCGTGGTGGAGGCTTCGGTCCTGATGGTCTTGTTTGTGATCTTGCTGCTGGTGCTGTTGCTCGATCTCGCGGCACTGCGATCGGGGGCGGACAGCCGGCCGACCATTCTCGACGCACCGAATCGGTCCGTCTGACCACCCGCCGGGATCTGCACCCGGGCGGAACCGACCCAGGAGGAACCATGTCCAAGGGAGCCGCCACCTACTTCGGCCTCCTCGCCACCCTGCGCCAGAACGAGCTCCTCGACGAGGCGGCCCAGCTGCGGCAGGCGCGCCTGCGGCCGTCGCGCCGGACCGGGCGACTCTTCAGCCGTTCGTTGCTGCGCCGCCGTCGCGTGCGCTGAGCCGCCGTCTCATCTCGACCCGCACTGAGCAGCGAGGTCCGTCCCCGAGGCACCACGGGGCGGGCCTCGCGTCGTTTCCACCGTAGAATGGCGCCCCATGCCCCGACCGCGCAGCACGCCGCGTGCACCTGACACGGTGATCACCAACGCGGAGCTGGCTCGCATCTTCAACGAGATCGCGGACATGCTCGAGATCCTCGGCGAGGTCGTCTACAAGGCGGTTGCCTACCGTCGCGTGGCGGATGCGGTCGAACGCTGGCCGGAAGACGTCGCGGCACGGTTTCGAGCCGGCGATCCGCCGAAGATCCCCGGCGCCGGTGCCGCGCTCTCGGCCAAGCTGGCCGAGCTTGCCAAGACCGGTCGGCTCGAGTACCACGAACGGCTGCGCATGCAGGTGCCGGCCGGCCTGCTCGACATGCTGCGCATCCAGGGCGTGGGCCCTCGCACGGTGAAGCTCCTCCACGACGAGCTGGGAATCGGCTCGGTGGAGGAACTGCGCGCGGCCGCGGAGCAGGAGGCGCTGCGCGGACTCAAGGGCCTCTCCGCCCGGACGGAGGAGAACATCCTGGTGGGCATCGCGCGCATCGAGCAGCGCGGCACCCGGTTGCTGCTTCACGATGCGGACGTGCTTGTCGCCGAGCTGATGGGCGAGCTGGGCGGCGTGCCCGGCGTGGTGCGCCTGGAGGTCGCAGGGTCGCTTCGGCGGCGGCGCGCGACCATCGGTGATCTCGACCTGCTCGCCGCGGTGCGCGACGCGGCGTCGGTGATCGCGGCCCTCGATGCTCTTCCGGCCGTGGAGCGAGTCCTGAATGCCGGAACCGACAAGTCGAGCATCCTGCTGCGCGACGGGCCGCAGGTCGACCTGATGGTCTGTCCTCCGGAGGCGTGGGGGACCCACCTCGTCCACTTCACGGGGAGCGCGGCGCACAACGTGGCGCTGCGCGGGCGCGCCCTGGACCGCGGGCTCTCGTTGAGCGAGAAGGGATTCAAGGTGCTCGAGACCGGCGAGCTCCTTCTGGAGGCCGATGAGGCGGACGTGTACGCCCGCCTGGGACTGCCCTGGATCCCGCCCGAGCTGCGCGAGGACGACGGCGAGATCGAGGCGGCGGGGCGCGACGCGCTGCCGGATCTCCTGCGCGTGGAGCAGGTTCTCGGCGACACGCACGTGCACTCCGACTGGACCGACGGCGTCGACACCATGGAGGCCATGGCACGGGCGGCGCGTGGACGGGGCCACGCGTACATGGTCCTGACCGATCACTCGCCGTCGCTCGGCATCACCCGGGGCCTGTCGCCGGAGCGGGTGGAGGCGCAGCGCGAGGAGATCGCCCGCCTGAACAGGGACCTCGCTCCGTTCCGCATCCTGCATGGGACCGAGATGGAGATCCGCGCCGATGGGACGCTCGACTACCCCGATGCGCTGCTGGCGCGCTACGACCTGGTGGTCGCCAGCGTGCATACCGGCCGGAACCAGCCGGTGGCGCAGCTGACCCGGCGGGCGTTGGCGGCGATCGAGAACCCGCACGTGGATGTCCTCGCGCATCCGACCGGCCGCATCGTGAACCGCCGCGACCCGGTGGCACTTGAGTGGACGATCGTCTTCGAGGCGGCGGCAAGAACGGGTACCCTGCTCGAGATGAACGGCAGTCCCCGCCTGGACCTGGACGAGCACCTGGCGCGCGCGGCGGCACGAGCAGGCGCGCAGCTGGTGGTCGCGAGCGACGCCCACCGGACCGAGGAGCTGGGCCAGCTCGACTACGCCGTCTCGATGGCGCGCCGGGCGTGGCTCACCGCGGACCAGGTCGCCAACACGCGCGACGCGGCGCAGCTGGTGGCCCGCTCGTGATCGCCCGCTTGCGGTTCGGTCGGCGGGCGGCACCGTCCGCGCCGGTCGAGCGTCCGTGGGCAATCGTGCTCGCCATCGTGCTGGCCGCGATCGCGGCAGCCGGATGGCTGACCTCCCCGTTCGGACTTGCCGTGGCGATCGGGCTTGAGCTGGCGGTCGGCGGCCTGGGGGCCGTGGCCCTGATGGGACCCTGGCGCCAGGGGCTTGGCCTGGCCCGATATGCCACTTTGGCCATCGCCGGCGTGGGAGTCACCCTCGTGGGCCGCATGCTCCCCGGCGGCGTGAGCCTCCTCCTGGTGCCGTTTGTGGCCATCGTCCTGTGGGCGGTGCTCTGGCTGGAGCTCCGCGGCGAGCGGGTTCCGATCGAGCGCACGGCGCTCGAGCTGGCGCTCACCGGCACCATGTTCGCCGCGGCCGCCGGTATCAACGCCCTATTCGGCACCGCCGCATGGCCTCCGCCGGTCGCGCTCGTCGCGCTCCTGGCGTTCGTCCTCGGCCTCCGCTCGGCGGAGGCGCGGGGCCGCGGCGGAGTTGAGGCTGTGGGGCAGGCGCTGCTGCACGGCCTGGCGGTTGGCCAGGTGGCGCTGGCGATGACGCTGCTGGGCCTGCCGGGCCTCGTGGGGCCGGCGATCGTGGGCCTCGCGTTCTATTCATGGGGCGGTGCCGCCGAAGCGCTGGATGGTGGAGCTACCGGGCGGTCGGTGGTCATCGAGTTCGGCAGCCTCGCCCTGCTCGGATTGCTCGTCGCATTGCTGATGCGCCAGTCGTAGGCCCGGTGCAGAGGCCGCCGAGCCTGCGGGATGCGCCGCGTTGACAGCCCCGAAGGGCGGTGCTACAACAAGGCGCCTTTGGCCGGAACTGACCGCGCCGAGGGCATTTCCGTTACCCGACAGACCCACCCCGGAGACGGGAGCAGACCATGACGATAGGGGAGATGGACGCCGCCAACCGGCAACGGCGTCAGCTGGCTGACCAGGCGATCGCGTCCGCCACGGGCGGCAACTGGGAGGCGGCGGTGCAGGCCAATCGCGATCTGCTGGAGCTGGGAGCCGATACGGACGCGTACAACCGCCTCGGCAAGGCCCTGGCCGAGCTCGGGCGGCACGCGGAGGCGCTGGAAGCCTACCAGCAGGCTCTTGCGCGCGATGCCACGAACCGGATCGCCGAGCGCAACGTGGAGCGGCTCCGCGTGCTCGCGGGCACCCAGCCGGCGGCACGTGTCGCCGCGGTGGGCGATGGCAAGGCGGAGAAGGCCAAGGCGGCGGTCTTCATCGAGGAGATGGGAAAGACAGGGCACGCGAGGCTGTTCAACGTCGCCGGCCGCGATGCGCTGGCGCCGCTCTCGCCCGGTGACCAGGTCGCCCTCAAGCCGGACGGCGATCACCTGCTGGTGTTCGACGGCGACGTGGAGATCGGCCAGGTCGAGCCGCGCATCGGCTCTCGCCTCGTAAAGCTGATCGCGGGCGGCAATCGCTACGACGCAGCCATCACCATCCTGTCCCGGGACGAGGTGCGGATCATCATCCGCGAAACGTTCGCTCACGCGGCCAACTTCGGGAAGGTCTCCTTCCCCGGCAGCAGCACCCGGGGAAGTGACGTGAGACCGTATCTCAAGGGGTCCGCGCTCCGCTACGATGACGAGGAGGAGAGCGAGGAGCAGGAAGAGGAGCAGGAAGAGGTCGAGGAGCTCGACACCAGCCTGCCGGAATACTCGTCCGAACCCGAGCTCGAGGAAGAGCCACTCGAAGAGCCGTAGGAGCCCATGACCGAGGCCGCCGAACGGAGGAGCCTGGACCACGTCGTCCTTCCCCGCCGCCTCCCCGGCCTCGCGCTCCTCGAGCGCTACTTTCCCTCGCCTGCCGACAACATCCTCGACGCGGAGCTGACCGCCTTCGCATCGCCGGGCGACACCATCCTGGACCCGTGGGCGGGGACCGGCTGGACCGCTCGCCGGGCCGTGGCGAACGGGATGCGCGCGGTGGCCGCCGATCCGAGCCCCTTCGCGCAGCTGGCCGCGCAGGCCTTCCTGCTGGCACCGGAGCCTGGCTCCCTTGACGTGGCGTTCCGCCAGCTCGCCGCTTCGCGGCGCGTGGACGTGCCGCTCCGCCAACATATCGAGGAGCTGTACGCCACGCACTGCGCCGCATGCCGCGGGCCGGTCGTGGGCGAGCAGTTCATCTGGCCGCGCGACGACGACACACCGGGCCGCAAGGTCTACCGCTGCCCGAGCTGCGACATCAGCGTGGGCGGCCCCGTGGAGCGCGTTGCCTCCATCGAAGAGGCGGATCTCGCCAAGCTGGGCATCGAGGCTTCCGGTGCGGGGCGCCAGGCCCCGGCCGACGCCGACGCCGATGCCGAGGATGACCTGCCCCCCGCGCCCGTGGGCCTGACGGGAACGGCCGGCGAATACGAGGTCCCCTCGCTGGGCGAGCCTGGCGGCCCGCCACCGCCGCCGCCCGCCGAGCCGGATCCGCCGTCCGGAAGTGGCGTCGCGGAGCGGCGGTATCGGTCCACCGTGCATCCGGAACCCTCCTCGCAGCACGGCGAACCCGACGTACGCCAGGGCCCCCATGTCGCTCAGCTCCGGGAGCGCTTCCCGGTCCTCGACGGCAGGCGCGACCTGGTGGATGAGCTCATCGGCCTGTACACGCCGAGAAACCTGTACGCCCTCGAGACGATTGCCGCGAAGATCGAGACGGAGATGCGCGACCCGGCGCTGCTCGGCGTGTTCCGGCTGGCCCTGGCCGCCTGCCTGCTCCCGGCGAGCCGTTTGAACGGGTACCCGGGCCGGGTCGCCTCGCTGCGCATCTCCGGTGGCCACGTTCGGCAGCCCGCTTCCCGCCACCAGCGAGAGGTGAACGTCTGGCGGCTGTTCGAGGCGGCGTTCCGCGACGTTCGCACCGCGATCGCCGCCCTCGGGCGCGAGCGCCGCGCGGCGCGCTTCGCGACCGACTACGACGACCTGGGCGGGATGAGCGCCGCCAACGTTCTGTGGGTGCGCAGCCGGCCGGCCGTGGCCGGCCAGTACCTGCCCGCGGACGGCATCGATCTCGTCCTGGGAACGCCGCCGCCGCCCGCATCGGTCGACGAGCTGAGCTTCGAGTATCTGGCCACGGCGTGGCTTCTCGGCAGGGAGGCGGCTGAGACGCTGCGGCTGGAGCCGCTCTTCGGCCCCGCGGCGGCCTCCTCGGACGGCGCCGAGGCCACGGCGCTGCGCCATGCGATGGCATCGGCGACCGTCGCGCTGCGTCCCGGGGGCTGGTTCAACGTCCTGCTCGAAGGCGACGACCCGGATCGGCTGCTTGCCGTCGCCGTGGCCGGCGCGGCCGCGGGGCTCGACCTGATCCGCATCATCCATCGCGAGTCCGTCCGGTCGGGCGACGGCGTTGCGCTCCACTTCCGCAAGCCCTCCGGCGAGGACCGTCTGCGTTCCGCGGTGACGTCGCGACCCCTGCAGCTCGGCGCGGAGGCAGGGCACCTCACCTACCCCGAGCTGGCCGGCGCGGTGTCGCGCGCGGCAGTCGCACTCCTGCGAGACCGGGGCGAGCCGGCAGGCCTCACCCGCATTGCCGGCGCGGTCCTGCAGGAGCTCCAGTCCGGGGGCCTGCTTCGTCGCGTGGCGCAGACCCGCGCGGGAGCCGAACCCGTCCCCGGGCAGGAGCACCCCGCATCGGGTGACGAGGAGGGTGCCGAGGGGCGCGGAACTTCGGCCGATGCTCCGAACGGCGGGATGGACGGCGCACCGGACCAGCGCGTCACCCAGCTGAGCCGGGGCTCGACCCTCCTGGCTGCGCTGCTCCGCGAGGAGCTCTGGCGCGATGACCATCCGGAGCTCGTCCGCCTGGGGGAGCCGGAGCGACCGATGTGGTGGCTCCGGGATCCCGAGCTCGCCGAGCAACCGCTCGCCGACCGCGTCGAGTGGGCCACCTTCTCCATCCTGTCGACCGCCGGGCGCCTGGACGAGGCGGGGTTCCTGGACCGCATCTACCGGCTCTTCCCCGGCCTCGAGGCGCCGGACGAGGAGCTCGTGCGAGCCTGCCTGGCGGCCTACGCGCGCGTGGACGAGCGCGGGCAGCTGCGGACCGAGGAGGAGCTGGGCGCACGGTTCGGCGACCACACCCGGATCCTGGCCCAGCTTGCGGCCTACGGCCATCGGCTCGGTCTCCGTGTGTGGATCAGCCGGCGGGAGCACGACAAGGTCGAGGCGGGCCGCCATCTCGTCGACCTTCTCGCGGACGATGAGCGCCGCGCCTACCTCCCGCTCATCGTGCGCGGGCCGTCGGAGCCCCTTGCCGCGGTGGACGGCATCTGGTACGTGCGCGGCAAGTTCGCGTTCCTGCTGGAAGTCGAGTGGACCGCGATGCTCGGCGAGGCCGTCCTCCGCCGCGGCCGCGCCATCCCGGTGACCGACCGCCAGGCCCGCATCCTGATCTTCCCGGCAGAACGCACCGAGCTCGTCCGGCTGAAGCTCGAGCGCTCACCGTGGCTCCGCAACGAGGTCGAGCGCCAGAACTGGCACTTCCTGAAGTGGCAGCACCTTGCCACCCTCGCCGGCCGGGACGGGGCCAGCCTGGACTGGCTCGAGCCGGTGCTGGGCCTCGATCCGCTCATCGAGCGAGGCGGCGAGCAGCTGACCATGTTCGGAGAGTAGCGGGGCGGACCGGCTCGGCCTATAGTGGTCTGGGAGTGCCGTGGTTCCCCCCTGCGGCACTCCCATGGGTCCGCGCCGTCAGGACGCGACCGGGCGTGCGAGCCGCACCCTTCAGGCCGATCCGCCACCCTTCGACCGTCGCCCTGCACGGCGTCCCATGGCCCGGCGGATGATGGCCATCACCTCGTTGACGTACGGCTCGCCCTCGCCGGTGTCGATGGCATGGGTCAGGCACCCGTCGATGTGGTCCTCGAGCAGCATGAGCCCCACCTGGTCGGCGGCGGCCGTCATGGCCTCCACCTGCTGGAGGACGTCGAGGCAATACGCCTCCTCCTCCACGAGACGGCGGATCCCGCGAACCTGGCCCTCGATCCGGTTGAGTCGATTCAGGAGGTCGCGCCGGTCCTTCGTGTAGCTGTGGCGGAAATGGACCGCCCGCTCGTCAGGGCTCTGCATACCGGGGGGTAGTATGCTGCGTGTGCCCCGATGGGGTCAACGATGCGGCCGCGCACCCGCAGAATCCCTCCGCTCGCGGCATCCGGTCCGGCGAACCCGCCGTTCTCGGGCTGGCGCGGGCGGTACCATGCGACGGAGCCAATGACCGAGCCTGAACGCCATTCCCTGATCGAGCCGCTCGAGCGGGTGCTCGTCATCTTCAGCCATCCCGACGATGCCGAGTTCGGCGCCGCCGCGACCATCGCGCACCTGGTCGGCATGGGTGCACGGGTGGACTACGTGGTGACGACCGACGGCAGCAAGGGGACCGACGACCCGGCGGTGACACCGGAATCGCTGGCTGCCACCCGTATCGCCGAGCAGCGGGCGGCCGCCGACGTCCTGGGCGTGACAGAGATCGTCCACCTGGGCTACCCGGACGGCTACCTCGAGCCGACGCTGGATCTGCGGCGCGACATCTCTCGCCAGATCCGCCGTTTCCGGCCGGACCTGGTGATCGCCCAGAACTCGCAGCGCCGCAGTGACGGGAACCCGTTCATGGCGCATCCGGATCACCTCGCGACCGGGGAGGCCACCCTCGCCGCCGTGTACCCGGCCGCGCGCGACCGGCTCAACTTCCCGGAGCTCCTTGCCGAGGGCCTGGAGCCCTGGAAGGTGCGGCAGGTGCTCGTGACCGGCGCGGACCATCCGAACCTGTGGGTCGACGTGGCCGACCGGATGGACGTGGCGCTCGCGGCGCTGCGCTGCCACGCGAGCCAGATCCCGGACTGGGAGGCGACCGAGCAGCGGGTCCGTGACCGTGTGCGGGAGGCGGGGGCCGTGGCAGGGTTCGAGGCCGGGCAAGCCTTCCTGTCCATCCTGCTCACGTGAGCGCGTGAGGCACGCATGACCCGCGGCCGCGGCCACTGGGGCGGCCCGGAGCCCAACCTCCAGCGCAGACCGGGAACGGGCCGCCAGACAGTCCGCCGCATCTCGCGCTTCTTCGCGCCGTATCGGGGACGGCTGTCGGTCATTGCCGTGGCCATCCTGGTCACGGCCGGCATCGGCGTCATCAACCCGATCCTCCTCAAGCTGATCATCGACAACCTGACCGGACCACGGGATCTCGGCCTGCTCTACCTGCAGACCGGGCTGATGGTCGTTCTGCCCATCGTCTCCAGCCTCATCGGGATCGGCCAGTCGTACCTGTCCAACTTCGTTGGCCAGAGCGTCATGAACGACCTGCGGGTCGCCCTCTACAGCCACCTGCAGTGGATGCCGCTTCGCTTCTTCACCGAGACACGGACCGGCGAGATCCAGAGCCGGATCGGAAACGACGTGAACGGTGTCCAGTCGGTCCTGACTGACACCGCCTCCGGGCTGCTCTCGAACCTGGCCACCGTCGGCAGCACGGTGATCGCCATGATCGTCCTCGACTGGCGGCTGACGATCCTGTCGATGGGGATGCTCCCCATCTTCGCCTTCATCACCTACCGGGTCGGCAAGGTGCGGAGGCGGCTCTCCACGCTGACCCAGGAGTCGCTTGCCGAGGTGAGCGCCATCACCGAGGAGTCGCTCTCGGTCTCCGGGATCCTGCTCTCGAAGACCTTCGGCCAGCAGCAGACCTCCATCGATCGGTTCAGGGCGGAGTCCGCGCGCCTGTCCGCGCTCCAGATCCGCCAGCAGATGCTGGGGCGCTGGTTCTTCGCGCTCATCGGCACGTTCTTCTCGATCATGCCGGCCCTGGTCTACCTGCTGGCCGGGATCCTGATCATCGGCGGGGACACCGGCGTCAGCATCGGCACCATCGTGGCCTTCACCACGCTGCAGAGCCGGATCTTCTTCCCGCTGGGGCAGATGCTGAACGTGCAGATCGAGATCCAGGGTGCGCTGGCGCTGTTCGACCGGATCTTCGAGTACCTCGAACTGCCGCACGAGATCGCCGACGAGCCCGGTGCCGTGCGCCTGCGGCCGGAGACCATGCGTGGCGAGGTCGCGTTCGATCGTGTCGCGTTCCACTACCCGGCCAGCGCGGCGCAGCAGGCAGCGCGCGCAGAGGCCGAGGTCGCGGAGGCGGAGGGGCGGGCCGAGCCGATCCCGGTCAAGCCGTTCGACCTGGCGGACATCAGCTTCACCGCCGAGCCGGGCCGTCTCGTCGCCCTCGTCGGTCCCTCCGGTGCCGGCAAGACCACGACCACCTATCTGATCCCGCGCCTGTACGACGTCGAGCGCGGTGCGGTGCGGATCGACGGCGTCGACGTGCGGCACATCGGGCTCGAGTCACTGGGTCGCAACATCGGCGTGGTGACCCAGGAGACGTACCTGTTCCACAACACGGTGCTGGAGAACCTGCGCTACGCGAAGCCGGACGCGACGATGGACGAGGTCGAGGCCGCATCCCGCGCGGCCGCCATCCACGAGCGCATCATGGAGCTGCCCGACGCCTACGACACGTTCGTCGGCGAGCGCGGCTACAAGCTGTCCGGCGGAGAGAAGCAACGCATCGCCATCGCCCGCGTGCTGCTCAAGGACCCGCGGATCCTCATCCTGGACGAGGCGACCTCTGCGCTCGACACGGTGAGCGAGCGGCTGATCCAGGGGGCGCTGGGCAGGCTCATGGAGGGACGTACCACCATCGCCATCGCCCACCGGCTCTCCACGATCCTGCGCGCCGACCTGATCCTGGTGTACGACCGCGGGCGCATCGTTGAGCGGGGAACGCATGCCGAGCTCCTGCGGCACGAGGGGCTCTACGCCCGCCTCTACCAGCAGCAGTTCCTCACGGCCGAGGCGGCCACCGCCGAGATTGAGGCCGGGATCGGGCTCTGATACCGGTCCGGCATGGGCCGTGCGACACTGGGCGGCGTGAGCGAAGACGAGACGCGCCGGCATCGGTTCACGAACCGGCTCGCGCGCGAGACGAGCCCGTACCTCCTGCAGCACGCCCACAACCCGGTCGACTGGTACCCGTGGGGACCCGAGGCGCTCGAGCGCGCCCGCGCCGAGGACCGTCCGATCTTCCTGTCCATTGGCTACGCGGCATGCCACTGGTGCCACGTCATGGAGCGCGAGTCGTTCGAGGACCCGGAGACCGCGGCGCTCATGAACGAGCACTTCGTGTCCGTCAAGGTCGACCGCGAGGAGCGCCCGGACCTCGACGACGTCTACATGGCCGCCGTCCAGGCCATGACCGGCTCGGGTGGCTGGCCGATGTCGGTCTTCCTGACGCCCGACCTCGACCCGTTCTTCGGCGGCACCTACTTCCCCCCGGATGACCGCCAGGGGCTGCCGGGCTTCCGGCGCGTGCTCGCCGCGGTGGTCGATGCCTACACGAACCGGCGTGAGGAGATCGCGGTCCAGGGACAGCGCCTCTCCGCCCATCTGCGCGATCAGCTCGAAGTCCCCTCCGGCGACCGCGATCCGCAGCGGCTCCAGCTCGAGGCGGCGGTCCGCGGGCTTGCGACCAGCTTCGACGCCCGGCACGGCGGGTTCGGTGGCGCCCCGAAGTTCCCGCCGCCCATGACCCTGGAGTTCCTGCTCCGCGCCTGGAGGCGGGGTGGCGACGCCGCGACCCTGGCGATGGTGACCACCACCCTCGACGCCATGGCCGGTGGGGGGATTCACGACCAGGTCGGCGGGGGCTTCGCACGCTACAGCACCGATGCCCGCTGGCTGGTGCCGCACTTCGAGAAGATGCTCTACGACAACGCGCAGCTGGCGCATGCCTACCTCGAGGCCTGGCGGGCGACCGGGGAGGCACGCTACCGATCGGTCGTGGAATCCACGCTCGCGTTCTGCATCCGCGAGCTCGAGACCCCGGACGGCGGGTACGCGTCGGCGCTCGATGCGGATTCCGACGGCGAGGAGGGGCGCTTCTACCTCTGGACCGATGGCGACTTCCGGTCGTCCCTGGCCGCCGGCGGGCTGACGGAGGCCGAGGCCGATCAGCTGGCCGCGTACTGGGGCGTCACGCCGGGTGGCAACTGGGAGGGTCGCACGATCCTCACCGCCGCGGGTGACGCGCCGGCCGGGGATCTGCTGGCGCGCGGGCGCCGGGCGCTGCTGACGGCGCGCGCGCTTCGGGTGCGTCCCGCCCGCGACGACAAGCAGCTGGCCGCGTGGAACGGGCTGCTGCTGCGGTCGATGGCGGAGGCGGGCGCCGCCCTCGAGAACGAGGACCTGCTGGGGGCGGCCGACCGCCTGGTTCGCTTCGTTCGGGCCGTTCTGCTGCGTCCCGACGGTGGCCTGTGGAGGACGGCGCGCGACGGGCGCGGCCACACGCCCGGGTTCCTGGAGGATTACGCGTGCGTCGCGGATGGCCTGCTGGCGGCCCACGCCGCCTCCGGACGTCTCGAGGATGCCGCGCTGGCGCATGGGCTGATGGCGCGCGCCATCGACGAGTTCTGGGATCCGGCCGCGGGTGCCTTCTGGGACACCTCGATGGAGCACGATCGGCTCGTCGCCCGTCCCCACTCGGTCGTCGATTCGGCGACGCCGTCCGGAAACGCCGTGGCGGCCGATGTCCTGCTGCGGCTCGCCCTGCTCACCGGCGACCCTGACCTCGACCGGCGGGCGCGGGCCATCCTGCGGGCCGTGGCCGGCGGCCTGGACCGCCAGCCGTCGATGTTCGGGCGCATGCTCTCGGTCGCCGATCGTGCGCTCGCCACACAGATCGACGTCGTGGTCGCGGCGCCATCGGCGAATGATCCCGGGGCGGCCCGCCTGCGGTATGCGGCACAGCGGCCCTACGCTCCCGACCTGGTGGTCGCGTCGTGGGTTCCCGGCGGCGCGGAGGTGGGCGCGGCCGAGGCGGCGCAATGGCCGCTCTTCGAGGGCAAGGGTCCGCGCGACGGGAACGCGGTCGGCTACGTGTGCCGGGGCTATGCCTGCGACGCACCCACGACCGATCCGGCGACGGTTGAGCGCCAGGTCGCCGAGCTCAACACCGGCTGAGACCCGGCGCGACCGCGGAAACCGGCGATCGAGATCCGGCGGCCTAGCCGGCGATGAAGGAGAGTCGCACCGTCCGGGATAGGTTGTCGACGTTGGTATCGACCAGAGCCACCGACTGCCATGTCCCCAGGGCGAGGCGGCCGGCGAGCACGGGCACCGTCACCGACGGCGCCACCAGCAACGGCAGGACGTGGTCCGCACCGTGACCGCGGTGCCCGTGTCGGTGCCGCCATCGGTCATCGCGGGGAAGGAGCGTCCCGAGCGCCTCGAGCAGGTCTTCGTCGCTGCCGGCGCCGAGCTCCATGACCACGACTCCGGCGGTGGCGTGCGGGACGTAGATGTTGAGCAGGCCGTCCGCATGCGGGGCGACCTCGCGCACGAACGACGCGCATCTCCCGGTCAGGTCCACCACCGCGGGATGCTCGCCGGTGGCCACCGTGATGTTCCGGCTCTCCATGCGGCGCAGCCTAGCACCGGTATCATGCGCGCCGATGACCTCGCATCAGCGAAGGCCGAGCCTCCGTCGAACCCTGACCCTCGCCGCGACGCTGCTCCTGCTGGCGGCCTGCTCCGCGGCGCCCAGCCCCACACCGGTCCCCAGCCCAACACCGGTCCCCACCCCGACGCCGAGTCCCACGCCGACGCCGAGTCCCACCCCGACCCCGGTGCCCACCCCCAACCCGTTCACCGGCAAGCGCGTCACCCTGCTCATCCTCGGCAGCGATTCGACACCATCCCGGGTTGCCCAGGGCCTGGGGAAGCTCACCGACTCGATCATCGTCCTGAGCGTATCGCCGGATCGAAGCAAGGTTTCCATGATCTCGTTCCCCCGCGACATCGTGGACATCCCGCTGGGCAACGGGCAGACCTGGCGCCAGAAGATCAACTCGATCCCGTACTTCAGGGGCGAGGACACCATGAGGGCCGCGCTGGCCGCCACGCTCCAGCAGCCGATCGACTACTACGTCGAGATCAACATGGGCGACTTCGGCAAGCTCGTGGACGCCATCGGCGGGGTGGACGTCAATGTCCCGAAGACCATCGTGGACCCCTCCATCCACTTCTCGATCACCGCGGGGGAGCGGCACCTCAACGGCGCCACGGCACTGGGGTTCGCGCGCAGCCGCCATACCACGAGCGACTGGGACCGCGCCGCGCGCCAGCAGCTGCTGGTCGCCGCCATCATCCACAAGATGGTCGACCCGAACACCAAGATCAACTTCCTGGCGCTCCTTGACTCGTTCAAGTCGCTGCAGACCGATCTCCCGATCGACCACTTCGCCGCCCTCTTCGAGATGGCACGCGAGGCACAGGACGCGTCGGTGAGCATGAAGGTCCTCGCACCGCCGCAGTTCTCGCTCTTCGCCGGGATCGAGCAGGGAACCGGCCGAGGCTATATCGAGGAGCCGAATCTCCGGACGATCCGCGCCTACGCGGCCTCGGTGATGGGGGACTGACGGGACCGTTTCGCCTGGAACGGTCGCCCGGTCGCCTCAGGCGGTCGCGCGCGTTTGGTGCGTGCCGCAGTGGAAGCAGGCGTCGTCCGCTGCCTGGATGCTGGTGCCGCAGTTCGCGCAGTCGATCGACAGGTCGCCCTCACAGCGCGGGCAGTACTGCGCATCCGCGGGGAACTGCAGGTGGTCGACCGGGCAGTAGGGAACGCCTCGTGGCCTGGCCATGCCGCCATCTGCCGCGGCGGGCAGCGGCAGGGCCGCGGCCTGCCCGTGGCTCTCTTCAGCGACACCCACCTGCGAGACGCGCAGGTAGCCGATCACCAGCCACAGCAGGTACAGGCCCACGATTCCCACCAGGAGGTAGGGGAAGATCGTCGCGACGGCTGAACCGGAGTCGTGCCCGATCCACTCGATGAAGCCCTTGATATCCATGCCGCGGGCGATTCTACCGTACGGCACGGGAGCCACGGACCCTTCGGCGGCGATCGGGTCGGGACGCTACACTCCTGCGAAATCGCACCGACGTCGGAGGAGCATGCCGAGACCCAGGCTCGATCGTCGCCAGCCACTGACCGAGCTCCATGTCCACCTCGGAGCCGCGGTCACGCCGGCCGTCATGTGGGGAATCGCCCACGCGCAGGGGATCCGCCTGCCCACGAAGGACTACTGGGCCTTCCGCGACCTGATCACCGCGCGTCGCCGGCGCTCCTTCCAGGCGTACCTGGACCTGTTCCACTGGACGGAGCTGATCCAGTCCAGCCCGACTGCGGTCGAACGCAGCGTGTACGAGGTCATCGGCGGGGCCTACCGGAAGAACAACATCACCCGGCTCGAGCTGCGCTTCAATCCCATGAAGCGCAACCGGGGCGGCGAGCAGGACCTCGACCACATCATTGCCGCGGCGGTGCGCGGGATGGACCGCGCCGTGCTCGAGTACCCGCAGGTGCGGGCCGGGCTCATCTTCTGCCTGGACCGCGCGTTCACCCGCGAGCTCAACGAGATCATCGCCTCCAAGGCGATCGCCTGGCGCGACCGGGGCGTGATCGCCGTGGACATCGCCGGCCCCGTGGTCCCCGGCTTCCGATTCGCCGAGTATCGCGAGATCTTCGACGCCTGCCGCAAGGTTGGGCTGGGGGTCACGGTCCATGCCGGCGAGACCGGTGGTGCCGACGAGGTCCGCGAGGCGGTCGAGGCTCTGAACCCCGAGCGCATCGGGCACGGGGTGCGCAGCGCGGACGATCCATCGGTGATGGCGCTGCTGCGGGAGCGCGGCGTCGTCCTGGAGGTCTGCCCGTCGTCGAATCTCAATACTCGGGTGGTGCGCGACGTCGCCGAGATGCGGCAGATCCTGCGGCGGTTGGAGGAGCATCGCGTTCCGTTCGCGCTCTCCACAGATGGGCCGGAGATGCTGCGTTCGTACCTCCGCGACGAGATCGCCATGATCCTGCGCCACGAGATGCTCTCGTTCGACGAGGTCCAGGCCGCGATGGAGACGGCGGATCGGGCCAGCTTCCTCGACCCGCCTCCGCCCGTCGACGGGCGTCGGCGGCGGCGCACCGGGCGGGCCGACGGCCATGCGCCGAAGCCCCTCGAGATCGAGGTCTAGCCTGCTAGACTCGCCGCCGTGTCATCCATCTGGCGGCCGGTCCGCGAGCGAAATCCAGCCCGGAGCCTGATGGTGGTGGTCGCCCACCCGGGCGACGAGGCCTTCGGGTTCGGCGGTGCCATCGCCCAGGCGGCCGCCACGGGTGCGTACGTCGTCGTCGTCTGCGTGACCCGCGGCTACTTTGATCCCCGCCTGGCCCGCAAGTCGCCGGCGCCCGGGGGCAAGAACCGGGATCCTAAGACCAGTGCCATTGTCTGGCGCAACGTGGACACCGTCCGCGAGGACGAGCTCCGACGGTCCGTCTCCGTGCTCGGGGTCCGCGTGGTGCGGATGCTGGACTACGCGGAGGGTCACCTCGCGTCGGCGAACTTCGACGAGCTCGTCAGCCGCATCGTCGAGCCGATCCGGATGCACCGCCCCGAAGTCATCCTCAGCTTCGGCGCCGACGGCGTCACGGGCGACGCCGACCACGCGGTCGTCTCGCGCGCCGTGTCCGCGGCGTTCGATGCCGCCGGCCAGCCCCTCGTCTACGAGGACGACATCGAGGAGGACCAGGTCGCCTGGCGTGCCGCAAAGCTCTACGAGCTTGTCGTCCCGGCCAGCCGGCTCGCCGTCAGCCCGGTTCCCGCGCCCCCCGGGTATGGGTCGCCGGACGGCCGCGAGACCCTCACCCTGGAGCTTGGTGAGCTGGCGCAGCTCAAGCTGGCCGCCATCGGCCGGCACGTGTCGCAGACGGGATCGGTCGGTCCATTCCACGACTGGACTGCACCCGAGCGGGACGCGTTCCTGGCGCGGGAGTCGTATCGGCTTGCGAAGAGCAACATGCCGGTACCCGCCGGGGCCCGGGAGAACGTGGAGACGGACCTCTTCGACGGTCTGCCCTGAGCTGTCCTTCAACACCTGTCGCATCGGGACCGCCCTCGCTCTGCTACGCTCGGTCCGCCGACCTGTGCACGAACGTTGACGCCGAAAGGACCTCCGAGAGCGACCTGATGCCTGATCAACTGACGAACGAGAACATCATGACCGCCCTCGGGCGGGTAAAGGACCCGGAGATCGGCCGGGACCTGGTATCACTGGGCATGGTGAAGACCGTCGACATCGACGGGTCGAACGTGGCCCTCACCGTTGAGCTCACCACCCCCGCCTGCCCGCTGAAGGCCACCATCGAGGACGAGATCGTGAGCGGCCTGCAGGCGCTGGGAGCCGAGCACGTCTCGGTCGATTGGGCCAGCAACGTCAAGCGTTCGTTCGGCGGTCCTTCCGCGGACCTCATCCCGGGGGTCAAGAACACCATCGCCGTCGCTTCCGGGAAGGGTGGCGTGGGCAAGACCACCGTGGCCGTGAACCTGGCCGTGTCGCTGGCGCGCGACGGAGCCCGGGTCGGCCTCCTGGACGCCGACATCACCGGTCCCAACGTCCCGCTCATGATGGGCACCTCCGGCGCCCACGTCACCGGGACCGGCGGCCGGGTGAACCCGGTCATGAGCCACGGCGTGCAGATGATGAGCATCCAGTACTTCCTGACCGGCGACGCGCCGGTGATCTGGCGTGGTCCGCTGATCCACTCCGCCATCCAGCAGTTTCTGCGCGACGTCGAATGGGGCGAGCTTGACTACCTGATCGTGGACCTGCCGCCCGGCACCGGCGATGCCGCGCTCTCGCTCAGCCAGCTGATCCCGCTGAGCGGTGCCGTGGTGGTGACCACCCCGCAGGAAGTCTCGTTGGCCGATGCCCGCAAGGCGATCGCCATGTTCGACAAGGTGAACGTTCGAACCCTGGGCGTGGTCGAGAACATGAGCGGCTACATCTGCCCGGACTGCGGGAGCGAGCACGACATCTTTGGTTCCGGTGGCGGCGCGAAGATCGCTCGCGAGCTCGAGCTCGACGTCCTGGGCCGGATCCCCCTCGAGCCGGGCGTCCGGAGCGGGGGTGACGCGGGTGTCCCGATCACGTCGCCGCAGCATCCGGATGGCGATGCGTCTCGTGCCGCCGCCGCCCTGCGCGAGCTGGCACGGATCGTTGCGGGCCGGGTGAGCGTCCTGGCGGCTCCCCTCGCGATGGCCGGCGCCGACTGAGCTTCGGCGCCCCGAAAGGGCCAGACCAGGGGCATGGGCAGGCCGCCATCGGGCCATCTAGAATCGGCGCATGCGGGTTGCAGTCATCGCCGACGTCCACGCGAATCTGCCGGCGCTGCGCGCCGTCCTTGACGACGTGGCGGCGATCGGGTGCGACGAGATGTGGTGCGTCGGCGACCTGGTGGGCCGTGGACCTCACCCGAACGAGGTGGTGGACCTGATCCGCCAGCTCGAGATCCCGACCGTCCAGGGCAACTGGGACGAGGCTGTCGGGATGGCGCGTGAGCACGCGGGCAGTATCTGGGCGACACCCCAGGACGAGGCGGCCGGGCGAACCTCCGTGGATTGGACAGTCGCGACCATGCGGGAGGAGCACCGCGCCTGGCTTCGCCAGCTGCCCACCACGATGCGGGTGGGGGTGGAGGGTCGGAGCGTCCTGCTCTTCCATGGCACGCCCCTCAAGCAGACCGAGTACCTGTGGGCGGATCGTCCGTCGCGCTCCTATGCGCGGATCGCCTCCGACGAGGGAGACGACCTGTTCTGCTACGGCCATACCCACGAGACGGTGCACAAGCTGGTGGGGCAGGCGCACTTCGTGGCCTGCGGATCGGTGGGCTGCGGCGCTCACGCTCGCGCCCGGTACGCGGTGATCTACCTGGGCCAGCCGGATCTCGCGGTCGGGTTCCGCTCCGTCGACTATGACTCGACCAGCGTCGCTGCTGACCTGGCCGCCGCCGGCCTGCCGATCGACCTCCTCAAGGTGCCGCCGGTTTCACACCCGATCGAGCCCGGATCGCCGGAACCGCCCGCCGCGCCCGAGGGCTGAGCGGCCGGCCGCGACCGGTCGGCGTCAGCCTCCCTGCGCCTCCCGCTCGTACGGCTGGCCGTCCGCGGCCGGAGGCACGCTGCGTCCCACGACGCCGGCGAGCACGATGATCGTCACGATGTAGGGGAGCGCGCTGAAGACCTGCTCGGGGACGGCGCCCAGGAAGCCGCCGAGGTCGCCGGTGGGGGGATTGAGGCGGATGGCGACGCCCAGGGTGCTGGCGACGCCGAACACGAGGGCAGCGCCAAAGGCTCCGATGGGCGTCCATCGGCCGAAGATGAGCGCGGCGAGGGCGATGAATCCGCGGCCGTTCGTCATCCCGCCCTGGAAGGCGCTGCCGTAGTCGAGCGTGAACCAGGCGCCCGCCAGCCCGGCCAGCAGACCTCCGAGCAGGACGTTGCGATATCGAAGGCGGATGACGTCCACGCCCAGCGTCTCCGCCGCCCGCGGGTGCTCGCCCACGGCGCGGGTGCGCAGACCCCAGCGCGATCGGTAGAGGAGCACCTGGAGGACGACGACCAGGATCAGCATGATGAGGGTCACGGGTCCGTGGTCGAGGAGCACGGAGAGGATCCAGCCAAGAACGGGGATATCGGCGATCGCTGACGGCACGGCCAGCTCGCTGAAGCTGCCGGCGCTCAGCGGCGGGTTCTGGCTGATGAGCAGGTTCAGGTATCCCGTGACGCCGAGCGCGACGATGTTGATGATCGTCCCGGAGATGATCTGGTCGGCACGCACCGTGATCGAGAGCCACGCGTGGAGCGCGGAGACGACGACGCCTGCCGCCAGGGCGGCGACGAAGCCGGCCAGGAGCGGGAACGTGATCCCGAGCGGTCCTGGCGTGCTCCCAGCGCCTCCGCTCACGATGGCAGCCACGTACCAGCCCACGAAGGCGGCGAACAGCATCATCCCCTCGATGCCGATGTTCACCACGCCGGAGCGCTCGTTCATGAAGCCGCACAGGGCGCCCAGGGCGATGGGCGTGGCAAGGGTGATGATCAGCGGGCCGTTGGTGATGATCACCTGGGCCAGGTACCCGATGAACTGCAGGAGGAGCCCGAGGACCGGGATGGAGAGGATGAAGTCCATGCTGAGCGTCCCCTACGGCGTCGTGTGCCCGCCGTAGGAGCGGGTCACGGTCTGGAGCTCCTCGGGGACGACGCCTTCAGCGGCACGGATCCGGAAGATGTAGCGCACGAGGAGCTCGGCGGTGAGGAAGAAGAGGATCGCGCCCTGCAGGACGTCGACCATCTGGACCGGGATGCCGGCCTGGATCTGCATCAGCCCGGAGCCGGCGCGCATGGCGCCCAGCAGCAGCCCGGCGAAGAGGATCCCGATCGGATGGGAGCGGCCCAGGAGCGCGACGGTGATCCCGTCGAATCCGACGTTGGTCGAGTAGCCCGCTGGCATGAAGTGGGTCAGGCCAAGGATCTCGCCGGCGCCCGCGACCCCGGCGAGCAGGCCACAGATCGTCATGGTCATCACGATCAGCATCCGCGGACGCATGCCCGCGTACCGGGCGGCATCGGGGCTGGCGCCCACCGTGCGGATCTCGAAGCCGATGGTCGACCGATACAGGAGCCACCAGGCGATGGGAACCGCGATGAAGGCGAAGAGCACGCCGATATGGCCGTTGTGGCCGATCAGCACCGGGAGTGCGGCATTCTGCACATCGGGCGATCGCGCGAAGGTGGCTCCCGCGGCGCGCAGCGGCCCCACGATGACGTAGGACACGGTCTGCAGCGCGACGTAGTTGAGCATGATCGTGGTGACCACCTCGTGTGCCCCGGTGTACGCCTTGAGGGCGCCCGGGATCGCGCCGTACAGGGCGCCGGCGACCAGTCCCGCGATGACCGCCGCGGGTACGGCAACGAGCGGCGAGGCATGGGCCAGGCCAGATCCCACGGCGGCGGCCGCCAGGCCGCCCATCAGGAACTGGCCCTGCCCGCCGATGTTGAAGAGTCCGGCCTTGAAGCCGATGCCCACGGCGAGGCCGGCCAGGATGAGCGGCGTGGCATCGACCAGGGTGCTGACGATCGAGTCGAACGAGCTGAACGCGCCCTGCAGCAACGCCCAGTAGGCCCCGAGGGGGAGGAGGACGTTGAAGCCGCCCAGCAGCGGCGAGGAGGCGATCATGATGATCGCGCCGAGGATCAACGCCAGGAGGATGGCAAGGGCCGGGACGGCCGCCACGCGCACCACCCGCTGCACCATCAGGCCGCACCCTCTCGCCCGCCGGTCGCCATCAACAGGCCCACCTCTTCGCGGGTCGCGGTGCGGCCGTCCAGGATCGCCACGAGCTTGCCGCGGTACATGACCCCGATCCGGTCGGCGAGCTCGAGCACCTCGTCGAGCTCCGCTGAGACGAGGAGGATTGCCGCGCCGGCGTCGCGTTTCTCGATGGTGCGGCGGTGGATGAACTCGATCGAGCCGACATCCAGGCCGCGGGTCGGCTGATCGAGGATCAGCACGTTGAGGCCACCCCCGAACTCTCGAGCGACGATCACCTTCTGCTGGTTGCCGCCGGAGAGCGTCCCCGCCCTCACGCTCGACGAGGGCGTGCGGATGTCGTACTCGGCAATCGCCTCCTTGGCATGCTTGCCGATGGCCTCCTCGTCGCGCACCAGCCCCCGCGCGTATGGAGGGTGGTAGTAGTCGGTGAGCACAAGGTTGTCCGTCAGCGGGAAGGTCAGCACCAGCCCGAACCGCTGGCGGTCCGCGGGGACGAATCCCACTCCCAGGTCGTGGAGGGGCCGCGCGCCCATCCCGGTCACATCGCGGCCGTCCAGGGTGACGCGTCCGGAGGTTGGGTGGCGAAGTCCGGTCAGCGAGCCCACCAGCTCGTCCTGCCCGTTTCCGGCCACGCCGGCGATGCCGAAGATCTCGCCCGCCCGGATCTCGAAGCTCACGCCGTGGAGCACGTCGTGCCCCCGGTCGTCCCTGGCGTGCAGATCCTCGACCACGAGCGTGGGTTCGGTCGGGTGGCTCTCACCGCGGTCCACGGTGAGCTGGACCTCGCGTCCGACCATCATCTCGGCGAGATCGTCCTCGTTCGTCTCGGCCGGCTTCCGCTGACCCACGACCTTCCCGCGGCGGATGACGGTGATGCGGTCCGCGATCTCGAGGACCTCGTAGAGCTTGTGGCTGATGAAGATGATGCTGGTGCCTTCCGCGGTGAGGCGGCGCAGGACGGTGAAGATCTCGCGCGTCTCTTGCGGGGTCAGCACGGCCGTGGGCTCGTCGAGGACAAGGATGTCGGCGTTGCGGTACAGCGCCTTCAGGATCTCCACGCGCTGCTGCCAGCCCACCGAGAGCGCCCCGACCTTCGCGTCGGGGTCGATCTCCGTCCCGAAGAAGCGGCCGAGCTCGCGAATGCGCGTGTGCGCCGCCTTGCGGTCCAGGAAGACCGGGTTGGCCATCGGCTCCTCGCCCAGGAGGATGTTCTCCGCCACGGTCAGGACCGGGACGAGCATGAAGTGCTGGTGGACCATGCTGATGCCCTGGGCAATGGCATCCGCCGGCGAGGCGATGCTGGCCGGCTTGCCGCCCAGCAGGATCTCCCCCTCGTCGGGCGTGAGCAGCCCGTAGAGGATGTTCATCAAGGTGGTCTTGCCGGCGCCGTTCTCGCCCAGCAGGGCGTGGATCTCACCTCGGCGGAGGTCCAGGTCGATATGGTCGTTGGCAAGGACGCCCGGGAAGCGCTTCGTGACGCCGCGCATCTCCAGCGCGGGCACTCCCTCGGCTGCCACGTTACCTGCCATCGTCACCACTGCTCACGAATGACGAGCGAGCGGGCCCCCCGGGTTGGGACGACCCGCTCGCACCTGTGGTCGCGGTCGGGGACGGCGTGGCCGCCCCCGACATCAGACCCTATGCCGGTGGCTGCCCGTCCGTGGTCTGGCAGGCACCGAAGTCGTTCTCGACGCAGGCCTTCACGGACCCGTCCTTCAGTGCGGCGATCGCGTCGTCGATCGTCTTCTGGATGGCCGACGTGATCATGCTGGCCGAGTCGTGGAACGGTGCGAGGCCGACCGAGTCGGTCGTGATGTCCAGGCCGATCACACCGCCCTTGTCAGTCCCGTCCTTGACCCGCTGGATCGCGTCCGAGACCGCCTTGGTCAGGTTCTTCGTCGCACTGGTGACCGTGCACTTGGCCGTGTCGGGCGTCGAGAGGAACTGGTCAACGTCCACGCCGATCGCATGGATGTTGTGATCACAGGCTGACTGCAGCACGCCGTTCCCGGACTTGCCGGCGACCTGGAAGAGGACGTCGATGTCCGGGTTCTGGCTGAGCAGCTGGTCCGCCGCGGCCTTGCCGGCGGTCGGGTCGTTGAACGCGGTCGCGTCAGGGGCGCCGCTCAGGTAGCTGAGGTCGACCTTGACGTTGGCGTTCACGCTCTTTGCGCCGTTGTAGTAGCCGATCATGTAGTTCGGAACGGCCGGAACGACGGCGGTGCCGCCGATGGCGGCGATGTGGCCGGACTTGCTGATGCTGGCGGCGACGATGCCGGCCAGGTAGCCGGGCTGCTGCTCCTTGAAGACCAGGCCCTGGTAGTTCGGCAGGAGCGTGGCGGGGTCGCCCGCGCACCCGAAGTTCGGATCCGGGTCGCCCTTCTCGTCGATGCAGATGCTCTGGTCGACGCCGATGAACTTGATGTCCTTGTTGGCCTTCGCCGCGGCCGCGGTGTCGTTGCCGATTGCGAAGCCGACCGTCACGATGATGTCGTACTTCTCGTCGATGAACGACTGGATGTTCTTGGCGTAGTCAGCCGACTGGGTCGTGACCACGGCCTTGGGCGCGGGAGCGCCGACGGCGCTGGCACCCGCCTTGGCGCCTTCCCAGGAATACTGGTTGAAGTTGTGGTCGTCGAGGGTCCCGACGTCCGTGACGAGGCCGATCTTCAGCCCGCTGCTCCCACCGCCCTGGCATGCTGCCAGGATGACGAGCAGCACGGACGCCAGCATGGCGCCGAAGGCATACCGTCGCTTCCGCATGAATTCTCCTTCACCCTCCGTGTGAATGAGCCTCGGGGCACCGCTGGCTCGCGGCGTTACCTCGCGCTGACGGCCGAGGGTCAGGCCGGCGCGAATCCGGGGCATCATACTGCCGCGCTGCAGGCCCCTCAAGGGATTTTCGGCGCTACCCCGCAGGCCGAATGACCCGGGCATCCACCGCCCCTTCGGGTAGTACGGGGAGCCTATGATTCGGCCGATGCTCGCTGGACCCGACCGACCGCCACGGCTCGTGATCTTCGATCTCGACGGCGTCGTCTACCGCGGTCACGAGCCGGTTCCGGGCGCCGTCGAGCTCATCGGGTGGCTGAAGGGTCGTGGCGTCCTCGTTCGCTACGCGACGAACAACTCGATGGCGTCGCGTGAAGCGTATGTCCATCGGCTTGGCGACCTCGGGATCAGCGCGGCCGCCGACGAGGTGGTGACCTCGACCTCGGCGACGATCGGCTACCTGCAGCATCACCTACCCGACGTGCGTCGGGTCCTGGCCGCCGGCTCGCCGGGCATGGCCGAGGAGCTGCAGCGAGCGGGCTTCTCGGTGACCGCCGCGACGGACGCCGTGCCGGACGGATACGACGGCGGGCCGCTCCCTGTCCACTACGACGCGGTCGTGGCCGGCCTGGACCAGCAGTCCGACTACCGCCGGGTTGCCGCCGCCGCGAGCGCGATCCGCGACGGTGCCGTCTTCATCGCCACGAACGCCGATCTCCGCTACCCGACCCCGCGCGGATTCCTTCCCGGGGCCGGCTCCATCGTCGCCGCCATCCGGGCCGCGGCCGGGGACGTCGAGCCCACCGTCATCGGCAAGCCGGGGCCGGCGATGTTCGACGAGATCCTCGAGGCGGCGGGGATCGGCCCCGGTGAGGCGATCGTGGTCGGGGACAATCCCGACGCGGACATCGTCGCCGCCAGTCGCGCCGGCGTCTTCTCCGTCCTCGTCCTCACCGGCGTCGCCACCGCCGATCTCGCCGCCGGGCTGACCGGAGATCGGCGGCCGGACCTGGTCGTCCCCGGTCCGGCGGAGCTGGGCGGGCTGCTGGACGAATGGCTCAGCTGAGGAGCGTGGAGGCGGCGGCCCACGAGGCCCAGGCATCGTCTGCGGCAGCGGTGGCCGCCTCGCGCAGGGCATCGGGCAGGAAGCCGCGCCGGAAGGCGTTGACCGCGATGGCCGCCAGCTCGATTCGCGAGAGCGCCAGGGCGGTCGCGGTGCGTGCCAGCTCATCGGTGAGGGTGGTGTCCGCGACGATCCGGTCATCGGTCGAGCAGGTGACGCTGACGCCGGACCGATGGAGCCTGGCCAGGGGATGTGACGCCAGCTCGGGCACGATTCCCGCCTGGACGTTGCTGGTCGGGCACAGGTCCAGCGTGACCCCGCGGTCTCTGAGCAGGGCGACGAGCTCCGGATCGTCCGCGGCGGTCACGCCGTGCGCGATGCGCGTCGCGCCCAGGGCCAGCGCCTCGCGGATTCTCTCGGGGCCGGGAACCTCGCCGGCGTGGGCCGTGAGGGCCAGGCCGCTCTCGGCCGCCGCGACGAAGGCGGCCGCGTGGGGCGGCGCGGGCCATGCGGCCTCCGGCCCCGCGAGGTCGAACCCGACGACCGGCGGCCCGAATGCCGCGGCTCGGCGCGCGAGAAGGACGTTGGCCGCGGGAGGGTGCGATCGCATGGCGGTGACGATCAACCCGATCAGCGGCGCCGAGGCGCCGAGCGCCGCGCGCGACTCCTCCACGCCCCGGGCGACGGCCTCGATGACCGCGTCCGCGCCCAGGCCGCCATCGAGATGCAGGCGTGGCGCCCACCGGATCTCAGCGTACGTGACCCGATCCGCCGCAAGATCCTCCACGAGCTCGCGGGCCGTGCGCATCAGCGCCGTTCGGGTCTGCAGCAGCGCAATGGGCAGGTCGAAATAGGTGAGCAGCTCCGCCTGGTCGGCACAATGTGCCGGAGCGATCATCCGCTGCCGCGCTTCGACGATATCGAGGGGCATCCCCATCTCGAGCGCCAGCTCGACCGCGGTCGCGGGCCGCATCGCCCCGTCCAGGTGGAGATGCAGCTCCGCCTTTGGAAGGCGCGCGACCTCCGCCGCCAGCGCAGACCCGCCCCCCGGTCCATCGCCGCCGTTCGCATTCCCGGTTGGCCGGGATCCCGCAGCTGGCACGCTCGCATGATAGGCGCCTCTCGCGTCAGATCCGTCCTGCGCACGCGCCGGGCCCTCCTCCGTGGCCTGGCTGCCGTCGTCATCGTGGGGGCGCTCATGGGCCTCCGTTCGCCGAATCCCATGGTCGCGGACCCCGCCAGTGCCGCGGCGGCCCGGGGCATGCTCGTGACGGCACGCGGCGACGCGAGCGATGCGCTCGACGCCCTGGTGGCCCTCCTCGACCGGGCGCTGAGCGAGGGTCGCACGGGCGCCGGGCTCACCGTGGCAGGCGCCACTCCGCCGGGCCCGCACCTGTCGGCCGCCGCCGATGCGCTTGCCGGGGGTGACGCGCTCGCGGCACGGGCACGCGCCGCCCTCGGTCTGATCGCGGGGCAGCTCGCCATCCTGGAGCCCGGGGTCGGGCCGCCGGCGCTTGCCGTTGGTCCGGGTGCGGTGGGGTCCGCGGCGGCGCAGCTCCGCGACACGGTGGACGCCGCGAATGCCTTCGCGGACCTGCGCCACGCGACCCAGACGACCCTGCGGGACCTGGGGACGGCGCTCGCCGCCCTGGGCCGGTCCGATCCGGCCGGCGCGCTGGCCGCCCTGGATCTCGCGGACCAGTCGCTCGCCGCAGTGAAGGCCTGGCCCGGCCAGCTCGACACCCTGCCGATCTGGATCGACACCACCGGGCGGCTCCTCTCGGCATCCCGCCGCATCGCCGTGGCGACGCGGGATGATGACGCGGCCGCCCTGAACGCGGCCGGCGACGACTACCAGGCCGCCGCCGCCGATGCCCACAAGGCGGACCTGGCGCTGTCCATCGCGTTTGCGGAGGGAGGCTCGGGTGTGACGCAGGCGGCATTGCAGGCGCTGGCGGACCTGAGGGTCGCAGTGGCGGACACGCGAGCACAGCTGGACGCCCTGCCTGCGGCATCGGACTGAGGACCTCGCCGGGCCACCCGCCCTCTCCGGCTATACTCGGTTCGCGGCTCCCGCGCGGTCTGCGGGCCCATTCTTCACCAGGTTTCCGAACAACAGGAGGAGCTGGATCGCATGCGCGTGCGCGCCGAAACCGGGAGCCCTGCCGGCATCTCGGCCGACATTCTCGCCGTCCCCATCTACAAGGAGGATCGCGAGTTTCCCGCCGATCTCGCCGAGCTCGATGCCGCCGCCGGAGGTGCCATCCGCCGAGCCATCGACTGGGGCGAGTTCAACATCGTCGATCATCACACGGCCCTCATCGAGGCAGCCGGCATTGCGGCGGGACGGATTCTCCTGGTGAATGGCGTGCGACGCGGTCGCGGTCCCTGGCGAGCTCGTCGTATCGCCTCCACCGTCACGCGCCGTCTCCAGGGTCGAGGCGCCCGGACACTGGCCCTGTGGCTGCGCGACGGTGAGGATGCGGACGCCTTCACGGCGGCGGTGGTGGGTGCGGTGCAGGGCACCTACCGCCCCTGGGCGACCTATGGCCGCGTGCGGGACACCGAAGCGATGAAGCGCTCCGTCGAAGAGCTGATCCTCGTCGGCGGTCCGGAACCCGAGACCCTGGATCGGGCGGCGATCCTGGCCGAGGGAGTCGAGTTCGGCCGCACGCTCGCGAACCGCGCGTCCAACGACCTGTACCCGGAGAAGATGGCGGAGGTCGCACGCGAGCTGATCGCCGATGGGTGCAGCGTCGAGGTCCTGGATCCCGATCAGATGCGGGAACTGGGCATGAACGCGCTCCTGGGTGTCGGGCAGGGGGCGGCCCACCAGCCGCGGCTCATCGCGATCCGGCTGCCCGGCTGGGAGAAGGCCGACCCGTCGCGCCGGCTCGCCATCGTCGGCAAGGGGGTCTGCTTCGATTCGGGCGGCATCAGCATCAAGCCGTCGGCTTCCATGGAGGAGATGAAGCACGACAAGTCCGGTGCCGCCGCTGTGGTGGCCGCGGCGCGAACGCTGGCTCGCCTGGCGCCGGATGTCCCGGTCATGGCTGTCGCGCCCATGGTCGAGAACATGCCCGGCGGCAACGCGCAGCGCCCGGGCGACGTGGTGAAGGCCATGAACGGCAAGACGGTCGAGGTGATCAACACCGATGCGGAGGGTCGCCTGATCCTCATCGACGCCATGCACTGGGCCGAGACGCAGGGGGCCACCCACCTCGTCGACATCGCCACGCTGACCGGCGCGCAGTCGGTGGCCTTCGGCAACCTGATCAGCGCGTACTTCGCCAAGCCGCGCGAGTGGGGTCAGGCGGTCCAGGCCGCCGGCGACGCCACCGGCGAGTGGCTGTGGGAGATGCCGCTGGCGACCGAGTACCGTCCTTCGCTGGACTCGGCGCACGCTGACATCATGAACTCCGGCAGCCGCGACGGCTCGCTCATCAAGAGCGCCATCTTCCTGCATGACTTCGTGACGGTTCCCTGGGTCCACATGGACATCGCCGGGACGGCGTACCTCACCACCGACAAGGCATGGAACCCGAAGGGCGCCGTGGGCACCGGCGTCACGACCCTGGTCCGGCTGGCGATGGACTACGCCGCCGGACGATAGCCGGGGGCACATGGCGATGACGAGACCCGCCGGTGTTCCGGCGGGTCTCGTGCGAGGAGATGCCGGACAGGACGATCGGGCCATCCATCGGCTCGTCTGGCGCGGCTAGGATGGCCGGTGCGCCGCGGCACCGAGAGCCGGGCGCGTCTCGAGGAGGAGCCGATGTCCCTGGGTCCCGTCCTGGCGGTGGGGGTGGTCTTCGCGCTGCTCGGCGCCGCCGCTGAACGCCTTGCGAGCGTGTGGCCGGCGGACGAGGCGACCGGCCGAGGCCCGGGACCGCGTACCGCGGCGCTGGCGCTGCTGGCCGCGGCCGCCGCTTCCGCGATTGCCTGGCGTTCGACGCTGCCGGCGTGGGCGACGCTCGCGTATCTCCTGCTCCTGGTCCCCATGGTTGTGCTGGTCGCGACGGACCTCGAGCAGCGCAGGCTCCCGCACCTCGCCCTGGATCCGCTGATCGTGGCGTCGGTCGCCTTCGTTCCGTTCAATCCCGCGGTGCCGCCGGTCGGGGCGCTGATCGGCGCCGGGGCGGCCGTGGCCTTCCTGGGCCTGACCGGGCTCCTCGTCCCGGGCGGTGTCGCGACCGGCGACCTGTACCTCGTCGTGCCGATAGGCCTTGTTGCAGGCTGGCCGGTGATCTTCACGGCCGTGTTCGCCGCTGCGCTCCTGTCGGCGCTGGTCGGGATCGGCCTGCTCGTCACCCGCCGGGCGGGTCTCCGGACCTACATTCCCTTCGGCCCGTTCCTGGTCGCCGGCCTGGTGATCGCCCTCGCGTGGGATCCGACGGTCCTGGGAGCTCAAGCGGCCCTCTTCCTGGGCTGATCTCGGGTTCTGTGACGAACCGGCTGGCAGGAGTCTTTCCCGCCGGTGTATCCTGTCACCGCCCATGTGTCCCGGCGGTTCTACCGCCGACCTGCATCCGTTTGCGCCCTGCGGCCCGGCGGCGGACGGATCGACAATCGCGAGCACTGGCTACTGCCCGAGAGGAGGCGCATGTCGTTGGTCCGCCGTCGCCGCGCCACCCTTCTTGCCGCGGTGGCGATCGCATCCCTCGTCGCGCTGCCGCGCGGCAGCGGGACCGCCCTGGCGGGGGATCCGGATGTCAACGGTGCGTTGGCCCAGCAGCAGCAGATGGAGCAGCAGCTGGGGCAGCAGCGTGCCGCGCTGGCCTCGCTGGTGGCCGCCCAGGCGTCCCTGGGCAATGATCTCGAGCGCATCTCCGGTGATCTGTCGGCCGTGGGAGTCGCCATCGCCGACGCGGAGTCCCGCCTCCAGGCGCTGTCGCTGGAGCTGCAGGAGACCCGCCAGCAGCTGGAGACCTACCGTTCCCAGGTCACGAACCTCGCCACTAACCTGGGCCAGATCGAGGCGCAGATCGGCAGCAGCACGGCGCAGCTGAACGCTCGCGAGGCGCTCCTGCAGGACCACCTGCGCGCCGCCTACCGCGAGAGCCAGGTCTCGATGATCGAGGTGATCCTCTCGTCGCGGTCGTTCTCCCAGACGGCCGCCGTCCTGGGCGACATGCTCACCCTCTCCGACAGCGACAAGCAGCTCGCCAACGAGATCCGCATGGCGCGCGAGCAGCTGCGCGTCCGGGAGGAGACCCTGCGCCAGGGCCGCGACGCCCTCGCCTCACTCGAGGCCGATGCGGCGACACGGGCGGCAACGCTGGCCTCCCAGCAGCGCGAGCTCGATGCAGCCCAGCAGGCCCTGGCGGACAAGAAGGCGGCACTCGAGAAGCTCCAGGCGGCCGAGCAGTCCCAGCTGCTGAGCGCCCAGGCCGATGCGGTTGCCTACCGTCAGAAGATCGCGGAGCAGGAAGCGGCGCTCGTCGGCCAGGCGGAGCTCATCGCGAAGCTCAAGGCGCAGGCGGACAAGCTGGATGTCGCCTATCACGGGCGCTTCGCCTGGCCCCTCATCGGCAACTTCGTCATCACCCAGGAGTTCGGCCATACCGTGTTCGAGACCTTCCACACCGGGATCGACATGGCGTACACGTCGCCGGTCTGCGGCGGCCCCGTCTACGCCGCGGCGGACGGCGTGGTCCTGGCCGACGGTCGGCCCAACCTGGCGTACGGCGACACCGCGATCGGCGTGATCATCGGGCACAGCCAGCGCCTGCAGACGTGGTACTGGCACCTGTCCCGAGAGGTCGTTTCCGTGGGGCAGACCGTGCGGGCCGGCGACGTAATCGGCTACGAGGGCGCCACCGGCTGGGCGACCGGCTGTCACCTGCACTTCCAGGTGATGTTCGACGATCAGCCGGTGAACCCGCGCGAGTACCTTCCCTGAGCCGGCTCGTGCCGGCACGTTCCGCATCGGTCTGAGCACGATTCGACCGATGGCACGCCCCCTGCTACCGTAGCGCGCGATGCACCCGGCGATGCAGCGACGTCGTCATCGGCTGATGAACCGTCGCACCACGAGCCGTCACGGTCGACGGCAGGGTCTGGCGACCTTCCTGATCGCCACGGCCGCCCTGTTCGCCGCCCTCGTGGTCGGCTCGGTGGTGGGGACCGGCGGTGCCATGCTGGCGGCCTACAACTATTTCGCGGCGGGCCTGCCGGCGCCGAACATCCTCGACGACATCCAGCTCCCCCAGTCGACGCTGGTGTATGACCGGACCGGGAACACCCTGCTCGCCCGCTTCGAGTGCCAGAACCGCGAGTCGGTGGCCTTCAAGGACGTCCCGCAATCGGTGATCGATGCCACCGTCGCCACGGAGGACAAGACGTTCTGGGAGAACTCGGGCGTCGACTTCAACGCGACCGTCGCGGCGTTCCTCCAGAACCTCAGCGCGGGCCAGGTCGTCCGAGGGGCGTCAACGATCACCCAGCAGGTGATCAAGTACGCGGGGTCGATCAAGGAGGCGGAGAACGCCGCAGCGTCCGCGACGCCGGTTGCCAGCGCCCAGGCCGAGGCCCAGGCGGCGGCCCAGTCGGAGGCGGATATCTGCAAGCCACCGGAGCTCACCTTCCTCAACGGCCGGACGTACGTCGACAAGATCAAGGAGAACATCCTGGCTCTCCAGGTGACGGCCGCCTACCCGGGCATCGCCGGCAAGCAGAAGATCCTGGAGACGTACCTGAACCTGATCTTCTACGGCAACGGCTCCTACGGGATCAAAGCGGCGGCCGCCAACTACTTCGGCGTCACCGATCTCTCCAAGCTGACCGTGGCCCAGGCCGCGTTCCTGGCCGGAATCCCGCAGCTGCCCAGCGTCTACGACCCGTACCTCAATCCGGCCGGTCCCGCGCCTGCCATCGCGCGCCGTAACGAGGTACTCCGCCGGATGCTCGACGCTGGCTACATCACCCGGGCCGAGTACAACACCGCGGTGGCCACCACCTGGGAGGAGATGAACCCGTCGCGCGCGACCTCCGTCCTCAAGGAGCCGCTGTTCGACTTCCGGGTGGAGAACGAGGCCGAGCAGATCCTCGCAAAGCTCGGCTCCAAGAACCCCGCCCAGGACTTCCGGACGGGCGGCTACAAGATCATCACCACCCTGGACTACGGCCTCCAGCAGCAGGCCACGGCCCTTGTCAAGAAGTGGGTCACATACTTCCAGGACGTCAAGCACTTCGACGCCCACAACGGCGCCCTCGTGGCGGTCGACTCATCGACCGGCGAGATCATCGCCTACGTCGGAAGCGTGGACTACCGCAACCGGACCGATCCGCGGGTGAAGGGCCAGTACGACATCGGCAGCGCGTTCCCCGGACGCCAGATCGGATCCGCCTTCAAGCCCATCACCTACACGAGCGCCTTCCAGGCTCGCAAGGCGACGCCGGCGACCATGCTCGTGGACGCCGCGACGGACTTTGGTGGCGGCTATACGCCCCAGGACGCGGACCAGTCGACCCGAGGCCCGCTGCTGGCCATGGACGCGCTGCACTACTCGCTGAACATCCCGTCGGTGAAGATGCAGTCGCTGGTCACGCCCGAGGTGACCGCGCGGTTCGCCGAGTCCATTGGCCTCGCGAGCTCTGACTACATCCTGGGCTTGCACCCGGGCCTGACCCTGACCCTGGGCGCCGTGCCCGTGAACCTGACCAAGGCGACCCAGTCCTACGAGATGTTCGCCAACCAGGGGACCATCCACCCGGCCACCACGATCATGGAGATCCGGGACCGGAACAACCGGCTCATCTACTCCATCGACCAGAACGCGCCAACCGCCATCCAGGCCGTCTCGCCCCAGGTCGCGTACCTGACCCACTGGATCCTGGAGGGCAACTCGAATCCGCGGACGAATATCTGGTGGGGCTCGCGCGCCGAGCTCTCCAATGTCTACGGCAAGCCGACATCCGGCACGCGCCGCCACGCCGGCGTCAAGACCGGGACCACGAATGACTACAAGGACGTGACCACGTTCGGATACGTCCCGGGCAGCCTGGTGACCGGCATCTGGGTGGGGAACAGCAACGGGGAACCCATGACCGGCCCGGGCGAGTTCCTGGCCGCCTACGGTCCGCTGTACATGTGGCACGACTTCATGGACATCGCCCTCAACAAGCCGTGGGACTGGAACAACCAGGCGATCGCGCCGGTCCAGGACTTCCCCAAGCCCAGTGGCGTGACCATGACCACCGTCTGCCGCTGGACCGGGCTCGCGCCGTCATCGGCCTGCGGTGAGAACGTCACCGTGCCGATGCTCGACGGAACGCAGCCAGGACCCGACACGTCGTGGGTCAACGGCTGCCTGGACCTGGCCAAGTTCGCCAGGGACCAGGGACGTCCGGCGACCTGGCAGGTCGCCAACCAGGCCTGGGCTGACCGCCAGGTCAACGGCGACCTCAGGGGCGGAAAGGCACCGGCGGGCGCGAGCCCGGCGCCGAATACGCTCTTCTACCGCTACGGGATCAGCACCCTGCCCGGCGTGGGACATTGGCCGCCGGTCTGCGGGGAGAAACGGGCAACGCCCACGCCCAGCCCGACGCCGGAGGGCTCGGGTGGGCCATTCCCGTCGTTCAGTGGCGGACCGTTCCCGAGCATCTGCCACGGCAACAAGTGCACCCCGATCCCGTCCGTGACCGCAACCACCGCGGACTCCGGCGGCGGCACGCCGTCCATGCCGCTGGCCGTGTTCGTCCTGCCGTTCGTGGCAGGCGGCATCCCGTACCTGAGGCGGCTGGGGCGCAGAATTCGCGGCTGACACGGTCCGGCGGCTAGAATCGGTGCGTGCCGACCGTCCTGACCCTCATCCTGGCTGGCGGCGAAGGGGAGCGGCTCTCCGTGCTCTCCCAGGTGCGAGCAAAGCCCGGTGTGCCGTTCGGGGGCAAGTACCGGATCATCGACTTCGCGCTGAGCAATGCCGTCAACTCGGGGCTGAGCGACGTCGCGGTCCTGACCCAGTACGCGCCGCGCTCGCTCATCGACCACATCGGCCTGGGGCGTCCCTGGGACCTCGACCGGTCGCGCGGCGGCGTGGCGCTGCTGCAGCCGTACATCGGCCGCGGCAGGGCACGCGACTGGTACCGGGGCACCGCCGATGCCGTGCTCCAGAACCTGGAGTTCATCACGGATCGCAACCCGGAGCTGGTCCTGGTCCTTGCCGGCGACCATATCTACAAGATGGACTACCGCCCCTTCATCGGGCTTCACACGGACCGGGGGGCGGACGTCACGGTGGCGGTGCGCAGAGTACCCATCGAGGAGGCGCATCGCTTCGGGATCCTTGACGTGGACGACAGCGGACGGGTGACCGACTTCATCGAGAAGCCGGCGAACCCCCCGTCGAACCTGGTGAGCATGGGCGTCTACGTCTTCAGCCTGCCCGCGCTGCTCGAAGAGCTCCACGCGGATCGCATCGACTTCGGCCGCGACGTGCTGCCCGGCATGGTGAACGGCGGCCGCAGCGTGTATGCCTACGAGTACCTGGGCTACTGGGAGGACGTGGGCACGGTGGAGAGCTACTGGCGCTCCAACCTGGACCTGCTCTCCGACCATCCCGGGATCAACCTGTACGACCGGCCCTGGCTCATCTACACCAAGAGCGAGGAGCGCGCGCCGGCGCTCGTCGGCGCCGAGGCGCGGGTGGAGCGCAGCATGGTGAGCCACGGCTGCGTCATCCACGGCAGCGTGGTGCACAGCGTGCTGTCGCCGGGCGTCGTGGTCGAGGCCGGCGCCGAGGTGCGCGACTCGATCGTGATGTTCGACACGGTGGTCGAGGCGGGCGCCGTCCTGGACCGGGCCATCGTGGACAAGGACTGCGTGATCGGCCATGGCGCGGTGGTGGGGGAGGGAGACGACCTGCGACCCAATCGCAGCGAGCCCGAGCGGCTCTACGCCGGGCTGACCCTGGTCGGCAAGCGCGCCACGGTCCCCCCGGGGGTGCACATCGGCCGCAACTGCCGCATCGATCCCGGCGTGGGGGCGGCGGAGTTCGCGCGTCGTCGCCGCATCCGCTCCGGCGAGACGATCTCGGTCGGCCGGGGCCCGGGCGCCGCGGCCGGTTGATGGAGCCATCCCCGGCGCCGCCACTCGACGAATGGCTCGCCAGCCTGGGGGTCGAGGTGGTGGGTTCCACCGGCGCGCCGGGCGCGGATGCGCTGAGCCGCGACGTCGTGCTCGACGGCGAGCGCCGATACGACCTGCGGGTGACCGTCGCCTGGGTGAGCGGACTGGGCCTCTCCCTGTGGGCCTACTACGGCCTGGAGACCATGGAGGTGCCGCGGCGCGTCTATCACCGGATGCTGCGGGCCAACTTCGAGTACCCGCACGTGAAGTTCGCCATGACCGACGATGACCGGCCGATGCTGGTAACCGAGCTGTTGCCGGCGGCGGCGAGCGTCGACGAGCTCGGGCGCGGCCTGGTCCGGCTCACCATCGTCGCGGACCGGCTGCTCGAGGAGACCGCCTCGGCGGTGGCGGACCGCGGGATCCTGCCGGACTGGTCCGGTCGCGAGGGCCGTAACCGCTCGCTGATCGCCGCGCACCGCGCCGAGCTGCTCGCCGAGATGCCACCGTGGGAGCCGCCGGTGCCACGCCGTCGGCGTCGGAGCCTGGGAGCGTGGCTGCGCGGGACGCCCCGGTGACCTCGCGGCCCGCCGGCACGGGGAAGCGAAGCTTCTCCGCGGTCGTGGTCTCGTCCCTGCTGCTCGCGGTCGCGGCCGGGCTGGCGGGGCCGCCGCTCGCCGCACGCGGCGCCGAACCCTACACGATGGAGACCGCAGCGACCTACGTCGTCGACCCCGTGGGCGGCGCCGTGACGGTCACCGTGGGTGTCACCTTCACCAACACCACCCCCGACCCGGCGGGACGCTACAGCGTCTTCCGCAGCGTGCCGATCGCGGTGCAGGACGGCGCGACCACGCTCACGGCGCGAGACGCGACGGGGAGCCTGACGGCGTCGCTCGGAACATCGTCGGACGGCACGCGGGCGACGGTCACCCTGCGGACGCCGCTCCGGTACCAGAAGTCCGCGTCCTTCACGGTCGAGTACCGGCTCCCCGACGCGGCGAACGCCCAGGTGCGCGTCGGTGCGTCGGCGGTGATGGTCCCGGTCTGGAGCTTCGGGACGGCGGGGACGGTGCGCATCGAGATCCCGTCCGGGTTCAGCGTGGCGACGCGCGGCGCGACGCTCACGGCGACCGCGGCCGGTGACGAGACGGTGCTGACCAGCGGCCCCATCGCTGATCCCGCGCACTGGCTGGCGGTCCTCACCGCGACCCTGCCGGGGGCCTACCGGACGGTTTCACGCAGCGTCGCCCTCCAGGGTGGAACCATGGACCTGCAGGTGCGCGCCTGGGAGGACGATCCCACCTGGGGGGTGAAGACCCTGGACCTGCTGGCCAATGGACTGCCGGCGTTGCAGGAGCAGATCGGCCTGCCCTACGCCGGCGTGGGGCCCATGGTCGTCACCGAGTCCCTGCCGGTCGGTGCCGGTCAGTTCGCAGAGCCCACGCCGGGGGCGCAGGAGATCGCGGTGTCGTACCAGGCGCCCCCGTTCACGCTGCTCCACCAGGCGGCCCATATCTGGCTTGGAGCCGCCCTCATCAGTGAGCGCTGGATCCGCGAGGGGCTGGCCTCGGAGATGGCGGACCGAACGGCTCAGCAGCTGGGCCTTGCGCGGTCGTTCGACCCGGCCGAGCAGGCGCGGGCGAACGCATCGGTCGCGATCCCGCTGGCCACGTGGGGCAACGGCGCAGCGGACACCGCGGACGCAGCCGTGGACACCTGGGCCTACGCCGCATCCTGGGATCTCTGCAACCGTCTCGTCGCGGTCGTGGGCCAGGATGGCATGCAGCAGGTCCTGCTGCGCGTCCAGGACGGCATCGGCGCCTATGACCCATCCGCCCCCGGGGCGGCGACCGCTGCCGGGGCAAGCACGCCCTTGCCCCTTGACTCGCGACGGTTCCTCGACCAGCTGGAGCAGGTCTCGGGCCGTGATCTGGATGCGCTCTTCGGCGACGATGTCTTCGCCGCTCCGGAGCGCGACGTGCTCGCCACCCGCGCCGCAGCCCGCACCGACTATGCGGCGCTCTCGGCGGCAGCCGGAGACTGGGGCGTCCCTGACACGATCCGCAGCCTCATGGCCGGCTGGCACTTCGACGAGGCTCGCGGCGCGATGGCCACGGCATCGGCCTGGCTCCTGCAGCGGGACGACTTCGTTGCCCAGATTCGCGAGGCGGGCCTTGCCATCCCCGCGCGCCTTCGTGACCTGTGGCGCTCGGACGGCGGCGACACTGCCGCCGCCGCGGAGCTGCGAGCCGAGGTGGCACTGGCGTCGGCCTATTCGGGGGCCCTGGAGGACGTCGGCGACGATCCGAACCCGATCGAGCGCCTTGGTCTGCTGGGCGCCGCGACGCCGCAGCAGCTCCTGGGTACAGCCGCCGGGCTCTTCGCCGATGGCGACCTCACCGGGGCCGCGGACCAGATCTCTCGCGCCGTTACGGCGGACCGCGACGCCCAGGCCACGGGGGTGGTCCGCCTGGCGATCATCCTCGCCATCGTGGCCGTGGTGGCTGCCGCCGCGACGCTCCTCTGGCGCCGCCGGCGGACGGGCGCGACGTAGCCGGCCGGGGCCAGCGGCGCTCGCTGCTACACTGCCGAGACGATGACCTCCGATGCCGCCCCGCCGACGCGCGCGGCCCACACCCCGCGGTTCCAGCCCGCGGCCGACGTGCTCTCCGGCGAGACGGCCGACATCTACTTCGACCGCTCCCAGCGCATCCTGGCCGCGGAGGGCCTTGATCCGGTCGTCGTCATGGAGGTCTTCTGCCGCGCCGACGCGATCCTGTGTGGCGCCGAGGAGGCGCTGACCTACCTCCGCGAGATCCTGGACCATGGCAAGCGTCTCGACCCCGTCCCGGTCGTGGAGTCGCTCCACGACGGAGATGCCATCGCCTCCAAGGAGGTGGTGATGCGCATCACGGCCCGCTACTCTGCGTTCGGCCTGTATGAGACCGCCATCCTGGGGATCCTGTCGCAGTCAACCGGCTGGGCCACCGCCGCCCGTCGCGTCGTGGAGGCCGCGGCGCCGGTCCCGGTCATCAGCTTCGGCGCCCGCCACGTGCACCCGTCCATCGCCGACCAGATGGACTACGCGAGCGTGGTGGGTGGCTGCATCGGCGCATCGACGCCGGCCGGGGCGCGCCTCGCCGGCCTGTCGCCCACCGGGACCATGCCGCACGCCATGGTCCTCATCTTCGGCGACACGGTGCGGGCGCTCGAGGCGTTCGACCGCCACGTGGATCCCGATGTGCCGCGCATCGCGCTGGTCGACACCTTCAAGGACGAGACGGAGGAAGCGGTCCGCGTGGCGGACGCGCTCGGCGACCGGCTCTTCGGCGTGCGGCTCGACACGCCGTCGGAGCGGGGCCGCGTCACCGCCGACCTGGTGAAGGAGGTCCGCGCCCGGCTCGACCAGGCCGGGCACCCGGAGGTCAAGATCGTCGTGTCGGGGGGCCTCGATGTCGACCGGATCGCCTACTTCAAGGAATCCGGTGCCCCCGTCGACTCGTTCGCGGTGGGCTCCGCGATCAGCGATGCCAGCCCCATCGACTTCACCGGCGACCTCAAGGAGATCGACGGCCGGCCCATCGCCAAGCGCGGCCGGATCCCGGGACGGACGGAGAATCCGCGCCTGGAGCGCATCGACCTGGGCGTCTGACACGCCGATGGCACCCCGACCGCGACCCGACTCCGTCCCCGACCCGTCGCCCGAACCCGCCGAGCGCGAGACCGCGTACGAGCTGTTCCGCCGTGGCAGCCGGCTTCTGGCGGATCGACACCCGGCCGCCGCCGCGGTGGTCCTGGAGCGGGCCCGACGACTGGAGCCCGGAAAGGCCTCCATCCTCGAGGCGCTGGGCCGGGCCTACTACAACGGGGGCGCGTACCGTCTCGCCGCGGAACGCTTCCGCGCGATCGTGGATGCCAATCCCCTGGCCCACTACGCGTTCTTCGGCCTCGGGCTGGCGGAGTCGCGCCTGGGCGAGCTGGGAGCGGCCCGCAACCACCTTCGGATGGCGGTCCGCCTGCGCCCGGAGTCGGAGGACTACCGGCGGGCCCTCGCCAGGGTGGAGGCGGCCTGAGCCACCTCCGTTGCCAGCCGCCTCAGGCTCGGGTGGGACCGATGGCGGCGCCGCCATCAAGGCGCCGCGCCAACCAGAGCAGGGCAGCGATCGACTTGCCGTCCTCGATGGTTCCATCGTCGATGGCGGCGAGCGCCTCGGGCAGGGTCACCCAGGTCACCTCGATCCGCTCGTCCGGATCGTGCCCCGCTCCCGGGGCGGGGTGCAGGCTCGTGGCCAGGAACACGGTCAGGTGCTCGGTGCAGAAGCCCGGCGCCGTGAAGAAGGCCGGGCCGGTGACCCATTCGTCGGCGGAGACCCCCACTTCCTCCGCGAGCTCCCGGCGGGCCGTGACGGCGGGCTCCTCGCCGGGGTCGAGCGTGCCGGCGGGAACCTCCAGCAGCTCGCGGCCGGCCGGATGTCGCCACTGGCGGACCAGCGCGATGCGCGCGCCGTCCCAGGGCAGGATGGCGACGGCGCCGGGGTGCTGCACGATCTCCCGCGTCGTCTCGCGGCCATCGTCGAGGGCCACCGTCTCGACCCTGAGGGTCAGCAGGCGACCGGAGAACGCGGTGCGGCTGGTGACGGTACGCTCGGCCATGGGCGACCATCGTACCGGACGCCATCGGCCCGGCTGGCTGGTACAGTGCGGACCCGCATGCTGCTCGCCACAGGGGGTTGCCATTGATCGAGGTCCACGGCCTCGCCAAGCGATTCGGGGCCGTCGAGGCGGTGAAGGACCTGACCTTCGCCGTCGGTGACGGCGAGATCTTTGGCCTGCTGGGTCCCAACGGGGCCGGGAAGACGACCACGGTGCGGATGCTCGCCGGGCTCATCGTGCCGTCGGGCGGGGCCGCGCGGGTCAACGGGCTGCGTCTGGGCCCGGATTCCGCGCGGATCCGCTCCATGACCGGGGTCCTGACCGAGTCCCCGGGGCTCCACGAGAAGCTCACCGCCCGCCAGAACCTCGCCTACTACGGGCGCCTCTACGGCCTGCGGGGCGCCGCCCTGCGCCGGGCGGTGGATCGCTACCTGGGCGTGGTGGGCCTCGCGGATATGGGGGACCGCAGGGTCGCGGGCTTCTCAAAGGGGATGCGCCAGAAGGTGGCGATCGCCCGGGCCCTGCTCCACGAGCCGGAGGTCATCTACCTCGACGAGCCGACCAGCGGCCTCGATCCCTCCGCGGCCAAGACGGTCCGAGACTTCGTCTCCACCCTGCGCAACGCCGGCCGCAGCATCGTGATCTGCACCCACAACCTCGACGAGGCCGAGCGCCTGTCCGATCGGATCGGGATCATGCGCGGCTCGCTGCTGATGGTGAACACTCCGGCCGGTCTGCGGCGGCACGGACGCTCCGCGACGGTCCGGGTCGAGCTGGCGGCCAGCGACGCCGAGGCGCGCCGCCTTGTCGAGGCGCTCGCACCGCTCCCCTTCGTCAGCTCTGCACGCACCGAGCCGGGCGGCCTCGGGGTGGAGGTGATGGACCCGCGCCGGGACAACCCGGAGCTGGTCGCGGCGCTGGTGGCCAACGGCGCGCGGATCGTGGCCGTCAGCGAGGAGGCGGCGTCGCTCGAGGAGGTGTACCTGCACCTGGTCGGTGAGACCGGGGAGCGGGACGCGGACGCCGCGCCATCGGTCCCTGACGGATCCGAGCAGAGCGCGGCGTAGGCGGGTGGTGATGCGACCCGGGTATGTCTGGGCGGTCTTCGGCAAGGAGTGGCGCGACCTGCGCTCCAACCGGCTCCTGCTCGGTGCCGTGGCCTTCCCGGCCGTGGTCTTCGCCGCCATCCCCACCGGTCTGGTGTGGTTCATCCAGGGTCACAACCTCGACCCGAACCAGATGGGCCAGATCCAGCAGTTCATCTCGCAGTTCCCGAACCTGCCGGCCAAGCTGGCGGCCCAGGGCTTCATCGTCACCAACTTCATGGCCTACTTCCTGCTCATCCCGGCCATGGTGCCCATGGCCCTCGCCACGCAGTCGGTCATCGGGGAGAAGCAGGCGCGCTCCCTGGAGCCGCAGCTCGCCACACCCATCGAGGTGCCCGAGCTGCTCGCGGGCAAGACCATCGCGGCGGCCCTGCCGGCGGTGCTCGCAACGTGGGGGGTCTACGCCGCCTATGGCCTGGTGAACGGAGCGATCGCCGACCCGCGCCTGACCCGCCTCGTGTTCAGCGACGTGTGGCTCACCGCCATGGCGACGCTCGTGCCGCTCATCTGCCTGTTCAGCGTCCTGCTGGGGATCGTGGTCTCCAGCCGGGTCAGCGACGCGCGCACCGCGCAGCAGATCGGCGGCTTCGTGGTGATTCCCATCATCGCCGTCGCCGTGGCCCAGTTCTTCGGCGGGCAGGCCACCTTCACGCTGCCCCAGGTCGTCACCGGGGATCTCGTGGTGCTGGGACTCACCGGGGTGGTGCTCGCCATCGGCTCCTGGGCCTTCGACCGCGAGTCGATCCTCACGCGCCTGGGGTGACGAGCCCGGCGCCGCCCGGGCATCGGCTCAAACCTCCAACAACATTCGGCCGAACGAGGAGCCGCCGCCCCGGAGGGCGACGGCTCGTGGTGCGTCGACGTGGCACTGGGGGATGGATCAGCCCTTGACGGACCCACCCACGATGCCGCGCACGAAGTAGCGCTGGAGGCCGAAGAAGACGATCAGCGGGACGACCATGGACAGGAACGCGGCGGCGCCGAGGTATTCCTGCCCGCCGCCGATCGAGTTCACCAGGTTGGCGATGCTGACGGTCATCGGCAGGTTGTCCGGGTTGACCACGCTGATGTAGATCAGGGCCACCAGCAAGTCGTTCCAGACGAAGAGGAACTGGAAGATCGCCAGCGCGGCGAGCGCGGGCACGCTCATCGGGATGGCGAGCCGGAAGAACGCGGTCACCGGGCTGGCCCCGTCGATGGCCGCCGACTCGAACACCTCCCTGGGCAGCGAGCCCATGAAGTTGCGAAGCAGGTACACCGCGAACGGCAGCCCGTAGCCCGTGTGGGCCAGCCAGACCGCCAGGAAGGTCCCGGCAATGCCCCAGCTGGCAAAGAGGCTCAGGATCGGGATCAGGGTCGCCTGCAGCGGCACGACCAACAGGCCCACCACCACGACGAACAGGATGTTCCGACCGGGGAACTCCATCCAGCTGAAGGCGTAGGCCGCAAAGGCCGCCACGAAGATCGGGATCACCGTGGCCGGGATGCTGATGAACAGGCTGTTGAGGAAGTTGGTCCCCAGGCTCTGCTGGCCAAGGACGTGCGCGTAGTTCTCGAAGGTGAAGTTGAACGGCGGGAAGAGCGCCGTCCACCACCCGGAGGTCTGGAACGCGGCGCCCGGCCGGAACGAGTTGATGAACAGCCCAATGGTCGGCAGCGCCCACACGAGCATCAGGACGATCAGGATCGTATGCAGGCCGATCTTGCCCCGCATCCGCGTGAACCAGCTCTTCTGCGCGCGGCCCTGGACGGCGGCGGTCGCGGTCATCGGACGGCCTCCTGTGCGCGGAACCGACCGACGTTGAAGAACATGATCGGAACGATCGCCAGAAGCAGGACGACGGCAATGGCGCTGGCCCGTCCGAACTGGTTGAAGCTGAACATTTCCTTGTACATGAGGTTGGCGATGACGTCGGTCTGCAGGGAGCCGTTGGTCATGGTGTAGACGATGTCGAACGCCTTGAGGGCTGTGATCACGATGGTCGTCGAGACCACGACCAGGGTTGGCACCAGGAGCGGGAAGATGATCCCCCGGAAGACCTGCCACTCGTTTGCGCCGTCAACCCGGGCCGCCTCGATCAGCTCCGGGTTGATCCCCTTGAGGGCCGCGGAGATGATGACCATCGCGAAGCCCGACCACATCCAGGTCATGGCGATGATCAGCATGAAGGTGTTCACGCTGAAGCCCTGTTCCTGGAGCCACGGAATGGGTCCCTGCCCGAAGATGCCGATGACGGCGTTGAGCAGGCCGGTCTGCGGCTCTCCCGGCGGGTCGTAGTGGTAGACCTGCAGCCAGATCACTCCGGCCGCGACCATGCTGATCGCCAGCGGGACGAAGATCACGCTCTTGGCAAAGGCTTCGTACCTGACGCGATCGACGAGAATCGCGATGAGGAGCCCCAGACCCACCACGAAGAGGGTCAGGAAGACCAGCCACAGGACGTTGTTCTTCAGGGCGGCAAGGGCGTCCGAGCTCCCGATGAACCAGCTGTAGTTCTCGAGGCCCACCCAGGCCTTCCCGAACCTGTCCTGGAAGCTGCGAATGATGGTGCCGATGGTGGGGTAGACGAGGAAGACCCCAAGGAACCCCAGCGCCGGAGCAAGCCAGAGCCAGGGACGAACCTTGGGCTTGATGCGCTCGGGGAAGATCCGAAGCACCTGCTCCGTCGCCCAGATGTACGCGATCAGGACGGCGGGGACGCCGACCACGACGATCGCCGCGGTGATCAGCTTGTCGGTCATGCCCTACCTCCAGCGTTGACGGGGAACGGGCCAGGGCGCTGTGCTGGACGGCGCCCTGGCCCCTGGGATTCAGATTCGCCTACGACGATGCGGCATAGGCATCCTTGGCGACCTTGTCCAACGCATTCAGGGCGTCGTCGATGGTCTCCTTCCCGGCGGTCAGGCTGACCATGTTCGACCAGAAGGCGGCGTTCATGGAGGTCGGCATCTGGTCGGATGCGTCGAACACGAACTGCTTCGCGTTCGCGATCATGGAGCCCATGATCTTGCTGATCGGATCGGGATAGTCGGTGGCGTTCTTGTTGGCGCTCAGTGCGCCGCCCGCCTTGACCCAGATGTCCTGGGCCGGAGCGGTGACCAGGTACGCCATCAGGGACTTGGCGGCCGGGGTGTCGTGGAACATGCCGAACAGGTCGCCGGCACCCTCAACCGCGCTGTCGTACTGGTTGCCGAAGCCCGGGAACGGGAACGAGTTGTAGTCGGTCCCGGCCGTCTTGTCCTTGAAGGCGCCCAGGCCGGTGATGAAGCTCGCCTGCTGGAAGAGCGCGCAGCCGGGCGGGTTGTCGAAGAGCGGATCGCCCGCGACGTCGAACTGGGTCGCGACGGCGTTGGTGCCGCCACCGAATGACTTGGCAACGACGTCATTCATGTACGTCTCGAAGGCCTTCTTGATGGCAGGATCGTTCCACGACACCTTGCCCTGCCACCACTGGTTGTAGACGTCCGGGCCGGCCTGGTGGAGAAGGATCTCCTCGATCCAGTCGGTGGCCGGCCAGCCGGAGGCATCACCCGAGCCGATGCCCAGGCACCACAGCGCCTTGGCGTTGCCCTGGTTGGCCGCGCCCTGGCTCATGAGGTCGCTCCAGGTCGCCGGCGGTGCCGAGCTGTAGTCGTGGAGCGAGGGGTTGTACCAGACGAGGCCCTTGACCGACGCCTTGATGAAGACGCCGTAGGTCTTGCCGTCAACCTGGCCCAGGCTCACGAGGCCGGGGGAGGTTTCGGACGTGTAGGTGCTGATGTCGAGAACGTTATCCAGCGGCTTGAGCGCACCGGCCTGCACGTACTCGTTCATCTGGCCCGGGCCGGGGAGTCCGGCGAGATCGGGCAGGACGCCGGTCGGAATGCCGGCAGCCAGGATGTCGTTGATGGACCGGGTGCCCTGGTACTTCACCGTCGCCCCGGTCTGATCCTCCCATGGCTTGATCATGGCAAGGAAGTTGGCCTGCTCGGTGTCAGTCCACGTCCCGATGACGGTGACCGTCTGCCCCGAGATATCCTCGCCTCCGGTACCACCGGAGGCGCTGGCCATGGCGCTACCCATGGCACTCGCGCTTGCGCTGCTGCCGGAGTTGTTCGACGAGCAGGCTGCCAGCACGAGGACCAGCGTGACCAGCGGTGTAACGAATCGCCAGCGAGATGTCATGTGTCCTCCTACGTGTACGGGCGCACTCGCCTCCGCCCGGTGAGCGCCGACGTGCCATCCGGCTTGTCGCGCGCGTCTCCAATTCCCCGGTATGCGCCGCGCGGGTCTCCCCGGCAGCAGCGGCGATCCAGGGTTCAATTCATGAGGGCCTTCTCCGATTCGGGGTCGAATATGTGGAGCTTCTCGGCGGGCACCGTCAGGTCGATCGTCTGACCCTCCCGGACCTGCCGCTCCGACGGGACGAGCGCCACGATCTCGTGGCTCTCGACGACCGCGTGGATCAGCTCCTCGTTGCCGAGGTACTCGACGACGTCGACCTTGGCCGGCAGGCTCAGCGAGGCGCCGCCGGCGTCTACGAGGTCGAGGTGCTCAGGGCGGAAGCCCAGCAGCACGGTGGACCCGGTGGCCCGGTTCTTGATCATCTCGGTCACGTTCCCGGATGCCCCGAGCTTCATGCCGCCCACGGTCAGATTGCCGTCGCCGACGGTGGCGGTCGCGAAGTTCATGGCCGGGGAACCGATGAAGCCGGCCACGAAGACGTTGGACGGGTGGTCGTACAGCTCCTGGGGGGTCCCCACCTGCTGGAGGACGCCGTCGCGCATGACCGCGATTCGATCCCCCATGGTCATGGCCTCGACCTGGTCATGGGTCACGTAGACCGTCGTGGTGCCCAGCCGCTGGTGGAGGCGCGCGATGTTGGCCCGGGTCTCGACCCGCAGCTTCGCGTCGAGGTTGGAGAGCGGCTCGTCCATGAGAAACACCTGCGGCTCGCGGACGATCGCGCGGCCCAGCGCCACGCGCTGCCGCTGGCCGCCGGAGAGCGCCTTGGGTTTGCGATCGAGCAGCTTCTCCAGGCCGAGGACGGCGGCGGCCTCGTCCACGCGCTTCTTGATCTCGTCCTTGGGTGTCTTGCGCAGCTTCAGCCCGAAGGCGAGGTTGTCGAAGACGCTCATGTGTGGGTAGAGGGCGTAGCTCTGGAACACCATGGCGATGTTCCGGTCCTTGGGAGGGACGTCATTGACCACCCGGTCACCGATCAGCAGCCGCCCATCGCTGATTTCCTCAAGGCCGGCGACGCAGCGGAGCGCGGTGGTCTTCCCACAGCCGGACGGTCCCACGAGGACGAGGAACTCTCCGTCGTGGATCTCGAGGTTGAGGTCGTTCACGGCGAGGACGTCGCCGGCATAGCGCTTGACCATGTGGTCAAAGGTCACCGTGGCCATCGGACGGTCTGGTACCTCCATGGGACTCCGGGCACACTCAGTTGGGCGGATGCGCCCACTGTCTGCATGATAAGTACCCCACAGCAACCATCGGTGCGCGTGTACGCATACCGTGTGGCAACCAAGTGAGATCATCCGAGGTCACATGCGCCTGAAACGCCCAGGATCGCGGCGACGAGATCGCGAGCCGCTCCCCTCGCTGTTCGATCGCCATCCGGACGCGTTGGCGGCCAGCCGTCACCCGCTCGGCGTCCGCGAGGTGCCGCTGGATGCCATTGTTGGGACGGCGCGCCATCCAACGCAGAACACGGCGGATTTCCTGCCGATGCCCAGCCTGCGAGGCAGGAACTGGGAGGCCCGTTGGCACCGCATCCTGCACGCCACCGAGGACCTCGCCGTCCTTCCCCCGGTGGATCTTCTGCAAGTAGGAGACGACTACTGGGTCGTGGATGGCCACAACAGGATCGCGGCCGCGCGGCGCATGGGTGGAGCGGCGATCGACGCCGACGTCACCGAGCTGCTCCTCGCCGGCCATCACGCCGAGAGCCATGGCGGAGCGATCTCCACGTCCATCATCGGATCGGAGGAGGTACGCCAGGCTGGTGAGGGACGTCGGACCACGCGCATGGGGTTCCGGCCGGAGGAGCTGCCCCGCGAGGAGCTGGCCCTGAACGCGGAGCTTGCCGAGGACCGCGCGCTCGCGGAGGAGGCCGAGCACGAGGCCGAGCACGAGGCCGGGCATGAGGCCGCTGCCCCCGCGAAGGATTCCGACCAGTGACCTCGTACCTGCAGGTCGCCTGGCCGGATGAGCGCCTCTTCGCGTCTCGCGACGGGCGCGCGTTTCGCATCCTGGCGGTGGCCGACGAGGTCGACGAGTCGCTCGACTCCCTGGCGACCAGGCGACGGCTCGGGCGGGTGGACCTGGTGGTCGGCTGCGGCGACCTGCCGGTGGACTATCTCCAGTTCGTGACCGACGCCTTCAACGCACCCCTGGTTTACGTGCGCGGCAACCACGACGTCGGCGGCGAATGGGCAACCGGCGATGCCACGACCCTCCATCTTCCCGAGCCGATGACCGACGGTGTGCCGCGAACGGAAGGGGGCGTGACCCTGGTCGGCTTCAACGGCATCCCATTCCACGGAGGCGGCGGCCTGCAGCGGAGCGACGTCGCAACCGGGCGGGCCGTCCTGCGCGCATGGGCGCGCCTGCGCCTGCGCGGCCGCCACCTCCCGGTGCTGCCCATCAGCCACGTCGCGCCCCGCGGGATCAACGACGGACCGGATCGGATGCATCGCGGCTCCGTGCCCCTGCGCTGGCTGGCGACCCGGCTGCGGCCCCCGCTGTGGCTGCACGGGCACACCACGCTTGTCACCCGGCGTCTGGAGGACCGTGCCGTGCGCCGCAATGGGACCCTCTTCTACAACGCCGCGGGCGCGACCCTGGTCGAGCTCCTGCCGCCGGGGAGCAGCATGGCACCGACAGTCGCGGCGCTCGACGCAGAGGAGAGCGCCGGCGGCGGGCCGGGGGGCGAACAGGAGGAGGCGGTCGCGTGACCGACACGGTCGAACGAGACACCGTCCTGCGCTACGTGGTGCTCGCGGTGGGCGGGTTCGTGCTCCTGCTCGCGCTGCTCCTGCTCGTCCGCCCGTTCATCTTCAGCCTGGGGCCACCGCGCGACGACTCCGTGTACGCGGTGGCCGCGGTGGGGGAGCTGACCGGTGGCCCCATCCAGCGCGACCTGCTGCTCAACGGCCCGCACGGCCTGCTTGGCGAGCAACCGTCCGGCGTGCACGCCGAGCTGACGGTCGTCATAAGCCGCACGGTGACCGGGCAGTACGCGGTGGTGAGCTCCTGGTCGCCGGTCAACGACTGCGCATTGACCCTTGGCGCGGACCGGGTGACGGACTGTCGCGGCCTCCAGTGGACGCTCGCCGGCGACCCGTTCGTCAGCGGCAACCCGCCGCTGCAGCGGTTCCCGGTGCAGGTCGAGAACGGCGCCCTGGTCGTGGACTTCACCGCCCCGTTGAGCGCGGGGTAGGATGCGCGGACCGGGCGTCACCCGCGACGTGGGCGCCATCGGTCCATCAGGAGGAGAGGACGCATGCCGAACCTGGGCATCATCGGCTGGATCGTGGTGGGGCTGCTGGCGGGGGCAATGGCCGGCTGGTTCGTGCCCGGGCGCGAGCGGTACGGATGCCTGGGGACCATGATCATCGGGATCCTGGGCGGCATCCTGGGCGGCTGGTTCTGGACGGAGGTCCTCAACCAGCCCAAGGCGACCGGGTTCCTGGGTGCGCTGCTGCTCGCCATCATCGGCAGCGCCATCGTGCTGTGGGTGCTGCGCGCCAGCTCCGGCTCCGACCACCGCTAGCCACGCGCGTTGCGGCGGCTTGCCGCGACTCGTCAGGCGCGCGCGCGGTGCGCGGTATGCGGCCCGGTGGGTGGTTCGGCCATCCCGACTCGTCAGGCGCGCACGTGAGCAGCGTTAGGTGAGTCGGTGCGCCGGAATGCGGCCGGCGGGGTCGCTGCCCACGCTCGGCAGGGCGGCTGCCCGGTGACGGAACAACGTCTCGACTCGCCTAACGCTACGGTGATCAGCAGGTGACGAGTCGAGCGCCGGGCGGCCCTGCTAACGCGCGTGGGGTACGCATCTGACGAGTCGAACCGGGGCGCTGGACCGCGCAGGTCAGTTGGGGAGGTTGCTGCCGCCGTCGGTGCGGCCACCGCCCGGACCGCCCGAGCCGCCGCCATCCCCGCCGCGCTCGCGCAGGTAGCGCTCGATATCGGCGATGAGGTCGTCGCCGGAGGGCAGGCGCGACTCATCGGTCATGGACTCCAGGCGCTCGACGTGGGCCTTGGTGCGCTCATCGGCCTGGGTGGCGGCATCCAGCAGGGAACGCGTCTCCAGCGCCTTCATGGGCAGCTCGCCCAGCGGCAGCTCGTGCTCCAGGAAGCGTCCGACGTGCGCCAGCAGCTCGACCGCGGCACCGGGGTAGGCGCCCGAGATGTAGTGCGGCACCTGCGCGAAGAAGCCCAGCGACGGGATCCCGGCTTCCGACGCGGTCAGCTCCAGCACCGACACCAGCGCCGATGGCACCCGCAGTCGTCCCTCCGGCCCCTGGTCGACGCCCACCGGCAGCAGGCCGCCGTGCGACGCGGTGCCCAGGATGGGCACGGGACGCGTGTGGGCCACGGCGGCGGGAATGGCACCCAGGCTGATCCAGGTGCCCACCCCCATCTCCTTCGCGAGCCCCACGATCTCCGTCGACAGCTGGTGCCAGCGGTAGTCCGGCTCCAGGCCGGTGAGGACCAGCACATCTCGCTCGCCAACGCGTCCCGCGCGCAGGGTGAGCTGCGGCCAGTCCAGCTCCTGCAGCACGCCGTCCACGATGTCCAGGGTGGGGCGCCGGGAGCGATAGTCGTAGATGTTGTCCGAGTCGAAGGTGGCGATGGTTCCGGCATCGGCGGCGAGCTGCTCGGCGGCCAGGGTCGCGGCCTGTCCGGCATCGACCCAGCCGTCGAAGGCGGCGACCAGGACCGGGTCGGTCAGCTCGGAGCGTTCGAGCAGGGTGTAGAGCGCCATGGCGCAAGCATACGTGGATGGACCGATGGCGTCCTGTCCGCGCCCCGGGCACTCCCGCCGGGGATTGCCTGCTGCGGCGGACCGGGGTGTGGGCGCCATCGGTTTGACCGGCACATGGGGGCATGGGAGAATCCGCCGCGCTCCGCGCTGCGACCACGCGCGGGCATCCGTGGTGGCCTTAGCTCAACCGGCAGAGCATCGGATTGTGGATCCGAAGGTTGCGGGTTCGACCCCCGCAGGCCACCCCAGTTCCACGCACGAAGACCCTTCTTACCCGCCGTGAGCCGATACCCAACCGATTGCGTGGAGCGCAAGAAGGTGCGTGTTCTTGACGTTGCGCAAATCGGTGGGTATCGAAGTTGACGGCCGCCTCTCACTCGGCGCGCGATCTAGGGAAACGGCGTGGCCCCGTTTGGCGGTGCCTCCAGGGCCATCACCTCGGCGCTGACCGAGCCGCCAGCGAGCCAGAACACATTGAGGAAGGCCTGCTGGTTGGTCCCGGAGAAGGTCACCACCGCGGAGGTCATCCGCTGGGCGCCGGGGGGCCAGACGGGGGCTCCACACGGGCGACCGCCGAAGGGGGCTCCGATACACAGCTGATCCGATCTGAGCGTGATCCGCGCGGCGGGATGACCGATGTCGGCCACCGCATCCAGGACGGCCGCGGTCGCGCTCGCGCAGTTCGTAATGGCCTTCGCGCACGTAACGGCAGGACCCTGTTGCGTCCCGCGGAAGGCCCATTCGTCAGGCACACCGCTCTCGACCTGTGAGCCGTCCTGCCGGAGCGCGCAGAACCCTCGCCTCCAGCATCGGTGAGCCGATCATGGGCTGCAGCTCGACCGGGTCGCGCGTGACCAGGGCAAAGACGTGGGCGCGCGGGTCGCCCTGGATCATCTGCTCCGCCCCAAGGTCTGCGATCGTCGCCCAGCCCGCAAAGGCCAGCGGCGTTTCCGACGGCCACCCGCAGTCGGTTGGCTTCAGCGGAGCGCCGGCGGGCAGGCTCACCGACTCCCCGGACGAGGCGCTGGGCAGCGGCGACGTGCCCACGGCGGGCGGCTGCAGTGGTCCGAAGGCCACGGCCAGGACGATGACGGCGACGACGACAGCGGCTGTGGCCGCCACCGAGGCGGGCCACATCCACCGCCGACGTCGGCCCGACCGCTCCGCCAGTCGCTCGCGCATCACATCCTCATCCATGGGCACGGCCAGGCGGTCGACCTCGGCGTGGAGACGCGTGCGCAGGCGATCCTCCCGGTCCCGGCTATCAGTCATCGCTCGCCTCTACCGGCAGGTCGGGGTCGCGCAGCTCGTCGCGGAGGCGGGCCAGCGCGAGGCGCAGCTCGGTCTTCACCGTGTTCGGGCTTCGATCGAGGGTCTCGGCCATCTCGGCGATCGACAGATCGGCGTAGTAGCGCAGGGCAACCGCCACGCGCATCCTCGGCGGGAGGTGGCTGACCGCCGCGGCGACCGAGAGTCGATCGGAAATCGAGGCGGTGGGGTCGCTGGCCGCCGCCATCGGCAGGAGCACATCCACCTGGCGCGAGCTGCGGCGGCGGCTGAGAGCCTTGCGGACCGCGATGCGCAGCAGCCATGCGCGCAGGCGCTCTGGGTCGCGGAGCCGCCGGACCTGCTGCCAGGCGGTGAGCAGGGTGTCGAGCAGAACCTCCTCGGCGTCGGCCGAGCTGTGCAGGATGAGGTACGCCACCCCGTGGATCTGGCGGCCGTAGTTGGCCAGCAGCCGATCCAGTGCCTCGGGTCGCTGTGCGCGCAGATCCTCGACGAGCCGGCCGGCCAGGGGACCCTCCCTGTTGTGGTGCGGCATTCACACCATACTGACGCGCGCTTCGTCAACTTCGGGTGAATGCGGCGCCGCGATGCGCAACGGGCTCGTGCACGAGCCAGGCGATGCGCAGCGAGGTTCGTTCGCCACTGGCCGGTCGGCCTGATCTCGACCTGGGAGTACGTTGGTGCGGGCGCGGTCGCTAACGGCACACGTCGCGCAAAGCAGCGTCGTCGCGAAGGAGACTCCGCCCGCTGCCCCGCCTACGGACCACCCTGGAGTTCGTAGCCGATGTAGGCATCCGCTCCCGCTCGTACGTAGATGACGGTGGCGCATGGCGTGTTGCCGGCGTCCTGCGAGCAGGCTCCGGTCGGGCACGGGATGGAGGCGCCCGGGTCGACGACCACGGGGTCACCGCTACTCTGTGACTGGATCTGCGCGAAGCTGAACTGGCGCGCGGTTGGGTCCTTTCTCCACTGCCGTCCACACACCGTGAGCGTGTCAGGCAGGGACGCAGCGTCGTGGATGGCTCCCGGAAGCGCCGATCTGGATGAGGCCGGCGCGGCACTCGGCGTGGCTGGCGGCGTGGCGCTCATGCCGGTGATGTCGACGTCGGCGTAGACATAGCTGGTGCCGCTCTGCAGGTCGCCGACCCAGACGCATAGGTCGTGGTGGTTGGGAGTCAGGGTAGGCCGGGAGCTGGACTGGAGTCCTCCGAGGATTGGCCCCGGGTACTGGCCGACGTACACCACGACGAACGCAGACTGGCTGGTGTCCAGCTCGGGGCTGATGCCCATCTTCGGGAGGTAGGCGCGGTAGTCCTTGGCGTGCTCCATGGGGAAGGCGGCAAGGACGTCGCTGACCGAACCGGCGCACTTGGCAAAGCGCGGATCGGTGCTGTTGATGGGATAGGTGGTGTTCCCGCCCTGGCTCGGCAGTCCGAGCCAGCCCAGCCCAATGGCCGCTACGAGCATGACCGCCGCAACGGTGGCGACCGCAGCCACCAGGACGGCGGGCTGGATCGCCCGGTGCGGTGTGGCGGACAGCCCGGCAGCGTAGCTGCGCAGCCGGTCAACCTCGGCCGGATCGGCATGGAGGGCATCTCGGAGAGCCCGGCTGACCTGGGCCTCAAACTCGTCGGTCATGCTCGTTCCTCGGCGTCGTAGGCGGCGCGCAGCCGCTCGAGCGCGTAGTGCAGGCGCGACTTCACGGTGCCCACCGGCACGCGCAGCAGTCGCGCCGTCTCCTCGTGGGGAAGATCCAGGTGGTAGCGCAGGGTGAGCAGGACGCGATCGTCAGGCTCCAGGGTAGACAACGCGCGCCGAATGTCCCGCCGCCCCAGGCCGATCTCGAGATGATCGACCGGGTCGACCCAGGCGTCGTCCAGCGACGCGGTCCTTCGCGATCGCTTCGTGGCACGCCAGGCGGTCCGCACGACGTGCTGGCGGAACCAGGCCCCGAACGCGGCGGGCTCGCGCAACCCGCCCAATCCTCGCCAAGCAGACAGCAGGGCGTCCTGGACGACGTCGGCGGCATCGGTCGAGTCACCGACGATGAGACGTGCGCCCGTCAGGGCTCGCGCGAGGTGGGGCTCGACCAGGCGCGCGAAGGCCTCGCCGTCACCGGCCCGGGCCTGCGCCACCAGGTCGGCATTCCCCCAGTCCGCCATGCGCTCCACGCTGTTGAGTGTCCCCCGCAGCCGATGTGGTTCAACAATGGCATGACGAGGGAGCCGCTCGCACGCTCATGCTGGCTTCGCAATGCGCAGACGGTTCGTATCCGGGATCGACGATGCGCAGCAGGTTCGTTCGCCCGGAATGGGTGATCTGAAGTCAACCGTGGCAAACGACCGCTCTCACGGCAGCACCTGTCCGGTCGTGCCCGCCGGATCGGGCCGTAGCTCAGCTCCATGCTCGACGCTCCGCACTCCCACGACCAGCAGCCACAGGGCCAGGCCGACCTCGGCGACGAAGCTCACCGCCAGCCCTGGATACCGGATCGCCGGGTAGTCCGGGAACAGCAGGACCTGGAGGAACCAGATCGCGACGGCGATGCCGTCGAGGCCCAGGAGGACGCCGAAGAACCGGGGCAGGAAGCGGGAGCGGTATACCAGGTACGCCAGCGGGAACAGCCAGGCCCCGAAGAACAGCTGAGCCGTGACCCAGCCCGTCTTGTAGGTGCTGATGGCCAGGTAGGTCAGTCCATCCACCTGGGCGCTCGAGTAAGCCTGCATCTGGCTGGGTCCATCACCCAGCAGCAGCGCGGACACCAGCGACAGCATCGCGGCGCCCTGGATGGCGACGCCGATGGCGTTGAGCAGCAGGAACAGCAGCGCCAGCTCACGGTTGATCGGTCGGAGGAGAACCCACAGACCCCACGCGGTCGCCACGAACAGGAGTCCGGTCAACAGGGCCAGCACGAGGCCGATGCGGAACGACCCGGGATTGGTGAGCAGCGCCTGCTGGATCTGCTGGGCATCGCCCAGCCCGATCTGCCCCAGCGCACCCGCGAGCACGGACGCCAGGACGTAGGTGAGGTAGATGCCGCCGGTGATCCGGGCAATCGTTCCCGGTCCCAGGCGATCCAGGAGGGTTGGAGCGTCGGCTTCCATTTGGCCGCGACCTCGATCGGCGGCTCGAACGTCGGGTCGTAATGCGACCCGTGGGCGAACCGACCAGGCTGATTGATATGGATCGGCCTCCGGGCCGACAGGGTCGTTCGTCACCACCTCGAGGACCGGGTCGCAGGTGACGCGCCCGCGACCGGCGTCGTTGCAGTGGTGACATGTCGACACGAGGAGATCTCAGGGGCCAGCCTGATGGCGGGTGTGGGACCGTCGAGACCGTCCACCGAGCGTGGAACGGCTCGAATGCCTCCCGGACCGCATTGGCCAGTCGCGAAGTCGAACGGGATCGAGCATGTCACTGGGCTGCCGGTCATCCGACGGCCCAGACCCGTTCGTGTCAGCCCCTGGCGAGGACAAGAACCCAACCAGAGAGTGGTTCGACCCAGAGGATCTCTGATGAGGCGTAGTGAGCGCCGGTCGACTCCCTGACGGTGCTCCGCACGGTCACCACCCAGAACGGCGGGATCCCCGGCGCAAGCGTGGTGGTCAGGTCACTCACGCCCTTCGGGCTCTCGGTGCGGACCACGTAGTCCACCGCGACAGATGACGCGCGCAGGAAGCCCGCACTCAGCCAGAGGACAAGGAGGGCCAGCACCGCTGGCAGGATTCGGCGCCTCCGGGAATGCGTCCGTCGTGCGGGGTCCGATGACGGGACAGCCATCGCCAGCTTCTCCGCCCCCTCCCGGCTCTTCAGCGGCGACGGCGCAGGAGGACGAAGACCAGGAAGGCGGCAGCCGCCAGCCCGGCCAGCGGGATCAGGTAGGCGGCAGGCGCAATGTCCATGAGGCGTATCCCTTCTAGCCGGGTTGGACGGTGAGGCCGAACAGCAGCACCACCGGGAGCAGCAGCAGGACCGCCACCAGGAAGGTGGCAAACAGCTTCTCGCGCGTGGACCACACCGTGGAGACCCAGACGAAGACCAGGCCCAGGATGGGGCCGACCACCGGCAGCAGGAAGGCACCCACCGTGAGCAGCAGGAGGGCGGTGATCTCCACCGCGCCGATGTTCCACCGTGACGGCGCGGGAACGGCCGCAGCGCGAACGGGCGCGGACGCGGCGCCATCGGTCTGCACCTCGGCGGCCACGATCTCCTCCGGCCGTCCCAGGCGGTCGAGCACGTTGCGGATGGTGACCTCGTCGCTGGTGCCGGCGTTGGCCAGGGCCGTGTCGATGTGCTCGCGAACCTCGCCGACCAGCTCGCGACGGCGGTCCTCGGTCAGGGGCCAGGCGGCCGCCTCCAGCCGGCCCAGGTAGTCGCGGACCAGTGTGTCAGGCTGCATCCCTGCCCCCTCCCTTGGTCTTCGGATTCAGCAGCCCGTCGACGGCGCTGCGGAACCGGGACCAGTCCGCGGCGAACGCATCGAGGGCGCGCCGGCCGCGATCGGTGATCCGATAGTAGCGACGGGGTGGACCCGCCGCCGATTCCCGCCAGGTGGTGGTGACCCACTCCGAGCGGCGCAGCCGGGAGAGGAGCGGGTAGATGGTTCCCTCGCTGGTCAACAACTCCTCCTCCGACAGCTCGCGGACGATGTCGAACCCGTACGACTCGCCGCCGCGCAGGATGGCCAGCACGCAGAACTCGAGCACCCCGCGCCGCAGCTCGGTGAGCGAGTCCCGTGTCTCGCTGGCTACCATGCGTAACATGATAGCTGCGGGCGTCAATGGGCGGGTGTGCGAATGGGCGCATTTGCGACCCGGGACGGCATGCGACGCATCAGGATGGGACGCCAAAGGGAACGGTTTGCGCTGGCCACCTCGTCTGTTGAGGTGAAAGGGGAGGGAGTGAGGGAGTTCGCGAGCCTGGTCCGCGAGGCCACGGCCGGTGATCGGCTGGCCTTCGCGCGTCTGCTCGACGGCGACATGCCGGCCGCCTACCGGGCGGCGCTCTCGATCCTTCGCTCTCCCGAGGAGGCGCGCGACGTGGTCCAGGAAGCCGCAATCCAGGCATGGCAGCAGCTGCCGCGGCTGCGCGAGGCCGCATGCCTGGCCCGCCTGGTTCCGGCGCATCACCGTGCGGCTGGCCCTCGACGAACGGCGCCACGCCCGCCATGCCCGCGAGATCCCCCTGGCGCCGGCCATGGATCCTGCCAGCGATCCGATGCCATCGGCCGATGCTGCGGTCGACCTGCTGAGCGCATTTGCCCGGCTGTCTGCCACCGATCGCGCGCTGCTGGCCCTCCGCTACCAGCTGGACCTGAGCGTTCCCGACGTGGCCGATGCCCTGGGCATCCCGGTGGGGACCGCCAAGTCACGCCTGTCGCGGGCCATGGCCAGGCTTCGCCAGGAGCTGGGGGGCGACGATGCCTGAGCGAGACGACGACCTCGGGCGGCGGCTGGCCGGCGCGCTCGACGAGGACGCCCGTGGCCACCGCCTGCCGGCCGACTTCACCGCGAGCCTGACCGCCGCGCTTCCCGAGCGCACCCCGGCCAGGCGGTTCCTCTCGTTCCAGCTCGTCGCCGTGGCGGCCACGCTGGTCCTGGCGGTGACGGCCACGACCCTCGCGCTCACCGTGTGGCGGCCGGCCACCCCACCACCGGGTTCGAGCGGTTCACCCTCGGCCTCCGCCATCTCGACCGCGACCCTGGCCCCGACGCCGACGGCGACTCTCTCCACGCCGCCAACAACCCGCGCCGAGGCCACGGTGGGCGACTGGCAGCTGGTGCTCAGCGTCGACGATGCCGAGCTCCCCGCCTGGGATGCGATCGTGGTGCACGCCACCCTGGGGTACGCCGGCAGCCTGGCCAACACGGTGGCCTGGGGGTCACTGTCCGGTCTGGTCAGTTTTGAGCTGCAGCAGACCGATGGACCGGCCGACCTGGTCAGCGGCGGCAACACCGCCTGCGCTCGCTACGACTTCCACCAGGGCTCCGCACTCGGCATGCCCTTCATGAAGCCCACCGAGAATCCGCGCGGCCTGCCCGCATGGGCGGGACCCTCGTATCGCGACGATCCTGAGTTCCGCCTGCCGGAGGGGACCTGGGACCTCACCGCCACGGCGCGCTTCTCCCCTGGCGGCAGCGACTGCGGCACCGACGTGACGACGATCACCGCGACGCTGCACCTGGTAACGACCGCGGCGACCACGCCGTCGGTGACCTTCGAGAAGGCGCCGCTGGTGGTTCGCCTGGATCGCCTCGGCGAGCTGGGCGACATGATTCCGGACATCGTCACCACCATCACCGCCGACGGCCGCGTGACCTGGACCAACAGCAGCGGCGACCTCGTGGAGCGCGACCTGACCGATGCGGGCCTGGCCATGGTGCGGAAGGCCCTCGACGACACCCACCTGCTCGACAGCGATGCGACGTTCGGTCGCACCCCGTTGCCCGGCGTGGAGCCTCCCGGTCGGGGAGCGGGTGGCTGGACGTTCCATACCCGCAATGCCTCGGGTGATGCGGTCACGGTCTCGATGACCGCCATCGACAGCGACGAGAACCTGTACTGGGTCACCAGCCAGGAGCGCCTCACCCTGGATGCACTGCGGACCAAGCTCATGGATCCCGAGTCCTGGCTCCCGGCAAGTGCCTGGGCCGACCCGGCCGCTCGTCTCTACCAGCCCCAGGCCTGGGCTGTCGTCCTCGACGTGCAACCGGACGGCGGCCAGCCTGCCGGTCTCGCGGACTTCGGCGACTTCGGCTGGCCGATCCCGGACCCGCCAGCGGTTTGGTGTTTCCGCGAACGATCCGGCAGCGCAGAAGTCCGGCACGCTGCGCTGCGGCTACCTGACGAGCACCACCATGGCGCCCATCCTCGAGGCGCTGCACGCGTATCCGGCCCTCGCCGGTAACCAGGATGCCTGGCGGTTCTGGGTACCGTTCGGCTTCGGACCGGACGGGCAGATTGGCGCCTTCCTGGTCAAGGTGCTGCCGGACGGCTCGCCTGGCTGCGACGAGGTCCGAGGGTAGTCCCGGGGTGCCTCATCGCTAACGGCGTAACGCCTCGTGTGTAACAGTTCGAGCCGGTCGTGACTCTTAGCTGACGTGGAGCGGGGGATGCCCATCGACGCCCTGGAAACCGGAGCCGAGGAGGGACGCATGCTGGCCGACGAGTTCGAGCAGCTCGTCAGCCGGCACCACGTCGACCTGATGCGACTGGCACTCGTCATGTCCGGCGACCGCGCCCTGGCCGAGGATGTGGTGCAGGCCTGCTGGCAGGCGGCCTGGCGGTCGCGCGGCCAGATCCGCGACCCGAGCCGCATCGGTGCCTGGCTGCGCACGGTGACCGCCAACGAGGTCCGGCGGCAGCTGCGCCGCCAGCGCCTGCGTGCGCTGCTCCACGGACGCCTTCGCCCGCCCGAGCCGATGCCGCCCGTTGACCCGCGCCATCTCGACCTGGTTCGCGCACTGTCCGAGCTGGCCATCGCGGATCGGCAGCTGCTGGGTCTGCGCTTCGGCCTGGGGCTCACCTCGGCCGAGATCGGCGAGCACATCGGCATCTCCGCCGCGGCTGCGCGCGTTCGGCTGCACCGTCTGCTTGCCCGGCTGCGGACGGAGCTTGGCGATGACTGATCGCCACGACGATGAGCGGCGCATCACCGAGCAGTTCGAGGCCTACCTGCGCGACGAGATCGGGTCGGTCGACCTTCCCTCGGTTGTCAGTCGTGCGACTCAGCCAGGATCTCGACGTGCCCCGGGGCGATGGGCCATTGGCGGCGTGGCCGTCACGGTCATCCTTGCCGCGGTATTCACAGCCTCTGTGCTGCAGCTGGTGCCCGCAACGGGCTCACCCACGCCATTGGCCTCGCCCGCGCCATCGGCCCTGTTGCCCACGCCATCGGCGTCGGGAAACCTGGCCGCGCCGGCCGCAGATCAGATTGGCACCTTCGCCGACGGTGGCCTCTGGGCGCGGAGCGGGAGCGACCTTTACCTGTCGACCGATGGGGGCGCCACCTGGCGGATAGGCACCATCGACCCCAACCCCGCTGCGGTCTTCGTGCTCGATTCGCAGCACGCCTGGACCGTGAGCATCGGGCCTGGGTTCAATGGCAACTCGGGGGACCCCGAGCATGACGTCCTCACGTACGTCGTGAACCGAACGGCGGATGGGGGCGTCGGCTGGCGGTCCACGGCCATCACGGGCAACTACCCGGCAACCGGTGCTGCGCTGAGCTTCGTGGATACCCAGCACGGCTACCTCCTCATCGAGCCCGAGCGCTTCAGCGCCATCCCGGCAACCCTGCTCACGACCATGGATGGAGGGGAGACCTGGAAGACGGCAGCCACCGGGCCGCCGGGCGAGTTGCGGTACGCGCGCATGTTCTCCGTCGCCGCCGACGGGACGCTCTGGGCGGGTGCAGCGTCAACTGCGTCCGGAGCCGGTGAATGGGCTTTGCTTTCCGCAAGCCGTGATGGGGGCGCGACCTGGCAGCGGATCCGTCTGGCCGGGCGCGACGTGCTGTCCAACGGTCAGTCCCTCCTCACGCCCCCCATCGTCACGGGCTCGACCATGGTGGTTGCGGTGGGGAACAATGGACCCGTCCGCTTCTACAGGTCAAGCGACGGCGGCAAGATCTGGCAGACGGGACAGGCCCTCCCGCTCGAGGGCTCGGCCCTTGGCGCTCCAGCGGTGATCGACGCCACGCATTGGATGCTGCCAGCACCCACCGGTCTCAGCCTTTGGGTCACCGATGATGCGGGCACGACCTGGCGCGAGCGGAGCACACAGGGCCTGCCCGGCAATGGCCCCATCGCCGGCGTTGCCTTCGCGCGGGATGGCGAGCATGGGACGGCGCTCGTCAGCCTCGGGAATCCGCCAACCCCAAGCGGCCTGTTCGTGACGACTGACGGTGGCCGGACCTGGCAGCCGGCTGCGCTGCCCGGCGCGTCGGCGTCACCTGCTCCCCAACCCAGCGGCGGATCCGGACCGTGGACCGGGCTGACCTGGTCCGACCCCGGGACCGTCACTGCGCCCTTCATCTACGACCTGGTGGAGTGGCACGGCGAGTACGTGGGCGTGGGCCAGGGATCCGGCGACAACGGGACGGAGGATCCGGTGGCGATCTCGCAGGACGGGATCCACTGGAGGACCGTCCACACCGGCTCGACCTTCGGCGACTACCCCATCCACATCGCGGCACTGCCCAATGCGCTGGTGGCGGTGGGCAACCTCCAGCTTCCCGCGGGCTGCCCGGAGGGCGAGGGCGCGGTGTGCACGCCGGCCGCATCGGCACCGGTCTGGTTCTCTACCGATGCCACCCACTGGACCCAGGCCCCGCCCGGCACCTTTGGCCAGGCCTACTTCGCCGCCCTCGCCGCCGGGCCAAAGGGCGCGGTCATCACCGGCCAGACGGTGACGGGCCAGCCGGCCCTGTGGTTCTCGCCCGACGGCTCGCATTGGCGGGCGGTCCAGCTGGGCTCCGTGTTCGACAAGGCCATGCTCAACAGCGTCACCGCCACGGCGGACGGCTTCTTCGTGGCCGGCGGCATTGGCGAACCGGACTTCACCTCCGGGGGCGCCGGAGGCTACGGCACCCGCGTGCCGGCCGGCTGGTGGTCGTCCGACGGGTTGACCTGGCGTGCCGCACCCGTGGTAGACGCCACGCCGGCACCGGGCGCGCAGCTGCTGGCCATCTACGCCGGGTCGGGCGGCCTCCTGGCCATCGGCAGCGACAACCCGTCCTCGCCGCGGAGCGGATCGGCCTGGGCATCCGCCGATGGCCGAAGCTGGAGCTCGGTTGAAATTCCCATGCCCTACTCGGCTCTGCTCATGGCCGATGGAACCCACATCGTCGCCATTGGTCCGGATCCGGCCGGCGACGCTGATTCGCTGGCGGCTTGGCTCTCCACGGATGGCGCCCACTGGCAACGCCTGGGCATCGGCGGCAATGCCTCGACGATGCCGGGCGGTGATCCCAGCCTCACCAGCAAGGCGCGCCTGGAGACGGTCCGAGTGGTGTCCGGCGGGCTGGTCGCCATCGGCTCACTGGGTGCGGACGAGCTGTCCTGGTTCGCCGATGCCGGCGTGCCCCACGTCCCCGTCGCTTCCTCGAGCGGTGCACCGCTCGATGGGTCATCGGTCTCGGCCTCGGACAGCAACGCGGGCTTCACGCTGACCATGACCCTGGACCACGACCGCTACCGTGCCGGCCAGCCGATTACCGTGACCACGACCCTTGCCTACGCCGGCCCGGACTCCACGGTCAAGCTGTGGACGAACAGCAGCCCCGGCCTGGTGGGCTTCGACGTGATGCAGGTGGGTGGTCCGCTGTCCATGCCCGGCGGCGGCACCACGGACTGCATCTCGACGTCGATGACGAAGGGTCAGACCGTCTCGGCGCCCTTCGCCAAGGTCGGCGGCCGGTCAAACGACGACCCGTACGCGGCCTTCTACCAGTCCTACTACAACGATCCGCAGCTGCGGCTTCCAGCGGGGACCTGGCAGATCTCTGCGAAGAGCGGCTTCTCCATCGGCGGAACCGATTGCGGCAGCGGCCAGGATGGCAACCTGCGCACCGCCATCCAGGTGGTGGTCGAGCCGTAGCGCTGGCTAGAAGCCGCCGCCGGCGCCGCCGCCACCGCCCGAGCCGCCGCCGCCAAAGCCTCCACCGCCACCCGAGCTGGAGGGCGAGTTCCCGATGGTGCCGATGGCGGCGAACATCCCGCCGAACGACGGGACCGCGGACCCGGAGAAGAGCCCGCCTCCTCCGCCACCAGTGCCGCCCGATCCACCCCAGGAGCCGCTGCCGTACCAGGCCGGGTACCACATCCCTGTGGTCGTGCCGTGGCGCTCGGCTTCGACGCTGCGGTGCAGTACCTCCTCGATCTCCTTGTGGAGGCCCAGCGCGACACCCCAGACCACCGCCTGGTCCGGCGTCTCGATCCAGGGCAGCACCTTCCTGTCCACGACCTCAGTCAGGCTCTGTGCCTGGCGCAGGGTCGCCTGCAGGGTGCGCCGATACGCCGCCAGCCAGGCCCGCACCATGGCGCCGGTGTGGGTGACCGATGGCATCCAGTAGGCGACCCCGAAGGTCGCCAGACCGGCCACGCCCACGCTGATCCCCACCAGGGTGAGCCCGCTGCTGGGCAGGCTCAGCGCGCCCCAGATGGCGAGGCCGGCGACGACCACCTCGACCACCGCAATACCCACCCAGCGCCGGATAACGGAGCGGGGGGCCCGGGCGAACCATCCGCCGCGCACGACGGCGTCCTCGGCGAGCCCGTTGAACTCGCCAACGTCCGATCCGAAGTCCAGGAGCCGCTCCGGGGAGATCTCGCGCTCGTCGCCCTCGGCCAGGGCCTGGAGGCGGTTCAGCGCGTACTGCTCCGCCTGGCTGACGGGGTGACGGCGGATGAGCCGGAGCTTGGTATCGGTCAGGTCAGGGTCCGTGATGCGGATGGTGACCTTTGGCTTGCGGAGGAACCCGGTGTCCGGATCAAAGGCGATCTCGCCGCGCGAGGCGAGGTCGAGCATGGCGGTGGTCAGCGCGTGGCGGGTCGCCATGCCGTCCAGGATCACCGCAGCGCCGCTGGCGGTCAGCCCCGGTGGTGGCGCGGGCATGTAGATGGAGGCGTCATCGGTATAGACCGGGTCGCGGCCGAAGCGCAGCCAGTTCAGGAACAGCCAGCCCAGCAGGACCAGGCCCAGCAGGATTCCGCCGAAGCCCACGACCGCATTGAGCTGGCGAGCGGTCTGCAGTGTCTGGGCGTGCTCCGGCGTGGCAGCGTCGTCCACGGCGTGGAGCGCCGCAAGGACCGCGCCGTCCATGTCGCAGTTCTTCAGGTACGGCACCATCCGGTCGTCGAAAATCGCCTGCCGCTCCGAATCCGTCAGGAAGGCGGACCTGAAGCCGCTCCCCGCGTACAGCTGCGCCTGGCCGTGGCAGAGCGAGGTATCGAGGTCCAGGAGGATCACCAGGGAGTCGTCGAAGCCCTTGCGGCCGATACCCCACTGGTCGATGAGCGCCGCGGCGTCGCGTTCCGCGTCGCTGGGCGTGCTGCTCTCCGGCTTGACCTGGGTGTAGACGACGGCCTGCGCGCCGGTGCGCTGCTCGATGCCGGCGATGATGGACTCGGCCTGCTGGATCGTCTGCGAGGACAGGACCCCGGCGGTGTCGTACACGCGTTGACCGACAACCGGGTCGGGATACGGCGGCCCCGCGGCGAACGAGACGGCGGCGGTCAGGGTGGCCACGATTGCCAGCAGGACGGCCACCAGCGGGATGGTGGCTCGGGCAGGGCGGAACGGCACGGCGCCGTGGGCTATCGGCTTGCGTTCATGCACGGGTGCATCTTGCCGCACGGCGATGCCGCTGGCGAGAGGCTTTGGTCATCGCCGCGACGGCCCGGACCGTGGGGAGGAGCCCGGACCAGGCTCACATGCCGGGCGCCAGCATCACCACGTGCTGGATGCTTCGATGCCCCGGGAAACGAAGCGCGGCCCGGAGAGTATCCGATCTTGCGCCGGGGGGAGAGCGCGAGGCCGGGATCCGGGGGCCGCAAGGCCAGTCTACCGCTTCGGGGACGCCACTGCTCGGACTGTCTATTCGCCTGGCCCTACGGCTCACCCATGCGCAGCGCGGGCACGGTGAGTAGCCACCCCAGCACGACGGTGATCCCGTAGGCGGCGCACCAGCTGCACACCGCGTGGATGACGAACAGCTCGAGATACACGAGGTACCCCTCGATCAGGGTGCCCGCCAGGCCGCCCAGGTACAGCACCAGGAGCGCCCTGCGGTCACCGGTCCGCCACCATGCGACGGCCGCGGCCAGCGCAACGGCCGACCAGACGGCCCCATACGCCGCCACGGGAATCCCCAGCAGGACGCTGTAGCGGCTGGTCTGGACCGATTCGCACCCGCCGCCCACGACGCAGAGGGGCACCTCACCGGCGAACTTCAGCACGGTGAGGTAGATGGAGATGCCCAGGCCCGCGAGGGCCAGGATGGCCATCCCAGCCGCCAGTCGGCCCGCCGTCGTGCGCCGCTGCCGGACGGGGTCCTCGGACGACATCGGTCCTTACGAAGCTGGCGAGGCCGAGGGCGCCGCCGAGGCCGACTGGAGTGCCCCCTCGATCACGGCGGAGACGGTGGCATAGTCGAGCGGATTCGACACCTTCGCGCCGTTCACGTACAGCGTCGGGGTGCCCGTGATGCCCTGCGACTGTGCCTGCGTCGCCTCGTCCTGCACCGTCTGCAACCTGTCGCTGCTGCCCAGGCAGGTCGAGAACGTGCTGGCGTCGATGCCAACCGCCTGGGCGATGGCCTTGAGCTTGGCGTCGCTCAGTGCGCCGGTGTTCTCGGCTCCCTGGTTGGCGTACACGTAGTCGTGGTAGGGCCAGAACTCGCCCGCATCGGCCGCGCACAGCCCGCCAACCGCGGCGTGGGTCGACTCCGTGCCGATGAAGGCGAAGTCGTGGAAGACCAGCCGCACCTTCCCGGTCGAGATGTAGTTGCTCACGATGTTCGGCTCGACGGTGTCGGTGAATTGCTTGCAGACGGGGCACTGGAAGTCAGCCCACAGGTCGAGCGTGACCGATGCCGACGACGAGCCCACGGTGCGTCCGTTGGTGTCGCCGGTCGGCGTGAGGTTCTTGGGTGTGGCGACGCTCGTGGGGGAAGACGACTGGTTCAGCAGGACCAGCGCAACGATCACCGCGGCGACCACCACCACCACCCCGCCCGTCAGCCAGACGAGGGGCAGCCCGCGGGACTGGCGCTGCGCGGCCTTGCGAGCGGCGCGGCGCTGTTCCTCGCGGCGCTCGCGACGGGTGGGAGGTCCCTGGCGTGCATTGGATCGGCGTGACGAGGACAACAGTGCGCTCCGTGTCTATTGATTGCTCGAGTCGGAGCACAGGGTACCGGGAGTTGTCGATTGCTTCCCGACGGTCAGCGGGCCAGGCTCACCAGGGTTCCGCCGGCGGCCGTCCAGGCCGTCATGCCTCCAGTCAGCTCCTCCAGGTTCGTGTAGCCCAGGCTGGTGAGCGTCTGGACGGCGAGGCTGCTCTCGTTGCCGGTTCGGCAGTAGACGACGATCTTCGCCGACTTGTCGGACGGCAGCTCCGAGGTGCGGGCGGCAATCTGGTCGTACGGGATCCACAGGTCGGTGCCTTCGATCTCGCCGATGTACGGGGTCTTCACGTTGAGGAGCGTGAAGTCCTTGTGGGTCAGCTCGGCCTGGAGCTGGGCCGGGCTGACCTCGGTGACACCGTGTCCGCTCAGCAATCCCACCGCGAGCACGCCGGCGATCGCAAGCGCGCCCACGACCCCTGCCAGCAGCATCCACGGAGGGCGTCGCTGAACGGGAGCGCGCTTGCGAGAACGAGAGGATCGGGATCTGGTGGACACGGAGACCTCACTGATTGCGTATGTGCGTAAGAACGCAAACCATCGGGCCCATACACGGCGGACGCAAGGGTCATCCGGCCCTGATCCGGCCTGTTGCGCGTCGGTGCCATGGCGCCGTGATCGGCGGGCCGAAGGATCGCTTCGACACGGGCCGTCAGGCACTGGCAGGGCCCGGAACCGGTCGGGATGATCGCGCGGGCGCGCGCAAGGTAGACCGCCCAGGATCGCCCGCCGCCCCGCAGGGGAACGACCGCAATGACGACCACGGCTCCACTCCCGGCCTCGAAGGTTGCGGGACCGGAAATGGCCGCTCTGGCGCCCTTCTATCGCAACTGGCGCTGGACCGGCACCATCCAGGCCGGCGGCATGGGCCCCGGCTCGCCGGAGATGAGCGGTGAGGGGCACGCGACCTGCCGCCTCATCCAGGACGGGCTCTGGTACGACTGCGACTTCCAGCAAGACCAGCACCTGGCCGATGGCACCTTCGTCCTGACCTGGCGCCTGCACTGGATCGCCGGCTGGGACGGCATGGCGGGTGAGTACCGGGCTGCGAGCGCGGACAACAACGGCCCCAACCTGTCCATCTTCCGCGGGCACATCGACGGGAACCAGCTCGTCTACGAGTCGCTCGCGGAGGGCTATCCTCGGATCCGCTTGACCTGGATCATCGACGACGAGACCCACGCCCGATGGCGAAACGAATTCAGCCTGGACGGACGCGCCTGGATGCTCATCGAGGAGTACGCCATGGTGGCGAACCCCGCGTGAGCCGCCTCGCCTGGATTGCCGCGGCGAGCGGGGTGTTCGCGGCCGCGGCCTTCACGCTGTGCGAGGAGGTCATCTGGCACGGCCAACCGTCTGGCAGCGCCGATGGGGCAGCCATCCTGGCCTACTACGGCGACCACGCCGCCGCCGTGCAGGTCGGGGATGTCCTGTGGGTGCTGGCGGTCGCGGCGCTCTGCCTGAGCGCCGCGGCGATCGCTCGGGAGATGGCCGATCAGGTCCGGCGCCTGACCGTGCTGAGCCTGCTGCTTGCCGCGGGTCTGGTGGCGGCAGCCGGTGTGGTCGCCTTCTTCCTTGCCGTCGCCGCGTCGGGCGGCCAGCTCGACGCCGCCGGGGCGCTGGCCGCCTGGCAGCGCGAGGGAGCCCTGTACAACGGGGGGCGGGTCCTCCTTGCGTTGCCCATCCTGGTCGTGGTCGGCTGGCTGGTCGGGCGCAGGGCGCCGCTGGCCCTTGCCCTGGGCCTGGTCGGGCTGGGCCTGGCGGCTGGCAACGTGGTGGACCTGCTGGGCCAGGTCCCGTTCCTTGTCGCGCCGCTGTGGCTGGCAGCCGTCGGCGCGTGGGCGGATGGAGCCGGTGCCGCCGTTCCGAGCCGGGCGCTGGCTCCTCCGAGTTGACACCCGTGCGCCCGGGCAGAACAATCGGCGCAACCGATACGCGATGAAGCTCGCGTTGATTCCCGTCTGACGGGTGATGGCTTCTGGAGCAAGGCTCCGGGAGCCATTTTCGCTTCCGGGGCCACCTTCAACCGGCACCGCGGAGGTGGGTCCCACGCCGTTCCACAGCATCCTGTTTACCGGGGACGGGGATCGCATGCCCGCGGGCGACGTGGAGGAGCCTGCCTGCTTCGCGGACCTCCACCTCGGGGACATCGTCGGCTCGGTGCTCTCGGACGCGACCACCCGCGACCTGGCCTGGGTCTTTCGGGTGCCCCTGACCGATGTCGACGCCGTCGCGTACCGCCACGACGTCTTCCGTGACCTGGAGAACCCGGCGGTGCTGCCCGCCATCCGTGAATTCGGCGAATCCATGCAGACCGTGCGCCGTCGCCTGGTGCACGCGGACAAGACGCACTACGCCTTCGACCGCGAACGCTGGCTGCTAAGCGCCGCCGAGGCCTACCGCGTAGCCGCGACGGTTCTGGCCGAGCAGCTGGGGGTGGCCGGTCCGCGGTCGGCCGGACTCGTCGCCTTCACCGACCACCTGGGGCGGTACCTCGCATCGGAGACGTTTCGGAGCCTCGCCGACGACACGCAGCGGACGCGAACCGCCCTGGAGCAGGTCACATACCGGCTCCGGATCCAGGGCGCGAAGGTCACCGTGACCCGGGCGCGTCCCGAGCCCGACTACAGCGCGGAGGTGCTCCAGACCTTCGAGAAGTTCCGGCAGGGAAGCACCAAGCCGTACGAGTGGCGCTTCGACGCCGGCTCGGACATGAATCACGTCGAGGCGGCCATCCTGGAGCGGGTCGCGCGGCTCCATCCGGACGTCTTCGACGCACTCCGCGCGTATGCGGCCGCCCACGCCGCGTTCCTGGACCCGGTCATCGATCGCTTCGATCGTGAGATCCGCTTCTATGTCGCCTACCACGACCACGCGGAGCGCGTGCAGGGCGAGCTGGGCCTGCGCTTCTGCTACCCGGTGGTGGGCGATCCGGGCTCCGCGATGGCCATCCGCGGAACGTTCGACCTGGCCCTGGCCGGCTCGCTCCTGGGGAGCGGCACGCGGGTGGTCCCCAACGACGTCGCCTTGGACGACGGCGAGCGGCTCATCCTCGTCTCGGGACCAAACCAGGGTGGCAAGACGACGTTTGCCCGCGCCATCGGCCAGCTGCATCACCTGGTCCGCGTCGGCGTGCCCGTTCCCGGAGAGGAGGTCCGCCTGCCGCTCGTGGACGGCATCTTCACCCACTTCGAGCGTGCCGAGCAGGTGGAGGACCTCAGCAGCAAGCTGGAGGACGACCTGCGCCGGATCCGCGCCATCCTCGAGCGCGCAACGGCCGCGAGCCTGGTGATCATGAACGAGAGCTTCAGCTCCACAACCGTCGACGACCAGCGCTTCATCGGCACGCAGGTCCTTCGACGGATCCTCGACTGCGGCCTGCACTGCGTGGTCGTCACCTTCCTGGACGAGCTCGTGGCCCTGGACCCCGCGATCGTCAGCATGGTCAGCAGCGTGGATCCCGACGACGACGCGCGCCGGACGTTCCGCATCGTGCGGCGGCCGCCGGACGGCCTGGCCTACGCCATGGCCATTGCCGAGAAGCATCGGCTCACCTATCCGAGCGTGAAGGCTCGGCTCGCCCGATGAAGGTCTGCCTGGCGTTTCCGGATCGCGACCTGGACCTCGAGGCGCCCCTGCCGCCGAATGCGGAGGACCTGCTCGCCGACCTGGGCCTGGGCATCCTGCTCAACGCCATGGCCGCCGGCGACAAGTACCTGCGCCACGCTGCGCACGGAGCGCTCCTGCGCAGCCTGGACGACCCCGGCGAGATCCGGTACCGGCAGGGGGTCCTGGCCGACTGCCTCGCCCATCCGGACGTCGTGCGTGAGCTGTACGCCATCGCGGTGGCCGCCGTCGAGGAGGAGCGCAAGCACTGGATCTACTCGACGCGCTTCCCGGCGTCGCTGCTCCATCGGTCCACGGAGCTGCTTGGCCGCCTTGTCGTATCGCTCCGCCGCATGCGGGAGATCGCCCGCGAGCAGGCACCCGCCTTCGCGTCGGACGGGTTCCAGCGCCTCTATGGCGAGCTGGACCGGGAACTGGACGACGCCTACCTGCAGACCGTGGACGAGCACCTCCGGCGCCTGCGCTTCCAGGGCGGGGTGATCCTCTCCGCCACGCTGGGCGCGGTGAATCCCGACACCGCCTACGTGCTCCGGCGTCGCGTCGGTCGGGCCGGCTGGCGCGAGCGCATCGGCCTGGCGGGGGAGGAGAGCCACACGTGGGAGCTGGACCCGCGGGATACGTCCGGGGCGGAGGCACTGGGCGCCCTCCGTGGACGAGGGATCGCGCAGGCGGCGAGTGCCCTGGGCGAGTCGACGGACCACGTCGTGAGCTACTTTGCCCAGCTCCGCGCGGAGCTGGGCTTCTACCTGGGCTGCTGCAACCTGGCCGATGCTCTGCAGGCCAAGGGCGAGCCGCTGTGCATGCCCGAGCCGATGGCGCCCGGTTCACCGTCCCTCGCCACCCGGGGCCTCTACGACGCGCCGCTGAGCCTGGCCATGGGTCGCGGAGCGCGTGGTGGGCAGCGACGTGGACGCGGAAGGCCGCGCTCTGCTGGTCGTGACCGGCGCCAACCGCGGCGGCAAGTCCACGTTCCTGCGCGGCCTGGGCGTGGCCCAGCTGATGATGCAGGCCGGGATGTTCGTGCCGGCGGAGTCCTTCCGCGCCGATGTCCGGCATGGCCTCTTCACCCACTTCAAGCGGGAGGAGGATGCGCTGCTCCGCAGCGGCAAGCTCGACGAGGAGCTGGGCCGGATGAGCGCCATCGTCGACGAGGTTTCACCGGGCGCGCTGGTGCTTCTCAACGAGTCGTTCGCCTCCACGAACGAGCGCGAGGGCTCGGAGATCGGGCGCCAGATCGTGCGCGCGCTGCTGGAGAGCGGGGTCAAGGTCGCCTACGTGACCCACATGTACGAGATGGCGGCCGGTCTGCGGGGCGACCTCGACGGCGACGCGGCCTTCCTGCGCGCCGAGCGCCTGCCGGACGGGACCCGGACATTCCGGATCGTGGCGGGGGAACCGCTCCCCACCAGCCACGGCCAGGACATCTACGCCCGCATCTTCGGCGCGTAGCGATCTAAAGAGCGTGACCTAGCCGGCCCTCACATCGATCCCCAGCTGCTCCGCGAAGAGAGGCGCCAGGTCAGCGAGCTGCCCGCGGCTCACCACCGCGCCGCGGAGGCTCTCGACGCCCACCAGTGAGCGGAGGCGTGCCCCGGACAGGTCGACGTCGGCCAGGGTGGCGCCGGACACGTTGAGCTCGTCGACCGTGCAGTCCGCGAACGACACGTCCCGCGCCTGAGCCATCCGCAGGTCGAGGGTGCCGATCTCGCACGCTGAGAACGTGACGTCCTCCAGGCGCGCATCGGCCAGGTTGACGTAGCCCAGCTTGCAGCCGGTGACGGTGACATCGGTCCAGCTCGCGCCCGTGAGGGCCACCGCGCCCAGGCGTGCACCTTCAAGCGTGGTGCCGCGCAGGTGGAGTCCGCGAGGTCAAGGCTGGCGCCCTGAACCTCAACGAGCGCGGAGTCCAGCAGGCGGATACGGGCGAGCTGCGCCCCGTCCAGGTTGCATCGTTCGAACCGGCACTCGACGAAGCGCGCGCCGCGCGCCGCCTGGCCAGAGAGATCCAGATCGGCGAAGGCGACCCCGTCGTAGTCGCGGCGATCCTCAAGGGTGGCGGCGTCCAGGCCGAAGTTCCGCATCCGAACCATTGTCGGCCACGACCGTAGCCATGTGCTCCGAATGTCGCGGCGCATCCCCCGGCCGTCGCCGCGGGGGTGGGACCGTGCTAGCCCTTTCGAACCATTGGTGCGGCCAGGCACCGAGCGCAGCATCGGCAGGTCTCAGCCGAAGGGAGCGGCCATGACCAGTATCCAAACGGACGCGGCCGGAGTCGACGTCCGCCGAGCATTGGTCCTTCACGACCACCAGTCGATGGTGGACCTCATTGAACTCGCGCTCAACCACGGTCTGTTTCAGGTGCGCGCCGCGACGTGCCTGGCGGAGGCGAACGCCATCATCGCCGACTGGCGCCCACACCTGGCCGTGGTCGAGATGGATCACGCCGACAGCTCCGCGCTGCTCGAGGAGCTCCGTGGCCCCAGCACGTTGAAGCGGCCCATCACGCCGAGCCTGGCCCTCACGCGCCGGGGCGACCTCAGGACCAAGCTGTGGGCGTTTGACCTCGGCGTCGATGACATCCTTGTCGTGCCGTTCTCGCCAGAAGAGCTGGTGGCCCGCGCGATCGTGATCACGAGGCGCGCATCCGGCATCGATCATCCGGTCGTGCCCACCATTCAGCTGGGGGAGATCGAGATTGACATCGTCAATCGGCAGGTGCGTGCCGGACAATCGGTCGTGCACCTTTCGGGGATTGAACAGAACATCCTCTATCTGCTTGCGAGCCGCAGCGGCCGGACGACCACCCGCGAGGAGATCCTGGACGCCATCTGGGGAATCGATTTCATCGCGGAGAGCAACATCGTTGACCGCCATGTCCGGGGGCTGCGCGTCAAGCTGCAGGACGACTACCGGCGTCCCCGTTTCATCGCGACCGTACCGGGCAAGGGGTATCGATTCATCCCCACGTTCTCGAACGAGGGATGGCACGCGCAGGAGAGCGGCGACCCTGGCTGACGCAGCACCACTGTGCCCATCCCGCTGGTACGGAATGACGATCTGTCATGACAGACGGCACAAGTGGCGCCAGTCTCTCGGCACGAGGTGCTGGTAGGAGCCGCAAGCAGACCCAGCTTCCCCGACCCGCCGCGCGGCTTCGACCTCGCCATGAGTATCGGTGCAGAGGTGAGCCCGTGAGCATGATGATCGTCGGGAGCGGCGCGATCCGAAGAGCCGGTCGCCTGTGACTCGCTCGACCCGGGCCACCCTGCACGAGCGCCACAGGCGCATTGGTGCTGATCGCGGCGGGGCGGAGGCTGCCCACCGTCCCGCCGCAGGGGGAACACGGTCCGATGCCGACCAGACGGCGTCCGATGCCGACCAGACGGCGTCCGATGCCGACCAGACGGCGTCCGATGCCGACCAGACCGCGTCCGAGCGAGATGCCGCCGATGCCGCAAGCGACCAGGCGGCCGCCGACTCAGACCAGGCGCTCGCCGATGCCAATGCAGCGGCCCGTGGCGAAGGTGACCCGCAGAGCCTCGAGGTGCGACAGCAGCGCGAGAGGACCGCGGTCCATCGGCTGATCACCGGCAGTGCCCGTGCTGCCATTGAGCGCGACCGGCTGAGAACGGCCGCCGAGCGCGATGACACGGCGAGTCAGCGTGATCGCCGCTCGGAGGCTTTCGAAGCGGCGCTGGACGCCTCCAGTGCGCCGCTCGTCGCACAGATGGCGGCGCTTCGCGCCCGGGCCGCGGAAGATCGTGCCCGGGCCGCGGAAGATCGTGCCCGGGCCGCGCGCGAACGCAGGCACCTGGAGGTCGCACTGCACCAGGCCCATCTCGATGACCTCACCGGAGCGTTTCGTCGCAACAGCGGCACGCTCGCCATAACGCAGGAGATCGAGCGCGCCAGACGGGGAGACGGTCGGTTCGTGCTTGCATTCGTTGACGTGGACCGCCTCAAGGAGGTCAACGACCGCGACGGCCACCCGGTGGGCGACGAGGTCCTGCGACGCGTGGCGGAGGCCCTGCGATCGCACCTGAGGAGCTACGATCCGGTGGTCCGCTTCGGGGGTGACGAGTTCCTCTGTGGCCTAGGAGGGGCGAGCCTCGCGGAGGTCGAAACGCGGTTCGACCACATGGCGGGAGCGCTCATGAGCGAGGCCGGAATCGGCGTCAGCGTGGGTCTTGCGGAGCTGGTCGCCAGACAGGGATTGGACGAAGACGCGTTGGACGAGCTGGTGGCCCGAGCCGACGCCGCGCTGCAGGTCGCCAAGAAGAAGCATCGAGCATCAACAAGAGGACGCACGAGCGCTGGTGTGACGGGCTAGGATCGCGGCATGCCGAGCTTCCGGTACGACGCCGCGATCATCGAACGCTACCCGGCGGTCCAGGGCGGGGTCATCCACGCCGTCGGTCTGGAGAACGGGCCCTCCCCCGACACACTGGTGGCCCGCTTCGACGCGGAGCAGGTCGCCGTGCGAACCATGATTGGCGACACACCGCTCTCCGAGCTGCCCAGCCTGGCTGCCTGGCGGCGCGCGTTCCGGGCCTTTGGCGTGGACCCCACCGGCTATCGGTCCGCGGCCGAGGCGCTCCTGCGGCGCCTGACCAAGCAAGGGTCGATTCCCTCTATCAACCTGCTCGTCGACATCGGCAACCTGGTCAGCATCACCCACGCCCTGCCGGTGGCGGTCTTCGACCAGCGCGCGGCGACCGGTGGCACCACGGTGGCCCTGGCCAGCGGCGACGAGCGCTTCACGGACCTCGGATCGGGCGAGACCCAGCATCCCGATCCGGGCGAGGTGATCTTCGTGGACGAGGCCGGGTTGGTGAGCGCGCGCCGATGGTGCTGGCGGCAGTCGGCCGAGAGCGCGTCGGGACCGGAGACGACCGAGGTGCTGATCACCGTCGAGGCTCAGCACGACGGTGGGGCCGATACGGTCGCGGCGGCCATCCGCGACCTCCAGATGCTTCTCCACGAGTTCACCCAGCCGGACGGCATCGCCAGCGGCTTCGTCAGCGCGACGTCACCGTCCTTCGACTTCTAGCCCGCGTCAGCGCCGCCTCCCTCGGCCCTGTTCTTTACATCGGCCATTTCGTGCCTCAGCCGGTACCTGCGCCGGCATTGTTCGATGTGTCGAACACCGGTGAGCGTGAGGTCCGCTCCGCGGCTGCGTTCGTGCTGCTGCGTGTTCGCCGTATGTGCCAAACCCCGCCCGGCAAGCGCTTCCGGCGCGATTCGTTCGCTGTATCGGTCACGGCCGTCCTGTTGGCAGCCGCCGTGCCGTTCGCAGTCAATCGTGGACGGCACCCCGCGATCGCGCGGGGGACGGAGTGGCGCCGCCATCGGCCTGGTGCTCGCGGGAGCGGATCTCAACCGCGCGCTTGAGCACCGCGTCAGCGAACGCCAGGATCACCGCGATGCCGGCCAGGACGTAGACCATGGTGAAGACCTTGCCGGCCACGGTGTGCGGGGCGAAGTCGCCGTAGCCGACCGTTGTGAGGGTCATGACACTGAAGTAGAGCGAGTCCAGCAGCGACCAGCGCTCGAAGATGGCGTAGACGACGGTCCCGGTTGCCAGGAGCGCGGCGACCGACAGGAAGAGCGGCCGTGCCGCGGGATCGCGGAAGCCCTCGCGCACGGCGCGGAACCAGTAGCGGAAGAAACCCACGTCGGCCTCCCTTCGTGCATCTGCGGCTTGGATTGGCCGATGATGACGCGGCACGACCGGGGAGGAAGCACGAATGACGCAGCAGCGCAGCTGGCGGGTCACGGGCGGCCTGGTGGCGGTCGCGATCGCGGGGCTGCTGCTGATCCTGCTCGTCGTCGGCCAGGTGGTGGCCTCTGGTCGCGCGGCGGGGGAATCGTCCGGCGGCACGGCCGAGGAGCGCGCGGTGGTACGAGACATGGCGTACGGCCACTGGGACAACGCAGCGCAACGCGTCGTCTTCCGCGCGTATGCCGTTCGGCGAACTGGTCCGGCAACTGGCAGGTGCGCAGCAGAGGCCGATGGTGACCAATCCACCTGGGAGGTGACCGCCTACACGCTGTTCGGCATCCCGCTTGACCGCGTCACCGTCACCTGCGACAGCATCCGGCGCGCCGATCCGTGATCGAAGGCACGGTCATGATCCTGCCCGCGGTCATCGTCGCGGCCGTGCTGGTGGTGTGGGCCTGGCGCCTGCGCCTGCCATGGCCGCGGCTCGCGCTTCAGCTCGTGGTCGTGGCGCACGTGGCGGTGGTCGTGGCGCTGGTGCTCTTCCCGCTGCCGGTGCAGGCATCGCTCATCGCGGAGCGCACCGCCGAGCATCTCCAGGACAACAACCTCGTCCCTCTGGTGCACCTGGTCGCCTTCGCGCAAGGCGATACGAGCATCTGGGACACCACCCAGCTGATCGGCAACCTGCTGGTGCTGGCCCCGGCGGCCGTCTGGCTGCCGCTCCTGTCGCAGCGCTACCGGACGGCAGGCCGCGTGATCGCCGCGGGAATGGCCATGAGCCTGGCCATCGAGCTGAGCCAGCTCGCGGTCTCGACGATCCTGGGCTACACCTACCGGGTGGCCGATGTCGACGACGTCATCGTCAACACCGCCGGCGTGGCGCTGGCCTACCTGGCGTTCCGTGGCGTGGAGCGGGTGGTGGGCGCGGACTGGGCGCCATCGGTCCAGGGCTGGACGGGTCTCAGGACGAGGACGCGCCCGGGGGACGTGGAGGACCGGCCATGATCCGGCGCCGGACCTGGGCCATCCGCTCGTCCGCGTGGTGCGGCATCTCCCACAGCGTCTCGAGCCACCACGTGCAGCCCGCGTCCGCCCACGCCGCGAGCTGGTCCGGCGCACTCGCGTCATCTGCGGCGGTCTGGCCCTGCATCACGATGTCGAGCGCCGGGCTCGCGCCGTGGGCGTTCAGCCACTCCCGCACGGCGCGGACCTGCGCGGGACTCTCTTCATCGGTGAACTGCGGGATGACGCCGTCGCAGCGCAGGACGCGGCGCATGGACTTCGGCCGCGGCCAGGCCCCTACCACCCAGATCGGGATGCGGGCCTGCACCGGGCGCGCCACGACCATCTGATCGTCGAGCGCGAGCTCGAACTCGTACGCCGGTCCGTGGTGCGAGCGCCGGCCGTCCCACAGCTCGCGCAGCAGGTCGATGCCCTCGTCCAGGAGGTCCGCCCGCCGCCGTACGTCGGTCAGCTCTCCGGTCAGCGGCAGGTCATCGGTCACCGCGCCAAGGCCGACGGCCAGGATGGCTCGACCGTTCGACAGCTGGTCGAGCGTCGCGACCTGGCTCGCCACCTTCCATGGGCGACGCCAGGGAAGCGGGGTGAGCAGGGTGCCCAGCTTCACGCGCCGCGTCCTGGCCGCCATCGCCCCCAGCAGCGTCCAGGCGTCCACGCCGTAGGCGGCCTCCCAGACGAAGACCGCGTCCCAGCCGGCCTCGTCGGCCAGCACGGCCTGCTCCAGCTGCTGCTCGGCACGCCCACCGGGGAGGACGATGCCGACCTGCAGATGCGACCCGTTCTGCTCCATCGGCCAGTTGTACACCCGTCGCGCCGAGCCGCCGCCGCTACGTGGACAGGGCGCAAACGGTCCGAGAAGACTGGGCTCGATGGCGCAGGAACGGGTTCAGGGCTCGACCACGATCTCGATGCTCGCCTGGAGGTTCGCGGCCTGCCCCTGGCCGCAGTCGGAGCCGCCGATGGCGAAGAGCCCCTTTGCCGAGATACGCCAGGTGCCCGCGGGCAGGCGTAGCTGCGGATCGTGGTAGTAGCTGGCGTAATAGGGCGCGTACGGGTCGTCGTAGGACCAGCCGCCCAGCTTGCTGAACGCATAGCCGACCGTCGTGCCTTTCGTCACGGCATACGACACGCAGTCACTCGTGCCGCCGCCGTGCATCGCCAGCGGACCGTCGACCTGCACCACGTCGAAGCCTATGGGCCCCGGATTGCCATTCCCCCAGATTGTTACGTGATCGTTCGGCCCACCGTAGGCGAGGGTGGTCGTCACCGCGATCGGCTGCCCGGCGCGGTACCGATCGTGGTCCAACGTCATCTTCAGCGTGAAGCCGGCTTCTGTGGCCGTGCTGCTCACCGGAGGCCCCGTGAGCGGTCCCGCGGCGGACGAGGCCACCGGCTGGGACGGCAGTGGCGTCGGTAGCGGGGAGGCCGAGGGAACCGAGAGTTCTGGCCGCGTCCAGGCGCCGAACCAGACCTCAGGGTGCTCCAGCCCCGCATAGCTGGTGGGGTAGTTGACGGCGATGATGCCGCCCGGTCCGATGGTGACCGGGTACGCGTCCGCGCCCCAGGTCGGGGCGCCAGAGGCGGCAAGGGGAGTCCAGGTCTCCCCGTCGGTGGTCCACCACGCACCGGGTCGCCCGCTTCCATCCGGGCCAATGTCAACGATGACCGCTCCGTCGGAGAAGAGTCCCGGACCACTGGGCATTGGGACCATTGGAAGCGTGGCCAGGGTGACCCGGTGCCACGACTGACCGTCAGGCGACTGCCAGACCTGTTCATGCCCGTCCGTCGGGGAGGTCGCGGAGAGGGCGATAACGCCACGTGCGCCGGAGTATCCAGCCGAGATCTGGCTGTCATTGGGAGTGAGCACCTTCCGCCAGGTCGAACCGTCCGACGTGAACCACGCGGCAGCGGTGCCGCTCGATTCTCCGTTTGGGTGGTCGTCACCGCCGAGCACCACGAAGCCGCCGCTGACCGGGATGACGCGGAGGGCGACAGCGGCGGGGAAGGATTCCGCGAACTGCGGCCATTCGCGCCAGGTCACGCCATCGGCGGAGGTGAAGACGACAGGAGTGGTCGTGCTCCCCTGGACCGGCACACGCTGCCCGACAGCGAGCAGGCCGGACGGTCCGGCGGCCACGGAGCTGAGCTGAACACGATCGAAGAGGGCGGTCGTCGTCCCTGGAAGCTCGGCCCACCGTTGCCCATCGCTGCTCAGCCACATCCGCATGATGTCCACCGGGTTGCAGCCGAAGACGCCGCCGGCGCACCCGGCATCGAGTCCGCCTCCGCCGATCATCAGGAGCCCGCCCGGGACGCTCACCACGAACTGCGCCGTGGCGCCGGCGAACGTCGGGTTGCCGGAGTCGACCTGCTCCCAGCTCACCCCGTCCGCTGACCACCACGTCACCAGGCTCGGTTCGGATCCCTGGTTCCCCGCTAGGACGTATCCGCCGCCAAAGCTCGCTCCGGCGATCACTGAGGCGTCGGTGGGCAGGCTGAACGGCTTGCCATCCAGCGTGGCGGCCTCCCAATCGATCCGCGAGGACGGATTGGGTGTGGCCGATGCGTTGTCTGGGGGTGACGCGAGGCGCGGCGATGCAGTCATCCCGGTGATGTCCACATCGCCGTAGATGGTGAAGGTGCCTGTGTCGACGTCGCCAACCCAGATGCACATGTCGTGATGGTTCGGTCCAAGGGTCGGCTGTTCGTAGACCTGTGGCGAAGCCACGGAAGCTCGCACCTGGGGCAGCAGCGGTCCTGGATACCCGAACGGATTCGCGAAGACGACGACGAACGCGGCCGCATCGGTCTCGAGCTCCGGCGAGAGACCCATGTTCGGGAAGTACTCCTGGTAGTCACGGGCGTGTTCGAGCGGGAATGCTGCGATGGCGTCGGTCTGCGTTCCGAAGCACTTGGCGAAGCGCGGATCGCCATTGATGATCGGGGTCGGTCCGACGGCGAGGGGACGCACGACGAGGAACGCGAGGATCGCAACCGCAGCCACCATCGCGAGGCCGGCCCCGATGCGGAGGGGCCAGGCGAAGCGGTGAAGCGCCACCACTTGCTTGTCTGTGACAACCGCGACGCGCATCCGCAGGTCGTCGGGAGCGGCCACGTGCGTCACATCGCGCACCACCGAGCGCAGATTGTCCTCAAAGCGATCGTTGGTCATTGGTGCGGCTCCCCGGGACGGCGTTGCCCGGCGTCATGCGCTGCCCGTAGCTCGCGCAGGGCGTAATGGAGGCGAGAGCGGACGGTCCCCGGCCGCTCGCCCAGCCGTGCCGCGATCTCGGCCGTCGGCAGATCGGCCAGGTAGCGCAGCGCGATCACCGCGCGATGCCCCGGCGTTAGCCCTGCCAGCGCCTGGGCGAGGGCCTGACGCTCGTCGACGTCCGGGGTCGAGTCGCGACCGACGAGGTCGAAGGCCGGCATCGGTCCAGGGCGGCGCCGCCTGCTCCGCAGCCGGTCCCGGCACTGGTTCACCACGATCCGCTGGAACCACGCCGCGAACCGGTCGTGATCGCTCAGCGAGCCGAAGCGTTGCCAGGCATCCGCAGCCGCCTCCTGCGTGGCATCGGCCGCTTCCTCGCGGTCACCGAGGATGAAGGTGGCGAGCCGGTATCCGGCGTCGAGCTGCCCGTCCACCAGGGCGGCAAAGGCGGCCGCCCGAGCCGATTGCGACTCGATTCGCACCGCCTCCACGTCCTCCACCCTCGCCACCCCCATGCACGGGACGGTCCCAATCACACCCTACCTGACGACGCCGGCCTGCCGTATGTTCAATCGTGCTGAGTGCTAGCCTCCGTGCCGATGCCGGACAAGGTCACCACCATGCGCGACGCGATCGCGGAGCTCGTGCGCGACGGCGACACGCTGGCCATCGAGGGCTTCACCCACCTCATCAGCTTCGCGGCCGGGCACGAGATCATCCGCCAGGGCCGCCGCGACCTGACCCTGGCTCGCCTGACCCCGGACCTCGTCTACGACCAGATGGTGGCCGCGGGCTGCGCGCGCAAGCTGATCTTCAGCTGGCTGGGGAATCCCGGGGTGGGCGGCCTGCATGCCATCCGTCGCCGCCTCGAGCGGCGAGCCGGTACCGATGGCGGCGTCGACATCGGTCCATCACTCGAGGTGGAGGAGTACAGCCACTTCGGGATGGTGGGCCGCTACACCGCCGGCGCCTCGCGCCTGCCGTTCTTCCCGCTGCGCTCCTACGTGGACTCCGACCTGCCGCGGGCCAACCCGCTGATCCGCGAGGTGGCCTCGCCCTACGGGGACGAGTCGATTGCCGTGGTGCCGCCGCTGAACACGGACGTGACCATCATCCACGCCCAGCGCGCATCGGCCGATGGCGACGTCCAGGTCTGGGGCCTGCTGGGCTGCCAGAAGGAGGCGGCCTTTGCCGCGTCGCGGGTGATCGCGGTGGTCGAGGAGCTCGTGGACGAGGCCGTCATCCGCGCCGATCCGAACCGAACCCTGCTGCCGGGCCTGGTGGTGGACGCGGTGGTGGTGGAGCCGTGGGGCGCGCATCCCTCGTACGCGCAGGGCTACTACGACCGGGACAACGCCTTCTACGTGGAGTGGGACCTGATCTCGCGCGATCCGGAGCGGCTCGAGGCGTGGCTGCGCGAGTGGGTCTACGGGCTGGACGGCCGGGCCGCCTACCTCGAGAAGCTGGGGGCCGAGCGGATCGCGGCGCTGCGGCCGGGGAGCGCACCGTCCGGCAGCGTGGACTACGGGGAGTACCGGTGAGCGGCCCGGGCGCGTCGGGCGCGGGGTACAGCGCCTCGGAGATGATGATCGCCGCCGCTGCCCGCGGGCTGGCGGGGAAGCGGGTCTGCTTCGTGGGCGTGGGGCTGCCGAACATCGCCTGCAACCTCGCCCGGTGGACCGTTGCCCCCGACCTGGTCCTGGTCTACGAGGCGGGCGTCTTCGGGGCGCGACCGGCCCGGCTGCCGCTCTCGATTGGCGATCCCACCCTCGTCACCGGCGCCACCGCGGCCATGAGCATGTTCGAGCTCTTCGCCTTCTACCTGCAGGGCGGGCTCGTGGACGTTGGCTTCCTGGGCGGGGCGCAGATCGACCGGTTCGGGAACCTGAACACCACGGTCATCGGACCATACGACGCGCCGAGCGTGCGGTTGCCGGGTTCGGGCGGCGCCTGCGAGATCGCGCTGAACGCGCGCGAGGTGCTGGTCATCATGCGCCAGTCGCGCCGCAGCTTCGTGGAGCGCCTGGACTTCCGGACGTCGGCCGGCCACGTCCGCGGGACCCATGGCGACGCCACGCCGTCCTGGCGCGGGAGCGGTCCGACCCTGGTCGTGACGGACCTCGCGGTGTTCGGCTTCGCGCCCGATGGCGAGATGGAGCTGCGCTCCCTCCATCCGGGGGTGACCGAGGAGCAGCTCGCCGGGTCCATGGCCTGGGAGCCGCGGCGGGGGGCACCGAGCCGCCCTCCGCGGAGGAGCTGCGCCTCATCCGCGAGGAGCTCGATCCCAAGGGTATCTACACCCGCTGATCGGGTCCGCGTCCCGAAGATTGAACGAATCGGGACCGACGCTCACCCGTACGGTTCGAGGGCTGACGCACCTCGTCTGCGCCGGCCTGCCGATCGGGTGCCGCCGAGACGTCCACGTGGACACGGCGCCCTACGATGGAGCCGCCAATGGTTGGGCCGCTGCGACGCGTGCCGCGTCAGCGGGAGGAGGCCCTGGTCTATCTCCTCCTGCTGATCATGCTGCTCAGCCTTGGGGGCGCCGTTCGATCCGCCGGTCTCCTGCCCCGATCCGATTTCGTCTTCCCCGTGCTCCTGGTGGGCTTCGCCGTCGGGGTCGCCGTATCGGTCGGGCGCTCGCGCGCGGTCAATGCCGTCGGGATCGGTGCGATCGTGGGCTCCGCCTTCGTCATCGGCCTCGTCGCCGCGGAATACGGCCCGGTCGCCGGTCCCATCGACCGCCTCATTGCGCTGCGGGCCGATCTTCTGGGCTGGACCACGACGCTGCTCGGCGGTGCCTGGCCATCAGCGGTGTCGCCGGCGGCGCTGACTATGGGCGGCGCGCTGTGGGCGACCAGCTTCGTGGCATCGCGAGCCGCCTTGCGCCGCCGCCAGGGCGATGCCGTGCTGGTTCTCGGCGGCGTGATGCTCGTGGTCCAGTCGATCAGCCGCAGCGACGAGCTGGCTCTGCTCGTGCCGTTCACGGTCGCGGCCCTCGGCCTGTGGCTGGTCGGCGTGACGGATGAGCGCCGGCGCCGATGGCGCAGAAGGAGCGTCCGGGGAACCCGGGGCGTGGCCCGTGGCACGCTCCGGCTGGGCCTCGCGTCCGCGGTCGTGCTGGTGGTGACCGCCTGGACCCTCTCCAGCACGCTGGTCGGCGCTCCGCTGGACGGTGCCATGAGCGGACTGGCACAGGCGGTTCGCCAGCTGGAGGGTCCGTTCCCCGGCGACGGGGGATCCAGCGCCGTGCCAGGGCGACCGGTGCTGTTCGGATCCGGCTTCGTCATGCGCACGCAATGGAACACGGATCAGGACCCGGTGTTCACGGTGACCGGCAACGGCGGCGGACTCGTGGCCGTGACGACGTACGATCGGTACACCGGTCAGGGATGGCAGCGTAGCCCTGCGACGAGCCGCACAGTGCGCGCGGGCGACGAGATCAGTCCGCCGGGGTCGCTGGACCTGGGCAGCGTCAGTGCCCGTCGCGGCGCAACGGTCCGCGTGCGGCTCCTGCGCTCGACGGGGCGTGACCTCTTCACCGCGGGCGTTCCGGTGCGCGCGGACCGCGACGTGGTTGCCCTCGAGGCAGGCGGCACCGCAGCCCTGGCCGGGCTGCAGGCCACGAGCGCGCTGCATGCCGGCGACGAATACACGCTCACGGTGTCCGTCTCGATGGCGACCGACGCGGAGCTCGCCAGCGCCGGTACGGACTATCCCGCCGAAATCGCCGCCCGCTACCTGGGCGGCACGGCGGACCACATCAGCGCCAACACGCGGAAGCTGGCCGCAAGGCTGGCTGCCGGCGCCGTGGCCCAGGACCCGTATCACGTCGCGCAGCGGATCGCGGAATGGCTGCGGTCGGACGGTCCCTACAGCTACTCGACCACGACCACCCTCCCCACGACGGCCGGGGAGGACGTCGTCGACTGGTTCCTCTTCCACGCGAAGCGGGGCTACTGCGAGTACTTCGCCTCGGCCATGGTGCTTCTCGCCCGTGCAGAGCACATTCCCGCGCGACTGGTGCTCGGGTACCACGGTGGCACGCAGCAGGATGCGGAGACGATTCGCTACGCCGATGCCGACGCCCACGCCTGGGCCGAGATCTACTTCCCGGGGTACGGCTGGCAGGCGTTCGAAGCCACCAGCGGGTTCCCGGCGGTTCCCAGGGTGCCGGGTGGCGTAGGGGTATCGGGAACGGCCGTGCCGTCGCCGACGGTGACGCCATCGGCCACGCCGAAGGGCAGTGCGGCGCCGTTGTCGCCGTCCGGCGCCGGAACCGGTGGGCCTCCGGTCCTGCCCGCCGTCATCGCTCTCGCCGTCCTCGTGGTCGCGGCTGCCTGGTGGAGGGTCCGCCAGCGTCGTCGCGGCAAGCCGCGAAGTGACACCTGGGTGTGGCATGCGTTCCTGCGGGCGGCATCCCGGGCCGGCATGGGGCCGCGCGCCTCGGAAACCGTCTACGAGTACGCCGGCTGGCTCGAGGAGCAGCTCCCCGCGCAGCGGCCCCAGATCCAGGCGCTGGCCCACGCCCGCGTGGTGCGGACCTATGCCGGGAGGCCGCTGGCCGGTGATGAGCTGTCGCGGATGGCGTCTGCGTGGGGCGCCCTGCGCCGCCGGCTTGCCTGGCTGACGGTCCGGCGTCGCCTGCGCCGGCTCCTCCGCCGCGCCGACTGATCCCGGGGAACGATTCGGGCGTATCGTCCGCCATACCGTCCGGGGAGCTGTTCGAGACGAGGAGAGGGGAGGAGCGTGCCGCGCGAGCTGGCGGTTCGGGCGCAGCACGGCGACACGGACGCCTTCGAGGCGCTGGTCACCGCATCGGCCGACCGCTGGTACGCCACCGCCTCCCTGATCCTCCACGACCGAAGCCGGGCGGAGGATGCCGTGCAGGAGACCATGATCCGGGCCTGGCGCGACCTGCCGCGCCTTCGCGATCCGGAGCGCTGGGACGCCTGGGCGCGCCGCATCCTCGTCCATGCCTGCCTCGACCTCGCCAGGTCCGACCGCCATCGGCGCACGGAGGTTCCCCTGGAGGCCGATGTCGCCTCGTCCGCCGATCCCGCGCGCGAAACCGCTGACCGCGACGCCGTCTCCGGGGCGTTCACGGCGCTGACGCCGGAGCATCGGGCCATCCTGGTTCTTCGGCACTACCTCGGGCATTCCGTCCCTGAGGTGGCCGATGCGCTGGGCATCCCGCTGGGCACTGCCAAGTCGCGCCTGTCCCGAGCGGAGGCTGCCATGCGTGCCGTCCTGGGGCCCGATGGCGACCCCGTCGAAGAGGGAGGGACGGCATGAACGGCCAGGACCGCTTCGAGGCCGATCTTCGGGGCTGGCTGGCTGCCCGGGCGCCACGCTCTTCCCCGGAGGGGTTGGTCGCCACCGGCATGTCCGAAGTCCGCGCCACCCCGCAGCGCCGTACCGTGGGTTGGTTCTTCGCCACGCCCCTGGCGGCCCGCGTCCTGGCCGCCGGCGTGGTCGTGGCCGGCGTGATCGCATCGGCATTCCTCCTCGACCTTGTCCCCGTCGCCGGGCCACCGGGCGCTTCATCCACGCCCTCGGCGTCCCCTGCCTACGACGTGACCTGCGGGCTGGCGGATGGCTGCGACGAGCTTCTGCCGGCGATCAGACAGGCGGTACGTGGCGTGGGAGCCCAGATTTCATCGGTCAACGTGGATGACGGAACCTACTGCCTCGTGAATCCGTTCGACCCGATCATCTGCGGGCTTGTCGGAGCGCCAGACGGGGCGACCTACATCGCGCGAGCCCGGGTGCGGTTCAGTACCGACCCCCGCCAGGCCTTCCTGAACATCTATCGGTTTGTCGGGGCGGATGGCCAACTGTCCGGGCGTGTCGGCTCCGATGTCCGTCTGCACCAGCCGCTGACGCCGGAAGCGCCGACCCTTACCTGCGCCAACCCTCGATGCGAGGATGTCATCGCGATCGTGAACACGGCGGTGGTGAGCGTGGATCATCCCATCCGCTCGATCGATGTGAGCACCGGCGCCTATTGCCTGGGAGATCCGTTCCACCCAATCCCTTGCCCTGGTCCCTACAAGGAGGGCGCCGAGACCATCGGTTCGGCAGAGGTGACGTTCTGGGGAAGCCCGCTGCACGCGTTCTTCAATCTCTTCGTGGACGGGCACGGCGCGATCATCTACGACATGAACGTCCTGCCCGAACCGGGCTCGACGGTGCCGCCCTCCACCCCGACCCCGTCGCCCACGCCGGCGGCGCCCCTGCCGGGTGTGCCGAGCCGGCAGGTGCCGGCCGCATCGGTGCTGACCGTGACCAACCCGCAGGGCGTGCACCTGGCTGCGGCCCAGGCATGGTCGGCGTACGTGTTCTTCTCGGACGGTGCGGGCAGCGGCACGCTGCAGCACGTGGACATGCGAACCGGCGCACGCAGCGAGATCGCCGTTCCCCTGATCGCCGGTGAGGTGCTTGACGAGTTCACCCCGGTGGTCACCGATGGGCAATGGCTCGTGATGCGCGTGTGGCATCGCCTTGGTCCCCCGGCCGAAGCCCTGGTGCCATGCCCCACCGATCTCACGCAGCCGCAGGCCTGGCGCATACTCGTGGCCCCGATCGACCTGGACGGGATGCCATCCGCCCCGTTCTCCGTCTTCGCCGCCGGGACCAGCGAGCGGCTCATCGCGCCCGCGCCGGGCAGCCCGGGGTGCGAACAGCCATCGCTGCCGAACATCGCCATCTCGCGCGGCGAGATCGCCTATGACGTGGAGGCGCCGACCGCGACGACCCCGCTTGCGTCAACGATCGTTGTGCGTGCCCTGGCCGATGGGACCGTGGTGGGCACCATCGCGGCGGACGTGCCCCCCGCGCAGCTGCTGCTTGATGCCGAGACAGTCATCTGGACCGAGGCCGCCGACGTCAGCGCCGACCCGAATGGCCGATGGCATGCCTGGATGTCGTCGGCTGACGCAAGCTTCCCGACGCTGGCCGTTCCCATGGACGACGCCACCCTCGCCATGCCTGGCCCGCCCGAGCGGGAGGTGGGTGGCGGTGCGGTGGCCTGGACGTACCGGCCCGACTACCTCCAGTCGACAGGCACGGTCTGGCACGTCTACGGAAGCGACCGCACGCCACGTCAGGTCTCGCCGTCGGGGCTGGCGTGCCAGCTTGGGGCAGAGTCGGGGTATACCGTGGTCCTGACCTGCAGCCGACCCCCGGACCTTCCAGATCGGGTGGTCGTCTGGGACCCCGGCATGGGGCTGGTGGCCATCAGTGGCCTGAATCCGCCAGCGCCCCCACTGGTCACGAGCCGGAACGTTCTGGTGGGTGAGGGATTCACGAGTTCGGGTGAGCCCGCGGTCTACTTCGTCTCCCTGGCCTTCCTCGGGGGCTGAGCCTCAGGGTTCGCGACCGCGCATCAGCGAGACGCGGAACGGTCGCAACTCTCCCGTCGCGAAGCCGCCGGAAATGGCGGGATCCTCGTCCATGAGCCGGCGCGCGGCGGCCTCATCGGCCGCTTCGAAGATGGCGATCCCGGTGTTGATGCGTCCCAGCGTGGGTCCCACCAGGATCAGCGAGCCATCGGCAAGCATCCGCTCGAAGCGCGCGAAGTGGCGCGACCACGCCGCCTGCTCCTCCGCCGTCATGGTCGCCGCGAAATCCTCGCGCGGGGGATGGATGAAGTAGATCCACTCGGACATCTGGGCGGCTCCGTGGTCAGGTGTGGGCGTTTCGCTCTCGGTCCATGGGGCGAGTGGGGGAATGGTAAGGCTGGCAAGCCGTACGACCGGCGAGGAAGATCGGGACGGCCCGCCCGCGGGCTTCGTCCGTCAATCCGCTCGTCTGGCGGACGCCGCGACCTCGGACCGGGCGTGTCGGGCCCGTCGTGCCGCGGCCGACGGTCGCACGGCTCGTGGGACGAGCATGCCGGGTCCAGGCGGCTGACCGCGCTGCACGACCCCTGTAACGGTGGGCCTGCCGTTGCGGTCCGTTCGGCCCCTTGCGCGGAAGGGCGCCGGACGCTCCAATGGGCGCCGATGGTCCGACGCATCCCCTTCCTCCACCCGCCGACCATGCCGGATCCCACGGAGCCGCACGAGACGCGCCTCATCAGCGTCCTGCGCCCGGTGGTCTTTGGCGGGAACGACGGGCTCGTCTCCAACCTGGCCCTGGTCATGGGCGTGGCCGGTGCGAATCCCGCACCGAGCATCATCGTCCTGGCCGGGATCGCCGGGCTGCTGGCCGGTGCCTTCAGCATGGGCGTGGGGGAGTACATCAGCGTGAAGAGCCAGCAGGAGCTGCTCGCCTACCAGCTCGCCTTCCAGCGCCATCAGCTGCGCGAGGCCTCCGACCAGGAGCGCGGGATCCTCATCGGCATCTATCGCGACCGTGGCTTCACCCAGGACGAGGCGGAGACCTTCGTGAGCCGCGTCTTCGCCGACCCCGAGGCCGCGACCCGCCTGCTCATCTTCGAGGAGGTGGGCCTCGACGCCCGCTCCATCGGGTCACCGTGGGCGGCGGGCATCGGCTCCTTCTTCGCCTTCACCCTGGGCGCGCTGATCCCGCTGGTGCCCTACCTGCTCACATCGGGCGGCGTGGCGTTCGCGACCAGCCTGGGCGTCAGCCTGGTCGCCCTGTTCCTGCTGGGCGTGGGGGTCAGCATCCTGACCCGCCGGAGCCCGTTGCTCACCGGCCTGCGGCAGCTGGCCCTGGGCGGCATCGCCGCCGCGGTCACCTTCGGCGTGGGCAGCCTGATCGGGGTCAACGTCTAGCTGTACCGGGTCCGTCCGCCGCGGCACCCCGTGTTACAGCCACTGGAACCCAATGTCGCGGAGTGGCCGCCGAAGCAGCGGATTGGGCCGTCCGCCGACGCCAGGTGTGCTTGGGCGTACCACTGCGTCGGGCAGGCGGCCCGCAACCCCGGTTCCGCGACGTTACGTTTCAGCCACGAGAACATCCGGCGAGAGAGCGGCCCGCCTAGCAGCAGCCGGACCCGCCGCAGCAGCCTGCGGTCGCCATCGGCAGCTCGTCCTCCGTCGCCTTCGGCGTGGGCGAGACCGATGGCGCGGCCTCCACGGGCTTCACCGCCCGCACGATGGCCGAGTGCATCCCGTCCGCGACGGCGTGGGTCGGAGTCACCGAGACTTCGGCCAGGCCCACCGCGCGCAGGCCGTCCGCGAACTCGCTGACGCTCAGGGCGCCGGCGATGCAGCCCACGTACGAGCCGCGCTCCGCGCGCTGCTCGGGGGTGAGGGAGTCATCGGCCACGATGTCGGTGATCCCGATCCGCCCGCCGGGACGGAGGACCCGGGCGATCTCGCGGAAGACGGACGCCTTGTCCGCGGCCAGGTTGACGACGCAGTTGCTGATCACCACGTCCACCGACTCCGCCGGCAGGGGAATGGCCTCGATGGTGCCCTTGAGGAACTCGACGTTGGTGGCGCCCGCCTCCGCCGCGTTGCGCTGGGCCAGGGCGAGCATCTCGTCGGTCATGTCCAGGCCGATGGCGCGACCTTCCGGCCCAACCCGCTTTGCGGACAGCAGTACGTCGATGCCGCCGCCCGAGCCAAGGTCCAGGACCCGCTCCCCGGGGTGCAGGTCCGCGACGGCGAGGGGGTTGCCGCAGCCCAGCGAGGCCATGACCGCCGCGGTGGGCAGCTCTGCCTGCTCGAGCGCGGAGTACAGGTCCGGACCGATGCCCGGCTCGTCGCAGCAGGCCGCTGTGCCCGTCTGCAGCACACCGACGGCCGCCTGCGCGTAGTGCTCGCGCACCTGCTCGTGAATCTGGTTGGTCGCCATCGGTCTGTCTCCTTGGGATGCTCTCGTCGCTCACGCGACCTGGACCAGGCCGGAGAGGCTCCGGCCGATCCCGGCCCATCGGCGCGCGAAAGAGGGGTCGAGGTCGTAGTAGATGTAGGTGCCGCGTCGCTCGGTGGTGACCAGGCCGGCCTCACGCAGGACGCGGAGATGGTGGCTGATGGTCGGCTGGCTGACCGTGCAGCACTCGGTGAACTCGCAGGCGCAGATGGGCGTGCGGGCCGCTGCCAGCTGCCGAACGATGCTGAGGCGCACCGGGTCGGCGAGGGCGCCGAGGAGCTGGATGTCCGGGTCTGCTGACTTCACACCCCGCATTATATCGATGTGCGTCAATATAGGCAGCGATGGTACGGCGGTTGGACCCTGACGTCGCCTGCGGCCCGAATCCCGAACCGAGGGGTCCCTCCCCGACGTGGCGTTCGAGCGGCTGCGACACGACGTCGGCAGCGCGGCCGTCCGCGGGGTCTCCTCGACGTTACGTTTCGGCCACCCGAACATGCGAGGCGGAGGGCTCGCCAGACAGCATGAACGCCCCGGTGGCGGGGAGCGGCCACGCGGGGCGTCCGTCGGCGACCGTGCTCAGGCGCCAGTGGCCAGGGCCCCCAGGTCGTAGAGGGTGGCGCTGCCCCCGTAGGTGACCTGGGTGCCCACCGAGGCGGCCCAGGTGTCGATTGCCGACACGGAGCTGGCGCCGCGACCCGGCCCTCCGAACCCGCCGCGGCCGCTGACCAGGACGTACCGGATCTTGCCGGCGGCCACCAGGGCCTTGAACTCGTCGAGGGTCGGAGCCGGGTCGCTTCCGTTGAACCCGCCCATGGCCATGACCGGCTTGCCGGCGGCCAGCTCGATGGAGCCGGCCTCCTGGGCGGAGGTTGTGGCCACGATCCAGGAGGCGCTGTCCTGGTTGGCGAGCAGGTACCCGACCAGCGCGGAGTCGGTCGAAGCTGCGCCCGGACCGCCGCCTCCGCCGCGGAGGCCGAAGTTGCCCGCGGACGGACCGGCCGCCGGGTCGCCACCCGAATGCGCGGTGAGCATGGTGTCCACCGCGTAGGTGGTCGGCCCGGCGAGGAGGACCGCCAGCCCCAGTGCGACGGCTGCCATCTGGGTGTGGTGCTGGTGCTCGTCGTGGGGCAGGGCGACGATCAGGGCCACCACCACGGAGACGCCGAGGACGATGAGCCCCAGCCCGGGCGCGAAGTTGGGCGTGCGCCCCAGGATCTGCCAGGCGAGCAGGCCGCTGCCCAGGATGGTCGCGCCCAGCACCAGCCCTCCGGCGATGGATCGGCGCCGCCAGGCCCACAGCTCCACGATGCCGATGCCCACCAGCGCGCCGATGGCGGGCGCCAGCGCTACCGCGTAGTAGCTGTGGATGATCCCGGACATGAAGCTGAAGGTGGCCGCGGTGACGACCAGCCACCCGCCCCACATCAGCGTGGCGGCGCGACGCGCATCGGTGCGCGGTGCACGGCCGCGCAGGGCCACGCCGCCAACCATGCCAACCAGCGAGAAGGGAAGGAGCCAGGCCACCTGGCCCCCGAGCTCGGAATTGAAGAGACGGAACAGGCCGGGCGTGCCGGAGAACCCGCCGCCCGGGCCGCCGGCGAAGCCACCGGGCCTGGGGCCCCCGCTGCCGAAGGTGTTGCCGAAGATGCGGGCCAGGCCGTTGTAGCCAAAGATCAGGTCCAGCGCGGAGTTGTTGGTGGATCCGCCGATGAACGGGTGTGTCGGCGAGAGGAGCGTGCCGACCACCCACCAGCTGCTGGTGGCCAGGACCGTTACGAGGGCGATACCCAGGACGCCGAGGCGCCGCAGCACGCCGCCCGGCGCGGCGACCAGGTAGGTGACCGCGAAGGCGGGCAGGACCAGGTAGGCCTGGAGGAGCTTGGTGTTGAAGGCGAAGCCCACCAGCACCGCGGCCAGGACCACCCATCGGACGCTGCCCTTCTCCAGCGAGCGCAGGAAGGCGCCCGCGGCGCCCACCAGGAGCAGGGTGAGCAGGGCGTCGGGGTTGTTGTAGCGGAAGATGAGGACCGCCGCCGGGGTGAGCGCCATGACCACCGCGGCGATGGTGGCGGCCGCCGGCCCGTACGAGCGCTTCACGATGACGAACAGGAGCGCCACGCTGGCCACCCCGGCCAGCGCCTCGGGCAGCAGCACGCTCCACGAGGAGAGGCCAAAGACACGGACCGAGAGGCCCATGAGCATGGTGGCCAGCGGCGGCTTGTCGACAGTGATGAAGTTCGCGGCGTCGAAGCTGCCGAAGAACCACGCCGACCAGCTCTGGCTGGCGGCCAGGGCGGCGGCCGAGTAGTACGTGTTGGCAAAGCCGGAGACGGTCAGGTTGACGGCGTAGAGGATCGCGGCGAGGACGGTGACCCCCCAGAACGCGGGCCGGACCCACGCGGCTTCGTCCGCGCGGCCCCGGATGAGCGTCGCCAGGCCCGGGACCCCGAACCGGCGGGGGAGCGCCGTCTCGGTGGACGGGCGGGGGATGGAGGTCATGGCAGGGCCTTTCTCAGCGACAGGCTGGTCTCCGACGGTTGCCGGCCCCGGGTGATCCATGCGCGAAGCATGACAAGCCCGGCGAATGGCGGCACCCTCGCAACGGTCATGGTCGGAGTGTCGCGCGGGGCGCCTTTCGGTTCGGTTACGCGGCATCGAGCGTGCCGGGGACTCAGGCGGCGAGGCGCCCCTTCGGCCAGCTGACGGCCATCCGGGCGCCGCCCAGCGGTGAGGTTTCCAGGCGCCATCGGCCGCCGGTCGCCCGCACGACCTCATCGGCGATCGCGAGTCCCAGGCCGGCCCCCGAGCCGCCCTGGGTGGCGCGATGGAAGCGGTCGAAGATCCGCGGGCGCTGCTCCTCGGGGATGCCCGGACCGGCGTCGTCGACGATGAGCGTGGTGCGGCCGCCATCGGTCTGGACCGACACCACCACGGCACCCTCCTCGGGCGAGTACCTGCAGGCGTTGTCGAGCAGCACGCCAAGCAGACGGTCGAGCCAGTCGGGAGGTGCGGCGACCACCTGCCCTTCGGCGGCATCCAGGGTCAGCGCCAGGTGACGCTGTTCCGCGATGGCCCGGAAGCGGTCGACCGCCTGGGAGGCCAGGATCGCCAGGTCCACCGGTTCGGCGTCGGGCTGGCCGCGCCGCGCGTCGAACCGTGAGAGCCAGAGGAGGTCATCCAGCAGGCGTCGCATCCGGCCGGACTCGCCGCTGACCCGCTCGAACGCGGTCCGGTACCACTCCGCGCTGCGCGGTTCGGACAGGGCCAGGCTGGTGTTCGCCTCGATGACTGAGAGCGGAGTTCGGAGCTCGTGCGACGCATCGGCGGAGAAGTCGAGCTGGCGGCGCCGCGCGACCTCGATGGGGGTGGCCACCCGGCGTCCCACGAAGACCGCCGCGCCGAAGACCACGATGAGCAGGATGGGGCCGATGAGCAGTTCGGCCAGCACGAGGTTCGACTGGCTGCGGCCGATGTCGGTGATGTCCTGGCCCACGACAACATGGCCGCCGGTGACGTCGGTGCCGGCGAGCCGTACTGAGGTCCCGTTGATGGTTGCAGTGGTGGGGCTGGTGACGTCGACATACCTGGTGGGCAGCGAGGCGTTCACCGCGGTGAGGACGGTCCCGTCGCTGCGCACCAGCCATACCAGGACCGGCGGTCCCAGCGGCCGGTCATGCGGCCCCTCCGGCGGCTCCTCCCCGGTTCCGCTGCCCACGGGCTGGGACTGGTTCAAGGCGGCCGTGAGGCGATCGTCGACCTGGCGGGTGAGGTTGGTGGAGACGATGACGAAGAAGGCGACGGCCACAACGACGTAGACCGCGGCGACCGCGGCCGTTGTGCCCAGGGCCACCCGGCTCGCGGCACGGCGGACGTCGTGGCCGGGGCCGGTGGCGGTCATGCCACCTCCAGGCGATAGCCGGCGCCGCGTACCGTGACGATGCGAATCCCCGAGTTGGGAAGCTTCGCGCGCAGGCGGCTCATCTGGACGTCAATGGCGTTCGAGCCGAGCGGATCGGTCTCGTCCGACCAGGCATGCTCCGCAATCGCCTTGCGGTCCACGACCGCCGGAGACCGCCGCATGAGGAGCTCGAGGATGAGGTACTCGGTCGCAGTCAGGGCCAGCGGTCGATCACCCAGGGCCGCTGCACGCTTCGCCGGATCCAGCGAGACTCTGCCTTTCTCAAGGATGGGGCGCTCTACGCCGCGTGGCCGCCGCTGCAGGGCCCGGATCCGGGCCAGCAGCTCGCCGAAATCGAAGGGCTTGACCAGGTAGTCGTCCGCGCCGGTGTCGAGGCCGCGGACGCGGTCCGCCGGCGCGTCGCGCGCGGTGAGCATCAGCAGCGCGGTCGGCCGGTCGTTGCGCCGTGCCCAGGCGACGACGTCGATCCCCTCCGCGCCGGGCATTCGCCAGTCGATGACCGCGACGTCGTACTCGTACCACTTCATGTAGTCGATGGCGTCGTCCCCGCGGTCGACCGTATCGACGTGGTATCCCGCGTCGCGCAGGCCCAGGGCGATGATCTGCTGGAGGCCGGGATCGTCCTCGGCCACGAGAATGCGCATGGGCTCATCTTCCTCCGGGGAGCGCTCCCTCCGCCCGGCGCTCCCGCACCGCGTCGCGCAGGACCGGATCCAGGCGCAGGGCGAGGACGGGGCAGACGTCCACCGCGCGCAGTGCCAGCTCCAGCAGGTGGCCGGGAATGGGGGCGTCACGCAGGATCGGGTAGCCCCAGTCGTCGAGGGCGATCATCTCGGGCAGGATCTCGGCGCACATGCCGTAGCCGTCGCATCGGATCCGGTCGATGCTGAGTTGCTGCCGCATCAGGCCATCTCTCTCGCGTGGCGCGGTGGGCTCGAGCAGCGGCCGGCGGCATGTCGGGCGAACTCGTCCGCGAACACGGCCAGGCCGCTGCGGAGGAGGGCGGCGGCACCGTCGGGGTGGTGGCACGCGCCGCGGCCCACGATCTCGATCGACCAGCGGTCGAGGTTCGCCAGGTCGTCCCGCCTGGCGCCGCCGGTGGCCAGGCGCCGCAGGCTGGTGGCCATGGCGCCCAGGCCGAAGATGCACGGTCCGCACTGGCGGGCGCTCTCGCCGGCCATGTAGGTCACGATCTGCTCGGTCGCCCACACGCCGCACGCATCCGCGGGCAGGAGCCCCACCAGGCCGCAGCCGAAGCCCAGGCCGATGGCGGACAGCGCGGCGGGGTCCAGGGGCGTGTCGAGCAGCTCGGCCGCAACGGCCCAGCCACCGAAGTACCCGCCGATGAGGACCGCGCCCACCTCGTCCCTCCGGCCACCTGACGAATCGACGAGCTCGCGCAGGGTGGTGCCGTACTCGATCTCGCGCACCCCGGGCTCGGCGACCGGCCCGGTGACGGTGACCAGGGCGGTGCCGCGCGTCCCGCCCCGGCCGGCCTCGCGGTACCACTCCGCGCCGTGCCGGGCGATAAGTGCCGCGTACGCGAGGCTCTCGACGTTCTGGACCAGGGTGGGCCGGCCGCGGACGCCCCGCTGGTACGGGCGTGGAGGGTTCGACATCGGCCGGGCATCGTGCTCGTTGAGGTAGCGGACGACGGCACTCGACTCCCCGGAGACGTAGCCGGTGGGCGCCTCGACCAGCTCCAGGCCCAGGCCCCGCATCCGGGGTCGCTCAGCGAGTGCCCGGGACACCGTCTGGACCGCTTCACGGTGCTCGGTCCCCACGTAGACGCGGACGGTGTCAGCCCCGACGCTCTGCGCGGCCAGGATGGCGCCGTCCAGGACGAGGTGCGGCCGCAGGGTGAGGAGGGCGCGGTCCTTCGCCGAGCGCGGCTCGCCCTCGGCGCCATTGGCGATGACGACGGCGCCGTAGCGGGCCCGGTCGGCGACCGCGCGCCACTTGCGGCCCACCGGGAAGCCCGCGCCGCCACGGCCCAGCAGGCCGCTGCGCTCGAGGCTTTCGATGAGCCGCCCGCCGGCGAACCCGTAGGGCGGCTCGCCAAGGCGGTCCACGTGCTCGGCATAGCCCTCTGCGCCCTGCTCGAAGCGGGGCCCGGCCAGCAGGCGGTAGGGGCTCGTGGCGACGGCGGTCATCGGGTCACGCGCTGCGAGGCGGCCGGCGGGAGCGCCGACTCCTTCACGACCAGCGCCTCGTCCGCGGCGCTCGCCCGCCACGCGACGGCCGCACCGACGGTCAGGAGGCAGAGGCCATCCAGGGCCCACATCCACGCCGCCCCGGTATCCGAGCCGGTGCCGATCCCGTGGATCAGCGCGACGGGCCAGGCGGCGTAGGTGAGCCAGTGGACCACGCGCCAGGTGCGTCGGCCGAAGTGGGGGCGCAGGAGGCTGGTGATGACGATCGCCGCGATGAGGTACATCGCCACGCCGCCCAGTCCCAGCCAGATCTGCCGGTACGGAGACGAGAAGGGCACCAGCGCCGCACCCACGCCCAGCGAGGTGTAGGGGTCGAGGACCGCAATCAGGATGTGGATCGCCAGGAAGACGAGTGTCAGCAGGGAGACGGCCCGGTGGAACTCCGCATTGAGAAAGCGCGGCCAGCCGGGCCCCTGCCAGCGGACGGCGGTGAGGACGCCCAGGGCCACGACGCCGGTCAGCATGATCAGCGAGGCGATGCCCGCGCCCCGGGTGGCGTACCACAGCAGGCTCTCGATCATGCCGGCACCGCCATCGGCTCGGGCATCGGCCAGCCGGCCACCCGCAAGACGGAGCCATTGGTGGCGACGAGCCGCGCCGGGAGAGCGTGCTCGGTGAGCCAGGCCGGTGCGCGCTCGCCAAGGAGAATCGCCGTGGTGGCGCCGATGTTGGCATCGACGCAGGTGGCGGCGGCCACGCTGGCCGTGCGCCAGGGGCTGTCGGTGGGCCGTCCGGTGCGTGGATCGACCAGGTGATGGAGGCCGATACCCGCGCGGCTCCAGCGCCGCACGGTGATGCTGGAGGTCGCGACGGCTCCGTCGGTGAGGGTGATCATCTCGCCCGCCGCGTCCACCGGGGTCGCGTGATCCTCGGCGGCCAGCACCTGCCAGCCGCCGGTGGGAGCGACGCCGGCGACGGCGATGTCTCCACCCAGGCTCACCAGCACGCCGCCGCCGCCCATGGCCAGGCTGGCGGCCGCCGCGGCGAGGTCCGCGGCCAGGGCCTTGCCGGTGGAGCCCAGGTCGAGCTCCACGCCCGGCTCCAGGCGGACGGTTCGCCGGGTCTCGTTGAGGTGAACCGCCTGCCAGCCGGGCACCGGCTCGAAGCGCAGCCCGCCCTCGGTTCGGGCCGCGATCGTCTCGAAGTGGTCGTCATAGCCGATGAGCCGCATCGACCGGCCGACGGTCGGGTCGACGAGCCCGCCGCTCAGCCGGGCGCCGCGCAGCGCCGTGGCGACCGCATGCGTGAGGAGACCGCTCACCGGCACCAGCTGGCCCGCCTGCGCGTTGAGGCGAGACAGCTCGCTGTCGGAACGGAAGCGGCTGTACGTGGCGTCGACGAGCTCCAGGAGCTCCTTGACCGCGCGTCTTGCGTGCTCCGGCCGGCCGCCGTTCGTCACGAGGCGGACGCCGGTGCCCAGTGCTCGCCAGGTGGCGGTCCTGATCATGGTCAGGATCCTCCGCTCACCGCGTGGGAGCGGCTGCTCGTGCCGCCGCCGATGAAGATTGAGCCGAGCGACGTGCTCGAGCTGGAGCCCGTCGACGATGTGTTCGTGGTGGTGGGGGTTGTGGAGTCGGTCGAGGTCGTGTTGACGGCTCCCGATGCCTGCGTTCCGGGGTTGCTCATGGCGGCGAGCCAGCTGAAGCCCACGGTTGCGGAGACGCCGACCAACGTTGCGCCCGCCGTCAGCACCCGAAGCCGCTCGATGGCGCGGTTGCGCTGTGCCGGGGAGAGTCGTTGCGCTGTCTTCATGGTCGCAGTGTCGCCGAGCGAACCTTTCGGCACGGTTACGGGGCGGGTAATTTGCGGTGACGGTCAGGCGAGCCGTCGACGGGCAGCTCAGCGCGTGGGTCCGGGCAGCGCCGGACGGCCGGTCCGCTCGGTCGCAGCGTGCGGGATCGTGGGTCGGATGACGGTCACCACCCAAACGACCAGCAGACCCGCCAGCGCCGCCGTCTGGCCCACGGCGACCGCGGTGATGACCACCTCGCTGCGCGCGAGGTCCGCGAACGGCAGTGAGATCGGGCTCACGAAGCTCCCGAAACGGCCTCCGCCGAATCCACCGGCCCCGAAACCGCCCCCGAAACCGCCGCCTCCGCGGAACGCGCCACGTCCGAGTGAAACGGTCAGCGGTGCGGCCAGCACGGCGTGGATGTTGATGGTGTTGAGCAACCCCAGCGCTCCGTAGCCTGCCATCCGTGCCGTGGTCGCCGACGCGAGCAGGGCGGCGGGTGCGAAGAACGGAAAGAGATACCGCTCGTGCACGCGGGTCGGCAGCAGATAGAAGGCCAGGGCCAGGATCGCGAAGCCGCCCAGGATCGGCATCCAGCCGTCGCGTCGCAGCAGGCCAATCGTGACGACGACGGCCGCCGCTCCGAGCAGCAGGGCGGAGAAGAGCCAGGCGGGGATGCCGGCGAAGACGACCAGCGAGTCCGGGGTCCACGACCCGCCGGTCCCGCCCATGATCCCGGCCAGCGGTGCGGGCCCGACCAGCGCCCAGGCGTTGTATGCGTTAACGGTGAGCACGCTGAATTGACCGCCCAGGGAGAGCACCAGGCTAACGAGCCCGGCCACGTGGCCGATGACCGGGACGTTGGAGAGGTTGCTCGGCGCGAGACGGATGATGTCGAACGGCAGGAGCGGAAGGATCATGGCCAGCCCTGCCGCGACCGCGGATGTCCCCAGCCGCACCGGCCCCTGCTCCAGTAGGAGCCCGCCCAGCGCACGGTCCAGCCCGGAGAGGCGCCGGCCCAGGGCGGGCGCCGGTCCGCTGCCCACGCGCAGGAGATGGCGACGGACGAGAACCGGCGCGATGACCGCGAGGACGATGGCGTCCTGCGGCTTCACGAGGATGCTGAGCGCGCCCATGGCGGCCGCGGCCTCGCTCCAGCCCTCGACCAGCAGCAGGAGAGCGCCCAGCATGACGAGCGTCCCGATGGCGTCGACCTGTCCCCACAGCGCGGAGTCGTACCAGGTGACGGGGATGAGCAGGTACAGCGCCGCGGCGACCACCCCGGCGCGTCGCCCGATCCACCGGGAGCCGGCCCGGTACAGGAGCAGGGCGACGAGCAGGTCGGCGGTGATGGCGGGGACCTTGAGCAGGTCCACCATGGCCTGGTCCAGGCTGCTGCCGGTGATCGCGGCGACGGGATGCGCGACCAGGCCCACCAGCCACAGGATGGCCGGGTAGACGGGGGGATAGTTGGCGCTGGCCGCGCTGGCATAGAAGGCGCCGGGACCAACCTCGGCCAGGATCCGGGTCCAGCTCAGGAAGAACCCCAGGTCCGTCTCCAGGCCCCGGTCGGGGAAGACGAGGTAGGCGAGGACCAGCCGGAGGCCGAGGCCGACGGCCGCAACCGTCAGGAACCCGGCGTGCCTGCGCGCGAAGCTCACCTCATGACCACCCTGCTGCTGCGCCGATGCCGGTCGGGGTGCCGCGCTGGCAGTCCCCAACCGCATTGTCCGCTCAGCCGCCGGCGATCGTCACGTCGCCTGCCGTGAGGCCGGAGGTGGTGCCCGTTCCCGGCGGTCCGAAGCCGGAGACCGAGACGATCACCCGGGTGCCGGGGGTGACGGTGCCCTGCGCCGCGGGGACCTGGGCGTGGTAGGTCGTCGACGCGTCGACCGCGACCTGTACCGTCCGGCCGCCGGCCACCTGGACCGTCAACGTGTCACCGCGGACCGATGTCACCGTGCCGGTGATGCTGCGCGATTCGTTGATCCGGTTCGCATCGTCGCCGCCGCCGTTGTCGTCGCGCCCGCCGGGAACCGCGAAGTTGGGCACCGAGCCGTTGTTGCCGATGTCGGCGCCCGCTCCGGCGGGCAGGCTGGTCCCGCCGGTGCCCGCGGTCGTCCGACCCACCGCGAACGCGACCCCCGCGATGGCGATGACCCCGGCCAGGGCCAGGAGCAGGGAGACCGCTGACAGGCCGCCCGGGCGGCGACGGGTCGCGGGCGGATTCGCGAAGGTCGCGGGCGGATTCGCGAAGGGAGACTGGAAGACGACCTCGCTCTCGGCCGGCGTGAAGACGCGAGGCTCGCGCTCCTCCGGCTGATCGGGCGTCGTGGTCGAGATGGTCATGTGGTTCTCCGCTGTGCTGGTGGATCGGCCACCGGGGCGGGGTAGCCCCGTGATCGGCTGGAGCATGGACGACGCAGCCTTTCGGTTCGGTTACGGCGGCGCCTCGGGGTGCCCGTAACCCGTCCGAAAGGAACCGGGGCGGATGCTGTGGGCCAACGCAACGACATCGCACACCAGAGGTCGAGTCCCATGGATCCGAACGAACCCACCGACGTCTCCTCGTCGGTCGTCACCACTCCCTCCCCCTCCGCCGATTCCACCCCGGTGGTCCCCCTGTCCACGGTCCTCCCGGCGACCGCCATCGCACCCGTGGAGCACCGCTCCGCGGGCTGGCTGCGTGCCACGGTGGCCGCCCTGACCATCGGCATCGTGGCCGGCGGCGGCGCAGGTGCCGGCGCTGCGGCACTGCTCACGAGCGGCTCCTCCGCGGCGACGCCCGCCGCGTCCACCACGGCCCGGGCGGCATCGGTGGTCAGCACCACGACCACCGACCAGAGCGCCGCGGTCATCGCCGCGGCCAGGTCCGTGGGGCCTGCCGTGGTCGTGATCGAGACGCAGAGCGCCGGCTTCGGCGGCGTCGCCACCGGCATCGGCTCCGGGTTCATCTACGACGCGAATGGCTACATCCTGACCAATGACCACGTCGTCAGCGATGGCGGCACGATCACCGTGACCCTTGCCGACGGGCGTCAGTTCCCCGGGACGGTGGTCCGGGCATCGCCGTCTGCGGACCTCGCCGTCGTGAAGATCCACGCCACCGGCCTGCCGGTCGCCACCATCGGCTCCAGCGCGAACCTCCAGGTCGGCCAGCTGGTGGTCGCCATTGGTGATCCGCTTGGGCAGTTCGCCAACACGGTCACGACCGGCATCGTCAGCGGCCTCGATCGCGAGATCACCGCCGGCAGCGGGCCGCGCAACTCGGAGCGCCTGAGCGGCCTGGTCCAGACCGATGCCGCGATCAACGCGGGCAACAGCGGCGGACCGCTGGTCAATGCCGCCGGCCAGGTGATCGGCATCAACACCGCCACCGCGTCGGACGCGCTGGGCCTGGGCTTCGCGATCCCCGTCGACTCGGCTCGCTCGTTGATGGCGGCCGCGGTTCAGACCGCCGCCTGACCGATCCGGGTGCATCATGTGCTACGTGCCCCTGCCGCCGGCCCTCGGGCGCTTCAACGCCCGGGTGACGAACACCCTGACCCGCCCGCTGGCCCGGCTCGTTCCCGGGTTCGGGGTGGTGGTTCACCGTGGCCGACGGACCGGGCGCGAATACCGCACCCCGGTGAACGTCTTCCATCGCGAGGGTGCGCTCATCATCCCGCTCACGTACGGGGCGGACGCCCAGTGGGTGCGCAACGTGCTTGGCGCGGGCGGCTGCGAGGTCGAGTCGCGCGGCCGGCGTCACCGGTACTGCGCCCCGGCGGTGGTCCTCGACGAGTCGCGCCATCTCGTCCCTCCGGGTGTTCGCCAGGCCCTCGGGGTGCTGAACGTCGAGCAGTTCCTGGTGCTGGAGCCCTGCGGACCGAGCTGAGCGCGCCCGGTCACCCATGCTGGCCCGCCCGCACCCCGCTCCTGCCCGCCCCGTCAGCGTCCGGTGCCAGCCTCCACGCGGAGACGGGCCCGCACGTCTGACGGAAGGACCTCGGTGGCCCAGGCGCGGACATGATCGCGCTCCTCGCGCCAGGCGTCCCAGGTGACCGCCGCCCAGCGCCCCACCAGCGCGGCGTGCTGCTCCGGACCCCGGGCAGCGGCGACATCTGCGGCCGTGACCAACCCGCGGCTGGCGGGAGACCTGAAGACCGGCCAGTCGCCACCGCGTTCCGCGAGATAGCCGTGCGCCGCGCGGACGGCTACCCCGCTCCAGCCTTCCTCGAGCGCCAGCAGCAGGCCGATGAGCGCAAAGGGCACCGAGATGGCCGGCACGCCCGGCCCTGGGTGCTGCGCCGCATACGTGTCGACGGTCAGCTGGTGGAGGTGCCCCAGGACCGGCATGTGCTCCGCCTCGCGCGCCAGCACCGCGGTATAGCGCTCCCAGCACGAGGACGAGGCGTTGCGCCGGGGGTCGACCGGCCAGTCCGACGGCGAAAGCGCGGCACCGCATCCGGGGCAGCGCTCGAGGTCGACGTCGGCGGCGGAGGGCACCGGCGCAGGATGCGCGGCGCCCGGGTGGCGGTCAAGCCCCGGGATCGCGCCCGGCGGGATCCTCAGCGCGCGATCAGTGGGTCGACAACGCGTCCCGCTTCGACGCCTGCCGCGAAGGCACCAAGGTCGGCCTGCAGGATCTGCGGCCGCTTGGCGCCGACCATTTCGCGCAGGACCGCCTCCACCGACTCGACCGAGACCCAGCCGAGCCGGGACACGAGGACGCCCAGCGCAACCACGCTCACCAGCTTGTCGTCGCCGCCCTTTGCCGCCAGAGCCGTGCAGTCGATCCGCAGTTCATCGATGTCGGCCCGTCCCAAGACCGCCTCGATCAGCGAATCGTTCACGATGAGCAGGCCGCCGGGGGCGACCCGCGGACCGAACTTGGCCAGCGACGGAGGGTTCATGACCACCGCCGCGTCATAGCGGTCCACGACCGGGGAGCCGATGGCACCGTCGCCCACGATCACCGTGCACGACGCGGTGCCACCCCGCATCTCCGGTCCGTAGGATGGAATCCAGAAGACCTCGAGCCCGTCCTTGATGCCGGCACGGGCCAGGACCTGGCCCGCGAAGAGCAGCCCCTGCCCGCCGAACCCGGCGAAGACGACCGATCGTTCCATGCTCACGCCTCCCGGCCGGCCGTCACGGCCGGCTTCGCCGCGGCGCGCTCCGGATGCGCGCGATCGACCAGGACGCCCAGCGGGTACACCTCGCTCACCTCGCGCAGGTGATCCATCGACTCGGGCGCCGTCATGTTCCAGCCCACCGGGCAGTTGGACAGGACCTCCACCAGCGCGAAGCCCTCGCCGTTGAGCTGGGCGGTGAAGGCGCGCTTGATCATGGCCTTGGTCTTGCCGATGTGCGACGGGTCCGCCACGGATCCGCGCGCGGCATACGCGACCCCCGGGAGCACGGCCAGCATCTCGGTGATCTGGATGGGGAAGCCGGCCAGGCTCGCCTCGCGGCCCGTGGGCGACGAGGTCGTCTTCTGGCCCAGCAGCGTGGTGGGTGCCATCTGCCCGCCGGTCATGCCATAGATCCCGTTGTTCACGAAGACGCCGGTGATCGGCTCGCCGCGCGCGGCGGCGTGAACGATCTCCGCCGTGCCGATGGCGGCGAGGTCGCCGTCCCCCTGGTAGGTGAGAACGAAGGCATCGGGCCGCACGCGGCGAATGCCGGTCGCCACCGCGGGAGCGCGGCCATGCGGCGCCTCCACCCAGTCGACCGCCAGGTACTCGTAGGCGAACACCGAGCAGCCCACCGGAGCCACCGCGATGGTCCGGGAGGCGAGGTCGAACTCCTCGAGCAGCTCCGCAATGAGCCGATGGATGATCCCGTGCCCGCATCCCGGGCAGTAGTGGCTGGACTTGTCGACGAGCAGCTCCGGCCGGCGGAAGATCACGCGATCCGCGGGGCGCTGGGTCTCGATGACGGTCATCGGACGTCTCCGTTCCCGGCGAGCGCTCGGAGCGCCGCCAGCACTTCATCGGGCGAGGGGACCATGCCGCCGGTGCGCCCATGGAAGTCCACGGGGCTCCGGCCCTCCACGGCCAGGCGCACGTCCTCCACCATCTGTCCCGCGGAGAGCTCCACGACCAGGATGCCCCGCAGATGTTCGCTGCGGCGTCGGAGCTCGTCGGTGGGGAAGGGCCACAGGCTGATCGGCCGGAAGAGCCCGACCGGCAGGCCCTCATCGCGCGCGCGGGCCACGACGGTCCGCGCCACGCGAGCGGCGGTTCCGTAGGCCACGATCAGCAGCTCGGCGTCGTCGATCTGCTCGCCGGACCAGCGCACCTCGTGCTCGGCGATTCGCGCGAACTTGGCCTGCAGCGCCCGGTTGTGCTCCTCGAGGTCCTCCGGGGCCAGGTGCAGCGACCGAACCACCCGGGGCGCCCGGCCCGCGGCGCCGGTGAGCGCCCAGTCGAAGACCTGGCGATCAGGCGTTCGGAAGCTCAGGTCCACCGGCTCCATCGCCTGGCCCATGGTGCCGTCGGCCAGGATGATGACCGGTGTCCGGTAGCGCTCGGCAAGCTCGAAGCTGGTGGCGACCAGCTCCACCGCCTCGGAGATCGAGGCGGGCGCCAGCACGGGCACCTTGTAGTCGCCGTGACCGTGCCCCTTGACCGCCTGGAAGTAGTCGCTCTGCGATGGGCCGATGCTCCCCAGGCCCGGTCCGCCACGCATGACGTTGACGAGGACCACGGGGGTCTCGGAGCCGGCCATGTAGCTCATTGCCTCGGCCATGAGGCTGATGCCCGGCGACGAGCTCGACACCATCACCCGCGCGCCGGTCGCGGCGGCCCCGAGGGCCATGTTGATGGCACCCAGCTCGGACTCGGCCTGGACGAAGACGCGGCCCAGCTCGGGCATGCGGCGCGCCATCCACTCCAGCAGCTCGGCCTGCGGGGTGATGGGGTAGCCGAAGTACGCGTCGCAGCCGGCCTGGATGGCCGCTTCCGCGATGGCCTCGTTGCCCTTCATCAGGACCCGCGCGCGCGGGTCGCGCGCGGCCGCCGGCTTCGCAGCGGACGGCTTGCCGTTCCGGGAGGGGTGCACGGCGGCGGTCATCGGCGAGCCTCCTTGCGTGGCGCGGCGTAGACGGTGAAGACCGCATCGGGGCAGACCCGGGCGCAGAAGGCGCAGCTGGTGCAGGCGTCCGCATCGGTGAGCCGGATGGGGTGGTAGCCGAGGACGTTGACCGTCGCGGGGTCGAGGGCGAGGCAGTGCTTGGGGCAGGCGCCGATGCACAGCTCACACCCCTTGCATCGGTCATGTGCGATATCGAGCGGCGACCAGTCACGTCGTCGCAGGTCGTGTGGGGCGCTCGGGAGGTTCACCGTCATATGTCGCTTCTCCAATGACGATCGCAGCACCGGTCGAAACCGGACCGGCCACCCCAGCGTCGGCAGGCCCCGCGTACGGAGCAAGGGCCGAACGGCCCGCGGACACCAGCAGACCGGCCCGTAGACCGGGGTCGGCGGGCCCGCGAACCCGGTCGGTCCCCGTACGAATGCGATTCACCCACTCATTGGTCACCCCACACCCCCTGACCACAGCGCTACAGACCGCCCGATGCCGTGCCCGTAGGGTGTGACTGTCACTCGAACCAGGGGAGACGATCCCCCCGGAGCACCACATGTCCGAACCGCTGCTGCACCGACCCGGATCCCGCCGGCCCATTGCGCGAGCCGCATCGCTGGCCGGGATCACGCTGCTCACCGCCGCCATGCTGGCCTGGACCCCGGCGATCGTCACCGGCTGGAGCCAGAGCGCGGCGGAGTCGACCCTGTGGTCACTCATGAACGGCGACCGCGTCAACAACGGGGTCAAGCCCATCCAGCAGAACGCCACGCTGGTGAGCCTTGCCCGATGGCGGTCCAAGGACATGATCGTCAACGACTACTTCAGCCATAACATCCCGGCCTGTGGCGGCTGCCTGGTCTTCCACTACTACGACACAAACGGCCTGTCGTACTCCTGGGGCGGCGAGAACATCGGCTGGAACAACGGCTACTCGGATGCTGACTCGCCGGTGGCCATCAACAAGGCCTTCATGGCGTCGCCCGACCACCGGGACAACATCGTGAACCCGGTCTGGACCCACGGCGGCATCGGCGCCTACGGCGCTGACAACGTCACCTACCTGGGCAAGCTCCGCAACCCGCGCATGTACACCGAGCTCTTCATGCAGGCCAAGACGTCTGCACCCGCGCCGACGCCGAAGCCGACGCCCAAGCCCACCCCGAAGCCCACCCCCAAGCCCACCCCGAAGCCCACCCCCAAGCCGACGGCACCGCCGGTGGTGACCAGCACTCCGGCGACGGGAGCCACGGCCACGCCGACGCCCACGACCACGGCAACGCCGACGCTCACGCCGACGCCCACGCCGGTCGTCCCCTTGGCCGCCGAGGCCGTCCTGCGTGCCGGCGACGCCTGGCAGATGCCGGCGAACTGGGTGGCGCGCGACCCGTCCGCGCGAGCCCCCCTCGGCGCGACCGTCGTTGCCTCGCAGTTCCGAATCGACGCGCCGACGCCCGCGGATCACGGATTCTTCGAGACCGTCGTCGGCAGCCTCCTGGACTTCTTCCTCGGCTGACGCCACCCGGGTTCCACACGACCCGGCGGTGCTCGGGCGGCGGATCACGACCCACGGACGGCTCGGCTATCCTGTCCGGCAATGTCGGTGATCCTCGAGGCCAACGACCTCGTGAAGCGCTACCCCCTCGGCGGGCGCGAGGTCGAGGCCCTGCGCGGCGTGTCCCTGTCCGTGTCCAGGGGCGAGTTCGTGGCGATCATGGGCGCGTCGGGATCCGGCAAGTCCACGATGCTGCACCTGCTCGGCGGGCTCGACCTGCCCACCAGCGGGGAGGTGGTGATCGACGGCGTGAGCCTGACGACGCTGGACGAGGAGCAGCGGACCCTGACCCGTCGCGCGAAGACCGGCTTCGTCTTCCAGTACTTCAACCTGGTCCCGCTCCTTTCGGTGAGCGAGAACGTGGCCCTGCCGTTCCTCATTGCCGGCGACACGGTGGCAGCCCACCGTGATCGTGTTGACCAGCTCCTGGAGCTCGTGGCCCTGGGCGGCAAGGGGCACAACAGCCCGGATCAGCTCTCCGCCGGGGAGCAGCAGCGAGTCGCCCTGGCGCGGGCCCTGGCCACCGAGCCAGCGATCCTGCTCGCCGACGAGCCGACCGGCAACCTGGACTACACGACCGGGGCGGAGATCCTGGATCTTCTGTGGGACTCGTGCGACCGCCTGGGCCAGACCATCGTCCTCGTGACACATGACGCCCGCGCCGCCGCGTATGCCGATCGCGTGCTTGTCGTGCGGGACGGGCGGATCCTCGACGAGATCCGCCTGGGGCGCCGGGCGGATCACGCCGCGGCGCCGCTCATCCACCGCCTGGCCGAGCTGGGGCTGTGACCAGCCCGTGACCGAATGCGCCTGAGCGCCCTCGCCTGGCGCGGCCTCGCTGCGCGGCCACTGCGCACGGCGCTCACCGTCACCGGGATCGCCCTTGGCGTGGCGATCATCACGGCGACCCTGGTCGCCAACCAGGCAGCCGCCGACGCCGTGCACCGGGCGGCCACCGAGCTGTTCGGCCGCGCCGATCTCCGCGTTCGCGCGTTCTCGGAGACGGGGCTTACCGCGCGCGCCGTCACGACGCTCCGCGGTTTGCCGGGTGTCGAGGCGGCGTCGCCCATCACGGAGCGACGCCTCCAGCTGACCACCCTGCCCGGTCCCGACGAGCAGGTCTTCAGCGGGATGCTGGTGATCGGCATCGATCCGGCCAGCGACCTCGAGATCCGCGATCCACACCTCGTCGCCGGCCGATACCTGTCGGACAGCGGCGGGAACGAGGTGATGGTCAACGCCCATTGGGCATCGGACCACCACCTGGGCGTGGATGACCAGCTGCTGCTCTCCGGAGCGAAGGCGGGTGCTCCGGCGCTCACCATCGTGGGCCTCATGGATGACGTTGGCTTTGGCGCGCTGGGCTCCGGAGCGGTGGCCGTCATGCCGCGGGCCACCATCGAGGATCAGCTGGCGAGCGACACGACCACCATCGTGGTGGCGCCGGTCACCTCGGTGGACCTGGTCGTGGCCCCCGGCCAGATGGACACCGTCCAGGCCGGCCTCGACCGATCCCTGGACGAGCCGTTCGTGGTCGAGACCGTGGCAACCGCCACCGCGCAGCTGCAGCGGGCGCAGGAGGGCTTCGCCGGGATCGCCTTCCTGTTCGGACTGGTCGCCCTCGCCGTGGGCGGCTTCCTGGTGGCCAACACCATGAGCATGACCTTGAGCGAACGGAGCCGCGAGATCGGCCTCCTGCGTGCCGCGGGGACCACCGCCCGCCAGATCCTGGGCATCTTCGGACGCCAGGCACTTGCGCTCGGAACGGTCGGGTCCCTGCTCGGCGTGCTGCTGGGGATCGCCGTGGCCGCGGCCATGATCGGCTTCCTGCGCAGCACCCGGGTCATTCTCATCGACGGGCTCCCCCTCAATCCGTTCTCGCTGCTGCTGGCGCTGGCGGTGGGTATCGCGGTCACCGTCGCCGCCGCCGGCGTTCCCGCGTTGCTTGCCGCGCGCGTCGGTCCCCTCGATGCCCTGCGACCCTCGCGTCAGCCGGTGCGCAGCCTGTGGGACCGTGTGCGCTGGCTCCTGGCGCTCGAGATCGTCCTGCTGCTGGTGGGCCTGGCGACCTATCCGCTGTCTCGGGGAAGCGCCTCGCTCCCGGCCATTCTCCTGGCGGTCTCCATCCTGGTGGCGGGCGCCGCCGTCGTGGCGCTGGGGGTCGAGCCCATCGGGCGCATCGTCGGCAGGCCCTTCGAATGGTTCTTCGGTGCCGAGGGCATGCTGGGACGGGCCAACCTGGGCCGCGATCGGGCCCGGGCGGGGCTGACCGTGGGCGCGCTGCTCATCGGCCTGGCGGCGGTCGTCGCGCTGGGAACCGTGGCAGAGACCGCGCGCGGTACGGCGCAGCGCTGGGTGAACTCCGTGCTTCCGGGTGGGTACGGCGTGCGCCTGGGAATCGCCGTGGGGCGGGCGGACATCGGTGACGAGCTCGATTCCATCAGCGGGCTGCGCATCGCGACCCCCATCGTGGAGTTCCCGGCCATCCGGGTCGACGGACCGCAGCGCACCGAGGTTTCAGCCGCCGGCATCGACCCGGCGGTCTACGCGCAGACGGATTCGCTGCTCTTCACCGATGGCGACCGCGGCGCGGCCTTCGCCGCGCTGCGCAAGGGCGGGGTGGTCCTGGTTCCGGCGCCGGTTGCGCAGCGCGACGGGCTGGCGGTGGGGGACTCGTTGCTCCTTGGCCTTCCCGGCGAGGACCCGGTCGCGTTCCAGGTGGCCGGCGTGATCGCGTACTCGATCCCGTCGCCGGGCGGTGACGGCGACCTGCTCGTCAGCCTGGCCGATGCGAAGAAGGTCTTCGGTGCGTCGGATGCGTCGCTGTGGGCCCTGGTGCCGAAGGACGGGACGGATGCCTCGGCCTTCCGGCAGGCGGTGGCCGAGGTGGCCGGGCGGCTGGCCGCCGCGCCCATCACCGCTGCGGATCTCGCCGGAGACCTGTCCCGGTCGCTCGACCGGTTCATCGGCCTCTTCGACGCCCTCGCCTTCATCTCGGTCTTCATCGCCGCGCTGGGGATCGTGAACTCGCTGTCGATGGGCGTAGTGGAGCGCATCCGTGAGATCGCCATCCTCCGCTCCCACGGCATGACCGTCCGCCAGGTGCAGGCCATGGTGGTCGCCGAGGCGGCGATCATGGGGACCATCGGCGGGCTGGCCGCGGCCGGGGTTGGGCTGCTGGTCGCGTGGGCCCTCGTCTCGGTGGGCGCGGTGTCCGACTTCGGCGGCATCACCGTCCCCTGGCTGCTGCTGGTGATCACCGTGCTCCTGGGCACGGGGATCGCCGCGCTGGCCGGGATCTATCCCGCCCGCCTCGCTGCGCGCCTGTCGATCGTCGGCAGCCTGCGGCATTTCGAATGACAGACCCAAGGAGGAGGCATCTACCGGCATGAGCACCGGACTGCGACCAGCGAGCATCGGCCGCACGTTCGTCGGACGGCTCCCGACCGACAGCGACCTCGTCGACGAGATCGAGCGCTTCTGCGTCGAGCAGAAGATCGAGGCGGCGTGGGTGACCGCGGTGGGGGCCGTGCAGCACCTCGAGTACGCCTTCTACAACCAGGAGGCGCTGCGCTACGAGGAGCTGCGGTCGGACACCCACCACGAGATGGCCGGCTTCGTCGGCAACGTCTCGCTGCGTGACGGACGGCCCATGCTCCACGCCCACGCAAGCTTCGGGGACATGAACGGCGAGTGCGTCACCGGCCACATCCGCACGGGAACGGTGGTCTGGATGATCGAGGTGGAGCTCCGCGAGCTGACCGATGTGTCACTGGTCCGCGAGCACGATGAGAGGACCGGCCTCGCGCTCTGGTAATGACGGTTCGGACCGGATCGGGCGATGCGCTGCGGTTCCAGCGTGCAGCTCCGATCCGAATGCGGGCCTTCGGGCATGCGCGCCGCCGGACGAGGGATTCATGGTGGAGCCCAGCTGCGAGCGCGCGGCCAACAACCGCTCTTCCGAGCGCTGTGCAACAATGCGGACACTGGTTTTCCGCTCTGTTTGAGCGTGAAGCGCGCGCCCGTAGCTCAGCGGACAGAGCGGATGGCTTCGGACCAGAAACCCGATTGCGGTGTGCCTCTCCTCGTGGGATGCCGAGCATTTCGGCCGAGTTATCCGCTGTGTTTGCCCTCGATCTCACCCTCCGTCCCCAGGCAGCCCCAGCGCGGGGTCACTGGAGGGAGGAAACGATCTCGCCTGCAGCCGAGGTCTCGAGGAGACGCGAGCCAAGCAGATAGACTCGGGCCCGCCGGTCTCCAGACCCGATGAGCCAGCCGCCCGCCACGGCACGGGCCAAGTCTCTGGTCGTGCTCTGCGGGCTGCGACCAGTAAGCGCGATGTAGTCCGATGCGCGCAGGTGGCGATTGACCCAGGCGAACGCCAGGCCATCGATCATCGACGCCGGGAGGGCGCCCTCGGAGATGGCTCGCCGGATGGCGATCATGATTTCGCCGAGCCCGCGGATCCGCGCTAGGACGAAATCGGCCGAGTTCAGAAGCGAAGTCAGGAAGTACGAGACGAACGGGGTAGCGTCATACCCAGGCTCGTACGAACGACCAACTGCCGTGCGAATCGCGGCAAAGTATGCGGTCCGGTCGAGATCCAGCTGGGCATCAAGGGAGACCAAGCCGTCGAGGCCAAAGTCATGGCGGATGAGGATGAACCGCGACACGGCGCGTGCCGTCCGGCCATTGCCGTCGTTGAATGGGTGGATTGCGACCAGCTCGAGATGGGCGAGAGCCGCCGCCACCAACGGACCGTGTCGCGTCGGAGCCGATGTCAGCCATTGGGAGTATTCGCGCATCAGAGACGGGACATCCCCCGACGGTGGCGTGCTGAAGATGGTCCCCCCAGCGTCGTCGATAACGCGGTTTTCGCCACGTCGGTATTCGCCGGGTGTCAGGAGGGGACTCTGACCCCATAGCACGCGCCGATGAATCTCCCGAATGAAGCCTTCATCGGGTCCAATCGCTGGCTTGGCTGCGAGTTCATCGACGAGGGCAAGGGCCTCCCGGGTCCCGATAACCTCGCGGGCCTCTCGATCGTTCAGCCGGCGTCGTTCACCGCCGGCGAGCAGAGCTTCAACTTCCACGTCGGAGAGGGTGTTGCCCTCGATTCGCGTCGTTCCGTGGATGGTCCGTACCCAGGCTCGGTTGCGAAGCCAGCTGGCGTGAGTAGGGTCGATCGGCAGGTTGCGGAACAGCCAGCGGCGCTGATCCAGGTCCTCAAGGATCCGCCTGAGGCCACGTGAACGGAGCCGATACCGCATGCGCTCCTCCCGGTAATTGCGGATATTATTACCGCCCACGGTAGTATTCGCAACCTTTACAGCGTTACGTTCAGACGAGACCATCCCGCTCCTCGAGCGCTGTGGCACAATGCGTCGTCTGGTTTTCCGCTCTGTTTGAGCGTGAAGCGCGCGCCCGTAGCTCAGCGGACAGAGCGGATGGCTTCGGACCAGAAACCCGGCCGCGGTGTGCCCACCCTCCTGCAGCGCCGACCATTTCGCGCCGAGTTATCCGCTGTGTCCCCCGTCAGTCCGGGAGGAGGAGCAGGGCGTCGACATGGCGCGGTCGGAGGACACCGAAATGGCGATGGTCGAGCGTCGCCAGCTTCGGCTCATTCAGGCGCTCGACGACTGTCAGCACAGCCGCGTCGACATAGCCAATGTCGGCATCGGCGTACCGGTCGCACAGCTCGGCGATCCGACGATGATCGTCCGCGCTTAGGTTCACGAGCCCGTACGCTCCGCTCTCGATGTCCGCGAGCAACGCGACGAGCACGCCTGGGTGAAGGCTGCGATGGATGAGGTAGTCCACTTCGACGAGCACGGGAGCCGGGATCAGGAGCGGCTCCTCGCTGCTCTCGATCAGGTGCCGACAGCGAGAATGATCGTCATCACTGCGGTCGAGGGAGGCGTACAGGGGACCGGTATCGAGGATCAGCGCCACGTGCGCGGCTCAGCCAGCTCGTCGGCCGAGCGGCGAGCGATATCGGCCTTCCCCGACGCACCCGAGCCGATGCTGCGCGGACGCGGCCGGGCAGTCGCCAGCTTCTCGTCGATGGCCTCGCGCACGATGGTGGCCATCGAGACGCCGCGTTCGGCGGCGAGCCGTCTCAGCCTTCCCCGGAGTTCGGGTGGAAGGGTAAGGGTGGTGCGCTCCATGGTGCAATGATAGCAGACGATGCATCACCGTACTGGTGATCTGGCAGACCATATCGCTGTGCGAGCGCTGTGCAACAATGCCTCGTCTGGTTTTCCGCTCGGTTTGAGCGTGAAGCGCGCGCCCGTAGCTCAGCGGACAGAGCGGATGGCTTCGGACCAGAAACCCGATTGCGGTGTGCCTCTCCTCGTGGGACGCGGAGCATTTCGGGCCGAGTTATCCGCTGTGTCTGCCACCTGTAGGAGCCTCCCGCGCGCGGGCCCGCCAAGCGCTCTAGATGGCGCGCCGGCCGCGACGGCGGCTTCGCCGGTAGGCGAGGACATCGCGCTTCGTCGAGTACCAGCGACCGTTCTGGTGAGTCGCGCGGAGTCGGCCCGACTGCGCGGCTCTGCGCAGGGCCAGCGGGCTGAGGTCCCGCTCAGCCAGGGCTGACAACGGCAGCAGCCGATGCGGGCCGGCGAGGGCCGGCAACAGGAAGCGGTCCAGCCCGTCCTTGACTGCGCGCGCCACGAGCTCCGCGAGGGACCCGCTGTTACCGCGATCGGCCCGGCGGAGTGCGGCCAGGTACTTCGCGCGGTCCCGCTTGTAGATCAGGGCGGGCGCGTAGCCTCGCCGCACGAGGAGCAGGTTGAGGGCGAGGCGACCTGCACGCCCATTCCCATCGCGGAACGGATGGATCTGCTCGAAGCGAGCATGGAGCGTAGCCAGGTGCTCCATGAGGTGCTGTCCGCTGCGGGGTGCCGCATTCGCGTCCCGGATCCAGTCGCTCATGAGCGCGTGGACGTCGGTGAATGGTGGTGGCTTCATCCCGCCGGCAAAGGCGCCGATGTCGTGCAGGCGGAATGACCCTGGCCCTTCCCCGGCGATGAGCTGTTCAGGAGGCTTCACTTTCCATACCGCCTCGACCAGGGTTCGGTGGATCTGTCGCAGCTCGGTCAGCGTGATGTGGTCGCTGGGTACCCAGGCCACCGCCTTAGTTGCCTGCTCGTATACCCATTCAGCGGCTTCTGCATAGCCCTGGACCTCGAGATACTGCGCGAGCTCTTCATCCCCGACTGCACGTCCTTCTTCGAGCAAGACCCGGACTTGTTTGAGCAGCAGGGTGTTGCCCTCGATCGCGGTAGAGTTGTGCGCCTCCTCGTACCAGATGCCCGTCCAGATATCGCGTGCCTCAAACGGTGCGGGCAGCCCGCCGATGCGGCGCATCTCCTCGATCTCGCGATCGACGGCGTCGAAGATGGCGGTGCGCGAGGGGCGGCCGCGCTGCGGCATCTCAATCGGCATGAGTTCGGTACATACCTCGCCGGATAATTGGACCGTACCGAATTCTAGCACGTGCTTCGGTACGATGACCTCACAAGAAACCCACCGTACCGAATTCCTTCCCGCTGGCCGAACTGTGAGCTAGATCTGACCCCCAGACCATCCCGCTGTCCGAGCGCTGTGGCAGAATGGCTCGCGTGGTCTTCCGCTCGCTTTGAGCGTGAAGCGCGCGCCCGTAGCTCAGCGGACAGAGCGGGTGGCTTCGGACCAGAAACCCCGCCGCGGTGTGCCTCTCCTCGTGGGACGTCGACCATTTCGGACTGAGTTATCCGTTGTCAACTGGATCCGGCCTACGCCGTCTTTGCGGGGACCACCATCGCGTTCGCGGGCGCCCCCGGCCTTGACTCCACGTCTGGCTGGGCCGGTTCACCGGAGGCGACAAAGCCGGAATGTCAGTTCGCCTCCGAGGCCGACCATCGCTCGTGTCTGTGCCACGCCGCAGTCGCCGAAACCACGGTGAAGTTCCAGCCCGCCGTGGCGCGGCAGCAGGGCGCGAGCTGCGATACGCCGCGATGGTGCGGCGTAGAGGGCGAACTCTGGTGCGTCGAGCCGCGCCGCTTTCGGTCGGCTCCGGGTTGGCATCGGTGAGGCGGCAGAGCGAAGCTGAACCCGTTGCCGGAACCGCCGCGCTCTCACCTCCGGCGAAAGAGGACATTCGGCTCTTGCGGCGTGCGCGAGCACGTCGTACACCGGTGCCCAGACCTTCGGGAGAAGCCACAGCGGCCCCAGGCCAAAGGCACTGAATCCGCCAGGAAGGCGGGGAGGGGGGATCGTGTCTCGCTTCGTCAAGGCGTTCACCATGGCGGTTGTTGCGCTGCTTGTGGCTTCGCCAATCCGCGCCGGCGACGGCACGTCCGCAGACACCACGGTTTCGGATGAGTTGCTATCGGCGGCAGTCGGGATGAGACAGGCGTTCGGCTTGTCGGCGGATGCCGACTACGTGCGTACTCTCATGGCATCCTCGGGCGATGTGGGGACCCTAGTCTGGGGATTCCCACTCACAGCCGAGGAGATGCAGAGCCTGGACTTGCAGGGTCGGACCGCCTTCCAGGTGAATTCGCAGGCGGTCCAGGAGTACGCGAGCTCGTTGCCGGGGTTTGGCGGGGCATATTTCGACCAAGTCGAAGGAGGCCAGCTTGTCCTCCAATTCACCGCACTGACGGCCGCCGACATGGCGCGCATCTCGCAGCTCGCCGCGACCGACGGCCCGACGACACGCGTTGAGATCGTGCGCTACTCCTTCGCGGCGCTGCAAGCTGCGATGTCCGCCGCCCAATCCGTGATCCAGGCCGTCGCCCCGTCGATTGAACTGGAAAGCGTCGGCATTCGTGAGCCGGAGAATGGGCTGGCCGCCAAGGTCCTTGGATCGGCAGTTTCGATGAGCCAGCTGGAGTCCGCGGTGGCCGCACAGCTCAGCGTCCCGATCAGGATCGAGGTTGCCTCAGGTCCACTCGTGCCGGGCTCATGCTCTTCCCGCGATGGGCTCTGCCAGCCCGAGAGGGGAGGGGTCTGGGCAGGAACGACGGTCGAGGGATGCACCTTCGGTTTCGTGGTCGTCAACGGTTCCGATAAGCAGTTCGTTACTGCGGGCCATTGCGGGAGTGCCTCTGCTTGGTATCAGCCCTATCCGCACGTTCACCTGCTTGGCTCGCTGCAATCGCAACTCTATCCAGGCACGCACATCGACATGGAGCGCGTCCAACTCCCTGACACCGATGCATCTAGGTACATCTTTGGCGAAGGCTCGACGTTGATCTACGGCAAGCGGATTCCGTCAACCGGCGCGCTCGTCTACGGATCCTTGGGCCACTCCAACGCCGTCCGCTCAGGGACGGTGTACGCGGCCTACGGCAGCTACTACGTGAATGGCTACCAGCTAAACGGGGCAAACGTACATAACCTTGTGACTCAAGGCGGTGACAGCGGGTCCCCCCTGTATTACCGCGAGAGTGTCCTCCCGTCTGGATACCAGCTCTATGCGACTGCGACGTACAGCGCTGGCCAAAGCGGTGGTGGAGAGGCCGACAGGTGGTGGGCGCGAGTCAACGATGCGCTGCTCCAATGGTCAGGTTGGGACATCTACCATTAGTGATCGCCTCTGGAGTTTCGAGAATGCCGCGTGAGTCCCTGCCTGGCGCGGGCCGAAAGGAATCCAGCGGAATGATGACCCTACGACAGCTACGCATCGCCGCATGTGCGACGCTGATCGCCACCAACCTCGCTGCATGTAGCACTGCGTCACCCACCCCGCAGCCTGCCCCTGCCCGGTCCCCCGCGCCACTCCCGTCCGGCGCCACTGCTCTGACCCTGCCCACCGCGGCGCCGGAGGCCGTCATTCCGGTGCACTGGGCCTGCCCGGGGAACACGGTTCAGCCCTCAAAGGTCGTCCGCCACGGAGAGGCCGTGGTCTTCATCCTCCAGACCACCGGCCAACCCATCGACCTCGTGTGGCCGCGCGGCTTCTCCGCGCGACTTCTGAACGACAGGGCCGAGGTGGTGGCTCCGGACGGAACGGTCGTGCTCCGGGAGGGAGACGTCTTCTCCGACATCATCAGTGGCGTGCCGGACATCTGCGAGGTGAAGGGCGTGGGCTACCCGCCAGCGTCGTAGCGGGGCCCTGGCCGATGCCGGATACCCGCCGACCAAACATGCCAGGGTGGCGGGCCTGGCAGGTGATGGAGAGCAAAGCCCGCACCCAAATTCCACCACGTCGCGTGAGGAGCGGAGAACCTGTTAGCGGTCGGCCTCGAGTAGCAGCAGCGAAAACGCGATTCCGCCGCTGAAGCCCGAAGGCGCGTCGTCGAACGTCGGGTCCTCGCGACGCTAGCTCCTCCTCCGCGTCAGCCTGACGTGCACCAAGACGTACACACTTTCCATTGCTTTTTGCATCCGTGGCGGCGTAGCGTCTACACATGCCCTGGACCTCTCGTAAACCAACCGCAAACGCCGCAGCCCACCTGAGAGACCTCACTGCCCTGGCTCGGCCAGAATGCCCTGGTTGGGCCCACGGCTGACTGCCCTGTCACATGAGGCGAGCGGTCCCTCGCAGGCGGCCAGGATGCGGCGCAGCTCGTCATCGGTCAGGATCGGTGGCGCGTGCTCGGGCACCTTCGGCTTGTGCATGCGGGCCATGGGGTTGTCGCCCAGCTCAGCCTCGTCGACCAGCCACACAAAGAACGGGCGGATCCCCGAGCGATTGGCCGCGGTGGCCCGCGTCCAGTGCGCCAGCTGGTCCTCCATGAACGATTCGAGGTGTTCGCGGCGAATGGCGGCCACATCGGTCGGCATGCCACGCGCCTCGAGGAATTCAGCCAGCCTGCCGAGCGAGGCGAGATAGGTGCGCTGGGTGGCGAGTGAGAGGTTCTCGGCGCGCAGATGCCGCGCGAAGCTCGCCACGTTGGCGCCGAGGTCGCCGCGGGGTACCATGACCGGACTGGAGGGGGCTGACTGCATCCTGAGACGGCTCTGACGGGTTTCCGAAGACGCGTCGAATTTTCCGCTCATAGCGCTGTAGTCAATGCCGAATCTGGTTTTCCGCTCTCTTTGAGCGTGAAACGCGCGCCCGTAGCTCAGCGGACAGAGCGGGTGGCTTCGGACCAGAAACCCGACTGCGGTGTGCTCGCCCTCGTGAAGCGGCGACCATTTCGCGCCGAGTTATCCGCTGTCCCGTCAGCCAGCCCAGGGTGCCAAGGTACGGCAAGGGCTCGGCTCGCAAGTACCGCCCGAGAACTCCGCGGCTGCCATTTATGACCACTTCCCCGACTTCCCTCGCCCGCCCCTGATTACGGAGATGAAAGGGCCGGTGCGAGTTGTGGCATTCTCTGGACCGCGAGACGGTGTGCCCCTCCTGGTCGCTCCCGGCGCCACTGCACCTCCCATGGTGAACGTGGTCTGTGTTGTTGATCCGAACGGGGAGGAGTGGTACTTCACAGACGTCCCGCTCGATTCTTACCGACCATAGCTACGGCACCATCCCAGAGATATCGACTCCGGTGAAGACGTAGGCCTCGCCGGAAACCGGAGCCCCCAGCCAGACGCAGAGATCCCGCTCCTGGCCGTTGGCCGGCATGATTGTGGACGGCGGGTGGAATCCGAGCTGAGGCTGGATCGGCCCCTGCCATGTGTCTTGGAACACAACCACGAACGTTGGCTGACCAGCGTCCGGAAGACTGAGCCGCGCATTCGGAAAGTGCGCGGCGAAGCCAACGCCGGAAGACATTGAGAATGCAGCCAGGACGGGTTGAGTATCGCCGTAGCATTCGCTGAAGCGAGGGTCGGCAGAGTCGATTGGGTACCCAGCGCTCCCTCCGTGCGGCTGCCCCGGTCCGAGAAGTCCCAGAAGAGAATCTCGCCCAACCGCTAAGGCCATGATCAATATGGCCACCGTCACAAACGCCGTGACAGCGAACCTTCTCCTCCGCGTACGCTCCCGATCCGGCAAATTGGCCGCAAACTGCCGAAGTGATTCGAGGGCGGCATCGTCTGGTTGGTCGACATCGTGCAGTACGTGCTCGACAAGATCCTCAAATCGCTCTGTCATCTCCGCTCCTCTGCGTCGTAGGCTGCCCTCAGCCGCTGCATTGCGCTCGAGAGTCGTGACTTGACGGTTCCTTCAGGTATGGACAGCAGATGCCCCGACGCCGCCTGGGTAAGCCCGAGGTAGTAGCGAGCAACGATGACGGCTCGGTCCTTAGTGCTCAGGGCAGAGAGAGCTCTCCGTAGAGTGCTGTGGGCTACGATTCTGTCGAGATCGACATCGGCCATGTGTATCCAAGCGTCCTCGATTGGTGCCCTCGCTCGTTTTCCCCTCGTGGCCTTCACTGCGGCCCGAGACACATGGCGAAAGAACCACGCTCGGAAGGCATCCGGCTCGCGGAGCTTTGGCAGGTCCCGCCAAGTGGACAACAGAGCATCCTGGACTGCATCCGCTGGATCGCATCGGCCAGCAGAAATGAGTCGCGCGATTGACCAGGCCTGAGCGAGGTGAGGCTCGACAAGGTCGGCAAAGGCACCGCCGTCGCCCAAGATTGAACGCCCCACCAGCGATGGCTGGTCCGACACGATGTTCTCCACGTACTTAGGTTCCTAGCAAGCGCACTTTCGTTCGGAATCCAATCGGCGTCCAGCGTCTCCGGTGCTGCCCGTGTCGCCTCAGACCAGGGATGTCCGTGTGTAATGGCCGGCTCTGAGCCCATCGAGGGTAAAGGCGAACTGCCTGCCGGCCGCCGGCCAACGCTTGATCGCCCCGGTCGACGCCGCTGCGCCGGCACCGGAGACCGAGCCGGTCGAGCCCGACGAGCAGCGAGCCGCGGTGGTCAACACCACCATCGAGGAGCTGGCCCGGGAGGGGGCCCGACGCATGCTGGAGCGCGCCCTGGCGGTCGAGGTCGACGAGTTCCTGGGCGGTCGCCGATACGAGCACCGCCTCTTGGATGCTCCCGCGCCCACGATCAGCAACCGCACGCGTGGCTCAAGCGTGGTGGTTGTCGCCACCGTCGTGGACATCGGCTCAGCGCGCTCGGCGGTATGGCAGATTGCTTCACATTCCTTGTGGACGGCGCGCCCAAGCTGATCGTGTTCTTCCTGGGTCCCAGCCGAGCGGAGAGCGGTGCCGATGAGCCAGAGTGGAGCGGTCCAGACACCACTCGACGGTTCGCTGTCGATTCCGGCCTTCTCAACAGCGGTGACAGCAGCCACCAACTGAGAACCAGGGCCGCCGTCCAAACCGCGCGACTGGACGCTTGGCGACACTGTCCCGCTTCCTAGGCAAACGCTGCCCATCGGCGAGTTGGGGTCCGAAACGCAGCTCGCCGACGATATGGCTGCGATCCGTCGACCGTGGCTGCGGCCATCTGACCGGCATCCATCGTCACGATCGCCTCAGCGCGAAGGCGACAGTCGTCGCCGAAGGGCCTGCAGCCAAACCACCGAAGTCAGGCGAGCACTGCTGTGCCCAACAGTCGGGATCGATGGAGACCCCGGACCTCAGGAACCTCGGTCGGCCGTGTCGATGACGATCACCTCAGAGGCGTTAGGCGCGCAACCGCGGATCGCATAGGCCAACGAGCTGTCCCGGTTGGCGAGCAGAGGTTCCGTCGGCGTTAACGCTCCGGTACCGACCAGCGGGTCTCCCTCGGAGATTACCTGCCCGCCGGGCAGCAGAACACCCTGCGGCCTGTCGCCCAGGTCCGCGTAGTCCGAGCCGGCGGGCCAGATGACCAGATAGGTCTCGCCATCGAGCGCGATATTCAGGCACCCGAAATCCGAGACCTCTAGCACGCCGCTGATCTCTCGGCGATCTCCAGGATACGTCTCTCCAGCGTGCTGCCTGGGCAGAGGCATGCCGCCCTCACCGATCCAGCATCCACTCAGGAGCAGGGCGAGCCCAGAGGCCACTATCGTGCGGCTCACGGTCAAGAACCTCAACCTTCGGCCCTAATGCTCGCGGGTCGCTCCGCCCTCAAGCTAGCCGTCGCCGGGACACAGCCAGCGCGCCCATGAATACCGCGACCGCGGCCGCACCAAGCACCGCCGGCAGAGGAAAGCCTCCGTGCGGAGACACCTCGGGCGTTGGGCCAGCCCCAGCGAGTCCGGCGTCACGATCGCCCATCGCCCAAGCCGCTGCGAGTCGACTCAGCCGCGTCCTGAGCGCCGAGGTGTATTCCCCGACGGGAACCGGACGATCAGGAAGCTCAAGTGCCGCGCGAAACGCCTCGTCCGCAACAGGCATCGCAACCGAGACACCTCTCGCCGAGCCCAGCACAATCGTGGCGTCCTCCGGGATGTAGACGATCCTGGCATCGGGATCGCCGACCTCGTTCAACGCATCTGACAGCAGCTGCGCCGGTATCTGGTTCAGGGCGACTGCCTCCGGTCGATTCACAGTGGAGGGCCACTGGACCGTCACGACGATCTTGGGGGCGGAATCGATGCCAAGGATCACCCACCACAGGTCAGTGGTGACCGTGGCCATGTCGACGGTTCGACCATCTTCCTCCTGTCGGAATTGGGAGTCGAGTGCATGCAGAGGCAGGATGGTCACGGGTCGCAGCAACGGGAGGTCTTCAGCAGTGACCCCAAGGCGGTCGCCCTCGGCGGGATCCGCCTGAAGCAATGCGTCAAATCCTTGGGCGTAGGCCACGGCGACCTTGCCGATCTCATTCGTTCGATCGTCGCCGCCGGCACCCATAAGAAACGGCAGCACCAGCAGCGCCACAACGGCTGGCGTCGAGAATCGCGCACTCATTGGTGAATCTTCCAGAGGGTGTTGGTCCACGTGAACGTTGAGTTGTTCTTGAAGTAGCTCCACGAGTACCACACGTACGTTGCCGGGTTGGGCCAGGGATCCATCACCGAGAACTGGTCGGTGCCGCCATCGTGCCAGTAGTAGCCGCGGCCGACGAAGATATGGCCACCTCCAGAACTCCAGCCGACCCGAATCAAGAATGGTCGACGCTGAGTCCCGATCTCACCGGTCGTCTGTGACCAACTCAGAGACCACCACTCGTGGGTCGAATCGATGGCCTTCTTGGCGTGGAGGTAGTTTCCGACGTCGGCCAGCGCCGACGGTTGGTTGCAGTTGCCAGAGCTCGGGTACTGGCAGCAGTCGGATCGGTTGAACCGATCGTTGGCCTGCTGACATTGCGTGTATGTGATGCCGAACAGGTACTGCACGACAGACTGCGTCGAAGCTGCCCAGCACCACTGGTTCTGGGTCTGGTGGACCAGCGGGACCGACAGCGAAACGCCGCCCGACGCGGCGTTTGCGGGCAGCGCCGTCACCTGCGACATGGACGCAGCGAGCAGGAACGCCGCCGCCGCCGCCGCGCTCCTTCGCAGCCAAGAACGCTCGACCATTGAAGATCTCCCCCGCACCTGACGGCCTGCGGCTGGCATGAGCCGGTCAAGTAGGCGTCGTCGACACGGTCGCTTCAGGGACTGATTGGATCAAGAGCCATTCGGCCCATTCGCCCTGGCCTTCGTCGGCGGTCTCGAGCAACGGGCCCTCGATCGCCCAGTTAGTCACGGCGCGCCCGCTGGTCGGCGCTTCCAGACCGGACAACGCGCAGTGCGTGAACAACGGCTTGCCACATCAGGCCGCCGACACCTGTGCCGACTGCGGCACGTACACGCCGTCGACGAAGCGGGCGCCGCCGAGCAGCAGGGTCATGACCGTCAGCCCGCCGTTCAAGGGTCGCCAGGAGTGCTCGAGGCGCTGGGCGACCTTGAACACCAGGTAGAGGGCGTTCTCGCGGCGGCGCATGCGCTTGGCGACGTCGGTCCGGAGGCGCACCCCGGCGAACACCGACTCGATCGGGTTGCTGGTGCGCAGGTGGATCCAGTGCTCGGCCGGAAAGTCGTAGAAGGTCACGAAGTCGTCCCAGTCGCGCAGCACCGTCTCGGCCGCGCTCGTCTGGCCGTGGGCCTCCAGCCAGCGCACGAGGGCGTCGCGACGCAGCTCGCACTCGGCGCGGCTCTCCGAGCTCCACGCCTCACGCAGCCGGCGCCGGGTCTCGGGCCACAGTCGTTTTGGGACCTTATCCAGCACGTTGAGAACGCGATGGTTCCAGCAGCGCTGGTGGCGGGTGGTCGGGAAGACTTCGTCGAGGGCGGCCCACAGCCCGAGCGCTCCGTCGCCGCAGGCGAGCAGCGGTGCGGCCAGGCCGCGATCCCGGAGGTCGCGCAGCACGCCGGCCCAACTGGCGGCGCTCTCGCGGTAGCCGAGCGGGCGCACGCGCCAGGCGGCGTATTCAGTCGCCCACTCGTCCTTGAGGCGCAGGATGGTCGAGCCTGACAGCGGTGCAGACTCGCCGAGCAGCTCGCGGAAGGCGGGCTCGAAGTCGCCGGAACTCAACCCCTCGAGGTAGAGCCGCGCGAAGAGTCGTTGGGTCTCGGCCGAGAGCATGCGGCGCCGCGGCAGGATCGAGCTGTGGAACGACTCCCCGTCCTCGGGCAGGTCGCGCACCCGCGGTGCGCGCACCTCAACCGGCCAAGTCCCGATCGCCACCGCTCGCGGGCGACCGTACCCATTGCGGTAGCCGTGCTCGGCGAGCAGGCGGCGCTGGTAGCGAGATCGGCCGAGGAACTCGTCGACCTCGGCGGCGAGTGCCCGTTCGAGCATGCGCCGTGCGCCCTCCCGGGCCAGCTCCTCGATGGTCGTGTTGACGACCGCGGCTGGCTGCTCGTCTGGATGCGTCGGCTCGGGCTCCTCGGACGGCTTTGATGTAGTCGCCGGCGCGATCGCGTGCTCGCCCATCTGCTGGTCCGGCGGCTGAGACGGCGCGAACGAGGTCAGGGCATGGTACGTTTCCATCGCGGCGTGCTCCTTCTGTAGCCTGAAGACCTTCGGAGGGTACGCCGCTTTCTCATGCCCGCGAGAGGACGAGGAGCGCAGCGGCGTTTACACACGCCGTGACGTTAGCTCTCCTCCTGCGCCACTTCAGACGTACACCTAGACGTACACACATTCCCTTGTTTCGCCCCGGCACCCTCGATACGTTGTTCGCATGCCGATACGCGTTACTCCGGCCCGTCTTCGCGATGAGCTGACCGAACTCTGTGTGCGTGCGTCCGCTGGCGAGCAGCTTGTCGCGGCGGGCGTCCACCAGGCGCCGGTCCTCATCCGCCCGGTAAGGCGGCGAGACCAGGGTGCGCGAACGAGCCTCACCGTCTTCCGGCGGCAGCTGCATCGCATCCTGCGCCAGGCTGCCCAGGAGCCGGTCATCGTCACTGGGGGCGGTGATCCTGTGCTGTGGCTGGGTCCGACGGTCGTCCCGGCTGACTTCGGTACGGGGTCGGGGGCTGGGCACCGTCGCAGGAGGCGGTGATGGGACGGCGCGGGAGCGGCTCCAGCCGATCGGAGCGGGCACTGCGAGGCCGCATGGGTGCCCACCTACTGCATGCCACCCACGATTCCCGGCGCTTGACCGAGAAGGCTCGCGCTTCGTTCATGGCGAGCTTCGAGCGGCAGGTCGATCCGGATGGCAGCTTGCCGGCTGACGAACGTCGGCGGCGGGCGGCCCATGCCCGGGCGGCCTACTTCGCCAGGCTCGCACGGCGCAGCGTGCTGGCGCGTGGGCGGCGCAAACGTCGTCGTCGCGGCAGGGGATGAGCGTCACAGCTCGCCATGGCGGTTCCCGCCGTCCGAGGGCGATGGGTCCGCCAGGCATGCTGGCCTGGACGGCGTTGCCCGTCCGTGATCAGCGGCTGATCACCTGGCTGTGGGCCGGCGACGTGGTCAATGCCGAGCTGGCCGCCGTCCTCGCCTACGGCAACCTGCGCGTCGCCCAGCGCCGACTGGCGCGCCTGGTCGAGTACGGCATCCTGCGCGGCTTCTGGGCGGCGAACCGCCAGCGTCCCCGCGGCCGCTACGCCTACGCCCTGACCAAGGCGGCCCGCAAGGACGTCGAGTACCTGCTCTGGGAGCACCACCCTCCGGAGCCAGTAACCGGCCAGCTCCAGGCGCCCTCGCCGGTCATTCATCAGCTGGCCACCCATGATCTGCTGGCCGCCTTCCTGCGCGCCTCACCGCTGACCGAGGAGATCGGGCTGGCGGGCTGGGTGCCCGAACACGCCGCGGCCCTGCGCTACGACGGTGCGCTGCGGCCGGATGCCATCGCCATCGTCCGCCGCGGCGAGGTCGGCACCCTGCTGATCATCGAGCGCGACCTGGGCAGCGAACGCCACGAGATCCTGCTCGATAAGCTGCGCCGCTACAACTTCATCCACGTCCATCCGGCCGGCAGCAACCTGGGCTTCATCCTCGACAGCCGGCGCCGCGCCGTCGCGTTGCTCGTCTCGCTGCGCGCCGCTGCCCAGCGCAGCCCTGCGTGGTACGGGGAGTCCCACATCCCGTGCTGGGTGGCGGTCGGCGCTGACCTGCTGGACGACCCGTTCGGCACCCCCTGGCGCTCGCCGGATGGAGAAGAGGCGAGCGTGCTCACCATGCCGACCATCGCCGTGCCCGGCCCGCTGCCGGTCCTTTCGGTTCCGCCCTTGCTCGATGACGGCGCCGAGGGCGCCTTCGACGATCGGGCCCTGAGCGCCGCTGGCTGGCGCGGCCGCTAGCGAGTCCATCCTCGTCCTTACCCTGAACCCACTGGGAAGCCTGCGCCCGCTCGCACGCCTAGAAGCCCTGTCGCGCTCCGGAACGTGTCCCCGTCATGTCCGTGTGCGAGAGCCGCGACCGTGGCTCGCACAGGGGCGCGTCAATCTGGCGTGCTCAACCGCCCGCTTGCTGAACCCCGACATCTCTATAGATATGCGCCTGTGCGGTCAAGGAGGGCGCGTGAAAGCGCATGGCTTCCGCGCAGGCGGCCAGGATGTCGGCTGCCCTGTGCGTACCCGAGCGGACCATGCAGGCCGAAGCCAGCAGCCGGACGAAGGCGGTGTCACCTTGGTCCTCGCCCTAGTTGTCGTTCCCGCTCACGTTGTTGACAAGTTGAGAGCCCTCGTGCTCGGTATGGGGTTGTCGAAGCTCCATTCCGACGGAGGGCTCTCATGCTCCATCGTACGGCCAAGCTGACGCCGTTCGGCCGACGGCTCCTGGTCGATCGGGTCCTGCTCGAGGGCTGGCCGGCCGCGACCGCCGCCGAGCAGCTCGGGGTCAGCCGGGCGACCGCGTACAAGTGGCTGCGGCGGTACCGAGCCGAGGGCGACGCCGGTCTCGAGGACCGCTCCGCGCGCCCGCTCCACCGGCCTCGGGCGTTGCCCGAGCGCGAGGTCCGCCGGATCCTGGTCGCCCGGAGACGGCTGCGGGTCGGGCCCCACCGTCTCGGTCCGCTCCTCGGCCATTCCCGCTCGACGGTGTACGGCGTCCTCCGCCGCCACGGCGTGAGCCGCCTGGCGCATGCCGATCGGCTGACCGGCGTCCCGGTCCGCTACGTCCGGGAGCGTCCCGGCGAGCTGATCCACGTCGACGTCAAGCGGCTCGGGCGGGTGCCGCCCGGCGGCGGCCACCGGATGCTCGGCGAGGACGCCCGCAAGCACGTCGGGGCGGGATACGACTACCTCCACGTCGCGATCGACGACGCGACCCGGGTGGCGTACGTCGCGGTGCGGCCGGATGAGCAGGCCGCGAGCACGGTCAGCTTCATCGAGGAGGCCGTCGCGTTCTTCGCCGGGCAGGGCGTCCGGGTCGAGCGGGTGATGACCGACAACGCCTGGACGTACACCCACTCAACCCGCCTCGCCGCCCTGTTCGCCGATCTCGGCATCCGCCATGTCCGGACCCGGCCCCGGCGTCCCCAGACCAACGGCAAGGCCGAGCGCTTCATCGGGACGATCCAGCGGGAGTGGGCGTACGCCCGCCTGTTCCGCTCGAACGACGAGCGCCTGGCGACCCTGCCCGGCTGGGTCGACGCCTACAATCGCAGGCGTCCCCACGCCGGGCTCGACGGCCGGACGCCGCTATCGGTCCTCGTCAACAAGGTCGACGAGAACGACACCTAGTGCCGGAGCAGGCCGGCACCTGCCGCCCTAGCTTTTCGACGAGGCGCAGCACCGACGACGGCTCGTCGGGGATGGGCGGCAGGCGTCTGGGCGACGTCCGGAACTCGCGGATCTCGTCCTCCTTACCAGGCAGCGGATTCTCTGTTGGTGCTCCGGCGCGTTGTCGCCAGGGGGCTATCCGGACCTTGCCGTGGTGGGCCTGCTTGCGAGCCCCTTGTCGCCGCCGGCGTCAACGAGGCGCCGCGATCGTCATGTGCCAAGTGTGGCCTCGTGATCGAGGTGCGCGAACGGGCCCCGCCATCTTGCACGCGGCCCGACAGGCTCTCCTCGTAGAGGCGGGCGTCCTTCGTTCCCCGAGTGTTTATTACCCCGGTCGAGAGCATGCATGACGCGGGGGTCGTCCCCGACGCCCACCAGCCAACTGCAAGTCTCATCGGCGTGGATGAAATCCATTCGGCCAGCCGATGAAGGGCAGCCCGCCGACGGCGGGCTGCCTTCTGCCGGGCATGAGTGGTGCGACGCCTTGCCGAGCGGGGCCTACGCGGTCGATGACCTCCGTCGCATGTTTGCCGCTGTGCTCGCGAGACCTGCCACGAGCAGGACTGCGGCACCGACCAGCCATCCGCCGAGATACGGCTCGCTACACGTGCTACACGCGGGCGGATGGATGGCGAGGAGAATGAGGCTGAGGCCGCCTATCCCCGTCAAGAGGCCCGTTCCAATGACCACGCGGTGGCGCGATACGAGCACGCCCACCACGACTACGCCCGCCACTGCCACTCCGAGAACTCCAACTAAGAAGAAGAGCAAAGCAGCCGACGCTCCGAGGAGCGCTCCCAGTGTCCAGAATCCTGAGCGCGAGATAGTCATGGCGACCATGTTCCATACGTCCTGTGTTCCCAGACGGGAGCACAACTGTCCACCGTGTTCGAGTCATAGCTCAGGGTCACGGTCCCATTGCCCCGCCCGTATACGCGGTTGTAGTAATAGTACGTCCACGTCGTGGTCGGCCAGCAGAACAGGCTGTTCTTGAAGGTCGCAGTTGTGTTGCCGTAGTAGTAGGTACAGCTGAGCGAGTGGTAGATGTTGTGCGCCTCAAGCGACCAGCCCGATAGGCCGAAGTACTCAACTAGCTGCTGAGTCGAGCCGCTCAGCGCACAGCTGCCGTCCCATTCCCAGGTAATGCGGGTGGTGTCGCCGTTCAGGGTCTTTCCAATAACGTCTTCCCACCAGTTCTTCTGATAGTACCGACTTGTATGCGAGATCGAGTCCGGAGCGGCTGACCCGAGAGCGTCGAGGCTAAAGGTTGCGAGAGTAAGCTCTTGGGGGGAGGTGTCTGGTTGAGACGGCACGCCCTCCTCAACGAGCTTCTTGCAGTGGAGTTGGTCTATCGCAACGTCGCGAACCTCCCACCCGTCAGAAGATGGCCCGAGAGACACGTCCGTTGCATGGAAATGACATCCATTCGGAATGCGCTCGCCGAGGACCCAGGAAAGCCGGCTGTTCTCCAGCGGCGCACGCGACCCTTGGAACCACACCAATGAATCGGCTGCACCGTTCACAGGTGCAGCCTGCGCTATGGACACCCCTCCGAGAAGTAGTGCGAACGCGAAGATACGCAGTCTCCGAATCATCATGCGACTCCCTCCCTGTTGCCCGCACCCGAGTTGTCCGGCGCACCCAGCTGTCAGTGACTCGGCTCCCTGCCGCGAGGCAGATGCCTCGGTACGGGCATCTACCGGTAACCCTGAGATGGCAAGAGCCAGACTGTCAAGAGTCGTTTGACCTCGCGGGCGAGACTGACCCGGCGCAGGAGCTGCCGGGCAGATCGACCACCGTCTGTCAGGGGCGGCTGCGCGCCGCCGAAGGCCAGCCGTGCGGGTAACGATCATCCGAAGGCCGATTGCGCCCGACTTCGGGCTACAGTCGGTCGCCGATGCCGAGCCGCCTGGCGGCCGCGATGGCGCGCTCCCGCTCGGCGCTCTTCGCGTAGCGCGACAGCATCTCGCGGCTGCGCCAGCCCGCGAGGGCCATGACCTCGCCCTCCTGCATGCCGCTCGATAGCGCCTCGTGGGCATAGGTGTGGCGGAACAGGTGGGCGTGGAGCTGTGGGACCCTCGCGGCGGCACCCCGCCGCCGGAGGACCTGGGCGATCCCGGAGTCGGTCATCCGGCCCTTCTCGCCCAGCCACAGCCAGGGCGCTTCAGCGCGCGGGTGGCGAGCGCGGAGGCGCAGGTAGCGGTCGAGCGCGCGCACGGCCTTGGCGCCGAGGTGGACGATCCGCTCGCGCCGACCCTTGCCCATGACCCGCATCAGCCCGGCGTCGAGGTCGAGGTCATTGGTCGCGGGGTCCGCTGGCGTCCAGCGCAGGTTGGCGACCTCCGACAGGCGGGCGCCGGTGGCGAGGAAGGTGCGCACCAATGCGGCATCCCGGCGATCGGCGAAGGTCGGCCCCTCGCAGGCGGCCAGGATGCGGCGCAGCTCGTCATCGGTCAGGATCGGTGGCGCGTGCTCGGGCACCTTCGGCTTGTGCATGCGGGCCATGGGGTTGTCGCCCAGCTCAGCCTCGTCGACCAGCCACACAAAGAACGGGCGGATCCCCGAGCGATTGGCCGCGGTGGCCCGCGTCCAGTGCGCCAGCTGGTCCTCCATGAACGATTCGAGGTGTTCGCGGCGAATGGCGGCCACATCGGTCGGCATGCCACGCGCCTCGAGGAATTCAGCCAGCCTGCCGAGCGAGGCGAGATAGGTGCGCTGGGTGGCGAGTGAGAGGTTCTCGGCGCGCAGATGCCGCGCGAAGCTCGCCACGTTGGCGCCGAGGTCGCCGCGGGGTACCATGACCGGACTGGAGGGGGCTGACTGCATCCTGAGACGGCTCTGACGGGTTTCCGAAGACGCGTCGAATTTTCCGCTCATAGCGCTGTAGTCAATGCCGAATCTGGTTTTCCGCTCTCTTTGAGCGTGAAACGCGCGCCCGTAGCTCAGCGGACAGAGCGGGTGGCTTCGGACCATCAGGTCGCGGGTTCGATTCCTGCCGGGCGCGCCATAGCAAACGACTCGGGCAGCGCGAGCGTAAGCCCCAACTCCTGCGCGTCAGCCGTCAGGTGCGCCTGGACGAATGTCGCGCCCTCGACCTCGACGCGAGCGTAGATCGTGCGGAGCATCTCGGCCCGCTGGGCTTCCGAGCGGGACGACCAGAGGCTGGCGAAGTCGCGCAGCCGACGTGCCGCGGACCGTGGATCTGTTGCACGTCGAGTCCGTGGCGCTGTCTCGCCTTCGTCGCGGACCGTCGCCGCGGCGTTTAGAAACTCCGCCTCGTTCAAGGTGCCGGCCGCATAGTCCGATGCCAGCTGCCGGCGCCGCGCTTCGACGCGCTTCCGGCGCAGCTCGTCATGTTCCAACGCCGGACGCCCCAGAGCGTGGACCACGCGCTCGACGGTCGCGTCGTCGAGCCGGATCTGAGCAACCTGAGCCAGCATCGGGCGGTACCAAGTGTCGGTCGGGTAGGTCCGGCGCCCGTCCCATGCCGAACAGGACCCAAGGTGGATCCGCTGATGGCGGCCGCCGCCATCAAGCCCGTTGGCCTTCACGTACCGCCCGCAGGTGCAGAACACCACTCCGGCGAGTGGGTCAAGGCGCTCGCGCCTGCGAGGGCCTCCGCCATGCCTGTGCTGCCGACGAACTGCCATCACGCGGTCCCAGAGATCGTCGTCCACCGGCGGGTCGTCCCGCCACCGCGCAGGGACGCGCTCCTCGGGCCGTCGCCGCCCTCGACTGCCACGGACAGCCCAGCCGTTGTACACCGGATTGCCCAGGATCTCGCGTACCCTCGCCTCCGCCAGCCCGAACTGATGTCCAAGGTTCGCGTAGCTGGCGTCGCCCCGGCCGTACGCGTCGAATAGCTGCACGATCTGACCGATGGCGTCGGGATCGATTTCGAGCAGGTGGGGTGGCTCAGGTTGCCGGCGGAACCCGAGCGGGGCGTTGCCGGCTGGATCGGCATAGCGGTGGTAGCGGGCCTCGTAGCCGTCCGCGATCCGTTCGCCGAGGCGGCGACTGTAGATCTCGGCAGCGTGCGCCTCGCGGACCATCTCGTCCCAGTCATGGGGGTCGCTGGACAGCAGGCGCCGGTCGCACATGACGAGAGCCACGCCAGAAGGGTGGAGGGCATCCTCGATGAGTTCCAGGAAGCGGCGCAGGTTGCGCTGCCAGCGATCGGCGTAGCCGGTGAGGAGGATGTCGAATCTGCCGGCGCGGGCGGCGGCCAGCATGGCGGCCATGGTGGGATGGCGCCACACCGTCCGACCCGAGGCCGGGACCTCCCAGGCCAGGCCGGTGTCGACCAGGGCGAAGCGCTGGGCGAAGCGCTCCATCTGCTCGCGCTGGCTGTCAGGGCCATACCGGTCGAACTGCTCGCCGGTCGATTCGCGTAGCCAGCGGGCGGCACGCAACCCTCGCAGGTCGTCGAGTGAACGGGGAAGGAGTTTCTGCATCGTCGTCAGATTCGCGGTCTCTGGTCCGAATGGTACGCCGCGCTGCGTTGCAGCACTATTCCGCGACCCATTCGGCCAGGAGTCGAATGATCCGATTCGGGTCCTGACCAGGCTCTCGGCCTCGCCCTCGCCGAGGTGCTCTCGCCGTTCGGCGGACGGCAGGTGACTGGTTCCGGCGCTGGGCGGTCCGTGGCGCGTGTGGCGACCGCCTGGAGCGCCGCCCGCGGTGACGGGGCACTTGACGGGGCGGTCTGCGAGGGGTCCGCGGGACAGTCTGGCGGCCAGGCATGGCGGTCGTGAACGACGCGGTGGCGGCGACGCCTCAGCGCAGCGCCTCGGAGAGGTCCTCGCCGCCGCCGGTGGCGAGGAGGTTGATCCAGGCTTCGGTGCCGATGGGAGTCGGGCATCGGCGCGACCGCGGGTCGTCGAGGACCGCAATCAGGCGGCGGGGCTCGCCCGCCCAGCCGACCGGGATGGCCTCGGCGGAGGCGCCCAACGGCCGCAGCTCCGGCAGGACGACCGCCCAGCAGCGCCCGCGGAGGCGTCGCGGGGGATCGTGGGCAGTGAGGCGGCGGAGCCAGTCGACGCGATCGCGTGAGGGAACGACCCACAGCAGGTGCCAGCCGATGCGGCCACCGAGCGCGGCGTCGTAGGCGGCGAGCTTGGCGCGGATGACCGGCGCCTTCTCGGTCGCCTCGTCGACCTCCACGCACAGAGCGGCAGACAGCGGACCGGCCTGCAGGGCCAGGATCGAGTCCGGCCGCAGCCGAGGAGCCACGACGCCGGCGGTCATGGACTCCGGAAGCCAGGCCTGGACCAGCGGCTCGGCACCCTCCGTGTCCTCTTGCCGGCGCGACCACTCCAGCAGGGCGCAGACGACGTCGACCGTGTCGAGCGCATGCCGGATATGTGCAGCCGAGCGGACGCGGGCATCGGTCACCCCCAGACGGGTGCGACCACGACGCGACAGGCGGTAGGCCATCGGGATCCCTCCTCGTTCAGGCAGTAGAGGCGCGCGCTCGAGCAGGCCCAGGCGCCAGAGGCGGCGCAGCCGACGCAGCGCGGTGCGACGGGTGGGATGGACGATGACGGCAAGCTGTTCGGCGGTGAGGGTTTCGCAGCGGTCCAGCAGGCGCAGGCCGGCACGGTCGCGCACCAACAGCAGGCCGATGTCGACCAGGGCAGGAGCTCGCTCGGGCGAGATGCGGAACATGGCGCTCATCTACGTGAGTTCCCGCGCGCGGTCGCGCGATTCGAGCACGAGCCGCCGCCGCAGGACTGACGTGGGTAGGCACAGTCGCACGACAGTTCGGCGTCACTTCTGATCGGTCACCGGCCGCTGCGCCCCGCCATCGACACGCGGCTCGTCGCCGCCGGCGCGGCGATGGACCTCGGCCCGCACCTGGTCGACCGGTCGGGCATCACGCCCATCGCTGGCCAGGATGACGGCCTCGGCCGCGGCGGGCGAGCCGGGCGGTGGCGGACAGACCATCCCGCCGTAGGTCTCGTATCCGCCGGAGGCGCCGCGCATGCGCAGCAGGAGCTCGAACTGCCGCAGCCCGAGCAGGTCATCGGCGCTCAGCGGCGCCAGCAGGCGACGGAGCAACTGCGCGTCGTCCGGACCGGGCGATAGGACACCGAGCGCCCCGGCGTTGGTCAGGATCGAGTCGCGCAGCCGCGTCCCGAGCGAGGCGAGCGATTGCGCGGCGGTGACCAGCACCAGGCCGAACTTGCGGCCCTCGTCGTGGATCCGGACCAGGGCCCGGGTGTCGAAGGAGCCGACCTCGTCGACCAGCAGCAGGTGCTGGCGACGGGTTTCGCGCGCGGTCCCCTGCCGACCCACCGCGTCGATGTAGTAGCGGCTGATGAGCATGGCGCCGAACAGGCGGGCGTTATCAGCCCCGACCTGCGAGAGGTCGACCACCAACAGGTCGCCGTCGTCCATGATCCGCCTCGGCCGAATCGTCGAGGTCCCCTGGCCAACGACCTGGCGCACCGACTGGTACGAGACGAAGGCGCCGAGCTTGTTGAGGACCGCCTTGATGGACGTGTCGCGCTCGCGGTTGGCTCCGGACGGCCACTCGGTGCGCCAGAAGTTGAGGAGCATCGGGTCGTCGACGACGCGGAGGTAGCGCTCACGGAAGGCGTCATCGGTCAGCAGCCGGATGAGCTCGAGGATGGTCTGCGGCTTCGAGTGGGACAGCAACGTCAGCAGGGCATGGCGCAGGTAGTGCTGCATCTTGGGGCCGGTGTAGTCGGGCCACAGGTCACTGAAGAGCCCGACGAACTCGCTGGTCACCAGTTGGGCGTCGTCGGGTCCGCGGCGCTCGAGGAAGTTGAAGCCGCGCGGATTGGACCGATCCGCCAGGCGCAGGACGTGGACACGCTCGGCGTGCCGCTGCTCGACGCGCGACAGGATGTCGGACGCCAGGTCGCCGTGCGGATCGATCACGGTCGCGCCGATGGGCGTGTCGAGGACCCCCAGCGCGATGTTCAGCAGCAGGGTGCTCTTGCCCGAGCCGGTGGCACCTACCAGCGCCATATGCTGCGCAAGGTTGCTGGCCGGCAGGCGCAGCGGCTGACCGCGCGACTCCCCGATGGTCAAGGCTGCACCGTTGCCGGCGGACCTCGGCGGCGGTGCAGCCAGGGGTCGATGGCGGGGCAGGCCGGCCTGGTCGAAGGCGGCATCGGGCAGGTACCACAGCTGGGCCAGCTCCCAGTCACCCAGCGGGAAGCGCGAGGGCTGGGTGACGGCACCGTCGCGGACGCGCCAGTCGATGGCCTGCAGGCCGTCACTCAGCAGATCGGTGAAGCCGGTGAGCCGATGGAGAAGCGCCCGGGCACTGGCGACATCGGTCCCGGCGGCCTCGAGCAGCAGGCCGACCTCGAGGCCGATCTTCGCGGCGCGCTTCCGTCTGCGCGCCTCGCGCTCGTCCTCCGATAGGGCGACGGGCTGTGCCCTCGCCGAGCCGTGCGGGCGCTGGAAGACCTCGTCGAGGATCGCCTCCAAGACCAGCGCACCGAAGGACTCGCGCTTGGATTCGGGGTACAGCCAGCCATGCCAGCGCTCAGGCGCGATGGGTCGCACGACGACCCGCAGCCGGACGTCGGCCTCGTCGGCCTCGGTGGCCAGCAGGGTGGCCAGCCGGCTGAGCGTCGCACCGCCCGCAGTCGTGGGCGAGCCAAATTGCCAAGATGACGGAGCGGTCAAGCGTCCCACCGCGCTGGCGACCGCCGGTCTGTCCTTGATCGCCACGCGTTCGATCTCGGTCCCGGGGTACAGCGAGGCGAGGGCGCCCTGCGCGCGCACCGCCATCTGGCGGCCGCCCTGGAACTGCCAGACCAGCTGGCCATCGCGCCACTCGGCGCGCAGCTCGAAGGTGGGCCAGCCCTTGCCGCCTCGGTCGTCCCCCAGCCGCTGCTGTGGAGCGATGGCGCGGATCAGCTCGACGGCGGAATCCTCGTCGCGCGCTGCCCGTCCCGGTGCCACGATCTCGAAGCGGACCTGCTCGGTGACGACGGTGGCGTCGTATCGGCGCTGCTGCCAGGCGCGAACCAGGCGCGGAACCGCCCAGATGAGCAAGGCGATGCAGCCGACCAGCGCGGGAGCGATGAAGAAGAGTTCGAAAGGGAAGGGGAACGGAACGGCCATGACGGATCGAGAGGCGATCAGGCGATCGCCGACCCCTCGCCAGCCTCGGCGGCCGACGGCTGGGCGGTGTAGCTACGAGCCCAGGCGATGACCTCGTCGTCGGTGGCCGTGGCCAGGTCGAGGCCGGCCGCCCGGAACCAGGCCACCGTCCGCCGCAGGCGCAGCAGCCGGTCGTACTCGGCGGGGCGAATCATGACCGCGGTGTAGCGGCCCGAGCTCACGATCAGCCAGGGCCGGCCGTGGCTCACCTCGTCGAGGACCTCGGCCATGTTCATCCGCACGTCACTCACGGCCTTGACGTGGTGGTGCAGGCCCAGGATGTCGCGCGGCGCCCGAGCCAGCCGCTCCAGCTCGCGCCCGGAAGGCGTGCGTTCCCGGCGCATCAGTTGCGCCAGCTCCGAGGTGTCGCGCGCCAGCTCGGGGTAGATCTCGAGGCCGTGGAGGGCGGCCAGCCCGCGCTCGATGCGCTCCCAGCGATCGGCCTCGCCCTTGGACAGCATCACCGCCACCGGGGCGCTGTTGGAGAGCACCACGTACGGCTCGCCGTCCAGGACGCGGGCCAGAACGGCTCGCAGCCGGTCGCGCAGCTCGCGGACGCCGATCTCGGTCAGCGGCCGATCGATGGTCATGGTCGGAACCCCTTTCGTCGAAGCCGATGAGTCGCACCCGCGAAGGTGCAGCGCGCAGGACCGCCACCGGGCGGCCGTACCAGGTCAGAAGCACTGGCTCGTGGCGCGCTTGGCGGAGCCAGCGGCCGGCGTGTGGCCGGAAGGCGCCGATCGACACCGACGAGTGCGCACCAACCTCGCCGTTCCCATTGGGTGGCTCCACCCGCAGGCACCAGCGCGAGGTCCACACCAGGACCTCGTGACCAGCGGCCACCTGGGCGAGGTAGTCCGGCAGGTGGTCGCGGAAGCGATGGATCCCCACGCATTCGAGCATGGAGAAGAGGCTATGTCTCGAAGCGCCTGAAGTCAATGGACGTTGTGTACGTAAGGCGGGACAAGATCATGGCAACAATCTCGAGCCCGAGTGCGGGCCTCAGGAAGGGCAACCTCTTTCCTGATAGTCGACGGGCGAGTTCGAGGTCTTCTGACGAGAGCGCCAGTCCCTCAGCAGTAGTTCCCGCAGTTCGTTGTGTTGACTGAGGCGCCGGTCAGGTAGTCGGCCCAGTAGATCATGCTGAACGTGGGATAAGTGACCCCGTTCTGTACGTAGTACCCGGACTGAATGCCTCGGGCTTCACTTGCGTAATAGATCGCTCCGCCACTGTCGCCGATGTTTACGGTGTAGTTTGCATGGACTTGGCTATACAAATAGATGCCCGGCTCTATCTGGTGCACCCCGTAACCGATCACTGTCCCACAGCGGACGCTCGACACGGTCCACCCTGACAGACAGACCGGGTCTCCTTCGTTTGAATCGCCCGCGTGCTGCTTACTGAACATAGGGATGACTGACGTCGCTGTCAGGTACACCCAACGGCTGATGTCCCCTGAACTGATCGGACCAACCAGGAGCGCATCGGCGGTGCTCCCGTTGTACTCCACGTTGTGAGTCTGATACCCCAATGACTTCCCGTTGTGGTACCAGTGCGAGCCGTAGTGGCTGCAGTGGCCTGCGCTGTAGAGGTAGTAGCTGGAGGCCAATTTCGCAACGAAGGCTACAGAACATCCGGACGGCGACGCCTTGATGCCAGCTCGTAGTGGTGGGCCCGGGCAGTTAGTACGGCTCGTGCAAGACGTCGCGCCGCCGGTGACGCCGCGGGTAACCGTGATGACGCCAGGGCCAAACCGCGTTGCCAGGTACTGATCGAAGGTCGGCGGAGCATCCGGCAGCATCACTGTGACGACATTTGCTTGCCGTGACAGGACCACCTCCTGCACGTCGATTCCATACTTCTCATTGAGCGCGGGCAACTCACTGCCGACCGTATTTAGAGCGTCGGTCAGCGTCGCCAATGTATTTGGCGCCAATCGAATTTCGAGGGAGCCTCCGGCTGGAACAAGCGGATCGAGTTCTGACTTGGCGCCCTCGATGTCGGAAGTCACGGAGACGACGATAGTGCCCCCATGCTTCTGATCAAGATAGAGGCCACCCCAGCGCTCTGGGTGATTGGCTCCCCACGCTCTCAGATCCCCGAGTTGAGAGGCTATCCGCTCCCGGAGACTGAGGTCATCGCGCTCCGAGAGAGTGAGCGGTATAGGGAACTCAGGCGTTGACGCCGCCGGGTCGCGCGCAAGACCCGCCACGAAAACTGGGTCGGTCGACAAGCCCATTTGCGTCCGAAATTGCAGAGCAGCCGAGATCGCCGCGTCATGGTCGAGGTCCGACGCCGACGTAGCGCCTGGAGTGCCGCCAACTGCCAGGGCCAGAATCAGGACGGTGACATTGACCGTCAATCGCGACGATCGCATTGCTACCCCCTCCGGTGCGGTCATATCACGTTACGCCGGTAGTCAACTATCCTTTGTGCCGGGGCCGTGGAACGATTCGGGCGCCTCGCGAGTCTGGTATTGCGTGAACGGACGGATGACGTTGGAGCGGCAAGATCCCACGACAAGGCGAGCACCAGCAGCTACAGCGCAACAGGATGTCTTCGCGGACGTCGTCCGGCGCTGCCACTCTGACATGCTCCGCTTGGCAAACGTGATCTGCCGAGACGGGAACCTCGCAGAGGATGTCGTGCAATCTGCGTGGCAATCTGCGTGGCAATCCTGGAAGCAACTCCGCGACCCGGGGGCCGTGAGAGCATGGCTCCTGACGATCACCGCCAACCGCGCGCGTAGCATGCTGCGGCGGCAGCGCTATCGGAGCCTGCTAGAGATGCGAGCGCGGCCTCTCTCTGATTCGAGTACCTCAGACGGCGACCTCGATGCAGATCTGGAGCGTGCTCTGGGAAGTCTTGATCACCGAGACAGACAGATTCTCGCCCTGCGGTACGTGCTTGACTTCAGCAGCGAAGAAATAGGTCGCCAGGTCGGCCTTTCGGACTCGGGCGTCCGTGTCCGCCTCGGACGCATTCTGACTCGACTAAGGAGGCAGCTTGAGGATGGATGATCCGGGAAACGACGAATTTGAGCTGCGGATTGGCCGGCGGCTGCGCGCCTATGCCGAAACGATGCGATCCCGGCAGGCAGACGCTAGCGAGGTCGCACCTCCCGAGCACCGAGGTCCAACCAGGGCGCAGCAGGCCCCATACCGGCTTGCGCTCACCCTCGTTGTCGTGCTGGTCGGGGCAAGTGTTGCGGCATGGGGAGTGGGCCACCTCCCTCGCCGATCGCCTAACCCCTTGTCAGGCCTCGGCAGTGCCGCGTCCCCCAGCCAGATCGCCCAGAGAACTCCGACACCGTCCGTAGTTCCGACCGTCGGGCCAAGCGAGATCCTCGGACCATCCATGCCGATCGCATCCTCATCGGGTGAACCCATCTCCGCGCCGCCGGTGACCGCGACGGTTGAGCAGAGCGGTTTCAGGGTGACCCTAAGAGCCGCGCAAGGTCGATACCGCGCTGGGCAGCCGATCGATATTTCCGCCGACCTTATCTCGCTCCTTCCCGACGATCCCGTAAGTGTCTGGGGTCCCAGCACGCCCGGCCCCATCGGCTTCTCCGTGGTCCAGATTGGCGGCCCACTAGCCATGAATGAAGGCGGAACCACCGACTGTAAGCGGTTCACGCTAAGGGCGAATTTCCCGACGACGTTCCCGTTCACCAAGGCAGGCGGTGGTTGGGACACGAGCGACCCGTACGCCGCCTACTACAGCGAGTACTTCCACGATCCTGGTCTCCACTTACCGGCTGGAGAATGGAAGGTGGTGGCGACAGCCTGGTTTGGGGTCGGCGGCGACAGCTGCCCCGCAGAACTCCTTCAGTTCTCTGCCTCAATCACTATCGAGGTCCTTCCTTGAGCGCCCAGCGGAAAGGTCTTCGCCTTCGGTATGAGAGCTCGGAGTTGGGCCATCGCCATGTGGCAGAAGATCGTTAGGCGCGCGCACCAGCGCAACTTGATTGGGGAGGACGACCCGACACGTGGATACGGCCGGGGCAAGCCCTCTCGCCCCGACCATAACCACCTCTGTCGATGGCGGTCAGGACAGCATCTCCCCAGGCCGCTCGCCAACCGTGTGCGACCGCCTCAAGCGACGGGTGGATGACCGCTTCCTTGATGCCCAGTACGTCAACGCGCTCGAAGAGCGCGCCGGCCAGCTGCCGGCGGCGTTCTGCGGGGGACTCCTCCCATAGTCGTGGCAGGTCGGTGAGGTAGGCGAGCGCGTCACGAGGATCGACCGGCTTTGCGACCGAGCGCGCCTCCGCCTCTTCGGCATCGAGGCGGGCCATGGTGGCCCCGAGTCCATCCGCGTCGCGGTCCCGCAGGTAGCGGCTCAGCGCCGCCTCGCGATCCTTGGCGATGCGGGCCAGAGTCAGAGAATCCACCTCAGCCCGCTCGCCGAGCATGCCGACCACCGATGTCTTGATCGTCGCGTTGGCTGCCACGTGGGCCAGAACGGCGGGCACGATCCGGTCGTACACCTCGGCAGCGTAGGAGTGACCGCGGATTCGCACCAGCGGGAATGCGCTGGGTGGCGGGTCCGGCTTGGCGGCGATGAACGCATCGCACGGATCGAGGTGGCGGTAGCGGCCAGCGTCCCCGATAAGGCGCCGACCGCAGGCGCTGCAGAACAGGAGCTTGCCGAGGGCGTAGGAGCGGCTCGGATGGCTCGGATGGCCCGGGAAGCGGCGAGCAAAGCGTGCGCGCGCCAGCTGGACGGCATCCCACAGTGCGGGGTCAATCGCTGCACCCGTCACGGCGGGCTCACCGCGATGCAAGCGACCGCGATAGACCGGGTTGGTCAGCACTTCGCGGACATGCATCAGCTTGAGTCCGACGCGCTCAGCGACCTCTCGGTCGCGCATCCCTGCGGCGGCGAGCTCGTACGCGCGCTGGACGGTGGCCATGCGTTGGGGGTCGACGCTCAACACCGGCGGGCGCCCATCGCGACGGAAGCCGAATGGTGGCCGGTTGCCCCCGGGAGTCCCCAGCCGGCGCCGCTTCATGGCCAGCCCCTCGCGCACCCGCCTCGACAGCCTGCGGCTGTAGGACTCCGCTTCGACGACCTCGCGAGCCCAGGCCTCCCAGGCGTCTTCGTTGCTGGACAGGATTCGCTCGTCGGCGAACAGGATCGCCGCGCCGGCGGCGTGGAACGCACGTCGCGCATCGACGTGGGCCTCCAGCGAGCGGGCGAAGCGGCTGGCGTAGCCGACGACCAGGACGTCGAAGGCGATTCCCGCATGGCCGAGCATCTCGGCCCAGGCCGGATGGGCGGCGATCCGCCAGCCGGAGTGGGCGACGGTCCATTCGATGCCGGTGGCGACCAATCCATGGCGTTCGATTGCCCGCTCGATCTGCTCGCGCTGGGCGTCCGGACCGAAGTTGTCGTACTGACCGCTGGTCGACTCGCGGACCCATGCGGCGGCGCGCAGGCCGCGCAGAGCGCCGAGGTCTCGAGGTAGGTGCTTCATCCGTGTCACAGCCCCAGTAGGACCACGCAGTCTAGCGTGAAGGGCCGCCTCGCTTCCTCGCCGCGGATTCGATGGCGGTGGCCAGGGCAACGCACAGCCGGCAGCGACACAGCCGCGACTGTGTGTCGGGGCCCGGTCGCTGACGGGAGCCGTGCCCTCTACCCGCCAGCGGCCCGTTCGCCTGTCCCAGCTCGACCCCGAAGAGCGTGCTCCTAGAGCGACCGCCGGATCGGCTGCTTCGCAGGCCGGGGCGTGGAGCTCTGGTCGCTGCCATCTGCCCGATGTTCGGGCCGCCAAGCTCGGTGCCCCGTCGCGCTCGGAGCGCTAGGCGACGGCGACCGGGGCGGCAGCGCAGCGCGTCACAGGCGTCGACCGCGGCAGTGGCCGCCAGTCGGTTCGCGTTGGTGCGCCTGCGCTGAGCTGTCATCGGTTGCCTCGCGGTGGGACGAGTCGTGGTTCTCGCTGCGGCGTCTGCGGGAGCGCATCGGCGCGGCATCGAGAGACCTTTTACGCTAAGTCGCGCGGGGAGCGACTTCAAGGGAAAGTGTGTACATCTGTGTGTACGTCTGAGCATCCAACGCCCGGGAGCTATGGTCGCGAGGTGTGGAAATTGCGCCGTGCCTGTGATTGCGATCTCGGTGCTCCGAGGGCAACAGAAAGCGGCGTACCTACCCTGCCGGTCGTTCAAGCCAACGAGGTGCACGCCGCGATGGAAACCTACCATGCCCTGACCCCGATCGCACGCTCTGAACCGCCAGCGCCAGGTGCCAGCCAGGCACCGACGGCGACGCCCGACCAGTCGTCCTCAGAGACCGACCGGGAGCCAGCCGAGCCACCGGCCACCATCGTCAACACCACCCTCGAGGAACTGGCGCGGGAGGGTGCCCGGCGCATGCTCGAGCGAGCCCTGGCGGTCGAGGTCGACGAGTTCCTGGGCCGGCCCCGATACGAGCGCCGGTTGCTTGCTGCCCACGGGTACCGCAACGGCTACGGCAAGCCGCGCCGGGTAGCGATCGGCACCTGGCCGATCGAGGTCCGCCCGCCGCGGATCTCCGACCTACCCGCCGAGGCCGAGCCGTTCCACTCGGCCCTCCTGCCCCGCCGGCGGATGCTGTCGGCGGAGACCCAGCGCCTCTTCGCCCGCCTCTACCTGGAAGGCCTCAGCTCAGGCGACTTCGAGCCCGCCTTCCGCGAGCTGCTCGGTGAGTCGGCTCCGCTGTCCTCGTCGACCATCCTGCGCCTCAAGGAGGAGTGGGCGGCCGAGTACGCCGCCTGGCGGGTGCGGCCGCTGAGCGCCCGATACGCCTACCTGTGGGCAGACGGCATCTACCTCGGCGCCGGACTCGAACCCGAGCACAGCTGCCTGCTGGTCATCGTCGGTGCCCGCGAGGACGGGCGCAAGGAGCTGCTGGCCATGGAGCTCGGTTACCGGGAGAGCGCAGCCTCTTGGGGTGATCTGCTGAGGGCGCTGAAGACTCGCGGCCTCGAGTCACCACTGCTGGCGGTCGGCGACGGTGGCCTGGGATTGTGGGCGGCGCTGGCCGAGGTCTACCCGGCAACGCGCCACCAACGGTGTTGGAACCATCGCGTGCTCAACGTCCTCGACAAGCTCCCAAAACGGCTGTGGGCCGACGTCCGTCGTCGGCTGCGTGAGGTGTGGGCCTCCGAGTCACGCGCCGAGTGCGAGCTGCGGCGGGATGCCACCGTGCGCTGGCTGCGGGCCCACGGCCAGGAGCCGGCGGCTGACACGCTGCTGCGCGACTGGGAGGACTTCGTGACCTTCTACGACTTCCCGGCCGAGCACTGGATCCATATCCGGACGAGCAACCCAATCGAGTCAGTGTTCGCCGGCGTCCGGCTGCGAACCAACGTCGCCAAGCGGATGCGCCGCCGCGAGAACGCGCTCTACCTGGTGTTCAAGATCGCCCAGCGTCTGGAACACTCGTGGCGGCCGCTGAACGGCGGGCTGACGATCATGACCCTGCTGCTCGGCGGCGCCCGCTTCGTCGATGGCGTCTATGTGCCAGCCCCCCATCAGATCGCTGCCGCCTGAGACCGCTCCGGGCCTTGGTCCACGCCGAGTGGGCCAACTTCGGGCGTTCTGGCACTTCCTACTTGACCGCGCGCTCGGGCATGCTGCGGTGGCTCGTGGCGGCCGGCCGGTGGCCGTCGCGGGGGGGGGTGTCGGGGGAACTCCGGCCCCGGCCGCTCGACATCCGCGTTGGCATCGCCGACATCAGCGGAGGTACCTGAGCATGCGGCATTCCATCAGACTCAGAGGGTTCGCGGCTGGCTTCGGCGCGATCGCCCTCGTCATCAGCATGGTTGCGCCGGTGAGCGCAGCCGGCCCATCACCTGACGCCGCCACACTCGTGGCGCGTCTGACCGCCAGCAAGGATCCAGACGCGGCATTCTTGAACCTCTCCTCGGCCGACCAGAAGGCCGTGGTGGCTTACCTCACAGTGGCGGGATTCGATTCCAGCGAATCCATCGCCCAGACGGCGGCGCCTGATTCTTTGACCGAGTGCTGGACGATCACCAAGACCTTCGTGGCGAAGAACTACTTGGGCGGCACCCTGTTCACGATGTGGTCCAAGATCAACTGGTGCGCCAACCAGTCAACGCTCAGACTGACGAGCGCGAGCAAGTACCGCGGCTTCACGGTCAACACGTTGGGCTGGAACTGGCTCGGATGGCAGGCCTGGGACACCGAGGGTGGCGTGGGCTACGGCCATTACGAGGTCTACCTGCAGGGAGGCTTCAGCTTCTGCGTCCCGCTCGTGGGTTGCATCGATTACCGCTACCCGTGGATCGACACCACCGTGTACTACGATGGCAGCGTTTCCGGGAGCATGGGCGGGTGAGCTGAATGACCGATAACGCTGGCCGCTACTTCTTCTGGGGGGCGCTCCTGCTACTCGTGTTGGTCGTCGCCTACGCGGCAATTGCCGGCGCGGCGGGATCGACGCTCCAACTCGTTATTCTCGTGGCACCCCTGTTGATACTGCTCCTGTTGGGGTACCTGGCCATTCGCGCCTTTGCGCGCTCAAGGGCGAAACCTTAGGTCGAGGGAGAGCAGGCGCAGCAGGCAAGTAGTCGACAACGGAACACCCCAGGGACCTGCTGACGCATCCGACGCCGGATCGAGACCGTTCGATCCGGCGTTCGGCTTGGTGGCAGATGGAGCCGTGAGTTTCCACACTCCTTGACGAGAGCTCAACGCCCGGGACCTATCGTCCGGACGCGTGGGCTGGTCGGATCCAAGCCGGAGCGATGGCTCGGGCTTCTTTGTTGGCCGCCACACCTCCGCCGGCACCGGCGCAATCGTGCCAATTGCGCCGACTCCTGCCCACGACACCCCCGAGCTACCAGCGCGTCTGAGCGCTCCCCTGACGCGTCAGGAGATCCCGCTCAGCGGACGGTCGACTCCCGAACCTGCCTGAACTCGGATGCAACCTTCACGACCGAGTCGTTCGCCACGCCGATCAATTTCGATGACGGCTCCAGCGCGCTCGTTCCCATCGACACCAGCCCGGTTCTGAGTCTCCGCAGCGGTGTAGCGTTTGAATCGAAGCAAGCGCCCGCCCGTGTCGAACTCGGCAGCCAGAGTGCCACGGGCACCCTGCCACGCGTGGTGAGCGGGCAGCAATCGATCGTGCTGCGGCCGATCGTTCCTTCGAGGTTACCGCCGCGATCGCGACCGATTGGGCGCCGGTGCTCGATACCGGCCGCGTCCTCTACCGACGGGGCGGCCACCAATTACGGGCTCCGCATCTACGAGTCCTCCACCAGCCAGACCCTCTGGAAGCGCTGCGCGCCAGCGAGAACGGCTCGAATATCAGCACCAACGAGCCGCCCTACCTGTCGGTGTACTGGACCCGGCCGAGCAACACGCCCACCAGTCCGATCAACTCGGCGTGGGGCAACGGCACCTTCAGCTGGACGTACGCTCCGAAAACGGCTCGGGCCTCGGCCAGGCGCGCTACTGGGTCCAGGTCGCCACGACCTCGGCATTTACACTATCCTCGCCGACTCGACCGCCAGCAGCGGTTCAACGACGAGCTGGACCCATGCCCCGCCGACCGGGCTGGTGACCGGCACGACCTTCTACTGGCACGTGCCGGTCGGCGATGGCCACTCGTGGTCGGGGTGGAGTGCAGCGCAGACTTGTGGATTTTCCCGCTCCCACCGCTGTGCCGCTGAACGTCCGAATCGTGCTCAAGTCGAGCGGGAACGGCCGAATCCGACCCTCAATCGTCCGAGATGCCAGTGCGGGCTCGCGGAAGGGGCCACCGATCGGGAAATGCGACCGTGCCTCGCGAGACTTCCCAATGGATCCTCGGTTGACGGCAGGGCCACAATGGGTGTTCCAGCCACGCATCGGCGGAGATTTCGCAAGTAGAGGGGCAAAGCGGGGTGTCTCCTCGGGGGCAACGAGTTGTGCCGGCGGCAGCGGCGGTCGTCTGCTTGTTACTTCTGGGTGCGCAAGTCTCCCCGGTGCTCGCGATTGGAACCAGCTGCGGCCACGTCGTCGGGTACCACTACGCAGGCCAGCTGACGTCACACACGAATGGCCTTACCCAATGTGGCTCGTACAACGCCTATGGTGGCTGGAACGGAGTCGACGGCCAGCTGACCGCGCCCGCCACGTTCCACCAGGTTTCGAACCACGAATCCGACCATGAGCTTGGCTGGCTTGGCGCCGAGTGGAACAGCCTGAGCTATTGGCTGCAGACTGGGTGGTATACCGGAACTGTCAGCAACGAGCCCGTCGGCAGCTGCCACGTCGGCACCTGCGTTTCGCGACTGAACACCTTCGGACGATATGTCGAGAACATGACATCGCAACAGACTTATAGCGTCTACGACTTCGGAACCGCAGACCCTAGCTCCGCCGTCACTTCCCGGGTCGTTTACAACGGAGTTACTGGCTGCTGGGAGGCCTACATAACATATTCGGGGGGAATTAAGGGTGAGGACTGCGTCGAGCCAAACACCGTAGGGATCATGGTGGCAACAACCGAGATGGAGGACCAAAGCGGCGTCGCGCCCACCCTTGCTCTCTCATATTTCGGCACGAGCAACCCGAACACCAACCAAGCGTTGCGCTTGCACGGCGCGAATGGGTGGGAGCCATGGGACACCTCCCTGACTGCCCAGTACACAGAGCGGTTCGACGAGCATTCGTACACTCCGCCGTATTACTACCACGGACTGAACAGCTACTACTGGTTCTACGCCTACGGGGGGTAACTGGACCATGCCTCTGTGGACCGGCGCGTATGCCCCGCCTCTTGCACGAGCGGCAAAGACGGTCGTCCTTCTGATCGTTGCATGTAGCCTTGCCGGTTGCAGTGGGGTTTCCGCTGGGCGCGGCGCACCCACGCCTGCACCATCCGCGAACCCCCTCGCTGATGGCGTCGCGTGGCCGCCGGGGATTGGGCTTGCCGCCGGGCAACGAACCGTGCTACGTGTCGGTTCGTCAGCTTTCGTCGCAACCCAGCCATTCGAAGACAGCAGCTTGTCACTGACAATGCTGTCGACCACCGACGGGGAGATACTCGACTCGACCTTAATCACCCACGACGTTGGACCATACACAGGTGTCGGGCTCGCCTCGGACGGCACCGGGTCCTTGTGGATTGCCTACGGGACTAAGATCGCGCAGCTCGACCTATCCACGATGGCCCTCGCGATGTGGGATCTGCCGGCGCCTCCCTCGGATGTCATGCCTTCGGCCGAGCGTCCTAACGCAGGTAGCGTGGTGGCGGCGGCCTGGGATGAGAAACTGGGGAGCCTGGTCTTCCTCAGGAACTACGATCATCGTCTCTATGGATGGGACCTGCGCACCAAGACCGCCGAGCCAGTGGCGGACCTTCCGATCGTGACGGGCCCCACCTCCGGCCTCAGCGTCACGAACGATGGCAAGGTAATTGCTACGGGCAGTCTGATCGCGGCCCATACGTTTACGCCGACCGCCGCTGTGGTCCCCACGCTCGGCGCGTCACCCGAGATAGTGAACTCCGCAAGAGCCGCGTGCATCGCAAAGCTAGGAATTTCCTTGCTCACAAGTGCTGGCACGGTACTGCGTTGGGGGCAACCAAGTGAGATGCTCGCGGCTGGGGTGCCAGCCTCGGCTGGGCGCCCGGTGTTCGCATGTGATGACGACGGTTACGTATATGTGACTTCGATGGGCCGGGGATCGCTCGTGGTCACTCGACTCGCTGCGGACGGGGCGCGCAGTGACGTTACGCTCTCTTTAGTCGCGCTCGCTGGACCTCCTCCGCATGCCGGCCTAAATCCATCCTCCTCGGCAACGTGGGCGGATCCGCGCATTGATGCACTATTGCCAGACGGTGCTGGCGGTATCTGGGTCGTTGGCGAATCGGGCAGCCAGAGCTCTTCGGATATGTCTCCTGTCTACCCGAGCCTCACCCATTTGACTTTCCCACGGTGATTTCGGGGCGTCGGTACGGCTTCGACGTTCGCTGCCAACGCAGGCCACCCCTGAACACCAGATCCAGCTGGTCTGAGCTGCCATGCGCCTACGTGAACTCTGAGTCGATGTGGATCGGGGAGACCATATGCCGTGAACGACCCCGTTGATCCGGCGGACGAGGAAGATGCTGCATCGGGCTGCCGGCAACGATCTTGGGCAGAGAGGCGAGGGCCTCGGCGTCTCGCGTCGTCGGCGATGGTCGCACCGCGGTCGCCTCGCTGTGTTCGTCGCAGCCACTCTCGCGGTGTTCGTGCTGATCGGCAGCTATGTCACCACACGAAGTAATCCTGGCGAACAGGCGGAAGTATCGCCTGCATGCGACAAGACTCAAACGGCCAGCGCCTTGAACTGCAGCGCAGCTGTTGCCGCCGCTCGGAGCTCGTTCTGCGTACCAACTAAACAGTCACACCGACCCACCATCTATCTCGAGCGGACCGGGACGGGCGCTCTGGGTCGCCGAGGCCAACGCCGGCGATGGCGCGGTGCTCATCGGTGAGCTGCTGGCCCACGGTGAGGCGGTCGCCACGCTCACCCCCAACGAGGTGGCCGCCCGTCGCAAGGGTCGGCGACAGGCGCACAAGACCGACCTCATCGACGCGGAGATCTGTGCCTCGATCGGACGCGAGAGCCACACCGGGCTGCGCCGCCTGGCGCCGGTGCCCGAGACCGTCGCCGAGCTGCGCGTGCTGAGCCGCTATCAGGACGCGCTGATCCGGGATCGGACGCGGCTCATCAACCGCCTGCGCTACCTGCTCAGCCAATACTGGCCCGAATTCCTTGCCTCGCATGCGTTCGCCGCCCTCGACGGCGACGCGGTGACCGCCTTGCTGTCGACCTTCCCAACGGCCACCATGCTGCGCACCCAGAGTGCCTTCGAGCTGGCCGCCTTCCTGGCCGCCCAGCGCTATCGACGTCGCCCGCTGCAGCGCGCCGAGCAGCTGCTGGCCGCGGCTCAGATCGGCCCTCGACCGCAGGAGGCGGTGTATGGCCGCCTCGTGGCCGAGGTCGCTGGCGAGCTGGGCGCGCTCAAGCGCCGGATCGGCGAGCTCGATGCGGAGATCCGCGACCGTTTCTTGACCCTGCCCGAGGCGCCGATCATCCTCAGCCTGCCGGGGATGAGCCACCGCACCGGCCCCCGCTTCCTGGCTGAGGTCGGCACGCTGGCGCGCTTCAGCTCGCCAGATGCCCTGGCCAGTTATGCGGGCCTGACGCCCACGGTGTGGCAGTCGGGCGGCTCCTCGGGCAGCCATTACCTGTCTCGTCGCTGCAACCTGCGCCTGCGCCAGGCGTTGTGGTCGGCTGCCATCGGCAGCCTCAAGACGCCCGCCTCGCGTCGCTTCTATCTCCGCAAGCGCGATGAGGGCAAGTCGCACTCTCAGGCGCTCATTGCCCTGGCCCGCACCAAGCTGCGCGTGCTGTGGACCATGCTCCAGGCGGGCACCCTGTTCAGCCCCGAGCGGGCCCTCGAGGCCGCTTGACAAAGATGGACATCCTTGCCATTGGTCTGCGGTCGATAGGGGCGCGTCCAGCGGTGGCCGGCGCCGAGCTGCGCGAGCAGCGCTGCGAAGGCCCGGCTGCGGTAGCTGGCGCCGTTGTCGGTCAGCACCCGCTCAATGCGGATGCCGACCGCGGCGAACTCGGCCGCCGCCAGCTCCAGCGCGTGCGCCGCGCTGGTGCCTCGCTCGTCTGGCACCTGCACCACCGCCGCCAGCCGGCTGGCGTCATCGACGAACACCTCGAAGTGGTCGTAGCCGACGCGGCTGCGCTTGTGATCTGGTGCCGCGCCCGACCGAGGACCCGGTGCCCGCCACCGGGCGGCACGCGACCCAGCTTCTTGTGGTCAACGTGGAGCAGCGCGCCGGGATGGCAGGCCTCATAGCGCACCGGGGCGGCGGTCAGCCGGTCGGCATGGCGCAGGCGGCTCGCGCCGCGGGCTGTCGACCACGAAACCGAGGTTGACGGCCTTGCCCTTGGGCAGGATGCGATGGTAGAGCTCGAGCTTGCGGTTCAAGATCTCGTGGCGCTCGGTGCCGAGGTCGCGCTCGACGATGAGGATCGTGGCCTCATCCCCGCGACCGATGGCGGCGATGGCGTCGGGACGCAGTACCCCGTTGAAGGGCAGCGCCGCCCCGCGCTCGGGGACCCAGGCCGCGAGGCCGATGTCGTCGGTCAGCGGCGAGGCGCGCAGGTAGGCCGCCAGCAGGTCGTGGGTCGCCAGCTGGTGGATGACCGGCGAGGGGGCCTCGACCTGTCCCGGCTCAGGTTCCGGTGGCTGATCGCCCCACAGCAGGCTGGTGAGCTCGCGGCGAGCTCGCTTGGTCAGGGCGTACCCGTACCGACCCCGCGGCCGCTGGCTGTTGGCCGACCAGAAGCCGCGCACGATGCCGTACTCCGACAATCGCGCCAAGCGGCGCTGGGCGACCCGCACGTTGCCGTAGGCGAGGACGCTGGCAACCTCGGCGGTCACCACGTCGCCGGTCCACAGCCACTCGATCAGGCGCCGATCGCGCTCCGGCAATCCGGACCAGCCGGCCATCCCGGGTGGGCCAGCGATCGCTCGCCGCCGCAACCTTGCGGTCGCCATACCCGCTCAACCCATCTTCCTGGTCGCTGTGGGCGGGTCGGGAGCGAGGCGTATGACTTCGACGCTGTGGTGGTTATCGGAGGTCCTAGTCCTCTCGCCCCGACCTTTTGTTCTATTTCGTTCCTGGCCCCGCGGATCTAGGCCCTGCCGGCGTCGAGGGTCAATCGAGACTTGGCAATCGACCGAGAATGTGCCATGAGGGGACCGCAATGCGCCGGGTACTTGCTTCGCGACTTGCGCTGTCTTGGTGGCTGCCGGTTTGGCGCTGGCACCGACATCAGCTCGGGCGGTCACGCCAGGCAGCCTACACGGGCGCAGCGATGGTGTGGGCTTTGATGGCTGTCAAGCGTACGGGACGCGCCAGCCGACCGTCGCGGAGATGCAGGCCTTCTGGACGGGAACTCCGTACTGGGAGCGAACCAAGGAGTGTCCCTTGGAGTGGTGGAATTTGAGGAGGCTCTCAGCTGCTGAGTAACCGAGCAGCAGTGAGGCCACCGGTGTGATTCTCAGCGTGCTCCGACCAAGGATCACGAGGAGACACCGATGGCCCTCTCACAGTCTGCCCTGTCCGAGCTGCGCATCCCCAAGCTCCGCGCCGGCTCGTTCTTCCCGGCTCTGCTCGAGCCGCGGCGGCGCATCGACCGCGCGTTATGGGCGGTGGTCATGGAGGCCTACGTGCATGGCGTGTCCACCCGCAAGGTCGACGACTTGGTCACCGCGCTGGGCATCGACGCCGGCATCAGCAAGAGCGAGGTGAGCCGCATCTGCGGTGATCTCGATCAGGTGGTCGCCGCGTTTCGCGATCGGCCACTGGGTCACACCCGCTTCCCGTATGTGTTCTGCGACGCCACGTACGTCAAGGCCCACGATGGCGCCAGCGTGGTGTCCAAGGCGATCGTGATCGCCACCGGGGTCACCGTCGGCGGCGACCGCGAGGTCCTGGGGCTGGCCGTCGGCGAGAGCGAGGACGGCGCCTTCTGGACCGCCTTCCTGCGCAGCCTGCGGGCCCGCAGGCTGGCCGGCGTGCGGCTCGTCATCTCCGATGCGCATGAGGGCCTCAAGGGCGCCATCGGGGCGGTCCTGCTCGGCGTGGCCTGGCAGCGATGCAGGGTTCACTTCCTGCGCAACCTGCTGGCCCGGATCCCGAAGGGCAGCGCCGAGATGGTCCTGGCCGCGATCCGCACCATCTTCGCCCAACCTGACGCGGTCTCGGTCAGCGAGCAGCTCGACGAGATTGTCGAGCGGCTCAGCCCGCGCTTCCCGGTGGTGGCCTCGATGCTCCCCGAGGCCAAGGCCGAGGTGACCGCCTTCAGCGCCTTCCCGGTCGGCCACTGGAAGAAGATCTGGTCGACCAACCCGCTCGAGCGGGTCAACAAGGAGATCAAGCGCCGCAGCGACGTGGTCGGCATCTTCCTGTGTGTTCTCCTTGACGCCGGCGCTGATCGGGCGGCGGTCGGTGCACCATCGTTGCCGAGGGGCCGAGGGTGACCCGGAATCTTTCTGTCGAGTCCTCGGGGCTCTGACCTTGTTGGGGCAAGTCCCCTCGGCCCCGCGGCAGATGGCCGAGTGACCTGATAGCGGCGTGACGACTCAACGACAGGACTGTCCGAGGCCATCTGGATCGACCCAAAGAGGAGGCACAGATGGTCATCGTCGGCATCGACGCACACACCCAGAGCCATACCGCAGCCGCCATCGATGAGCACGGGCGAGAGCTCGGTACGCTCACGGTCGGCGCGCGTCCGGCAGAACTCGATCGGCTCCTTACCTGGCTGGAGGATCTCGGCGAGGTTGCACTCGTCGCCGTCGAGGGCGCCAAGGGCTTCGGGTTGCCACTCACGCGTCGGCTCCTCGCAACAGGCACGGTGGTCGTTGACGTCCCAACGCACCTGACGGCGATCGGACGGCGTTCGAGCCGCACCCGGGGCAAGGACGATCCCGCCGACGCGGTGACGATCGCCCGCATGGCCTTGCGCGAGCCAGGCCTGCCCCGGCTCCAAGAGTCGCATCTGGCAGCGGATCTCAAGCTGCTCGTCGACGCTCGAGATCAGCTCGTCGCGGAGGGAACGAGGATCCGGAACCGCCTCCATGCGCTCCTGCTGGCATTGGTGCCAGGCTATCGTGCCGAGACAGGTGCGCTGGGCAGTGGAGCGGCGCTGCGGACCGCCCGCAGGCTCGTTCGCCAAGGGGAGGCGGCAGATCCGATCCGGGCGCGCCTTGCCCTGAGCGCGATCCGGAGGCTCAAGGCGATCGATGCCGAAGCCGCAGAGCTCGAGCGCGAAATCGGCGAGGCGGTGGAAGCAACTGGGGCGTCGAGACTGCGTGCCATCTGTGGTGTGGGGCCCATCGTCGCCGGGAAGATCCTCGGCGAGACGCATGACATCGGTCGCTTCTCGTCGGGCGCAGCCTTCGCTGCCCACGCGGGCGTATCGCCCATCCCGGTCTCGAGCGGGGTCACCACGCGCCATCGCCTCAACCGCGGCGGCAACCGCCAGCTCAACCGCGCCCTCTTCACGGTCGCGATGGTCCAGGCCCGCTGGGACAGCCAGGGCAGCGCCTATCTCGCCCGCAAACGCAGCGAGGGCAAGACTCCGCCCGAGGCTCGCCGCTGCCTGATGCGCCACCTCGCGGGGGTCGTCTATCGAGCGATGATCGCTGACGCTGTCGCACGTGAAGAGCACCGCCTGAGCGGAGCTGCTTGACATAGCGGCGCCCCAACGAGGCGGCCATCCTGCGCCTGGCCGGGGCGGTCCTGCTCGAGGTCCACGACGAGTGGGCGATCGCCGAGCGGCGCTACCTGTCCGAGGGCTCGATGGCGCGGCTTGACCCGGGACGCGATGATCAGACAACCAAGGAGGTGGAGCGAGCCAAGACCGTGCTGCTGGCGTCCTGAGCGACGCCCCCGCTGACGACGCTGCGGATCACGTCGGTGCGCTTAATTCACACCACTCCAGGGGGCATGGCCGCGAACCACCGCTCGGCACCGACAACGGCGCATTCGAGCCTTCTTGAACCGACGCTAAGGTCGGTGATGGAGGTTCGACTCCTCTTGAACCTCCGTCCTCAGTGTCCCCGACTGGCCGACGGTCGCGCCGACTGAGGTTCTATCTCCATCGTGCGCCGGCCCACGATGGGTATGGTTGCTAGCACGGGCCCCGCACCTGCCGGGCGCGCCACTCACACGGCTTCGGACCTCACCAGTTCGTGGCCCGGTCGATACGCCTCAGGCGTTCGCCAAACCTCCCTCATCACTTGCTGGGGCCGATGTGCGCGAACAACAGCCGCAGCCTCGGGAGCACTATCGGCGCCAGCGGAACCAAAGCAGCGCGGCGATATAGGCGACCCCGGCAGCAATGGCAACGATGGCGAAGTCGGAGCCGCTCTCGCCTTGAGCGATGGCCCATGCGAAGCCGCCGATGGCCACCACGATGGCGACGACTCCGGCGGCCGCGGTGGCAAGCATGTTAAACGAGGCAAGCCGCTCATCGGCAGGCCGACCGCCGAGCACGCCAATCGTTTCGCTGCGTCCACCGAAAGCCAGCAAGATCGCGCCGTAGATCGCCATCACGGCGAACATGCCCACGCCGAGACCGGCCTGGCCGCCGACCGTCGAAGCGGCGAAGAGGAGGATGCCGATCAGGACAGCCACCGCCGGGGTGGCCCACTTACCGCCCATCGTCGTCTCCATGAAACAGTTCCTCCACCGGTTTGCCAAAGAAGCGTGCGAGGGCCATGGCCAACGGCAGCGACGGCAGGTAGCGCCCGGTCTCGATGGCATTGATGGTCTGACGGGACACCTGCAGCGCCCTGGCCAGGTCCTCCTGCCTGAGGGCCTTCTCGGTCCGCAGCTCTCGCACGTCGTTGTGCATGAATGGAAAGGTAGCTTGACATCGTCTCGATGTCAAGCTTGTTTGACACGACTCGATGACGAGGCCCTTCGGACCCGACAACCCCGGACAGAGACAGTTGTCAGGAGGCCGGGCCAGGCGATCCCTCCGCTGTCGCCACCATGACCTCGGCGCCGCGGCGGCAGGCATCGGTGTCCACGTCGAGATGGGTGACCGCCCGCACGGTGCGAGAACCGAAGGCGTTCAGCAGCACGCCGCGCTCGCGGCAGGCGGCGACGAAGGCGGCGGCATCGGGCACGCCGGGCGCATCGGCCAGGTCGAAGACCAGGATGTTGGTCTGGACCGTGGTCATCTGGATGCGGAAGGCAGCACTGGCCTCGAGCGCTTCCGCGATCATCCGCGCGTTGGCGTGATCGTCCGCCAGGCGTTCGACGTTGTGCTCCAGGGCATAGAGGCCGGCCGCGGCAAGGATCCCGGCCTGGCGCATGGCGCCACCCAGCATGCGCCGATGGCGACGGGCCACCTCGATCAGCGCAGCTGAACCCGCGAGCAGCGAGCCACCCGGGCAGCCGAGGCCCTTCGACAGCGCCAGGCTGACGAGGTCGAACGGCGCGGCCAGCTCGGCCGCGGACAGGCCGGATGCCGTCGCCGCGTTCAGCAGCCGCGCGCCGTCGCAGAAGGCGCGGACGTTGCGCTCGTGGGCAGCGTCGCAGATGGCGGTGACATCGGCCTGGGGGAAGACCGGTCCGCCACCGCGGTTGTGGGGGTTCTCGATCCAGACCAGGGTCGTGGGCGGGTACAGCATGTGATCCTGCGGAAGGGCGGTCGCCAGGAACTCGTCCACGTCGAACAGGCCGTGGCGCTCCGGCCCTCCCGCCACGAGGGCCTGCACGCCTGCGTTGGCCGCCATCCCGCCCGTCTCGTGCAGCTCCACGTGCGACTCCCACGGGACCACGACGCTGTCACCGGGACGGGTGAGGGTCCGCAGCGCGACCTGGTCGGCCATGGTGCCGGTGGGCAGGAACAGGGCGGCCTCCTTGCCCAGCCGGCGGGCCACCTCGTCCTGCAACCGGTTGACCGATGGGTCCTCTCCGTACTGGTCGTCGCCGACCTCGGCCTCCGCGATGGCGCGGCGCATTGCCGGGGAAGGGAGCGTGACCGTGTCGGACCGCAGATCGACGACCCTCGTGGCCGACGGTGGCTGGGTACTCATCTGGGGAGTCTGTCACATGGGCGGAGCGGGAGCGGCGCCGTTCTCTGCTCACGGTGCAGCCCGCCGCGTCGTGGGGAAGCCTCAGGAGCCATCGGAGGGGCCTGGACCGGCCCGTGGATCCGGCCGGAGCAAGGACTGATCAGGTCAGCCGAGGACCTGAGTCCTGCGCGCCGATGCGCAGCGCCGATGCGCCCCCCAACCTCGGGCCCTTCGGCCCGGCGCAATGTGCCGCGTGCCCCTGCCCGCCTCGCGCCCGCGCGCCCCACGCTCGGGAGCGTCATGAACGTTCTGTCCGCCGCCGCCAGGCCTTCCGAGCACACCCCGCCGTATCCGGGCATTCCGGCCATCATGGACGGTTCGGAGGCGATCGCCTCCGTCGAATCGCGGATCGCCGAGGGAGCGTGCGCGTACCCCATCACTCCCTCCACCAACATGGCGACGCTGTTCCAGGTGGCGGTCGCCGACGGGCGCTCCAACCTGTGGGGCACGCCCCTGCGATTCCTGGAACCTGAGTCCGAGCACTCCTCGGCCAGCGCAGCGGAGGGGTTCGCGCTGGCCGGCGGCCGGGTGGTGAACTTCACCGCCGGCCAGGGCCTGATCCTGATGAAGGAGGTCCTGTACGTCATCGCCGGCAAGCGGCTTCCGGCGGTGTTCCACGTCGGCGCCCGCGCCCTGACCAGCCAGGCGCTGAACATCCACGCCGGTCACGACGACATGATGGGTGTTGCGGATACCGGGTGGGGGATGCTGTTCGCGCGCAATGCACAGGAGGCGGCGGACCTGACCGCGATCGCCCGCCGCGTCTCGGAGGAGACGGAAACCCCGTACCTCGTCGCCCAGGACGGTTTCCTGACCACCCACACCATCGAGAACCTGCTGCTCCCGGAGGACGATCTCCTTCGCGAGTTCGTGGGCGATCCGCGTGAGCGACTCCGCGACCTGTTCGACCCGGACGAGGCGCTGATGAGCGGCGTCGTGGCCAACCAGGATGCCTACATGAAGGGCAGGGTCGCCCAGCGCGGCTTCTACGCGCGCATCCCGGACGTGCTCCGCGCCGCATTCCACGAGTGGGGCAAGCTGACCGGTCGCTTCTACGGCATGCTCCAGCCCTATCGCGTGGACGATGCGGAGACCCTCATCGTCCTGATGGGCTCGATGGCGGACACTGCCGAGGCGGTCGTCGACCACCTGCGTGACCAGGGTCGCGCGGTGGGCAGCGTCACGGTCACCAGCTTCCGGCCCTTCCCGGCCGAGGAGCTCGCGCGACTGGCCGCGAACGCGCGTGCGGTCGCGGTGGTGGAGCGGACCGATGAGCCCGCCTCCCCGGACAATCCGCTGACCCGCGAGCTCAAGGCCGCCCTCGCCGATCTCGCCGCGGATGGCACCGCGATTCCGCCGGTCCTCTCGGTCTCGGCCGGGCTGGGCTCGCGTGATGTCTCCGCCGGTGACCTGCTGGCCGTCTTCGACCGCCTGGACGAGCCGGGCGAGCTCCGTGCCCATCCCCGCGCCGTCTTGGGCGTGGTGCATCCCGACGCGATCCCGGCGTCGAAGGTCGTCCTGCGGCCAAGGGGGGCGTTCAGCCTCCGTGGCCATAGCATCGGCGGCTTCGGCTCCATCACCACCAACAAGCTGCTGGCGACGGTCATCGGCGACCTGTTCAATCTGCACGTGCAGGCCTACCCGCGCTACGGCAGCGAGAAGAAGGGTCTGCCGACCACGTACTACCTGACCATCGCCGAGGAGCGGATCCGGCAGCACGCCGAGCTCCAGAAGGTGGAGTTCGTCCCGCTCTACGACGTGGCGGCATTCCAGCAGGGTGCTCCCCTGGTAGGCCTGGCCGATGGCGGCATCGTCTTCGTCCAGACCCCCCTGACCGACCCGGCCGCCATCTGGGAGGCGCTGCCGGCCTCCGCTCGCGCCGAGATGGTGGGCCGGCAGATCCGGCTCGTCGCGCTCGACACCGCGGCGCTCGCCCGCAAGCACGCGCCGCGCCCCGACCTCGAGGTCCGCATGCAGGGAATCGCCCTGGTCGGCGTGTTCCTCCGCATGGCGCCCTTCGCGGACCGCGCAGGTCAGACGCGCGAGCAGCTCCTGCAGGCCGTCGATGACCAGCTCACCCACTTCTACGGGAAGCGCGGCCGAGCCGTTGTCGAGGCCAACCTGGCCGTCGTCACCGAAGCGTACGACGGCGTGATCGACGTCACCGAGGCCCTGACCCGCGGGCAGGACCCGGAGATCCTTGAGCAGGCCCGCGAACTGGTGGAGACACGATGATGAACGCGCAGCTGGCCACCCTCCGCGTAGCGGACCTGATGTCGATCGAGCCGGTGACGGTCTTCGACGGCGCCTCGCTTGCCGAGGCCGAGAAGCTCATGCAGCAGCGTGGCGTGACCGGGCTGCCGGTGGTGGATGCCGCCGGGCGCCTGGTGGGCGTGATCAGCCAGACCGACCTGCTGCGGGCGCACGTTGTCGATGACCACTGGGCCCGTTGGCCCGGGCTCGCGGTTCGTCACCTCATGACCTCCCCGGCGCTCACCATCGAGGCTGACGCTCCCATCGCGGAGGCCGCGGCCGTCATGGAACGCCACCATGTCCACCGCCTGGTGGTGGAGACCGCCGGCCGTCCGACGGGCGTCCTCTCCACCATGGACCTGGTCCGCGCCCTCGTCGACGGAGAGGAGCCGCGATGATCGCTGGCGAGAGACTTCGCAAGGCGCCCGGCGAGCCCATCGAGGGGCACACCGCCCACCTCGGCTCGGCGCCGCTCATCCTCGACGTCGAGGCGTACGTGGATGATTTCAACCGCTCCGTCGTGCCCGCCTATCGGTCGGGCACGGCGGACGCGGCGCTCCCGGCCGACGCCGGTGTGGCCCGCAGCCTGATTCCCCCGGGGACGGCCTCCGTCCGTGACTTCTCCAGCCTGGCGCCCACCATCCCGGAGCTCGACGCGGCCAGGTGCGTGGGATGCATGGCCTGCGTGAGCTCCTGCCCGGACAGCGCGATCATGGGCATCGCGGTGCCGGAGTCACGCCTCGAGCCGTCCATCGCGGCCTTCACCGAGACGCAGGACGGCCCGGAGCGCGCCGCAGAGACGATCCGCAGCCACTTCGTGACGACCACCAAGTACGCGGAGGTGCCGAAGCGCAGGGGCCTGGAGCCCGCGCAGTTCGGCATCTTCGTGGATCCGGTCCACTGCAAGGGCTGCGGCGAGTGCGTGGAGGTCTGCACCGACCTCGGGCATGAGGCGCTGCAGATGGTCGAGAAGGTCCCGGTGGAGCCGGCGGGCGAGTCCACCCTGGACCGCTTCCGGCGCGACATCAGCTTCTTCCGCAGGCTGCCCGCCACGCCGTCGGAGTACCGCAACGAGAAGGCCCTCGCCGACCTGATGCTCGGCGAGCATGCCTTCGGGTACGTGGGCGGCGCGGGGAGCTGCGCCGGCTGCGGCGAGGCGAGCGCCATCCGCATGCTCGTCGCGGCCACGCGGCAGGTGCACGGGCCGAGCTCGATGGGCATCGTGGCCGCCACCGGCTGCAACACGGTGTACGGCAGCACGTACCCGTTCAACCCGTATCTCGTCCCGTGGACCAACTCGCTGTTCGAGAACGCCCCGGCCGATGCCCTGGGCATCCGCCAGCGGTGGGACCAGGCGGGCCACGAAGATCGCCGGCTGTGGGTCCTGGGCGGAGACGGCGCGATGTACGACATCGGCTTCCAGGCGCTCTCGCGCATGGTGGCCTCCGGCGCCGACGTCAAGGCCATGGTCCTCGACGGGCAGGTCTACTCGAACACCGGGGGCCAGTCGTCGACGGCGTCGTTCGGCGGGCAGGTGACCAAGCTCTCCGCCTACGGCAAGGCCCAGCACGGGCGGCCCGAGCCGCGCAAGGAGCTGGGCCGCATCATGGTGGCGCACGGCGACGTGTACGTCGCCCAGACCACTCCGGCCCACCTCAACCACTTCTACCGGGCGATCATGGAGGCCAACACCTTCCCGGGGCCGGCGGTGATCGTGGTCTACACCCCCTGCCAGCCGGAGCACGGCATCGCGGACGATGCGGCGTCACGGCAGGCGCGGCTGGCGGTGGAGTCGCGGGCCTTCCCGCTCTTCACCTACGACCCCCGCCGGGGCGAGCTCATGAGCGAGCGGCTGAGCCTGCAGGGCAACCCGGCGGTCCGCGAGGACTGGGCCAGGCTGCCGGACGGCACCGTCGTTGACTTCCTCGACTTCGCCCGGTCCGAGGGACGCTTCGCCCCGCACTTCGGGTCGGACGGCATCCCCACGGCCGAGATCACGGCGACGCGCGAGGAGCGGCTCGCAAACTGGCATAGCCTCCAGGAGCTTGCCGGGATACGCTGAGCGGGATATGAGTGCTGCCAGCCCGCAGGACCTGGCGCGGTGGCGCGCCAACCTCCAGGGGGAGGTGGACGGTGCCACCGTGTACCGGGCCATGGCCGCCGGCTCGGACGATGAGCGGCTGCGCGAGCTCTACGTCCGCCTGGCGGAGACCGAGGAGCGCCACGGCGCGCTGTGGAAGGAGCAGATCCTCAACGCCGCCGGATCGGTCGAGATCGGTCCTTCGTGGCGCGCCCGCATCCTGGCCCGGATAGCACGGCGCTTCGGACCCGGCCTGGTGGCGTCCACCATGGCCAGCCAGGAGGCGGCCTCGCGCGGGATGTACGACGACCAGCCGGAGGCCGCCGGTACCAGCCTGCCCGGGGATGAACGGTCCCACGCCCGTGTCCTCCGGGAGGTCTCGCGGGGCATGGAGGGTGGCTCGCTCGCGCGCTTCGAGGGCCGGCACCGGGCCATCGGTGGCAACGCGCTGCGCGCCGCCGTGCTGGGCGCCAACGATGGGCTGGTGAGCAACTTCAGCCTCGTGATGGGCGTCGCCGGAGCGGACAGCTCCGGCAACGCGATCCTGATCGCCGGCTTCGCCGGCCTCCTGGCCGGCGGGCTGTCGATGGCGCTGGGGGAGTGGCTGAGCGTGCAGAGCGCACGCGAGCTCTACGCCAACCAGATCCGCATCGAGGCCAACGAGATCGCAGAGATTCCCGAGGAGGAAGAAGAGGAGCTGCGCCTCATCTACGAGGCCAAGGGCCTCGAGCCCGATGCGGCCCGCCAGCTTGCCCACCGGATCATGACCGGCGACCGCGCATCCGCGCTCGACACGCTCTCTCGCGAGGAGCTGGGCATCGACCCCGATGAGCTGGGCGGGTCCGCGTGGGTCGCCGCAGGCACCTCCTTCGTGCTGTTCAGCCTGGGTGCCCTGGTCCCCCTCCTGCCGTTCCTCTTCCTGCACGGCCTGGCGGGGATCGTGGCCTCCGCGACCTTCGCCGGGATCGCGCTCTTCGCGGTCGGTGCTGCGATCACGATCGTGACGGGGCAGTCGGCAGTGCGCTCCGGGGTGCGGCAGGTCGCGTTCGGGCTGGCCGCAGCGGCCGTGACGTTCGGCATCGGCTCCCTCATCGGCACCGCCATCGGCTGAGGTCGGCGGGCAGTCCCGGCCCCGCCGTGCGCTCGCGCCGATGGGGGACAATAGCTGCATGACCACCACCACCTCGACCTCCGCAGGCCCGCTGTCGGCAGGCGAGCTTCAGCTCATCGACGCCTACTGGCGAGCGGCGAACTACCTGTCCGTCGGCCAGATCTATCTCCTCGACAACCCGCTGCTTCGCGAGCCGCTGACCGTTGACCACATCAAGCCGCGCCTGCTCGGCCACTGGGGGACGACGCCGGGCCTGAACCTGGTCTACGCGCACATGAACCGCGTCATCCGCAACTGGGACCTTGACGCGATCTACATCACCGGTCCCGGCCATGGGGGGCCCGGCCTGGTGGCGAACGCGTACCTTGAGGGGACCTACACGGAGCGCTACCCGGGCATCACCCTGGACGAGGAGGGCCTGCACAAGCTCTTCCGCCAGTTCAGCTTCCCGGGCGGGATCCCGAGCCACGTGGCGCCGGAGACTCCGGGGTCGATCCACGAGGGAGGCGAGCTGGGGTACTCGCTGGCGCACGCCTACGGGGCCGCGTTCGACAACCCGGACCTGGTGGTCTGCTGCGTGGTGGGCGACGGCGAGGCCGAGACCGGCCCGCTGGCCACCAGCTGGCATGCCAACAAGTTCATCAACCCGGCGCGGGACGGTGCGGTGCTGCCCATCCTGCACCTCAACGGGTACAAGATCGCGAACCCGACCGTCCTGGCGCGCATCCCGGACGAGGAGCTCGTCGCGCTGCTGGAGGGGTACGGGCACCGGGTCCACCTCGTCGCCGGCGACGATCCGGCACTGGTCCACCAGCAGCTGGCGGCGACCCTCGACACGGTCGTCGAGGAGATCACGGCCATCCAGAAGGCGGCGCGCACCGGCGGCCGCGGCGCGAGCACTGCCGGCGACCGGCCGCGCTGGCCCATGATCGTGCTCCGCACGCCAAAGGGCTGGACCGGACCCAAGGTCGTGGACGGTCTGCCCGTGGAGGGCACCTTCCGCGCACACCAGGTGCCCCTCACCCAGGTGCGCACCAACCCCGAGCATCTCGCCAAGCTGGAGTCATGGATGCGCGGCTACCGCCCGGAGGAGCTCTTCGACGCGAACGGCGCGCTCGTCGAGGCGCTCGCGGCGCTGCCGCCCAAGGGGCATCGGCGCATGAGCGCGAATCCCCACGCCAACGGCGGTGAGCTGCTCACCGACCTGCGCCTGCCGGACTTCCGCGACTACGCGGTCCCGGCCTCCCGGCCGGGGACGACGTCCAGCGAGGCGACCCGCGTGCTGGGCGGCTTCCTGCGCGACATCATCAGCGAGAACCCGAACGACTTCCGGCTCTTCGGCCCGGACGAGACCGCGTCGAACCGCCTCTCCGCCGTCTTCGAGACGACCGACCGGGCCTGGGACGCGGAGATGATCGCCATCGACGACCACCTGGCACCCGATGGGCGGGTGATGGAGGTGCTGAGCGAGCATCTCTGCCAGGGCTGGCTGGAGGGATACCTGCTCACCGGCCGCCACGGCCTGTTCAACTGCTACGAGGCGTTCATCCACATCATCGACTCGATGTTCAACCAGCACGCAAAGTGGCTGAAGGTGACCCGCGAGATCGGGTGGCGGCGACCGATCGCCTCGCTGAACTACCTGCTCTCCAGCCATGTCTGGCGCCAGGACCACAACGGGTTCTGCCACCAGGATCCGGGCTTCATCGACCACGTCGTGAACAAGAAGGCGGAGGTGATCCGCGTCTACCTGCCGCCGGACGCGAACTCGCTCCTCTCCGTCGCGGACCACTGCCTGCGCAGCCGCAACTATGTCAACGTGATCGTGGCCGGCAAGCAGCCCTCCCTGAACTGGCTGTCCATGGATGAGGCGATCGTCCATGCGACCCGTGGCGCAGGAATCTGGGACTTTGCCAGCACCGACCATGCCGGCGAGCCGGACGTGGTCCTTGCCTGCTGCGGCGACGTTCCCACCCTGGAGACCCTCGCCGCGGCCGACCTGCTGCGACAGCACCTCCCGGACCTGAAGGTTCGGGTCGTCAACGTCGTCGACCTCATGCGTCTGCAGCCGGAGTCTGAGCACCCGCACGGTATGTCCGACGCGGAGTTCGACGCGCTGTTCACCACCAGCCGGCCGGTCATCTTCGCCTACCACGGGTACCCGTGGCTGATCCATCGGCTCACCTACCGGCGCACGAACCACGACAACTTCCACGTTCGCGGCTTCAAGGAGGAAGGCACCACCACCACGCCCTTCGACATGGTCATGCTCAACGACCTCGATCGCTTCCACCTGGTGATGGACGTCATCGATCGCATTCCCGGACTCGCCTCGCGGGCCGGGCATGTGCGCCAGGAGATGAGCGACCGGCGGTTCGAGGCACGCCGGTACACCCGCGAGCACGGCGAGGACATGCCGGAGGTGCGCGACTGGACCTGGCCGCACTGACCGGCGTCGCGGACGGACCGATGCGCATCCTGGTCGTCAACGCGGGCTCCAGCAGCCTGAAGCTGCGCTTGCTCGACGCCGATGACCGGGTGGCCGGAAGCGCGGACCTCCCGGCCCCCGGTGGCCTCGCCTCGCGCGAGCGGATCGAGGCGGCCATTGGCGAGATGGGCGCCGTCGATGCGGTGGGGCACCGGGTCGTCCACGGCGGCGTGGAGTTCCGCGAGCCTGTCCGAATCGACGCGCAGGTCGTCGGGCGGCTGCGGGCGCTCACCGACCTGGCGCCCCTGCACCAGCCCAAGGCGCTCGCCGCGCTCGACGTGGTGAGCGCCGTGCTGCCCGGCACGCCGGCGGTGGCCTGCTTCGACACCGCGTTCCACGCCAGCCTGCCGCCGGCCGCCGCGACGTACGCCATTCCGCGCGAGTGGCGACGGCGCTGGCCGCTGCGCCGTTTCGGGTTCCACGGCCTCTCTCACGCGTACGCGTCCCGGCGAGCGGCCGAGCTCGCCGGACGGCCGCTCGACGAGCTGCGCATCGTCACCTGCCACCTCGGTGCCGGAGCGTCCCTGGCAGCCGTCCGGGCCGGCCGCTCGGTCGACACGACCATGGGCTTCACGCCGCTCGAGGGCCTCGTGATGGCCACCCGCTCCGGCTCGGTCGATCCCGGCCTGGTGCTGTGGCTCCAGGAGCACGTCGGCACGCCGCCGGCGGAGCTGGCGGCCACCCTCGAGAGCCGCTCCGGGCTCCTGGGCCTGGCGGGCACCCCGGACATGCGCGTGGTGCTCGCGGCGGCCGGCGACGGGGACGAGGAGGCGACGCTGGCGGTCGGGGTCTACCTGCACCGGCTGCGCGCGGCGATCGCCGCCATGGCGGCGGCCATGGACGGAATGGACCTGCTGGTCTTCACCGGCGGCGTGGGAGAGAACGCGCCGGAGATCCGGTCACGCGCTGCGGAGGGTCTGGGCTTCCTGGGCGTGCGCATCGACCCCGACCGCAACGAGGCGCCGGATGACGGGGACCACGAGATCGGTGGCAACGGCGCAACGGTCCGCAGCTTCGTGGTGGTCGCGCGCGAGGACCTGGAGATCGCCCGCCAGGTGCGGGCGCTGCTCGACCAGGGCGCCTGAGGCGTTCGGCCGGCAGCGCCGCAGCCGGCGATGCTGACCGCAGGGTGGCGGTCCGAGCCCGGGATGGCACGGGTCCATTGGACCCATCGATGGGGCATCTCGGCCCGCCCGACTCGGCCGTTCAGCACGTATGCGCACCTGCGAATAGATGCGATCGTGGCGCCATGGACGCGATTTACGAACTGCAGGCGGAGGTCCTCAAGACACTCGCCAACCCGCGTCGCCTGGAAATCGTCCATCGGCTGGCGGAAGGACCCCACGAGGTGGGGAAGCTGGCCGAGGAGATGGGAATTGCGCAGCCGAACCTGAGCCAGCACCTGGCCCTGATGCGCACCGCCGGAATCGTCGAAGGCGATCGGGTCGGGCGCGAGGTGCGCTATCGGCTCAGCGACTCCGCAATCATGGACGCCTGCGGGCTCATGCGAGGGGTTCTCGAACGTCGTCTGCAGCGACTCGCCGACCTGTATCAGCTCGACACCAACGACCACGCAGAGCGGTCACGTGTCGCGGAAGGATCCGGCCGCTGACGCGGCCCCAACGAGGTAGTACCACCGATGGACGAACCCCTCGCCATCACGCTCTTCTCCGGCACCGATGACAAGCTGACCGCCGCAGCCGTGCTGACCGCCGGAGCAGCTGCGATCGGGCGGCCGGTGCACATCTTCCTGCAGTACTGGGCGTTGGACGCATTTCGCTTCAACGCGTCGGACCGTGACCTCCAGCTGGCACCGGAGGCCGGCGAGGCCGGCAGGGCCGCCGTCGAGGCGCTTGCCCAGGCAGGGCAGGCCGGCTGGCGCGAGACCCTGGCCCAGGCCAAGGAGATCGGCGAAGTCGAGATCCAGGCCTGCTCCCTGTCGATGGACCTCCTGCACCTGACCTCCGATGACCTCGATCCCCTCGTGGACGGCGTGGAGGGCGTCACTGCCTTCTGGCTCGCCGCCTCGGAGGGTCAGGTTCTGTTCATCTGAACCGAAAGGACCGCCTGACATGACTCTCGAGATTGCCCAGCGGCTCGACGCTCGGAACCTGTCGTGCCCCATGCCGATCGTGAAGACGGCGGTGGCGATCAAGTCTCTCGCCTCCGGCCAGCTGCTGGAGGTCCTGGCGACCGACCCCGGCGCGCAGAAGGATTTCGCCGCCTGGAGCCAGACGACCGGGAACCCCCTCGTCGAGCAGAGTGTTGAGGACGGGGTCTTCCGCTTCGTCCTCCGGAAGAAGTGAGGCCCCACCCAATGACCGCCACCACCACGCCCGGCGTCGCCGAGGAGCTGCTCCACGACGAGTCACTCGTCGCCGGCCCCGCCCCGGAGCCAGCCGCCGAGGCATCGGCTCCCAACAAGACCAACTCCATCATCCTCATCGCCGAGAGCGGCGACCTCGAGAAGACGTGGGCGACCACCATCCTCGCCTCGACCGCCGCTGCGTCGGGCATGGAAGTCTCCATCTTCTTCACCTTCTGGGGCTTCATGGCCCTCGTGAAGCCGGAGAAGCGCACCTTCGGCGAGAACTGGATGCAGAAGATGATGTCGGTGATGAATCGACCCGGCATCGATCATCTCAAGCTGTCCCGCATGAACTTCATGGGCATGGGCCCGTGGATGATGGGCAAGCTCGCCAAGCAGTACGGGGTTGCCAAGCCCGGTGAGCTCCTGGAGATGGCCATGGCCATGGGCGTCAAGATCCTGCCCTGCCAGATGAGCATGGACATGTTCGGGCTCACGCGCGAGGACCTGATCGACGGGATCGACGAGCCGGTGGGCGCGGCAAGCGTGCTGGCCATGATCGCGGATGGCACGCCGGCCCTCTTCATCTGACCGAAAGGAAGAAATCGACATGCTCGAGAATCCGAGCGTCTCAGTCACCCGCACCATCGACGCTCGCGGCAGCTACTGCCCGGGCCCGCTGATGGAGCTGATCCGGGCGATCCGCGAGGGAGCCGTGGGCGACACCATCGCGGTCCTCTCCTCGGACTCCGGTTCGAAGATCGACATCCCCAAGTGGGTCGAGAAGGCGGGCCATCGGCTCGTCGGCATCACGACCACTGACGACGGCCACGACGAGATCGTGGTCGAGAAGCTGCGCTGAGGAGGCGCACGCCCATGCAGCGCATTGTCATTGTCGGCGGCGGGGTCGGCGGGACCCTGACCGCCAACCTGCTGGCCCGGGAGCTGGGCCGGCGAATCGACCGCGGCGAGGTCAGCCTCACCGTGGTCGACCGGGAGGGCGAGCACGTCTACCAGCCCGGCTTCATGTACATCGCCATGGGCAACCAGAAGCCCGAGGGGCTCGTCCGTTCGGAGCGCGGGCTGCTCGACAAGCGGGTCCGCCTGGAGGTCGGCGAGGTCACGAAGATCGACGCGGACGCCCAGCTGGTGGAGCTCGCCGGTGGCGCGCGGCTGGACTATGACCAGCTGGTGCTGGCCAGCGGCTGCCGCATCGTCCCGGAGCTGATCCCCGGCCTCACCGAGGAAGCCCATCACTTCTACGGCGTGGAGCCGGCCCAGCGGCTGCGCGAAGCGCTCGATGCGTTCACCGGTGGCCGGATCGTCATCGGGATCGCGGGCATGCCCTACAAGTGCCCGCCGGCACCCCTGGAGGTCTCCTTCCTCATCGAGTCGGAGCTGCGCGACCGCGGCATCCGCGAGAAGAGCGAGATCCACTTCTGCTCTCCCATCGGCCGCGCGTTCACCATCGAGAGCGTGAGCGAGATGGCGACCCCCATCCTGGCCGAGAAGGGGATCGAGCTGCACACCTTCTTCAACGTCGAGTCCATCGACCGCGAGGAGAAGAAGGTGATCAGCCTGGAGGGCGAGGAGCTGCCGTACGACCTGCTCATCCTGGTCCCGCCGCACCGGGGCGCGCAGTACCTGATCGACTCGGGGCTGGCGCCGGCACCCGGCGGCTGGCTTCCGACCGACAAGCACACGCTCGAGGTCGGTGGTCGGCCGAACGTGCACGCACTGGGCGATGCCACGGATCTGCCGCTCTCGAAGGCCGGCTCGACGGCTCACTTCGAAGCCCCCATCGTGGCGGAACGGATTGCCGCGGCCATCACCGGCCGGGAGCCGGACGAGCACAAGGGCAACTACACCGGGAAGGTGATGTGCTTCTTCGAGGTGGGCGACGGCAAGGGCACCCTGCTCCAGTTCGACTATGACCATCCGCCCAAGCCGCCGACGCCGAACCGGCTGTGGCACCTGGGGAAGATCGTCTTCAACAAGACGTACTGGCACACCGTGCCCAAGGGGCGCGTCTAGACAACGGCGTCGCGCCGCCTGGCGCGACCCCGATCCACCTCAGCCGCCGTGCTCCGGAAGGAGGACGGCGGCTCCTGCTCCTATCCGGCCCGACTCCAGGTCGGCGAGCGCCGCGGAGGCCCGGGAGAGGGGATAGGGCGTGGGGTTGGTGGCGATCCCGATGTCGCCGGCGATCTCGAGGAACTCCCGGGCGTCGGTCCGGGTGACGTTGGCCACCGATACGATGCCCCGCTCCCACCAGAGGTCCTCGTAGTCGAAGGCGGGGATCCCGTCGAGGTGGATGGCGTTGATCGCCAGCGTGCCACCCCGGTCCAGGGCCCTGAGTGCATCGATGACCACGGACCCCACCGGGGCGAAGGTGACGGCGGCGTCGAGCGGAACGGGTGGGCGCTCGCCGGAGTCGCCGGCCCAGACGGCCCCCATGGCCAGGGCCCGTGCGCGGTCGTCGGGGGAGCGGCTCACCGCGTAGACCTCGCAGTCCCAGTGGCGCGCGACCTGGATCGCCAGCGATGCGGAGGCCCCGAACCCGAAGAGCCCCAGCCGTCCCCCGGGCCGGATGCCGGAACGCCGCAGGGCCCGGTAGCCGATGACGCCGCCGCAGAGGAGCGGTGCGAGCGCGGTCGGGTCGCCGGCCGGCAGGCGGGCCGCGAAGCCGGCGAGGATCACCATGCGCTCCGCGTAGCCGCCGTCCACGTCCCAGCCGGTGAAGCGCGCATCCGGACACAGGTTCTCCTGCCCGCGACGGCAGTACGCGCACTGGCCGCACGACGACGCCAGCCAGTACGCACCCGCGAGGTCGCCCTCCGCCCAGCCGTCGACACCGGGACCGATGCCGACCACCCTCCCCACCACCTGGTGGCCGGGGATCACCGGCAGGGCACGGGCGTGCAGGTCACCGCGGACCAGCTGCAGGTCGGTGCGGCAGCAGGCGCAGGCGAGGACCTCGATGAGGATCTCGCCGTCCCCCGGCGCCGGGTCCGGTCGGCTGGCCGCCTCGACGGGCGGCGGTCCGTCGGGAGCGGGTTGAGTGAGGATCTGGGCTTGCATGACACCTCCGTGGCCTGCGGTCCCCGGTGGCCCTACGGCCGGCGCGCGGACAGGTGGTACGGCACGTCGGCGACGATCGTGTTCTGGCGCGCAAAGAGCCGCAGCTTGAGCCGCAGGGCGGTCTGGTTGTGGAGGAGATTCTCCCACCAGTGGCGGGGGACGAACTCGGTGAGGACCACCAGGATCGGGCGGCTGGGGTCCTGCTTCTGGAGCGCGTCCATGTAGGCCAGCAGGGGGCCGATGAGCGCACGGTACGGCGACTCGACCACCACCAGCTCGGTGGCGCCCGCCCACTCCGGCCAGCGCTCGCGGAGGGCGGCGGCGGTCGCGGGGTCGTTGGTGACGTGGACGGCGGTCGGATGGTCCGAGATGGAGTTGGCGAACGCGATGGCCTGGCGCGCCGGCCGGTCGAGTCGGGCGATGGGGACGATGACGATCGGCTCCGCGGCCACCTCGCGCCCCTCGGGGATCCGGTCGAGCTCCAGGGCCTCGCCGATCCCGGCGTAGTGGTGCCGGATGGCCAGCATGATCCCGATCAGGATCGGGGCCATGGCAATGACCAGCCAGGCACCGGAGACGAACTTGGTGGAGCCCACGATGACGGCGATGACCCCGGTGGTGGCCGCGCCAAGGCCGTTGATCAGGAGTCCGCGCCGCCAGCCGGGGTCGCGCCGGCGCCACCAGCGCACCACCATGCCGCTCTGGGACAGCGTGAACGCCACGAAGACGCCCAGCGTGTAGAGCGGGATCAGGGCCGTGACGCTGGCCTTGAAGACCAGGAGCAGGACCGTCGCCAGCCCGGAGAGCGCGACGATCCCGGTGGTGAAGGCGAGCCGCTCGCCGCGGAAGCCGAACTGGCGCGGCATGAAGCCGTCGCGCGCCAGGAACGAGGCGAGCCGCGGGAAGTCCGCGAAGCTCGTGTTCGCGGCGAGGGCGAGGATGAGGGTCGTCGCCAGCTGGAGCACCACCAGGTACGGCCCGTCGCCCATGACGTGGCGGGTGATCAAGGACAGCACGGTCTGCTGCTCGTTGGGATCCGGCACGACGTGGATGTAGCTGGCCAGGAAGCTGATCCCCACGAAGAGGCTGCCGAAGATGATCGCGGCCCAGGTGAGGGTGGTCCGTGCGTTCCGCCACTCGGGTGGCTTGAAGGCCGGCACCCCGTCGGAGATGGCCTCGACCCCGGTCAGGGCCGCCGCGCCGGAGCTGAACGCGCGCAGAATCAGGAACAGGGTCAGTGCCGAGGTCGCCTCCTCGGCCTTGAGCCACCCCGCGGGGGCCTGGAAGGTGCCCAGGTCGCCAAGGACGAAGGCGCGGATGAGCCCCCAGCCGATGAGTCCGGCGATGGTGGCGATGTACAGGTAGGTGGGCGCCATGAAGATCGAGCCGGATTCGCGGATCCCGCGCAGGTTGCCGAGCATCAGGATGACGACGATGCCGATGGCGATCACCACCCGGTCCGGGAACAGCGACGGCGCGATGGAGGTGATGGCGGCCACCCCTGCCGAGACGGAGACCGCCACGGTCAGCACGTAGTCGATGAGGAGCGCCGAGGCCGCCACCAGCCCGGAGATCGGGCCGAGGTTGTCGCTGGCGACGATGTAGCTCGACGCACCCTCGGGGTAGGCCTTGATCGTCTGCCGGTAGCTGGTGGCGACGATGGCCAGGATCGCGGCGATGACCAGGGTGATGGGCATCACCAGGCTGAAGCTGGTGATCCCGGCCAGGACCAGGATCCGCATCATCTCCTCGGTCGCGTAGGCCGAGGAGCTGATGTTGTCCGAGCTGAAGATGGCGAGCGCCTTGAGCTTCGTCAGCCGCTCGTGCTGCTCGCGGTGCGTGGAGATCGGCCTTCCGATGAGGAAGGTCCGCAGCCCGCGGAAGGAGCGGCTGAGCCACCCAAACCGCTGGAGGACCGTCCGTTCCGTGGCAATCAGGCCGCCTTCGCCGCGCTCGAACTCCTCCTCGAATGGCCGCACGATGCGGACGTACGTGTCGCCGGGGCGCGCGCCGCGGCGCCGCTCCCGGACTTCCAGGAGCGGGTCGATCGGTCGCGGAGGATCGGGGTCAGGCACGGACGGTCATCAGGAGGTGGCGGGGGATCCCGATCCTCCATCGCGCGGGAGGTGGTACGGGACGTCCGCGACGATCGTGTTGCGCCGGAAGAAGAGGCGGAGCTTCAGGCGCAGGGTCGTCTGGTTATGCAGGAGGTTTTCCCACCAATGGCGCGGCACGACCTCGGAGAGTACCACCAGCACCGGCCGATCGGGATCCTGCAGGTCGAGGGCGTCGAGGTAGGAGAGCAGGGGCCCAACCAGCGCGCGATATGGTGACTCGACGATCACCAGCTGCGTGGTCCCCGCCCATTCGGGCCACCGTGATCGCAGTTCGGCGGCCTCCTCCGGATCGTTCGTCACGTGCACCGCCACGGCTTCGCCGGAGATCGAGTTGGCGAAGGCGATTGCCTGTCGTGCCGGCGCGTCGAGGCGGGCGATGGGGACGACCACGGTGGGGGCCACCGCCACCTCGGCTCCCTCGGCGATGCGGGTCACGTTCACCGAGCGCTGGAGGTGCTGGTAGTGGCGCCGGATGCTCATCAGCAGTGCCATGAGCAGGGGGACCAGGATGACGACCACCCAGGCCCCGGACGTGAAGTTGCTGACGCCCACGATCACGGCCACGACCGCGGTGGTCAGGGCACCGGTGCCGTTGATGACCATCCCGCGGCGCCACCCCGCCTCGCGGCGCCTCCGCCAGCGCATGAACATCCCTGCCTGCGACAGGGTGAAGGCCAGGAAGACGCCCAGGGTGTAGAGAGGGATCAGACCGGCAACGCTCGCCTGGAACAGGAAGAGCAGGAAGATCGCCATGGCCGACAGCGCCACGATCCCCGTGGTGAAGGCGAGACGCTCGCCCCGGAACGCGAACTGGCGTGGCATGAAGCCGTCGCGCGCCAGAAAGCTGGAGAGACGCGGGAAGTCCGCGAAGCTCGTGTTCGCGGCAAGCGCCAGCAGCAGGGCGGTCGACACCTGGGCCAGGACCAGGATCCAGCTGTCGCCCACCAGTGCGCGGACCAGCTGGCTCAGCACCGTCTGCTGCTGATCGGGATCCGGAATGATCCCGATCTGCACCACGAGGAAGCTGATGCCCACGAAGAGCACGGCGAAGATCGAGGTCGCCCAGGTGAGCGTCGTCCGAGCGTTCCGCCACTCCGGCGGCTTGAATGCCGGCACCCCGTCGGATATCGCCTCGACGCCGGTGAGCGCCACGGCGCCCTGGGAGAAGGCACGCAGGATGACGAACAGGCCAAGCGCTCCTGTGCTGGCATTGAACGTCGCCTCCCAGTCGGCGGGCGGAACGTAGGCTGGAAGATCCCCGCTGAAGAATCGGAACAGCCCGTAGGCGAGGAGCGAGAGCATCACCGCCAGGTAGAGGTAGGTGGGCACCATGAAGATCGTCCCGGACTCGCGGATTCCTCGCAGGTTGCCGATCATCAGCAGCGCGACCAGGCCCACCGTGAGCTCCACCTTGATCGGGAAGAGGGCGGGCGCGATCGAGGTCAGGGCCAGCACCCCGGCCGAGATCGAGACGGCGACGGTGACGACGTAGCCGATGAGCAGGGCCGATGCCGCCAGCACCCCCAGCCGGTCACCCAGGTTGTCGCTGGCCACGATGTAGCTCGATGCGCCGTTGGGGTAGGCGCGGATCGTCTGCCGATACGACGCGGTGACGATCAGGAGCATGACCACGATCAGCGCCGCCAGCGGCAGGGTGAGGCTCAGCGCGCCGATGCTGGCGAAGGCGATGACCCGCATGATCTCCTCGGGGCCATAGGCGGAGGAGCTGATGTTGTCCGAGCTGAAGATGGCCAGCGCCTTGAGCTTGGTCAGCCGCTCGGTGTGTTCGCGCTCGGAGCTGATGGGGCGCCCGATCAGGACGGTGCGGATCGATCGCAGCGCCGCGGTCCAGCCGGTCCGACGCAGGACCGTACGCTCGGACGCGACGAGGTGGCCCTCCTCCCCGCGGCCGAACTCGTCCCCGAAGGGGCGCACGATCTTGACGCGGCGGTCGCCGGGGCGCTTCCCCCGGCGCGTCTCGCGCACCTCCAGGAAGGGGTCAACCTTCCGTGTGCCCTCCCCGTTCGGGCGTTCGTTCTCGTTGCGGGCGGTCATGCGGTGGCCTATTACAGCACGCTTGGCGCCGCCGGGAATCCCTCTCGCGGCCCGGTCGGGGATGATCGCGGGTCAGTGCTGGCCCAGCGTGCCCCGGACCCGCATGTGGTGCTCGACCCGTCGAAAGGCGGCCAGGCCCACCAACAGCGAGACGCCGGCGAGCGCGACGAGGACCGTCCACTCGAGCGCCGGAGCCAGGAGGGGCCGGGTGCCGAGCCCGCCGACCCTGATCAGGTCGAGGGCGTACGTGGGTGGCAGGAGGTAGGCGATCCAGCGCAGGAAGAGGGGTAGGGCCAGCACCGGGAACGCCGTGCCGCAGAGCATCGAGAAGGCAAAGTTGGTCGAGTCGACGAAGAAGTTCGGCTCGCGCAGCAGGAGGACCCCGGCCGCCACCAGGAAGCCGATCCCCACCATGCTGGCCGCCGCGAGCAGGAGCGCCGGAATGGCGACGATCACTGCCCCGGAGATGGACGCCCCCAGGAAGGCGGTGGCAATGGCGAGGAGGACCACGCTGGCGCCGATGGCGATCAGCATTCCTGACAGCGCCCGTCCCAGGACCAGCGTTACCGGGCTGGTCGGTGTCAGGAAGAGCGGCTCGAGCGTCCCGGCGTCCATCTCGCGCTTGAAGCTGAAGGCCAGCTCCCAGAAGCCGGTAGCCACCAACCCGGCCACGAGCATTCCGAGGAAGAGGAACCCCGCGAGGTCGGTGGTGCCGGTGTTCTCCTCGAGTCCCACCGCTCGGCCGCCGACGAAGAACGTCGCGCCCAGGAGCACGGACGGAAGCAGGAACTGGTACAGCGGCTGGAGCACCTCGTTGACCAGGTTCAGCGGGTAGCGTCGCGCCATCCTCAGCTCCTTGCGGGCGATGGCCAGCGCGGCGCGCAATTCGAGGCCGAGCTCGTCGTTCATGCGGACCGATGGTCGGTACATGGCTCGGTTCTCAGTACTGCGCCAGGCTGCCGCCCCGGCGCGCGTGGCGCTCCGTGCGGCGGAAGGCGATCACCGCCGCGGCACAGATCGCCAGGCCGAGAACGAGGAGCACGGCGAGGTCGGGAACCAGCTCCGCCAGATCGGCGCCGCGCAGCATCACCTTGCGCAGGTCGCTGATGAGGTACGTGGGCGGCAGGCTGAGGGCCACCGCGCGTGCCCACTCTGGCAGGATGATGATGGGGAAGGTCATCCCGCAGAAGACGGTGAAGACGCCGCGGACCGCCTGCACCAGGGCGCCCACTTCGCCGAATCGCAGCACGACCGCGGCGAAGAGGGCGCCGAGACCGTACAGGGCCGGAACGGCGACAAGGATGACCACCAGTGCCCGCAACGCCGCCGGCGCGCCAATGGGCACGCCGAAGAAGACGGTCATGGCGACGCCGACCACGGCGAACATCCAGAGGGCCCAGACGACCTGGCTGACAACCGGCCCGAAGAGGATGACGAGGCGCGAAGCCGGTGTCATGAAGAGGGCCTCCAGCGAGCCGCGCACCTGCTCGGTGCGCAGGGCCGTGCCGGGCCCCCACAGGATCATGCTGATCCACATGTAGGCCGCCCAGCCCAGGAAGAGGAACCCGGCGATCTCGGCGGTGCCGGTTCGCGCGGCGAATGCATCGAGCGCCGCCTGCGAGTCGCCGGCGTATCCACGCGCCTGGAAGACGTACGCGGCCGGCAGGGCGATGGGCCAGAACAGGAACCCAAGGAACTGGGTCGGGTAGCGTCGCAGGAGCCGCCACTCCTTGCGGGCGGCGGCCCAGAAGGCCCGGAGATCGGCGAGCGCGCTCATTCGCGAAGCGCCCGTCCGGTCAGCGACAGAAACACGTCCTCGAGCGTCACCGGGACGACCTCCACGTGGCGGATCTGGGTCTGCTCCCTCTGCGCCGCATCGAAGGCAATGGGCACGAACTCACGGGCGCTCCGGCAGTGCACGGTGACGGCGACGACGCCATCGGTCCGCTCCTGCTGGGCAAGGGTGCCCCCACGGCCCAGGCGCTCCAGCAGCGGGCGCATGGCCGCCGGCACCCCCGATTCCCCGTCGGGATGGGGAATCGCAAGCTCCAGGCGGACGACCTCCGTCGCCGCGATGGTGCGCTTGAGGCGGGGCGGCGTGTCGAGCGCCACGATGCGACCGTGATCGACGATCGCGATACGGTCACAGAGCTGGTCCGCCTCTTCCATGTAGTGCGTGGTGAGCACCACGGTGCGGCCCTGGTCGCGGAGGGCGGCGACGCGGTCCCGCAGGTCGCGCGCGCTCTGGGGATCCAGGCCCACCGTGGGCTCGTCGAGGAGCAGCAGCTCCGGGTCGGGGAGCAGCGCCCTGGCCAGGACGAGGCGCTGGCGCATCCCGGAGCTGAATCGCTCGACGTAGTCGTCAGCCCGGTCGTCGAGGTGAACCGTCTGGAGGACCGTGGCGATCCGCGCGCCGGCCTCGCGGGACGGCACGTGGTAGAGGGCCGCGAAGTACTCGAGGTTCTCGCGGGCGGTGAGCTTCCAGTACAGGCTGCGACCGTCGGAGAGGACGGCCCCCATCCGCCGGCGGACCTCGCGCGCCTCGGCGACGACGTCGAGGCCCAGGACCCGGGCGGTGCCGGCGGTGGGCTCCAGCAGGGTGGCGAGCATCCGCTGGGTCGTCGTCTTGCCGGCTCCGTTGGGACCGAGCAGGCCGAAGATCTCGCCGCGCTCGACGTGAAGGTCGATGCCGTCCACAGCCCGGAAGCGCTCTCGCCGGTCCGGCTCGCGGCGCAGGCGCTGCCAGGTGGTGCGCCGCCCACGCTCGAACTCCTTGACGAGGCCGAGGGCCTCGATGGCCGGAGTGCTCACGGTGCCTCGACCATCCTGCTGGGAACGCCCCAGGCGACGCCGGCGACCACGGCGGCCACCAGGATGGCGCCGGCGACGGCGAACATCGCCGAGACGGCACCGAAGTCGATGATCGCGCCGGCGAGCGCCAGCGAGACGGGCGCGAGGGCCTGCGAACCGAAGGTGACCAGGCTCATGACGCGGCCGATCATGGTGTCCGGCACGCGGGCCTGGACCCAGGCGATCACCCGCACGTTGATGAAGCCCACTCCCAGCCCAATGGCGACCAGCACGGCCAGCGTGACGGGCATCGAGGGTGCCACGCCGATGGCCGCCAGGCCAACGCCGAGGACGGCCCCGATACCCATGGTGACCGAGCCCAGGTGAGGGACGCGGCGAATGGATCCCGCCGCGATGGCCCCCACCAGCGCCCCGGCTCCCCACGACGAGAGCAGGAGTCCGAAGTCGGCCGAGCCGCCGAACCGGTGGTCGGCGATCCAGGCGATGCCCACGTTGAGCGGCCCCATGAACGCGAAGTTGAAGGCGGCGGTCAGCACCAGCAGGGACCGGATCGCCGGATCCCGCCACGCATAGGCAATCCCTTCGCCGATGGTGGCCAGCATCGAGGGACCCGTAGCCGTCACACCGGCCTCATTCGGGGGTGTCGGTGCCCGCCGCCCACCGCGAACGGCGAGCAGCGCTGCAGCCGCCACCGCGAAGGAAGCGGCGTCCACGGCGAAGGCCGGCCCGGTCTGCACCGCCGCAATCACGAGTCCCGCGATGGCCGGCCCGAGGAGGCCGGTGAGCTGCTGGGTGCCCTGCATCAGCGCGTTCGCGGCGGGCAGCTGTCCCTCGGAGACCATCATCGGCACGATGGTGTTGAGTGCCGGGTAGAAGAAGGCGTCCACCAGGCCGAAGATCCCGGCAAGGATGTAGAGCTGCCAGAGCTGCGCGTTGCCGGTGATGACCAGCATCGCCACGATGCCCACCACGACCGCGCGAACGGCATTCGATACCAGCATCAGGTTTCGCGGTGACCAGCGGTCGCTGAAGGCCCCGCCAACCAGCATGAAGACCGCGCGCGGAATGGCTGCCGTCATGAGGACCGTTCCCAGGGCCAGGCCCGAGCCGGTCAGCTGGAGCGCCAGCCAGGCCAGCGCCACGAAATGGAACTGGTCCCCCAGCAGCGAGACGGTCTCGCCGGAGAAGACGAACCGGAAGTCGCGGATGCGCAGGGGCCGCACCAGTGCCGGCCCGGACTCCCCGCCTTGCATCGGCGCGGGGGCTGCGCTGCTCTCGATATCGGTCGTGGCCATCGTTGCTTCGGGTTGCATGTCAGCTACTCCACCGTGATGAGAAGGCCGTCGCCGTCCTCGTCCTCGACGTCGACGATCGGACCGGTGACGTGGGCCGCGATGGCCTGGCGGATCTGGTCGCCGCGTTCAACGCTGATGCCGGGGACCATGCGCAGCGCCGCCTCCGCGAACGGCAGCGGGATGCGCATGTTCACGACCTGGCGCCCGCGCTCGAGGACCCGGATCCGCATCTGGCGCCGGCTCTCCTCAGTGCCGGCGGCGCTGGACGCCGACCCTTCGCCAGGGCCACGCTCCGGGCGGCCGCCCGGCTGGAGACCGGATGGGGTGCTGCCACCCGGAGCGCGGCTGAGGGCCTCGATGATCGGGGCAGCCTCCTCGGGGGAGAGCGTGCCGTCCGAGACGAGGCGGAGAATGGTCGCGAGCTCGTCACGCATTGGAGTTCTCTCCCAGACGGCGGGCTGCTTCGTCGACGTCGATGTCGCCGCGCTCGAGCGCCCGCAGGATCTCGAGCGAGTCCTGCTCGCTGAGCGGCGGCCGGGAGGCCGACTCCCCGGGGGCGCCGGACTGGGAGGCTGACGAAGCGTCCAGGCGCCGCGGACGGCGCACGTTCACGTCGCCCGACATCGAGCTGAAGACGAGCCGCGGCGTGCCGTCGCCGATGACGATGCGCCGCCGGTCCGAGCTTCCCTCGACCCGGTGGTTGACCTCCGCGTGGATGTCGCTGGAGAGGCCGCGGACCTCCACGGTGGCGCCGCCGATCAGGCCGAGGACCAGGTCGCCGCTGACCGATTCGGCCCGGAAGTCGCCGGTTCGATCGAGGGCGGCCTCGAGCTCGAGGTCGCCGCTCACGGTGTTCATGCGCGCCTCGCGGAGGAGGGGCGTGACCGCCGAAAGATCTCCCGACACCGTCTGGACCCGCAGGGCGAGCGACTCGGGGGCGCGCAGGGTCGCGTCCCCGGACACCGTGGTCACCTGGACGCTCCCGCCCAGGTCGGTTCCGTAGACGTCCCCGTTGACGGTGGTGTATCGCTGCTCGCCGCGCGCTCCTTCGATGACCAGGTCCCCGGAGACGCCCTCGATCCGCAACCCGGCGCGGCGCGGGGCCGTTCCCTCGACCGAGAGGCCGATGTGGCCACGGCCCGAGACGAGGCGGCGAATGGCCGATCCCAGGTCTCCGCGTCCGCTGACGTCGGCGACCTCGAGGACGCCGTCGCCGGCCGCGACGTCGAGCCGGGCTTCCGCGAAGGTGCGGTCCGCCTCCTCGTCAGATCCGGCGCGGATCTCGAACGTCGCCCGCAGGCGAACCTCCTCGTCCTCGTTCGCCTGGAGGCGGACGTCGGCGTCCGTCACCCGCAGGTGCAGGCGTCCCGACGCCCCGATGCGGTGGCTGATCTCCTGCTGTCGAACGTACGTGGGCATTGGCTCAGCTCCTGCCCAGGCTTCGCAGCCGGGCGGCCGCCTCGTCGGCGGTCAGTTCCTTGTTCTTGAGCTGTTCGAGGATGGCGCGACGCTCGGCCGCCATGGGGTCGTCAGCGGCGGGCTCGGCCGCACCTGCGGACTCCGCCTCGCTCGCCGGCTCCTCGTCCGACACGGGCGCTGCCTCGCCGTCGGCCAGGCCGAGAGTGCGCAGGAGCGCCTCGAGCCGGTTCCGCACGGTGGGGTAGGAGATCCCCAGCTCGCGCTCCATCTCCTTGAGGTTGCCCCGAGCGCGGAGGAAGCTCTCCAGGAAGGCGAGCTGCTCGCGCTCGAGGTGTCCGAACCGCCCGACGCCGAACTCGCCCTCCAGCGCCGTGCCGCAGGTGTTGCAGTGCAGGCGGGTGATGGTGAGCTCGCCCTGGCACACAGGACAGGTCGAGATGACGTCGTGTGCCATCAGCGTGCGCTCTTTCGGCTGCTGCGACGGCCCGTCAGCTGGAACACGCGCTTCGTGCTCCGGCGGGCCACGGTCTCGTTGCGCACCTGGCGCAGTCGATCCTCGGCGGCCATCTGCGCGTAGTGAAGGCGGTAATCCAGCATTGCTAGCTCCTTATCGAGAATTGGCATCTCGAGTGACCGATTTCGTATCTTGTTGCCGCATTCTAGCCTGCGTCTCGCCGCGTGTCAACACCACAGTTTCGAATTACCAATGTGAAGATTGCGATTGGTAATGTTCGCTTGCTAATTCTGGTGAGACAGAGGGCCGAGCGGAGCCTGATACGCGTCCGGACCGTGCGGTAGGATCGGTGTGCGCCAATGACCCAACCCTTCCTTCCGTACGCGCCCGAGCGCGACATCTACGGGCTTCTCGGGGTGGATCCTGCGGCGAGCGACGAGAGGCTCATGGAGGCCTGGCGGCGTCTCGCCCGGACCTTCCATCCGGACCGCAATGACTCGGCGCGGTCCCATGAGGAGATGCAGGTGGTGAACGCGCTGCGTGACCTCCTGGCTGATCCGCAGGCGCGCGCCGTCTACGACCGGGAGCGGGCGCGCTGGCTGGCGTCGCGCGCTCGGGAAGCCGGCCCCCGGGGACGGCGAGACGGGGATCGTCCGCTACCCCATCGCTCCGGCGTCGAGCGGGTTGCCTTTGCGATTGGCTCCGGGATGCGTGCCTTCGCCATCGAGCTCGCGCCGGCGCGGTGTCCGGCGTGCGCCGCGGCGGTTGGACGCCGCGATCTCCGATGCGGCGTCTGCGGCGCCACCCTGGCCGGACGGGTAGGTTGAAGCGGGCGCCTACGCGAACTGCGGGTTCACGCGCTCCGGGTCGATCCCCAGCTCGCCCAGGGCGGCGACAAGCTCGCTGCGATCCGCCTGCCCGGTGAGGCAGAGGCCGTGGAGCGACGCGTAGGCGATGTGCTCCGGTGACACCTCGAAGTGGGTGCGGAGTGCCTCGCGCGTGTCGCTGCGCCCGAAGCCGTCGGTGCCCAGGATGGTGTACGGCCGCTCGATCCAGCGCGAGACCATGTCCGGGACCGCCTTCAGGTAGTCCGTCGCCGCGATCACCGGGCCGTTCGTGCCGGCCAGCGACTGGACCACGTACGGCACACGCGGCTCGGCATCGGGATGGAGACGGTTCCAGCGCTCCACGTCGAGCGCGTCGACGCGCAGCTGCTGGAAGCTCGTGGCGCTCCACACGTCCGCCGCCACGTTGTGCGCGGCCAGGATCTCCTGGGCGCGGATTGCCTGGTGGAGGATCGAGCCCGAGGCGAGGATCTGCACCCGGCGTCCCTCCACCTGGGCGGGCCGATATCGGTACAGCCCGCGGATGATGCCCTCGTCGACGCCATCGGGCTTTGCGGGCTGGACCCAGTTCTCGTTGTAGATGGTCAGGTAGTAGAAGACATCCTCGCCGTCGACCGTCATGCGCCCGATCCCCTCGCGAACGATGGTGGCCAGCTCGTAGGCGAAGGCGGGGTCGTAGGCGCGGATATTGGGCAGGACCGACGCCAGCAGGTGCGAATGCCCGTCATCGTGCTGCAGCCCCTCGCCATGGAGGGTGGTCCGCCCGGCGGTGGCGCCCATGAGGAACCCACGGCCCCGTGAGTCGCCAAAGGCCCACATCTGGTCGCCGGTTCGCTGGAAGCCGAACATGGAGTAGAACGTGTAGAACGGGATCATGGGCTCGCCGTGGACGGCGTAGCTCGTCCCGGCGGCGGTGAACGAGGCCGTGGCGCCCGCCTCGGTGATGCCCTCCTCGAGGATCTGGCCGTCCGCGGACTCGACGTAGCTGAGCAACAGCTCCTTGTCGACCGGCGTGTAGCGCTGCCCCAGTGCCGAGTAGATCCCCACCTCCTTGAAGAGGGGGTCCATGCCGAAGGTGCGCGCCTCGTCGGGGATGATGGGGACGACGCGGCGACCGATCCCCGGATCGCGGACGAGATTGCGGATGAGGCGGCTGAAGGCCATGGTCGTGCTGGCGGGCCGGTCCGATCCGCTGAAGAGCTCGTCAAAGGCCGAGGGCTGCACCTCGGGCAGCACCACGGGATGGACGCTCCGCTCCGGAAGGAAGCCGCCGAGCGTCCTGCGCCGCTCCATCATGTACTGGATCTCCGGAGAATCCGGCCCCGGGTTGTAGTACGGCGCCTCCTTGAGGGCCTCGTCGGGGATCGGCAGCTCCAGCCGGTCGCGGAAGACCTTCAGCTCGGCCTCGGTCAGCTTCTTGGCCTGGTGGGTGACGTTGCGACCCTCGATCCCGGGGCCGAGCGTCCATCCCTTCACCGTCTTGGCCAGGATGACCGTGGGCGTCCCGCTGTGGCCCACCGCCGCGGTGTAGGCGGCGAACAGCTTGCGGTAGTCGTGGCCACCGCGGCGGAGCCGGGTGAGGTCCTCGTCCGAGAGGTGCTCCGCCATCGCCTTCAGGCGTGGGTCGGGGCCGAAGAAGTGCTCGCGGATGTAGGCGCCATCGGATACCGACAGGCGCTGGTAGTCGCCGTCGAGCGTCTCGTTCATCTTGTTGACCAGGATGCCGTCGACGTCGCGCGCGAGGAGGTCGTCCCACTCGCGGCCCCAGATCACCTTGATGACGTGCCAGCCGGCACCGCGGAAGACAGCCTCCAGCTCCTGGATGATCTTCCCGTTGCCGCGCACCGGCCCGTCGAGGCGCTGCAGGTTGCAGTTGACGACGAAGGTCAGGTTGTCGAGCCCGTCGCGGGCCGCCAGCGAGAGCCCGGCCATGGCCTCGGGCTCGTCCATCTCGCCGTCGCCCAGGAAGGCCCAGACGCGCTGGTTCGAGGTGTCCTTGATGCCTCGGGCGTGCAGATACCGGTTGAATCGCGCCGTGTAGACAGCGGTGAGCGGACCCAGGCCCATGCTGACCGTGGGGAACTGCCAGAAGCCCGGCATCGTGCGCGGGTGCGGATAGCTCGTAAGCCCGCCCGGCCAGAGCGCCTCGCGCCGGAAGTGGTCGAGCTGGTCCTCGCTGATGCGTCCCTCCAGGAAGGCGCGTGCGTAGATCCCCGGGGCGGCGTGGCCCTGGAAGAAGACCAGGTCGCCATCAGGTCCGCCCTTGAAGAAGTGGTTGAAGCCCACCTCGTACAGGCTGGCGGCGGACGCATAGGTGGACAGGTGCCCGCCGATGCCCTCGAAGCGCGTATTGGCCCGCAGGACCATGGCCAGCGCGTTCCAGCGGACGATCCTCCGAACGCGATGCTCGATCTCCTCGTCGCCGGGGAAATACGGCTCCTGCTCGGGACTGATGGTGTTGATGTAGCGGGTCTGCACCAGGGGAGGCAGGCCGACCTGGAGCATGCGGGCCCGCTTCAGGAGCTTGAAGATGATGAAGCGGGCGCGCTCCGTCCCGGCCTGCTGGACGACCGCGTCCAGGGAGTCGATCCACTCCTGCGTCTCGGTGGGATCAATGTCCGGCAGCTGCTGCTTGAACTGGTCGAAGATCTCGTGCACGGACCGTATGGTAGCCGCCCGGCACGGGTCCTGGATAAGCGCCGCGATTCCGCTCGCGGCCGGTTCCTGTCACCATGACACGCATGACCGCGACCGCGACGGGCGCCCCTCACCGCATCCTGATCCTGGGCGGGGGATTCGCCGGCACGATGACGGCGCAGGCGCTCGAGCGTCAGCTCGGGAACCGCGCCGACGTCGAGATCTGGCTCGTGAGCCGGGACAACTTCCTGCTCTTCACCCCGCTCCTGCCGGAGGTCTGCTCGGGAAGCCTGGAGCCGCGCCACGTGGTGAGCCCGCTGCGCGGCATGGTTCGCCACGCGTCGACGTGGTGCATCACCGCGGAGGTGGAGGCGATCGATACCGAGGCGGGCGTGGTGAGGGTGATGGGCGGCGACGGCGACCACCATCGGCTGCAGTACGACACCCTGGTCCTGGCCCTGGGCGGGGTGACGCACACTTTCGGCATTCCCGGCCTGGCCGAGCACGCGGCCGGAATGAAGACCCTCGCCGACGCCTTCAGCCTGCGGAACCGGATCATCGAGATGTTCGAGCGCGCCGAGCTCGAGGATGACGAGGCGCAGCGACGGGCCGACCTGACGTTCGTCGTCGGTGGGGGAGGGAGCTCCGGCGTGGAGACCGCGGGGGAGATCGAGGACTTCGCCCATCGCGTCCGGCGGCGCTACTACCGCAAGATCCCCGAGGACGAGATCCGGCTGGTGCTGGTCGAGCTCAAGGACGAGGTCCTGCCCGATCTCCCCTCGTCCATGGGCGCCTACGCCCGCCGCCGGCTGGCCCAGCGCGGCTACGAGATCCGGCTGGGCACGGCCATCAAGGCGGTCACCGAGACGGCGGTGACCATTGGCGAGGACGAGGTCATCCCCACCCGGACCGTGATCTGGACCGGCGGCGTGCGGCCTGCTCCGGCGGTCGCCGAGTCCGGGGTGGAGGTGGACCACGCGGGACGGGTGACCACCGCGCCGACCATGCAGACCAGCCGCCCCGAGGTGTTCGCGATCGGCGACTGCGCGCGCATTCCGAACGTCGATGCGGCCGAAGGGGCGGCCTTCGCGCCCACCGCACAGAACGCGGTGCGCGAGGCGAAACGGCTGGCGTCGAACATCATCGCCCGCATCGACGGGCACGCCCTGGCCCCGTTCCGCTACGAGACGCTGGGCACGCTGGCCTCCATCGGCCACCACACCGGCGTCGGGGTGGTTTTCGGGATCCGGGTGCGCGGCTGGCTGGCCTGGTTCATGTGGCGCGGCTACTACTGGTCGCGGGTTCCGGGCATCAACCGCAAGGTGCGGGTGGCCATCGACTGGATCCTGACCGCGCTCTTCGGCGCCGACTCGGTGCAGCTGAAGGTGGAGGACGCCGCCAGCGCGCTGGGATCGACCGGGCGCCGGCGTCCGCCGCAGCGCGACGAGGCCGGCGAGAGCCGCTAGACTCACCAGCGCCATGTCCCGTGCGGAACGTCGCGCCTACCAGCGCATGACGAAGAACCAGGATCCGTACGCACCGCCGGCGCTCAGCGGAGCGGCCAAGGTGCGCGCGGAACGGCAGCGCGCTCGTCGCGCGACCGTCCAGCGATCGTCCGACCCCGCGCGGCTGCTCGGTGGCCGGGGCACGTGGATGGTCTTCGGTGGGGCGGCCGCGGTCTTCCTCCTGGCCTTTTCCGTGGTCTGGGGGAAGGGGGCCCAGACGGCCCTCCTCGTCGGTGCGGCGGCCGGTGTCGCCTGGCTTGCGCTGACGCTCGCGTTCGCGTGGTGGCGCCGTCGGGCTCGGATCCAGGGCACCGGCCGGGGAGGATCCGCCGAACGACGCTGACACGATTCGAGAGCGGCCCCGCGAGGTGCGCGTCACGGTCGCGCACCGGTCGCACATTGACAGCCGCGCCACAGAGCGACGCGGCAGGGACGTCACGGGTGGGGGAGGAGGAGACGAATCACGTCGATGGCTGAGGCGACCGTAGAAGTCCGGAACCCGTCGGGCCTGCATGCGCGTCCGGCGGCCACGTTTGTCAAGGCGGCCGCGGGATTCGCGTCCGATGTGCGCGTGACGAATCTGACGCGCAACCCGGACAAGACCGGGAGCGCGAAGAGCGTCCTGGGTGTCCTGGGCCTGGCCGTGGTCCAGGGTCACACGATTCGCATCGTCGCCGAAGGCGAGGACGCGGATCAGGCAGTGCGCACGCTGGTCGAGATGGTCCAGTCGGGGCTCGGGGAGCCGGTCGAACAGGCATGAGCGGGAGCACGCTGCGCGGCGTCGCTGCCGCGCCGGGCGTGGCAATCGCGCCGCCGTGGCGAGCGCCCGAGCCGGTCGCCCGTGCCGCCGGAACCCTGGTGCATGGGCTGGCCGAGTCCTCGAAGCGTGCCGCGGTCGAGCTCAACGGGCTCTCCGCGCGTCTGCAGGCGGTGGGGCGGAACGAGGAGGCGGAGATCTTCGAGGCCCAGGCCATGATGGCCTCGGATCCCGAGCTCCTCGACGTCGCGGCCGTGCTCGAAGCCGAGGGGACTCCCGCGGACAGTGCGATCCTGGCCGCCGGGGACCAGGCCGCAGACGTGCTCGCGGCCATCGACGACGAGCTCCTCGCCGCCCGCGCCGCCGACGTGCGCGACGTGGCCGCGCGCATCGCGCGGATCATGCGCGGGGAGGAGCCACCCAGTCTCGACAGGCGCTCGATCGCGGTGGCCGTCGACCTGCCGCCATCGGTGACCGCCGAGCTGGACCCGGCCCTGCTGGCGGGCATCGCCCTCGAGGCCGGGTCGCGGACGGCGCACGCCGCCATCCTGGCCCGGGCGCTTGAGATCCCGGCCGTGGTCGGCACCGCCGGCCTTCTCGCCGCCGTCGAGGGAGCGACGCAGATCGCCGTGGACGGCGAGCGCGGGGAGGTCTTCGTGGAGCCGGACGCCGCACAGCGAGCCGATATCGACGGGCGGGCCGCCGCCGACGCAGAGCGCCGTGCCGCGGATGCGGCGATGCACGACCGGCCGCTGGCAACCGCCAACGGCCAACGGATCATGATCGCCGCCAACATCGGCGGTCCGGACGAGTCCGCGCGGGCGATCGAGGCCGGTGCGGAGGGTGTTGGCCTGTTCCGAACCGAGTTCATGTTCATGGGACGCGCGACCGCGCCGGACGAGGCCACCCAGACTGCCGCCTACGCGTCGGTCCTCTCCGCGTTCGGCGAACGGCCCGTCGTCATCCGGCTCATCGACCTCGGCGGCGACAAGGGGCTGCCATACCTGCCGCTCCCCCCGGAGGAGAACCCGTTCCTTGGCGTGCGGGCCCTGCGTCTGGCGGATGCCGGGCACACCGACCTGATCGTCACCCAGCTGCGGGCCATCCTCGCCGCCGGCGAGAGGACCGGGCGGGTGCCGTGGATCATGGCGCCCATGGTCGCGGACCTCGCCGATGTCCATCGGCTCCACGAGCTCGTCGGCATGGCGTCGGCCGGTCGCGAGCTCAGCGTGAGGCCGAGCGTCGGGATCATGGTGGAGATCCCCTCGGTGGCGCTCATCGCGGACCTCGTGGCGCCGGAAGTGGACTTCTTCAGCATCGGGACCAACGATCTGACCCAGTACCTGCTCGCCGCCGACCGCACCAACCCGGCGCTGGCCGATCGCCAGGACCCCATGCATCCCGCGGTGCTGCGGACCATCCGCCAGGTGGTGGAAGGGGGCCACGCCCATGGCATTCCGGTCGCGGTCTGCGGCGAGATGGCCGGTGATCCCTCGGGTGCCATGGCCCTGGCGGGCCTCGGGATCGATGAGCTGTCGATGGACGCCGGCGCTTTCGGCGGGGTCAAGCGGGCTGTCGCCTCGGCAACCCGGGAGCAACTCGCCGATGCCGTGGCGCGGGCCATGGCCGTCGAGCGAGCGGGCGATGCGCGGGCGATCTTCGACGAGCTCCGGGGCGCTGCGCCGGCTACTTGATGAGCTTGCGTCCCATCTGGTAGGTGGCGAGCCACATGGCCGCCGCGAAGAAGGCCACGAGATAGACCAGGTCCCACGCCTGCTGCCCGCCCAGGATCCCTGTGGCGAGCCCGCGAATCAGGCTGATCGAGTGATAGAGCGGCGTTGCCTGCATGAAGATCTGGATCGGCAGCGGGTAGACCGTGATGGGGAAGAACGTCCCGCTGAACAGGAACATGGGCTGCACGATGAGCCCCATCGGGATGTCGAAGTCCTGCACCGTGCGCAGGAAGCTGGTTCCCGCCAGCCCCGCCGCGCTGAAGGCCGCTGAGACGAGGAGCGCGGTGGGCACGGTGAGGATGACCCACGGCGAGAGCACCAGGCCGCCGAAGGCCATGATCACGAGCATCGCGATTGCGTACAGCGCGGCCCGCATGAGCGCCCATAGCATCTCGCCCAGGGCGATCTCGTTGATGCCCATGGGGGTGGCCAGGATCCCATCGTAGGTCTTGGCGTAGTTGAGCTTGAAGAAGACGTTGAAGATCGTCTCCATGACGGCGCCGTTCATGGCCGCGGTGGCGAGCAGGGCCGGCGCGACGTATGCGGCATAGGAGACGAATCGGCCGTCGGCCAGCTTGACGCCGTCGATGAAGCCGCCGACTCCCAGCCCAATGCCGAGGAGGTAGAGGACCGGCTCGAAGATGCCGGAAACGATGACGATCCACTGGTGGCGATAGACCATGATGTTGCGCTCGACCAGGCGCCGGGCGCGCCAGACCTGAGCGAAGGCCGAGGCCACCGGCCCGGGTGCGTGATCGATGCGTGCCTGCACGGCCATGCTCAGACCGCCAACCGTCGGTAGAAGCTCATGTCCGCCAGCCACAGGCCGATGGCGGCGAAGGCGACCAGGTAGAGCAGGTGCCACGGCGCGGTGGCCAGGTCGAGCCGGTTGAGGACCAGCCCACGGATCAGCTCCACCCCGTGGTAGAGCGGCGTCGCCCAGGCGATCGCCTGGACCGGTCCGGAGATCGCGCTCAGGGGGAAGAACGTCCCCGACAGGAAGAAGAGCGGGTTGATGACGAACCGGAAGAGCCAGGTGAACCCGGTGTCGTTGCGCTTCTGCCGCGCGGTGAAGGCCATGATGCTGCTGGAGAAGCCAAGGCCGGTGAGAACGGCGACCGGGATGGCCAGCAGGGCGAGCGGCGTGCGGACGATGCCGAAGATGGCCAGGACGACCATGAAGACGACGGCCAGCGTGAGGACGCGGAAGCTGATCCACGAGAGCTCGCCCAGGAGCAGGTGGCGGGTCCGGAGGGGCGTGGCCAGCATGGCCTCGTAGTTCCGTCCCCACATGATCTTGTTCATGATCGGGTAGGTCGACTCGAAGGTCGAGGTCTGCATGGCCATGGCGGCCATCAGCCCCGGACCCAGGAAGGCGGTGTACGTGACGCCGCCGAGCGCCTGCGTCGAGTTCGCCCCGATCAGCTGGCTCAGCCCCAGCCCCATGGCGGTCAGGAACATGAACGGCTGCAGGAAGCCGAAGAACATGCTCCGATGCCACACGCGCTTGTAGACGAGGAAGTTGCGCTGGAAGACGTGGAGGGTGGGCCGGGCGAGCGCGGTCATTCGACCAGGGTGCGCCCCGTCAGGCGCAGGAAGACGTCCTCGAGCGTTGATCGGCGAACGAGCGCGCTCTCGACGGCGATCTCGCGGCGATGGACCTCGTCGAGCGAGCGCTCGCCGTCATCGGTGTACAGGAGGAGCCGGTCCGGCAGGTGCTCCACGCGGTCGGCCAGGCCGTCGAGCCGCCCGTCCAGCGCGTCCCGCGTGGCATCGGGCAGGCGCAGCTCGAGCACCTCCCGGGTGCTGTAGCGGTCGATCAGCTCGCGGGGGGAGCCCTCGGCCACGATCTTCGCCTTGTCCATCACCACCAGCCGGTCGCAGAGCTGCTCCGCCTCGTCCATGTAGTGGGTGGTGATGATCAGCGTCGCGCCGCGGCGCTTGAGCTGGTACAGCCGCTCCCAGAGCAGGTGGCGCGCCTGCGGATCGAGCCCGGTGGTCGGTTCGTCGAGGATGATCAGCTCCGGCTCGTTGATGAGCGCCCGGGCGATGGTCAGGCGCCGCTTCATGCCCCCGGAGAGCGGCTCGACCTGGTCCGTGGCCCGCTCGGCGAGCTGGACGAACTCGAGCAGCTCGCTGGCCCGGGCCCGCGCCACCGGGCGCGGGATGTCGAAGTAGCGAGCGTACATCTCCAGGTTCTCGCGGACGGTGAGCTCCTGGTCGAGGTTGTCGATCTGGGGCACGACCCCGAGGCGCGCCTTGATCTGGCGGGCCTGGGTACGCGGATCCATGCCGATGACCGTCAGATCGCCGTCGGTCACCGGCGACGCGCAGGCGATCATCCGCATCGTCGAGGTCTTCCCTGCCCCGTTGGGCCCCAGGAAGCCGAACGCCTTGCCGAAGGGCACGTCGAAATCGACGGCGTCCACCGCGGTGAAGCCACCGAAGCGCTTGGTCAGGCTGTGGGCGTGGACGAGCGATTCGTCGGACGTCGCGGGCATGGGACCGATGATTCTACCGATGGCTGACGATCCCCGTCAGGGTGCGGTCCGCTCAGGATGCCGATCGGGGTCATCTGCGCCGGCCTTGCGCCCGTATCTCGCGCGGGTGCCGGCTGGGAAGGTGACAAACATGCGCTAGGGTAGTAGCATGTTTATAGGGTCAGCGCATGGACGCTGCCATGAAGGGAGGCGGTGACACATGGACGTCGCGGTTGTTGGGGCCACCGGGTTCGTCGGGCGTCACCTCGTCGCACATCTCCTCGACACCGGGCACACCGTGCGGGCCGTGTCGCAGAGCGGGGGACGGCTGCCCGGGTGGCCGGAAGGGCCGGTGCGCGCCTTCCAGGCGGACGTGGAGAGCGGTTCGGGCCTCGCGGCAGCGTTGGACGGTGCCGATGCCGTGGTTCACCTGGTGGCGATCCCGCGCCAGGGGCGTGGACGCACCTTCGAGCGCACGAACGTCATGGGCGTTCGCCACGTGGTCGATGCGGCGGGCGCGGCGGGCGTGCGCCGGCTGGTCCACCTGTCCGTCCTGGGCGCAGTGGACGACCCGGGACTCGAGTACCTGCGGAGCAAGTGGCAGGGGGAGCAGATCGTGCGCAGCTCGGGCCTTGACTGGGTCATCCTGCGGCCGTCGCTCCTGTTCGGCGAGGGGGACGGCTTCTTCTCCCTGATCGTCACAACCCTCACGTGGTGGTCGCCCGGCGTGGTTGCCATCCCGGGTGACGGTTCCGCGCGCTTCCAGCCGCTCGCCGTGGACGACCTGGCCATCGGCATCGAGCGCTCGTTGAGCGAGCCCGAGCACGCGGGTCGCACCTACGAGCTGGGCGGTCCCGCGTACCTGACCTATCGCCAGATCGTGGACGCCGTCATGCGGGTCACCGGCAAGCGCCGGCTCGCGCTGAACATGCCGATCCCGCTCATCAGCGCACTCACCGCCGTCACCGACCGGGTCCTGCCGGTCTTCCCGGTGAGTCACGATCAGGTGCGCTCGTTGCGGACGAACAACTTCACCGATCTCGACGCCTTCGTGCGCGCCTTCGGCGTCGAGCCACGCCCGTTCGACATCGGCTACCTGGGGCGCTGAGCGCGAGCTCGGACCGAACGGCTCGGGCGAAAGGGGACGGACGGCCCTCCCTCGATGCAGGTCGCCCGACAAGCATGCCGCCCATGGGTGACGTGGCCGATGCAATTGTGATCGGGGCGGGCGTGCAGGGCGCCAGCCTCGCCTTCCACCTCGCCGAGCGGGGTCTGCGGCCGGTGGTCCTGGAGGCGACGACGATCGCCGCGGGAGCAACGGGTCGCTCTTCAGGGCTGGTGCGGATGCACTACGACGTGGAGTCCGACGCCCGGCTTGCCCTGCAGTCGTACGGCTATTTCCGCGCCTGGCCGGAGCGCGTGGGTGGCGATGCGGGATTCGTGCGCACCGGCTTCCTCCAGCTCGTGCCGGAGGAGGAGCGGGATGCGCTGCGCGCCAACGTGGCCATGCTTTCCGGGGTCGGAATCACGACCGAGCTGGTCGAGGCCGATGCCCTGGCCGACCTGGTGCCGGGCATCGCGATCGACGGGTTCACCATGGCCGCCTGGGAGCCCGATTCGGGCTATGCGGATCCGACCGCCACGGCCTCGTCCCTGCTCACGGCCGCCATGGCGCGCGGTGCGCGCGTCGTCCAGCGGGCCCCGGTGACTGCCATCCGCCTGGCCGGCGACCGCGTGGTGGGGGTCGACACGCCTCGCGGCTCCTGGGACGCCGGGATCGTGGTGGACGCCGCCGGTGCCTGGTCGGGGCGCATCGCGGCCATGGTGGGCCTCTCCCTGCCGCTCCAGGTGTGGCGGCATGACGTCGCCTACGTCGTCCGTCCGGACCACCTCGCGGCGCACCCGGCGATGATCGACTTCGCGAACGCCTTCTACATTCGACCCGAGGGGATGAACCTCACGCTGATCGGCCTCGAGGACGGCAACGAGTTCGGCGACGACCCGGACCGGCCGGTGGATGCCGCGGCGCCGGGTTTCCTGGAGCGGGCAGCCGAGCGGCTCTGCCTCCGGCTCCCGGACTTCGAGTCAGCCGGCCTGCACAGCGCCCACTCCGGCCAGGACGGGATCACTCCGGACCAGCATCCCATCATCGGTCCGGCCGGACCGGATGGCTTCTATCTCGATTGCGGCTTCTCCGGCACGGGGTTCAAGACGGCCCCGGCCGTGGGTCGCAACCTGGCGGAGCTGATCCTCGACGGTGCGTCGACCGAGGTCGACCTGCATCCCTACCGGTTCGAGCGCTTCGCCGAGGACGACCCGGTCCGCGGCGAGCACCCCTACGCGCCCGTCTGGCGCTGACCCCGAGGCCGCGCGCGGCTAGGCCGGTTCCTGGCCGCCGCCGGAGCGCCGGGCGGCCGTCGCGGCCGCCACCGCCCTCGCCTGGGCCACGAGTCGGTCGCGGTCGACGCCGAACCGTTGCAGCACCCATCCGTCGAGGCGGTCCGCCCCCGCGGCGGTGAGGAGTGCGCCGAACCAGAACGCCAGCCGCGGCCCGCGGCCCAGCACACTGCAGGCCACGCCGGCGGTCACCGCCGCCACGAGCGAGCCCGAGACCACGATGGGCCCGTCTACCGGTTCGGCGGTGCCGACCTGCCGCTCGACGGCGGTAACGCCCGCCCGCACGGCCGCCCCCAGGCCGCTGCCAAAGAGCGCCGCGACGATCCTGATGATCATGACCCTGCCTCCCATGTTTCCCCCGGTTGGAGCTCGACGACTCGAGCCTGCGTGAGGCCGGCAAGCTCCGCCGGCGTGCCGGCCAGCACCGGGAACGTGCCGTAGTGGACCGGGACCACGGCCTGCACGCCGGTCAGCTCGATGGCGCGAGCTGCGCCGGCCGGGCCCATGGTGAAGTGCCCGCCGATGGGGAGGACCCCGATGGAGGGTCCCCAGTCGCGGTAGAGGCCCATGTCGCCGAACACGTCGGTGTCCCCCGAGTGATAGACGCGGGTGCCGTCCTCGAACTCGATCAGCCAGCCCCAGCAGCCCACCTCGCGGGTGACCTCTGCGCCGCCCCCGGTGACCGTTACGCCGCCAGTGTGCTCGGCATGGACCATGGTGAAGCGGATCCCGGCCGCCTCCACGGTGCCGCCCTTGTTCATCCCGATCGACTCGACCCCGCGAGACGCGAGGTAGATCTGCATCTCGTGGCTGCCGACCACCGTGGCGCCGTCGGCCGCAAGCTCCACGACGTCGGCCGCATCGTTGCCGATATGGTCGAAGTGCCCGTGGGTGGGTGCCACCACGTCGACGTGCTCGGCGGTGCGATAGGCCTCGGCGTAGGTCGGGGCGCCGGTCCATCGGTCGACCCAGACCCACCGGTCGCCCGGTGAGCGGTACAGGATGCCGCCGTGGCCCAGCCGGGTGATGCGCAGGGTGGACATGCCTCGTCGTCTCCTCTTCGATTCCATCATCATCGTAGCCCTACCCGTCGGGGCGGACACTCAGCCGGGGATGAGCAAGCGGCCCGCCTGCGCGATGCGTCGCATCCAGTTGCCCTCGCGTTCAATGGTCGTCTCCGGGCCGTGTCCCGGCAGCACGCGGGTCGGCGGTGGCAACAGCTCGACGAGGCGGCGCAGGCTCACCACCATGGCCTCGTCGCTTCCGCCCGGCAGGTCGGTGCGGCCGTAGCTCCCGGCGAAGAGCGTGTCGCCGGAGAGAAGCAGCCCGCGGCGCTCCTCGAACAGGCAGATGGAGCCCTCGGTGTGGCCCGGCGTATGGAGGACGGCGAAGACCAGGTCGCCCACGACGATCTCGTCGCCCTCGCGCAGGGCGCGGTCCATCCGGCTGGGCTCGAGCGCGAAGCCGTAGGCGTTGTCGCCGGCGAGCCGGTGGGCGTCGTCGGGATGGATGCCAATGGGCGCGCCGGTTGCCGCGTGCAGCGCGGCATTGTCGAAGACGTGGTCGATATGGCCATGGCTGTTGCCGATCAGGTGCACGTCCAGCCCGTTCGCTGTCGCGCGTTCGACCAGGGGCGCCGCGGCTCCCATGCCCGGGTCGAGGACCAGCGCGTCCGCCGAGCGCCCGTCCCACACGAGATAGGCGTTCGTGCGCCACGGTCCAAAGATTCCGGTCTCGATCCGGGGGCGGTGGGCCGCGGGACCGTTGCTGCGCTCGACGACCGGCCCGGTCACTGCTCGCTGACGCCCGCCGGCCCGGCAACGCCGGGGAGCCCATCGGCGAGCCCCAGGCCGAAGGCGGTGGCCAGCTCGGCGGCGAGGACCGCCTCGACCTCCTCCATCGGCACCGCGTGGCCCAGCTCGCGCTGGAGACTGGTGACACCCTTGTCGTGGATGCCGCAGGGCACCATCTCGTCGAACCAGCGCAGGTCCGTGTTGACGTTGAGGGCCAGCCCGTGGGTCGTCACGCCGCGGCGGACGCGGACACCGATGGCGGCGAGCTTGCGCTCGTTCTCGACCCAGACGCCGGGAAGGCCCGCAACCCGTCCGGCTCGCACGCCGAACCGCGCAGCGGTGGCGATGATGGCGGCCTCCAGGCTGCGGACGTATCGGCGCAGGTCCAGCGGGTCGGCGAGCTCCACGATGGGATAGGCGACGAGCTGCCCCGGGCCGTGGAAGGTGATGTCGCCGCCTCGATCGATGCGCAGGTAGGTTGCGCCCAGCTCGCGCAGACGGTCCCGGCTCGCCAGCAGGTTGGCCTCGTCCCCGCCGCGCCCGATGGTGTAGACCGGGAAGTGCTCCAGCAGCAGCAGCCGGTCGCCCGTCCGTCGCTCGCGTCGCTGCTGCGCGAGCTCGTCCTGGAGCTCCCAGGTGGGCTCGTACGGAACGGTGCCCAGCCGCTCGACGGCAAGGATCCCGCCGTGCGCGGCGAGGAGCGGGCGTTCCGCGCTCGCCGGCGCGAACGGCTCGTCCGGACCGGGACGACGCAGGCGCGGAGGAGCGGGTGCGCTTGCCGGGGGCTCGGAGATGTCGCGCATCAGCTCGGCGTCGCTCAGACGGCGACGGCTCCGCCGGTTCCTGTGCTGGCGGGGACCTGCTCCGCGGCGTGGTAGCTCGATCGCACCAGCGGCCCGGACTGCACGTGGCGGAAGCCCAGCTCCAGCCCGATGCGCCGGAGGGCCGCGAACTCGGCCGGCGTGTAGTACTTCATGAGCGGGAGGTGCTGCCGGCTGGGTCGCAGGTACTGGCCGATGGTCAGGACCTCGATGTCCGCCTCGCGCAGCAGGCGCATGGCATCGAGGACCTCGTCCCATGTCTCGCCCAGCCCGAGCATGATCCCGGTCTTGGTGACCATGGCGTCGAAGCCGATCTCCCGCGCAACGGCGCGACCGGTGGTGAGCACGCCCACGCTCCGATCCCACCGGGCCCGACGCCGGACGGGGCGCTGGAGGCGCGGGACCGTCTCGACGTTGTGCCCCAGGATCTCCGGCTGGGCCTCGACCACGGTCCGGATGTCGGCCTCGCGACCGTTGAGATCGCTGATGAGCACCTCGATGCTGGTTTCCGGGTTCGCGATTCGAATCGCCCGGATCGTCTCGGCCATCAGGCCGGCGCCGCCATCGGGCAGGTCATCCCGGGCGACCATGGTCACCACCACGTGCCGCAGGTGCATCCCTCGGGTCGCCTCCGCGACGCGCCGTGGCTCCTCGAGGTCGGTGACCGGGGGCCGGCCGGTGTCGATGGCGCAGAATCCGCAGTTCCGGGTGCACACCGCGCCGCCGATCATGAAGGTGGCGGTGCCCAGGGCCCAGCATTCGCCGATGTTGGGGCAGTGCGCCTCCTCGCAGACGGTGTTGAGGGCCTCCGCGCGGACGACGCGCCTGACATCCGAGAAGGTCGCCCCGGCACCCACGCGCACCTTGAGCCACTCCGGCCGACGACCGCCGGGCCCGGCGTTCTCGGGGACCGGGTCCCCGGGCGCCAGGAGGCCGCCGTCCACCAGTGGTCCGCCCGGGTACATGATCTCCGATGGAGCGACGTGCCCGCGGTGTCCGGCGCCGGGAACGGGGTTGCCGACCACGGCGAGCTCGCCGAGCGCGGCGAAATCGCGGGAGGCGGCCGGATCCGGGGACATGGCGCCAGTCTAGCGAAGGCCGCCTGTCGGCGCAGCCGGGCCGCCGGCCTCAGCCATCCTCGCCCGGAGCCGGTCTGTCGGGCTCGGCGGGCCCGTGCGACGGAGCGTCCGGGGCGAGGTCGTCCACGGTGCCGATGGGCTCGTCCTCCAGGGCGCTGTACACCTCCCAGCCTGCCCGCTTGCGCTCGGCGGGCGGTGGCGGTGTCGAGGTCGCGCGCTGGCGGAACGCGGTCGTGTCCGGCGTACCGCGGGCGGCCACGAAGGTCGTCGCCGATGGCGCGGCAGCGGGCGCAGGCTCGTCCTCGGCCCTGCGGCGCGCCGTGAGGATGGCGATGCCGGCGACCCCGCCGATGACGAACAGGCCCAGGAGCACGGAGAGGAGCAGCTGTCCCGTTCGATCCTCGCCGCCGGAGCCGGTGGTCGCGCCGGAGCCAGTGGTCGCGCCGGACGGCGATGGTGAGCGGGCCCCAGCTTGCGCGGCCACGCCGGGGCTCGTCGACCCCGCGGTCGCGGATCCCCCGGAGCTCCCTGGCGAGACGATGGCGCCGGCGCTCGACCCTGCCGGCGGGCTCGTGTCGGGGGTGGACGTATTCGCCGGCGTGGGTCGTGGTGTCGAGGGCGGGGACGGGGTGGTGGCCGGCCGGGGAGTGGGAGTGGGCGTGGGCGTGGGCTTTGTGGTGGGCGTCGGTGCCGGCGTCGGCGGCGGGCTCACGGTCAGCGTGCCGGCCGGAAGGGTCGTGGTCGTCCCGGCCACGGCGAAGGTGACCGACCAGCTGCCCGCGGGGATGGCCGAGCTCTGGAACCGCCAGGTCGTGGCATTCCCGGTCCTGCTGACCACCGAGAGGTCTCGGACGATTGTTGCCGCGCCGGAGTGCGCCAGCTCGACCTGGACGGTCACGTTGGCCTTGCCGGTGGTGACCACGCTGAAGGTGACCACATCGCCCTGGACGACGGAGCGAGGGCTCACCTGCGGGTTGGAGAGCGAGGTCGCGCCGGCCGCGGTCGCCGGGATGAGCAGAAGCGCAGCAACGGCGGCCACAAGACGCGGGAGGCGGCGCGTGCGGGCAAATCGTGGTTGCCCTCCTGCGCTGGCTGCCTCTGGCTGGCCCATTCTGTCCTCCGCGATGCCAACGGGCGCCGCATCCCGACCGCGGTCGGCGCCACAATACCGGTGATGGCTCCATCGGTCACGTCTCTCGTGGACGAGATCGTCGCCCTCCTCGCCTCGGCCGGTACGCCGGGACGGGCGGAGCAGGAACGGCGATACCTCAAGAGCGACCTGTACTTCCTGGGTGCCCCGCACCAGGAGACGGGTCGCATCGCGCGGTCCGTCGCGCGGCGCGAGCACCTCGGCCGCGAGGCGACCATCGCGCTCGCCGAGGCGCTCTGGGGACCGCCGGTCTTCGAGCGCCGTGCTGCAGCGGCGACGATCCTCGAGGTGGGCGCCGCGACCCTGCTTCCCGATGACCTGCCGCTCCTGGAGCGCCTCCTGCGCGAGTCGGGCACCTGGGCGCTGGTCGACGACCTGTCAGCCAGCGTCGTCGGCGAGATCTCGGCCTCGCACCGGGAGCAGGTGAGACCGGTCCTCGACCGATGGGCCGCCGATGCCGACTTCTGGATCCGTCGCGCCTCGCTGCTGGCCGAGCTGATACCGCTCAAGCGCGGAGCGCTCTTCGAGCCGTTCGCTCGGCGCGCGGACGCGATGCTGGAGGAGAAGGGATTCTTCATCCGAAAGGCGATCGGCTGGGTCCTGCGCGAGGCAGGGAAGCAGCGGCCGGAGGAGGTGGTGGCGTGGTTGACCCCGCGGGCCACGCGCGCCAGCGGCGTCACCATGCGGGAGGCGGTCAAATACCTCCCGGCGCCCGATGCAGCGCGGTTGATGGAGCTCTACACGTCGGCGGGCGGGCGCGGCGCCAGGCGATCGGGCGGCACCCGCGGGTGATCGCGGCCGTCCGTCAGCCGCCCGGAGGACCCATGAACTCGTCGAGCTCGCGGACCAGCCTGAAGCCCATCCGCTCGTAGACCGGGCGACCCATGTCGCTTGCCTGCAGGACGGCGAGCGTCCAGCCCGGGTCGGCGTCGCGCAGCAGGTGCCACGTCATCGCCGTGCCGATCCCGCGGCCCCGCGCCGGCGGGGCGGTGCCGACGCTGTAGATCCCCACCGTGGCCGCGGTGCGCACCGCGATCGAGGTCGCCACGGGCGCGCCGTCAACCAGGCCCACGAAGGCCCGGATCGCCTCCTCCTCCAGGATCGCGGCGGGGTACATGGCCTCGACCAGCGCCCGCGGCATCTCGAACCCGGACTCCGTCGCCTGCCAGAACGGCTCGAGATGATCGGCGTCGACCCGAACGATGGCGAGACCGGACGGCGGATCGGGGATCGGTCGCGGCTCGAGGGCGAAGCAGGGGAGCCTGCCGGCAAGGAGCAGGCCCAGCTCCGCTGCCGTTCGTGCCAGGGGCTCAGCCTCGGCGGGGACGTGGATCACGTACGGCAGCCCGGTCGCGTCAAGCCGGGAGATCACCCGCGCGAGTGACTCCCGAGAGGTTCCCGTCCCCGGCCATGCGGCGTTGAAGAAGCCCACGGGCACGCCCAGGCTGGCGATGGGCACCCCGGCGACGAGGTCGGCAATGCCACCCGGAATCCGGCCGGCGAGCAGCTCGAAGGCCCCCGCGAAATTGGCGTCGTGGGCGGCCGCCTGTTCGGCCGGCGTCATGAGCCGGACACCTCCCGACTCAGCCGATCTGGGTCGCGAGGTCCCAGGCCTCGAGGCGCTTGCGCACGTCGGCCAGGAAGTAGCCGACCTGCGCGCCGTCGAGGACCCGGTGATCGAAGCTGCAGGTCATGTTCATCATCGGCCGAATGGCAATGACGTCGGACCCGTCGACCTCCACGACCACCGGGCGCTTGACGATCGCCTCCATGGAGAGGATCGCAACCTCAGGCGCGTTGACGATGGGCATGGAGCTCACCGACCCGAACCAGCCGGTGTTGTTCACGGTGAACGTGCCGCCCTGGATCTCCTCCAGCCGCAGCTTGTTCGCGCGGGCGCGCGCCGCGAGGTCCTGGACCTGGTGATTCACGCCGCTGATCGACAGCTGGTCGGCGTTGTGGATGACCGGCACCAGCAGACCGCTCTCCACGGCGACGGCGATGCCGATGTTCATGGCCTGCTTGAGGATCACGCGGTCGTCGGCGAACTGGCTGTTGACCATGGGGTGCTGGCGCAGCGCCTCGGTGACGGCCTTGATGACCACTGCGACGTAGCTGATGCCGATACCCTCGCGGGCCTTGTAGGCACCGGTGTTCGCCTCGCGCCAGCGGACGACGTTGCCCATGTCGACCTCCACCACGGTGTAGGCGTGGGGAACGGTCTGCTTGACGCGCGTCATCTTGGCGGCGATCCCCTTGCGCATCTGCGACAACGGGATCTCCTGGTCGCCGGCGGTGGGCGCCGGCACGGGCGCCGGCACCGGCGGTGGTGCCGATGGGGCGGGTGCGGGCGGGGCCGGCGGGGTCGCGGCGGCCTGCTGGACGGGGGCGGCGGGGGGCGGCGCCGCGGGCTGTGAGTCGCCACCGGCCACGAAGGCGAGGACGTCGTCGCGCGTCACGCGGCCACCGCTGCCGGTGCCGGTGATGCGGGAGATGTCCAGGTCGTGCTCACGGACGAGTCGTCGGACCGCCGGCGTCATCCGCACCGATGCATCGGTGGTGGGTCCGCTGGCGACCGACGGGGTCTGCTGCTCGGCAGCGGGCGGAGCGACCGACGGGGTCTGCTGCTCGGCAGGGGGCGGAGCGGCCGGCTCGGCCGGGGGCGGCGAGGCCGGTTCCTCGGATGCCGCCGCGGGGGCCGCGGTCTCGGCGCCGGCCGCGTCGCCCGCGTCGATCTCCGCGAGCGGCGTTCCGACCTTCACCGTCTGGCCGTCACCGACGATGATCTTCGTGATGGTCCCCGCCACCTCGGCCGGGACCTCCGCGTTGACCTTGTCGGTCACGACCTCGAAGAGCGGATCGTACTGGTCGACCCGGTCGCCCTCCTTCACCAGCCAGCGCTCGATGGTGCCCTCCGTGACGGACTCGCCGAGCTGCGGCATCTTGATCGTGGTTGCCATAGGGCTCCTTCGTTGTTCCTCTTGTGCGAGCGTACCCGATCAGTACGCTGCGAGCGCGCGGGCCGCCTCGACGATCTTCTCGGGCCCGATCATGTACCAGTCTTCCAGGCTGTGGTGGTAGGGAACCCCGGGGACCTCGGGTGCGGCCAGGCGCATCACCGGGCCGTCCAGGTGCTCGAAGCCCTGCTCCGCGATGGTAGCGGCCACCTCGGCGCCATAACCGCCAAAGCGATTCGCTTCGTGGACCACCAGGGCCTTGCCCGTCTTGGCCACTGAACCCAGCACCGCCTCGACGTCGAGGGGGCGGAGGCTCCGCAGGTCGACGATCTCCGCGGAGAGACCGTCCTCGCGGGCCAGCGTTTCGGCCGCCTCCAGCGCGCAGTAGCGCATGTAGCCGTAGCAGAAGATCGACAGGTTGGTGCCCTCGCGGGCGACATCGGCCTTGCCGATCTCGACCATGCCCTCCCCCTCCGGCACCTCGGCCTTGAAGAGCCGATAGGTCTTCTTGTGCTCGAAGAAGAGCACCGGGTCCGGGTCGCGAATGGCGGCCTTCAGCAGACCGCGCGCATCCGCCGGGGTGCCGGGCGCCACCACCTTGAGCCCGACGGTGCTGGTGAAGTACGCCTCGTTCGACTGGGAGTGGTACAGCGCGCCATGCACGCCCCCGCCGTACGGCATGCGGATCACCAGGGGCATCGTGAATGTCCCGTTGGAGCGGTACCGCATGCGGCTGATCTCGCTCACGATCTGGTTGAACGCGGGGTACACGAAGTCGGCGAACTGCATTTCGGCAATGGGCCGCAGGCCGTAGACGGCGGCCCCGGCCGCAGCGCCGGCGATCATGGCCTCGGTGAGTGGTGTGTCGAGCACGCGCTTGTCGCCGTACTTGGCCCACAGGCCATCGGTCGCGCCGAAGACACCGCCCTTGCGACCCACGTCCTCGCCCAGGACCATGACCCGCTCGTCGCGCTCCATCTCCTCGTCCATGGCGAGGCGGATCGCCTCGAGGATGTTGAGCTCGGCCATCTCAGCGCACCTCCGTCGCGTACACGTCGAGCTCCGCGGTGGCCGGGTCGGGGTCGGGGCGTGCTTCGGCGCGCCTGCTCGCCTCGTTGACCTCCGCCTTGGTCTCCGCCCGCAGCCGTTCCTCGATCTCATCGGTGAGCACGCCCATCGCGCGCAGCTCGTTGCCGAACACGGCGATCGGGTCCTGCGCCTTGAGACCCTCGACCTCTGCTGGATCGCGGTAGCGGCGCTGGTCATCGTCCGACGAGTGGCTGGTGAGCCGCACGACCCGCGCCTCGATGAGCGTGGGCCCCTCCCCGTTGCGCGCCCGGTCGTGCGCGTCGCGGGCGGCCGCGTAGCAGCCCAGGACGTCGCCGCCATCGACCGTCACACCGGGCATCCCGTAGCCCGCGCCACGGGCGGCCACCGACAGGCCGGCGACCTGGCGGACGAGCGGGACGCTGATGGCGTAGCCATTGTTCTCGCAGACGAAGATGACCGGCAGCTTGTGGACGCCGGCGAAGTTCATGGCCTCGTGAATCTCGCCCTGGTTCGCGGTTCCCTCCCCGAAGTACGTGATCGCCACCGCGTCATCGCCGCGGACCCAGGCGCCCATGGCGATGCCTACCGCGTGCAGCACCTGGGTGCCGACCGGCGAGCTGACGCTCACGATGTTGTACGGCGCGCCGCCGTAGTGTCCCGGCATCTGCCGTCCGGCGGAGCTCACGTCATCGCCCTTGGCAAGGTGGGCGGTGATGATGTCCTCCGCGCTCATCCCGAACGTCATGGTCGCCGCGATGGAACGGTAGAAGGGCGCCATCCAGTCGTGGTTGCGGCGCATCGGCCAGGTGATCCCGACCTGGGCCCCCTCGTGGCCCTGGCCCGAGATGATGAAGGCGATCTTGCCGGCCCGCTGCATCAGCCACATCCGCTCGTCGACGGCCCGGGCCAGGAGCATCTGGCGGTACATCGCCAGCACCTCCTCGTCCGAGAGCCCGAGCTGGCGATGTCGCGGTTCGGTGGCGACGTTGGCGTCCGTCACGCGTGACTCCTCCGTTCGTCTAGACGTGAATGGCCGCGCCATCGACCGCCATGGCGGCCTCGGCGAGAACCTCGGTGAGGGTGGGATGGGCATGGACGCTCATCGCGATCTCCGCGGCCGTCGCCTCCACCAGGCGGGCGAGGGTCGGCTCGGCGAGCAGGTCACCGGCGTGCGGACCGATGATGTGGGCACCCAGCAGGAGGCCGGTCTCGGCATCGGCGACCATCTTGGCGAAGCCGTCGACCTCGCCCACGATCGTCGCCTTGCCCAGGGCGCGGAACGGGAATGAGCCCACCTTCACCGCGCGGCCCTGCTCGCCTGCCTCCGACTCGGTCAGCCCCACGGACGCGATCTGCGGCCGGCAGAAGGTCACCCGCGGCATGAGGTCCATTCGCACCGGCTCCGGGTCATGTCCGGCGATGGTCTCCGCGGCCACGACCGCCTCGTGGCTGGCGACGTGAGCCAGCGCGAAGCCCGGGACGATGTCACCGATGGCGTACAGGTGCGGCACGCCGGTGCGCATGTGGTCGTCGACGATCACGTAGCCGCGCTCGGTGCGCACGCCCTCGATCGCCTCGAGGCCAATCCCCTCGGTGAGCGGTCGGCGGCCGACCGCCACCAGGATCAGCTCGCTGCTGTGCTCCGTCCGCTGGTCGCCCTCGCGGGCCGCGATGGTGAACGCCAATCCGTCGTCCGTGCGCCGGATCGACTCGGGATCGATGGTCGAGGCGGTGTGGGCGGTGATCCCGCGCCTGCGGAAGACCCGTGCCAGCTCCTTGCTGACATCGGGATCCTCCAGCGGCACGATCCGGTCGAGGAACTCGACCAGGGTCACCTCCGCGCCGAAGTCGCGATAGAGGCTGGCCCATTCGACGCCGATGGCGCCCGCCCCCACGATCGTCACCGATCGCGGTGCGCTCGAGCGCTTGAGCGCCTCGTCCGAGGTGATGATGCGCTGGCCGTCGGGCTCCAGGCCGGGGAGGGAGCGGGGCGCCGAGCCGGTGGCCAGGATGAGGTCGGTGGCTCTGGCATCCACCTCGCCGGACTCGCCGCCGGAGACGTGGACCGAGGTCGGTCCGGTGAGCACGCCGTTGCCGTGCAGGACGGTGACCTTGTTCTTCTTGAGCAGGAACTCCACGCCGCGCACGTGCTTGTCGACCACGGCATCGCGGCGCGTGGCCAGTGCCGGGTAGTCGAGGCCGACGCCGTCCGACCCGGTGAGGCCGAACTCGGCTCCCTGCTCCGTCACGCGGTGCAGCAGATCCGCCGTCTCCAGCAGTGCCTTTGACGGGATGCAGCCGCGGTTCAGGCAGGTTCCGCCGAGCGCGTCGCGCTCGACGACGCCCACAGAGAGGCCGAGCTGGGCGGCACGGATGGCGCCCACGTAGCTCATCCCGCCTCCCAGGATCAGGAGGTCGAACTGGGCGGTATCGGTCATGCGTCTCCTTCCGGTCGGGCCAGGTCCCGGCCCTCGTGGGCCGCCATCGCCATCCGCCAGCCCTCGGGCACCGGCATCGGCTTCGCGGTCTCGTAGTCGTACGCCACCAGCACCGAGCGCGCGCTCGCGAGGGCATGCCCGTCCCCACCATCCGTCAGCCGGTGCGACATGGCCAGGCTGGTGCGCCCGATCCAGTCGACGCGGGAGGCGATCTCCACCGAGGTGCCGAAGAGGATCGGCCTGGTGTAGTCGACGGTGATGGTGGCCAGGATCAGCGGCATGACTCCCACCGGATCCACCCGGAGCACGTCAAAGAGGTACGAGATGCGGCCGTGCTCCACGTAGCTCGTGGTGACGGCGTTGTTGACGTGCCCAAAGGCATCCAGGTCGCGGAACTGCACCTCGACGCGGGTGCGATGACGGAACTCGTCTGTCACGGAGCTTCGATTCTACACGGGCGGACCGTCGCCGCCCTGCCGGACGCCGGGTTCAGCCGATGGAGCCTGAGCCGATGGTCGCGATCAGCCCGGCCAGCATCGTGGTCCGGGGGACGATGCTGGACAGGTCGAGCCACTCGTGGTCGGAGTGGTCGTCCCCGCCGATGGGGCCCAGGCCGTCGAGGGTCGGCAGACCCATGGCCGCGGTGGTGTTCGCGTCGCTGGCGCCGCCGGTGGCCGCGTCCGTCACCGTGAACCCGAGCTCGTCGGCGATGGCCCGGACCGTCGTCACAAGGTGCGCCGATGCCGCCGAGCGCTCCATGGGCGGATGGCTTGCGATCTGGCGCAGCTCGGCGGAAACACCCGCGACCGCAGGACTTGCGACGATGGCGTCGACCGCGGATCGCGCCGCGTCGAACTCGGCCACGGTGGCGGCCCGCAGGTCGACCTGGAGATTGCAGTCGGCCGCAACGACGTTCGGGCGCGTGCCCCCGGCGATGACACCGGCGTTGCAGGTGACGCTGGGCCAGCGGCCGTTCAGGCCATGGAGCGCCTCGACCGCGCGGGCCGCGGCGAGGATGGCATTTCGACCCTTCTCCGGCTCCACGCCGGCGTGGGCCGCCCGCCCGTGGAAGTCGATCTGGAGGTCGGCGATGCCCTTGCGGGCGCTGACGACGTCGCCGTTGGCCCGCGCGCATTCGAGGACCAGCGCCGCGACGTGCCCGGGTGCCAGGCGCCGGATATGGGGAGTCGAGAAGGGCGAGCCGATCTCCTCGTCGGGGTTGGCGACCACGGTGACCGCCGGTCGTGCCCCGCTGTTCACCAGTGCCCGAAGGGCGAGCAGGCCGGCGAGCAGGCCGCCCTTCATGTCGCTGGTTCCCGGGCCGGTCGCGCGATCGCCGTCGCGGCGGTACGGGCGCCCCGCCGCCGTGCCGGGGTCAAAGACGGTGTCCATGTGGCCGATCAGCAGGATCCGTGGCCCGTCACCGTCCAGCTCGCCCACGACCAGGTCACCGAGGCGCGGTTCCCCCTCGGCAGGCGAGTGGTTGATCCGCTCGATCCGTGCGCCCAGGGAGCGAAGCGCCTCGGCGACGTGGGTGGCCACCCGGTTGACGCCGTCGGGCGTGTAGGAGCCCGAGTCGACGTTCACGAGCATCTCGAGCTCGGCGAGGTAGGTTTCGACGCCGCCGGCAACGTGTTCGCGAAGGGCGACGAGGTCGGGGATCGAGCGGTCGGCGGCCATGGGCGCGTGAGTATACTGCCGGCCATGCCGAGCCGGCCGGGGGCAGCCACGGGCGTGGACCTCGCCGAGCTGCGGGTCCTGGACGGGCCCAACCGCTTCTTCATCCGCCCCGCCGTGAAGCTCGAGTTTGCCGGCAGGAGGGCCGGCCCGCCGGCGGACGTCGCCCGGGAGGCCGGGCGCCTGATCGAGGAGCTGCACCTGGCCCTCGATCTGCCGGCCCCTCGCCGGACCTACCGCACCTCGGTCGACGGCCGGCGTGCCCTGGTCGCGTTCCGCTGGCGCCGGCGCGCCGTCGCCCAGGCCATTGCCGCCTCGTCGGCGCGGCTCGCGCTCGGGCGCAGCACGCGGCGCCGAGAGCTGGCCATGCTGCGGGCGCTGGCCCCGGGCCCGCGTCCGGCGGTGCCCGTTCCGCGCATCCCCGTGGTGGCCGTCACCGGCACCAACGGCAAGAGCACCACCACGCGGCTCATCGCCCACGTCCTGGCCTCCGCCGGCCGCACGGTGGGCATGACGAACTCGGACGGCATCTTCCTGCGCGGGCAGCTGGTCGAGGCGGGGGACTGGACCGGGTTCGGTGGGGCCGGGCGAGTGCTGGCGGAACCCGACGTCGACGTGGCGGTGCTCGAGACCGCGCGCGGCGGGATCCTGCTGCGTGGCATCGGCTACGACCACAACGACGTCGCGGTGGTCACCAACGTGAGCGCCGACCACCTGGGCCTGCAGGGCATCGACACGCTCGACGAGCTCGCCGAGGTGAAGGGCGCCGTGGTGCGGGTCACCCGCCGCGGCGGCTGGGCGGTTCTCAACGCGGATGACGCGCGCGTCTGGCGGATGCGCCGCGACACGCGCGCGCGGTGGTATGCGTTCACGCTCGATGCGGCCTCGCCGGCGATCGACGCCGCCCTGGCGGCCGGCGGCCGGGCCGCGGTCCTCGAGCGCGGCTGGATCGTCCTGCGCCGCGCCGGTTCGCCGGCGAGGCGGCTGGTGGACGCAGCCGAGCTGCCGGTGACGTTCGGTGGGCTCTCCCGGTACAACGTCGCGAACGCCCTGGCGGCCGCTGCCGCGACGGACGCCCTGGATCTGCCGGCCGCGGTGATCCGCGACGGTCTGCGCTCCTTCGCCCAGGACGCGGCGGCGAACCCGGGACGGATGAACCTCTTCGAGCGCAACGGCGTCCTCGCGCTCGTCGACTTTGCCCATAACGAGGCCGGCCTGGCGGGCCTCCTCGACGTGTGCCGGTCGCTCGTGCGCGGTGGCCTCTCCGACGACGACGCGCGGGGCCCCGCCAGGGTGCGGCTCGCGCTCGGCACCGCCGGCGACCGCACGGACGAGGTCATTCACCGCCTCGGCGAGCTCGCCGGCCAGGGCGCGGATGACGTGGTCATCTGCGAGAAGCGCCGGTACCTGCGCGGGCGCAACCTGGATGAGATGAACGAGCTGTTCCGGTCCGGGCTGCGGCAGGCGGGGTACGGGCGCCCGGTTCAGGCCTACCCGACCGAGCTCGCGGCGCTGCAGGCCCTGCTGCGTCGCAGCCATTCCGGGGACGTGGCCGCAGTGATGAGCCACGTGGAGCGCAATGAGATCTTCTCCTGGTTGGAGGACCGCGGCTTCATGCCGGTGCGCGTGGAACGGCTCCGGGTGCTGACCGGCAGCTAGGCGCCGCCGGGCGCCATCGGCTCATCCATGCTGGACGCGCCGTGCTGGCGTCGCTGCAGCTCCTTCCAGACGGCGTTCGCGTGATCCACGCACAGGACGACCACGTCGCCCGGCTCACCGGCGTCGAGGGCGGTACGGGTCGCCGTCATCTCGTCGAGCACCGTGGATACCTCCTGGCACCGGGATCCGCCGGCCATGGCATGCCGCACCCCCTCCTCGATGAGGTCGGCCGTCTCCCCAGGCTGCCGGCCGCGCAGGTGGTCGTCCTCTCGGATGATGATCCGGTCGAAATGGCGCGCGGCGGTTGCACCCAGCTCGCGGATGTCCTCGTCGCGGCGATCTCCGGCGGTTGCGACCACCCCCACCCGTCGCCCGGTGACCAGTGGCCGCGCCCCGCCGGGCGACGCTTCGGTGAGCCGGTCCACGAAGGTCCCGAGCGCCTCCATCGCCGCCGGGTTGTGAGCGTAGTCCACCACCACCCGGAACCCGTCGAGGTCGGTGACGTTCAGGCGCCCGGGCGCCATGTAGTAGCTCGTGGTGAAGGTGCGCAGGCCCTGCCGGATGTCGTGGAGGTGCGCGCCCGCGGCCCAGGCGGCCGCCGTGGCGGCGAGCGCGTTCGCGACGTTCATCCGCGCGCGACCCTCGAAGGTCGAGGGCAGGAGGTGGGTCCACACGAGCTCCATGCTCTTGCGCCCGTTGCGCAGGACGATCATCTCGCCGTTGCGGCCGTTCTCGATGGTCACCGCACGCCGGCCGCGCGAGGCCTGGCGCTTCAGCAGCTCGTTCTCGGGATCCATGCTGAAGTAGATGACGGATCCTGAGCAGTGACGTGCCATGGGCGCCACGAGCGGATCGTCGGCATTGAGGACGGCGGTGCCGCTGCGGGGCACCGCCTCGACGATCACCTGCTTCACGGCCGCCATCTGGCGCAGTGAGCCGATGCCGCCGAGCCCAAGGTGGTCCGCGCTCACGTTGAGCACGACCGCCACGTCATTGCGCTCGTAGCCGAGCCCCTCGCGGAGAATGCCGCCGCGCGCGACCTCGAAGACCGCGAAGTCGACATTCGGGTTCTGGAGCACGGTGGAGGCAGATCGGGGGCCGCTGCGGTCGCCGCGCCGGATGACGCGTCCGTCCACGAAGATCCCGTCCGTGGAGGTGAGCCCGACCTTGCGGCCCATCCCCTTGAAGATGTGCGCGATCATGCGCGCGGTCGTCGTCTTGCCGTTGGTCCCGGTCACGGCGACGATGGGAATGCGCGACGGGCTCCCCGGCGGGAAGAGCATGTCGATGACCGGCTTCGCCACGTACTGCGCTTGGCCCTCGGTCGGGTTCGTGTGCATCCGGAAGCCCGGGGCCGCGTTGACCTCCACGATCCCGCCACCGATCTCGCTCACCGGCTGGCTGATGTCGGGGCAGATGAAGTCGATCCCGGCGATGTCGAGCCCAACCACCCGCGCAGCGAGCTCGGCGATCTCCGCGTTCTCGGGGTGGATCTCGTCGGTCCGGTCGATGCTGATGCCGCCGGTGCTCATGTTCCCGGTCCGCTTGAGGTAGACGCGGGCGTTGCGCGGCGGGACGTCGGCCATCTCGTAGCCCTGCTCGCGGGCGTAGGCGATCGACTCCGCGTCGACGTTGATCCGGGTCAGCACCTTCTCGTGGCCGATGCCGCGGCGTGGATCGGCGTTCGCGATCTCCACCAGCTCCGCGACCGAGTGCTCGCCGTCGCCGTCGACGTGGGCCGGCACGCGCTGGGCCACGGCCCGCAGCTCACCGCCGATGACCAGGCAGCGGTAGTCGTTGCCGGCCAGGAAGGTCTCCACGATGACGTCGCCGCGCCGGCTCTCGCGGCGGGCCGACGCGTACGCGTATCGCACAGACGCCTCGTCGACCAGGTTCAGCCCCACGCCCCGGCCGTGGTTCCCGTCGAGCGGCTTGATGGCGACGGGGAAGCCCAGGCTGATCGCTGCCCCGGCGGCCTCGTCCTCGCTGGAGACCACCTCCGAGCGGGGGACCGGGATGCCCGTTGCCGTGAGCAGGCGGTTGGTGAGCTTCTTGTCGGATGCGATGTCCACGCCCAGCGAGCTCGTCTGGCTGGTCATGGTGGCCCGGATCCGCTTCTGGTGGATGCCGTGGCCCAGCTGGACCAGTGACTGCTCGTTGAGGCGGATGGACGGGATGTCGCGGAGGTGCGCCTCGTCCAGGATCGCCTGGGTGGATGGGCCGAAGGCGGCGCGTTCGGCGAGGCGAACCAGCTTCTCGAACTCGGCCGTGAAGTCGAACGTCGGATCCGGCTCGACGAGATGGTTGACGAGGCGGACGGCCAGGCGTCCCGCGGCGAGGCCAACGCTCTCCTCCGCGTACGAGTAGACGACGTGGTAGTGCCCCGGCTCCCCGGTGCCGCGCGTCTTACCGCGCCCGACCTCGGTGCCCGCGTCTCGCTGCAGCTGGAGCGCCACGTGCTCCGCGATGTGCCCTGCCCAGGTGCCTTCGCGCAGCCGCTTCTCGAAGCCACCGGTCTTGCCCGTGGAGCAGGAGTGCAGCGCCACGTCCGGGAGCGTCTCCAGGAGAGCGTCGGTGAAGCCCGGGATCGTGTTCGAGGGGAACTGCTCCAGCACGCCCAGGTCCACGACCAGCTTGATGGCAGGGTCGTAGTTCCAGTAGTTCGGGCCGCGGTAGACACGGGTCTCGATGATGCGCAGCGTGCCTCGTGGCCTCGCGCCGGCCGGCGCGGTGGCCTTGCGCGCCCGTCGCGAGGCCGTCTTCCCGGCCGGGGCCGCCGGGGATCGGGAGGCGCTCCGGGAGCCGCTCGGCCTGGCCCCGCGGCCCGACCGAGCGGTCACTCGCTGGCCTCCTCGCTGCGGCGCGCGCGCAGGGCCCGTCGCCGCGCACGCTCCGGTGCCTCGCTGTCCGCGCCCTCGGCGGCGATGCGGCGGATCACGGAGCGCGCCTGCTGGTTCGCGGCCTCGATCGTGGCGGTGCCGCGGGCCGTCGGGGTGACCGGGCGCAGCGGCCCGCGCAGTCGCCGACGGCGAAGGTCGAACCGGTACCCGGAGGGAAGGGAGTGCAGGATCACGCCGCTGACCATCATCGGCCGATGGCGCTTCACCTCGTACGCGTCGGTCACCAGGTGCGCCGGGTCGAGGATGGTGACCGATCCCTTGCCGAGGACCTCGAGGACGCGGGACGGGGCGATGAGCGCCGCGGTGTCCTCGTCGAGGCCGATGCCGAGGAGCGACGGCGACTGCGCCAGGAGGGCCAGCAGGCGTCCAATCCGGTTCCGCTGCTCGAAGTGCTGGTCCACGATGACGCCCGGCAGCAGGCCCAGGCCGGCGCTCAGCTGCGTCATCCGCTGCTTCGGGGTGGAGCCGGAGGTCCCGAAGGAGACCATGTGGGTGCTCATCGCCGACGCCCCCGCGCTGGTGCCGGCGACCACGGCGCCGCGCCGATGCCGGTCGACGATGGTGCGGCCCAGGAGCGTGCCGCCGATGACGCTCGCCAGGCGGAGCTGGTTGCCCCCGGTCATGAAGATCGCCGTCGCGTCCTCGAGTGCCGCGCAGAGCCGCGGGTCGTTCGCCTCGTCGCGGGTCAGCGGCCGGAGTCCGCGAACGTCGGGAACGCCCATGGCGCGAAAGAGCGAGCGATACAGCTCGGTCGCCTCGTCGCCGAGCGCCGAGGCGGTGCTGATCACCGCGACGCGCGCGTCGTGTCCCCCGGCGAGCGCCACGAAGCGCGACAGGATCTGCCGCTGTCGAAGCTTGTCCTCAGCGCCGCCGATGATGAGCAGGTGGCCGGCCCGGAGCGGCGCCGGGCGTCGCGTCTCGACCATGGCGGGCAGCATAGCGGCTTGGGCTCGGCGCGGGGCGGCGCTAGACTCGATCGGATGTCTCGCGAACAGCCCACCGTCTTGATTGAGACCGAGGTCCGCGACTACTACGCGATCCTCGGTGCCGAGCCGTCCGCGACCGCGTCGGAGCTGCGCGCCGCGTTTCGCGACGCGGTGCTGCGCCACCATCCCGATCGGGCCACGACCTCGGAGCTGGCGACCCGGCGGACCGCGATCCTCAATCGTGCCTGGGCCGAGCTGCGCGACCCGCTTCGCCGGCTGCACTACGACCGGGACCTGGAGTTCGGAACGGCCGCCACCCTCGAGTGGCCGCTGGATGCCGGCGTGCGCCCCGTGCCACGCGCTCGACGGGTTCTGCCGGAGGTCGCGGCCCCCAGCCGCTGGCACCAGCCCCAGTGGCGCAACGTCGCGGGCTTCCGCGTCCCCGTGGAGGTCTGGATACAGGGCCCGGCGGCACAGGACCAGTGGATTGTCGAGCATCACATTGCCGGCGAGGACTGGCGCACCCACGACGAGCGGTACTGGCTCCGGTACGCCGCCCGCCACTACCGTGAGCGGAACCGCGTCGACGACTGGATCGGCGCGCTGGAGCGGCTCGTGGACCGGGACCTCACGTTCGACACGCTGGCCGGCTCTGGCCTGCGCGGTGCCTATCTCTCGGGGGGCATGTACCTGCGCGGCGCGTCCTTCTTCGAGCGGATCGGGCACCGATGGCTGCCAGACACGATCCAGCGTCGATGGGTGGACCGGGAGGTTCGCTTCCTCCTGGGCGAATTCCGCGACGCGCGGGTCCGGCGCGGGCGGACGGAGGAGCGCGCGGAGAACGCAGAGCTGCTGCTGAACTTCCTCGAGGCGCTGGGGAGCGAGCCTTCCATCGCCGACGTGCGCGCCGCGGTGGCGGCACACCGTCGGGCCGGTCACGAGGGACGCGCGGCGGAGCTCGTCGAGCGGGTCGTCGCGGGGCCTGTCCACGAGGCCGGGCGCTGGTATAGCCTGGTCCAGCTGCTCACCGAGGCGGGGCAGCTCGACCGCGCCTCGGCCATCCTCGCGGAGATCGCCCGCGGCGAGCATCCCGATGCCCTGAACCGGCGGCTCATTCGGGGTGATCCGATTCGCCGCCTCGCCGCGGCACGGGAGCGCCTGACACGGGCACGCCGCCGGGAGCAGCCACGATCCGCCGCTGGCCGGGCCGCGTCGTGATGGGGCGCGATGTGGTGTGCGCGGGCCGCAGGCCCCGGGGTCCGGACGGGAGGTACCGTGTGCGGGCCATGATCAATGCCCAGGCTGGATCGGTGACCGTCGCGCCGTGCCGCTCGGGAGCGGTCGTCGCGCTCGCGCTGTGGCCTGCGGCGGATGGCGAAGCCGATGGCGCCTGATCCCCGTCGCCTCCTGCGCCGCCCCGCGGACCCCGCGGCGTATCCGACCGAGCCATCCGACGACGAGATCGCGGCCATGGCCGGGCGCCCGGTCGACGAGATCGTTCGATTTGACTTGAACACGCTGGGCGGCGGTCCGTTGCCCGCGGTGGCGGCCGCGCACGCGAGCTTCGACACCGCCCGGTCGGTCGAGTACGGCGACCAGCAGTACGCGGCCATTCGCGGCCGGCTGGCCGCGATGCTGGGCGTCTCGCCGGAACGCGTGGCCATCGGTGCCGGAGCAGACGAGCTGATCCGGCTCGTGACGCGGCTCGTCGCCGGCGAGGGCGATGCGGTGGTCATCCCCGTGCCGACGTTCGGCATGTTCGGGGTCGAGGCCGGCCTGGCGGGATGCACCACGCTGCAGCTGCCGCGCCACGAGCCGGGGCTGCGCCAGTCGGTCGACGAGATCGTGGATGCGGCGCGCCGCAGCGCCGCGCGGCTCGTCTGGGTCTGCAGCCCCAACAACCCGACCGGCGACGCGTACCCGCTCGACGAGGTGGCGGCAATCGCGGCGGCCGTGGAAGCGATCGTCGTCGTCGACGAGGCCTACCTCGAATTCGCCGCCGACTCCCTCGGGATGGCCACGGCCTCCCTCTCGGCGATCGGTCTGCAGCCCCGGCTGCCGAATCTCCTGGTCCTGCGCTCCATGGCCAAGGCCTACGGGCTCGCGGGCGCGCGGATCGGGTACCTGGTGGTTCCCGACTGGCTCGCCGAGCGGGTCAACGCCGAACGGCTTCCGCTGCCGGTGGGTTCGCACACCGAGGCGCTCGCGCTCGCCGCCCTGGCCGACGAGGACGGCGCAGCCGATCGCCGCCGGCTCATCGTGCACGAACGGGCGCGGATCGGGGAGGCGCTGGCGGCCCTCGGCTGGCAGGTGCTGCCCTCGGTCACCAACTTCCTGCTCGTTCGGCCCCCGGCGGGTCTGGCGTCAGTCGTGGCAGGTGGTCTGCTGCGTCGCGGCCTGGTCGTCCGCGACTACTCGCCGGACTCGTCGCTTGCCGCGTGGCTGCGGATCACGGCGCGAGCGCCGCACGAGAACGATCGGCTCCTGGCAGCCGTACGTGAGCTCGCCGCGGAGGACGGCCTCGCCGGCTCCTGACCGGGGGCTCAGCTCGCTTCGCGCACCTCGACCGGACCGATGCCCGTCGCCTCAAGGTCGTCGTGGATACGTTTCGCGTCGCCAACAACCAGGCACAGCAGCTGCGCGGGGTCGATGATCTCCTGCGCCGCGGCGCGGATGGACCCGACGCTGACCGCCTCCAGGTTGGCGCGGTAGGTCTGCCAGTAGTCGTCGGCGAGCCGGTAGACCGCCAGCGGCTCGATGGCCGCTGCGATCCCCCCGGTTGTCTCGAAGCGCAGCGGGAACACGCCGATCAGGAAGTCCTTCACGCCGCGGAGCTCATCGGCCGGTGCGTCCTCGTCCCGAATGCGGTCCATCTGGCCCAGGAGCTCGACGAGGGCCGGCGCGGTCACCTCGGTCTGAACGGCGCTCCGCGCGCTCATCGGCCCGGGCGAGCGCCGGATGTCGAGCCCGGCGTGGGCACCGTAGGTGTAGCCGAGGTCCTCGCGAAGCCGGAGGTTCAGGCGGCTGTTGAAGACACCACCCAGCATGGCCGCCATCACCGACGCGCTGAAGTAGCGCGCATCGAAGCGGTCGATGCCCGGCAGCCCCACGCGCAGCTCGCTCTGTACCGATCCGGGGCGGTTGACCAGGACGATCCGCCGCCCACCGACGGCCTTCGGCGTGATGTCCCGGTGGCCGGGGCCCGCACCGCTCCATGAGCCGAAGTGGCGATCGGCCTCTGCCACGACCGTGTCGATGTCGACGTCCCCGGCCACGATCAGGTGGCTGCCCCCTGGCTTGAGGTGTGTTGCATGGTGTTCCCGCGCGTCGTCGAGCGTGAGGGAGGCCACCGTCTTCGGGCTGCCGGCGCTCATCCGCCCATAGGGCGTGCCGGCGTCGTAGAGCGTGCGCAGGAACATCTCGTCGGCGAGCCGTCCGGGCTCTGCCCGCGCCTGGAGGATGTCGTTGAGTCGCTCGGCCTTGAGGCGCTCGAACTCACCCGGGTCGAGCCGCGGCTCGCGCACCATCTCGGCGAGGAGCCCCAGCCCCTCACCGAGGAACCGCGGGAGGGACTGGAACGCGGCCCGTGCCGAATCCCAGCTGGACTCGCTGCTGACCTCGATACCGAGCCGCTCCGTTGCTTCGGCAAACGCGGTGGCATCCAGCGTCCTCGTACCGGTCACCAGCAGGTGAGCGGTGAGTGCGGCGATCCCCGCGTGCTCCTCCGTCTCGGCCGCCGCACCCGCGTCGAAGACGAGGTGCACGTTCACCAGCTCACGGCCGGGAAGCGGGACGTGCCAGACGGTGAGCCCGTTATCGAGCCGATGGCGCTCGAAGGCAGGGAAGTGGTAGGGCCGCGGCGCACCGGACGCCGGGCGGAGTGCGTTCGCCGTGCTCATGCGCGTGTCTCCCGGACGTCGGTGGCAGGTTCCGCGGTCGCGTCGGCGGCCTCGGCGGGGATGTAGGCCAGGACCAGTCGGTTCTCGGCGGTCGCGTAGGTCGCGAGGAAGCGGCGCACGCGGTCCGCGTCGACCGCGGTGTACTGGGCGATCTCGGTGTTGATGCGCTCCGGCTCGTCGAAGAGGCAGGTGTACATCGAGAGCCGGTCGGCCCGTTCGCCGATGCGCTCCAGGGCGCCGGCCGAGCCGGCATGGTGCAGGTTACGGACCCGCTCGAGCTCCGCGGCCGATGGACCGTCGGCTGCCAGCCGGTCGATCTCGGAGAGCATTGCCGCCTCGAGGGACTCGTGCGCGACCCCTGGCCGGGCGGTCGCCCAGGCGGTGAGGATCGCGGCGCCGCCGACGACCGGGAACACGAAGACGGCCACGTCCTGGGCCAGCTGCTTCTCGCGCACCAGCGTGGCGTACAGGCGGCTGGCCCGGCCCGTGCCCAGCAGGTCCGCCGAGACCTCCGCGTCGTCGTGGCCGGGCAACCCGAAGGTCGGGATCCGGTAGGCCAGGTAGACGCGCGGAAGCTGGACCTGGTCCGGAACGACCTGCCGGATCTCGCCGCCCAGGACGAGCGGGTCGAGGGTTACCAGCGGGGGCGCCGGGAGGTCGGGGTTGGCGGGAATGCCGCCGAAGTGCCGTTCCACCATGGACAGGGCGGCATCGGTCTCGAAGTCACCCACGATGGAGAGGACCGCGTTGTTCGGCCGGTAGAAGGTCGCGAAGAAGTGACGAACGTCGTCGAGCGACGCAGCCGTCAGGTCCTCCATGGAGCCGATGGTCGAGTGATGGTAGGGGTGCCACTCCGGGAAGAGGAGCTCCTGCATCTTCTCGTCCCAGGTCCCGTAGGGCTGGTTGTCCACGGAGAAGCGCCGCTCGTTCTTGACCACGTCGCGCTGGTTGTCCAGCTTCTCCTGGGTCATGGCCGGCAGGAGGCTCGCCATCCGCTCTGCCTCCAGCCACAGGGCGAGCTCAAGCTCGTGGCTCGGCAACGTCTCGAAGTAGTTCGTGCGATCCAGCCAGGTCGTCGCGTTCAGGGTGCCGCCAACCCCCTGTATCAGGGAGAAATGCTCCGTCTTGGCAACGTGCTCCGAGCCCTGGAACATCATGTGCTCGAAGAGGTGGGCGAACCCGGTCTTGCCGGGGGACTCGTGCTTGCTTCCGACGTCGTACCACAGGTTGACGGCGACGACCGGGGCACGATCGTCGCGCGACAGGATCACGCGCAGGCCGTTCGCCAGCCGGTGGCGCTCGATGGGGACGGAGGGCACGGACAGACCTCGCTGCTGCACAGGTAGTGACGCCGGAGCCGGCCCGGTCCGACGTCACGGTGCCGATGACCCGGTTCCCGGCGAGGGTAGCACGCGGGCCGGTGTCCGGGCCCGTTTCCCATGGAATAGCCGTGCCATTCGTCCGGCGGGCAGACATCCCGTCATCGTGAGTGGCTGACTGGTGGTCGGACCGGTTGGTCAACCGCCAAACGAGAGGCCCCTCTCGGCAATGCCGGAGGGGCCGTGTCGCGCTCGGACTTGATGGTGAGCGACCAGGGACTCGAACCCTGAACCTAGAGATTAAGAGTCTCTTGCTCTGCCAATTGAGCTAGTCGCCCGCGGGGATGGTGCCCGACCCGAGGCGCGCGGTCAACTGGACCCGCGCGGCGGGTGTGGCCGCTCGCGATGGGGTCGGTGGTGAGCTGCCCGGGGTCAGGCGCCGGGGGCTGCCGGACCGCCCAATGGCTCGGGCGCGTTGCCGTAGTGGGCATCGGCGAAGCCGCGCACGGCACTCAGGTCCGCGGAGTCCAGGTAGAGCAGCCAGCGCCATGCCGTCAGGGCGACGGGATGGCCGAAGTCCTGACCGGTCCAGGGCGAGAGGATGAACTTGAACTTCGAGGTGGTGACCTGGACCGACACGAAGTCGGTCAGCTTCGCGAGGTCGCTCGCCGAGAGCTGGCTGGGCTGGTACCAGATGACGATGCCGCCGTGCTCCAGGTTGTGGATCGACTGGGATTCTGCCAGGGGGTCGGCATCGGTGTAGACCCCCCAGTTGGCCGGATCCTGCCAGTGCGGCCCGGACGTGGCGGGTACGGAGGAGTACGGACCGCCGTACGTCCCGTCCGCGATGTGGCTGCGCCCGGCGTCCGGCTCGATGGTGCCGGCATAGGCCGAGGATCCACCCGTGAAGAGGACGGCGACCACGACCACCACCAGGCCCACGACGATGGCGCCGCCGATCGCCGCGAGCCGCCAGTCGAGCGTGCCACCGCCGACGGGCAGCCGCCGGGTCATGGCCTGCTCGGAGGCGCGCGTTCGCCGCTGGAGCTGCGCGGTGCGCCGTTTCGCCATTGGGCGCGAAGTCTAGAGCACAACGGCCTGCCGCGCTCGGTCCGGGTGGTCCGGGGCCAAGCACGAACGGCGCTGGTAGAATCGGCGCCCCGGCTGTCACCAGGGAGGGTGCATGACCAACGAACCGCCGAAGGGCGAGAGCATCATCGGCCTCGCACGCAGCGTCGTGCGCGGGCTCGTGGACCTTGCCCGCCTCGAGGCGACGCGTGCTCGCCAGGAGATCGGCGAGATGGTCTCGCAGAGTCTCTCCGGGGTCATCCGCATTGCGATCGCGGTGGCGCTGGTGATGCTTGCGCTTGTCGCCCTGGTGGTGTTCCTGATCCTGGGATTCGCCGCGCTCACCGGGCTGCCGGGCTGGCTCTCTGCGCTGCTCGTCGCCATCGTGCTGATCCTGGTCGCCGGGCTCCTCGCCTGGCTGGGCATTCGCAGGATCCGGATAGGGCCGCCGGAGGAGACCATCGCTTCGGTCAAGGAGGACGTCGCATGGGCGAGACGCTTGCTGAGACGCGAGTAGAGGTCGAGGGCCAGCGCGCGGCGATCGAGGAGACCGTCGAGCAGCTGCGTGCTCGCATCCTGCGCGCCATCGACATCCGGGCCAAGATGCGCGAGAACCCGTTGCTCTTCGGGGGTCTCGCCGCAGGGGGCGTGTTCCTCGCGGTCGGAGGACCGATGCGGCTCCTGCGAGCTGCGCGCCGACGAGTCGCTCCCTCGCCCGCGGACCACGCGTATGACGCCCTTCCCAGGGCGATGCAGCGATGGGTGGATGCCATGGCGGGCGGTGTGGGCGGCCGCGGCGACGAGGTGCGGCGCGTCCTGGCCGAAGAGCTGCAGCAGTGGCGCCACAAGCCGCTCAGCCGCAAGCAGGCGAAGGTCCTGGCCAAGGAGGCCGCCGACGGTCCACCCGGCCCGAGCCGGGCGGGGTGGCGAGCGGTCGAGACGGCGGTCACCATGATCTCCGCAGCCCTTGCTCGCCGCGCGATCGAGCGGTTCCTCGCCGGCGACCAGGACGTGGAGGCGGCCGCGGAGATTTCGCCGGCCCACGCTGATGGGCCCGTGCCGGCCGCAGCACCGCGGCCGGCACCGTCGAGTACCGGATCGTCGACCCCGACGTACGCCGGATGGTCGGCGCCCAAGAGCACGGAGCCCGCCCCGGGACGGTAGACTCGCTGCGACACGTGCCGCCGGCAGTCGGGCGAGTGGCGGAACGGCAGACGCGCCGGCTTTAGGAGCCGGTGTCGCAAGACGTGCGAGTTCGAATCTCGCCTCGCCCACCAACAATGCAGGAGCACCCATTGGTCACCGTTTCCACCCGCCCTGAGCCGGGCTCGCGGGTCGCGCTCGAGATCGAGGTCGAGCCGTCCGAGGTCGACCGGCATTTCTCGACCGCATACCAGCATCTCGCCCAGCGCACCCGCGTCCCCGGCTTCCGGCCGGGGAAGGCGCCGCGCCACCTCATCGACCGCTACGCGGGTCGTGCCTCGGTGGTCGCGGAGGCGATCGACCATCTGGTCGCCGACAGCGTCGATGCCGCCTTCGACCAGGCCGACATCATCCCCATCGACCAGCCGCAGGTCGACATCGACCCGGACGGCGTGGCGGAGGGCAACACGGTGCGCTTCACGGCGACCGTCTCGGTTCGCCCCGAGGTGCAGCTCGGCGACTACGCGGAGTACCCGTTCGGCCTCGAGGTGACACCGGTGACCGATGCCGACGTCGAGGCGGTGATCACCGAGATGCGCGAGGCGCAGGCGACCCTGCGCCCCATCGACGGTCGCGGGGCGGCGAATGGCGACGTCGCGGCGGTGAAGTTCACGGGAACCATCGACGGCGAGCCGTTCGAGGGCGGCTCCGCGGACCGTCTCCCGCTGATCATCGGCGAGAACCGGATGATCCCGGGATGGGAGGACCAGCTCATCGGCCTGGAGATCGGCGCGACGAAGGGCTTTGACAGCACCTTCCCCGATGACTATCGGGTCGAGGACCTGCGCGGCAAGACCGCGCACTTCGAGGTCGAGCTCCTGGACCTGCGCGAGCGGGTGCTGCCCGAGGTCGACGACGAGTTCGCCCGCGCCACCGGCGAGGTGGAGTCCATGGATGCGCTGCGCACGGACATCCGCGACGCGCTGGAGAAGCGCAACGACGCGGAGGCGCGGCACGTCTTCGGCGATCGCATCATCGACTACGCCACTGCCAACGCCACCGTCGAGCTGCCGGAGGTGATGGTCGCCAACGAGATGGAGATCATGCGCGACGAGCTGCGCGCCCGCCTCGCCGAGCAGCAGATCGGGCTTGACCAGTACCTGGCGCTCGCCAAGCAGTCGCCGGACGAACTCGCGGCGGAGCTGCGCGATCCGGCGGCGCGCCGGGTGAAGACGCTGCTCGTCCTGTCGGCGATCGCCGAGAAGGAGGGCATCGACGCCACCGACGAGGAGATCGCCGCCGAGATCGCCGATCAGCTGGCACGCTACGGCGAGGAGCCGAAGCTGCGGGAGTACCTCGAGTCGCGGCGGGGTCGCTCGTACCTGCGCATGACCCTGCGGAACCAGAAGCTGGTCGAGACGCTCGGTCAGCGCGCCATGGGCCTGGCCGGCCCCGATGCCGCCGAGGCACCGTCCCAAGAGGCCACACCTTCCCCTGAGCCGGAGCCCGAGGCCAGCGAGGCCGCGGTCGCGACGGATGCCCCCGCCACCACCGAATCGGAGTGACCGACATGCTCGTCCCGATGGTCATCGAAAGCAGCGCTCGCGGCGAGCGTGCCTTCGACATCTACTCGCGGCTCCTCAAGGAACGGATCATCTTCCTGGGCGAGCCGATCGAGGATCACGTTGCGAACCTGGTGATCGCCCAGCTGCTCTTCCTCGAGAGCGAGGATCCGGACAAGGACATCAGCCTGTACGTCAACTCGCCCGGGGGCGTGGTGACCAGCGGTCTCGCCATCTACGACACCATGCAGTATCTGAAGGCACCGGTGAGCACCATCTGCCTGGGCCAGGCGGCCAGCATGGGTGCCGTGCTCCTCGCCGCCGGGGCGAAGGGCAAGCGCTACGCCCTGCCGAACAGCCGGATCATGATCCACCAGGGCTCGGGCGGGTATCGGGGCAACACGCCCGATGTCGAGATCCAGGTCAAGGAGATGCTGCACCTGACCGATCGGCTCATCCACATCCTGGCGTCGCACACCGGACAGACGTACGAGAAGGTCAAGACCGATTCGGAGCGCGACTACTTCATGAGCGCGGATGAGGCCGTGGCCTACGGCCTCATCGACGAGGTCTTCGTAGGACGTCCCGGCTCGCTCATCTCGCTGGCGCAGCAGGCCGGCGGGTCGGTGCCCTCGGCCGACGAGGAGAAAACGAAGAAGTAGCCTCCAGCCGGAGCAGCCAGCGCTTCGTCGACACGTCGGCGCCCCACCCGCCGATCCCGCCGTCGGCGTGGATCACCCGGTGGCAGGGGACCTGGGGCGACAGGGGGCAGCGCGCAAGCGCGGAGCCGACCGAGCGCGCTGCCCGTGGTCGCCCGATCCGCGCGGCAATCTCGCCGTACGAGGTGGTCGTACCGTGAGGAATGTCCCGGACCGCCGCCCAGACCTCGCGGTCGAACGCCGACGCCCACCGCGCATCGACCGGCACCGGCACGCCCGACGCCGACCCCTCGAGATAGGCGACCAGGGCGGCGCCGGCCCGACGCAGCAGCGGCGTGTCGGCCACCGGCTCCTCGCCCGGCCATCGGTCACCGAGCCAGCGGAGGAGCGCGACGGGGCTGTCGGATCGATCGATGGCCAGTACGCCCTCGCCGGAGACAGCGATCCAGTGGCGTCCCAAGGCGGTCTCCACCGCGCCCATCGCCAGCCTGGGGGTCATGCGGCCATGGTACCGGTGGGGGATGTGGTGCCAGCGCGCGACGGCCTTCAATCGGCAGGGTGGTTCGCGCCAGGGCCCGTGCTATCCTGCCGTGGCCGATCCCCCAAACGGCTGAGGTGCCTCCAGACGATCTCATGACCACCGGAAAGACCAAGGTCCCGTACCGCTGCTCCTTCTGCGGCAAGAGCCAGGAGCAGGTCCGCAAGCTCATCGCGGGCCAGGGCGTCTATATCTGCGACGAGTGCATCAACCTCTGCCAGGAGATCATCGAGGAGGAGATGCTCGAGGCACCCCGCGCCTCGAGCGCACCGGCGCCGCTGCCCAGCCCGCGGAAGATCAAGGAGGCGCTGGACCAGTACGTCATCAGCCAGGACCGGGCCAAGAAGGTCCTCTCGGTTGCCGTCTACAACCACTACAAGCGGGTGAACGCCGGGCAGGCCGTCGACGATGTCGAGCTGGGCAAGTCGAACGTGCTGCTGGTGGGTCCCACGGGCTCCGGCAAGACCCTGCTGGCGCAGACCCTCGCGAAGATCCTGGACGTGCCGTTCTGCATCGCCGATGCCACCAGCCTGACGGAGGCGGGGTACGTGGGCGAGGACGTGGAGAACATCCTCCTGCGCCTGATCCAGGCCGCGGACTTCGATGTGCAGCGGGCGCAGCGCGGGATCATCTACATCGACGAGATCGACAAGATCGCGCGGAAGACGGACAACCCATCCATCACGCGGGACGTCTCCGGCGAGGGCGTGCAGCAGGCGCTCCTCAAGATCCTGGAGGGCACCGTCGCCAACGTGCCGCCCCAGGGCGGGCGCAAGCACCCCCACCAGGACTTCATCCAGATCGACACCACGAACATCCTGTTCATCTGCGGTGGCGCGTTCGAAGGTCTCGAGAAGATCGTCGAGGAGCGCGTGGGCAAGCGCGGCATCGGCTTTGGCTCGCAGGCCCAGGAGTCCCATGACGAGCGGCGCAGGCTCATGGAGCGGCTGATGCCCGAGGACCTGCTCCACTACGGGCTCATCCCCGAGTTCGTCGGCCGGCTGCCCGTCGTGGTGAGTCTCGCCGCGCTGGCCAAGGACGACCTCGTGAAGGTGCTCACCGAGCCAAAGAACGCGGTCACTCGCCAGTTCGGGCGTTTCCTCTCGCTCGACAAGGTGGAGCTGGTCTTCACGCCGGAAGCGCTGGAAGCCACCGCAGGGCTGGCCCTGGAACGCAAGACGGGCGCCCGCGCCCTCCGCACCATCGTGGAGGAGGCCCTGCTCGAGGTGATGTACGACATCCCCGAGCGGACGGACGTGCGCAAGGTTGTCATCACCGGAGAGACGATCGAGCACGGCCAGCCCCCCATGCTCCTCACCGAAACGGACGAGTCGGTGCCGCGCCGGCGCGGAAGCAAGGAGCGGCGGTCAGACCGTCGCGAAGAATCCGCCTAGGACTTCTCCGCGCGCTGGATCACCACGCGATGGGGGAACGGAATCTCGATCCCCTCGCGGGCGAAGCGCGCCAGGATCCGCTTTCGGAGCTCCCCGGTCACGGCCCACTGCTGCGCGGGCAGCACCTGGGCGAGGATCTTCAGCTCGACACCCGATGCGCCCAGGCTGTCGACGCGTGCCACGCTGGGCGTCTCGAGGAGCTTGGAGCCCCACGCTTCATCATCGCGGAGCTCCTGCCCGATGGCGTTGACGACCTGCGTCGCGTGATCGATGTCCGTGTCGTAGGCGACCTCCACGTTGAGGTTCACCCGTGCCCAGTGTCGGGTCAGGTTGCTGGCGACCGTGATCTGGCCATTCGGCACGGAATGCACCACGCCGTCGAGGTCCCGGAGCGTCGTTCGCCGCAGGCCGAACTCCTCCACCACACCGGCGACCCCGGCCACCTCGACCACGTCACCGACGTTGTACTGGTTCTCCAGGATGATGAAGACGCCGGCCAGCCAGTCGTGGACCAGCGTCTGGGCGCCCAGGCCGACAGCGATGCCGGCAACACCCAGGCCGGCGATGGCCGGACCGATGTTCACCCCGAAGTTGTCGAGCGCCATGAGCGCGGCAATGAGCACGATGGCCGCGCCTATCACCCGGACCACGATGCGCTGCAGGGTGCGGATGCGTCGTTCCATCTCGACCTGGGCAAGTCCGGTCTCCGCGTGCTCGGCCTCGCGCTCCAGGAGGTGAGCCGTGACCTGTGCAGCGCCCAGCCGGACGAAGAAGATCGCGACCAGCGCGAAGATGACGATCAGAGCGATGTCCGTGGTCACGCTCAGCGCGCCGGCCCACCCCGCCGGAACGCCCAGATCGCTCAGGAAGCTACTCATCGAGCATAGGGTAGCCAACGGCCGCGGGAGTACGTCCGGGTATCGTGCACGGTACTTCCGTCGCCTCGGGAGCCCGTCCCGGCGGGCGGTAGGATGGTGGCCGACGCGGTGCACCCCGACGCAGCAGCGAGGAGCCAGTTCACCCCATGACGCAGACGCGAAGGTCAGGGATCCGCCTTCCCTGGTCGCACGAGGACGAGGATGAGGATTTCCCGATGACGGACGAGGGGCCCGAGCCGTCGCGTGCCGAGGAGTCTGCCGGTGACCAGCCGGCGTCGCCGCCCGCGGAGACCGCGCCGCCGGCCAACGACCCGGCTGCCGCAGGCGAGCCGCCGAGGTCCAGCGAAGACACTGCACTCCTGTCCTCCCTGATCAGCGCCATGCGCGACGTCGCCGATCGCGAGCGTTCTTCCAAGGTCGCGACGCTGAGGACCGCCGTCGATGAGGCGATCGATCGGATGAAGGCCCGCGCGGCCGAGGAAGCCAACCAGCTGCGCGAGCGCGCCGACCTGGACATCGCCGGCATCGCGGATTGGGTGAAGAGCGAGACGGAGCGCATCGAGGCGGAGGGCCGGAGCAAGACAGAGGCGCGGCGATCACAACTGAGCGAGCAGCTTGCCGATCACGATCAGCGCGCCGAGCGTGCGGTCAGCGTCGTGCGCAGCCGCTTCGAGGATTACGAAACCCAGCTCTCGACCTTCTTCGCGGAGCTCGATGCGATCAGCGACCCGGCCGTCTTTGGCACGGCTGCCAAGCGTATGCCGCGCCCGCCGGAGCTCGATGTGCCCGCTGAGGCGCCCGCCCCGGCGGGATCGGCCCCGGACGTGGAGGCGGCGAGCCCCGTGGTGCCGCCAACCGCATCGGCGCCAGAGGAGGCCGAGACACCCGCCCAGGAGCCGGCCGAGGCGACCGCCACCGAGACGGAGCCCGACACCGCTCCCGTCGAAGCGGCCACCGGGGTGAACCCCGCCGATGAAGCCGCCGAGGGTTCGGTAGAGACCCCGCAGGCAGCGCCGGCGACCCCGACCACCGAGACCCTGCGCGACCGGATGGACGCCCTGGGAATCTCCCGTGAGGGTGCTCCGGTCACGGCCGAGGCGGACTCATCGACCAAGCCGGCGGAGGTCGGGGAGCCCGGGTCCGGTGTCTCCGACGCGACCGGCCTGGCGGCACGGCTGGCACAGCTCGATGCGCGCCTCGGTGCCCCGGGCGAGAGCAGCAGCGAGGTGACGACCGTTCCCTCGCCGGGTCCGACGGGCGAGACGGCAACCGCGATCATGGTCTCCGGGCTGGGGAGCTTTGGTGCCATCACCTCCTTCAAGCAGGCGCTCGAGCGCGCTGACGGGATCCATGGCATCTCGCTGAGCCTGGGCCCGACCGGAGAGTTCGTGTACCGCGCCACCCATGCGACCGACTTCGACCTCGCGGCAGCCATCGAGCAGATCGAGCGCGGCACGGCCAAGGTCGACCGCCAGGCCGATGGCTCGCTGCGGGTGACCGTCCAGCGCACGCGCTGACAATCCCTCGCAGGCGACCCCCGCGAGGGAGTGCCGTTCACGCCGGGCCGACGATCGGCTGTGATAGACTCGCCCGACGGCGCTGACCGTGAGGAGTACCCCTCCACCGGCCTCCAGAGAGGGTGGGTCGAACGGGCTGTGAGCCCACCCGGACACGAGAGGGGGAAGGTCGCACGCGAGCCGGACGGGTCCGCCCGATAGCGCGGGATCGAGGGCGCCGGCCGGCGCCGAACGAAGGTGGTACCACGTGCACCCGCTCGTCCTTCGACGAGCGGGTTTCTTGTTGGGTTGGCGACAGGGCGAACCGAGGAGCAGACCGATGACGACGACGAACCGCGAGCTGGCCCCGCGCTACGACGCCGCCGCCGTCGAGCCGGGCATCTACCAGCGCTGGCTCGAGAGTGGCGCCTTCACACCGCCGGCCCAGCCACCGGCCGGAGCCGAGCGCTTCGTCATCACCCAGCCGCCGCCGAACGTGACGGGCGCGCTCCATCTCGGCCATGCCCTGACGGCATTCGTGGAGGACATCTTCGTCCGCTACCACCGCATGCGCGGCGACGACACCCTGTGGCTGCCGGGGGTCGACCATGCCAGCATCGCGGCGCAGTTCGTCCTGGACCGGATCATCGCCGAGGAAGGGGAGTCGCGACAGTCGCTCGGGCGCGAGCGGTACCTGGAGCGCATGTGGCGTTTCATGGACGAGACGCGCGACGTCATGGGTCGCCAGCATCGGCGGCTGGGCGCCAGCCTGGACTGGTCCCGGATGCGTTTCACGATGGAAGAGGGAAGCGCGCGCGCGGTGCGCGTCGCGTTCAAGCGCCTGTGGGACGCCGGACTGGCCTATCGCGGTGAGGCCCTGGTGAACTGGTGCCCGCGCTGCAGGACCACCATCAGCGACCTCGAGAACATCAAGCGCGACGAGAACGGCACCCTCTGGACGCTCCGCTATCACCTCGCGCGGCAGGACGGCGGCCCCGACCCCGACGCATGGATCAGCGTTGCCACCACCCGCCCCGAGACGATCTTCGGCGACACGGCGGTCGCGGTGCATCCCGACGACGAGCGCTATCGGTCCCTGGTGGGACGCACGGCGCTGCTTCCCTTCCTCGGTCGCCGCCTGCCGATCATCGCCGACGAGCACGTGGACCCGGCCTTCGGAACCGGCGCCGTGAAGATCACGCCGGCGCACGACTTCGACGACTACGAGGTCGCCAGGCGGCACGACCTGCCAATGATCACCGTCCTTGACGAGGACGCCCGGCTCAACGAGGAGGCGGGAGAGTTTTCCGGGCTCGACGTTCGCGAGGCACGCCAGGCGATCCTCGCCCGGCTCGCCGAGATGGGCGACCTTGAGGGCGAGGAGCCGCACGAGATGGTGATCGGTCGCTGTGACCGATGCGGCACGGTCGTGGAGCCGCGCCTCTCCGTCCAGTGGTTCATCCACGTCAAGCCGCTCGCCGAGCGGGCGCTGGCCAGCGTGCGGGAGGGACGGACCCGGATCGTGCCGGGACACTTCGAGAAGGTCTACACCCACTGGATGGAGAACATCCACGACTGGGCGGTGGGGCGCCAGCTGTGGTGGGGGCATCGGATCCCGGCCTGGTACTGCCCCGACGGCCACACCACGGTCTCCGATCTCGCGGACGGTCCGTCGGCCTGCGACACCTGCGGACGGGCGGCCGCGGAGCTGACCCAGGAGACTGACATCTTCGACACCTGGTTCAGCAGCGGACTGTGGCCCTTCTCGACCCTTGGCTGGCCGGACTCCACGCCGGACCTCGCACGCTTCTACCCGACATCGGTCATGGAGACCGCCTACGAGATCCTCTTCTTCTGGGTCGCGCGGATGATGATGCTGGGCCTCTTCTGCACCGACGTGGAACCCTTCCACACGGTCTATCTCCACGGCATCGTGCGTGATCCGTACGGGAAGAAGATGAGCAAGACCAAGGGCAACGTGGTGGACCCCCTCGAAATGATCGAGGAGATCGGGGCCGACGCGCTGCGCTTCGCGCTGGTGTCCGGAAACGCGCCCGGCGTGGATCAGCGCCTCACGCAGTCGAAGATCACCGGCGGCCGAAACTTCACGAACAAGCTGTGGAACGCGGCGCGGTTCGTCCTCACCGCGCGGCCGGAGCCGATGGCGGAACCCGAGGGCGACCCGACGCTGCCCGAGCGCTGGATCCGCTCTCGCCTGGCCGACGCGACCGCGCGAGCGACGAGACAGCTCGATGAGCTGGACCTGGCCGGGTATGCCGCCACGGTGCACGAGGTCGCCTGGAGCGAGTACTGCGACTGGTTCCTCGAAACGGCCAAGGTGGAGCTTCGGCGCGAGGATGTCTCGCCCGCGGAGCGGGCACGGACCTGGCGGACCGTGGCCGAGGGTCTGGCGACGTTGCTCCGGTTGCTGCACCCCATCCTGCCCTTCGTCACCGAGTCGATCTGGTCGTCGCTGCATGACATACAGCCCGACCTCGCGCCCGAGCCGCTGCTCGTTCGGGCGGCGTGGCCGTCTCCGGTCGCGCGTGACCAAGACGCGGAGCAGACCTTCGCCGTCATGGCTCAGCAGATTCGCGAGGCTCGCAACCTGCGGACCATCGCCGGCGTCCCGGCCGGGCGCCGCATCCCGTTGGAGCTGGCGGCAGCCACGCCCGAGGCAGCAGCGGTCGCGGCCGGCACGGCAACGTACGTGGAGTCGTTGGCGCGCGTGGCGCCGTACGTCGTCCACCAGCCGGGCGCGGCGGTGTCCGTGCCGCAGACCGCGGTGGTCATCGCCGCGGGGACCACCTGGCTCGGCGGGCGTGAGGAAGGGTCCGAGGCGGCGGAACGGCGGCAGGCCCAGGTGGCCCATCTCCGTGACGGGATCGCCCGGCTGGAGGCCCTGCTCGCGACACCCGGATTCGTCGCCAAGGCGCCGCCGCCGGTCGTCGAGAAGGAACGGGCCAGGCTCGCAGATCTGCAGGAGCAGCTGCGGCAGCTCACCGGGTGACCCGATCGGGCCATGGCGGCCCCTGGGTGTCCGGCTGTTAGAATCCGGCTCGCTGTCCCGTTTGGGGGTTCACGTCGATGTCATTTCTCAGACGAAAGAAGGCCGCGCCACCGCCACCGCCACCCAAGCCGGTGGTCGAGGAGGTGGCCGGCCAGCAGTACTCGCTCAAGCTCGCCTACATGGGCCGTAGCAGCGATGGGCTGCGCTTGGCCGCGGATCCAGCGGTCGTGGCAGCGCTTCCCGGCATCGTGGAGCCGCTGAGCCAGACGCCGATCGAGGTGATCCCGCCGCTCCCGCTCGAGTACTCGGACGCCACCCCGGCCATGGAGCGATTCAACGAGATGCAGCAGTGGGTCCTCGCCCGTCGTGATGTGGGACCCATCGGGCGCCACGCGCTCTACATCCTGGAGCTCACCGACGCCCTGGACATGACCGTGGACACGTTCGTCAGCGGACTTCTCCATGGGGAGACGGACACGAGCGGGTATCCCGCGTACAACGCCATCGTCGGTGGGCTCGCGAGCCACTTCGACGAGCTCTCCGGCGAGCTCATCGTCCGCGCGGTGATCGGCTGGGGTGGCAAGGGGCTGCGTGGCGACACGGAGCGGATCGGCCAACGTCTGCTCAGCTCGCTGTACCAGCAGGTTCTCGCCTCGGGATTCAGCCTTGGCGCCGCCGAACAGGCCCGTGCCTCGCAACCAGCGGCGCACGGTCCCGGTCTCACCTGCGCGCACTGTGGCTTCGAGGCGCAGACGGACGGCGCCTTCTACTGTCCCAAGTGCGGCATGCGGATGACGCGCGCCTGAGCGACGGCTGCGACCGCCAGTACCTTCGGGGGGTAGGGCCTGGGCCGCAGTCCCATTGTCGTGCGGGTGGGTGCGCCCGACACTGGTGTGGTCCGGAACCGTACCAGTCGCGAAGGATCCGCATGGAACGACCCACCGTCCTGCTTGCACTCGCGCCGTCCGCGCTCCCTCAGACGGAGGAGGTCCTGCGCCGCGCGGGCTTCGATACGATCCGCGCCGCCGATGACCTTGCCCGCCTCGATGGCGCTGCGCGTCCGACCCTTGCCGTTCTTGACGCCGATCACGAGCCGGAGGAGACGGAGCTGCTCCACGCCTGGCTGACCGGAGCACACACTGACGCAAGCTCCGCACCGACGGCCACGATCCTGCTGTTCCGGTCGGAGCCTCCCGCATACGGAACCTCGGCCGATGAATACGCCATGAAGCCCTGCCCGGCCGATGCGCTCGTGTACCGCCTCCAGGCGCTCATGATTCGCGGGGGTCACCCCGGTGCCAAGGCGACCGACGGCCCGACGACGGAGCTGATGGGCGAGGGACGGGTCATCAGCATCTTCGCCCCGAAGGGTGGCGTGGGTAAGACCACGGTCGCCGTGAACCTTGCCGTCGCCCTTCGCGAGCAGACCAATGAGCGCGTGCTCCTCTTCGACGCCGACGTGGGTGTCGGTAATGTGACCTCCGTGCTCGAGGTTCCGTTCCGCCTGGGCCTTGCGGACCTGACCGACAGCCAACCGTCCGAGTGGACCGATGCGGCCTTCGAGCACATCACGACCGTGCACGAGGCGACCGGCGTTCGGGTCCTCACCTGGGGAAAGGAGCCGGCCGACTCGGAGCTGATCACCGTCGATCTGCTGCTGGCGGCTCTGCGCTGGGCCAAGCGCCACCACGCCTACGTTGTCGTTGACAACCATCCGGGGTATGACGACCGCACCATGGCGATGCTGACCCTCGCCAGCGAGATCTTCCTGGTGGTCACGCCGGAGGTGGGCGCCATCCGCAACAGCAGCCAGTTCCTGCATCTCGCCCGCGAGGTCGGCCTTGGCGACATCATCCGGGTCATCGTGAACCGGGCCAACCACGGGATCGCCCTCGCCGACATCTCCGGGTCGCTGGGGCTGCCTGTTGCCGCCACGATCGTCTCGAGCGGGCCGAAGGCCGTGATGGCTGCAAACGAGGGCAAGCCCGTCATTACCAGGTTCCCCAAGGAGCGGATCGCGCACGATCTGCACGCCGTCGCACGCCTGGTGACTCATCCGGCCGCGGTACCGACCCCGGTGGAGGCCCGTCCCTGGTGGACGCGGCTCGGGGTGCGCACCTCCAGCGCCTGAGTCGCGGCCCGACGTTGCGCCCCGGGGCGGCGGCTGCCATCATTCCTCCCCGCCGCCCGGCCCACACGGGTCGTGGCATGCCAACCACTCCGCACCCCGGGGCCTGACCGCGACGGGGGCCTGAGAAGACCGTGCCGACCTACGACTACCAATGCCGCACCTGCGGCCGGATCACGGAAGTGGTCCACTCCATGACCGAAGACGGTCCGTCCACCTGCGAGCACTGTGGCGGGCCGCTCCGACGCGTGCTGTACCCGACCGGCATCATCTTCAAGGGCAGCGGCTTCTACGTGACCGACTCGCGCTCCACGGGCAACGGCGGGCGCCGGTCAAGTCCCGGAACGTCCCGCACGACCACGGAGGGCACGGCCGGCGAGGGGCCGACGAGCGACGGGAAGCCGAAGGCAGGACCGGCGTCGGACGCCGGGGCCAGCAAGCCGGAAGCGAAGCCCTAGCCCCCGGTCGGCATCACCATCGGCTCAGGCCGATCGTGCCTGCCGAGTGCCGCACCGACGGCAGAAGCGCGCGCTTGCCGAGAGCGACAGCCCGCACGACCCGCAGCTCTGCACGGCCACGGCGCTGCGGGCGGCGGCGACCTCGCGGGCCGAGGCATCCCAGAGCGCTGTCGACGGTCTCCCGGTGCGATGGGCGAGCTCGGACGCCGGGAGGGCTGCCCCGCTGGAGCGGTAGGGCAGGACCGTCCGCTGCTCCGGCGTCACGCGGCCGATGCCGGGATCGTCGATGCCCAGGAGGTCGAGCTGCGCCCGGCGTGCGGCGAGTGCTTCCTCGTCAACCGGTGCCGGCGGCTGGACGATCCGCGGAGGAGCACGGAGGATGGTCTCGGCGATGGGCATGATTGGCCGGGGCGCCATCGGCTCGGGCTCGGGCTCGGCCTCGGCAACCACCGGCTCGGGCTCCGGCTCGGCCTCGGCAACCACCGGCTCGGGCTCCGGCTCGGCCTCGGCAACCACCGGCTCGGGCTCCGGCTCGGCCTCGGCAACCACCGGCTCGGGCTCCGGCTCCGGGAACGTCTCCACGAGTGGCGCCGACGGCGCGATATCGGCGTCGTCTTCCCACGCCATCACGCGTGCCACCGCGATCGGTTCCGCGTCGGGCTCGGGCTGCCCAGCGAGAGATGCCTGATCGACAGCGAGCACCGGTTCCGGCTCGCGGGGTGATGTCTCCGGCCAGGCAGGCTCCGTCGGTGCCGCCGGCTCGTCCGGGAGGTCCGACTGTGGCCAGGTGTCGACGCCCAGGCGGCGCGAGATCTCGTCCGCCCCGAGCTGCGGCTCGGCCCCGTGCATCGCGGCGTGATCGGCGAGGTAGGCGGCCTCCAGGCGATCAGCGAGGTCGTCCTTGCCCGGGATGGGGACGCAGCTCCGGCAGCGACCGGCGGCGTCGTTCCAGCAGTTGTTGCAGGCGTACTGCCGGCAGTTGATGCAGAAGCTGAACGTGCTGTGGAATGCCTCGAGCTGCTGCGCGGCGACCGCCTGCTCCTCGGTGCGCATCGCGTCCCCGATGGCGTCGCCGAGCGCATCCTGGCTCATGATGTAGTTCTTCAGACCCGCGACGAGGCCGCGGGTCTTGCGCAGCGGGTTCAGCTCGGTCGGGGCCTCGAACTCGTAGCGCGTCCCGCACCGCTCGCAGAATGACTCGGTCAGTGCTTCGGGCATCAGGGCTCGCATCCCGGTGGCAGCATCAGGGCCGCCAGTATAGCGGCGCGCCCGACCTGCGCCGTATGGGCGCATCGGGTCCTCGGGGACGCACCGGAAGTACCCCGTGCCCGCGCTCCGGCCACCGGCCGGGCGCCATGCTAGGATCGGCGCCGATGGGCATCCTCCAACGCGTCGAGGCGTTCCTCGAACGCCTCTTCGAGGCGCCAGCCGGACGGCTCGGCGCGCGGCTTCAGCCGGTGAGCCTCGCCAAGCGTATCGAGCGCGCCATGGACACCACGAAGTCGTTCCGGGAGGACGGCGTCATTGTCCCCAACGAATTCGACCTGCACCTGAGCCCGGCTGACTTCGCTTCGTTCGAGTCGTACCGTTCGGCGCTGGAGGACGATCTGGCGCACGGCGTGCTGACCCGTGCCCGACATGAGCACTACACCCTGGTTGCCCGGCCCCGCGTGCGCCTCATGTCCGATGACGGGGTCTCCCGCGGCGACGTTCGCGTCGCCACCCGGGTGGTGGACGATGCCGGTGAGCGTCTGCACCGGGACACGCCGATGCCGGTCACGACCGACACCGTGGTCCTGCGTTCGCAACAGGACGGGTCGCCACAGTCCGGGCGCCGTGCGTTCCTGGTCGTCGCGACCGACGGCCAGTCGCCGGTCCGGTTCGATCTGGGTGGCCCGCTCATCACCGTGGGACGCGCAAGCGACAACGACGTCATCGTTGACGATCCCCTCGTCAGCCGGCACCACTGTCAGCTGAAGCTTCAGCACGGTGCGTATGGCCTCGTGGACCTCGGAAGCCGAAACGGCTCGATGGTGAACGGCCAGGCCGTGCAGCAGGTTGCCCTGGGTCCGGGCGACCTCATCCGGATCGGGAACACATCGATCGAGTTCGGGGTCGGCGGATGACGGGCGAGGCCCTGCGGATCCTCATCCTTGTTGCCCAGTTCGCGTTCGTCGGGCTCCTCTACCTCGTCCTCTTCGCCTTCGCACGGTCGCTCCTGCATGACCTGCGCAGCGCGGAACGGACCCAGGAGGCTGCGCGCGAGGGGATCGGCCGCCTCACCGTGCTCGAGTCGCCGGAGGATGAGCCGCCCGTCGGGCGCAGCATCGCCCTGGGTCCCATCAACTCCATCGGGCGCAACGTGAACTCCACGATCTTCGTGGAGGACGATTTCGCGAGCGCGACCCATGCCATGCTGACGTTTCGTGGGCGCGCGTGGTTCATCGAGGACCAGGGCAGCACCAACGGCACGTTCGTCAACGGGCATCGGATCGATCGGCCGGTGGCCCTGAGCTACGGCGACGAGGTCTCCGTCGGCCGCGTGCGGATGCGCCTGGAGCACTGAGCGCATGCGGCTTGCCTGGCGCGGAACCGAGCTACGCCTCCTGATCCCGCTCGTCATCCTCGTCCCCCTGGGCTTCGCGGTGACCCACATCGCGGTGAGCAATGCGCTCGACCCCGGACCGCTGGGGCTGGCCATCGCCTACGTGGCGCTCGTCCTTGCCGCGCACCTGGCCCTGGTGCTGCTCGGCCACCGGGGTGACCAGCTGCTGCTGCCCCTGGCGGCGACCATCGGGGGCGTGGGACTGGTGATGCTCAACCGTCTTCCGCAGGACCTGACCGGGATGACCCTGTTCGGGGTCCAGATCGGCATGGCTGGAACCCAGCTGGCCTGGTTCGCGCTGGGGCTGGCGGCCATGGTGGCCATCGCCGTCTTCTTCCGCGACGACGGCGCGCTTCGGCACTACAAGTACACCTGGGCGGCGGCCGGCGCCGTCCTGCTGGTCATCACCTTCCTCTTCGGCGCGGAGGTCAACGGCGCGCGTCTCTGGCTGCACTTCGGCCCCGTTGGCTTCCAGCCCGGCGAGGCGATCAAGATCGTGCTGGTGGTCTTCATCGCCGGCTACCTCGCGGAGAACCGCGCGCTTCTCAGCGACGCCCTGCGCCGGATCGGCCCCGTGAAGATCCCGCCGCTCCCGTACCTGCTCCCGATGCTCGCGATGTTCGCGATCGTGATGGGGATTGTCGTCATCAGCAAGGACCTGGGGACCGCCCTGCTCTTCTACGGAATCTTCCTCGTCATGCTGTTCGTGGCCACCGGCCGGCGCAGCTACGTGCTCGTCGGCCTCCTGCTCTTCCTGGCCGGATCGTTCGCCGCCTACCAGGTCTTCGCGCACGTGCGTGTCCGGGTCGACAACTGGATCAACCCGTGGGCAGATCCCACCGGTTCCGGCTACCAGACGGTCCAGGCCATCTACGCCTTCGGTCGCGGTGGGCTCTTCGGCGAGGGCCTGGGCCAGGGCCTGCCGCTCATCTCCGGACACCTGCCGATCCCGGCTATCCAGACCGACTTCATCTTCACCGCCATCGCCGAGGAGCTGGGGCTGGTGGGCGCCTTCGCCCTGCTGGCCCTCATGGCCGCGCTGGTCTTCCGCGGGCTGCGGATCGCCATCCTCGCCCGCGATGACTTCAGCAGCCTCCTGGCGGTCGGGCTGATCGCCAGCATCGGCCTGCAGACGCTCATCATCGTGGCCGGGAACGCCAAGCTCATTCCGCTCACCGGGATCACCTTCCCGTTCGTGAGCTATGGCGGGTCGAGCCTGCTCGCCAGCTTCGTCGTCCTGGGCCTCCTGCTCTCGATCAGCCACCGCTCGGCCATGGAGACGGCCGCGCCGATGGCGGAGCCGTCCTCGGGGCAGGCGTCGTGACCGGCAACATCCGCCGCCTCGCGGGCTACCTGCTCCTTTCGTTCCTCGTGATCACCGGCGGGCTGACCTACTGGCAGGTCGCCGATGCCCGCCAGCTCGCCACGCGCGCCGACAACCCCCAGGTCATCGCCGCCCACCGCAGCGCGCTGCGCGGCGCGATCTTCGACGCGAATGGCAGGCTCCTGGCATCGACCACGGTGACGGCCAACCTGGCGCGACGCACGTACACCGATCCGGCGTTCGCCCATGTCATCGGCTATGCCAGCCTGCGGTACGGGACCACCGGGCTGGAGCGTGCGTACGATGACCTGCTGACCGGGCAGGCCGATCCCAACCCCCTGCGCGGCCTCCTGGACGACATCCTCGCCCGCCAGCCCCAGCCCAAGGACCTGTCGCTCACCATCGACCAGAGACTGCAGGACTTCGCGGCGACGCAGCTCAAGGGAGTCGTCGGCGCGGTGGTCGCGATCGACCCGTCCACGGGCGCCATCCTGGCCAGCGTCTCGACCCCGACGTTCGACGCGACACCCATATCAGGAGATCCCTCGACCGCAGTGCAGCCGATGGCGGCGATCCAGGCGAACCCCGACAAGCCGCTGATCGATCGCGTCCGGCAGGGCCTCTACACGCCCGGCTCGATCATGAAGGTGGTGACCGCTGCCTCGGCGCTCGATGCGGGGGCGATCACGCCCAAGACGACGTTCCCCGATCAGCCGAAGGAGGAGACCAGTGGATTCAAGGTCTCCGGGTTCACGATCACCGAGCATGACCTCGGCTCGACCAGGCCGGCGCTGTGGGACCTCTCGCCGGCGCTGCAGGTCTCGAGCAACATCTTCTTCGCGCACGTGGGCCTGGAGCTGGGGGGCAGCCGCTTCCTGGAATACGCGAAGCGCTTCGGCTTCTGCTCGCCCCTCAGCGTGGGGACCGGCGATCGAGCATTGCCGGTCTCGACCTCGCGCGTGACCCGCGCGTCCGGCGATGGCGGCTGCTCGTCGTTCGCCGACGACGTCGAAGTCGCGTCCGCGGCCTTTGGCCAGGCGCAGGTCACGGTGACCCCCATGCAGATGGCCCTGGTCGCGGCGACCATCGCCAACGGCGGGGTGATGCCCCAGCCGTTCGTCGTCAGCGCCATTCGCACGCACGCTGCCAACCCGGCCAAGGGCCCGGCGGCGACCGTGCTCGAGCGGTTCGATCCCGCCGGCGGTCATCGCGTGGTCAGCGCCCAGACTGCGGCGGAGGTGCGCTCGGCCATGGTGGACGCCGTATCGGGCCCCATCGGCAGGATCTACGCCGGAGCCGGTGCGGTGCAGCTCTACGGCGTCAGCGGCGTGGCGACCGCGGGCAAGACCGGCACCGCGCAGCGCTCCGGAACCCTGGCACCGCATTCGTGGTTCATCGGATTCGCCCCGGCCCAGACCGGCGGGGCGCCCTCCATCGCGATCGCGGTGATCGTCGAGGGTGGCGGCGCCGGGTCCGGCAAGGCGGCCCCCATCGGCGGGAAGGTGATGGCCGAGTGGCTCAAGCTCCAGGCGGGGGGCTGAGACGGCTCCGCGGAGCGCATCGGCGAGGGAACTCGGGGGTCGGATGAACCGTCCTGTAACGGGCTGGGGTATTGTCTTGCACAAGGGGACCGCGGCCGCGACGCCACCGGTGCCCTCGGAAGCAGCCGAAGCGAGGGAACGGTGAAGAACGTCCAGGAGCCGGCGGAGCGGGTCGTCGCCAACGTCGAGCACGTCATCGTCGGCAAGCACCTCGAGGTCAGGATGGCGCTCGTGGCGCTCCTCTGCGAGGGCCACATCCTCATCGAGGACGTCCCCGGGGTTGGGAAGACGATGCTCGCCAAGGCCATCAGCCGCTCCGTGGGCTGCACCTTCCGGCGCATCCAGTTCACTCCCGACCTGCTCCCGTCCGACGTGACAGGGCTCTCGATCTTCAACCAGAAGACCCACGAGTTCGAGTTCCGGCCCGGACCGATCATGGCCCAGGTCGTGCTCGCCGACGAGATCAACCGCGCCACGCCGAAGACGCAGAGCGCGCTCCTCGAGTGCATGGAGGAGCGCCAGGCCACGATCGATGGTGTCACCCATCCGATGCCCTCGCCCTTCCTCGTGATGGCCACCCAGAACCCCATCGAGTACGAGGGGACCTTCGCGCTCCCCGAGGCACAGCTCGACCGATTCATGCTCCGCCTGCGGATCGGCTACCCGAAGGCGATGGAGGAGATCGTCATCCTCGACGAGCAGAAGCGCGTCCACCCCATCGAGGCGGTTCAGCAGGTGCTCGGTGTCGAGGAGCTTCGGCAGATGCAGACCGGGCTCAAGGAGGTCTACGTCGACCAGGCGGTCGCCGAGTACATCGTTCGCCTGGTCACCGCCACGCGGGAGCATCCGGACGTCTACCTGGGTGCCTCGCCGCGCGGCTCCATCAACCTCTACCGGGCCGCCCAGGCATTCGCCGCCATGGAGGGACGCGACTACGTCATCCCCGACGACGTGAAGGCCCTCGCGGTCGCTGTGCTCGCGCACCGTCTCATCGTCAAGAGCCAGGCATCACTCCGCGAGGTGGACCCCGACCGCATCGTCCGCGAGATCCTGGCCTCGGTCCCCGTCGCGGCGCCGGTCGGCACCCAGGCCAGCTGAGGAGAATCGAGAGGAACCCGCCATGGGCGGCCTGGCACGACAGCTCCGCTTCGTCTTCGTCGGGACGGTGCTGGTCGTCGCCGCGTTCAGCACCGGGCTTCCGTTCCTCTTCTTCTTGATGTACCTGGGCGCTGCGCTGCTTGCCGGCTCGTGGTTCTACTCGCGGAACGGGCTTCGCGGAGTGCGCGCCGGGTACCACGTCCTCAACCCTCGGGCGCACGTCGGCGAGGTCCTCCAGGCCGTCTACCGGGTGGATAACGGTGCGCGCTGGACCAAGCCGTGGCTGGAGGTCTGGAATGACGCCACGCTGCCCGCCACGGTCCCGGGCCGGGCCATCGGCGTGCGCGCTGGCGCGTCGCGCCAGTGGCTCGCCAAGGTGACGCTCATGCGGCGCGGGTCGTATCGGCTCGGCGCGCTCCGAGTGCGCACCGGCGATCCGTTCGGCCTGTTCAGCTCCGAGATGGTCGTGGGGCAGCCCACCGGGGTCGTGGTCTTCCCCAGGGTCTTCGACCTGCCGCACTGGCGCCTCCCGCCGTCGCCGGTCGACGGCAGCTCCCCATCGCGGCGCCGCTACGAGGCGGCCACGCCGCTGGCGAGCACCATTCGGCCCTACGTGCACGGCGACGCCATCAACCGGGTCCACTGGCTCTCGAGCGCCCGCCATGGCGAGCTGCAGGTCAAGGAGTTCGACCTCGAGCAGGCGGCCGATCTGTGGCTCGTCCTCGACCTCGAGCGCGCCGCGCATGCCGGCTCCGGCGAGAGCGCATCGGTGGAGACCGCGGTGAGCGCCGCGGCTTCCATTGCCCTGCGAACCCTCGCCGACAACCGGGCCGTGGGGATCACCGCCTCGGCCCGCAGGATCCAGCAGCTCACCCCGGACCGCGGACCGCGCGTGGAGCAGAAGATCCTGCACCTGATGGCCAACGTCCAGGCCGACGGCAGCCAGCCGCTCGCGGAGATCGTGGTCGCCACGCTGCCGCAGCTCCGCCGGGGGATGACGCTGTGCATCGTGACCGGGTCCACGGAAAGAGACTGGGTCCGCGCCCTGTCCGGGCTGCGGCGGCGGGGCGTGGGCGTGGTCGTGGTGCTGCTCGATCGCTTCTCCTTCCTGCCGGACCCGCCGGAGGATGACGACGCGGGACGCGCCGAGCGTGATGCGCGCCGGGCCGAGGTAGCCGCCTGCCGACACGCGCTCGCCGAGTACGACATCGAGACCCACGTGCTCCGCGCAGGGGACGACCTCGGCGAGCGCCTGGGCGGAAGGGTGCGTGCCCGTGCCTGACTGGCTCCGTCACTACGTGCGTCCACGGGAAGGGTGGCTCAGTTACTTCCTGCTGTTCGTCATGCTCCTGAGCCTCGGGTGGGCCGTGCAGGCCGCCGGCTGGCTGGACCAGGCCGACTTCATCGTCCCGGTGGCGATCTGGGGCTCGCTGCTCGGCCTCCTCCTGGGCCTTACTTCCCTGAGCGTGGTCGCCACGCTGCCGCTCGCCGCCCTGGCCGGGACCTGGGTCGTTCTCTGGGCGGTCGGCGGCGAGTACTACCCGGCACTCTCGCAGGCCGGTCGCCTGCTGGCGCTGCGCGCCGATGCCGTCGAGTTCACCCGGACCGTGCTGAGCTATGGGTACCCCACGGAGCTCACCCCGTACGCCATCGGCCTGGGGCTGATCATGTGGATCACCGCGTTCATTGCGGCCTACACGATCTACCGGCACCACCGGGTGCTCGACGCCATCGTGTTGGTGGGCGCCGCGCTCGTGGCGAACATGAGCGCGACGTTCATCGACCTGATCGGCTACCTGGTCCTCTTCGTCCTGGCCGCTCTGCTGCTCTGGCTGCGCGGCTCGCTCGTCGCCCGGGAGGACGGCTGGCGCCGCCGGCGCGTCAACGAGAACGTGGAGGTGCCCGCTGCGATCATGCGCACCGGCGTCGCGTTCATCGCCGGCACCATCGTGGTCTCCTGGGTGCTGACCAGCGTCGCCATCGCGCACCCGCTCACCGATGCGTGGCAGAACCTCGACGTGGTGTGGAGCGGCGTGCGGGATCGACTTGACACCGTGTTCGGCGGCCTGACGAACGAGAACGCCAGGCTCAAGGGGGATTCGTTCGGGAGCGGCTTCGTCGTCCAGGGCAGCTGGTTCGCGAACGATTCGGTGGTGCTCCTTGTCTCGGAGGACCATGCCTACTACCTGCAGACGGCGACGTACGACATCTACACCGGGCATGGATGGACCTCGAGCAGGGCCAGCGACCGTGCCGTCGGGCGGAACCAGCTCGTCTTCCCGGGGCCCAGCCCGGAGAAGCCCTCGACCTCGGATGGCTTCGAGGCCAAGACCATCACCGTGAGGATCGTGGAGCCCACCGGGCGGAACCTGTTCACCCCCGGGGTTCCCCTCAGGATCACGGCGCCCTCGGTGATCAGCGAGCCCCAGGGCCAGCCGTTCCTGGGCGCGCTGTCCTCGCAGAACCGCATCGGGAAGGGGGAAGGCTACTCGATCGATGCAGCCATCCCGGTCACGGTGACCGAGAAACAGCTGCAGACGGCCGGGACCGACTACCCGCCGAGCGTGCTGGCGCTGTACACCGACGCCAGCAAGGTCACGCCCGAGGTGCGTGCGCTCGCACGGCAGATCGTCAGCGACAAGCAGGCCACCACGCCGTACGACGAAGCCAAGGCGCTGGCCGCCTACCTGAGCTCATCGTCCGATCTGTCGTACTCGACCAACGTGGGTGCGCCACCCGCGGACCGTGACCTGGTGGACTTCTTCCTGTTCGATACCAGGAACGGGCAGCGTGGGTATTGCCAGTACTTCGCGACCGCGATGGCCATGATGGCCCGCTCGCTGGGGCTGCCGGCGCGGGTCGCCGTCGGCTTCTCGCCCGGCGAGACGATCGCGCCGAACCAGTACGAGTACAAGGAGTCAAACGCCCACGTCTGGGCCCAGGTGTACTTCCCCGGCTACGGATGGCAGACGTTCGAGGCCACGAAGTCGATCAATCCGCGATTCGTGCGGGATTCGGGCGTCGACCGGTCGCTGCCGCCGCCGGTCAACGGCGCGGATGCCACCAAGGGTCTGCTCGAGGGGCAGGATCCCAGCAACATCTTCGTCCAGCCGTCGCTGCGCCCCATCAGCGGAGGAACCGTCGCCGGTGGGACTGATCAGCCGGCCGCCACCGCAGACGCCCGCGCCGGCAACCTCCTCGTCATCTTCGCCATCCTGCTCATCGTGGCGGGAGTCATTGGGTGGCGTCTGCGACGCGCGGGCCGTCGGCTGCGCTTCCTGGCGCCCGGCGAGCGGCAATGGGCGCTCCTCCTCCAGGCCGCGGACCGCGCCGGAGTGAGTCAGCGCGCCTCCGAGACAGACTACGAGTACGCGGGCTGGCTCGAGGAGCAGATCCCTGCGCGTCGGCCGGAGATCCACACCATCGCCGACGCCAAGGTCTGGGGCAGCTACTCGGGGCGGGGGATGACGAGCGAGACGGTCGCACGCATGCAGGCGGCCTGGCGCAGCCTGCGGGTGCCGTTCGTATGGCTGGCGGTCCGGCGGCGCGTGCGCTCGCTGATCCCAAGGCGGGGAGGCTGAGGGCTAGAGGGCCAGGGCCTGACCGTCGTCTTCGTCGACGTGCGCCGGAGCGCGCCCGAGCAGGTGGGCGCAGTCGTTCCAGGTGACCAGCCGCCAGCGGCCGTTCAGGCGGTCCATCATCGACAGCGAGGCGTTGTCGAGCTCCAACCGCCACGCTCGCTCCAGGGGAATCTCCAGGAGGGCATGCGCCGCGAGCCGCAGGGTGCCGCCGTGCGAGGCGATGCACAGCGGCCAGGCCCGCTCGTGGTCGGTGCTCCGGATCGCCTGGTCGAGGGCTGCGCGGATTCGCTCGACCGCGGCCTGCACAGGCTCGCCGCCGGGCGGCTGGCGGTCAGAGGACGCGCTGCGCCAGGCCGCGTAGCGTTCGGCGTCCTGCACGGCCAGCTCCGCGTGCGTGCGTCCTTCCCATTCGCCCTGCCCGACTTCCATGAGCCGATCGTCGAGCTCGATATGGAGGTCGTCGTCCCCGAGGGCAGCCACGATGATGTCCGCGGTCTCCCGGGCCCGGGACAGCGGCGAGCTGATGAGGCGCGCCGGTCGCAGGTCGCCGTCACCGCTGATGCGCTCGGCGACCAGGCGTGCCTCCGACCGACCTTCGTCGGCGAGGCCGGGATCGAGGTGCCCCTGGAACCGACCCTCCCGGTTCCAGTCAGTGATCCCGTGGCGGACGAAAAGGAGCCGTCCGCTCAACGGGGGGCCATCGCCGCTTCGTACGCGTTCCGACCGGCAGCCTCGGCTGCCGCCGGATCGGCGGGCTCACCGAACTCAACGAGCGTCTCGCTCAGCACCCGGATCGCGGAGCCGATGGAGTCCCAGGCCACGTCGCCCATGTGGCCGAAGCGCAGGATGCGCCCGGCCCATTTCCCCTGCCCGCCAGCGATGACCAGGCCCTTGGCCCGCATCGCGGCATTGAACGGAGCCCAGTCGAGCCCCTCCGGCAGCCAGGCGGCGGTGACGGTGTGTGATCTGGAGTCGGCCGGCGCAACCAGTCGAAGGCCCGCCCGCTCGATGCCCGCCGCCGCCCCGGCCGCGATGGCCGCGTGGCGTGCCCAGGTCCGCGCGCGGCCCTCGGCCAGCAGGCGCTGCACGCCGACCCGCAGCCCGAACAGCACGCTCACGGCTGGTGTCCACGGGGTCTGCCCCTTCTCCGCAAACCGGCGCGCCTGCGCGAAGTCCCAGTAGTAGCGCGGCATCCGGGCCGTGTCGGCCGCCGCCCGGGCGCGGGCGCCCACCGCGGCGATGGCAATCCCGGGTGACGCCATCCAGGCCTTCTGGCTGGCGCTGAGCACGAGATCGATCCCCCAGGCGTCCATCTCGAACGGCAGCGCCCCGAGGCCGCTGATCCCGTCCACCAGGACCAGCGGGTCGGTCGGTTCGGCGTGGATCGCGGCGGCGAGCTCGCGCACGGGGTTCGTGACGCCCGTCGACGTCTCGTTATGCGTCAGCAGCACGGCCCGGTAGGGCGGCGCCGCACGCAGCCGATGGGCGACCGCGACCGGGTTTGCGGATTCCCCCCACGGTACCTCGAGGCGGTCCACCGATGCGCCGAACGCCTCCGCGATGGCCGCGAAGCGCTCGCCAAATCCGCCGGCGATGACGGAGAGGACCCGGTCGCCCGGCGAGAGCGTGTTCACGACTGCCGCCTCGAGTGCCCCGGAGCCGGAGCCGGTGAGGAGGAGAACCTCGTCGCTCGACCCGATCAGGCTGGCGATTCCGGCGCTGATCTCGCGGAACATCGCGGCGAACTCCGTGCCGCGGTGGTCGATCATCGGCGCCGCCTGGGCCTCGAGGACCTCGTCGGGGATCGGCGTCGGGCCGGGGATCCGCAGGTTCTGTTGCATGCGCCGAATCATACGGGGCGCACTGGGATCGCACCCGATCACTCCCGCACCCGGCCGTGGGCTGGGACGCAGGGGTCGCGGGTCAGGCGGCCCGGCGATCTGCGACAGCGATGCGGACGAGGCCGTAGAGGTGGGCAGACTCCAGCAGTCGTGCCTCGATCCGACGGGCGTGCTGCCGCCGGGCGAGGAGGAGTCCGTACAGCACCGTGCCGTCGATGAGGGCCGCGAGGACGAGTCCGGTCTCGACGGGATTCATGATGGGGGAGTATCCGACCGGATCATCGACCTGCGTATCCCCCGTTGGTACCACCGTCAACTCCGGCCGCCGCCCCACGAGGGTTTGTGCCGCTTCGCTACCCTTGCCACGACGAGTCTGGAGGGAGCTGTCACGATGCCGGTCAGGCGTGCCGCAGCCGCGTTGCTGGTTCTGGTGCTCGTCGGCTGCTCTCGCGGAGGCGCCCGGACGTCCGCCACCTGCCAGCTTGCCTTCTCGCAGGCGGCCGAGCGGGTGGCGCGCGCCGTGAACCCGGACAAGATCGACTGGCTCGCGGACCTGGTCCACGCCTGTGGAACCCTGCCGGACTGGACGGCGGCTGCCGGTCGGTACCCGCAGGCGCTGCTCGGTGGAGATCCCCTGCGCCTGCTGGCCCTGGGCTGCGCGGGCAGCGCGCCCGCGCCGGCCGACGAACCCCTGTGCCGGGCGTGGGCTGCGCAGCAGGCGAGCCCGGCCACCTCACCCTAGACTCTGGGGATGCCGCGCCGAGCCGAGGTCCCCAGCGCCCCGCTCTTCCCGGACGAGGTCCCGGAGGATGCCCCGCTCGCCGCGCGCATGCGACCCAGGACCCTCGACGAGTTCGTGGGCCAGCCCCATCTGGTGGGGCCCGATGGCGCCCTCACGCGCGTCGTGAAGCCCGGCTACATCCCCTCCATGGTCCTCTGGGGCCCGCCGGGCTCCGGCAAGACGACCCTGGCTCGCCTCCTCGCGGAGCGCTCGGAGGGGACCTGGCGCCAGATCTCCGCGGTGACCAGCGGCGTGGCGGACATCCGCAAGCTCGTCGCCGACGCCCGCGCCCTGCGCGAGGCGGGCGGCCGGACGGTGGTCTTCATCGACGAGCTCCACCGCTTCAACAAGGCGCAGCAGGATGCGCTGCTGCCGCACGTCGAGGACGGGACGATTGCCCTGGTGGGAGCAACCACCGAAAACCCGTACTACGAGATCAACTCGCCGCTCCTCTCACGGCTGCGGATCTACCGGCTCGAGCCGCTCTCGGCCGACGACCTGCACGCCATCGTGGACCGGGCGCTGATCGAGGAGCGCGGGCTCGGCGGCCGCGTGGCGCTCGGCGAGGACGCGATGGCGGCCCTGCTCGACCTGTCGGGCGGGGATGCCCGGCAGGCGCTGAACATCCTCGAGGCGGCCGCTGCGGTGACCGACGCCGGCGACGCCATCGGTCCCGAGCGGATCAGCGAGGCGGCGCAGCAGCGGCTGCTCGCCTACGACCGGGTGGGGGACCAGCACTACGAGGCGGCATCGGCGTTCATCAAGTCCATGCGCGGCAACGATCCGGATGCGGCGCTGTACTGGTGCGCGAGCATGATTGCCGCGGGGGAGGATCCCACCTTCATCGCGCGCCGGATCGTGATCGCGGCCTCCGAGGACGTGGGCAACGCCGATCCGCGGGCGCTGCAGATCGCCGTGGCGGCGATGCAGGCGGTGGAGATGATCGGGCTGCCCGAGGCGCAGTACGCGCTTGCCCAGGCCGCCGCCTTCGTCGCATCGGCGCCGAAGTCGAATCGGGCCGGCGGTGCGTACTTTGCCGCCCTCGCGGACGTGGAGGAGCGCGGCCGTCTGCCGGTTCCGTTGCACCTTCGGCCCTCGTCACACCGGCGGCTCACGCGTGAGCAGGGGTACGGGAAGGGGTACCTGTACCCGCACGACTTCGAAGGTGCCGACGTGGAGCAGCAGTATCTCCCCGACGAGCTCGCCGGAAAGGTCTACTACGAGCCGTCAGACCAGGGCCTCGAGCAGCAGATCGGGGAGCGCCTCGCCCGGCTCCGTCGCCGTCGACGGGAGGGAGGGGAGCGTCCCACGGGCGACCGGTGAGCAGCCGGTGAGCTCCGCCCGGCTCCGGCGCATCAACGTCGTCGGCACCAGCTCCGTGGGCAAGACCACGTTCGCGCGCGACCTCGCCGAGCGCCTCGATCTGCCATACGTCGAGCTGGACGCGCTGTACTGGGAGCCGGGGTGGACCGGGGCATCGCCCGACGTCATGCGCTCGCGGGTGGCCGCGGCCATCGAGCCCGTCGGGTGGGTGGTGGACGGCAACTACAGCATCGTTCGCGATCTCGTCTGGGCGCGCGCCGACACGGTGGTCTGGCTCGACTATCCGCTCCGCACCATCCTGTGGCGGTACCTCACACGGACCCTCCGCCGGATCCGGACCGGGGAGGAGCTGTGGCCGGGGACCGGGAACCGCGAGCGTCTGTCGATGCACCTGCTGCAGCGCGACGGGCTGCTGTGGTGGATCCTGGGGACCTATCGTCGCCGCCGGCGTGACTTCCCGCGCCTTCTGGCGGAGCACCCCGGGATCGACGCCGTGCGGCTGGGCTCTCCGCGCGAGGCGGGCCGCTGGATCGCGGGCGTCGGGGGAGGTCGGATCGCCTAGGCAGTGTGCCCGATGCCAAGCGCGGTGAACGCGACGAAGGCGATGGCCAGGAGCACGGCCATGACGACCACGAGGGTGAAGATGTTCCGCAGGTCGCGGCCCACGTAGTGGTACTCCTCGATCGCTCGCTCGGAGAGCGCGGAGGGTCCGGCAACGGTCAGGCGTGCGTTCGCGCGCGACGCGCGCGGCGTGGACGCCGGGGTCCGGGTCGTCGTCGTGCTGCCCACCGCGGCCGTGGCGGTCTGCTCATGCTCTGCCGCCTGGGCGTCCGGCGTCGGTGCGAACGACGGTCGGGGAGCCTGGGGGCGGGTGGCTGCCCGCTGCTGGCGGCGGCGGGATCGGCTGGACGACTTGCGGGACTTCGCCATGCGGTTCTGCTGCTCCTGACGTTGGCTGCGGCGCGCGACGTCGCCCGGAGGCGGGCCACGGGGGCGGTATTATACCGGCCGACGTCCGCAGTCCTCACGGCGGTCCATGGCTGATCTGAACCGCTTCCTCTCCGACAACCTCGCTCTGGCGCTCGGCGCCCTCGTCCTCGTGCTGCTTCTGCTGCTCGTGGGGCTGGTCGTGCAGTCCGTGCGCCTCGGCCGCGCCATGGGCGCGTACCGCGCACTCGTCAGCGGGGAGGGCGGGGGATCGCTGCAGGAAGTGCTGGACGGCCACATCGGCCAGGTCCGCGACGTGGGCACCCGGCTCGAGGAGCTGAACACGCTGTACACCTTCCTCGAGCAGCGAACCCGCGGCTCGCTCCAGCACATCGGGCTGGTGCGGTTCAATCCGTTCGAGGACACCGGTTCCGACCAGAGCTTCGCCATCGCCCTGCTGGACGATCGTCGCGACGGGATCGTGATCTCCAGCCTCCACGGCCGGGCCAACACACGGGTCTTCGCCAAGCCGGTGGAGAACGGCGCCTCGCAGCACGCCCTGTCGGCGGAAGAGACGGAGGCGATCCGCATCGCCGTCGAGGGGACGGCGACGATCCCGACCTCCGGGTGAGCGCGGCTTCTCCCGACCCCGATGTCCGGCTGGCCGATCGGCGCCTGATCGCGGCGCTGCGCCGGCTGCACCGCCGGGAGCCGCTCAAGCCGGACCAGCGGATCGATGCGGTGGTTGACGAGGCGCGTGCCGATCCCGCCGAGCGGCGGCCGGCGGGGCACCGCGGCGGGGGCTCCCTGCGGGGCTGGTCGGACGCGGGTCTCCGGGCACGAATCGAGTGGCTCGCGACCGACGGGCAGATGCTGCGCGATGGCCGTCGCGTCCACCTGCCCGGGCACCAGCCGGTGATCGCGGATCCCGCGATGCGCGAGCGCGTTAATCGGCTCATGGCCGGTCTCCGCGAGGTCGGTGCCGCCGTCCCGCGCGTCGACCCGCTGGCCGCGCGGCTGGGCATTCCGCCGGGGGTGCTGGACCAGCTGCGCGCGGCCGGCGAGCTGGTGCCGCTGGGCGAGGGGATCGACTACCCGGCCGGTGTGCTCACCGCGCTCATGGACCGCATCGACGGTGCGGCCCGTCGCGGTCCGCTGAACGTGGCCAGGGTGCGCGACGAGCTGCACGTCTCACGCCGTCATGCCGAGGCGCTGCTCGGCTGGCGCGCGCGGCGCGGCCCGAGCCGACCGGGCCATCGGGGCCGGGGGGTCGCTCGCCCGCGGCGCCCGGGCGCCTAGGGCGCCGCCCCGAGCCGCTCGAGCCCGTCCTCCGCCGGAGGGCAGCCGCCCCCGGCCAGGGACACCGCCTCCCGGAACGCCGCGGCGGCCGCGGGGCGGTCGCCGTTTGCCTCGCGCCGCTCGCCCAGCGCGACGAGCAGGTCGACGCATCGGCCGCGAAGGAGACGCCGGCGTTCCTCCACGTACTCGCTGTCGCCGTAGAACGGGCAGTCGTCGAGGTAGTCGCCACGGTAGAGGCTGCGCGCCTCCTCGAGCCGCGTGATCGCAGCATCGTCGGCGGTGGCGGACGATGCCGCGGCGAGGGCATCGGTGAAGGCATCGACGTCGCTCCATTCGATGAGCGAGGGATCGAGCCGATACCGGTCGTTGTGGAAGCGGATGGCCAGGCTCCCCTCCCGAGGTGGGCGACCGGGCTCGAGCATGCCCCGCAGGCCGACGAGGGTCCGGTGGAAGGCTGCGTCCGCGTGCGGGATGTCGACATCGGGCCAGACCACCTCGACGATCTCGTCCTTTGTCGCTCCCCGGTCGCCCCGGTCGAGGAGGAACGCGAACACGGCCTCTGCCTGCCGGGTACCGGCCTTGGGACCGCCCCACTGTCGAACGGGATCGCCGCCGAGCTCCACGCTGAGCGGCCCGAGGGCGTGGACGCGCAGGCGCGGGAGGGGGGATTCGGCCCTGGCAAGGGCGCGGTCCAGCCGGGCTCCCTGCGACGCGACGGCCGCGTTGCGAGCATCAAGCTCGGACAGCTCGGTGGCCTGCTGTGCCTGCTCGGCGCCGAGCTCGAGGGAGGCGGCGATGTAGCCGGCCACCTCGTCGAGGAGCCTCCGGTCGCGGATGGTGAACGGGTCGCCCGTCGCCCGTCCCGAGAACCGGGCCATGCCCACCGCGCGATCGCCGGTCCCGAGCGCCAGGGTGACCGCGCGCGGGTCCGTATCGACGATGCCATGGGTTGCCACGGCCACGCCGCCGGGATCCAGCACAGCGGCGCCGCGCAGGCCCAGGACGCGGACGACCCGCTCGATCGCCGGCTGCACGGCGACCTCCGGTCGCTGTATGGCCAGCGTCCCGGGGTTAAGGAGGCGCTGCAGCCGCCGGTACGTCGCCTCGTGACGACCGTTTGCCGGGTCGGTCATCCGGCCGAACCACTCCCGCGCGGGCTCGACCGCGGCGATCGTCGCGGCGATGACCAACGCGGTGAAGATGGGCAGCTCGATCTGCAGCGTTCGGCGCAGCAGCGTCTCCAGACCGATGACGACGGCGACATAGGCGGTGACCACGACCCCGGCCAGGAACGAGGAGCGGAATGCCTGTCGGGCGGTCCGCGGTGTGAGGAACACACCCTGGGCCAGGACCGCATAGGTGGCGAGCAGCAGGGCCGCCGTGACGAGCGACACGCCGACCCACTTCGGGCCACCGGCCGCCTCGGGAAGGAGCCGAAGGGTGCCGCCCAGGGCGGCCACCGCCACGGTTGCCAGCGCGGCGAGGGTCTGCGCCTGCCGCGCCCGGTCGCCCGCCGCGGAACGCAGCGGGAGTGCGGACCACGCGATGGCGAGGCCGAAGATGAGAATGCGCACCGCGATGAACGCCCACCCGAGGGTTGCGCCGGATACGAAGCCCGGCTCGAGTCGCGGTGGATCCACGGCGATCGGGTGGCCCGGATCGAGGATCGCCTGTCCGGCGGTCACGACGCCGACCACGTAGGCCGCCGCCAGCGCAGCGTCCTGCACGGTCGACCGCCGATCCTCGACGGTGAAGGCGAGGACGATGTGCAGGGTAGCCGCGGGAAGCAGGAAGGCGGCGAGATCCTCCAGCGCGTTGAACCCGGTGCGGATTTCGGGCGACGGCGATAGACGCTCGACGAGGATGGCCGTCGACCAGAGGGCCAGAAGCAGGGTGACCCAGGCGAAGACGCGCGATGCGGGGGTGCTGCGGGCGCGCGTGAAGACCGTGACCCCCAGCCAGGTCGCCAGGATCGCCGTCACGACGTGCGCGCCGAGCTCAAGCTGATCGGCCACCGCCGCTCTCCCTCCGCTGCCCCTGCGAGCGGCGGGACGGTAGCAGTGCCCATGTGTTCCTGCAAGGGCCGCAGGGCATCATGGGCGCCCGCGGTACGGGCGGCGACCCGCCGCGACAGACAAGCTGTCCGGTACGTCGGCGATAACCGCGGGGTGAAGCCACCCTCCGCTACCATCGAGCTCGTGCCAGCGGTTGTCCCCTCCCCGGACCAGCTCCCGATCTTCGAGGAGCTCACCGCCCCAGCGCCGCGCCCGTCCCGACCCCACCTCCGGCTGCAGCCGCCGCTCCTCGCAGACCTCACCCCCCGTCAGCGCCGCGCCGTCACCCACGGGGATGGCCCCCTGCTGATCGTCGCCGGCGCCGGAACCGGCAAGACCACGGTGCTGACCCGGCGGATCGCGTGGCTCATCGCCGAGAAGCGGGCTCTGCCCTCCGAGATCCTGGCCCTCACGTTCACGGAGAAGGCCGCGGCGGAGATGCAGGAGCGCGTCGACCGCCTCGTGCCCTACGGGTACACGGATTCGGTGATCAGCACCTTCCACGCGTTCGGCGACCGGATCCTGCGGGAGCATGCCTTCGAGGCGGGCCTGTCGGATCGGGCGACGGTCCTGTCGCGTGCAGAGCAGGTCATCTTCCTTCGCGAGCACCTCTTCGAGCTCCCGCTGGACCGATATCGGCCTCTGGGTGACCCAACCCGGTTCCTTGGGGCGCTCGCCACCCTGTTCAGCCGTGCCCGCGACGAGGACGTCTCACCGGCAGCCTTCGCGGAGGCGGCTCGGGACCTGGCGGCGGAGGCAAGCGCTCATCCCGATGAGGCCGCGCTCGCCGAGGAAGCGGCGCTCCAGGGCGAGCTGGCAGCCGCCTATGCGACCTACGAGCGCCTCATGCGCGCATCGGATCGGTTCGACTTTGGCGACCAGGTCGCGCTCGCGCTGAGATTGCTGCGCGATCACCCTGCCGTGCTGGAGGAGGAGCGACGGCGGTTCCGCTACATCGTCGTGGACGAGTTCCAGGACACGAACCACGCCCAGTTCGAGCTGGTGAAGCTGCTGGCGGGCGATGGCCATGCCAGCGTCACGGTGGTGGGGGACGACGACCAGAGCATCTACCGCTTCCGTGGGGCGGCGCTGTCGAACATCCTCGGCTTCCGGGCCGCCTACCCGCGTGCCGCACGGGTCGTCCTGACCGACAACTTCCGCAACCGGCAGGAGATCCTCGATGCCGCCCATCGGCTGATCGTCCACAACGACCCTGAGCGGCTCGAGGTTCGCGAGGGGATCGACAAGCGGCTCCGCGCCCGCCGCCCGTTCCGCGGCGCGCAGCGGGCACCGGACCCGATCGAGCTGCGGGGATTCGTGACCGGAAGCGACGAGGCGGATGTGGTCGCAGACCGCATCGCAGCCTCGATCCGCGCCGGACGGCGGGCTGGCGATCACGCGATCCTGGTGCGCGGCAACCGCGACGCGGATCCGTTCCTGCGCAGCCTCAATCTGGCGCACGTCCCCTGGCGTTTCAGCGGGACCGCCGGGCTCTACCACCAGCCGGAGGTTCGACTCCTGGTGAGCTTCCTGCGGGCGGTGGCGGATCCCGAAGACTCGGTGAGCTGCTACGACCTGGCGACCTCGGAGATCTTCGGCCTGGCGGCGACGGACGTCACGCGGGCCCTGAACCAGGCCTCTCGGCGTCGCATGAGCCTCGAGGCCGCGCTGCGGGAGGCCGTGGGGCGCCGCGACGGGGCACGGTTCGAGCCGCGCGCGATGGCCGTCGTCGAGCAGCTCCTCGCCACGATCGACCGCCATCGGGCCATGAGCACCGAGCGGACGACAGGCGAGCTCCTGTACCACTTCGTGACCTCCAGCGGATGGCTCGGGAGGCTCACCGCGGAGGCGCGTGCGACCGGTGAGGAACGGCTGGCCAACGTGGCGCGCTTCTTCGAGATCGTCCGCCGGCAGTCCGCCCTCCTGCGCCACGATCGGCTGCCGTTCCTGGTCGAGCAGCTCGACACGCTGATGGCGGCCGGCGACGATCCCTCGACCGCGGAAGCGGAGCCGGACGAGGCGGACGCAGTCCACGTCCTCACCTACCACCGGGCCAAGGGCCTCGAGTTCCCGGTCGTGTTCATGGTCGGCCTCGTCGAGGATCGGTTCCCCAGCCGCGATCGCCGGGATCCGCTGCCGTTCCCCGCGGCGCTGTTGCGCGACGCCCCGCCGGAGGGTGACCACCACCTGGCCGAGGAACGACGCCTCTTCTACGTGGGGATGACGCGCGCGATCGAATCACTGGTCCTCACCTGGGCGGCCGACTACGGGGGTGGCCGGACCCGGCGCCTGAGCCAGTTCGCGCACGAGGCGCTCGACCTCCCGCCGGCAACGCCGGCGGGCGCCGTTCGCCCCGCGGTCGCCGAGCGGATCGCGCGCAGCCAGGAGGCGCCCACCCGTGTCGCCCGCCCGGCGCGACCCTCGCTGGCGGCCCGCCCGCTCTCCCTGAGCTACGGACAGGTCAACGACTACCTGGAGTGCCCGGCGCGTTACCGATTCGCGCATCAGATCCGCATCCCGACACCGGCCAGCCACCAGCTCAGCTACGGCAAGGCGCTGCATGGCGCGGTGCAGGCCTTCCACCGGCGTCAGATGCAGGGTCGTCCCATGAGCCTCCCGGAGCTGCAGGCTGCGCTCGACGGCAGCTGGGAATCGGTGGGATTCCTGACCCGCGAGCATGAGGAGGCGCGCCTGGCCGCGGCCCGTGACGCCCTCGCGCGATTCTGGGCGGAGCAGCAGTCCGACCCCGCCCGGCCGACCGCGGTGGAGCAGGAGTTCGCCTTCCTGCTGGGCCGCGACCGGATCCGCGGTCGCTACGACCGGGTCGACGTCGAAGCGGACGGTCGGGTGGTCATTACCGACTACAAGTCGAGCGACGTCCGCGATCCGGCCACAGCCCACCGCCGATCGCGCGAATCGCTGCAGCTCTCGATCTACGCGCTCGCGTGGGAGGCGCAGCACGGGCGGCCGCCGGATCAGCTCGCCCTGCACTTCCTCGAATCGGGACTGGTCGGTCGCAGCGAGCCAGGCGAACGTCGCCTGGAGCGAGCCCAGGAGAAGGTGACCACGGCGGCCGAGGGCATCCGTGCCGGGCGCTTCACGGCGACGCCCGGGGTGGCACGATGCGGGTTCTGCCCGTTCCGCGAGATCTGCCCTGATGCCGCCCACTGACGCTCGGCAGGCCCGCCACGCCTGAGGACGTGAGCAGCGTACGACGATGAGCGGGCGTCAACGCTTCGAGGTCCTTGCGCTCGTCCTGGTGGCGGTGCTGGGTTTCGTGGCGCTCGTGTCCTTCGCCGGGAATGCATGCCCGGGGACGGGCCCCGCGGCTGCCTGCCCGGAGGCGGGGCGCAACCGCGCGGTGGTCGTCATCCTGGCCGCCGTCTCGGTGGCGGTCCTGGTGACCCCGTTCGCCTTCCTCGGCGAGTTCGTGCTCCGGCGTCGGATCGTCTACCGCGGCGCGTGGCGGCGCGCTGCCCGCCGCGGGCTCCTGGCCGGCGCGGTGCTCGCCGCGCTGGCCGGGCTCCGTCTGGGCGGCGCCCTGACCGTGTCGGTGGGCATCTTCGTCGTGCTGCTGGCCGGGCTCGCGGAATGGTTCGCCGTCCGCCGCATCGACACGCCATGAGCGATCCGCCGCGTGGGCCGGACATCTTCGCGGACCAGCCGGGCGACCCGGACCTGCTGGCTGCGATCTACGACCTCGAGCACGACGAGATCACGGACGACCTGGCGTTCTACCGAGAGCTTGCCAGGCACGCGGACGGCCCGGTGCTCGACCTCGGCTGTGGCTCGGGCCGGCTGCTGCGCGCTCTGCTCGACGGTGGTGCCCGACGGGTCGTTGGCGTGGACGGATCAACCGCGCTCCTCCGCCGGGCGCAGGGGCGTATCGAGGCCGACGACGTCCTGTCGGATGCCGCACGCTCGGGGGGCCTCAGGCTGATTGCCGGTGACGTTCGGCGGCCGCCGGTCCGTGGCCTGTTTGCCCTGGCCCTGGCGGTGGGCGTCCTGCCGCACCTTGCCGGTCCCGAGGAGGCGCTGCGCATGGTCGCGGCGACGGCGAGCCGTCTGGAGGCGGGCGGGCTGCTGGTGATCGACGATATCGGTCCGGCGGGACTGCCGTGGCGGGACCTGCCCATGAGCGTGGACTGGGAGCGGACCCTGGACGGCCGGAGGGTGGTCCGACGCTCGGGGCTGACCCGTCACGAGCGTCCCGAGGGACTCTGGGTGGACTATGCGACCCTGACCGATGCCGTACGACCCGATGGTACGATAGCGCGGCTTCCGGCCACCTTCCGGCTCTGGTATCCCTCGGAGGACGTGCTGCGACACCTCCTCGTGGAGGGTGGGCTCGTGACCGAGACGTCCTACGGGTCGTATGACCTTGAACCGTTCGGCCGGGAGAGCGAGCGCCGCATCGTGATTGCGCGCCGGGCCGCCTGACGTCCGGGGGTTCGCGAGCGATGGTCGGGACTCCGGGCGTCGGAAGGGGTGTGGGATTGGCTGGCGAGCAGATCAGGCTGCTGGTAATCGAAGACGTTCCCCAGGTGGCGTCGCACATGCGGTCGCTGCTGAATGCGCAGACGCAGATCAAGATCCTTGACGTCGTGACCAGCGGTGACCGTGCGGAGACGGCGGTCGGAGAGGTGCACCCCGACATCGTCATCGTGGACGCTCTCCTCCAGGGTCGGATGAGCGGCCCCAAGGTCGCGAAGGCGATCCGAGAGGCGGATGCCAACGTGGCGATCATCATGCTCACCGTGCCGCAGAACCCGGTGCAGGAGGATCCCGACCGGGGCATCGACGCCGTGCTGACGATGCCGTTCACCGGCTTCGATCTCACCACGCTGATCCGCAAGACGCACGACGAGCGGTCGGTGGAGTCGTCGCGTGCGGCGTCGATGATGGTCGCCCTGTTCTCCCCCAAGGGCGGCGTGGGCCGGACCACGCTGGCCTACAACCTCGCGGTGGCGCTCGGTGCCGACCACCGGGTATGCCTCGTGGATGGGACGCTGCAGTTCAGCGACCTGCGGGGCCTGTTGCGCGTGCCCGCCGTGGCCCCCTCGATCGTCAACCTGCCCACGGACCGGATCCGCGAGTCGGACCTGTCGGAGGTGCTGTGGAAGGACCCCTCGGGCATCGACATCCTGCTGGCGCCCCCGCGGGTCGAGATGGCGGAAATGATCACGACCCGTGACATCGACAAGGTGCTGGGTATCATCCGCAAGCTCTACGAGTTCGTGATCGTCGATACGCGCGCCGCCCTGTCCGATGACGTGCTCGTCTTCCTCGACAGCGCGGACCTGATCCTCCAGGTCCTCACCTACGACTCGATGGCGATCCGCGGCCTGACCATGGCCACCGAGGCGTTCGCCGCCATCGGCTACCCACCGGCCAAGCTGGCGACCATCCTGAACCGGGCCGACGCCTCCGGCGGCATCAACAAGGCGGATCTCGAGGCAACCATCGGGCAGTCGATCGACTTCGAGATCGTCTCGGACGGCCGCCTGGTGCTCAACGCGAACAACGAGGGCGTCCCGTTCGTGGTCTCCAGTCCGGAGGCACCCATTTCGCTGGGGGTTCGTCAGATCGCCGCCGCGCTGGTGGCGGTCCAGGCCGAGCGCGGCATGGCGCTCGCCGGGCATCGCTGAGCCCGTGGTCGCGATCCCGGATCGGCGCCCCATCGGCGTATTCGACTCCGGCGTCGGCGGCCTGACCGTTCTCTCGCAGATCCAGCGCCGGCTGCCTGCCGAATCCACCATCTACCTTGGCGACAACGGTCGAGCGCCCTATGGCCCTCGCCCGGCGCACGAGGTGCGCGCCTACACCGACGAGTGCGTGTCGTGGCTTCTCGAACGTGACGTGAAGCTGCTGGTCATCGCCTGCAACACGGCGACCTCCCGAGCGCTGCCCATGGTGCGCGACCGGGCGAGTGTGCCCGTGATCGGCGTGGTGCGGCCCGGGGCGGTGGCCGCCGCAGCGGCGACCCGCAGCGGGCACGTGGGCGTCATCGCCACCGCCGGAACCGTCGAATCCGGCGCCTACCCCGATGCGATCGACGAGGCGGACCCGCAGCTGGTCGTGACCCAGCGGGCCTGTCCAGACCTCGTGCCCCTCGTCGAGGCCGGGGTGGTGGACGGGCCGGAGGCCGAAGGCGCGGTGCGGGGCTACCTCGAGCCGATGCTTGCCGCCGATGCGGCCATCGACACGCTTCTCCTGGGCTGTACCCACTACCCGCTGCTCCGCCCGTTGATCGAGCGGATCGTGGGGACCCCGGTCGCCGTCGTGGATTCCGCGTTCACCACGGCAATCGCGGTCGAGGATCTGCTCGACGCCCTGCGGGCAAGGACTGATGCATCCGCGGGCAGCCATCGTCTTGCGACGACAGGTGACGTCGATGCCTTCACAACCGTCGCCACCCGCATCTTCGGCTCCCGTCTCCCTCACGTGGACGGGGTCAGCGTGGACGCGGCGGGTGCCCGGAGGCCCTAGACTGCGGGCGTGATACGCAACAGCGCCCGCATCGGGATGGGCATCGTCGTGGGCGGGCTCGTGGCCATGGGAGCGACCGTCGCGCAGCGTGAGCTGGTGCGCCGCGCGGGCACTCGCCTCATCGACTGGGAGGCGGTGCGGGGTATCGCGCGTCGCCGGCTCGGCGTCCACGCGGCGCCCCTCAGCCGGCACGAGCGCGAGGCAGCGGAGGCCTTCTATCGCGAGGCGCTGATCCGCATCGAGCCGGCCGTGGAGGCGGAGATCGGCCGGCCCCTTCCGGCGGCCCTCGAGACGCCGGCGGTCATCGACCGTCTCGAGTGGGTCGACCTCAACCTGGCCACGTTCCAGTCCCTGTTCGGGCGAGTCGAGGGCGTGCTCACGGAGGCCGCCGGCTCGGTCGAGACGCCTGGCCGGGCCCTGGCCCGGATCGTGAACCGCTCCATCGGTAATCAGCAGCTCGGCTTCCTGCTGGGGTTCCTGGCGCGCAAGGTCCTCGGCCAGTACGACGTCAGCCTGCTGGCGGTTGGTCCCGTCCCGCGCGGGCGGCTTCACTTCGTCGAGCCCAACATCACCGCGACGGCAGCCGGGCTGCGGGTCCCGCTCGACGAGTTCCGCTTCTTCATCGCCCTCCACGAGGCGACCCACGCGTTCGAGTTCGAGGCCCATCCGTGGCTCCGCGACCACTTCGCCGGGCTGGTCTCCGAAACGGTGGAGCAGCTCGCCACCGACACCGGCGGCCTGGGAAGGCGGGTCCGGGATGCACTCGCCAATGCGGGCAGCGGGCACTGGATCGAGCGGCTCCTCAGCGAACGCCAGCGGGCTACCTTCCAGCAGACCCAGGCGCTCATGTCGTTGCTGGAGGGGTACTCGAACCACGTCATGAACGCCGCCGGCGAGCGGCTGCTTCCCGGCTTCGTGAAGCTGCACGATCGGTTCGAGCGACGCAACGAGCGGCGCGGCGCCATCGAGCAGGCAATCATGCGGGTCACCGGGCTCGACCTGAAGATGGAGCAGTACGCCGCCGGCGAGCGCTTCGTCGACGCCGTGCTCGCGGAGCGGGACCGGGCGTTCCTGCAGCAGGTCTGGAGCGGCCCGGCAGCCCTGCCCACCCTCGACGAGATCCGCGACCCGGACCGCTGGATCCGGCGCATCGAGGACGGAGGCGAGCACGCGGATCGCGATCCGGCGTTCGGTCGGGCATGAGCAGCGAGGTCGTCATCCTCGCCACCCCCATCTACGGTTCCACCCTGCCTCAGCCGATCGTGGAGCGCATCGAAGCGCTCGGGGACGTCCGCGTGGTTCCCGTCTCGCGCGACGGCGTGGTCCACGGCGATGCCGACGCGGCGCTCGAACAGGCGGAGGTCCTCCTGCGCAGCGGGCTGCCCGCCTCGGTCCTCGACCACCTGGTGTCGCGGGCTCCGAACCTGCACTGGATCCATTCCGCGTCCGCCGGCATCGACCAGGTCGCCACGCCGACCCTGCGCTCGCGCGGGGTCACGGTCACCAATTCGCGCGGTGTCTTCAGCCGGCCCATCGCCGAGTACGTGGTCATGATGCTGCTCGCCATCGCACACCGGCTGCCGCAGCTGATCGAGCTGCAGCGCGAGCGCACCTGGCAGCCCCTCCGCGGCAGGGAGCTGGGTGGGCTCACGGTGGGGATCCTGGGCTACGGCAGCATTGGCTCCGACCTCGCCGCGCTGCTCGAGCCCTTCGGGACGCGGGTGGTTGCGACCCGGCGCCACCCCGAGCGCGGCGCGGGTGAACGTCGCAACGTGGAGATCCACGGTGAGGACGCCATCGGGCGGGTCCTGGCCGAGGCCGACGTGGTGGTCCTCACGGCGCCACTGACCGACGAGACGGCGGGCATGATCGGCGCGCCAGAGCTGCAGGCAATGCGCGAGTCCGCCTGGCTCATCAACATCGCGCGCGGCCGTCTCGTGGACGAGGCTGCCCTGCGACAGGCCCTGGAGAGTGGCTGGATCGCGGGAGCGGTGCTGGACGTCTTCAACGAGGAGCCGCTGCCACCCGACTCGCCGCTCTACGAGGTGCCGAACCTGGTGGTCACACCGCACACCTCGTGGTCGAGCGACCGCGTGGTGGACCGCGGCATCGAGCTGTTCATCGAGAACCTGCGCCACTACCTCGCCGGGGAGCCGCTTCGCAACGTCGTGGACCTGGAAGCCGGGTACTAGCCGGATGCAGGTCACCATCGTCGGGCTGCCCGGCAGCGGCAAGACGACCATCTTCAATGCCCTCACCGGTGGCCACGCGGAGACCGGCGGGTACTCCGGCGGACGGGCAGCGCCCAACATCGGCGTCGTCAAGGTGCCCGACGAGCGGCTCGACCGGCTGGCCGAGCTCTTCCACCCGCGCAAGGTGACGCCGGCCGATGTGACGTACGTGGACGTGGCGATTCCCGCCGGTGCCACGCGCGAGGGGACGGTGGCGCCCGACGTCCTCGCCCAGATCCGCAATGCGGACACACTCCTGCACGTCGCCCGCGGCTTCGAAGGCGGCGAGCGAGTCCCGGACCCCATGCGCGACGTCGAGGAGCTGGACCTGGAGTTCGTGGTCGCGGACCTCACGGTGATCCAGAAGCGGCTCGAGAAGCTTCGGACCGCGGGACGTCACGGCTCCGCCGCCGAGCGCGAGGCCAACGCGCAGGAAGAAGCGTTGCTGGAGCGGCTCGAGCCCCACCTTGCCGAAGGGCTGCCGCTGCGGTCGCTGGCGATTGACGACGACGAGGAGCGCCGCCTGCGCGGCTTCAGGTTCCTGACCCAGAAGCCGGTTCTCCTCCTGCTGAACCTGGACGAAGGCAGCTTGGAGCGTGCCACGCTGATGGAATCCGAGGCCAGGGCCCGCTACGCGCAGCCGTCGAGCGACGCTGCCGCCATCGCGGGGAAGCTCGAGGCGGAGATCGCGCAGCTCTCGGAGGAGGACGCCCGGCCGTTCATGGACGACCTGGGAATCGTGGAGCCGTCCCGAGGCCGGGTGATCCGGCTGACGTACGGCCTCCTGGGCCTCTTCTCGTTCTTTACGGCCGGCGAGGACGAGTGCCGGGCCTGGACCCTGCGCCGCGGATCGAACGCCGTCGACGCCGCGGGTGCCATCCACTCCGACCTGGCCCGTGGGTTCATCCGGGCGGAGGTCGTCGGCTACGACGACCTCGTGCGGCTGGGCTCCATCGCCGAGGCGCGCCGCCACGGCGTGCTGCGTTCCGAGGGGAAGACCTACGAGGTCGTCGACGGCGACGTGATCCAGGTGCTCTTCAACGTCGCCAAGTAGGCGGCGACGGGACCGCGGGGTGGACCCCGGTCAGTTCCGCTCCAGCTCGACCACCATGCTGCGGTAGCCGTCGTCCTGGTCGACGAGGTACGTGTCGTCCTCCTCGATCCCGACGCTCATGCTGGCGGTCAGCTTTTCGTCGCCGATGTAGGTCAGCCCGTGCCTTCGCTCGAGCTCGCGCGCGACGGCCTCGACGAGGGTGTCCTCCTCGAACGTCTCCACCACGTCGCTGCGAGCCTTCCGCACCAGGTCGGCGAACTCCTCGCGGCTGAGTTCGCGCTCGCTCACGAGGAGCGCGTCGGTCATCAGATCGGTGGCCCCTTCGTGGAGCTCATAGAAATACAGCGGCATTCGTGGATCATATCGCCATGCATGCGAAATCGCCGATCCCATCCGGTTGGCGGGACGGCGCGCCCCCCGGGCTGGACATCCTGGTCATCGGCGGCCTCACCGTGGACCACTTCGCCGATGCCGCAGCGACGGCCGGGGGTGCGGCGCTGCACGCCACCCGTGCCGCCGCGGAGATCGGGCTGCGGGCGGGGGTCGTGACGCACCTTGGTCCCGAGCCCGAGGCACAACGCGGGCTGGAGGCGCTGTCGCGCCTGGCATCGGTCCATGCCGAACCGGTTCCGGCGACGATTGCCTTCGAGCACGTGATCGCGGACGAGCGGCGCACGCTCGTCCTGCGGCACCGCGGCGCTGAGCTCCCCGGTTCGGTGCCCGAATCGGGCGGCACCGCGGTGCTCTACGCACCCGTTGCGGCGGAGGTGCGCGCAGACCACCTGCGCCCGGCGCCGCCGGGGTCCGTGGCCGGCGCGGTGCTCCAGGGCTGGCTTCGCTGGCTCGAGGCTGGGCGACCGGTCCGGCCCCTGCCGCTCGCCGCCCTCGACGGGGCGCTGGTCTCCCGACTCTCCGAGCTCGATCTCGTCTGTGCGAGCGTGGAGGATCTCGTCGCCGAAGTCTCGCAGGAGCCCCGGCAGCTCCTCGCGACGCTGCGACTGACGCTTGGAGACCGTCCCATCCTCGCGCTCACGGATGGATCGCGTGGAGCCTGGGTCGACGACGGGGTCGAGGCCCGGCGCATCGCGCCGCCACGGGTCGTGCGCGACGTGGACACCACGGGCGCCGGGGATGCGTTCGCCGCCGTCATGCTCGCCATGCTGGACGCCGGCGAGGACGCGTTCCGCGCTGCGGAGATCGCCGCGGACGAGACGGCGCGCTTCCTGCGCCGCCGCCTGGTCCGCCGCGTGGCGGTCGGTGACGTGCACGGCCACCGCGAGCGGCTGGAGGGCCTTCTCGCTGCCGCGGGCCTGGTGGACCTCGCCGGGCGCTGGACGGCCGGCAACGCCGAGCTCTGGTTCCTGGGCGACCTGACGGATCGCGGGCCGGACGGCGTGGGGGTGATCGACCTTGTCCGTCGCCTCCAGGTCGAGGCCGAAGCAGCCGGGGGCAGGGTCGAATGCCTGCTCGGCAACCACGAGGTGCTGCTGCTCGCCGCGCACCGCATGCCCGAGGCGCCCGCGGGGGGTCCCGGCGGGACGTTCCGCGGCGATTGGCTGGCGAACGGCGGTCGACCCGATGACCTCGCGCGGGTGACGCCGGAGATCGCGGCCTGGCTCCGTTCCCGGCCGGCGATGGCGCGGGTGGACGGGGATCTGCTGGTCCACGCCGACTCCGCTGCCTACGCGAGCATGGGGGCCGGCGTGACGGAGGTGAATGCGGTCGTGGCAGGCGTCCTTGCGACGCCGCGACCGCGCGCCTGGGACAGGCTGCTCGAGGATCTCTCGCGCCGGATGGCGTTCAGCGACCCCGGCGCACTGGATGCCTTCCTCCGGCACTTCGGCGTCACGCGCGTGGTGCACGGGCACACGCCGGTGCCCATTCTCGTCGACGGGGACACCGACCTCGCCGACCGGCCCCACCGTTACGCGTCGGGGCGTGCCATCGCCGTGGATCCGGGGCTGTATCTGGGCGGCCCGGGGTTCGTGGTGGAGCTCTAGGCCGCCGCTCCGCGCCGCCCGTCGGGACGCCGCTCGCGGGCCGCGATCCAGCGGCCCAGGCGTCGAAACCGGCGCTCGACTGCGATTCGTGCCGTCGCGATCTCGCTGATGCCGCCGCCGCGTCCCAGCGCGAAGGCGAGGTCGAGCGAGCGCCTCGCCGCCGTCACCGCCTCGAGCGCCCCACGCAGGTCGTCACGCTGCCGCTCGCGGAGCCGGGCCACCTCCACCCAGGACCATGCCGCGTCGACGGAGGCGGTGCGGGTCCCCTCCAGCCAGAGGCGCTCGGCGCGCTCCGCCTCCCCGGCGGCGACGAGAAGACGGGCGGCGAGCCGCCGCATGCGGAGCGCATCGTGCCTGGGACTGCCGGCCAGCGCGTGCTCGAGGACCTCGCGCGCGACATCGGGCTCACCGCGACGAATGAGCTCCAGCGCGAAGCCCCGGTGATCGAGCAGGCTCACCTCGCGCCAGGCGCCCGCGCGCAGGAGCATGACCACCGCTTCGAGACGGGCGAGCGAGACGATGTCCTGCAGGTTGTGGTCCAGCACCGCGACCAGGGGTTCCGGCGAGCCGCCCTGCAGGTATCCGAAGTAGCGGAGCGGCACCTCGGCGCTCGGACAGTCGCTCGCGCGACGGACGCCGAGGACGGCCGCCTCCACGTCCGCCAGGCGGGCGCCACCGAGCGGACGTCGCCATAAACGGCGGGCAATGGGCAGCAGGTCGTCATGTATTGCCGGCAGCGCAGCCTGCTCCGCGAAGAAGCCGTGGACCGTCAGCCGAGAGGCGAGCAGCGGCAGGTCGAAGCCACGGCCGTTGTAGGTGACGATACGCTCGCCCTCCGCCAGCTCGGCGCAAAGGCGGCGCAGCAGCCCGCGTTCATGCGGGTAATCCGGCAGCAGGAGCTGGCGGACGACGAGCGTCTCGCCCTTCAGCACGCCCAGCCCGGCGAGGAACGGAACGGTCCCGGCGCCGGTCGAGAGCCCGGTCGTCTCGGTGTCGAAGTAGACCGCACGTGACAGGCTCCGCAGCGCAGCCGCCTCAGTGGGTTTGAGCCGGACCGTCCGCTCCAGCACCACGGTGGCGGCACCATCGGCCAGCTCGAGGCGGGCACCGAACCAGCGGGCGAGCTCGTCTGCTCGATCCGACGGCCGGGCCGCGGGGGCACCGAGCGGCGAACGTCGCTCCGTGCGAATGGCGGTCAGGCGGTCAGCGAGCGTCCTGCCGCCGGTGATCCCCGTCATCGCGACGCGGCCATCGCGGCCAGCAGCTCGGCGGCGGTGGCCTTCCCGCGGGGACCCACTTCGATGGCCGGTCCCACGCAAGCGGGGCAGCCATCGGCGCACGGACAGCCCTTGACAGCCTCGTGCGACAGGCGGATCAGCTCTTCGGTCAGGTCGAACAGGCGCTCCGTCAGCCCGACACCGCCCGGGATCGCATCGTAGAGATACAGCGTCGGGCGCCCGGTGAACGGCGCCTGCACCTGGGCCAGGACGCCGAGGTCCCGCGGATCGCACATGAGGAGCAGGGATGCGGTGGTCCGTGCCACCCGGGCCAGGCCGATGAGCGCACCGTCGAGCGTATCGCGGTCGTAGCGGTTCACCAGCTCGGCAGGCGGCACCAGCCAGGTGGCCGTGGTGTGCATCTCCTGCTCGGGCAGGTCGATCGAGCCCCACCCGACGTTCTCGTGCGTGTGGTACTTGATCTTCTTGAACATGGTCACCTTCCAGGCGACCATCACCTCACCGCGCTGCCGGCTGCCGGCGCGTGGCGCATCGGCTCCGTCGAAGACCTCGAGCACCTTGAGGGTGATGCCGAGGTCCGCGTCCGTGTAGTAGTCGACGTCGGTTCGCGTCACGAACGCCTTGCGCTCGTCCCAGTCGAGGATGTCCACGTGGTACTGCACTCCCTCGTGGATGTAGATCGCCTTGGGGTGCACGAGCAGCGGGGCGGCGAACAGGTCGACCTCGCCCAGGACACGGTTGCGGTCTCGGGTGGTGTCCACGATGACGACGTTCTCCGGCGCGCCACTCCGCAGGCTGAAGTCGCTGGCAGGGAAGTTCTCGTGGCTCCAGTAGTAGCGATCGTCGTCCGCGTGGCGGATCCAGCCGTCCTCCTGGAGGATGTCGAGCAGGGTCGGCGTCTCGTCGATCCCAAAGCGCTCGGTGGACGGCACGGGCAGCTCGAACGTCGAGGCACGCAGGTGATTGATCAGGACGTGCAGGTTGTCCGGGTTGACCAGCCCATGCTCCGGGGAGCTGTCGAAGAGGTACTCCGGGTGGGCGGCAAGGAACTGGTCGATGGGGGCGGAGGAGCAGACGAGGGCCGAGAGGCTGGTCCCGGCCCGCCGGCCAGAGCGTCCCATCTGCTGCCAGGTGGACGCGATGGTGCCGGGGTAGCCGATGCTGATCGCCGCATCCATCCCGCCGATGTCGATCCCGAGCTCCAGGGCGTTGGTCGCGACCACCCCTCGCACGAGTCCCTCGCGGAGCCCGCGCTCGATGTCCGCGCGCTCGTTCGGCAGGTAGCCTCCGCGGTAGCCCCGGATGATATGCGGGTGCCCGGGCGCCGGAGCGAAGGTCTCCTGGAGGTAGGTGGTGAGCACTTCGACCGAGGTTCGCGAGCGGCTGAAGGCGATGGTCTGCACCCCGCCGGCGATGAGTCGCTCGGCGATGTGCTGCCCGGTGAGGAGCGCCGAGCCGCGGATGCCGAGCTGCTCGTTCGCCACGGGTGGGTTGACCACGAGCACGTGACGTCGGCCGGACGGCGCCCCGTTGTCGTCCACCAGCTCGACCGGTGCCTCGAGGATGCCCTCGGCCAGTTCGCGCGGGTTGGCGATCGTGGCACTGGCGCAGATGAAGGTCGGGTCGGAGCCGTAGTGGCGGCAGATGCGGCGCAGGCGCCGCACCACGTTCGCCACGTGTGATCCGAACAACCCTCGGTACGTGTGCAGCTCGTCGATCACGACGTACTGCAGGTTCTCGAAGAGCTTGAACCACTTCGTGTGGTGGGGGAGGATCGCCGCGTGGAGCATGTCCGGGTTGGTGATCACGACCTGTCCCGCGGCCCGGACCACGGCCCGGACATTCGGCGGCGTGTCGCCGTCGTAGGTGTGCGTCTTGAGACCGATGTCGCTGGCGTTCGCCAGTGTGCGCAGCTCCACCAGTTGATCGGCGGCGAGTGCCTTGGTGGGGAAGAGGTAGAGCGCGCGCACCGTGTCGTCGTGGGCGATCGCGTCGAGGACCGGCAGGTTGTAGCACAGGGTCTTCCCGGAGGCGGTGGGTGTGACGACGACGACATTGCGATGCGCGACCGCGTGGGCGTAGGCGGCGCCCTGGTGGGTGTATGGCGCCTCCACGCCTCGCGAGCGCAGTCCGTCCACGATGCGAGGATCGATCCCGCTGGGCCAGGCGACGTGCCGCGGGGGGCGCGGCTCCAGCTCGCGGTGGGCCACGATGCACGGAGCGATGGCGGGGTCGTCGAGGAGAGCGGCGATGGCGCCGTCGGCTCCCGTCGGTCGTTCGGTCAACATGCTGCGCGGGACTCCATGTAGAACAGGCGTTCGATTACGCTAGCACGCAGGTGGGCACCACGGTGCGATCCGGCCGCACGGCGGGCGTGCAGCTTTCCTTGACGCTGTGGAAAACCCGCCCCTAGACTGCCGGTGAGATGACCGGCATCGAGCTCCCGGCCGAACGCGCGGGGCGCGGCGGTCGGCCACATCTGCAAGGACCGCGGCTGCGGTTCCGCCTGCCCGCGAGCCGTGCCGGCATCACCTGGCTCGTGGCTCTGGTGGTGATCGGCGGCCTGCTGGCGGTCCAGGTGGGGAGGCAGGTGTATGCCAGCTACTCGATCACCGAACAGGCGGCAGCGCTGCAGGGCCAGATCACTGCCATGGAACAGCAGAACGACCAGCTGCGACAGGAGCTCGAGTACCTGCAGTCCGATGCCTACGTTGGGGCGGAGGCGCGACGCCTGGCCAACCTCGGGCACTCCGGCGACCGGCTCCTGATCATCCCGCCCGGAGCGGCGGCCACGCTCCCCGCCGCGCTCCAACCCGCAGCACCAGCCCCCAAGCCGCTGCTGGAGCAGTGGCTGGACCTGTTCTTCGGCCACTGAGTTCGGCGATCGCATCGCCGATATGAATACGGGGCGGATGCGACAGCTCGGCTGTCGCGAGGCGAGCGCCGACGACCGTTCGCCTGACATCTCACCAGTGAGGTCCGGCCTCGCCGCTGCACCCTCGCGGCCCGTTCGTCGGGGCCGAACGGCCCTTGAACCGGCCGGGGGCGCGGGCTGACGATCACTGACGAGGAGTCAATGCCAGCAGCCCCGCGGCGCGCGAGGCAGTTGGGTCGACGTGCCGCGCGAAGCGGCTGGCCGGATTGGAATGCCGTCGGCCCCGGGAGGCGCATCATGGCGCTCCGAAGCACGACCCCCGTGGGCCGCGTCTCCTCCGGTTCGCTTGATCTCATCTGGATCGTCGTGCTGGCGGCGGCAATCGTTGCCGCGCTGCTCGTCGCGACCCTGATCTTCGGGTTCAACGCATCAGGCCCGGGCTACCAGCTGGTTCCGGATCCGGCGGGTCCGTTCCTGCCGTTCTGAGCTCTCAGCCCTCGACCGTGGACTGATTCTCGGGGTCGCCCCCGTGGGTCTCGTCCTGGTGCTCAACGCGGTGCCGGGCCTGCAGGGCCCGGGACCCGCGTTCCAGAGCGTTCGGGTCCTGCGCGCGGATAACCTGCCGTTCTCAGCGTGGTGAGGGACCGGCGCCAACGGCTGCCAACCGGCCGGTCAGCCGCCGACGGTAGAATGCGCGTGTCCACAGTTGGCTGCCCGTGGTGATCGCTCCGCGGGCGGCAACGTCCCGGTTGGTCTGATCGCGAGGCCGCCGGATCCCAGGCAGCGAAGCGAGGAAGATGGCCCATGCTGGCGTGCGTGCCCGTGACCGAGGCAGGAGAGGTGAGCCCTGGTTGGGGGCGGGCCAACCGCGTGGCCGTCGCCGAGGTCGCCGACGGACGCGTGGTCGACTGGCGCGAGATCGCGGTCGGCTGGGATCGGCTCCATGACACCACCACCGAGGGCGGACACCATGCGCGTGTTGCTCGCTTCCTGCTCGACAACAGGATCGACACGGTGATGGCACACCACATGGGCGAGGGGATGCGGCGCATGCTGGACCGGATGGGTATCGGCGTGCGGCTCGGCATCGGAGGGGATGCTCGGCAAGCAGTCCTTGCCGGCGCCGCGCGCGAGCCGGCGACGGGCGCTCCATTGCCCGACGAGAGGATGACGAGATGATCAGCAAACCGGTCAGCAAGCTCCTGGTGGCACAGGTGAGCCACGAGCTCGGGGCCCACCAGGCCTACCTGGGGATGGCTCTCTACTTCGAGCGTCAGAGCCTCAAGGGATGGGCCAAGTTCTTCCGCGATCAGGCCGTCGAGGAGGCCGGGCACGCGGAGAAGATCATGGCCTTCCTGATCGACAACGAGGTCGATTTCGAGCTTCCGGCCCTGGGAGGTGCGACGACGCACTATGGGTCGGCGCGTGCGGTGGTGGAGGCGGCCCTGGCCAGCGAGCTGCGGGTGACGGGGCAGTTCGACACCCTGGCGAAGACCGCACGGGACGGAGGCGATCACCGCGGCCTGCAGTTCCTGCAGTGGTTCATCGAGGAGCAGGTCGAGGAGGAGCGGACCATGCGGGCGCTGCTCGACCTGATCGACAGCGGGATCAACCTCTTCCAGGCGCAGGCGGAGCTCGACCACATCGAATGACCGCGGGGGACCCCTGGCCAGTGTCTGGCGCGGGTTGCCGCCGCCAGCGGGGCTGGGTACCCTGTGCGTGCCGTGGCGGAGTAGCTCAGTGGTAGAGCAGGGGACTCATAAGCCTCCGGATCGATCCGCTGTGGTCCCGAGCTCAGAACCTGAGCACGAACCTGCTCACTTATGTGCTCTATCGCCGAGAATCCTAAGAGCACATAACTCCGATTCACCACATACCTAATTCGGCCGTCAAAAGGCTCACGAGGCGGCCTCTCGTTCGTCGGCCGGCAGTCGGTTCCAACGCGCCGCGGGGATCGAAGTCGGGATGGTAGAAGCAGGCTTCGCCGCGAGGTACGTTGTGTCGATCCTCAGGGCGATCGCTTGGCGGCCGAAAGCGAAGCCAATCACCACAATCCGTAGCGTATCGATGCCGAGGTCTCGGGCAATACCCACGCGGTGCTAATGACGCCACGCGTCGGCATGTTGCCGCGCGAACTCCTGGAAGGACCGTGGTTTCCTGCTGGTCAGTCGCTCGAACGAATCTGTGACTCCTGCGGTTTCGCCGCGTTTCATGCTTTCGTAGCACTCCAGCTGCCCCTCGATCAGCCACGTGGGCACGCCGGCCTGCTGCATGGCCTGACGCGCGGCCGCGGCGGGGACATCTACGTACTGGACCGAGCGACTCGTCGCGCCGCCGATGGCGTCTGCCACGTCCGAGCTGCGAATCGCGGCCGGTCCTGAGAGGAGATGGACCTGGCCCTCGCCCTCCATCATGAGCGCGGCCGACGCCGCCTCGCCCACATCGTCTGCCGAGATGTAGGCTGTGGCGCCGTCGCCAACCGGCATGTAGATCGACCCTTGTGGATCTGGTGGCGTGTACGCCACGAAATTGTCCATGAGCGGCTGCGACCGGAGGATCGTCCATGCGAGGCCAGAGCCCTCGACGGATTCCTCGATCTCCCTGTGCCACCGTCCGAACGTCACCGTCGGATCCGATGCCCACACCATCGAAATGCGCACGATGTGGCCAACTCCGGTCGCTGCCGCCAATGCGACGAAGCGTATGGCCTCATCGATGTGATAACCCTTCGCTCCTGGAGTGATGAAGCACACCTTGTCGACGCCTTGGAGGGCGGCGCGCATCGAGTCGTCGTCCTCGAAATCGAACGCGATCGGCTCGACGTTCTCGGCCTGCTGGGTGGAACCCGCCTTGCTAACGTCGTGGAACCCGACGCGAACGGTGACATCGGGTCTGCCTGAGAGGGCGCGAACGACGGCAGGCGCGACCGTCCCGGTTCCGGTCGCTACGAGGAATGTTGGCTTAGACATCATCCCCCTCCGAGTCTTCCGCATTGGGATGGACAGTCGGTAGACACGTAACTCGACACATTGCATCTCTCCCATGCCGGGCCTTGGCGCATCGCAAGTGGCGTGCGCAACGGTCGGTGGTTGCTTCTCAAGCTTCAGCAGACGGCACGGACGGGCAAATCCCGTCGGCACGTTGGTGGAAGGCGGGCGCTCTCCAGAGCGCCGCCTTCGCTTCTGAAGCGGTTCAGACTGGCTAGTCGAGAAGGTCGCAGAAGGCGACGAAGTCCTGGTCGTAGACGAGATCGTGCTTTCCCGCCTGCCACAGGGCGAGGGTCTGCTCCAGGTCCGCGTAGACGATGCGGCCGACCTCTTGGATCACCACCCCGGAGCCCGGCTGATTGACGAGGTAGCGGAAGCCGGAGATGGACTTGGTGAATTCGTCTGTGCCCGGGATTCGCTCGATGATCTCCTGGAATTCACCCCGCACGACGAACTGACGGCCCGTGGCGAGGTTCGTGAACGTGTCGAACGGAGCGCGCTCCCGATCGATGACCTTCTGGACGTCGCCATTCTCATCAGCCCACACGGTGAACGCCTGCCAGCCCTGGGTGTGGAGCTCGACCTCCATGCTCCGCCCTGCTTCGCCACAGAAGTCCGAGAAGTACATCGTGTCGTCCCAGCTGTACGGACCGAAGTGGTCCGGCCCCGCCGCAAACACCGTTGGGACGACGAGCATGCCGGAGAGCGCCGCAATGAGCACCGCCAGCCAGATCCGTCGCAAAGTTCGAAACAGCATGTCCTGACTCCCTTCACCTGCGCCGGCGCCCGGGTGGGGTGAGTGGGCGACGGCCGTCCTCGACCGTAGGTCGCGACCCCTCAGGGAGTCATCGAGGCTCGCACGAGAACCGACGGGCCACCGACCTGTGGCCAGCACGAACGCTCAGTGCTCGCGCAGGAACGCAAGGGTGGCAAGCACGCGCCGATGCGAATCGCGGCTCGGCTCCAGGCCGAGCTTCGAGAAGATCTGGGTGGCGTGCGCCTCCACCGTTCGCTTCGTCACGACCAGCCGCTCGGCGATGGCCGAGTTCGACAGCCCTTCGGCGATCAGGGCCAGGACCTCGCGCTCCCGGACAGTGAGCTCCTCGAGCGGGTCGCGACGGCGTTGTCGCTGCATCAGGCGCGAGACGATGGTCGGGTCGATGACGCATTCGCCCTCTCGGATGCGGCGCAGGGCATCGGTCAGGATCGCGGGGTCGAACACGCGCTCCTTCAGCAGGTAGCCGATGCCCTCCGGGTAGCCCTCAAGCAGCGCGGTCGCGTATTCCGGTTCGATGTACTGCGACAGAATGAGAATGCCGGTGCCGGGATGATCGGAGGCAATGCGCTCGGCCGCCTGCAGGCCCTCGGTGGTGTGGGTCGGAGGCATACGGATGTCGACGATCACCACCTCCGGCGTCTGCGCCGCCACGATGGCGAGGAGGGCTGCGACGTCTCCCGCTGTGCCCACCACGTCCTCACCGCTGCTGCGCAGCACATGTGCGATGCCCTCTCGCATGAGCAGCACGTCGTCAGCCACCACTACCCGCATGGGATCCGCACCCGCAATAGCGGGCCCTCCTGCTCCACGGTGCCGTCCACGGCTCCAACGCGGTCCGCGATCTCCGGCGAGGCATCCAGGCCACGGCCCTCGATCTCCAGGACGAGGCCCTCCGTGGTCCGCGTGGCCCGAACCAGCAGCTCGGGCGCGCGCGCTTGGGCCGCGGCATCAATCGCGCTGGCGACGACAGCGTACGCCGTTCGCTCCGCGATCTCTGGCAGGCGTTCCACCGCGGTGCCACGGAGCGTGATCGGAAGCGGCGCCCTGTCGGCCAGGGATTGGAGAGCCGGTCCCAGCCCCCGGTCCTGGAGGATGGCCGGGGAGATGCCGTGAGCGATCTCCCGCAGTTCGGCGAGCATCTCCTCCGCTTCGCGGACGGCGGTGCCGATGGTGCTGTGGGCTTCCACACTCGAGCCTGCAGCCGCGGCCGAAGCCTGGCGCAGCTCATAGGCGACCGCCAGGAGGCCCTGCTGCGCACCATCGTGCAGGTCACGCTCCAGTTGCGCTCGTGCCGCATCGCCGGCGGCAACGATGCGCGCGCGCGAGGCACGGACCTCGTCGAGCTTGGCCAGCAGCTCGGCGCGGAGCCGCTCGTTCTCGAGGGCGAGGGTGGCTGCCGGGCCAAGGGTGCGAACCAGCCCCTCCGGGTCGATGACGGATGGGTCGTGGGTCGCAACGCCAATGAGTCGCCCGGCATCGACGAGGCGAGTCACTGCTCGCTGTGGGCCCGCCGGCGGGGGCTGCCTGGGGTTTCCGGCCGCGTCGATGTAGCTGCCCCGGTGAGGCAGCCAGTAGAGCACCTCCAGGCCGGCATCGCCGGTTGCCGCGGCCAGCGCTGGTCCGACACGTCCGGGCGCCGGAGCATTGCCGAGATCCGCGGCCAGCCGGACGATTGCGGACCGACTCCGTGCGGCGCGAGCGACTGTCCATCCCAGGCCCGCCGCCAGCAAAGCCGCCGCCCAGGCACGCACCTGGAAGAGGGCTCCGTGCAGAGCGAAGCGTGGCCCTTCGTGCGGATCGACAAGCAATGCGAGGCCGTGGAGAGCGGCGCCAACCCCGACCATCAGGGCCGGGATGGCGATGAACGCCGCCAGCTTCCGCTGCACTACGGTGCCGCCCATCATCCAGGACAGGCTGACCAGGACGGTGCCGGTCCCGGCCACCAGTTCAAAGGAGGGGATTGCCACGCGAAGGATGCCCACGATGATGGGTTGGTTTGCGATGAGAAGAACGTCGTCGGTGCAGTTGCTCCAGCAGTAGAGATCGATGCGCGGATCGCGCAACAGGAGCAGCGCCAGCGCGAGGAGTGTGGCGACGAGGTATGCACCGATGACCACCTGGCGCGAGGCCAACCATACGGGTTGGCGCTGATTGAGGGCGAGCAGATGGATGCTCAGCGGCAGGTAGTAGAGGCCAATGCCCATGGCGAGCGTGCGGGGCAAGGCGGGCCCACCCTGCCAGCCGGCCCAGTCCGCGGAGAGCCAGGCGATTGCAGCGCCGATCGCGGCCCAGCCGGCCGCCGGACGCAATCCGGAGACGAGGAGCGCGTTGCCCGCCCCCATCAGCCCGATGCCGGCGAACAGATCGGCGGCCGCGCCCGCCGCGGAGGCACCTGAATAGGTCGTCCGCCAGATGCTCGTCTGCGGGATGATGGCAATGGTCGCGAGGGCGAACGCGATCTGGATGGGGATCACCCACGCCCGTGGCCGGACGAAGGACGCCATGTCTGGGATTCTCGCATGCGGTCTGGCAGCATTGGACTGTGGCTGGCCACAGTCCAAGGATCCGCTGGCTGGGGTGCTGACTTCGATGACGTCTCGACACATGTGCTGGATGCTTCGCACCATGACCACGCAGCGGGAGACGTCATGAGCAGCCGAGCCATTGCCGGCTTCTCGATCGTCCTGCTGCTTACGGCCTGCAGCGCCGTGGGCGACCTGGCAAGTCCGCTTGGGTCGACAGCCCCTGCGAATACCTCGGCGACTTCAGGCGGGGCGTCATCTTCCGCCGCCAGCGAGCTTGAAGGGGTGTGGCACAGCGGGGTGGTTACCCCCGACGACGCAATGGCCGCTCTCCAGGCAGCAGACCTGCAGCAGTACGCGCAGGGCTTCTTCGATTTCTGGAAGATCGGGAATGAGAACGTCTTCTCGCTCCGCATCCGCGGCGGCAAATGGATCTGCTCTTGGTCCAGGGAGGGCGGGCCGTTTGAGACAGAGGACGACGGCCAGTACTCGATCAGCGGCAACACCGTCACCATCCAGCACAACGACGTCGGTGCGGACACATTCGAGTGGTCAGTCACCGGCGATACCCTCACCATCACGTACCAGTCGGACACCATTGGTTCGCCCGACTTCCCACGTGGCGAAGAGGTCTACCAGCGGGTCCTGTACATGTCCTCGTCCTGGACGCGGGGCGTGCCATGAACGCGCGCCGCATCAGCAGGTACCGGGCGCTGCCGGTCCTCCTGCTTGCAGTCGCCCTGGGTGCGTGTGGCGGACCGGCGACAGGTGACAAGGCGGGCGGCGACGAACAGCCCATCACCCTGACGCTCGGGAGCCCGGACTCCGAGGGAACGCCCGGCACGGACGCGCTCCGGCACTTCGTGCAGCAGGTCGCGGATCTGTCCGATGGAAGGATCACCGTTGAGCTGCACTGGAACGTCGCCGGCGACGCGGAAGATCCAGAAGGCGACACCATCCGCCAGGTGCGCGACGGGAAGCTCGACCTCGGATGGGTCGGTACCAGGGCCTGGGACGGGCAGGACGTCGCCGGATTCTCGGCACTCCAGGCGCCGTTCCTGATCGATGAGTATGGCGTCCTGGATGCGGTGTTGAGCAGCGACGTCCCCGCGCAGATGCTTGCCGAGCTCGACGGCATCGGGCTGACGGGCCTGGCGGTCTATCCCGATCAGCTGCGCCATCCTTACGGATTCTCTGCGCCGTTCCTGACCCTGGACGACTTCGCCGGGGCAGGGCTGCGGGTGCCGAACTCCCAGGTTTCCGACGCGGTGATCCGTGCCCTGGGGGCTACCCCGTTCCACCTCAATGGCGGTACGTTTCCCGAGGCGATCGATAGCGGCGAGGTCGTCGGGGCCGAATCGTCGATCGGCAACGTTATGAACGGCAACGCCGGGGTCATGCCGACCGGCGCCTACATGACCATGAACCTCACCTTCTACCCCAAGCTCCAGACGCTCTTCGCTGAAGCCGGCCGCTACGCCTCGCTGACCGCCAGCACGCGCTCGGTGCTGGAGACGGCAGCCAGCGAGACGCTGTCCTACCTCGTCGGCCAGGACCCCGAGGGGGCCGATATCAAGGGGTTCTGTGAGTTGGGCGGGTCCCTCGTCAACGCCTCCCCGTCTGATCTTGAGGAGATCGTCGCGGCCGCAGAGCCGGTCACTCGCTCACTCGAAGCCGATGCGACGGTGGCGGACTACATCGCGCGGATCCGCGAGCTCAAGTCCTCGGCCCGCGCCCGGCCGCTGACGGTGTGTCCCGCCTGACTCTGCTCAGGGCATCGTGATGGGGATCTCCACGCGCAGGCCGGTGCCAATCCCAGCCTCGCTTCGCAGCGTGAGCTGGCCATCTAGGGCCTCGATGCGGTCCTGGATGCCGCGCAGACCTGTACCCGCCGATGGGTCAGCGCCCCCCGCGCCATCGTCGATGACGGTAGCGATCACGCGCGACTCGCGCATGACGACGCCTACCGAGATGCGCGACGCTCCGGCGTGCTTCGACGCGTTGGCGATCGCCTCGGCACAGACGTAGTAGATCGCGAGCTCTGTCGTCTCCGGCAGGCCATCGGCGTCGTACGTCATCTCAACGGGGACTGGCGAGCGGTCGGCAATCGAGCGCAGCGCGGCGCCAAGGCCGAGGGTGGTGATGGTGGATGGGTGGAGTCCCTGGGCCAGGCGCTGAAGGTCCTCGCTCACGTCGTCCAACGCGGCTCTGGCTCCGCGCACGTGCTCCGCAATCGCGAGGTACCCGCGCCCTTCGACCGCCGCGGCTACCTCATCGAGGGCTGCCGCAAGGACCCGAGCTCGCCGCATGGGACCGTGCTCGAGGTTCCCCTCAAGCCGCCGCCGTTCTTTGTCACCAGCCAGCACCAGGCGCTGTCGTGAGGCCCGTACCTCGGTCAGTTGGTCGAAGACGTCGCCCCGCAGGCGTGCGTTGGCCGCGGCAAGCACGGTGGTGGTCTGGACCGCAGTGGTGAGCGCGCTGCTTTCGAGGACCGCCGGATCGTGGACGAGCACGGCGACCGGCTGTCCGTCCGCATCCACGTGCATGCTGCTCCGCGAGTCGTGCGCTCCGGCTGGGACGACCGGGCCTCCCAGGGCATCGAGGTAGGTCCCGGACACGGCATGCCAGTACCCGATCTCCAACGAAGGGTCTCCGAGAGCACTGGCCAGCGCAGCGCGCACGCCCCCCGCTCGGGTCCGGGCAGCCTCCACGACAAGATCGGTGACCCTGCCAGCCTCCAGGCGGGGGAGGAGCGTGACCAACGCGAGCCCCGCCGCGGCCACCACGATCGCGGCTTCGTTGAGCAGCAGCGCAATGTCGTTCCCTGCATCACCTGGAATGGCCGAATGAATCGCGCTTGCGGCGGTGAACCCGGCGCCGAGGAGCGCGGTGGCGGCCACGGCTGCTAGGTGGGACCTCCGGGTGGGCGCCGGGCCACTGATCACGCCATGCCCGGCCATGACGACGACGGCCGCACACACGCTCGCGGTGGCGAGGGGGCTGCGGGCAGTGGCGGGGATGCTCCACGCAACGTAGCTGCCGACGATCGCGCCTCGCTGCAGCCAGCCGCGCGTGCGACCGCCAGGCATGGTCAGGGCGGCGTGCACCAGAACCGCCCGGTGCACCAGGGTCAGCTGCACGGCCGCCGTCGCGAGGGGCCAGATCGGCAGGGTACGAAGGTTGCCGATGTACCAGGTGAACCCGGCGACCATCAGCAGGAGGCCAATCCGAGAGTCTGGTCGCCGTGATGCAGCCACGAGCCCGCAGCCGATGCAGATCCACCCGACGAGGAGATCGGGCATCCAGCGGCCGGGATCGCCCAGGCCGAACGAGACCATTTCCGCCGCGCTGCCGACAACGATCGCCGCGGCAGCGGCGAGCGACAGACCCTGACGCGACCGACTGTTCATCTCCCTCTCGCGCCGTCCAGGTGGCAATCGTATCCCCGCCATGCCTGACTGAGATTGGCGATGAGAATGGGAATCGGGTATAACCTCAGACTTGGACCGGTGGCGGAGTAGCTCAGTGGTAGAGCAGGGGACTCATAAGCCCTTGGTCGGTGGTTCGAATCCGCCCTCCGCTACCAAACCCGTGAATGCCGCTGGCGTTTACCGCCCGGTCGCCCCACAATGCTCCCCAGCAGTCTGCCCTCCGAGCGAGAGGCAGCTGGGTGTCGGGAGGTGATGATGTCGGAGATCGAGTCAGCCCTGCATGACGCGGGGATCTTCTCGGGTGTGGATGACCGTACGGTGTCGCGGGTCGCCAGACAGGGAACCGTCCGAAACTACGCGCCCGGCGAGATGATCATCAAGCAGGGCGACGCCGCGTCCGCGTTCTACCTCATCCTCAAGGGGCGCGTGTCGGTCATCCAGGAGGTCGACGGGAAGGTCACCCAGCTTGGCACCCAGGAGCCGGGCTCGTTCTTCGGCGAGATGGCGCTCATCGAGGATCATCCGCGCACTGCGTCGGTCACGGCCATCGAACAGACCGAGTGCTTCCTGATGGTCGCGTGGGAGTTCACCTCCCTGATGCACGAACATCCGCCGGTGACCGAGGCGCTGCTCCGCGAGTTGATCACCCGCATCCACCGGCGGGAGCACCACGTCTTCTAGGCCCCGCCGGCAGGAGGCTGAACGACGGGGTCAGGCAGCCGGGCCCCTGCTCGACGATCTGCTTCCCGCGTTCGTGGCCGCCTGCCAGGCCGTGGGAGTCGGTGATCGTGTCCCGGTCGTGCTCGCCGTGTCCGGCGGGCCGGACTCCATGGCGCTCCTGCACCTCGCGCATCGCGCTGCGCGAGAGACCGGCTGGCGGCTGACGGTCGCGCATCTCGACCATGGGCTCCGCCCGGAATCGGCGGCCGATGCCCGCTTCGTGGCCGATGCGGCAGCCGCCCTGGGGCTTGCCGCCGAGGTTCGCCGGACCGATGTCGCCGCCCTCGCCGCGGAGCGCCGCGAGGGACTCGAGGAGGCGGGCCGGGCGGCCAGGTACGCGTTCCTGGATTCGCTTCTTGCCTCCGGCGGGGTGGCCATGACCGGGCACACCCTCGACGACCAGGCGGAGACCGTGCTCCTGCACCTCGCCCGCGGCACCGGCCTGGCCGGCATGGCCGGAATCGCCGCCCGGCACGCATCCGTGGTCCGCCCGCTGCTCGGCATGCGCCGGGCCGCTCTCCGCGCCGCGCTCGACGCCGCCGGCGTCGCCTATCGGATCGATGCGTCCAACACCGACGTGCGATTCAGCCGGAACCGGGCCAGGGCGGACCTGGTGCCCCTGCTCGAATCGCTGCATCCCGGGGCGGCCGCCTCTGTGGGGCGCGCTGCCCACCTGGTGGGGCGGGACGATGCCGCGCTGGACGCCGTGGCGGCCACGGCCCTGGCAGCGCGCCGGACCGCGGATGGCTGGCTGGCCTGGAGCGACCCGCCGCCCGCACCCATCGGGGCGCGCATCCTGCGCCTGGCCATCGGTGCGCCGGCACCGGCCGCAGCGCGGATCGAAGCGCTGCTGTCGGCGGCCAGCACCGGACGCGGCGGCCGCACCATCGAGCTCGGAGCCGGCCGCCGCGCACGCGTCCGGCGCCATCGGGTCCGCATCCTGCACGCCAGGTGACCCATCCGCAGGGTCGACGGGTACGTATCGTGGAAGGCATGCTGGTGTCGGTGGTCCGGCCGGCGGTTTGGTGAGCGGCCGAAGGCCCACCTATACTGGCACCGTCTGCGGGGGCCGCAGGCAGGCGACGAACCCGGATAGCCGGTGCGTTGCCGATCCGTACGGAGGCTAGAAGAACCTACCTTGAGCAGCCGACTCGTCCGCAACAGCGTTGTGCTCGTCGTCCTCGCCGTCTTCGGGCTTGCGCTCCTGTGGACATATATCGTCGACAGCGGGCCATCCCAGGAATACACCTACAGCCACATGCTCCAGGATGCGGCCGCCCAGAAGGTGACCGCCGTGACGCAGGACGACACGAAACTCTCGGTCGTCCTCAACAACGACACCCAGAACCCGCAGTCGGTCATCGTCCCGAGCACGGGGAACGTGAACGTCTACCAGGACGTGTGCGCGGCCGCGGGGTACACGAGCCAGGCTGATTGCGCGCAGAAGATCAAATTCGAGGCCGTGCAGGCATCCGCGGCAGGCAGCATCATCACCACGCTGCTGATCTCGATCCTGCCCGTCCTCCTCATCGGCGCCTTCATCTTCTTCATGATGCGGCAGGCGCAGGGCACGAATAACCAGGCCATGAGTTTCGGCAAGAGCCGGGCCCGGATGTTCCTTGGCAACAAGACCGTCGTCACTTTCGCCGATGTCGCCGGCGTGGACGAGGCGAAGCAGGAGCTCACCGAGGTGGTGGAGTTCCTCAAGTACCCCGAGAAGTTCAACTCGCTCGGGGCGCGGATCCCGCGTGGCGTGCTGCTGGTGGGCCCGCCCGGCACCGGGAAGACGCTGCTGGCGCGCGCGGTGGCGGGCGAGGCTGGCGTCCCCTTCTTCTCCATCTCCGGATCGGAGTTCGTGGAGATGTTCGTGGGCGTCGGCGCGTCGCGCGTTCGAGACCTGTTCGAGCAGGCCAAGCGCAACTCGCCGTGCATCGTGTTCGTCGACGAGATCGACGCAGTCGGCCGCCAGCGCGGTGCCGGCCTGGGCGGATCGCACGACGAGCGCGAGCAGACCCTCAACCAGATCCTGGTCGAGATGGACGGATTCGACACGAACACGAACGTGATCGTGGTGGCCGCCACGAACCGGCCCGACGTCCTCGATCCGGCGCTCCTGCGGCCCGGCCGCTTCGACCGCCAGGTCGTGCTCGATCGCCCGGACATCAAGGGCCGGCGGGAGATCCTCAACGTCCACATCAAGGGCAAGCCCCTGGACAAGACGGTGGACCTTGAGCAGCTTGCCCGGCGATCGCCCGGCTTCTCCGGTGCCGACCTTGCGAACCTCGTCAACGAGGCCGCCATCCTGGCCGCTCGGCGCAACAAGAAGAGCGTCGGCATGGGCGAGTTCACCGAGGCCATCGACCGCGTGGTCGCAGGCCCGGAGCGCCGTAGCCGGCTGATCACCGAGGACGAGAAGAAGATCATCGCCTACCACGAGGGTGGTCATGCCCTGGTGCAGCGGGTCCTGCCCAAGTGCGACCCGGTCTCCAAGGTCACGATCGTCTCGCGCGGGATGGCGCTGGGCTACACCATGAGCCTCCCGCAGGAGGACCGCTACCTCCACTCCAAGACCGAGTTCGACGACAAGATCGCCGGGATGCTCGGCGGCCACGTCGCCGAGGAGCTCGTCTTCGGGGACACGACGACCGGTGCGAGCAACGACATCGAGAAGGCGACCAGCCTGGCGCGAGCCATGGTCACCCAGTACGGAATGAGTGCGAAGCTTGGACCGCTCACCTTCGGCAAGAAGGAGGAGATGATCTTCCTCGGCCGCGAGATCAGCGAGCAGCGCAACTACTCCGACGAGGTGGCCGCCAAGATCGACGCGGAGGTGCGGGAGATCATCGATCGTGCCTACGAACGGGCGAAGGAGGCGTTGACCACCCACCGCGAGGTCCTGGACCGCCTTGCCGCACTCCTGGTCGAGAAGGAGACCATCGAGGGCGATGAGTTCGAGGCGCTCTTCACCGGGATCCTGCCCCCGCGCGGCTCGAGCATCACGCCGCGGGAGCTGGGTACCGAGGCTCCGGCCGACGGCGAGGGCGCCGAGGGCGAGGCCGATGACGACAAGGGCGGCAAGGGCCGCCGGCGTCGCCGGGGTCCGGCACCCCAGCCCGCGTAGGATCCCCGCGCAGGAACGAGCCACATCGAGGCCGGCGAGCAGCGCTCGCCGGCCTCTCGTCTTCCCGGGCGGCAGGTAGTCCTATCGGGTCATTGGGGCCACTAGGAGCCGGATCGTATACTCGCCCCGTTGCGTGCAGGCACCCCTGCACCCGCCTGACGATGAACCAAAATGGGAGCCTGCCATCCCGATGATCGACGAGCCGCTCGCCAACCCCGAGGCCACCTCCGAGGACTGGACGCTCGACGTGGGCGAAGGAACCCTCGCGCCACGATCGGCGCTCGACGTCCTGACCAGCCTCAATGAACGCATCGCGTCCGGCCATATCGACGAGTTCCAGCCCATTGCCACGGGCTTCGTTCCGCTGGACAAGACTATTGGCGGCGGCATGCGCCCAGGCGAGCTGCTGCTGATCGGCGGCGCGCAGGGCGCCGGCAAGACGACCATGGCCCTGCAGATGGCCCGCAACATCTCCGCGGCCGGGCAGGCGAAGGTGCTCTACGTGTGCTTCGAGCACGAAGAGGAGTACCTGATCCAGCGACTGATCGCCATGGAATCGGCTCTCGCGCACCTGCCCCAGAAGACAGGCGCAGTCAAGATCCAGGACGTCAAGAAGGAGGTCCTGGGCAGCTACACCGCCTCTGCGGAGACCGGCCAGCGTGCCAAGCTCGGTGCCAACCCGCGGCTTCGCCCGTCGCTCGAACGCATCGCGCGGTATGGCAGCAACCTGTACCTCATGCGCGGCACGGCGACCGCGAGCACCATCGACAACATCCGCACGCTCGTCGCGGAGCACCGGCGCGAAGGTGACCAGCGCCTGGTCCTGGTGGTCGACTACCTGCAGAAGGTGCCCGTCATCCCGGAGCCGACGGACGAGGCGGAGAAGGTGACCCGCATCGTTGGTGGGCTCAAGGACATCGCCCTGAGCCTCGAGCTGCCCGTGATCGCGATCGTGGCCGCGGACCGCGAGGGCCTGAAGGCCAAGCGGCTGCGCAACCATCACCTGCGCGGCTCCAGCGCCATCAACTACGAGAGCGACATCATCCTGATCCTGAACGACAAGTACCACATCGTCGCCAAGGTGAACATCGAGTTCAATCCGTACCAGGCCCAGCGCTATCGCGACTGGGTGGTGGTCACCGTGGAGAAGAATCGTGGCGGCCAGGACAACGTCGATCTCGAGTACGAGAAGCTCTTCGAGTACAGCTGCTTCGATCCGACCGGCCGGATCACCGCGGAGAAGCTGATCGAGGAGCGCCTCTTCAACGAGTAGCCGGACCGCCGTCCCCATGGACCAGGTCGATCCCTATCGCGTCCTGCAGGTGCTGCCGACCGCGGAGCAGGAGGTGATCCACGCCGCGTTCCGGGCCCTGGCGCTGAAGTACCACCCGGACCGCGACACGTCACCCGAGGCCCAGCGGAAGATGCTGGCGCTCAACGCGGCATACGCGCTGATCAGGGACCCGGCGGCCCGCACGACGTGGGATCGCACGCAGGCACGCGCGGCAAGCAACCTCGGGCGCAGGACGTCGACCTCGGTTCCACCTCCCCCGCGCTCGGATTCGGCGGGAACCAGGGTTGGCTTCGGGCGCTACGCGGGGTGGACGCTGCGCGATCTGGCACGGCACGACCCCGAGTACCTGCGCTGGCTCAGTCGCCACTCCTCGGGCGTGGCCTATCGAACGGAGATCTACCAGATCCTGGGCCGCCGGGCGCACGCCGCCTGACCCTTCGCTACCCTTAGCGCATGCCATCCGTCGTAGGGCCCCTGCCGCTGCGCGCGGTCTTCCTGGACATCGGCGACACCGTCATGCGACCGTCGCCGTCCTGGGAGCGGATCTACGCCACGGCCTTCGCCGAGTTCGGGATCGACGTGGACCTCGAGGCCCTGCGCGTCGCCCTGCGAGCGGCGTACCACCATGGCGGCTGGGGGCTCCACAACGGCTTCGAGCCATCGGAGGAGACGAGCTTCCAGCGGACCGTCGAGGTCGACCAGCGAGCGATTGCCGAGCTGGGCCTGGGTCCCATGCCGGAGGCGTTCTTCCGGCGCCTCTCGCAGATGTTCCTCATCGCGTCCAACTGGCACGTCTTCCCGGAGGTGCCAGCCACGCTCGACGCTCTTCACGAACGTGGCCTGCTCGTCGGCGCAGTCAGCAACTGGGTCTGGAGCCTGCCGGAGCTCCTGCACTCGCTCGACCTCGCCCGCCGGTTCGACTTCGTAGCTGCCTCGGCGCGGGTCGGGTTCGAGAAGCCGCACCCGGAGATCTTCCGCTACGCGCTCCATCGGGCTCGCGCCGAGTCGGGCGAGGTGCTCCACGTGGGTGACCACGTGGATGCCGATGTCGAGGGGGCAACGGCCGTGGGAATCGACGCCGTCCTCATCGACCGTCACGAGCACCACCGGGCCGATGCCCTGCCCGATGGCGTGCAGGTCATCACCGCCCTCGACCAGCTGCTGCCCATCGTGGACGCCCGCGGCGTGGTCGGCGACGCGCGCCGGGCCCCGGCGGTGTGACCGATTCCTGGCGCTGCTTCGTGGCGGTGCCGCTACCCGCGATCCTCCGCGCGGGCCTCCGTGAGACGATCACCGGGTGGCGCAACGAGTCGCAGGCGCCGGACCTGCGCTGGACGGCGCCCGAGGGTTGGCACCTGACCCTCGCCTTCCTCGGGGACACCGATCCGGGGACCGTTCCCCGCCTCCTCGATGGCCTGCGCGCGGCGGTGGGGGATGGCACCGCCTGGACCGCGGCGACCGGCTCCCTGGGCACATTCCCCGGACCTCGTCGCGCCCGGGTGCTGTGGTACGGCGTCGAGGATCCGGATGGCCGGCTGGCAGCCCTGGCCGAGGCGGTGCGGAGCGCCCTGGAGCCGATGGCGCCGTCCCTGCGCGCAGCCTCGGCGTTTCGAGCCCATGTCACGCTGGCGCGTGCCCGAGACCCGCGGGGTAGCGACCTGGCCGCCTGGATCACCGGCCGGCGTGCGCCGGCGGGATCGGTCCCGATCGGAACGGTGGTGCTGTATCGGTCACGCCTGGGGGGTGGCCATCCTGCGCGGTACGAGGCTCTTGGGTCCGCGCTGCTGAAGGCGCCCGGCGGTGCCATGATGGACACCGAACCGGAGGCATCGGTCGATGACTGAGACGACAAGAACCAGGCGAACGCCCATCGTGGCGGTGATTGGAGACGGGGATCCTCGCGGTCCTGACGCGCACCGCGTTGTCGAGTGGGCGGAGGAGGTGGGGGTGCTCCTTGGCCGGGCGGGCGTGTCGGTGGTCACCGGCGGGCTCGGCGGAGTGATGCGTGCGGCGGCCCGCGGCGCGGCGGCCGAAGGAGCCCTGACCATCGGGATCCTGCCCGGCGACGACCCGTCGGAGGCGAACGAGTTCATCGGGCTCCCCATCGCCACCGGCCTGGGCGTCATGCGCAACCTGGTGGTGGTGACCAGCGCCGATGCCGTGGTGGCGGTGGGCGGACGGCACGGCACGCTTTCTGAGATCGGCCTGGCCCTGCGCATGGGGCGCCAGGTCGTGGCGCTCGGCTCCTGGCGGGTCGAGTCCGATCGCGCGGTCGGAGGCCCGCGGGTCCACCGCGCTCGCGATCCCCGGGAGGCCGCGCAGCTCGCCCTGCGAATGGCGAAGGAGGGCCCGATCAGACCCGGCTAGTGCACGAGCCCCCGCTGGTCGAGCTGGTATAGCTCGGCCGGGTCGTACGGCATCTCGACCAGGGCTCCACCGTTGATCTGCCACGTGTACGAGACGATCTGGATAGCCAGACAACTCTCACTGAGGCCCGACGCGCATCCCGTCGTGCTCGATCCACCGTCGATCTGGACGTTCGCAAGCGGTGCATAGATCGTGCCGGCCAGGATGGTGCTGGACTGTCCACCGAGCTTCACGGCAGCGGTTGGGTTGCTTGCCGTTCCATCCTGCCAGAGGAGAATGCCGCGCCATGGGCACGAGTTGGGCCCACCTGCCGCCAGGATCGCCTGGCACGAGGCGGTGTTCGTGGCCTTTGCCTTGAATGACTGCATAGCGGTGAAGGTGATGGGTCCCTGGCATTGCGCGTTGATGGACGGACAGCCCGGCCCGTCGGTCGAGAAGATGGTGATCCGGGGTTCACTGGTGGTCGTGCTCGACACGGCTTCGATGGATGAGCTGGCCGAGAGTTTGATCCCGCCGCCCGCGAGGATGTACAGGCCCGGATCGAGCTGCACGTCGATGTTCGACTTCACGTCCCATCCGCCGTAGTAGACACCGGGAGTCAGATGGCAGATGCCGACCCCTGTGCCGTCGTCAGGGCAGATGGCCGCGTTTCTCTTGAGCTGGCATCCTTGACTCGACGTCGGCGTGGAGGGCGAGCCGTCGGGACAGGTGCCGTTCGGGAAGTCGGACAACCGCGGCTCGGGGATGCCGGCGAGCGGGTCAGAAAGTGGCAGCGCACCCTCATCCAAACAGGCGCTGCTGCTGAACGTATCATCGCAGTAGAAGCCGGGCGGGTTGGGGTCGGATTGGCTGGTGCCGTTGTAGACGCATGCTCCCTGGACGTAAGCGTAGGGGGTGATGAGCGTGCCGCCCCCGCTCACGTCTAGGGCCGAGGCCCCCGATCCGTTCTCGCAGATGTCGTCCCTCGACGTTCCGCACGGCGAGTTGACGTGGACGTAGCCTCCCGGGTCGCCGGCGGTGATTGGGAAGATGTGGACGGTGCCGCCGCCGGTGATGGATCCGGCTGAGCCACCGGCACAGACCGGTTGCAGCGCTACCAGCGAGCTGGAGTTCGAGTTGCCGGCTGAGTTGACCGCAACCGCTCCGGTGGTGACCACGGGATCGCCGGCACTGAAGATGCGGCTGAAGAATCCCGGGTGCGTCGCGCGTATGACGACCTGGATGGCATCGTCACGCCCTTCATATGGACCGCTTGTTGGCGGCCACAGGACCTGGAAATCGCCGGACGCTCGCGCGGCGCTGCAGTCCGCGGTATCGGTCGTGAAGAAGCCGTTCTGCTGGGCATAGAAGCAGGCGTCGGTGTATGCCTCGGGAAATGGGCTGCGGGCGTTCCCGGCCGAATCCTTGAGCCATCGGGCCGCCGCAACGGCGGCGGGATCGGCTGCGTTCTGCTCGTGCCGGCGCAGCATCCAAGAGAAGCCGAGGTCCACTACGAGAGCACCGATCGCGAGGAGGACGACCAGGGAGGCGGCCACGATGATCAGGACTTGGCCACGAGGGGCGGTCGACCGGTGCATTCCGATATTCCTCATTGCTGACGCTCGATGGGTTCGCTGATCACGGCCCGAAGGGTGATCGTGGATGGGACGAGAAGAAAGCCGGCAAGGGGCGGATGCCACTCATAGCAGGCATAGGCGGTAACCTGGTTGGCAACGATGGCCCCGCGACCCTCGGACATGTCGGATGCCTGGTCCACGGTAGTAGACGCGAGAGTGCCATTGCAGCCAATGGCACCCGGCTCCGTCGATGGGTCATGGCCGTCGATCGTGCATGTGGCCCAGTGAGTGTCGTAGTGGACCGGCGATCCGGCGATCACGTAGTCGCCGGGTGGTGGCGCATCGAAGGCGTTCGTTGTGTCGTCCCGGTAACCGGACCAGCAGGCCGCGATGTTGACCGCCGGGCTGTCGATGCCAAAGAGCAGGCTGCGGGCCTGGGCCGTCATGAACGGCCAGCCGTCCTCCGGACGGTCGAAGCGGGTGTAGCTCAACGGCGTGTACGTAGCGTTCACGCCCGTGATCCCTGACCCTGGGGGATCCTGAGAATTCGGGTCGAGCCAGCCAACCGTTGGCTTTGATGATGTTGCGCTGTGAAGGGAGGCGTAACGAGCCGCCTCGCGCGCCGCGTTGGTGATCTCCTGCTGGTAGAAGATGCCGATGCCGAAGGTAATGATGCCGAAGAGGACCGTGAGAACGAGCGGCAAGACCAGGGCGAGCTCAACCATTGCCTGACCACGCGTCCTCCCCGTCTGTGGCCGGAGGCTTCGGAGGTCGTGCATCAGTAGTCCGCCACCGTGAATTCACGATCGCGCTGGAGCCACACGTTGCCTAGCGAGAGGCTCTGGCCAAATGGCAGACGGAGCCCCGTGAGGTTGAACAGGGTCGTGAACTTGTAGCAGACGCGCACCTCGACATAGGGCAGCGGCGTCGTGGCGCCGCCCTGTATGGCATGACTCCAAGCGTCACCAATGTTGGTGCAGTTCGTTACTGCGTCGGCGCTTGGGGGTGAAGCCTGCTCGGCACCGCAACTCGGCGACATGCCGTCATGGACACAGACCACGGTCCAGGCCGAGCATGTACCGCCGAAATTGTTGGCCAGGATGCTTGTCTCGCGACAGACCTCGTTGACCGCGACCTGGTGGATGTGGGTGTAGTCAACGGCGACGCCGTCGCGCACCATCTGCAGGTACTCCTGGGAGGCGGCTTCAGCACCATTTCGTGCGGCTGCCTCGATGGTGATCCCGGCGGCGAAGACACGTCCAAAGTCAGCGAGGCCGAGGAGCAGAATGAGGAGAAGCGGGAAGACGAGGGCGAACTCCACCATGGACTGACCGCGCCGGGCACCGTCGAGCCGCGCGCGACGAGGCGAGAACATGCGACGGGCGATGGACACGGCACCCGCAGCCGGCCGAGGTTTCATGCTGATCCAGTTATGCCCCCTGGATGCCTGAATGGGCCGCGCGGGCAGCGTCCGCAGCATCGGAAGGTCAGGACCAGTACCGTAGTACCGGTGGGGTCCTGCCGCTATGCAGTTGGGCTCAAAATCGTTGACGCACTGCACCGATTCCTGCCGAATGGGCGGATCGGTGTGGATCGGTGACGTCTTTGAACCTAGCTAAGGCACCTTGCGGCGAACCTTGCGATCCGGGAGACCGCGTGGACCGATGGTGACTCGGTGCACCGGACCTGCCAGCGCGCCTAGACTCCGCGGGTGACCGAGCAGCGTTCTCCATCTCTCGAGCAGGTCCTCGTGCTGCCCCGGGAGGCCGTGCCGGGCGGCTGCGACTTCCGCGGCCTGCGCCCGGCGGATGCCCGGGACATCAAGGCACTGGCCGGAGCCGTGAGCCGGTATGGCCGGTACCTGCCCCGGCCCGCGGCGGAGGACGACCCGACCCACAAGCAGCTCATCCCGTACGTGGTCGTCCGGGACGGGGCGCAGGTCTTCTTCATGGAGCGAACGCGCGCCGGAGGCGATCCGCGCCTGCACCTCAAGGGGAGCCTGGGCGTGGGCGGTCACCTCAACCCGGTGGACGACGGCGACGACCCGCTCATGGACGGCCTTCGCCGCGAATGGCGCGAGGAGCTCGACGCGGGGTTCCAGCCCGACTTCCGGCTGGCGGGCTTCCTCAACGATGACGGCAACGCCGTGGGCGCCGTCCACCTGGGCGTCGTGTTCACCGTCCAGGCCGATGGGGCCCCCGTCAGCGTCCGCGAGCGCGACAAGCTCTCGGGCCGCTTCGTCGAGCTCAGCGAGGTTCGCGCGGCGTGGGATCGCCTCGAGACGTGGTCGCAGCTCACCCTGGAGTGGCTCGAGACCCAGGACCTGCGCCGCTGATCGAGCGGCGTTTCCTCGTGGCAGGCCGTTCGACGCCCCCGGACGGACCGGGTGGCCCTGTGGGACCCCCGCAGCCCGACGCGTATACTCGATCCATGGTCGCCTTGCGGCGCCTCCTCGTGGTCGTCGCCCTCCTCATCGGGCTCGTGTCGCTGGCCGGTTCTGCCGCCGGAGCGGGAGACCACGTCGCCCGGCTCCGCCTCACCGGCGTCATCGACCAGGTGACGGCCACCTACATCGAGCAGGGCATCAAGGCGGCGACCGAGGACGGCGCGGCCGCGGTGCTCATCGTCATCGACTCGCCGGGCGGTGAGCTGACGAGCAAGGACCGCATGGTGAAGGCCATCCTTGCCAGCCCCATCCCGGTCATCACCTACGTGGCGCCGGAAGGTGCGCGCGCCGGTTCTGCCGCGACCTTCGTGACCCTCGCCGGTGATGTCGCGGCCATGGCGCCGTCGACCCAGATCGGCGCCGCATCGGTCGTGGACTCGAGTGGCAACGACCTGCCGTCAACCGAGGCCAGGAAGATCACCAACGACCAGGTTGCCTCGATCCGCGAGCTCGCGCTGCGCGAGGACCGCAACGCCGACTGGGCCGAGAGCGCCGTTCGCGATGCCGCGAGCGTCGGGTCGTCGGTCGCGGTCGCCATGACGCCGCCGGTGGTCGACGTGCTGGCGGCCTCCGAGGCGGAGCTGTTCGCCGCCATCGACAGCGGCACGCGATCGGACGGCCATCCCTTCCAGCACGACGGCAAGCCGATCCCGCCGCTGGCGTCGCTGGCGGTGAGCAACGTGAACATGAACATCGGGCAGCAGTTCCTGCACCTGCTCTCGGATCCGAACATCGCCTTCATCCTGTTCACCATCGGCTTCTACGGCATCCTGGCCGAGCTGTTCCATCCGAACTTCGTGTCCGGGACGCTGGGAGCCATCGCCATCATCCTGGCCTGGATCGGGTCCAACAGCCTGCCGCTCAACATCGGCGGGCTGGCGCTGATCCTTGTCGGCATCGGGCTCTTCGTCCTGGAGATCAACGTCACGAGCTACGGCCTCCTCGCCGTGGGCGGCGTGGTCTGCTTCGTGCTGGGCGCCTTCGCGCTCTACACCGGGGTGACACCGGGAGAGGCCGATTTCACCGTCGGGGTCGACCCCATCCTGATCGTGGCGATCGTGGCCCTGACCCTGTATTACTTCCTGGTCCTGATCCGTGGCCTGGTACAGACCCGCCGGCGGATGCCCACCGCCGCGCTGCCCATCGGGGCGCTGGTGGGAGCCACCGGAACGGCCCAGACGCTCCTCGCCCCGCGGGGCATCGCCTATGCTGGTGGTGAGACGTGGTCGGCGCGGAGCAACGCGGAGACGGCCATCGATGCGGGCACTCCCATCCGGGTTGTCCGCGTCGAGGGACTCGAACTGGTCGTGGAACCGGCACCTGTTGCCGCCCAGCCTTCTGAAGAGGGGAGAGAGGACCCGAGCCATGCCTGACAACGCCACCGGCCTGATCCTGTTGGTCGTCGGCCTGCTGATCGTGCTCTGGCTGATCACGCTGACCGTGCACATCGTTCGCGAGTACGAGCGCCTGGTGGTGTTCTTCTTCGGACGACTCCAGGGAGCGAGGGGTCCCGGGCTCGTGATCCTCATCCCCTTCGTCCAGCAGACCGTGAAGGTGGACCTGCGCGAGTTCTACCTCGAAGTGCCGCAGCAGGCCTGCATCACCAAGGACAACGCGCCGATCAGCATCGACTTCCTCGTCTATTCGAAGGTCTTCGATCCGTCGGAGTCCGTCACGGCGGTGACCAACTTCTCTGGCGCATCCCAGGCGCTGGCCGCCACCACGCTCCGCGCGGTCATCGGTGACATTCCGCTCGACGACGTGCTGGCCAAGCGCGAGGAGATCAACACCATCCTGCGCACCAAGCTCGACGAGGTGACCCATCGCTGGGGCGTGAAGATCACGAACGTCGAGATTCGCGAGATCGTGCCGCCACGCGACATCCAGGACGCCATGAACCGCCAGATGAGCGCAGAGCGCATCCGGCGCGCGGTGATCACCGAGTCGGAGGGCCAGCGCCAGGCGACGATCAACGTCGCCGAGGGCGACAAGCAGAGCGCCATCCTCCGCGCGGAGGGCAACCGGCAGAGCCAGATCCTGCAGGCCGAGGGCTATGCCAACGCCCTGCAGACGATCTTCAACGCGGCGAGAGGGATCGACGAGAAGACCATGGCACTCCAGTACCTCGACGCACTGAAGGTGCTCGGTGCCGGCGATTCGACGAAGTGGGTGATCCCCATGGAGCTCGCGGAGCTCACGCGGCCGATTGGGGCCGCCCTGCGGTCCACCCGCGAGGCCGGTGGCACGAACGCGGGCTGAGGACACCGATCCCTCGCGGCCGTCCGGCCGGCAGCGGGGACTGACCGCGCGTCTCGGGCGGCTTGTGGGGACGCTCCTGGCCGGCTACGCGGGCTTCCTGGTCGTCGAAGGATCGCGTCGGGTCGTCCGTCCGCCGCGCCGGCCGTTCGAGGCCCTGGCGGGCGATCCCACGACGCCCGCCGAGCTGGGACTCGACTACGAGGACGTGCGCTTCACGACCGATGACGGGGTGACCCTGTCCGGCTGGCTGATCCGCGCCCGCCGCGAGACACGAGGAGCGGTGGTGCTCCTGCACGGGTTCAGCTGGAACCGGCTCCCGTGGCTGGCCAGCTTCGTGCCGTGGCTCTCGGAGCGCTATCACGTCCTGCAGTTCGACTTCCGCGGCCACGGGGTGAGCGACGATGCCGATATCACCCTGGGGACGGCCGAGCGTCACGACGTGGCAGCGGCGGTGCGCATGCTCGAGGGCCGCGGCCTGGGACCCATCGCGCTGATGGGGATCAGCATGGGCGCTGCCGTGGCGATCATGGCGGGCGCGGACCTGCCCGTGGCCGCGGTCGTTGCCGATGCCCCATACGCCGACCTGTACAACCCCATCGGCAACCGGATGCGTGAGCTGCGCTACCCGCTGCCCTGGCTGGGCTCGCGGCTGGTGGTGCTGGGCGCCACCCTCCGGGCGCGCACGCGCCTGCTCGCGCCCATCGATCACGTTGCCCGCCTTGCTCCGCGCGGGCTGCTGCTGATCGTGCCGCGCGAGGACCAGCTCATTGACGCCGAGCAGGGGCTGCACCTCTATGCGTCCGCACAGCCTCCCAAGGAGCTCTACGTCGTCGAGGGTGCGGGCCACGCCGATGCGTGCAGCATCGGCGGCGAGGAGTACCGCCGCCGGGTCGTGGCCTTCCTGGCTCGCCACCTCGACGGGGTCGAAGAGCCGGCCACGTAGGAGGGCGGCCCCAGCGTCCACGAGCTGGACTCTATACTCTTGCGGAGTTCCACCACGAAGGGTTCTTGATGGCTGCCACCAAGGTCCTCGTCGTCGATGACGACCTGAACATCCAGCGCGTCCTGGTCTTCACCCTCAAGCAGGAAGGCTTCGAGGTGCTCGTCGCGTCCGACGGGGAGGCCGGGGTCGAGATGGCCCGCAGCGCCGAGCCGGACCTCATCCTCATGGACGTCGCCATGCCCAAGCTCGACGGGTACGCGGCCACGCAGCAGATCCGAGCCGCCGAGAAGTCGGGCACCCGGGTCCCCATCATCATGCTCACGAGCGAGGCCGATGTCGGTGAGCGCGTGAAGGGGCTGCGAGCCGGAGCCGATGACGACATCGTCAAGCCGTTCCATCCGCTCGAGCTCATCGCGCGCATCCGCGCGCTCCTCGCGCGCAACGGCGCCGATGAAGCAGGCCCGTCGGGTCCGGATGCGACGACCCTGGGACGGCTCGCGCTGTTCTATGGAGCCAAGGGAGGCGTGGGCACCACGACGATCGCCATCAACACCGGCATCGCGCTCGCGACCGATCTCAAGCGCAGGACGGCCCTCGTCGACGCGAACCTGCAGTTCGGCGACCTGCGGGTCTTCCTGGACCTGGGACTCGATACCGCGTCCATCGTGAATGCCATGAGCGAGCCCGACCTGGATGGCGACCTCCTTCGGAATCTCATGGTGCGTCACCACTCGGGGATGGACCTTCTCCTGGCGCCCACCTCCCCGGAGGCCGCGGACATCGTCGTCGAGCGCCAGCGGACCAACCCGACCACCCTGTCGAACCTGCTCGCCATCGCGCGCCGCCAGTTCGACTACACGCTCGTCGACATGGCGAAGTCGATCGACGACTTCAACCTGCAGCTCTTCGACGAAGCCGATGTCATCTTCGTGGTCATGACGGCGGACCTCTCCTGCCTGAAGAACGTGCAGCTCGTGCTCAAGACCATGGACAACCTCGGCTACCAGCGCAGCAAGGTCCAGCTGGTCCTGAATCGCTCGAACGCGTACACCGGGATCAACATCGACAACGCCGAATCGGTGCTGGGCCGCAAGATCGACTTCCAGATCATCAACGAGTATCGGGGCGCGATTTCGGCCCTGAACTCCGGCGAGCCGTTCATGTCGTCGCGCCCCGATGCCCCGCTGAGCCGCAGCGTCGTGGACTTTGCGCGCGAGGTGGATCGCCAGGCGGTCGCGGAAGCGGCGCCCGCCCCGCGCTGACCCCGGTCCCGCGAGCGCCCCAAACCGGTTCCTAAGGCGGCGGTAAGGGGGTCGTCCTAGGCTCGGCGGCGCCGGTCGTCGCTTGAGTATGGAGGCGAGCAGGCGGACGGCCGGCACTCAATCCCCGTTCCCGTTGCTCGACCTCTCCGAGGGGCGCCGCCATGCTCAGCGAGATGCTCTCCGCCGCCCTCGTCGGCGTCGACGGGGTTCCCGTGCGCATCGAGGCGGACGTCGCCTTCGGTCTGCCGTCGCTGACCATCGTCGGACTGGCGGGGAGCGCCGTGCAGGAGGCGCGGGAGCGCGTGCGGTCCGCGATTCGCAACTGCGGGTTCGAGGTGCCCTCCCGGCGGATCACCGTCAACCTCGCCCCGGCCGACCTTCGGAAGGAAGGAACGGGGTACGACCTCGCGATCGCCATGGCGATTCTTGGGGCCTCCGGCCAGCTCGGGACGGCCCGTCCTCCGCGGCGCTGCGCCCTCATCGGCGAGCTCGCCCTGGACGGCAGCCTGCGACCGGTCCCCGGGGTGCTGGCCCTTGCCGCTGCGGCCCGCGCGGCCGGCATTGCCGAGGTGGTTGTCCCCTCGCCGTCGGCCCCGGAGGCGGCTGCGGTGAAGGGCGTCGTGGTTCGCGGCGCGACGACGCTCGGCGACGCGGTCGCTCATCTCGTCAGCGTCCGGGAGCTGCCGCGCATCAGCACACATCCGATCCAGCCCTGGACGGCGCCGACGGGCGTGCCGGATCTGGCGGAGGTCGAGGGTCAGGCCGTTGCGCGTCGTGCGCTCGAGATCGCTGCCGCCGGTCGGCACAGCCTGGTCTTCACCGGCCCACCCGGTGTTGGCAAGACCCTGCTTCTCCGGGCGGCCGAAGGGCTCCTGCCGCCGCTCGAGGAGGACGAGGCCGTGGAGGTGAGCCGCATCCACTCGGTTGCCGGCCTTCTGGACCGGCAGGCGCCCATCGTTCGGCGCCGGCCCTTCCGGGCTCCGCACCACACCATCTCGACACAGGCTCTCGTGGGCGGGGGCAGCCACGTCCGGCCCGGAGAGGCCAGCCTTGCGCATCGCGGCGCCCTGGTGCTCGATGAGCTGCTCCAGTTTCGTGCGGATGCCCTCGAGGCGCTGCGCCAGCCGCTCGAGTCGGGGAGTGTGACGATCGCCCGGGTGGAGGGCGCGTTGAGCCTCCCGGCGCGGTTCACGCTGCTTGCCGCGTTCAACCCGTGCGCCTGCGGTTGGCGCTTCTCGCGAAGCCGCGCCTGCGTGTGCGATGACGCGGGCGCCAGGCGGTACGCGGCGCGTCTCTCGGGACCCATCCGGGACCGGCTCGACCTGTGGATCATCCTCGATGAGCCGCGCGGTGCCATCGGCGTCGCCCGAGGTGAGGCCAGTCGCACGGCCGCGGCCCGTGTCCGTCGGGCGTGGAATCGGCAGCGCTCGCGGCAGGGGTATGCCAACGGCGAGATGGACCCGGCGTGGGATGTCCTTGCGGACGCCCGGCGGCCCATCGTCTCGATGCTTGAGCAGCGGGCCCGTCGTCTCGCGCTTTCGCCACGCCGCGCGCGCCGGGCTGCCCGGATCGCGCGGACGATCGCCGACCTGGCCGACAGCCGCGAGATCCATCCCGAGCATGTCGACGAGGCGCTGCGGTATCGGCCCGAGGCATCGGCGCGGGAGCACGGGCTGTGATCGGCGTCGGATCGGCGCAGACGAACGGTGACGGGGTAGACGCGGCCTCCGCGGGGCGTGGCCGCATGACCGGCTCGGTTGCCACGCTGCGCCAGGGTGTCGCAATCGGTGGCCGCGCGGAGCGCGCGGCGTGGATCGCGCTCGCCGCGGTACCCGGCGTCGGCCAGGCGGGCTTCTTCCGGTTGCTCGCCACATTCGGCTCGGCCCGGGCTGCTCTGGCGCGATCGCCGGACGAGATCACCACCCATCTGGCCCGACCCGACGATGCCACGCGAATCGCGCTCGAGCGCCTGCGACGCGAGGGAGCCGCGGACGTGGCGCGTGGACTGGAAGATGCCGCGCGGGTCGTGGCTGGCCGGGTCGTGACGGCGGGTGATCCGGACTACCCGGCCCGCCTCGCCCACCTTGCCCTGCATCCGCCGGTCCTCTACGTCGCCGGATCCCTGGACCGGCTTGCCTCGCCCTGCGTCGCCGTGGTCGGAACCCGTCGCCCGACCGGGTACGGCAGGGCGACCGCGGCGGAGATCGCCGATGAGCTCGCAAGAGCCGGTGTCTGCGTCATCTCGGGCCTTGCCCTGGGGATCGACGGGATTGCCCATCAGGCCACGCTGGACGCCGGCGGGGTGACGACCGCCGTCCTGCCCTCACCGATCGACCGCATCTATCCGCCGCGACATCGATCGCTGGCCGCGGCGATCGCCGCCTCCGGGGGAGCGCTCCTCTCCGAGATGCCGCCGCGGAGCCTCACCGGCAGGCCGGACTTCGCACGCAGGAACCGGATCGTCAGCGGGCTTGCCGATGCGGTGGTCGTGGTCGAGGCGCCGGATCGTTCGGGTGCCCTGCTGACCGCCGCCGCGGCGATCGACCAGGGACGTGACGTTCTGGCCGTGCCCGGGCCTATCGACTCGATCGCATCGCGAGGCTGCAACCGGCTGATCGCCGACCACCAGGCCGAAATCGTCACCTCCGCCGTCTCACTGGTCCAGCGGCTGGGCCTGCGTCCCGCGGGTCGCCCTCCGTTGGCCGTCGGCCTGTCGGACACGGAAGGACTCGTCCTCGGATCCCTCCTGCGGCGCAGCGGCTCCATCGAGGAGCTGATGGATCGCACCCACCTCGGCACGCCCGCGCTGGCCAGTGCGCTCACCCTGCTCGAGGCTCGCGGCCTCGTCACCAGCTACGGCGGATCCACCTTCCATCCGACCCTGGCGGCGAAGCGCATCGGCAGGGGCTGATGAGCGCGGCGGCATCCGGCTCGGCACGAGATCGGCATCCATGCCTATACTGCGGCCGCCAACCGAGGCGGTCCGTGAGCCCACCCGGACCCGCGTCTAGCCCCGCTGGAGTACCACCCCTATTGCCTCGACATGATGCCCCGGCGGTCCCCACCGCCGATCGACGCACCCGAATCACTTCTCGACTCACCCGAACCACCGCGCGGATCGTCACCGTCGCGTCGATCCTCGCTCTTCTTGTCTTTGCCGTGCAGGAGCGTCCCAGCAGCGCGGCCCCGGCGCCGGCTCCCACGGCGCCGGTCTCCATCCTTCCGACCAGCGTCGGCGTGGGCATTGGAACCCACCAGGCCCTCAGCCTGGACTTCGCGCAGCCGATGGACGTGGCGAGCGTGCAGGCCAACCTGGAGATCACCCCGACAAGCGGCCTTTCCCTGGCGTGGACCTCGGATGCCCGCCATGCGTCCGTCCGCCCGTCCAGCCGATGGCTGACGGACCAGCGTTACGTGGTCACCCTTCCCGCGGCCACGCGGCTCGCGAACGGCTCGGTGCTTGGCGCGCCGCTGTCGTATACGTTCACCACCCAGACGGCGCCCTACATCAACGAATTCGCCGTCGACCGGGTCGGCCCCGACGTGGCGGCCGAGCGCCTGTCCGTCACGGAGACCCTGCGCGGCGACCCGCCTCCGCTCCCGGCCGATACCGCCGACAACGCGAGCGCGCGGACCACGATCCACATCGGCTTCAGCGCCGCCATGCAGCACGCCGATGTCGAGGACGCGTTCCTGATCAGACCGGCAGTCCCGGGCACGTTCAGCTGGGAGGGGACGATGCTGACCTTCACGCCGGGCCAGCGGCTGGACGCCAATGCCCGCTACGCGATCAGCATCATTGGCGCACACGACCTGCAGGGCAATCCGCTGGGCGGGGACACGACCTTCTCCTTCACGACCACGCCCGCCGCGCGCATCGTCAAGATCGCCCCGGCCGGAGGCGCGACCGGCGTGACGACGGGCACGGTCCAGATCTGGTTCTCGGCGCCGGTCGACACCGACGCCACCCAGGGTGCCTTCCGCCTGGTGGATGTCACCCGTGGTGCCGATGTGGCGGGAAAGGTCAGCTGGAGCAACGATGCGACGAGCCTGACCTTCAAGCCCACGAGCGCCCTGGCCGCGGGCCATCGGTTCGAGGTACGGATTGGCGACGCCGCCCGGGACTTCGACGGCAACCCCGTCACCGGCACCTATCGGTTCACCACCAGGGCGGCCACGGTGACCCGGCCGTCGACGAGCTACCCACCGCCATCGGCGAGCGGGAGCGTGCAGGCCTACGCCCTGTCGCTGATCAACGCCTCGCGCAAGGCGTACGGGTTCGCACCGCTGCGGCTGGATGCGGCGCTGTCGGCCGTCGCGCAGGCCCACGCCGTCGACCAGGTCCGCTACAACTACTTCAGCCACGTGGGCCGCGACGGTTCCACCTACCGGGTCCGGATCACGCGAGCCGGGATCAGCTGGTCGCACGCCGGCGAGAACCAGTGCCTCGACTACGGGAGCATCACCCACGCCATCGCGTGGTGCCACTCGATCATGATGGCCGAGCCCTATCCGGGGGTCTGGAACCACATCGCGAACATCCTGGATCCGAACTTCAACCGGGTCGGCTTCGGGTACGCGCAGGCGAGCAACGGCAAGCTGATCATGACCTGGGACTTCGCCGGGTAGGGCCCGCGCGCGGCCTTCGGCCGCGTCCCCGGCGCCCGCTCCCGCCGCCCCTTCCGCTCGGCGGTGCGGCCCGGGCCCGGTGCTACACTCCCTGACCGATGCCGCGCAGAACCACCGCCGGCGGCGACCGCGGCGACCTTGTCATCGTCGAGTCGCCTGCCAAGGCGAAGACCATCGAACGTTATCTGGGACCCGGATACCGGGTCCTCGCCTCCTATGGCCACGTTCGCGACCTCCCTGCGAAGGCGCTGGGCGTCGACGTGGATCATGACTTCGCACCCCGATACGAGCCCCTGAAGGACCGGCGCCGCGAGCTCGAGAAGCTTGCCGATCAGGCACGCCGCGCCTCGCAGGTCTGGCTGGCCACGGACCTCGACCGCGAGGGCGAGTCCATCGCCTGGCACATCGCGGAGTACGCCGGCCTGCCGCCGGACCGCATCCGGCGGGTGACGTTCAGCGAGATCACCAAGTCCGCCATCGAGGATGCCTTCGCTCATCCGCGGGCCATCAACCTCGACCTCGTGAACGCGCAGCAGGCCCGGCGCGTCATCGACCGGCTGGTCGGGTACAAGCTCAGCCCGCTGGTGGCCAGCAAGATCCGCCGCGGCCTGTCGGCCGGTCGGGTCCAATCGGTGGCGGTGAGACTCGTCGTCGATCGCGAGCGCGAGATCTCGCGCTTCGTCGCCGAGGAGTACTGGACCCTGTCGGCGCTCCTGCGACGGGCGACCGGCGACGCGACGTTCACGGCGGAGCTCAGCCGCATCGACGGCGAGAAGGTCCGCATCGGGTCCGAGGCCGAGGCCCGCGCCCACGAGGCCGCGCTCCGCGACGAGCGGCTGGTGGTCGAGACGGTCACGCGTTCCCAGCGCCGTCGCGCGGCTTCGCCCCCCTTCACCACGAGCACGCTCCAGCAGGAAGCCTCGCGGAAGCTCGGCTTCGGGGCAAGCCGAACGATGCGCGCAGCGCAGTCGCTGTACGAGGGCGTGGCGCTGCCGGGCGGCCAGGTTGGACTCATCACCTACATGCGCACCGATTCGGTGGCCATGGCCTCCTCGGCGGTCACCGAAGCGCGCACCGTCATCGAGCAGCGGTTCGGCGAGGCATTCGTTCCCAAGCGACCCAACGCGTACCGCACGCGGTCGCGTGGCGCGCAGGAAGCCCACGAGGCGGTCCGGCCGTCGAGCTTCGCGCGCACTCCGGACGCCGTGCGGACCCACCTCAAGCCGGACGAGTTCCGCCTGTACGAGCTGATCTGGAAGCGAGCCGTGGCCAGCCAGATGGCGCCCGCCCGCTTCGACCAGGTGGGCGTGGACGTCCGGGGCGGCCGGTATCTGCTCCACGCAGGCGCCGCCAAGCGGGTCTTCGACGGCTACCAGGCGGTGTACATCGAGGGCCGCGACGACGAGGAGGACGAGCGGCTGTCCGTTCTTCCGGATCTCGCGGAGGGCGAGGCGGTCACGCTCGCTGAGCTCGACTCGGAACAGCACTTCACGCAGCCACCGCCGCGCTACACCGAGGCGACCCTCATCAAGGCGCTCGAAGAGCACGGCATCGGTCGCCCATCGACCTACGCGCCCACCATGGAGACCATTCGCCAGCGGGGCTACGTGACGATCGAGGACCGCCGGCTCCGCCCCACCGAGTCCGCGGATCGGGTCACCGACCTTCTCGTGGAGCACTTCCCGGAAGTGGTGGACCTCGATTTCACGGCTCGCATGGAGGAGCAGCTCGACAACGTCGCCCGTGGCGAGCAGACCTGGGTCCCCATGGTCCGCGGGTTCTGGCTCCCGTTCAACGAGAAGCTCGTCGAGGGCAGGACCAAGATCGCCAAGCAGGTCGAGATGACCGATATCGTCTGCCCGGTCTCCGGCCACCCCATGGTCAAGCGCTTCGGGCGCAACGGCTGGTTCCTGGGCTGCAGCGCGTACCCGGAGTGCAAGCACACCATGCCGCTCCCCGGGGAGGAGCCGGAAGAGACCGTGGAGCTGCCGGGGGTCGGGGAGACGTGCCCCCAGTGCGGGCAGGGCCACCTGGCCGCACGCCGCGGTCGCTTCGGGCCGTTCGTGGGCTGCGACCGCTACCCGGAGTGCCGGTACATCAAGAAGGACGCCGCACCGGCCGCCGAGCGATTCGGCACCTGCCCGAAGTGCGGACAGGGGACAGTCGTCACCAAGCGGGGCCGGCGCGGACGGCGGCCGTTCTGGGGGTGCGACCGCTACCCCGATTGCGACTACGCGACCTGGACCCGACCCGGGGCGGCCGCCGCGGCGCCCGATGGCGATGATGGCAGCCAGGCGACCACCGACGAGACGCCGGGAACGGACCCGGCCGAGACGAACGGTGCCGGGGGGCTCAGCGCACGGCGACGGCGCGGCACGGCCGTCGCCGACGGCCGCGGTGGCTGACCAGCCGCGCGGCACGGCGGCCCCGGCGCTGGAGCGCTTCCTCGCTCATCTCTCCGGACGGAACGCATCAGGGCGGACCATCGAGGAGTACCGCCGCAACGCGGGGGAGTTCCTCGCGTTCCTCGAACAGCGCGGGGTGCGGTGGGAGGATCCCGACCGAACCACGGTGCGGGCGTACCTCGCCGACCTGGCAGATCGCGGCCTCGCGGCCAGCTCCGTGGGGTCCAAGCTCTCCGCCGTGCGCTCCTTCTACCGGCACGCCATGCGCGAGGGATGGCTCGCGAAGGACCCGCTGGTGGGGGTGCGCACCCCGCGCCGTCCCCGCCGCCTGCCGCGCGTGCTGGGCGTCGAGGAGGCGGCACGCCTGGTGGAGGCCCCGTTCCACGCCGAGCGGACGCGCCGACGCCGGCCGGCGCTGGAGATCGACCGCGCGGCCGTGTCTCGCGACGCCGCCCTGCTGGAGCTGCTGTATGCGACGGGCATCCGCATCTCCGAGGCCGCGGGCCTGAACCTGGGCCGGGTGGACCTCGAGCGACGGCGGATGCGAGTCATTGGCAAGGGGAACAAGGAGCGCGAGGCCGTCTTCGGACGTCCGGCGCAGGCCGCGCTTCGCTCCTACCTGGCCCACGCGCGCCCGCTGCTCGCCGCGCAAGCGGGCGCCAGGTCGACCGAGGCGGTCTTCCTCAACCAGCGCGGTGGGGCGTTGAGCGCGCGGGGCGCGCGGCTGATCGTCGACCGCTGGGTCGAGGCGGCCGGCGTCCCTGCCGGAACCTCGCCCCATACGCTGCGCCATTCGTTCGCCACGCACCTGCTGGAGGGCGGCGCGGACCTGCGCACGGTGCAGGAGCTGCTGGGCCACGCGAACCTCGCCACCACCCAGATCTACACGCACCTCTCTGACGCGGCGCTGCGCACCGCCTACCGGGCCGCGCACCCGCGCTCGACGCGACCCGGGCCGGGCCGCGCCGCATCCCGGTGAGCGACGAGGCGCCCGGCGCGACCGCGGCGCGGCGTGAGCCCTCCGCCGGGCGCGTGCTGGTGCGGGCCAGCCTGGTCCTCACCGTGGCCGCGCTGGCGAGCCGAGCGCTGGGCTGGCTGCGCCTGCTGGTCATCGGCTCACAGTTCGGCGCCAGCCGCGAGCTCGACGCGTACTTCGCGGCCTTCCGCATCCCGGACGCGATCTTCCAGCTGGTCGTGGCCGGCGCGCTCTCGGCGGCGCTGATTCCCGTCTTCCAGGGGTACCGGGCCCGAGAGGACGAGGTGGAGGCGTGGCGCCTGGCGAGCAGCGTGATCAACCTGGTTCTCATCGCCCTGGCCGGCGTGAGCCTGGTGATGGCGATCTTCGCCCCGTGGATCGTGCCGGCCGTCACCCCCGGGTTCGACGCACCGACCACTGAGCTCACGGTGCGCATGACCCGGGTCATGCTGCTGAGCCCGGTCTTCATCGGCATGGGTGCGGTGGTGTCGGGCATCCTGAACAGCTACGAGCGGTTCACCGTGCCTGCGATCGCGCCGCTGGTCTACAACGTCGCGATCATCATCGCCGCCATCTTCCTGGCGCCGGTCATGGGGGTCGAGGGGCTTGCGGTGGGCGTGGCGGTCGGTTCGCTGGCGCACCTCGTCATCCAGCTCCCGAACCTGGCCTCGGTGGGCCAACGCTACGATCTGACGGTCTCGCTGCGGCACCCGGGCGTGCGACGCGTGGCGTGGCTCATGGGACCACGCACCCTGGGGCTGGCCGCCGTGCAGGTCAACTTCATCGCCAGCACGGTCCTGGCAAGCACCATGCCCGAAGGGAGCGTGACCGCCTACAACTACGCGTTCCAGCTGATGCAGGTGCCCGTGGGCGTCGTGGGCGTGTCGATCGCCATCGCCCTCTTCCCGCGCCTTTCGCGAGATGCCGCGCTGGGACGCATCCGCGAGGTTCGCGCCCAGCTGGCGCAGTCCCTGCGCGTGCTCCTGTTCGTCGCGGCGCCGCTGACTGCGATCATGATCGTCCTGCGTGGACCGCTGACGGCCGTCTTCTTCCAGTACGGGCTCTTCAGCGCGCAGTCCACCGAACGCACGGCGGAGGCGCTCCTGTTCTTCACCCTCGGCCTGGGTGCCCAGGTTCTCGTCCCGGTCCTGGCACGGGCCTTCTACGCGCTGCAGGACACGCGAACGCCGGTCCTGTGGGCCATCGTTGCCGTGGTCCTCAACGTGCCCCTCATGGCCTGGCTCGCCGGACCCATGCGCGTCGACGGGCTGGCGCTGGCCCTCTCGGTCACCGCGACCCTCGAGGTCATCGGCCTGGTCTGGGCACTGCGCGGCCGGCTGGGGGGGATCGATGGACAGGCCATCCTCCGCTCGCTCGCGCGTTCGGTCGCCGCGGGGACCGCGGCGGCGCTCCTCATGCTCGGAGCCCTCCAGGTCACCGAAGCCTCGGCCGGGGGCCTCCTGACCAACGCCCTCGGCCGCCTGGTGGCGCTGCTCGTGCTGGCTGGGCTGGGCGCGGCCATCTTCCTCGTCGTGGCGGGCGCCCTGCGCTCACCGGAGATTGGCGAGCTGCGGCGGCTGGTGGGCGGACGGTTCCGGCGCCGCAGGGGTTCGGAGGCAACCCCGTGAGCGCCGCGCCGATGGATCCGCGGACGGTGGGGCCGGCAGGCGGGAGCATGGGGCTCGGCACGCTGACGGACCGAATCGCGCCGGAGCGAGTGGAGGGCCTGCCGGTGGGCGAGGTCCGCGGTCTTGCGTACGACTCGCGACGGGTCGGTCCGGATCACCTGTTCTTCGCGGTTCCCGGGGAGCACACCGACGGACACCGGTACGTGGCCGAAGCGGCCGGCCGCGGCGCGCGTGCAGCGGTGGTCGAGCATCCGGTCGACGTCGGGATTCCACAGCTGGTGGTGGCCAACGCTCGCCATGCCCTGGCCGATGCCGCGGACCTGTGGTTCGGCGAGCCCAGTCGCAGGCTGGCCACCATCGGCGTGACCGGCACCAACGGGAAGACAACGGTGACCTCGCTGTGCGCTCAGATCCTGCAGGCGGCCGGGGCCCGGCCCGGCCTGCTGGGGACGGTGAACGTGCAGGTCGGGAGCGAGCTCAGCGACAACCTGACCCGGGCCACCACCCCTGAGGCGCTCGAGCTCCAGGAGCTGCTGGCGCGGATGGTGGCGGCCGGCAACGACAGCGCGGTGATCGAGACCTCGTCACACGGACTGGCGCTGGGTCGCGTCCGGAACTGCCGCTACCGGGCCGGCGTGGTCACCAACCTGACCCACGAGCACCTCGAGTTCCACGGCACCTTCGAGGCCTACCGCGAAGCGAAGACACTCCTGGTGCGGGAGACGCCGATGGCGGTCCTCAACCGGGACGACCCGAGCTGGCCCGTCTTCCGCGCGGCCGCGCGCGATCGGGTGCTCAGCTACGGTCGCCATCCCGACGCCGAGGTTCGGGCCACGACGGTCGATGTCCGCGCGGACGGCAGCGCGATCGGAGTCGAGGCACCGGGCTGGTCGGGGACGTTCACCGTCCCCCTGCCCGGCGCGTTCAACGTCGAGAACGCGATGGCCGCCTTCGCCTTCGCCATCGGGTGGGGAATCGACGCGAACCTGGCGGCCGATGCGCTGGGCCACGCGCGATCGGTGGCCGGTCGCATGGAACGCATCGACCTGGGACAGCCCTTCAGCGTGATCGTGGACTACGCCCACTCGCCCGACGCGCTGGAGAAGATCCTTCGCATCCTGCGTCCCATCACCCCCGGACGGCTCATCGCCGTCTTCGGGTCCGCCGGCGAGCGCGACGTTCTCAAGCGACCGGCCATGGGGCGCATCGCCGCCGAGCTGGCCGACGCGGTGGTGGTCACCGACGAGGATCCGCGTGGCGAGGACCCCGACGAGGTGAACCGCCAGATCGCGGAGGGTGCCCGGGCCGCCGGCGCGCGGGACGGCACCGACCTGTGGGTCATCAACGATCGTCGTGGGGCCATCGCCCATGCCCTGCACGTTGCGCGGGAGGGCGACACGATCCTCCTGGCCGGTAAGGGTCACGAGCACAACATCTTCGGAGCGGACGGATCGGTCTGGTGGGACGAAGCCGAGGTCGCCCGCCAGGAGCTGCGAGCGGCCGGCTTCGGGGCGGACGGCAGATGACCATGGATGCCTGGCTCGAAGCCGATGCGACCCGCTGGGACGCCTTCGTGGAGGCGGCGCCCTACCGGTCCTTCTCGCAGCTGTGGGCCTGGGGAGAGTTGCGGCGCGAGGCCGGCTGGGAGCCGTTCCGCCTGGCGCTGGGCCACCGGGACGCGGGCGAGATCCGCGCCGGCGCCCAGCTGATGGTGCGGCGCGTCCCGGGGATCGGGGCGGGCCTGGCCTACGTCCCGCGTGGCCCGGTGGGCGACCTCGACGACGACACGACCTGGTTCGAGCTGGTCGCCGCAATGCGCCGCCTCGCCGAGCGGGAGCGGGTGGCAACCGTTCGCATCGAGCCGGAAGCTCCGGCCGATTCGCGCCTCGCCGCTCGCCTCACTCCGGAGATCTGGCGCCCGGCGCCGGCAGTGCAGCCGGCCGTCACGCGGTACGTGGACCTCACCCGATCCGAGGATGCGCTGCGCGGCGATCTGCGCAAGAAGCACCGCCAGTACCTGGGCCAGGCGGCGCGCGCGGGGATCACCCTCGAGCGGTTTGACGGCTCCGCGCCCCCGGAGGCGGTTGCTGCCGCGCTCGCGGACTTCCACGCAATCCTGGGAGGCACCGGTGATCGTGCCGGCTTCAACACCCGTCCCGCCGCCTACTACCAGCGGGTCTGGGACGCGCTCGCGGACGCCAACCGGGCGCGCCTGTTCTTCGCGGTCCGCGACGGCACACGGATCGCCACGCTCTTTCACATCGCCTGCGGCGACCACGTCGCCGAGCTCTACGGCGGCTCGACCGACGAGGGCACCCGTGAGCGCGCCAACTACCTGGTCAAGTGGGAGGCAATGCTGGCCCTGCGCGCCGAGGGGTTTGCGCGCTACGACCTGTGGGGCCAGCCGACCGAGGGCATCGCGCGGTTCAAGGAGGGCTTCGGCGGGACCCTGGTCACGCTGGTGGGAGCCAGGGACCTGCCCGTCAGCAGGGCCGGCGACCTGGCCGTCCGGGCCGCGCTCTCGGCACGTGACCGCTACACCGGCTGGCGCGACGCGCGGCAGCAGCGGCGGGCGCGCCGCAACACCTTCCCCGAGGGCTTCCGCGAGGCGACCGGTGCCGATGCCGCCGCCTGGCAGGCCCTGCTCGAATCCGTCCCGTCCGGCGACGTGCTCCACGACTGGGCCTGGGCCGATGTCGCCGCCTTCGACGGGGAGCCCCAGCGCCGCTTCCTGGTCGAGGAGGAGGGGCGCATGGTGGCCATCTGCGCGGTCCAGGTGAGACGGACCAGCCTGGGTCGCTCGTTCTGGTACGTCCCCCGCGGCCCCGTCCTCGACTATGCGGACCCACGTGCGACCGGCCGGTTCAACCTGCTGGTCGAGGGGCTGCGACGCGCCGCGACGGTGGACCAGGCGATCGCGGTGCGCATCGAGCCCCGGGTGGAGCGCGACACGGCCGCCGCGGCGCTCTTCGATGCGGCCGGCCTGCGGCGCGTGCCAGCGACGCTCCAGACGCCGGACACCCGGCTGGTGGACCTGCTCCCCGACGACGAGGCGCTGCTGGCGACGTTCGACAAGGACACCCGCTACGCGGTCCGCAGATCGGCCCGCGAGGGCGTCGAGACGAGCGTCACCGCCGACCCGGACGACGACGAGGCGCTCACCGAGCTGCACGGGATCGTGACCAGGACGCTGGACCGCGCAAACTATCGCCTCCCGAGCCTCGACCGGTACCGGATCGCCTGGCGCGGCCTGGCCGGAGCGGGGCGGGCGCGGATCGTCCGGGCGCGATACCACGGTGCTCTCGAATCGGCGTGCCTGCTGGTGGTCGAGGGCGACCGCTCCATCTACCTGTATTCGGGCTCCATACGCGAGGCGAAGGGAGAGACGAAGCGCTTCGCGTCCTACGCGGCCCAGTGGCAGATGATGCGGTCGGCCCGCGACATGGGCGCCCGGGTCCACGACCTGTGGGGCGTGGCGCCAGCCGACGCCGGGCCCGAGCACCCGTGGTACGGGTACAGCCTGTTCAAGAAGGGATTCGGCGGACGCTTCGTCTCCTGGGCCGGATCCTGGGACCTGGTGGTGGACCCAGTCGTCTACCGCCTGCGCGGCGTCGCCTCCTCGCTTCGGGGCCTGGCGCGCCGCTGACCGGCGTCGGGGAGACGGCCTCGCCGCGTGCTACCATCGCCCGACCATGGACCTCGCACGACTGCGTGCGGCGCCCGCGGCCGTGGTCCACCGCCTCGCGCGCACCTCGGAGAGCGGGCCGCCCGGAACGCACACCCTCGAGGATGTCGTCGCGGAAGCGCGCCGCCATCGGCCGAGCATCAACGTCGGCCTGATCGAGCGCGCCTACGACGTCGCCGCGGCCGCCCACGAGGGACAGATGCGGGCGTCCGGCGAGCCCTACGTCACGCATCCCGTCGAAGTGGCGTATTACCTCGCGGGCCTGCAGATGGACGCGGAGACCCTGGCCGCGGCCATCCTGCACGACGTCCCCGAGGACACCGACATGACCCTGCTCGACATCGAGAAGCGGTTCGGGCGCGAGGTGACCCGGCTGGTGGATGGCGTCACCAAGCTGTCGAAGTTCGGATCGGCGCGCTCCATGGAGGAGCAGCAGGCGGAGAACATCCGGAAGATGTTCATGGCCATGGCCGAGGACGTGCGGGTCGTGGTCATCAAGCTCGCTGACCGCCTGCACAACATGCGCACGCTGCAGTTCCTGCCCGAGGACAAGCAGCTGCGCATCGCTCGCCAGACCATGGAGATCTACGCCCCGCTGGCGCATCGGCTGGGGATGTGGCAGATCAAGTGGGAGCTCGAGGACCTGTCCTTCAAGTACCTCGAGCCGGAGACCTACCGCAAGCTGGCCGACCTGCTCACCGACCGGCGCCGAGCCCGCGAGACGTTCATCAACAAGTCCATTGGCATCCTGCGCAAGGAGCTGGGCAAGGTGGCCATCGAGGCGGAGATCTCCGGCCGCCCCAAGCACCTGTACAGCATCTACAAGAAGATGGAGCGCAAGGGCGCCGAGTTCAGCGAGATCTACGACCTGCACGCCATCCGGCTCCTGGTCCGGGACGTGAAGGACTGCTACGCGGCGCTGGGCGTGGTTCACTCCATCTGGCGGCCCATCCCCGGGCAGTTCGACGACTACATCGCCATGCCCAAGGCGAACATGTACCAGAGCCTGCACACCGCGGTCATCGGCCCGGATGCGAAGCCGCTCGAGGTCCAGATCCGCACCTACCAGATGCACGAGGTCTCGGAGGCCGGCATCGCGGCGCACTGGCGCTACAAGGAGGGCTCGCGCGGCGACCGCCGCTACGACGAGAAGCTGGCCTGGGTCCGCCAGCTCATCGAGTGGCAGCGCGAGGTGGCCGATGCCACGGAGTTCGTGGAGGGGCTCAAGCTCGATCTCTTCCAGGACCAGGTCTTCGTCTTCACCCCCAAGGGTGACGTCAAGGACCTTCCGGCCGGCGCCGGCCCGCTTGACTTCGCCTACCGGATCCACACCGATGTCGGCCACCGGACGATTGGTGCCAAGGTCAACAACCGCCTCGTCCCGCTCGACTACAAGCTGCGCAACGGCGACATCGTCGAGATCATCACCACCAAGGCGGCCCACGGCCCGTCGCGCGACTGGCTGAACATCGTCCGCACCAACCAGGCGCGGGAGAAGATCCGCCAGTGGTTCAAGCGCCAGCAGCGCGACGAGAACATCGTCCAGGGCAAGGACATCCTCGATCGCGAGCTGCGCCGCCTGGCCCACGAGACGCTCGCCTCGGTCGACACCGAGAAGCTGACCGAGATCGCGAGCCAGCTCCATTACCGCGAGCTCGACGACTTCTACGCCGCCATCGGCTACGGCGCGGTCTCCTCGGCATCGGTGGTCAGCAAGATCGAGGTCCACGACGACGTGGCCATCGCCCTGCCCGAGGTGGCGCCGCCGGCTGCCCCGTCCACGACCGGCATCCGGGTCAAGGGCGTGGGCGACCTGCTGGTTCGCTTCGCGAAGTGCTGCTCGCCCATCCCGGGTGATCCGATCGTGGGCTACGTGACCCGGGGCAAGGGCGTGACCATCCACCGCGCCACCTGCCCCTCGGTCCTCTCCGAGCGTGACATCGAGCGGCTCATCGACGTGGAGTGGGAGGCGGCCGGGCAGCAGACCTACCCGATCACGGTGCGGATCGAGGCGATCGATCGCCAGGGCCTGCTCAACGAGATCACGAACGTCGTCGCCGAGCACAAGGTCAACATCGTGGCCGCCTCCATCGGCGTCCACCCCGACGGGATGGCCACCATCACCGCCACCCTCAAGGTGATCAGCCTCCAGCAGCTCTCGCGGGTCCTCTCGCGCATCGAGCGGGTGAAGGACGTCACCAGCGTGACGCGCGAGGTCAGCTAGGGACGATCCCGCCCGCCCGCGTCGGTACACTGCGCGCATGGCCCGACCGATCACCGCGCCGCGCGGAACTCGTGACCTCATGCCGGAGGAGACAAGGCGCTGGAGCACCGCCGAGGCGCGCGCTGGCGAGCTGGCGGAGCGATACGGGTTCGAGCGCATCGACACGCCGCTCTTCGAGCGGGTCGACCTCTTCGCCCGCGGCCTGGGGGAATCCTCCGACGCGGTGGAGAAGGAGATGTTCCGAGTCTCGGGGGCCAAGGGCAGCGACGAGGAGCGCGCCGAATGGGCCCTGCGGCCTGAGCCGACGGCGGGCATCGTGCGGGCCTACATCGAGCACGGCATGCAGGTTCGCCCCGGGCCGCTGCGGCTCTGGTTGCTGGGGCCGATGTTCCGCTACGACCGTCCCCAGGCCGGCCGCTACCGCCAGTTCACCCAGTGGGACGTGGAGGTGATCGGCGATGCGGGACCGATGGTCGACGCCGAGCTCGTGGAGCTCGCGCACCGCTACTTCGCGAGCGTCGGCATTCGCAACGTGGTGGCGCACGTGAACTCCATTGGTGACGCCACCTGCCGCCCCGCCTTCCGGGAAGCCCTCGTGGAGTACTTCGCCCGGCACCAGGCCCGGCTGGGCGCCGATTCGCAGCGGCGCCTGCAGGTCAACCCGCTGCGCGTCCTCGACGACAAGACGCTGGATCCGGACCTCGCCGCCAACGCGCCACGTTCCATCGACTTCCTGTGCGATGCGTGCCGGGCGCACTTCGGGCGCGTGACCGAGCTGCTCGACGGGATCGGCGCGCGGTATGTCCTGGACCACCGACTGGTCCGTGGTCTCGATTACTACACGCGCACGACCTTCGAGTTCTTCGTGGCGGGACGCGAAGGCCAGCAGCAGGCCCTGGGTGGCGGTGGGCGGTACGACGGCCTGGTCGAGCATCTTGGCGGGCGGCCCACCCCGGGCATCGGGTTCGGGATCGGGATCGATCGCACCGTGCTGGCAGCCGAGGAGCAGGCGGTTGCGGCATCGCCCCGCGCGCCGCTCGTGGCGGTCATCAGCCCCCACGCGGACGACCACGCGGTGCGCCTTCAGGTTGCCTCCGCGCTTCGGGACGCGGGGCTGTCCGTCCGCACCGACGGGTCCGCGCGCAAGCTCGGACGCCAGCTCGAGACGGCCGCCAAGGTCGGTGCGCGCTGGGCGGTCATCGTCCAGGGTGCCGCCACCGTGCCCGTCGTGCTCCGCGACCTGCAGAGCGGGGAGCAGCAGGAGCTGCCCCTGGCCCAGGTGCCCGCCGCCATCGGCGCCTGACAGCGGCCCCGAAGCCCCCGGCGCGCCCAAAGCGCGCGCATTCGGCTACCATCGGCTTCCATGCCGGCCCACCAGTCCTTCCGCACGCACACCTGCGGCGAGCTCCGCCCGGAGCACGTCGGACAGCGCGTGACCCTCGCGGGCTGGGTCCATCGTCGCCGGGACCACGGCCACCTGACCTTCTTCGACCTGCGCGACCGGTACGGCATCACCCAGATCGTCACGAACGCGGAGGATGCCGGCGCCGCCCACGAGACGGGGGAGGCGGCCCGCAACGAGTGGGTCATCCAGGTGACGGGCAGCGTTCGACATCGGCCGGAGGGCACCACCAACGCCGATCTGGCGACCGGCGAGGTCGAGGTGGCGGTCGAGGAGCTCACGATCCTCAACGCGTCCAGGGTTCCGCCGTTCTACGTGAACGAGGAGCAGCCCGGCCTCGACGAGTCGATCCGGCTGCAGTACCGCTACGTGGACCTGCGCCGCCCGCCGATGCAGCAGCGGATCATGCTCCGTGCCCGGCTGGCGAGCGCGGTGCGCCGTGCCTTCGAGGCCATGTCCTTCGTGGAGATCGAGACGCCGAACCTGATCCGCAGCACGCCCGAGGGGGCGCGCGACTACGTGGTCCCCAGCCGGCTGCAGCCGGGCAGCTTCTACGCCCTGCCGCAGAGCCCCCAGCAGCTCAAGCAGCTCCTCATGGTGGCCGGCTACGACCGCTACTTCCAGCTGGCCCGCGCCTTCCGCGACGAGGATCTGCGCGGCGACCGTCAGCCGGAGCACACCCAGATCGACGTGGAGATGAGCTTCGTCCGGGCCGAGGACGTGATGGCCACCATCGAGGAGATCGTCACCACCGTGTCGCGCGAGGTGATCGCGGAGCGGCCGATACTCACCACCCCGTTCCCGCGCCTGACCTACGAGGAGGCCCTGGACCGGTTCGGCTCGGACAAGCCCGACCTCCGATTCGGCATGGAGCTGTGCGACCTGACCGATGGGCTGCGCGACGTGGACTTCCGGGTCTTTGCCGATCCGATCGCGGCCGGCGGCCGTGTGCGCGGCCTGGTCGCCCCGGGCTGCGCGGACTACTCCCGTAAGCAGATCGACGAGCTGACCGATCTCGCCCGGCGACACGGCGCCGGCGGGCTCGTCCACCTTGCCGTGCAGCCGGATGGCGCGCTCCACGGCCCGGCGGCGAAGTTCCTCGACGACGCCCACCAGGCAGCGCTTCGGACGGCGACCGGTGCGGGGGCCGGCGACCTGGTGCTGATCGTGGCCGATGCCGACCCGCTGCGCTCCGCCGATGTCCTGGGCCGCCTGCGCCTGGAGCTGGGCGAGCGCCTGGGCCTCCGCGACGAGAACGTCCTGGCCTACGTCTGGGTCTATCCGTTCCCGATGTTCACCTGGGACGAGGACAACCAGCGCTGGGACGCCACGCACAACCCGTTCAGCGCACCGCTCTGGGAGGAGGAAGCGCGCATGGAGTCCGATCCGGGCTCGGTGCACGCCCAGCAGTACGACCTGGCGCTCAACGGCTGGGAGCTGGGCGGCGGGAGCGTGCGGATCCATCGGCGCGACCTGTTGGAGCGTGCCTTCTCGCTGATGGGGCACACCATCGAGGGGATGCGCGACCAGTTCGGCGCGCTGCTGGACGCGCTCGAGTACGGCGCCCCGCCCCACGGCGGCATCGCCATCGGCCTGGATCGCTGGAGCGCCCTGCTCGCGCGGCAGACGAACATCCGCGAGGTAATGGCCTTCCCCAAGACGCAGTCGGGGAGCGACCTCATGATGGGCGCGCCCTCGCCGATCAGTCGCGCCCAGCTCGATGAGCTGCACCTGGAGATCGCCCCGGACGAGTGAGCCGTCCGGCCCGGGCCGGACGGATGGTGCGACAGGCGCAAGCGCCCGTGGCGCCGGCGGCGGCGGATATGCCATCCTGAGCGTGCCACGACCGGCACGCCGCCGGCGCGGGACGCTGCGCGGAGGTGCGAGATGAAAGTCCGAGACGTGATGACGGCACCGGTCCTGTCGGTGTCGCCGGGGACGCCGCTCAAGGAGGTGGCCCGGCTGCTGATGGAGCGCCGGATCAGCGGCGTTCCAGTGGCGGACGATGCCGGCAAGGTGCTGGGCATCGTCAGCGAGGCCGATTTCCTGATCAAGGAGCGCGGGCCGCGCCAGGCGCGCGATGCGCGGCGGCCCCTCGCCTGGCTGCTCGGCGAGGAACGGCGGGACCTCGAGGCGGCGAAGATCAGCGCGACGACGGCAGGCGAGGCGATGACCCGTCCGGCGGTGACTGTCTCCGCGGATAGCAGCCTCCGTGATGCGGCCGCGCTCATGGTCGAGAAGCACGTCAACCGGCTGCCCGTGGTGGACGACGACCGCCTGGTGGGCATCGTCACCCGCGCCGACATGGTGGGTGCGTTCGTCCGGCCCGACGAGGAGCTGGCGAGGCTGATCACCGACGACGTCGTCCGCGACACGATGTGGATCGAGCCCGGGCAGGTGACCGTGGCGGTGAGCGAAGGCGTCGTCACCCTGGGTGGCATCGTGGACCGCCGCTCGACCGCCCAGATTCTCAGGAAGCTGGCCGCGCAGGTGGATGGCGTCGTCCGCGTCGTCGACGAGGGACTCACCTGGGAGCTCGACGACCGCGACATGCAGGCTGCCCCCGAGCGTGGCGTGCCGGAGACCACGGCCGCCTCCCTGCGAGCGCGCGAGCGACCGCGAACCACCGGCTGACACTCCGCCCGCACGGGATGGGCTCACCTCGGCGGTGACGACGCGCACCGGCAGGCGCGAAAGTTCATTGCCGCAGGGTGCGCATTCGTGCTATTCCTGCAGGCACGTCGCATCTCTGCTGCGAGAAGGCTCCCGCCCGCCTTTGACGCATGCCGACGTGCGTTTGGATCGCACCGGAAAGGAAGGGCTATGCCTCACCGAAGATTCGGGATACTGCTTGCTGTCGCAGTCTCCCTCCTCGTGGCAACGGCGACTCCGGTCGCCGCGGCGAAACCATCAAAGGATGGCTCGGCATCGGCGTCTCGACAGATCGCCGTGCACAAGTTGGGAACGACGCGGATCACGTCCGCGAGCTCCTCGTCCGCCTCGACGGGGATTGCCGCTCCTGACTTCCGACCCGATGCCGACTCCGCAGCGGCAGAGGTCGACAAGAACATCCCGAACTCCCTGAGTGCTGCGCGTGTACCGTCATCGCACGTCCCGCGTCCCGCCACGGCGTCCGTATCAGCCGCTTCGGGCGTGACGGCCTTCGAGGGCCTGAACCACTACGACCAGCACGCGGCCGGAGGCGGAACGCAGTTCAGCCTTGAGCCGCCGGACCAGGCGCTGTGCGTGGGCAACGGGTTCGTCGTGGAGTCCGTGAACACGGCGATCCAAGTGCGTACGACGGACGGGAACGTCGTGGCTGGTGCGGAGCCGCTGAACGCGTTCTTTGGCCTCCAGCCGGAATATGTGATCAACGCCGATGGGTCGCGGACCTACGGTGAGTTCACCAGCGACCCCAAGTGCTACTACGACAGTGGCACCGGGCGCTTCTTCGTCTCCCTGCTGGAGATCGACACCAACCCGACCGATGGCAGCTTCGCGAAGCCGGGTGCTTCCCATCAGCTGCTGGCCGTCAGCAAGACCGGCGACCCCACCGGGGCCTGGTGGCTCTACCAGTGGGAGACGACCAACGACAGCGGCAGCTCGAACTGCCCGTGCTTCGGCGACCAGCCCCTGATCGGCGCTGACGCCAACGGCTTCTACATCACCACCAACGAGTTCCCGATCTTCAACAACGGCTTCAACGGCGCGAACGTCTACGCGCTCTCGAAGAGCACTTTGGCCAGTGGCACGGCCACGTCGGCGGTCTTCTTCAACGAGCCGACGCTCGCGGAGGGGTACGCGTACTCGCTGCAGCCCACGACCACCCCGCCGAACGGAACCTATGCGGCAGGTCCGGACCAGAACGGTGCCGAGTACTTCCTGTCCGCCCTCGACTTCAACGGGACCCTCGACAACCGGATCGCCCTGTGGGCGCTGACCAACACGGCGTCCCTGGATACGGCGACCCCTGACCTGACGCTGAGCCACGTGGTTCTGCACAGCGAGGTCTACGGCCAGCCGCCGGCCATGACCCAGCCGAACGGTCCCACGCCGCTGAAGGATCTGCTGAACGCGCCGCAGAACCCGCTCACCGGCCACCCGATGGGTGAGCACCTCAACCTGCTCAACTCCAACGACGACCGGATGAACCAGACCGTCTACGCGGACGGCATGGTGTGGGGCGCGCTGAACACCGTGGTGAAGAGCCCGACGGGCCCGACCCGCACGGGCATCGCGTACTTCATCGTCACCCCGTCGTGGGGCGATGACACGCTGGGCGGCTCGATCGCCAAGCAGGGGTACGTGGCGGTCAAGAACAACAACGTCGTGTTCCCGGCCATTGCCGCCAACGCTGCTGGTGCCGGGGTCATGAGCTTCACGCTGGTTGGCCCGAACTACTACCCAAGCGCGGCCTACGTGACGGTCGACACGACGGGCACCGGCTCCGTCCAGGTCGTCGGAGGTGGCCAGGGTCCGGCCGACGGATTCACGGGCTACCTGACCTTCGACCCGCCTGACGGGGGCGTGGCACGCTGGGGCGACTACGGGGCGGCCGTCGCGGCCGAGGACGGCTCCATTTGGTTCGCTGCAGAGTCGATCAACGCCTCCTGCACGCTGGGTGAGTTCCTGTCGGATTCGACCTGCGGCGGGACCCGTTCGTTCTACGCGAACTGGGGCACGTTCATCGCGAACGTGACTCCGTAGGCCAGTCCAGACAGCAGACCTGATCGACCGAAGGCCGGCTCCCCCGGGAGCCGGCCTTCTGCTGTCCGGGGCTCGGTCGGGCCCGGCGACGGCGGTATCATCCGGCCGCGATGAGCATCTACCTCGATCATGCGGCGACCACCCCTGTCCGCCGCGAGGTGATCGACGCGATGCTGCCGTACCTGGCCGAGCACTGGGGCAACCCTTCCAGCATCCATGCATCGGGACGGGACGCCCGCAGAGGGCTGGACGAGGCCCGCGAGCGGGTGGCACGGCTCATCGGTGCCAAACCGCGCGAGATCGTCTTCACCGCTGGCGGCTCCGAGGCGGACAACCTGGCCATCAAGGGTGCCGCCTGGGCCGCATCGGCGCGCGGACGGCACCTGGTCACCACCGCGATCGAGCACAAGGCGGTGCTCCAGACCTGCGCCCTCCTGGAGCGCCACGGGTTCGAGACGACGATCCTGCCGGTCGACGCCGATGGTCGGGTGGATCCGGACGCGGTGGCGGGAGCGGTCACCGATCACACCGTCCTCGTCAGCGTGATGGCCGCCAACAACGAGGTGGGCACCATCCAGCCCATCCGCGAGATCGGCAACGTTTGCCGCGCCCGGCGCGTCCTGTTCCACGTGGATGCTGTCCAGGCTGCCCCATTCCTGCCGATCGACGTCAACGCCTGGCAGGTGGACCTGCTCTCCCTCTCGGCGCACAAGCTCTACGGCCCCAAGGGCGTCGGGGCGCTCTACGTCCGGCACGGGACGGCACTGGTGCCCGAGATCCAGGGCGGTTCCCAGGAGCGCCAGCGGCGCGCCGGCACGGAGAACGTCGCCGGCGCGGTGGGGTTCGCCCGGGCATTCGCCCTCGCCGCCCACGAACCGGAGCGCACCGGTGAGGTGACGCGCCTGGCCGGCCTGCGGGACGAGCTCATCGCCGGGCTCACCGCCGTCGGCGGGGTGCGGCTCACGGGCCACCCCGACCACCGCCTGCCCAACTCGGTCAGCGTGGTCGTCGCCGGGGTCGAGGGCGGTGACCTGGTCGCCGCGCTGGACCTCGAAGGCATCGAGGCCTCCACCGGCTCGGCGTGCACGACCGGCAGTGTCGACCCGAGCCACGTGCTCCTCGCCCTGGGCATCGACGAGGAGGCGGCGCACGGCTCGCTGCGGCTCACCCTCGGCCGCTCGACCGCGCGGGACGACGTCCAGACCACCGTGGCCGCGGTGGAGCGCTGTGTCGCCCGACTGCGATCTGCGTCCGCGACGAACCACGAGTCGCGCTAGAGTCGATGTGACGTGCTAGGACGGTTGTGGGCAGGTCTCCGTCACTCGGCAGCGCTCTCGGCAGCGCTCTCCTTCGTGTTCCCCGGTCTGGGGCAGGGATGGACCGGTGCCGTCACCCGTGGTGCTCTCCTGGCCGCGCCCGCGCTGATCGTGGTTGCCGGCGGCATCTGGCTGCTGGGCCAGGCCAGGGTGCGTGTCGCCGGGCTCATGCTCGATCCCACCGTGGTCGCGGCGCTTCTCGTCCTCGACGCGGTGCTGCTCCTGTATCGGCTTGCGGCAATCGTGGACGCCTACCTGGTCAGCCGGCGGGTGCGACCTGTCGCGTCGGCGGCCCGCTCGCGCCGGATCGTCTCTGTCGCGGTCCTGGTGGCCCTCCTGCTCGCGACGGTGTCCATGCACGCCGCTGTCGGCGTCATGGGCTACAAGGTCTACGTCGCCGACTCGAAGTTCTTCAACCCGGCCGGGCCGGGCGGAGGGGCAGGCGAGGTGCCGACGCCGGAGCCCGTCGCGAGCTCGATCCAGACGGCGGGGCCGTCACCGACTCCGGTGTGGACGCCCACGCCGATTCCGCCGTGGAAGTCCGACGGACGGCTGAACCTGCTGCTCGTGGGCGGGGATGCCGGCCCGGGGAGGTGGTCCCTTCGAACCGACACGATGATGCTGCTCAGCGTCGACATCGCCACGGCGCGCGCGGCGCTGTTCGGAATTCCGCGGAACCTGATCAACGTTCCCCTCGGTCCGCAGAGCGCCAGGGCGTTCGCCTGCGCCTGCTTCCCGGATCTGCTGAACGCGCTGTACGTCTATGCGGGCAAGCACCCGGAGTCCTTCCCCGGCGGCGAGGCGCGCGGGTATCTCGCCCTGCAGGCCGCCGTGGGTGCCCTGACCGGTGCACCGATCGACGGGATGCTGGTGGTCGATCTCAACGGGTTCGTCCGCCTGGTCGATGCCCTGGGCGGGATCGACATCAACGTTCCCTACGCCATCTACGACTCGCACTACCCGCTGGAGAACGGGAGCGGCGATGTGCCGATCTACATCAAGGCCGGGCAGCAGCACATGAGCGGCCACGTCGCACTGGAGTACGCGCGATCGCGCCACCAGGATGACGACTACCACCGCATGCAGCGCCAGCAGTCCGTCCTCCTGGCCCTGCGTCGGGCAGTGAAGCCCTGCAACCTGGTGCCCAAGATTCCCCAGCTGATCGACATCGCCGGGGATTCGCTCTGGACAAACCTGTCGCCGAAGGACATGCCCGACCTGCTGGCCCTGGCGCAGCGGGTCGACGCCTCGAAGGTGGCGCGCTTCGCGTTCAATCCCCCGACCATCCCCGAGTACCTCACCGCGCGCGCGGTCGGCAAGGTGCATGCCATGGTGGCGAACGCCTTCGTTGGCGCCACCCCGTCGTCGGGGGCGACGGCGACGCCGGTTCCCACCGAGCCGCCCGACTCCGGCTGCTGAGCCGTGAGGCTCGGCTCGCTATCATCGGCCGCACGATGAACCGGATCGTGGCCGCCATGAGCGGCGGAGTGGATTCCAGCGTTGCCGCCGCCCTCCTGGCGCAGTCGGCCGCCGATCGCGACGAGGAGGTGATCGGCATCTGGATGCGCACGCATCCGGCCGAGGCGGAGGGCTGGGAGAACCGCCGCTCGTGCTGCTCGCCGGACGCGGCCGATGATGCCCGGCGGGTCGCGCAGATCCTGGGCATCCCATTCTTCATCCTGAACGTGGAACGGGCGTTCGGGGCACGGGTGATCGACGCCTTCGCGGACGCCTACCTGGAGGGCACCACGCCGAATCCCTGCCAGGCCTGCAACCAGCACATCAAGTTCGACGAGCTCCTGCGCCGCGGGCTGGGTGCCTACGGCGCATCGGCGGTCGCGACCGGCCACTACGCGCGCGTTGAGTGGCGCGACGGCCGCTGGCGCCTGCTCCGTGCCGCGGATCCGAACAAGGATCAGACCTACTTCCTCTGGGTCCTGACCCAGGAGCAGCTGGCCGCCACGCGATTTCCGCTGGGCGCCATGACGAAGCCGGAGGTGCGGGCCATGGCGGCGCACCTGGACCTGCCCACCGCCGACAAGCCCGAATCGCAGGAGATCTGCTTCGTCCCTGCCGGGGACTACCGCGCGTTGCTCGCCGAGCGGCGCGGCTACGCGGGCGACCCCGGTCCGATCGTGGATGCCACCGGCTCGGTGGTGGGGAAACACTCGGGCTACGCGCACTACACCGTCGGCCAGCGCCACGGCCTGGGCGTCGCGCTCGGCGAGGCGGTGTACGTCCGCGACGTGCGGCCCGAGACGAACACGGTCATCGTCGGCCGCCGCGGCGAGGTGGCGGCCCATCGTTTCGAGGTGTCGGCTCCCCATTTCGTTGCCGGTGAAGCGCCGGCCGAGCGGTTCACCGCATCGGTCCGGATCCGGCATCGCGCCCCTGACGTCCCGTGCGAGGTCACCGTCGAGGGAGCGGATCGCCTGGTCGTCGAGACCGATGCTCCCGTGTGGGCGCCCGCCCCGGGACAGGGCGCGGTCCTGTACGACGGGGAGGAGTGCCTGGGGGGCGGGAGGATCGCCCGGCCGCGCGCCTCGAGCGGATGATCGCCTGGCTGATCCTGGTCGTTCTGACCTCGGCGATCAACCTGTTCGCGCTTCTCGCCATTCGTGGTCGGTGGGGATCGGTCGTCCCCTTCCTGGGCGTGGCGGCACTGATCGGGGTGATTGGCGGCGACGCCGCCGGCGGCGTTGCCGGCCTCGACCTGCTGCGCATCGGCGACTTCCATTTCGCGGCCGCGTCGGTCGGGGCGCAGGCCGCCATGCTGGCCACCCTGCTGCTGGCCGCCATGGTTCCGCCATCGGCCCCGCCCGCGGACGAGCCGTGATGCGTAGAATCAGGGCCAACGCACGGAGGACTGGCGCAGTCACATGAGGGATTCCGCATTCGGCAGCTTCCTGGCCGGCCTGGTGGTCGGTGGCTTCGTCGGTGCCGCCGTGGGCATGCTCATGGCTCCCGAATCGGGAACGCGGCTGCGTGAGCAGGTGGGCGAGTTCGTGGATGGGCGCCGTGAGGCCTTCGACGACGCGATCAACGAGGGTCGCGCGGCGGCCGAGATGGCCCGTGCGGAGATGCTGAACGCCGCCGAGCCGGGCGACGTGGCGACCGGCGGCCAGCCGGAGGCCGCCGCGTTCTGAGCCGGCTCCCGAATCCGGACACGTAGGGGAGCCGGTGCAGGCCGGCTCTCGCCGTGCCCGGGCCCTTCACGAACAGCATGGACCGATCGATGCAGCACCGTTCCGCAGCCGACATACGCGAACGCTTCCAGGCCTTCTTCGAGGCGCGGGGCCACACGCGCGTGCCCGCTGCGCCCCTGCTGGCCCGCGACGACCCCACGCTGCTGTTCGTCAACTCCGGGATGGTCCAGTTCAAGCGCGTGCTGACGGGCGAGGAGAAGCGCGACTACTCGCGGGCTGTCGACGCCCAGCCGTGCCTGCGGGTTGCCGGCAAGCACAACGACTTCGAGGAGGTGGGGCGCACGCCGCGGCACCACACCCTCTTCGAGATGCTCGGCAACTGGAGCTTCGGCGACTACTTCAAGCGCGAGGCGATCCAGTGGGCCTGGGAGTTCCTCACCGTGGAGCTCGGCATCCCGGCGGAACGCCTGGCGGCCACGACCTACACCGATGACGAGGACGCCTACCGGATCTGGACGGAGGAGATCGGCCTGCCGCCGGATCGGATGGCGCGCTGGGGCAATGTGGCAGCCGGTGACGAGAAGAACTTCTGGCGGATGGGGGACACCGGCCCCTGCGGGCCGTGCAGCGAGGTGCACTACGACCGAGGCCCCGAGTTCAGCGAGGGCCCCGGCTGCGTCCCGGACCATTCCGAGCACTGCCCGCGCTACCTCGAGGTCTGGAACCTGGTGTTCATGGAGTTCGACCGTGCCGGCGACGGGACCCTGACCCCGCTCCCGTTCCGCAGCGTCGACACTGGCATGGGCCTGGAGCGCATCACCTCTGTCGTCCAGGGCGTCGACAGCAACTACCGGACCGATCTCTTCGAACCGATCATCGCCCGGCTCGCGGCCTTCATCGGCCACGACCCGGAGACCGTGGAGAGCGAGCGCTTCAGCTACCAGGTGGTGGCCGATCACTCGCGCGCCATGACCTTCATGGTCGGCGAGGGGATCAAACCCTCGAACGAGGGTCCCGGATACGTGCTGCGCCGCATCGTGCGCCGCGCCGTTCGCCATGCCCGCCTGATGGGCATCAGCCGCCCCTTCCTCCGCGAGACCTGCGCGGTCGTCATCGAGCTGATGGGCGGTGCGTATCCTGCGCTCGCAGCGGGACGCGACCGGATCCTCGACGCAGTGGCCGCTGAGGAAGAGAAGTTCGCCCGCACCCTGGACGCCGGCAGCGAGCGGCTCGCGCAGCTCGTGGAGGCGGCGGGGGACGGCGGTGCGATCGCGGGGGCCGACGCCTTCAAGCTCCACGACACGTTCGGCTTCCCCATCGACCTGACCATCGAGGTTGCCGCGGAGTCCGGGGTGGACGTGGATCGGCCGGGCTTCGAGGAGGCCATGGCCGAGCAGCGGCGACGGTCGCGCGCGACGCGCAAGGCCGCGTTCCGCGTCGGCGAAGCGTTGGCATCGCTGTCCAGCGAATTCATCGGCTATCCGAACCAGACAGACGCCGATGGCGTCGCCGTCATCGGGATCGGCGGCGGCGAAACCGAGGACGATCCGAACCTCGTGGTCCTCGACCGGACGCCCTTCTACGCGGAGGGTGGTGGACAGATCGGGGACCGCGGGGCGCTCGTGGGCCCGAACGGACGGCTCGAGGTGGAGGACACGCAGCGGGCCGGCGAGGCGATCGTCCATGTCGGCCGGCTCGACGGCACCATGGCCGTGGGGGACCGCGTGCGCGCGGAGGTCGACCCGGAGGCGCGCTGGGGGGCGGCGCGCAACCACACCGGCACGCACCTGCTCCACCGCGCGCTCCGCGACGTGCTCGGCGAACAGGCCAAGCAGGCTGGGAGCTGGGTTGGGCCGGAGGGCCTGCGCTTCGACTTCCCGGCCCCGGCCGCCACCCCGCGAGATGCGCTGCGGGAGGTCGAGCGTCGGGTGAACGCCCAGGTCCGGCGGGACGCGCCGGTGCATCCAACCTGGATGAGCCTCTCCGAGGCGCAGGCGCTTGGCGCCGACATGTTCTTCGGCGAGAAGTACGTCCCGGAGTCGGTCCGCGTGGTCCAGGTAGACGGCTACAGCAAGGAGCTGTGCGGAGGCACCCACGTCGCCAGCACCGGGCAGATCGGCGCATTCCGGATCACCGGGGAGTCGAGCATCGGTGCCGGGCTGCGACGCATCGAGGCGGTGACCGGTGCCGGCGCCGACGAGCTGGTCGCACGTCGCCTGGAGGCGCTCCACGAGTCGGCGGTCCTCCTCGGGGAGCAGCCCGAGCAGGTGCCCGCCCGCATCGCGGCGCTGCTGGATCGTCTTAGGGACGCGGAGAAGGCGGCCCGGGAGCGTGCCACCGCGGCGCCTCGCACCGCGATCGATCCCGCGGCGGTCCTGGCCCGTGGCCGGGACGCGGGGCAGACGCGGGTCATGATCGAGCGCTTCGACGACGCCGACGCGGGCGCGCTGCGGACGCTGGCGGACGGCCTGCGGGGTGCGAGCGGCCGCTTCCTGCTCGTCGCGGCCGGTGCCGCCGACGGGCAGCCGGCGCTCATCGTCGCGGCGAGCCGAGACGTGGTGAGCGAAGGATTCGACGCGGTCCCCATCGTGCGCGCCGCAGCCGGCATGATCGGCGGCGGCGGTGGCGGACGCCCCGAGCTGGCCCAGGCGGGCGGCCGCGACGTGGGACGTCTCGACGAGGCGCTGCGCGAGGCGGGACGGCTGGCCCTCGAGGCGATCACGCCCCTCGAGGCGACCTGAGCCGCGATGGCACGGACCTGACGATGCAGGGACTGGTCGGGCGGGTCGTCGATCGGCTGCAGGGCAGCCGTCGCCCGGATGCCGACGCGGACGGGACGATCGCGGCGCTCGACATCGGCACGGAGTTCGCCAAGGCACTGGTGGTCACCACCCAGCCGGGCGAGGGCGGCGCCATCGACGGCATCGTGCGCGGCGTGGGGCGTCGGCGGCAGGGCTTGACCCACATGCAGTCCGGCACGGTGAGCGACATCGACGCGGTGGTGGCGAACTGCGCCGACGCGCTCGACCAGGCGAGGGCGATGGCCGGGATCCGGCCGCGAAGCGTGGTGATCGGCATCGCCGGGGAGCTGGTGAAGGGCACCACCGCATCGCTCGCCGCCCGGCGGGACGATCCCCGCCGGCCGCTCGACGAGGCTGAGCTGCAGGTGGTCGTCGAGCGTGTCCAGGACGATGCGCTGCGCGAGGCGGAGCGGCGCATCGGCTGGGAGAGCGGGATCGAGCGCCTGGACGTCCGCCTCGTGCATGCGGCGATCGTGGAGATGAAGATCGACGGCTACCCGGTGAGCAACCCCATCGGCTTTACCGGTGCGCACATCGAGCTGTCGGTCTTCAACGCCTTCGCGCCGATGGTCCACCTGGGCGCCCTCCAGTCGGTGGCAGCTGCCCTGGACCTGCTGCTGCTGGGCGTGATCGCGGAGCCGTACGCGGTCGCGACCTGCCTTGCGCCACGGGAGCTGGGCGACACCGGTGCGGTGTTCATCGACGTCGGCGGAGGAACCACCGATGTCGCCCTCGTGCGCCACGGGGGCATCGCCGGCACCAAGATGCTGGCCTTTGGCGGGCGCGCCTTCACGAAGGGGCTGGCCGACCGGTTCGACCTGTCCTTCGAACGGGCCGAGGGGCTCAAGCTTGCCGCGGCCGATGGCGAGCCCCTGCCGGAGGCGGCCGTCCCACGCCAGGAGGTGGACGGCGCGCTGCTCACCGATGCCGGGATCTGGCTGGACGGCGTTGAGCTCATGATCGGCGACCTGGCCGAGGGCGAGCTGCTGCCGTCCCGCCTCTACCTGTGCGGTGGCGGCGCTCGTCTGCCGCAGGTCGGCGAGGTCCTTGGCGGTGACGCGTGGTGGCGCCACCTCCCGTTCGCCCGTCGGCCGGAGGTCCGCGCACTTGGTCCGGACGACGTCGCCGGCATCCGGGACGGATCCGGTCAGCTGGTGACGCGGCAGGATGTCACCCCCATGGCCCTTGCCCACCAGGGGCTCATCCTCGACGCCCAGACCAGCGCGGTGGAGCGGGCGATGCGCGGCGCCATGCGCGCCATGGACCTCTAGGCATGAGCGACGAACCCGGTACCGGCGGCGCACAGGTCCTGTACCTCGAACCGGATGACGAGATCCCATCGGTCATCAGGCGCCTGTCGGAGGTGCGCGGCAGCGACACGGTGATTCTCGTGGCGCCCGGCCGCAGCAAGGCGACGTCGAGCGCAGTGGGCCTGCGGCTGATCGCCCGCCGCGCGGCCGAGGCGGGGATCGGCCTGCGGCTCGTGGCGGATGCGGGGACGCGGCTGGTGGCCGCTGAGGCCGGCCTCGTCGCCTACGCGACCGTGGCGGAGGCGCAGTCCGGGGATGCTGCATCCGCCGTCGAGCCGGCGCAACGACCCAGGGCGGCGATCCACGTGGTGCGCGGTGAGCGCACCTCGCTGCCGTCGCTGACCGGTCCAGCGCCCACCACGGGTCCTGCTCCGGGCATGGCCCCTTCTTCGCCTGCATTGCCGGCCACCGCGTTCACGCGGGGGGACGACACCCAGGCGGTGCCCGTGGTCACGCCTCCGCCGCCTCCGGCCCGGGCATCCTGGCGGGCGCGCTGGCCCGCCGGTCGTCGCGGCTGGGTCTGGGCTGGCGGGACGCTGGTTCTGGTGCTCGCGATCATCGCCGCCGTCCTGCCGCAGGCCACCATCACCCTGGTTCCGCGCACCCGTGCCATCGGTCCGCTCAGCTACACCGTGGAGCTCGACTCATCGGTCGAAAGCGGGGAGCTCACGAGCACCCTGTCGGCACCCGCGACCGGCACCCACACCGATGAGACGCCGGCGACCGGGGCGGTGACCTTCAGGAACTACGACGCAGCGACCCATACCGTGGCCAAGGGGACCAGGGTCTCGGCCGGCGACCAGGTGTTCACCACCGATGACGCCGTGTCCGTGCCGGCCGGCGTGTTCACGATCAACGGGATTGCCCCCGGAACCGCCGCGGTGGCGGTGACCGCCGTCGCTGGCGGTCCAGACGGGAACGTCGCTGCGGATGCCATCGACACGGTGGACACCAGCGGTGTCGCCGAGCAGCTCGGCGGACCCTTCGGATTCCGCCGTGGCCTGGTGCGCAACGACCAGCCGACCACCGGCGGGACAAGCACGTCAACGCCGGAGATCACCCAGGACGACGTGGACGGCCTGGTCGCCCGCGTCAAGGCCGACCTGGCCGACCAGCTTCAACGTGCTCTGCCGGCGGGAGACCGGGTCTACGCCGCGCCGGCGGCGACCCAGGACCCATCGGTCCCGGTGCCGGAGAACCTGGTGGGCACCACGGGCGAGGAGACCTTCCAGCTGACCGGCACGCTCGACTACGAGCGACGGTGGGTCGCGGCGGACGACCTGCGCAGCGCCGTGCTGACCGCGATGCACGCCGATACGGGCAGCCTCCCGACGGGGACGATCCTCATCGACCCGAGCGTGACGCTGGCACCCACCACGGTCACCGCGAGCGGGCAGAAGGTCCGAGCGGTGGTGACGGCCCGCGGCCAGGTGGCACCCGTTCCTGACGAGAGCCAGCTGAAGGCGCGACTCTCGGGCAAGTCCCGGGAGCAGGTGATCGCCGCCCTCGCCGACCTCGGCACCGCGACCGTCGACTTCTGGCCCGGCTGGGTGTCGTCGGTGCCGCAACTGCCGTTCCGCATCACGATCCGCATCGAGACACCGGCCGTCACGACGACGCCGCGTCCGTCGGCAACGCCCACGCCCGCACCCACGCCGGCGCCGACCGCGAGCACCGCGGCAGCAGCCTCGCCTTCGCCATGACGAGGCTGCTGGGTATCGATCACGGCCAGCGACGCATCGGGGTGGCCGTCGCGGACGAGGAGACCGGGATTGCCTTCGCCCGCCCGGCGCTGCGCGCCCGCGGGTCGGATCCGGTGACCGCCGTCGCCGCCCTGGCACGGAGCGAGGGCGCGGGACTGGTGGTCGTGGGCCTTCCGCGGAACATGGACGGCACCGAGGGCCCGCAGGCGGCCGCGGCCCGATCCTTCGGTGCGCGGCTCATGGACGCCGGGCTGGCCGTGGTCTACGTCGACGAGCGCCTGACGAGCTGGGCGGCCGGCCGTGAGCTCGATGACGCCGGACGGCGACCGGACCGAGCGAGCGGCGAGCTAGACTCGGCGGCAGCACGCCTGATCCTGCAAGATTACCTTGACGCCCGGGGCATCCCGGACCCCGCGAGCCGGACGGCCGGCGATCCACCAGACCACCAGGAGATCGGATGAACGACGACCCGCGAGCCCGCTGGGAGGACGAGGATCGGCGTAACGAGCGGATCCGCGAGCTTCGCGCCAAGCGCGGGGTGGTCGACCGTCGAGAACGGCGCCCGTTCCAGCCGTTGATCCTGCTCGCCTGGTTTGCCGGCGTCGCGGCTCTGGCGGCGGTCCTGATCTTCGTCGGCTTCCTCGCCTTTGCACCGCGGCTCATCGACTGGGTCGAGGCCAACCCGGGGATGATCAAGCAGGGGATCGTGCTCGATTTCGTGCGCTGGTACCAGCCGCATCTGCTCGACGACGCGCCTGCCGGAGCCGATGGCGGCCGCATCGGCTTCGTCGTTCCCACCGGTGCCACCGACTCGGAGATCGGGCATCTCCTCTTCGAGAAGGGCCTGATCCGCAGCGAGGTTGCCTTCCAGTACTGGGTGATCCAGGTGGGGAAGAGCGGCAACCTGCAGGCCGGGTCGTATGACCTGTCGCCGTCGCTCACGCCGTCGGAGATCGCCGCGGCGCTCCAGCAGAAGGCCGGGCACGAGATCACCATCCGGATCCAGGAGGGCTGGCGGCTGGAGCAGATCGTCGGCTACCTGTCCACGACCAAGCTGACCACGAATCTCGACGACTTCGTGAGCCTCGTGAAGCAGCCGCCCGCCGATCTGCTCAACCAGTACGACTTCTTCAAGGACCTGCCGAAGGGCCGGAGCCTTGAGGGATACCTCTATCCCGACACCTATCAGGTCGACGCCAACACATCGGCGCGGGCGCTGGTCGAGAAGCTGCTCAACACATTCGACGCACGCCTGACCGCCGATATCCGCGATGCCATCGCGAAGCAGAAGATCGGCGGCAAGCCCATGACCATCGACCAGGCCGTGATCCTCGCCAGCATCGTCGAGCGCGAGGCCGTCCTGGACACGGAACGCCCGACCATCGCGGGGGTCTACCTCAACCGCCTCAACACCAAGGGCGAGACCGCCTACCTGCTGCAGGCGGATCCGACGCTCCAGTACGGCCTTGCGACGGCGACGCACGGGAGCGCCCCGGTCAGCCAGTGGAGCTCCATCACCTGGTGGCCACCGCTCGAGACGGCCGGGAGCGAGGTGGAGCTGCCCAAGGCCCTCGCGGGCTACCAGACCTACACGACCACGGGCCTGCCCCCGACGCCGATTTCCGCGCCTCGGATCGCCTCGATCGACGGGGTCGCGAACGCCGACACGAAGTCCGGCTACTTCTTCTTCGTTGCCGCCTGCCCCGGTGGGACCCGGGACGGCTCGCACTACTTCGCCAAGACCTACGCCCAGCACCTCGCCAACATTGCCAAGGCCAACGCGGAATGCCCCGCGTCATGATTCCCGCAGCACGGAGGCACCCGCCCGCATGATCAGCACCGGTGACATCAAGAAGGGCGTCATCATCGAGCTGGACGGCCAGCTCATGAAGGTCCTGGACTGGACGCACATCAAGATGGCGCGCGGGTCGGCTCAGGTCCGGATGAAGCTCCAGAACGTCCGAAAGGGCGACATCGTGGAGCGGACCTTCCAGGCGGGGACGCGCTGGCCGCGAGCGCGCGTCGAGCAGCGCAAGGTCCAGTACCTGTACAGCGACGGAGCGATCTACTACTTCATGGACAACGAGACCTATGAGCAGATCGCGGTGAGCGCCGAGATGATCGGCGACGACCGGCTGTACCTCAAGGAGAACACCGATGTGTTCGTCAGCTCCTACGAGGGCGAGGTGCTGGGCGTGGACCTGCCGGTGACCGTCGACCTGGCCGTCACCCAGACCGATCCGGGCTTCGCTGGCGACACCGCGACCGGCGCCAAGAAGGCGGCGACCCTTGAAACCGGGCTGGTGGTCCAGGTGCCGCTGTTCATCAGCGAGGGAGACACGATCCGGGTCGACACCCGGAACGGGGAGTACGTGACACGCGTCTAGGAGGGACCCGCAACTCATGACCGCCGACCAGCCCTCGCTGTGGGGCGCGGCAGCCCTGCCGCCGCGCGTCCTGCGGGTCAGCGAGCTGAACCGGCGGGTCCGCCAGCTGCTGGACGCGGATCCCACGCTCGCCGACGTCTGGGTCGCGGGCGAGATCAGTCGCCCCGCATTCCCGGCCTCGGGACACTGCTTCTTCACCCTCAAGGACGCCGCTTCACAGCTGCGCGCGGTCATGTTCCGTGATGAGCTGGCGCGTTCGAACATGCGGCCGGAGCACGGGATGTCCGTCGTCTGCCACGGGCGGGTGCGGGCCTACGAGGCGCAGGGGGTCTACCAGCTCTACGTCGAGACCCTCACCCCTGCCGGCGCCGGCGATCTCCACGCCCGCTACGAGCAGCTGCGAGCGCGCCTGGGAGCCGAGGGGCTGTTCGACGAAGGTCGCAAACGCCCTCTGCCACGCTGGCCGCGCCGCATCGGCGTCGTCACCTCGCCCATCGGCGCCGTCTGGCAGGACATCAGCAACGTCATCCGCCGCCGCTACCCCCTGGTGGAGCTGGTCCTGTCGCCCACCGTGGTGCAGGGCGACGTTGCGGCGCCGGCCGTGGTCCGCGCGCTTCGCCGCCTGTACGCCCGCCCGGCCATCGACGTCGTGATCCTGGCCCGTGGAGGAGGGTCGCTCGAGGATCTATGGGCGTTCAACGACGAGCGTGTCGTGCGAGCCGTGGCGGACGCCCCGGTACCGATCGTCGTGGGCGTCGGACACGAGAGCGACGTGACCCTGTCCGACTTCGCGGCGGACGTTCGAGCGCCAACTCCCAGCGCCGCGGCAGAGCTGGTTGTGCCGGATGGCACCCAGCTGCCGGCCATCCTGGGCCGGCTGCGCGACCGGGCCTCGGCGGCGCTCCTCGCGCGGGTCGCGGATCGTCGCCGGCTCGTGGGCACCGAGGGGCGCGCCCTCTCCGCCCTGGCTCCGGACCTGCGAGCTGCCCGCCAGCGAGCCGCCGAGCTCGTCGATCGGGGCCAGCGGACGCTGATCCAGCGCATCGGCCGCGAACGCGCGGTGCTGGGCGGGCTGCAGGACGGCCTCCGTGCCCTGGGACCCGCCGCCACGCTCGCCCGCGGGTATGCGGTTGCGCGACGACCGGACGGCACGGTCGTGCGTTCGACAGCGGAGGTTGCCGTGGGGGAGCCGCTCGAGGTCGTGCTCGAGGCCGGCCGCCTCGGGACGCGGATTGAATCGGTGTCAGCCGGACCGCCGGAGGAGCTGCTCGCATGACCGACTTGACACGGATGACCGACGATCAGCTCGCGGAGCGACCGTTCGATGAGCTGGTCACGGAGCTCCAACGGATCGTCGCCAAGCTCGAGAGCGGCAATGCCGGGCTCGAGGAGTCCATTGAGCTGTACCGCGAGGGGCTGCGCCTGCATGCGGCCTGCGAGGTACGCCTGCAACGCGCGGAGCTGGCGATCGCCGACCTGGGACGGGGCGCCGGCGAGACCCCTGCCGCGGAGTCTATGGACGACGGACCCGGGACCGCGGGCGGCTCGGAATGATCGCCGCGCCCGCCATTCGCGGTGCGAGCCTGGCGGATGCGGCGGCCATCGCCGCGCTCAACGGTGAGCTGGGCTACCCCTCGTCGGCCGACGAGGTGACCCGCCGTCTCGCCGCACTGGTGGAGTCGGACGCCGACGCCCTCCTCGTGGCGGAGGACCGTGGCCGCCTGGTCGGCTGGGCGCATGTCGCGCTCAAGCCCTCCGTGCTGGAGGTCGCCTCGGCCCAGCTGATGGGATTGGTGGTCACGCAGATGGAGCGCAGCAACGGCATCGGTCGGACGCTGCTGCTCGCCGCGGAAGGCTGGGCGCGGGAACGCGGGGTCGAGCGCATGATCGTTGCCTCGCGGGTCACCCGCGAGCGCGCTCACCGCTTCTACGAGCGGGAGGGATACTCGCTGCTCAAACGCTCGCTCATCTTCGAGAAGCGCCTGCGCGAGGGGCCGTGACCCGCCAGCGCCTGGACCAGCTGCTGGTGGCACGCGGTCTGGCCGCGTCGCGATCGGAGGCGCAGGCGCGGATCCTGGCCGGCGAGGTGCGCATGGCGGGTGCCCCCGGGAGGCATCTGAAGCCCGGCCAACCGGTGCCGGACGACGTCGAGATCGAGGTGGTCCGCAGGCCACGGTGGGCGTCTCGCGGGGGCGAGAAGCTCGCCGCCGCGCTCGACACCTTCGCGGTGGATCCACGCGGCCTGGCGTGCCTGGATGCGGGTGCATCGACCGGGGGGTTCACGGACGTGCTCCTCGCGCGCGAGGCGCGGATCGTGTACGCGGTGGACGTCGGCCGCGGCCAGCTCATCGAACGGTTGCGGACGGACCCGCGGGTGGTGGTCATGGACCGGACCAACCTGCGGACGCTCACCGCGCTGCCCGAGCCGATCGAGCTGGCAACGCTCGACCTGTCCTTCATCTCCCTGGGCCTGGTGCTGCCCGCGGTGCGGCGGCTCCTCGCGGTGGATGCCCGCGTGGTGGCCCTGGTGAAGCCCCAGTTCGAGGCCGGGCGAGGGGCCGTTCCGCGCGGCGGCGTGGTTCGCGACCCCGCGGTCCATCGCAGCGTGCTGCACGCTGTTGCCGCCGACGCGCGCCAGGCGGGCTTCGAGCCGCGTGCCCTGATGCGCTCGCCGATCACCGGCGCAGAGGGCAACGTGGAGTTCCTGGCCCTCCTTGCGGCCGGTTCGGCGAAGGTGGCGCGGGCGTGGTCCGATGCGGTGGATGCGCTGACGATGGCATCGGGCTGACACGCCGCGTACTACGATGCAGCACGTGAAGCGGAGGGAGCGACCGCAGCGCGTCGAGCAGCTGAGCGTCTTCGAGGGTCTGGAGCCGGAGCCACAGCCCCACGAGCCGGCGGCCGACACGATGCGCCAGATCGTATCGCTGCGCATGCCCGATGCGCTGCTTGAGCGGGTCGAGGCTGCCGCGCGGTCGCGCGGTGTTTCCCCGTCGAGCCTGATGCGGGCCCTGATCGCGGCCGGCCTGGACCGCTCGTATGCCGCGGTCACGGAGCCGGACATGGCAACGGAGCTTGCCGCGCTTCGCCGGCGCGTCGACGAGATCGCCGAACGCCTTGCCTCCGGCATCTCCGATTCCGTCGCCACTCTCACCGCTGACGCTGCCCCGCCGTCCGGCGATGCGGGGGCCTGATGGCCGCCATCGGGCGCATGGGGTTCGTCCTGAACCCGTACAACGAGGCCGCGGATGACACCCTTGCCCGCGGTCGGGCGTGGTGCGACGAGCATGGGGTGACCGCCTGGGACTTCCCGGCCGATGCCACCGATGAGATCAGCGCGGCGTGTCCCGGCACGGACCTGGTGTGCGTCCTGGGCGGTGATGGCACCTTCCTGCGCACGGCGTACGCCATCGGGGGCACGCGGGTTCCGGCCCTGGGCGTCAACCTGGGACGCATCGGCTTCCTGGCCAAGGTGGAGACCGCGGACCTCGAGCATGCGCTCGAGCAGGTCGCAGCGGGGGACTACACCGTCGTGGACCGCTTCCGGATCGCGGCCACCCTGCTCCGCGCCGATGGCAGCCGGGCCGAGCACGCCTGCCTCAACGAGGTGGTGGTGGCCCGTGGGTCACGGGTCCGGGTGATCCAGGTGGAGGTGGACGTGTCGGGGAGCCACCTGGCGACCTACGTGGCCGATGGCGTGGTGGTGGCGACCCCCACCGGCTCAACGGCCTACTCGTTCAGCGCCGGTGGGTCGATCCTGGACCCGCGGCTGCGGAACATGATCATCACCCCGGTCGCCAGCTATCTCTCTCCGCTGCACTCGGTCGTGGCGGGGGAGGACCAGGTCGTGACCCTGACCCTGCAGGGGACCCACGACGGCGCCATCGTCTCGGTCGACGGCCAGACCGACCTGCCGATCCATCCCGGCGACCGCGTCGAGGTCAGGGCCCTGCCCGAGCCCCTTCGGCTCATCGAGCCGACCGGCAGCACCTCGTTCTACGACCTTCTGCGTACGAAGGCCGCCCTCCTGCCGTACTGAGCCGAACCCATGCCCCTCATCGAGCTGGCGGTCACCAACCTCGCGGTCATCGAGTCCGTGCGGCTCACGCTCGACCGCGGGTTCGTTGTGGTCACCGGCGAGACCGGCGCCGGCAAGTCACTGGTGGTCGACGCCCTGGCCCTGGCCCTCGGTGCGCGCGGCACCAGCGAGCTGGTCCGTACCGGTGCCGCGACGCTGCGGGTCGAGGCGATCTTCGACGAGGTGCCCCGCGACCCTGACGATCCCCTCGACGAGCTGGTGGATCTCAACGACGGGATGTTGATCGTGAGCCGGGAGGTGAACGCCGACGGCCGCTCGCTGGCCCGGGTGAACGATCGCACCGTCACGGTGGGCGCCCTGGCCGCGTTCGGATCGCGCCTGGCAGAGATCCACGGGCAGCACGAGCACCAGCGCCTGTTCTCCGCGGATCGGCAGCGATCCCTCCTCGATCGCTTTGGCGGTCACGGAGAGCTCGTGCTGGCGGTTGCGGAGGCCTGGCGGGAGTGGCGCTCCGTCACCGCGCAGGCCGAGGAGCTTGTCACTGACCCGCGAGAGCTGCAGCGACGGACGGACCTGCTGCGGTTCCAGGTGGCGGAGATCACCGGCGCCAAGCTCCAGCCCGACGAGGACGTGGCCCTGGCCGCGCGCCTCAAGGCAGTCCAGAACCTGGAGGCGGTGATTCGCGCGGCGGGCGATGCGGTCCGCATCCTGCAGCGCGACGGAGGAGCGCTCGACGGCCTGCGGGCGGCGCTGGGCCAGCTCGAGTCCGCGGCCGCGCACGACCCGCGCTTCGTGGAGCTTGCGGAGCGCGGACGCGGGACGGTCGCCGAGGCCACGGAGCTGGGGCGTGACATCGTGGCGCTGGGCGAGCAGCTGCAGGTCGACCCGGCCACCCGCGCATCCATGGAGGAGCGCCTGGGGCTGATCTACGACCTGAAACGCAAGTACGGCGAGTCGATGGGCGCGGTGGTCGCGTTTGGCGAGGCGGCGTCCGAGGAGCTGGAGCGGCTGGAGCACCAGGACACCCTGCGCGAGCAGCTGCGGCGGGACGAGCAGGCGGCCGTCGCGAGGTTGAACGAGGCAGCGGAGACCCTTCGCGCAGCGCGCCGGAGCGCCGCGGAGGCGCTGGGCGCGCGGGTGAACGCGGAGCTGCCGCCGCTGGGCCTGCCGGACGGCGCCTTCGGGATCGAGGTCACGCCCAGCGAGATCGGACCAAACGGCGGCGACTGGGTGGAGTTCCGGTTCGCGCCCAACCCCGGAGAGCCGCCCCGGCCCATGGCACGCATCGCGTCCGGCGGCGAGGCGAGCCGCCTGTCGCTCGCGCTCAAGGTGGTCCTGGCGACCGCGGACGAGACGCCGGTACTGATCTTCGACGAGGTCGACGCCGGGATCGGCGGTCGGAACGCCGGCGCGCTCGGCGAGCGGCTCCAGGCGCTCGCCGCCTTCCACCAGGTGATCTGTGTCACGCACCTGCCCCAGGTCGCGGCCCACGCCAGCCTCCACATCCACGTGGGCAAACGGGTGGAGGAGGGCCGAACGTACACCGACGCGCGGGTGCTGGACGGCGCGGAGCGTGCGGACGAGCTGGCCGCGATGCTCGCCGGCGAGGGAGCCGGGGACGAGGCGAGGGCCACGGCGGAGGCGCTCCTGCGCGCTGCGGGGGGCTGAGCCGGGTGGCCACGACGCCATTGGCGGTGCCCGCCGCGTCGCTCTCGACGGCCATCGAGAGCTTCCTCCTGGAGCTGCGCGTGGAGCGCGGCCTCTCCCCGCTGACCATCGCGGCCTACCGGCGTGACCTGGACCAGTTCGCCGCGTCCGCGGGTGACGCCGGCTGGCGCGACGACCCCGAGCCGGCTCGCCGGTTCCTGGCGACGCTGCGGCGGGCCGGGCGTCGCGGGACCACGCTGGCACGCAAGGCAGCGGCGATTCGGGCCTTCTACGGCTTTGCGCTGCGGGAGGGACTGGCGGCTCGCGACGTGGGAGCCCTCCTGGAGGCGCCGCGCCCCGGCGCCTACCTCCCCGACGTCCTGGCGCCGGACCAGGTGGCAGCGATCCTGGGAGCACCCCCCCACGACGACCCGGCGGGAATCCGCGATGCGGCCATCATGGAGCTGCTGTATGCCTGCGGGCTGCGGGTCAGCGAGCTCACGGGGCTCGACCTCGACCGGCTCGACCTGCCGGCGCTCGGGGTGCGGGTGATCGGAAAGGGGAACAAGGAGCGCCGGGTGCCGATGGGGGAGCCCGCGCGCGATCGGATTGCGCGCTACCTGTCAGGACCCCGGGTGACCTGGACGGCCGGACGGCCGACGCCGGCGGTCTTCGTGAGCCAGCGTGGACGGCGGCTCGGACGCGAGGCGGTGTGGCGCATCGTGCAGCGCTGGAGCGCGGAGGCGGGTATCGGGGAGCGGGTCACCCCGCACACCTTCCGGCACAGCTTCGCCACCCATCTGCTCGAGGGAGGAGCCGACCTGCGCGTGGTCCAGGCCCTGCTTGGCCATGCTAGCATCACCACCACCCAGCTCTACACGCACCTGACGGGTGAGCGAGTGCGCGAGATCTATGCGCGGTCGCATCCGCGCGCCTGACTGGTCGGCCCTCACGGAGCGGAGCCCATGAGTTACACACGAAACCTGCTCAGCCGGGGCGAGGAGATCGTCTTCGAGACGAGGCAGCACTGGTTCGCGGTGTTCGCCCAGGTCTGGCTGTACGCCCTGCTCGCCGTCATCGCCCTGGCGGTGGTGATCTGGCAGACCTCCGTGAACGACTGGGCCCTGCGCGGGCTGCTGCAGGTGATCGGCCTCGTGGTCCTCCTCGGTTCCGGGGTGCGCATCGGCCTGTTCATCTGGGCCTGGCAGAACCAGGAGTACATGGTGACGACGCGCCGGGTGATCAAGGCGGAGGGGATCTTCAACAAGACCATGGGCGACTCGAGCCTGGAGATGATCAACGACGCCCACCTGACCCAGAGCTGGCTCGGCCGCATGTTCGGCTTCGGGCACCTCGACATCATGACCGCATCGGATCAACCGGGGGCCGTCGACGATTTCCCGATGATGGCCGATGCGGTCGAGTTCAAGATCGCCATGCTCAACCAGAAGGAGCTCCTGGAGCGGCCGGAGCTGGCCCGACCCGCGGCGCAGCGGCCGTCGCCGCCGCCGCCGATGCAGCGCGCTGAGCCCATGCCCCCGCGGGCAGGATCCGACCGGGTCCAGGTTAGTCCGCCGTTCGAGCAGGGCCCTGCGGCGCCCGGTGGCCAGTCGCCCGCCGCGCAGCCACCTGCCCCCTCGGCCGCCGCTCCCGCCGCAGGGGGAAGCCAGGAGCTTGCCACGACGCTCGAGCGGCTCGCCGACCTCCGGAACCGAGGGCTCATCACACCGGAGGAGTACGAGGCCAAGAAGCGCGACATATTGGAGCGGATGTAGATGCCGGCGGCACGCCTCGGCGCGCTGCCGGACGGGATCTACGGCGCAGAGCTCGAGCGCCGGATCGCGGAGGCGGCGGACTCGATTCGCGACCGCCTGGCTACCGTTCCGGCCCTTGCCCGACCGCGCCTCGTCTTCGTCCTCGGCAGCGGGCTGGGCGGCGTGGTGGAGCTCCTCGAGCCGGGGCCCCGCATCCGCGTCCCATACGGCGACATCGCGCATGTCCCGGTCGGCCGGGTCGAGGGCCATGCCGGAGAGCTGGTCGCCGGGATGGCCGCCGGGACGCCCGCGCTGATCCTGTCCGGTCGTGCCCATCCCTACGAGGGCTACTCGCATCGCGAGGTCACCATCCTGCTCCGTGCCTGCCTCTCGCTCGGGGCCGATACCGTCGTGCTCACGAATGCCTCAGGTGGCCTGGATCCCGCATTCGACGCCGGCGACGTGATGCTGATCGCGGACACCATCAACCTGTCGGGGGACAATCCCCTCTTCGGCCCGAACCTCGACGACCTGGGGCCGCGGTTCGTGCCCATGGCGGATGCCTTCGACGCCGAGCTTCGCGCCCGGGCGCGCTCGGCAGCGGTCCGCGGCGGCGTGGAGCTGCGCGAGGGCGTCTACATCATGCTCTCCGGGCCCAGCTACGAGACGCGCGCCGAGATGCGGATGCTGCGCACCCTGGGCGGGGACGCCGTGGGGATGAGCACGGTTCCCGAGGTGCTCGTGGCCCGACATGCCGGCGCCCGGGTCCTGGGCTTCAGCCTGGTCACGAACAAGGCGACCGATGACGTCGAGCACGGCGTGACCCACGAGGAGGTCCTCCGGATGGGCCCCATCGGCGCCGAACGGCTCACCCGTGTCCTGCGCGAGCTCCTGCCGGAGCTGGCGGCATGATCTTCGGCAACCCGGACCCCATCTGGATCGTCGGTGTGGCGGTGGCGCTGGTGGTGGGCATCACCTGCCACGAGTTCAGCCACGCCTTCGTGGCCGACAGCTTCGGAGACCACCAGCCGCGGGCCATGGGCCGCATCTCGCTGAACCCGGCGCGCCACATCGACCCGCTGGGGGCCGTCTTCTTCATCATCGCCGGCTTCGGATGGGGGAGGCCGGTATCGGTCAACGTGTATGGCCTGCGTGGCGGACGCCGCTCGATGGCCTGGGTCTCCGCCGCGGGGCCGCTGACCAACCTTGTCGTGGCCCTGGCCTTCGCGATCGTGTACCGCGTTCTGATCCTCGCCGGCGACCCGGTCATCTGGCTGACCGACATCCTGTGGGTCATCGTCCTGCTCAACGTGATCCTGGCCTTCTTCAACCTGCTGCCGATCCCGCCGCTCGACGGCTACAACTTCGTGCTCGCCTTCCTCCCTGTCCAGCAGGTCTTCTCGGTGCAGCGCTATGCCCAGTACGGGATCCTGGTCCTCCTCCTGCTTGTGGTGCTCACCAACACTCCCGGCGGTGGCCCGCTGGGCGTGCTCTTCGACGTCGCCTCGTCGGTCGCCAGGCTGTTCGTCGGTGCATAGGGTCGCCCAGTTCGTCGGCCATCTCACGGCCCGGGTCGCCCCGGACGAGGCGGCGCTCGCGCGTCGGGTCCTGCCCGCCACCGCCTGGCCCCTGTTCGACGGGATGCCCGTCGCGGACCGGCGCCACGGGCTCGATGTCGTGCACCGGCTTCTCGCCGCCGGTGTCGACGATCGCGAGGTCCTGGCCGCGGCGCTGGTGCACGACGGCGCCAAGGGTCACCGGCTCCGCCTGTGGCACCGTGTCGGCGGCGTGCTGCTCGAGACGGTCAGCCCACGCATCCTCGCCAGGCTGGCAACGCCCGATCCCGGGTCGCGTGGCTATCCCTGGCACCTGTACCTGCACCACGGCGAGCTCTCCGCACGCCTGGCCCGCGAGGCCGGCCTTTCGGAGCGGACGGTGACCTTCATCGCCGGGCGCGCGCTACCGTCCGATGCCGCCCTGGCCGCCGCGCTGCAGCGCGCGGACGATGCGAGCTGAGGTGGTGGAGATGGAGCCGATCCCCGTCGTCCCGGCCGCCGAGATGGTCGCGGTGCCGGTCGGGCCGGGAGGCGCCGATGCCGCCGCCTTCGAGGTGCGGCTCGATGTCTTCGAGGGACCGCTGCAGCTCCTCCTGCACCTCATCGAATCACGGCAGCTCGATGTCCTGACCGTCCCCCTCGCCGAGCTCGCCGACGCGTACGTGGCCCACCTCGCCACGAACCCGGTGGACGCCCGCAACCTGTCCGACTTCGTCGCGATCGCCGCCCAGCTGATCCTGCTCAAGTCCCGGCGCCTGCTCCCCGGCGAGCCGTTACCGTCGGTCGGAGAGGAGGCGGATGAGCCCGACGAGGAGGAGCTGCGTCGCCGGCTCATCGAGTATCGCGCCCTGCGCGACGCCGCGGTGAGCCTGGGGGCCCGGGACCTGGTTGCCCCGGTGATGCGCCGCGAGCCGCGCGAGGCGGACCTACCCGAGGCGCCGATGCCGCCGCTCCCCGTGGCGCTGCTGGTGGAGGCCCTGGAACAGCTGGCCGCCGTGGCCGAGCCCGAGCCGCCGCCACCGGGGGTCGTGGCCCGCGAGATCACCATCGGGATGCAGATCCGCGCGCTGCGCGCGGCGCTGTCGGCCTCCGGGAAGGTGGTGCTGCAGGCGGTGCTGGCCACCTGCCGCTCGCGCACCGAGGCGGCGGTGACCGTGCTCGCGGCGCTCGAGCTCGTCCGTCGACGCCAGGTCCAGGTGCGCCAGGACCGCATCTTCGGCCCCATCCTGATCGAGCCGATGCCGGGGCGCCCGGCGTCCGCCCAGCCGGTGGGCGCCGAATCGGTGGCCGCACCCGGGGAGGAAGCCTGATGGATCTGCCGATGCCGGACGACCTTGGCGCCTTCTTCGAGGCGCTGCTGTTCATCGCCGAGCGGCCCCTGGCGACCGCCGAGCTGGCCCAGCTGGCCGGCGTGCCGCGCCTGCACGCGGAGGCTGCCCTGGGGACGCTTGCCGAGGACCTCGAGGTGTCGGAGCGCGGGCTGCGGGTCCAGCGTCTCGACGACGCCTGGCAGCTGGTCACCGCCCCGGAGGTCGGCGCCCGCCTGGCCGCCTATGCCTCCCGCGAGGAGGCGCGCCTCAGCCCCGCAGCCCTCGAGGCGCTGGCCATCGTCGCCTACCGGCAGCCGGTGACCCGCGGCGAGGTGGAGCGGGTACGGGGCGTCGACTCCGACTACGTCCTGCGCTCGCTGCTCCATCGGCGGCTCATCTCGGAGGTCGGGCGGCGCGACACGCCCGGTCGCCCGATCCTGTACGGCACGACCTTCACCTTCATGGAGCGCTTCGGGCTCACCTCGCTGGACGACCTGCCGCCCCTGCCGGCCGATGCTGCCCAGGCTGCGGCGGCGACCACCCGCGTCGAGGAGCCCGCGCCGTCCGTCGATGCCGGCTGAGCGCCTGCAGAAGATCATCGCGCGGGCCGGCCTCGCCTCGCGTCGCTCGGCCGAAGGCCTCATCGCGGCGGGCCGCGTCACGGTCAACGGGGTCGTTGCGGCCACCGGGTCGAGCGCCGACCCGGAGACCGACCGGATCGCGGTCGATGGACAGCCGCTGAGCGATGCACCCATGGCCGTCTACCTGGCGGTCCACAAACCCCGCGGATTCCTCTCCTCGGCCCGCGAGGAACGCGGCCGGCGCGCCGTCGTCGACCTGGTCGCGCCCGGGGCATATGGCCGCCTGTGGCCGGCCGGCCGTCTCGACGTGGACTCCGAGGGGCTGATGCTGCTCACCAACGACGGTGCCTGGGCGAACAGGGTCCTGCATCCCCGGTACGGCCTCGAGCGGGAGTATTCGGTCCTGGTCGACCCCGAGCCGGACACCCGGACACTCCAGCAGCTGCGGCGCGGGCTGTCGCTCGAGGACGGCATGGCTCGCCTCCTCGCCGCGCACCGGGCAGCGCCACCGCCGGAGATCATCCGCGAGCCACGGGAGCAGGGCCGCTGGCTCCGGGTGCGCGTGGGGGAGGGGCGCAAGCGCGAGGTGCGCCGGCTCTTCGCCGCGGCCGGCCACCGCGTGCATCGCCTGGCCCGCGTGGGCCTGGGACCGTTGACCCTGGGTGGGCTGGCAGCGGGGGAGTGGCGCGTGCTGAAACCCGCCGAGGTCGACTCCCTCGCGGGCGGCGCGACGCGCGGCCGCGCCGCGCGCGGGTCCATCACGGTCGCCATCGACGGACCATCCGGCTCGGGGAAGAGCACCGTGGGGCACACGCTCGCGGTGCGCATCGGCGCGACCTTCGTCGACACCGGCCTCATGTACCGCGCGCTGACCCTCGTCGCCCTGGAGCGCAGGGTGAACCCGAGCGATCCGGTTGCGCTTGGACGACTGGCCCGCGACGCGCGCATCCACGTGCGCCGCCCTCGAGACGCCGAGACCGACCGGCGCGAGACGGTGCTCGTGGGTCGTCGCGACGTGACCGGCGAGGTGCGGACTCCGCGCATCGACCGGCTCGTCTCACAGGTCAGCCGCCACGCCGAGGTGCGCCGGGCGATGGTGGCCGTCCAGCGCGCCACGGCTCGCACCGGCGATGTCGTCATGGTCGGGCGCGACATCGGTACCGTGGTGCTGCCGGATGCGACCCTGAAGGTCTATCTGACCGCGTCGACGCTGGTGCGTGCTGCGCGTCGTGCGGCCGAGATGGGCAATCCGGAACGCGCCCGCGAGTACCTCGCCGAGATCGAGCAGCGAGACGCCGCGGATTCCGGCCGCGAGATCGCCCCGCTGCGCAAGGCGCCCGGTGCCCTGGTCCTCGACACCGGGGAGCTCGACGTGGATGCCTGCGTTGACGCCATCGTGGCGCACCTGCCGGGGAGGTTCTGACCGATGTCGGATCCGACCTGGTTCTTTGGCCCCGGCTCGTTCCTTACCCGGCTCGGGATGCTGATCTTCGGACCCCTGCACGTGGATGGCCTCGAGCGCGTGCCGCGCGAAGGGCCGTTCATCCTGGTGGCGAACCACTTTTCCAATTTCGACCCGCTGATCATCGGCGCCACGGTGGGGGATCTGAACGGGATCGTGGTCCGGTTCATGGCCAAGGACGAGATGCTGCACTGGCCGGTCATCGGCTGGCTGGCGAAGCAGGCGGGCGTCTTCTTCGTGCGCCGCGGGGAGGGTGATCGAGCCGCCCAGCGCACCGCCCTGGCCCACCTGGCCGCCGGACGCCCGGTCGGGATGTTCCCCGAGGGGACCCGCTCGCGCACGGGCATCATCGGCGAGGGTCACGGCGGTGCAGCGCTGCTGGCGATGCGCTCGGGCGTGCCCCTGCTCCCCGCGTCCATCACCGGTACGGAACGCGTCTTCCCGCGCGGGGCGCGCATTCCACGCCGCCATCGGGTCGACGTCCGGGTGGGCGATCTCTTCTCGCTGCCGCACCAGCCGTCCGGCCGGCTGGACCGGGCTGAACTGTCGGCTGGATCGGACCGGATCATGCGCGAGATCGCGGCCATGCTCCCCGCGTGGCAGCGTGGGCGCTACGGCGATCCGCCGTCGTCGGAGGCGGTCGACTGACCGATTCGGCCGCCACCGATAGAATGGCAGGCGAGATGACTGCCGCGACCCCCGTCCGCCCCGAGGTGCGCATCGCCGAGCGCGCCGGCTTCTGCTATGGCGTGCGCCTGGCGATCGACAAGGCCAAGCACGCCCGCGAGCTCGGCAAGGACGTCACCACCCTGGGGCAGCTCGTCCACAACCCCGGGATCAAGGCCGATCTCTCCGACCGCGGGATCCTCACCGCCGACCTCGCCGACCAGGTCGAGGGCGGCACGCTCGTCATCCGCGCCCACGGCGTCCCTGCGAGCGAGATGACCGCCCTGCAGTCGAAGGGCGAGCTGGAGGTGATCGACGCCACCTGCACCTGGGTGCTCCAGAGCCAGAAGGCGGCAGCCGAGCTGGCGGAGCAGGGCTACACGGTCGCCATCATCGGCCACGAGGACCACCCCGAGATCAAGGGCGTGCGCAGCTACGCCGGCGAGAACCATGTCGTGGTGGACGACCTGGATCGCTCGACCTGGGAGCGCGTCCCGCACACCAAGAAGATCGGGGTGCTCTCCCAGTCGACCATCCTGCCCACCAAGCTCGAGGAGTTCGCGGCCTTCTGCCTGCGCCGATGTCACGACCTCCGCGTGGTGAATACCGTGTGCCCGGTGACCCTGACCCGCCAGGCCGACTCGGTGGTGCTCGCCGGCGAGGTGGACGCGATGATCGTCGTCGGCGGCAAGAACAGCTCGAACACCAAGGAGCTCGCGGTGAAATGCCGCGAGGTCTGCGACGCGGTGATCCACATCGAGGATGCGGATGAGCTCGCGCGCGAGCACCGCGGCTGGCTGGCCGGCAAGGCCCGGATCGGCATCACCGGGGGCACCTCGACGCCGGAGGTCGACCTCGAGGCGGTCCGCGACCGGATCTACGCCCTGAGCGCGTAGCGGGGTTCGTGCTCCCGCCGCCAGATGGGCGGTCCCGGGTCGGTGATCGCCAGGCCGGTCTCCTCCGCCAGCTCGCGTCGTGCGGAGTCTCGCCCTCCTCGATGCCGCCGCCGGGACAGGCCCATACCACCCGGTCGGGGAACGCGAAGCGGACGAGCAGCGTGCGCCCGGCCGGATCGAGGATCACGGCGCGAACCCGCGTGGCGCAGACGGGGCCCGGACATCGGTTCGGAGCATACCCCGGTACACTCGCGCCATGACCCTCCCCGTGGTCGCCATTGTCGGACGCCCCAACGTCGGCAAGTCGACGCTCTTCAACCGCCTCGCCGGCGAGCGGATCGCCATTGTCGAGGACCTGCCCGGGACCACGCGTGACCGGGTGTACGCCACCGGGGACTGGAACGGCCGCGACTACACCGTGGTCGACACCGGCGGCCTGGAGCTCGAACCCGGGACCGACATAGAGGCGCGCGTCCAGGACCAGGCCAGGGTGGCGATCGAGGAGGCAGAGGTCATCCTCTTCGTGGTGGACGCTCACGCCGGCCTGGCGCCTCTGGACTACGAGGTGGCCGATCGCCTGCGCCGGGCGGCGAAGCCGGTGATCCTGGTGATCAACAAGGCGGACAACCCCAAGCGGGAGATGGAAGGCGTCGAGTTCCATGCCCTGGGCTTCGAGCAGACCATCACCATCAGCGCGCAGCACGGGCGCAACACCGGTGACCTCGCGGACATGATCGTGGATGCGCTGCCACCCGCGGACGAGACCGATGGCGGCTCCGCCGTGGACGCGGACGGGTTCGACGGCGAGGAGCTCACCGACAAGGAGCTTGCCGAGCTGGCGGAGACCGACCTGGGGCCGCCGAAGGTGGCGATCGTGGGACGCCCGAACACCGGCAAGTCCACCTTCGTCAACCGGGTCCTGGGCGAGGAGCGGATGATCGTCTCCGAGGTGCCCGGCACGACCCGCGACCCCGTTGACACACCGGTGCTGGCGGGCGGGGAGCCCATGATCCTGATCGACACGGCCGGAATCCGGCGCCGCGGCGCCGTGGGGCGGGGGATCGAGCGCTACTCGGTCCTGCGCAGCATGAAGGCCATCGACCGCGCCGACGTGGCGGTGGTGATGACCGACGCGGTTGAGGGCTATACGGCCCAGGACGCCCACGTGGTGGGCCACGTCCTCGAGGCGGGCAAGGGGCTGGTGCTGGTCCTCAACAAGTGGGACGCGGTCGAGAAGGACGAGAAGACCGCCGACGACCGGCTCCATTCCCTGCGCCGACAGGCGCCGTACCTGGCCTGGGCCGACATCGTCTTCGCCTCGGCGCAGACCGGAGCCCGGATCGACCGCGTGCTGGGAGAGGCGCGGCGCGTGGCGGAGGAGCGGTATCGGCGGGTCCCCACCGGGGAGCTGAACCGGGTCGTGGGCGACGCGGTCCGTGCCCACCCGCCAAGCCACGTGCGCAATCGGCTCCCGAAGATCCTGTACGCCACCCAGGTGAGCGTGGCGCCGCCCACCTTCGTCATCTTCGTCAACGACCCGGAGCTGATCCATTTCAGCTACAAGCGCTTCCTGGAGAACCGGATCCGGGCGGAGTTCGGATTCCTCGGCACGCCCATCCGGCTCATCTTCCGGCAGCGCGTGAACGAGGAGGCGGCACGCCGTTCTGCCCGCCCCCGCAGGTCCGGCGCGGCGCGCCCCAAGCGCCCGGCCCGCCCGGCACGCCGCCGATGACCGACCAGATCGGGGTGATCGGGGCGGGGGCGTGGGGGACGACCCTGGCCGTGCGGCTCGCGTCGGCCGACCGGCCGGTGACGCTGTGGGCGCACTCGCCGGAGGCCAACGCGACCCTCGCCGCGGAGCGGGAGAACCGGCACTACCTGCCCGGCATCGTCTTTCCGCCGGCGCTCCGGGTCGCCACCGAGGACGCCTTCCTCTCCGAGCCGTATCGGCTCTTCATCCTTGCCGTCCCATCGGCGCACGTGCGCACGACGCTGCGCCGCCTGGCGGACCGGCTCCACGCTTCCACCGCGGTGCTCTCGGCGGTGAAGGGGATCGAGGAGGGTACCCACCGGCGCATGAGCGAGGTGATCGCGGAGGAGCTTCCCGGGCGACCCGTTGCCGTGCTCTCCGGTCCGAACCTCGCGCGAGAGGTGGCCGCGGGCAAGCCCGCGGGCGCCGTGATCGCCTCGGGTGACGGACGGCTGGCCGCCGATCTGGCCGCGCTCCTGGGATCGGAGCGCTTTCGGCTGTACACCAACGCGGACGTCGTGGGTGTCGAGCTGGCCGGGGCCCTGAAGAACGTGGTCGCCCTCGCCGCCGGCATGGTCGACGGCCTCGAGCTGGGCGACAGCGCCAAGGCGGGGATCATCACCCGCGGCCTGGCCGAGATCACGCGCCTGGGCGCGGCCGCCGGCGCGAATCCGCTCACGTTCGCGGGCCTCGCGGGCGTGGGGGACCTGATCGGGACGTGCATGAGCCCCCTCTCGCGCAACCGTCGCGCGGGCGAGCTGCTCGCCTCGGGCCTGGCCTGGCCGGAGGTGCAGCCACAGCTGCCCGGCGTGGCGGAGGGTGTCTTCACCGTGCGCGGTGCGCTGGAGCTGGCGGACCAGCTGGGCGTGGAGATGCCCATCGCGGAACAGGTGGACGCGGTGATCCACGGGGTCACCACGCCTCTCGACGCGGTCGCGGAGCTGATGGGGCGCCAGATCAAGGACGAGCTCGCCGGCCTGCTCTCCTGACAATCACCGACCCCGGGATTCCTCGAGGCGTGCTGCACCGGGGTGGGTGAGAATGGGCCGATGGACCACGACCACCTTGGGCAGCTGGCGGCTCGCCACGGCCTCGAGCTGGTGGGCGTCACCGATGCGTCTCCCCTGCCGGACGCGCGTGCGCACATCGAGGCGAGCGTGGCGGCCGGGCGGATGGCGACCATGGGCTGGATGGGCGGTGAGCGTGCGGAGCGCGCAACCGATCCGCGGGCACACGTCGCAACGGCGCGCTCCGTCGTCGTGGTGGCCGCTCCATACGCGGGGCGCGACCGCGCGGCCTGGGATCCCGACCCGGATGCCCTGCGCCGGGCACTTGCCCCGGTCCTGGATCAGCCATCGGATGGACCGATGGGGCGGATCGCGCGCTACGCGCTCGGTTCGGATTATCACCGCTCTCTGCGCGACCGGCTGGAGGCGCTGGCCGCGGACCTGCGGCGCGAGGGCGTGGCCTCCGGCGAGGTCGCCTACGTGGATGATCGGCCGCTTGCCGAGCGCGCGCTCGCCGAGCGCGCCGGCCTGGGCTGGATCGGCAAGAACGCGAACCTGCTGACCCATCATCGGGCCGGGTCGTGGGTCTTCCTTGGTGCGCTGCTCACATCCGCGGAGCTGCCCTCGACACCCCGCGTCCGCTCCAGCTGCGGGTCGTGCACGCGCTGCCTGGCCGGATGCCCCACAGGGGCCATCGTGGCGCCCCAGACCATCGATGCGCGGCGCTGCATCAGCTATCTGACCATCGAGCACGCCGGGGTCCTCGAGGGCTGGGAAGCGGCCGCCATCGGCGACTGGGTCTTCGGCTGCGACGTGTGCCAGGAGGTCTGCCCGGTGAATGCCGAGGCCGATGACGCCGGCCCCCTGCGCGTGCCGCTGGTGCCCCTCATCGAATGGCTCCTGCCCATGGGGACGCGGGCTTTCCAGCGGGCGGTGGGGGAGACGGCGCTGACGCGCGCGGGACGCCACCGGCTGCTGCGCAACGCGCTGGTGGCCCTGGCCAACGCGGGGACCGAGGGCTCGCCGGCCGTGCGACCGGTCCTGGAGCGGGCGACCCACGACCGCCGCGCCGAGGTCCGCGAGCAGGCCGCACGCGGCTTGCGGGGAGCCTGAGGGCCGGCGCCTCCCGCCCCCGAAGGGCGACGTACACTGACGCTGGTGGGGACTTGCGACGCGCGGTCGCCGGACCCAGGGGTGGAGGTCAATGACCATGACCAGGGTCGTCGCATTCGGGGACATCGGCTTTGAGCTCGCCGGTGGGCACGCCAGGAGGCCGGGTGCGGGTCGGGTGGAACGCTACGCGTGGTGGCAGGCGCGGGGCTTCGACGTGCGCTTCGCCCTGCTGGATGGCGCCGGGGAGCCCGCCCGGGAGGCGGGGACGGTGGCCTTCGTGATCCATCGGCGTCCACGCCCGCGCATGCGCCCGGAGCACTACGCACCCGACGCGAGTGGCATGCAAGCCGCGCGCGAGACGGCCGCCGCGGAAGAGGACGATGTCTTCTACGAGATCCCGGTCCCAGCGGCGGCATCGGATCCGGGAGGTCCGGTCTCCTTCCACGAAGAGCAGCCGGTGATCTGGTGGCCGGTGGGCGTCCAGGGCTACGCCGACTTCCGCATCACCGCCTGGTTCGTGCCGGCCGGTGGGCCGCCCTCGGCGTTCACCGAGCAGGAGATCACCGTCTACTGGATGGACGTGCAGGACAAGGAGAAGGCGGAGATCGGACGCGCCAGCGGGTGACCAGGCGGAGGCGCGCCAGCGCGGGCTGTCGTACACTGCCGATCGCGACATCGGTCGGGGCGTAGCGCAGTCTGGTAGCGCACCTGAATGGGGTTCAGGAGGTCGAAGGTTCGAATCCTTTCGCCCCGACCATTGCCAACAGCCCCTGCCTCCTGGCGTGCATGCCGAGCAGCTAACCACTCCGGTCGCGCGGGTACACCGCGAGCAGGTGAGCCCATCCGTAACTGGAGGTAGCTGCGGACTCTTCGACTGATCGGATGAGGGTGTAGGACCATCGCGCCATTCAACCTGTCGCGTTCGTTGGGCACGCTCGCAGCATGGCGTGGGTCAGATGCCCGGAACACCAGCACTCGCACGTCGTCCGCAACGGACGCCGAGCCGCCGGGCGGCGGCAGCGCTACCGCTGTGAGCCGCCATCGGGCGCATCACACCACTTCACCGAGCCGCTGACCACCGATCTGATCGGCACCTGCCTCACCTGTTCCCGCGAGTGGGACGGCGGCTTCCCGGTGTTCCGCCACGCGCTCTACAACGTGCCCATCATCGCCGCCTTCCTGCGCAACCTGGGCCGCGGCGACAGCCTGCGCATGGCCTCGCTGGCCGCCCGCCAGGACCGCGACGACCAGGAGCAGCGCCGCGCCAAGCTGACCGGCCACCACCGAGTCCAGCAGCGCACGCTCACCGAGGACTGCCGTGTCGCTGCTGACTGGGTCCTGCGCTACGGCTCACTGGTCTGTCGCCGGATGCTGCCGCGTCGCTGGCCGTCGGTCCTGGTCGTGGATGCCCAGCCGTTCATGACCAAGAGCTGCTACCTGCCCGGCCACCCCAAGGCCGGCCAGCCCAAGCCCAACGGCGTGCCGGCCTTCGCGGTCCTGGCCGCCGGCATCCGCCGCCCGAGCGGCCACGGTCGCCAGCAGCGGGCGCTGAAGATCGTCCATGTCCGCGTCTATGCCCGCCGACCACAAGGGCGACTGGGCCGACTTCTTCCGCAGCCTGCCGGGCACGCCGCGCCTCATCATCAGCGATCCCGATCCCCAGATCAGCTACGCCATCAAGGCGGTGTGGCCGCCCGGCCAGCGTCCCCGGCACCTCCTCTCCACCCTCCACTACCGCAACAAGGTGCTCCAGAAGTTCGTGCGGGCGCGCTGGTATCCCACCACACATCAGCTGGCCGCCGAGGCGCAGACCGCCTTCAGCGACCTGACCACGTTCCGGGCCTGGCGAGCGCAGGCCGAGCAGAGCGGGCCGGATCCGGTGAAGAAGTGGCTGGCCAGCAAGGGCGACGAGGTCGAGGAGCGACTGGCAGCCGCGCCGCCGACCAGCACCGGCGATCTCGACGGCTTCCTGACCCAGATCGAGTACCACTTCCGCATCGGGCGCGGCCGCGTCAGCAACCTGCGGAGGCTCGACGTGCGGCTGGGGCTGATGGCCCTGCGCTGGAACCGGCAGGATCGCCAGGAGACGCTCGAGGGCGTCCTGCGCCAAGAGGTCAGCCGCCCGCGTGTGGCGGCGCGGCGCTCACTGGACCGCCAGTTCTACGACCCGGCCTGGCTACTGAACTGACCGGCACGCCGACGCCAGGCGATCACGCCCAGCAACAGTCCGATCCCGAAGACGACGGCGCTCACGACGAGGAACTGATCGACGCCGAACCCCTGGCAACCCTGGTTGGAACCACGGTCGAAGGCGTCGCAGGCGAGCTGCGCCCGGACGGTCAGCGCGAACCACAGGCCACCGACGCCAAGGAAAGCGCCCGATAGGAACGCCACACTTCGCGCCGCGACGAAAGCGAGGGCAAGGAACGCCAGGCTCAGTGCCAGGCCCGGTGTGCCGCTCACGATGATCATGAAGCCAGCTGCAGCGCCGAACAGGAGTCCAATACCCCAACTCGGCCAACGCTCTGATCGCAACATCAGCTCCCTCCGGCTGTTGCTGCCAACACGATGGTTCGGATCCGCGACCGACGCAAGTGCCACGCAGATCTGCCGGCACAGGTGCTTCATCAGTCGAAAAGTCCGCAGCTAACTGGAGGTAGAGGGCCCCGCAGGATTCTCCCGGCCACGATGACAGACAGCCGAGGCAGGCCCGACGGGACGTGCCAACGATCGCGCCTCGTTGACCCCGCCGAGGGATGCGCCTCATCATTCCGCGATGGACGAGGGTGACGCGGCAGGTCTGGATCGTCTGTCTGCGCGCAATCTGGCCCGCGCGGCGGAGGTTGACCTATCGGTCGTCGAGGAGCTTAGCGCGGCCGGGGTCCTCCAGCCCGACGCCAGCGAGGGTCACGCGTCAAGCGACATTCATCGCGTCCGGCTCTGGACGCTACTGCACGACGCCGGCGTCACGATGGAGCAGTTCCGCGCGGGTATCGCCGCCGGCATTATCGTCCTGGAGGCGGCCGAGTTCTTCGTGGCCCCCGCGTCGGTCACGTCCCAGACACAGGCAGCGCTTGCTGCCGAGCTCGGCGTCGAGCCACAGCTCCTTGGGCGCCTGCAAATGGCATTGGGACTCCCGTCGCGGGCGACGGAGACCCCGATCCCTGTCGACGAGGAGGCATTCCTTCGGCAGATGGTGGCGATTGCCAAGTACGCCGATCAGCCCGAGATGGCGATCCGCGGCGCCCGACTGATCGGGGACTCGACCCAACGCCTGGCCTATGGCTTCGTGAGCCTTATCCACGAATACATCCTGCAACCTACCGTGGCGGCGGGTCAGCCCGTGTTCCGCACGCGAGCTGATGCGGAGCGAACGCGCCCCTACTTCGAAGCGGTGTTCAAGACGGCATTCGCCGTGGCGCAGCGCCATGGGTGGTCAGCGGCCTTTGCCAACTGGGCCACCAGTCTCGAAGCACTGCTTGCCATGAACGGGCTCCTGTCGGCCGAGCCGCACCACGTTCCGGGCATCGCCTTCGTCGATCTATCCGGCTTTACGCGCCATATTGAGGAACGCGGCGACGTCGAGGGGACCCGCTTGGCCGCCGGACTTGTCGACGAGGCCGAGCGCGCTGCCGCCACGAGCGGGGCCCGCATCGTCAAGCTGCTCGGGGACGGAGTCCTCCTTTACAGCCGACACGCTGGCGACGTGCTGGATACGGCCCTGACCCTGGTGGAGTCGCTGCCAGCCGCCGGCCTGCCGCCCGCGCACGCCGGGGTCAACGCCGGCCCGGTCATCGAGCGTGACGGGGATGTCTTCGGGAGGACGGTCAACCTGGCCTCGCGGATCGCCGGGCAGGCGAGGGCGGGGGAGATCCTGGTCAGCGCCACGATGGTCGCCGAGATAGGCGACGGCATCACCCTCACTCAGCTGCCGCCGGTGCAACTGAAGGGTGTCGTCGATCCGTTTCCGCTCTGGCGCGCGGAGCGAGACTGATGGAGGACCGCTGAGCTCGGCGGAGCCTTGTCATGCTGCGAACGTCGCAAAGACCGCGGGTCGGACGACGATGTGGCATCTGGTACTCGACGGGTCGAATCCTCTCGCCCGCGATAAGTGCCGGAAATCGGTGCAGCGACCGGCTGTCACAGCGCCGTACGCGGATAATCGTCGCATCGACCGTACGTCCGGGTGTCCGCCATAGCAGTCCATCGCCTCAACTGCTTCACCTGTAGTGCACGAGTCCCCAGGGAGTGGCACACCGGGGCGCTGTGCCTTCTCGTCGAGGCGCGTGACGGACTGGTGCTGGTGGACACAGGAATCGGGAGTCAGGACTACGTGCGGAGTCCCGCCATCCTCAACGCGTTCCGCGTGCTGACGCACGTGCCCCTCGACCCGGAGCAGGCCGCGGTCCGGCAAATTGTGCGGCTGGGGTACGCGCCGACCGACGTACGACACATCGTCCTGACCCACATGCACTTCGACCATTGCGGTGGCTTGCCTGACTTTCCCGAAGCATTGGTCCATGTCCACCGACGCGAGCTCGAGGCGTTCTTCGGGCGTCGCAGGCGATGGACCGATGTCGGCTACGTGCGACGCCATGTCGCACACGGACCGCGCTTCGTGGCGCACGAGGAGACCGGCGAGTCGTGGCAGGGGCTGCCCGCCATCCGCCTCCCCTTCGAGCCGGAGACATGGCTGGTGCCGATGTTCGGGCACACCCGTGGCCACTGTGCCGTCGCCGTCGCCGCGGACGATGGGTGGCTGCTCCACGTGGGTGACGCGGCGACCCTGAATCTGGACCCGGTGGCCCCCGAGTGGTTCACGCGGCTCGTCCTCGGACCGCACGAGCCTGCCCTGCGCCAGTTTCAGGCGGCGCATTCCGACGTCCGAATGGTGACGGGCCACATGTGGCTCGACTCCTTCCCGGGGACCGGCGCGGATACAGGCCGCGACGATGCGCCCTAGCATCGACGGAGGCAGCGCGGTAAGCCGCCAGCCAGCTTGCTCGACGCGCGCACAACGTCGCCGCGAACCCAGAGGTCGCCGTCACGATCTTCGAAGCCCAGCAGGAGTACTCCGGCCAGGCCTCGTTCGCCCTGGCGGCAATCCAGCTGGAGGCGACCGACGTACCGGTCCCTGGGCCCGACTTCCCGCCCGGTGGTTGCCGACGCTATCAAGCGATGGAAGTTGCCGATGCCACCCTATGAGTGCCATCGAATCGACGCCAAGCAGTTCTACCTGCCGTTGATCGAAGACGGAGTGAACAGCCGGGTGCCCATCGACATGAGCTGAAGCAGCTCGTGCGCGGTCCCGACCATCTCCCTGTTTGTCCTGTCGGCTAGTTGGTGCTGCCGCCGGATCGGGCGTGGTCCTTGAGGAACGCCCAGATCACGCTCACGAAGTCGAAATCGACGCCGTCCATGAAATGGTCGGCGTTGGCGGCTCTGATGAAGGCGACCGCGGTTCCGTCCTGGCATGCTGTCCACTCGGTCTCGACCGAAGTGGGAGCGATTTTGATCATGGTGGGATCGCCGGTGCATCCGTCGATCTTGCGCCAGGCTTCCTGGGTGTCGGCGAGCGGGGGGCACAGCAGCGGCAGGCAGCCCTCTCCACCGCCCGACGGCGGAGTGTATATCGTGTCCGCCATGCCGCGGAGGTCGATGACCGAGACCGGCGAGCTGGGCTGGCAGTCGACGAGCAGGGTGCCGCTGATATCCCCGACGGCCGCGATGCGATCGGCGAGCTCACAGGCGGCGCGGTACGCCATCTGGCCGCCGTTGGATGCGCCCATGACGAACGCCCGGTTGGGGTCGATCGGGTAGTCGGCCTCCATCCGGTCGATGAGGGCACCCACGAAGGCGACGTCGTCGAAGCCCGTATCCGTCTGGCCGGAGTTCCAGATGTATCCCTGCCGGCCCGGCCGATCGGGATCCTTCTCGCCCCGCGGGTAGACGACCACGGCGCCGGAATCCATCGCCGCCACGTCGAAGCCATACGACTCGGCGTTCCACATCGTCTGTTCGGCCCCGTGCAGCACCAGCAGAAGCGGCAACTGCACCCGGTTCGAGACATCGGGCGCAGTCACAACGGTGTACTCGCGGGTCACGCCACCGACGTCGATGCTTCCCGTGACCACCGTGGGTGAGGCAGCCGGCGTCGCGGAGACGGGTGCCGATGGCGTCTGTGCCTGCGTCGCGGTCGTCGGGGCCCGGGTCGTCGTGGGAACGCTACCTCCACCACAACCGACCAGCAGCAACGTGATGACGAGGCAGGCTACGGCTACTCGAACTCGGCTGTGCATGTCCGCTTCCCCTCTTTCGCTAAGCTCGTGCCAGCCGATCGCTGACGGCTCACGGGCGTCAATCTTCCCCACAGTCACTCGGCCGCGCTCCCGAACCACGTCCCGTTGTCTCCGATGAACAGGATGCCGTCGCGCATCAGGAACGGTGTCGCCTTGCCGTCGAGGGTTGCCGACCCGTCGCCGGTCACGGCTGCCGGCACGTCGCCGGTCAGGGCGAGCTTCGTCCAGGAGACGCCGTCGAGCGACGTGAAGTACGCGGTGGGGGCGGCTCCAGGGACCGAATACCAGAGCAGCCGCGTGCCGTCACCCTCGAGCCACCCGCCGTCCGTCTGCGGCGGGGTGAGCGGTTCCGCGCCGAGCGACCAGGACTGGCCGTCGGCGCTGGTCCACAGCGAGTCGAGGCTGGAAAACGGACCCCCCCATGCCTCGGCGACCAGCCCGCCCGCGCCAGGCTGGACATGGATGAACCCTTCACCAGGTCTGGTTACGGGCGCCGCTGCCACCCAGTGCAGCCCATCCTCCGACCACCACGCCACCGGGTTCGCGTTTGCGTTGGGGCCGCGATCCCGACCGCGACGAAACCGGTGCCGAAGGCCGCGACGCCCTGGACCTCGGCGCCATCGCCCGGCAGCGTGACGTCCTGCCACACCTTTCCGTCAGCACTGAACTCGATGACGTTGTTGTTGTCACAGGCGGCTGGTACTGAAGGCGCGATGTCCACGCAGTTGTAGGACAGTGCCACGACCCCTCCGCGACCGCCGGCAACCTCGTTGTCCTCGACCTCGGAAGGTGGCCACGGGTAGAGGCCCCCGGTCAGCTTGACGACGGCGCGGGGCTCGACTCCCACGCGATCCCGTCCTTGGAAAGCCAGGCAGTCGCACGGCCATCTTGCGATTCGGTGATGACGATGACACCGTCTGCCACCGGGGCTGCGCCAAAGGTGAGAACCGCCCGCACCGAATGTGTCCGCAGGAAGTTGGGTCCAGGTTCGGCCGTTGCGCGAGACCCAGGCGTACAGGGGCCCCGCGCCAACGAGGTTGCCCATTGAGTTGTAGTGGGGATCCCCTGATTGCCAGAGCGCAAGGTAGCCACCCGACCAGCCCACGACCCAGGAACCGGGTGCGGGGCCGCCCTCCACGGGCTGCAGATCGAGCGTGGTCCAGGTCTGGGTCGAGATGGGGGGTACCGATCCGCTCGGCAGCGCGCGTGCGACTGGTGACCCCGACTGGGATGGCGACACGGAAGGCGAGGCCGATGCACCGGCCGACGAGGGGCTGGGTGACGTACCCACGGGCGCCGGCGGTCCACTCGGCCGGAGGGCCAGGACCGCGGCGACCACGACCACCGCGGCAAGCGCCGCCGCGAGGACCGGCAGCCTGCCGAACAGGGCTTGGCGGTTGATCCCCCGATCGAGCGCTTCGCCGATCCGGAGGTCGAGGTCCCCGGGGGCAATGGTGGGGTCGATCCCGTGGTAGTGATCGCGCAGCAGGGCCTCGAGGTCGTTCTCGTTCATGGTGTCGCCTCCCCCAGCCGTCGCTCCGCGTCGAGTGCGGCACGAAGGTGCTGGAGCGTGGAATGGAGTCGTGATTTCACGGTTCCCTCGGGAACCTGGAGCTGCTCGGCGATCTCGGGAACGGTGAGCTCCCGCCCGAACCGCAGCGCAAGGAGGGTCTGTTCCCTCGGCCGAAGGCGCCGAATGGCAGGACCGAGGTCGGCGCCGCCGCGAGGCGGGTCGTCACCACCGTCCAGTGCCGGGTCCAGCGCGAGGACGCGGGGTCGCCGCGACCGATGCCGAAGCTCGTCGCGGCACACGTTGACCAGGATTCGGGTGAACCAGACGTCGACCGCTTGCTCGTCACGCAACGACCGCCGCTTGCGCCACGCGATCAGCGCGGCATCCTGCACGGCGTCCTCCGCCGCCATCGGATCATGCAAGATGAACGTGGCCAGCCGGAACGCGTCGTTGATGCGGGCAAGCAGCATGCCGCGAACGGCGTCATCCGTCGACGTCGACGCGGCGGCGCGGTCGAGCATGTGCTTCCCTCCGGCTGAATTGTCCCTGAAAGGGACGTCGAAGGGTCGCGAACCGTTCGTTCTTGATGTCGGTGTGTCGTTCAGCCGATGCGGATGACGAGCGCCCCCACTCGCTCCGACTTCCCCTTCAACTCCAGGTCGCGGTGCTCCGTCACCTCTGGGCCGGTCGTCGGGAGCCCCGCAGTCGCGGCTGCCGCATCGCTGATCAGTAGCTCGCCGGCTCCCGCCGAGGCGGCGAGGCGAGCCGCCACGTTCACGACATCGCCCAGAGCCGTGAAGGTGGCCTCCGGGGGAGCCGCCATGGAGCCCACGAACGCAACGCCGGAGTGGACGCCGATGCCGATGGGCAGCCAGGCGCCGTCGGCGCTGCCGTGGCCGGTCGCGCGCAGGAGCTCTCGCCCGGTCTCCACGGCACGGGCTGCGTGGAGCTCACCGGTCAGCGCCGGGATGTAGATGGCCATCACCTCGTCGCCAACGAACTTGTCGAGGACGGCGTCATGGCGGAACAGGACCTCTCCGGCAACCGCGTAGAAGCGCTGGATGAGCTGCTGGAACTCGGCCGGCGCCATCCGCTCCGCCATGGAGGTCGACCCGCGAACGTCTGCAAACAGCAAGCTGCACTCGACCTCTGCGCCACCGCGCTCCTTGTCGAGGATCGCGAAGCAGCGCCGGCAGTAGTTGGGGTTCTTGTGCCATCGGGGGCTTCCCATGAGCCGGGCGAGCGGTGCGCCAACCCCCGCGAACGGCGCGCTGCAGAGGTGGCAGCGCGGGCCCCCGGGCATGCGTCGCATGATGCGCCAGTACTTGCGGAGCGCCGGATCCGTGCCCAGCAGCACGTCGCGCCATCCCGGGTTCGCGACGGGCGTGCCATCTGCCGGCTGCATCGGCGGCACTGTAGCCCAGACGGAACAATCGCAGGAGTCGGCCGGGACAATCCGCTTCGCCCCGCTCGGTTAGCCGGTAGGAGCGGACACCCGGTAGACGTGCAGTGGCTCCTCGATGCCGCGGAGCGCCACCTCCGCCGCCTCGACTCGGCAGCCCGATGCTTCGAGCAGCTCGGAGACCCCGTCGGACCCGAGCATCTCCTCGGTGAGCAGCATCTCGTTGCCGTCGGCACTGCCCTGCACCCGCGACGCGATATTGACCGTCTGCCCGAAGTAGTCGACCTGATCGTTGAGCGTTACCGAGATGGCCGCGCCGTGGTGGACCCCCACCTTGAGCAGCATCTCTCCGTGCGCCGATGACTGGTTCATCCCGGGGAGCTCGCGCAGCATGTCCAGTCCGGCCGTGACGGCTTCGATGGGGTGCTCGAACGTCGCCATGATCGCGTCGCCGATGGTCTTGACCACGGCCCCGTGCTGTCGCGTGACGCAATGGCTCAGGATGCCGTAGTGCTGGCGCACCAGGGCGTAGGCGTTGAGGTCGCCCTCGCGCTGGTAGAGCTGCGTCGAGCCCTTGAGATCGGTGAAGAGGACGGTGATGTCCTTCACGCCGAAGCCCTCTGACTCCTGGAAGACCTCGGCACGGAACAGCTCGTGGAAGGTCTGGGTGGCGAACAGCCGCTTGGCGGTGAGGCGCGGGGACGCAAACCCGACATCCATGGCCATGCTCGGGTCGAGGTTGGCGGTATCGATGGGGCCGATGCTCGATCCGTCGGGAAGGGTGAGGCCGTCCGGAAGGCCGAAAACCGGGAAGAAGATGACCATGAGGGCGGCCTCGGCCACGGTCTGATGCTCGAACTCGATCGCCACCTTGCCCGGTCGGATCGGATAGAAGGTCCCCGCATAGCTCAAGGGCCCCAGGTCGAACTCCCCCGGATCCATGGGGGGCAAGGGCAGCTCGAAGCCGGTCTCGGTCAGGGTTGCGGTGATGCGGCGCGTCTCCGGATCCGGCTCGCCCTGGGCCAGGAGCGCGAAGCTCTGCTGGCTGAAGGGGTCCACGCAGCTCAGGAGGCCCGGTGCCAGGTCCGCCTCGACCGTGACGGTCTCGCCGGGGTGGAACGGCGCGAGGTGTCGCATGAACATCCGCATCGCGTCCCGGGGCGTGATGCTCCCGACGACCCGCACGCTCGGCTCGTAGAGGTACTCGAACAGGTAGTCCTCCAGGGCAAGCGTCTGCGGATCGTGGTACCGGATGTGCCGGATCGTCGGGGAGATGGTGAAGGTGACCTGGACGTAGTCGTCCAGCGTGGCCTTGTCGCGGCGGAAGCAGACCGTGCAGGCGTTTTCCGCCTGGAGGCCGTGCAGCTCACGCAGGCTGCGCATGACCTTGCCGCAGCATGGGCAGATGACGTTCCAGTCCATCTCGAAGAGGCCGATCTTGGCGCCGTGGAGGAACAGGTCCACGGCCTCGTACTCGTCGACGCCTCGCTCCGAGGCCCATTGCAGCGGGTTCAGGCGGAAGAGGTCCCCGTCGGGCGCCGTACGGATGTGGTGCTCGAGCCGGGAGATCACCCTTGGGCTCCAGCTCCGAACCTGCTCGATGGTGGCGAGACCCTGTTCGAGAGCGTCCTCGTGAACCTCGAAGTCCATGCCCATCCTCAGGTAGCTCGGGGGACCAGAGAGAGGCTGCCGATACGCCAGCCGCCTTCCGGCCAGAATTATCCACGACTGCGCTCCGCATTGGACCCACTGTTGCCCGCAGCAGCCCTGGCTGCTGCCATACCGCGGAAGGCGCGATGTCCGGCGTCGGGGATGATGTCAAGCGGGTGTCCAAGAACCGCGCGGTTACCCCGCGAGGATGTACCCGGGACGCGGCCGCTGCCAGCGGAGCACGGTGAGCGCGACCCGGGCAATCCACCCGAGGTTCGCGAGCATGCTGAACCGGTTCGGCCAGCCGATGCGGACCTCCGGTCCCAGGCGTCCGTCGGGTGGCGATTCCCGGCGGCCGCGCTCTCGAGCGAGATCACCGGTCCGTCGCGGGCGGATGGTTCACGCGGCCAGTAGCGCGGCACGGACGACACGGCGAAGGCGGAAGCGATTGGCTCTTGACGGTGCGGGATCCCCGCCGACACTTCACCCTGCAAGGAGACGTCGGAGGGACCTCGTGGGACGGACCTGGTGGATCACCATCGCGCTCGGCATCATGGCTGTCGCGTGCGTCGCCGCCGGCGCCTTTGTCATCGTTCGATGGTCCCCACACGTTCCGGCCGACGCGGCGTCCCGCGCCGTCGCGCGCACCGTCATGGTCGGCGACATCGCCCCGGACGAAGTTGCGGGCTCGGACCCGTATGACATCCCGCGCTCACCGTATGGACAGGAGTGCCTGCCGCGAATCAGCAACGGCGCGGGGTACATGGATGTCTGCTGGGAGGCATACCGGGATCCATTCGACGCCGATCCGGAGAAGGACTACTACCTGCTGCGGGTGTACAGCACCTTCGGCCGGGGAGCGGGCGACGGCCTTCGCTGGGCCATCCTCAAGGCAGATCTGGTGGGGGAGCCGCAGGATGGCGTCCTCACCAGCTGGCCCGACGGCGTGTTCGACGCTTCGTGCGAGCCGATGCGCGTCGGTCTGAGCCTGAACCTGCCCGACATCGAGGAGACGCTCTGCGGGCACATCAACGCCCGCGACGTAGCGGCCTGGGGTCACATCGTGACCTGGACCTGCGAGGGGTGCCTGCTCCCGAGCGACAGGGATCGCTCCCTGAGCCTGTATGAAGAGGTCGGCGTCGCGGAAGGTACGGTTCCCTCCTGGGAAGTCTTCGCCGACCTGGGTGGCTAGACGTCGAGAACCGCGGCGAGCCGAATGGGGCACGTATTCCTGTCGCTACTGCTGACCATGGATGGGAGGCGCCGGGCCGCCCCAGGCCTGGCAAGTCCTGAACGCCCGTCATCGCGAGAGGACAGACCACCGGATCGGAAAGCGCGATAACGACGCCCCTCAGTCTCGAGGTGCTCAGCCGGCCAGCGGGACCGCGCGCCCCCTGCCGTGAGTGGTGCGGCTGCCGGCGGACAGCACGGCGCGACCCTTGCCGGCTCGTTTCGCCTCGTACATCGTGGCATCCGCATCTCCGACGAGGTCATCGACGGTCGTGCCCTGCACAGACCGGAACGCGACGCCGATGGAGACCGATGTCGTGGTGGGCGGACCGGCAAGGTCGAACGGCTCGGCGATGGCGGCGAGCGCCCGCGCGGCCACGGCGAGGGCTGCATCGGTGGACGCGACCTCCTCGAGCAGCAGGGCGAACTCGTCACCGCCCAGGCGAGCCACGGTGTCGGCTGCCCGGGCCACCGTCCTCAGCCGCTCCCCCACGAGGGTCAGGAGCCGGTCGCCCCGGGCATGACCCAGCGTGTCGTTGATGGTCTTGAAGTCGTCGATGTCCATGAACAGGATGGCGACGCCTGCCCCCTCCTTGCGAGCCAGCCGGGCGAGGACATGCTCGACGCGATCGTAGAAGAGGCTCCGGTTGGCGAGGCCGGTGAGCGGGTCGTGGAGCGACCGATGGCGGAGCTCCTGGTAGAGCCGCCCATGCTCGATGGCCGTGGCCGCCTCGAAGGTCAGGGTCCGGGCCAGGGCCAGCCGGCGCACGTCGAGCGAGTGGGGCGCGGCGCTGGTCAGCTCGGCGATCCCGACTGACCGCTCGTGGGCGGTGAGGGGCAGGAGCAGCATGGCCCTTCGACCGAGGACCCGGAGGCGGTCACGCTCGGATGGGTCCGCCTGCTCGTCGGACACGTCGATGACCATCGGCGCTTGATCGTTGGCAACCCGCGCGAGCAGGGGCCGCTGGGCGAGCGACTCGGGATCCGTCTCCAGCGAGCGTTCGACGGGATGCGAGCCGAACGGGGCAAACCGCCCGGTCTCCGGCGCGAGCGCATAGATCACGCAGTCGTCGAACCCGGTCGCCTCGGCCAGGTGCCGCGCGACAAGCTCGCCGAGCACCCCCGCATCGGTCGTCTCGGCCAGGTCGGATGACAGCTCGAAGAGCCGGCGGAACTCGCGACCCGAGGCCTTGAGACCCTCGGCCGACCGGTAGAGGACGAAGAAGATCACCCCGATCACCACGCTCAGTGCCGCCACCTCCACGAGTGTGATGAGCGCGGCTGGGATAGATGAGTCGTCGGGGAGGAGATGTATGAGCATGGAGCCCACGGCCGCTGCCCAGGCAAAGCCCATGACCAGGCGAAGCCTTCGACCTTCGAGATAGGGCAGACCGAGTGCGACCGGCACCAGGTAGGCCGGCGCCAGGGCGAGCGCGAGGAACGGCTGGAACAACGTCACCGCGAGGATCCAGGCGATGAGCACGATCGCGACCCGATTCACGATGACATCGACTTGCTCGTGGTCGATCGCGCGGCGGGGTCCCGCTGCAAGCCATGCGCCGAACAACCCCCCCACGATCACCGGTCCGAACCACCGGGGAATGTCGATGGCGATGGCCGGGATGCCATCGATCAGCATGGTGACCAGGGCCGTGATAATCAGGAGGTCGAGGAACCACCGCACCTCTGCTCGCTGCGTTGCCTCATCGGGGATTGCGGGGGCGGCTCGTTCATCCGCATATCGTTCCGCGGGGCGCGTCTCGTCCCCGTCTGCGCGCGGCCCGGGCCCATTGCCGTGGGCGGTGCGGCTGCCGGCGGACAGCACGGCGCGACCCTTGCCGGCTCGTTTCGCCTCGTACATCGTGGCATCCGCGTCCTTGAGCAGATCGTCAACGCTGGCGCCCTGCGCAGATCGGAAGGCGACGCCGATGGAGACCGATGCCCTGGTGGGCTGACCGGCCAGGTCGAACGGCTGGGCGAGGGAATCGATCACCCGCGCGGCCACAACCAGCGCCGCATCGGCGGAGGAGACGTCCTCGAGGAGCACCACGAACTCGTCACCGCCCAGGCGAGCCACGGTGTCGGCTGCCCGGGCCACCGTCCGGAGCCGCTCGCCGATGAGGGTCAGCAGCCGGTCGCCCCGGGCATGACCGAGCGTGTCGTTGATGGTCTTGAAGTTATCGATGTCCATGAACAGGACACCGACGCCGGCCCCATCCTTGCCGGCCTGGCGGGCGAGGGCGTGTTCGGCGCGATCGTAGAAGAGGCTCCGGTTGGCGAGGCCGGTGAGCGGATCGTGGAGCGACCGATCGCGGAGCTCCTGGTAGAGCCGCCCGTTATCGATAGCCATAGCCGCCTCGAAGGTCAGGGTCCGGGCCAGGGCCAGCTGGCGCACGTCGATCGAGTGGGGCGCGACGCTGGTCAGCTCGGCGATCCCGACTGGTTTGTCATGGGCGCTGAGGGGCAGGAGCAGCATGGCCGCGCGACCGAGACCCTGCAGACGGTCACGTTCGATCCGGTCCGCCTGCTTGTCGGACACGTCGATGACGATAGACGTCCGATGCTGGGCGACCTGCTCGAAGGCGGGTCGCTTGGCGAGCAGCTCCGGAGCCGTCTCCAACGAACGCTCCACGGGATGCGATCCGAACGGGACGAGCCGGCCGCTATCCGCCGCGAGCGCATAGATCACGCAGTCGTCGAACCCGGTCGCCTCGGCGAGGTGCCGCGCGACAAGCTCGCCGAGCACCCCCGCCTCGCTCGTCTCGGCGAGGTCCGACGACAGCGCGAAGAGCCGGCGGAACTCGCGACCCGAGGCCTTGAGGCCCTCGGCCGACCGGTAGAGGAGGAAGAAGACCAGCCCGATCACCACGGTGAGAGCCCACATCTGCACGATCGTCACGACCGCGCTCGAGTGAACCGCGGCGTCGGGCAGGAGACTTGCGATGATCATCACAACGGCCGCTGCCCAGGCCGAGCCCATGAGGTGGCGGAGGGACCGCCCGGCGAGATAGGGCAGACCCAGCGCGATCGGCAAGAGCGTGGCTGGTGCCAGGACCAGCGCGAGGAACGGCTGGACAAAGGCCACCACGACGATGGCGCCCGTGAGCACGATGGCGATCCGGGTCACGACCGCCCCGATGTTCTTGCGGTCGATGGCACGGCGGGGGACGACCGCAAGCCAAGTGGCGAGCACAGCGGCCACGATCACCGTCAAGAACCACCGGGGATTGTCGATGACAATGGCCGCGATGCCGTCGAACAGACCACCGGTCAAGGTCGCGATGATCAGGAGGTTGAGGAACCGCCGGACTTCGTCCCGCTGGGTCGCCTCGTCGGGGCTTGCGGCTGCGGATGGCTGGTCTTGAGGCCGACTGACGGGGCTCGTCTCGCTCCCGTCTGCTCGAAGCCCCGGCCCCTCGCTCCGATACTCGCTCATCGACTTCCCCAACGAAGCCGCTCGAGACTGGCCCATTGGACGGGCGGCATGGTGAACATGGGCAAACCGGCCCACGCTCAGGATCGGTGGCCAGCCAACTCGCGTCATGACGTATGGTCATCTCCGTCAGGGGGCATGAGCTGGGGGACCGGGATCTGTCGCGTTGGACAACTGCCACGTGCCGCCAGATCATGCCGGCCACGAGCAACGAGATCATCGCCCTGTCGGACGAGGTGGTCTGCATCTCTCTCGTGAATGCAGCCTATTGCTGAGGAGCAGGAAATGACCACGAACCCTCCACAGCCCACGCTCGACGAGCTGCGGGAGCAGGAGGAGCGGCTCGTCCTTCCGTCACTCGACGAGAACGACGGCATCGCCATCGGTCTGCTGTTGCTCGAGAAGGCGACGCAGCGCGACCTGCCGGTGACCATCGAGGTTCGCCGGGCATCGCGGGTCGTCTTTCGCGCCGCGCGCAACGGGACCGATGCCCACAACGACATGTTCGTGGCGGGAAAGGCCAGGATCGTTGAGCGCTTCGGACACTCCACGCTGCTGGAGCGGCTCCAGTACGAGGCACAGGGGACGACCTTCGCGGCGGCAACCTCTTTGCCGTTCCCGGAGTACGCGCCGCACGGCGGCGGATTCCCGCTCATCGTGCGCGACACCGGACCGGTGGGTGTCGCGATCGTCTCCGGCCTGGTCCAGGAGGAGGATCACGCGTTGATCGTCGAGGTCCTCGAGGAGTACCTCGCGGCCCTGGCGTAGGGAGCGGTCCGGGTCGCGCCCAAACGAGAGGAGACCATGATCCAGTTCATCAACTCGCCCGCGGCCAAGACCGCGAACCTGCCGTTCAGCCAGGCCGTGCGCGTGGGCGACGTGCTCTATCTCTCCGGGGCCGTGGGCACCATCCCGGGCACCATGGAGCTGGTCCCGGGCGGCATCGAGGCGGAGACGCGCCAGGCCATGGACAACATCGGCGCCGTGCTTCGTGAGCACAACCTCAGCTTCGACGACGTCTTCAAGTGCACGGTCATGCTCGCCGACATGGCGAGCTGGGCGGCCTTCAACAAGGTCTACGTCACGTACTTCAAGCCTGACCGACTGCCTGCGCGCTCGGCGTTCGGAACGTCGGGGCTGGCCCTGGGGGCGCAGGTCGAGCTCGAGTGCCTGGCCTTCATCGGCGGATGACCGCCCGATGGCGCCTCGAACCCCGCAAAACTGGGGGAACCTGTGCACAGGGTGCGAAACGGGCATATGCGCAGTTGCGCGGTGGGCTGTAATTCGCCGCGGAGGGGGCGGTGGTGGGGTTGTTGCTGCGTTCCGCGCCGACCCCTGGGCAGCCCACCGTCCCCTCCGCTCGACACGGATCGTGCCAGGGATTCGTGAAAGGGATGTGAAGAGATCAGTCCGATCTCGGCGTTCCCTGGTGAAAGCGGACAACCCAGCGGTCGTCGCGGCGCACCCAGATCGAGCTGCGGTTCGCGGGTCGATCACCCCCGGTCCGGAACGTGGTCAGAGCCACATCGGGGGCGAGCAGAACGGCCTCGAATGCCTCGACGATGACGGTGCGTGGCCCGGCCGTGGCTGCCAGGGCTCTGCGGGTCGTTTCCGCATCCCAGGTCCGCCCGCTGACCCCGAACTCCAGGAAGTCATCCGCGATCAGGCCGGCGAGAGCGCCGTCGACGCCGGATGGATCCCGGGCCACGAGGGCGGTCTCCAGCCGCAGCAGCTCGTCACGAAGGGCAACCGGTTCATCCATGGAGGGCCACCTCCCGGGGCCGATGATCGCATGGCCGGCGGGGCACTGCCTGGGCAACCCGGCGCCCAGTTGCCGACCGACCATTGACATCGGTGGCTTGCCGGCACAAGAATCGGGCACCGTGGGTGCACCCGCGGCCGCCCATCGGTCCATATCTGGCACCTGGAGACTCTCGTATGCCGCTCTATCTGGACACACACAAGCATGTGCCGGGCCTTACCGCCGACGCTGTCGCCGCGGCGCACGCCCGCGATCTCGAGGTGCAGGGCAAGCATGGCGTGAGCTACTTGCGCTACTGGTTTGACGAGGCGACCGGCAAGGTCTACTGCCTGGCGGAGGCACCCAGTGCCGAGGCCTGCACCGCCGTCCACAAGGAGGCACATGGCCTCGTTGCGGACGAGATCACCGAGGTCAGGGAAGGATCGTAGCCAGGGCTGCCTCCGTTGAGAGGCGGCGGCCCTCCGTCCTGGCTTCGTCGAAGGCGTCTGGTCCCAGTCGCTCCTGGACCGCCCGTCGGAACGCCTCGTACTCCTCCCGAACCGAGCGCGGCACCGGTGCGCGGATCAGGTCACGCACTCGTTCTGCCGCGCCCAGCAGCACGGCCGCGTGCCGGGGGTCGTCGTTGGTGACCACCGAGGCGAGCTTCTCCATGGTCGAGGCGATGCCCGGCAGGTCCCCCAGTGATCGGCGGATCTGCAGGCTCTCGGTGTAGAGCTCGCGGGCGCGGGCCTCGTCGCCACCATGTGCGGCCACGTCGCCCATGTGGGCCAGGGCCCGTGCGATCCCGCGCTCGTCGCCCAGCTCGCGCGAGATGGCGAGCGCCTGCGCGTGGAGCGCGGCCGCCTCGTCCGGCTGCTCAAGGCGCACGAGCATCATGCCCATGTTGTCGAGTGCGAACGACTCGCCCCACCGATCGCCGGCTTGCCGGAAGTTGGCGATACCCTCGGCATACTGGGCGCGGGCCTGGTCCGGGTCGCCGGCCAGCGCGACGGCCTCGGCCATGTTGACCAGTGAGAAGCCGGTCACGCGCAGGTCGCCCCGCTCGCGGGCCCAGGGAAGGACCTGCTCGTACAGTTCCTTGGCCGCCGCGTAGTCGCCGGAGAGCACCGCGGCGTTGGCGAGGTTGTTGGCGGCAAATGCGATCCCGTCGGCGTCACCCACCTGCCGGTGCAGCTCAAGGCTGCGCTGATGAAGCGCGGAGGCGCCGGCCTGGTCGCCGAGCATGAAGGCCAGGATGCCGGCCCCGGTATACGCATCGGCACGGAGCGCCGAGACCTCGCCCGACGTGACCTCCAGGAAGCGCTCCAGCCAGCTGCGACCCTCGGCCAGGTGGCCGTGGATCTCCCAGAACCGCCAAAGGCCGGCGGCCAGATGGAGGCCCTCGCGCTCCTCGCCCGGCTCGTCCAGGCTCCACTGCAGCGCGGCACGCAGGTTGTCATGCTCGTGGTCGAGACGCGCGAGCCACTCGGCCGACTCTGCGCCCTGGAAGAACTCCGGCTCGGCGCGGGCGACCATGGCCAGATACCAGTCGCGGTGGCGGCGCAGCGCGTCCTTCGCCTCACCGGTCTCCAGCAGCCGGTCGCGCGCGTACTGGCGCACGGTCTCAAGCTGCCGATAGCGGGCCTCCGTCCCCTCCGTATCGGCGATGAGGAGCGACTTGTCCACGAGGCGCGAGAGCAGGTCGAGGACGGCGTACTGGTCCACGAGCTCGCCGACGCACACCGCTTCGGCCGCTTCGAGCGAGCAACCGCCGACGAAGACTGCCAGCCGCCTGAACGCTGCCCGCTCGTCTTCGGCGAGGAGGTCGTAGCTCCAGTCAATGGTCTGACGCAGCGTCTGATGACGAGGCACGGTGACCCGGTTCGATCCGGTCAGGAGGCGGAAACGATCGTCCAGGCGGGCCGCGATCTGCTCCACGGGCAGGGCCCGGACGCGCGCGGCAGCCAGCTCGATGGCCAGCGGGACGCCGTCGAGCCGCCGGCAGATCTGGGCCACCGCCCCGGCGTTGCGGGGGGTGATGTGAAAGCCCGGAGTCGCCGACGTGGCGCGCTCCACGAAGAGGCGGATGGCGTCCGAATGGATGAGTTCGTCCTCGCTGGCCGTTGCGGGGTCCGGAACAAAGAGCGAGGGGACCGCGAACACCATCTCACCGTCGATGGCGAGCCCCTCGCGGCTGGTGGCCAGCACGCGGACCGAGCCGCAGCCGCGCCGCAGAGCGTCGATGGTGCGCGCGGCCTCCTCGAGCACGTGCTCGCAGTTGTCGATGACCAGGAGGACCCGCTGGGTGTGCAGGTGGTCCACGAGGGTATCCAGGATCGGTTGCCCCGGCGCGTGCATCACCCCCAGGGCGTTGGCGATCGCGGGCGCCACGAAGGTGGGATCAGTCAGCGGGCCCAGGTCCACGAACCACATACCCTCGGGAAAGTCGTCCAGCAGCTCGTCGGCGATCTCGAGCGCGAGCCTGGTCTTGCCCACTCCGCCCGGCCCGGTGAAGGTGACGAGGGGAGCGGACGCCAGCATGCCCTTGGCCTGCCTGATCTCTCGTTCACGGCCGACAAAGGTGGTGAGCTGCCGCGGCAGGTTGTTCGGGCGCGAGTCGATCGATCGCAGGGGCGGGAAGTCGTGCTGCAGCCCCGGAGCGTTGACCTGGTAGAGGCGCTCGGGCGCGGGAAGGTCCTTCAGCTGATGCTCGCCGAGGTCGACCAGGCCAACCTCGTCCGGAAGGTCAGCGCCGGCAAGGTCGCGGGTAGTCTGCGACAGGAGGATCTGACCGCCGTGGCCGGCGGCCATGATGCGGGCCGCGCGGTGCACGTCCAGGCCCACATAGCCGGTCTCGGTCCGGGTCGGCTCACCGGTGTGCATGCCCATCCGGACGCGCAACGGAGCGGCCCAGCCATGTGCGTTGAGCGCCACCTGGCCGTCGACCGCGGCAAGGACCGCCTCGCGGGCGCGCGGGAATGCGTAGAAGAAGCCGTCGCCCGCAGTGTCGACCAGCGAGCCCCCCCGGGCGTCGAAGGCCTCGCGGAGCAGGCGGCGGTGCTCTCCCAGCTCGGTTTCCCAGCGGGGACCGAGCTCGCGCAGGAGCCGCGTGGAGCCTTCGATGTCCGTGAACAGGAGCGTGACGGTTCCCGAACCCGCGCCAGCCATACCGCATGCACTCCAATTCCGGTGATACCCGCGTGGCGCGCGTGAGCATGCCTGGGCGGCGGGCTCCGTATTGTCTCCCAGATCGCGTCGCGTGCGCAGCGCGTCCGGTGGTGCGGCCGGCGTAGGATCGCCGCATGTCCGATGCATCGCGGCGTCAGCCGCCCCGGTCTGCGCGCGCCAGCGACGGCGCGACGGCAGGTTGAGCGAGCGCGTGGCTGCACGCGAGGACCCGGACGCGGGGATCGAGAGACGCTGGGAGGTGGCAACGGGCCGCCTGCGCGCTCTTCTTGCGCCGATGGTGCCCGTCACCCCGGCACTTCGCCGGGCGGTCGTCGCCCAGACGGACCGCTATCGCGCGTCGGGTTCCGCACCTCTCGACTCGGCGGCGGCAGTTGACGCCTACCTGGCGGCCCGCATGCCCGCGACGATGGCCGCGGCCGGGGCGGCCATGCGAGCGACGGCGGTCGCCATGCAGGGCTTCGCGCCGCACACCATGCTCGACGTGGGGGCCGGCACGGGGAGCGCGGCGTGGGCGGCCACGGCACTCTGGCCGACGATCGACCGCATCACGGCACTGGAACGGTCCGAGGCGGCGCTCACCCGCGGAGCCCAGCTGGCGGGCGCGTCGGGCGTGGCGCCACTGGCATCGGCACGCTGGGTGCGGCAGGATGGTCGTCGCGCCGATCTCCCGACGGCGGACCTGGTGACCGCGACGTACGTTCTGAGCGAGGTCACGGACGCGGATCGGGCGTCACTTGTCGCAGGGCTGTGGCAGGCGACCGCCGCCGGCGGCGCGCTCCTCGTGGTGGAAGCCGGATCATCGGCGGGATTCGAGCGTGTGCGGGATGCGCGAGCCCAGCTCCTCGCCGCGGGAGCCACGATTGCCGCGCCCTGTCCTCACGATGGGACCTGCCCCATGCAGGCGCCGGACTGGTGCCATTTCGGGGTGCGGCTGGCGCGCAGCTCGCTGCACCGGCGGGCGAAGGCGGCAACCGTTCCCTACGAGGACGAGCCGTACGCCTACGTGGCGGCCACTCGCGGAATGGTGGTACGAGCCGCGCGCGTGCTGGCGCACCCGGACGTCCGCTCGGGCGCCATCCGCCTCCGACTGTGCACCGTCGACGGAATCAGGGAGCGGGTCGTCAGTCGGCGCGACGGGGCGGCGTATCGCGAGGCGCGGCACGCCGCGTGGGGGTCGTCCGTTCGGCCGTGACGCGGGACCGTAGCGAGTGAAGGTCCCGGGCCGGGCCAGGCCGGCACCGGGACGTCAGCCTCAGGAGGCGGTGTCGCGCTCCAGGCATTCCTCGCAGAGCGCGTCCTCCGGGATGGGCGGCTTGGGCCGCCCCATCTCCCGGCCGGGCCGGCCGCCACACAGCGGAAGCGCGTCCTCTCCAAGGATGTGGACCTTGCTGAAGTGCCGGTCCGGGTATCGCCAGGTGAGGTAGCGGCGACGTGGCGCAGTGGGCGTCTCGTTCGTCATGGCGGCCCGGTCAGGCTGCCTGGACGTTCGTCGCGCGGGGCCCGCGTGGGCTCGCTTCGACGTCGAAGGTCACCTTCTCGCCGCCGACGAGGCGGTCGAAGTCCAGCGAGGCGGCGACGCCGTCACGATGGAAGAAATAGTCCTTGCCGTCGTCAGCGGTGATGAAGCCGAATCCGCGGTCGCTGATCAGCTTCTTGACGGTTCCAGATGCCATAGGTCCTGTGGTTCCTCCGGTATCAGGCCGGTCGGGCGGAGCCGACGCGGATCTCAGGCTCGATGCGACGAGAAGCAGTCGCTGCAATAGACGGGGCGCACGCCGCTGGGACGGAACGGAACCTGCGCCTCGCGCCCGCAGTCGGCGCAGGTGGCGGTGAACATCTCACGCGTGCCGCTGCCGTACGACGATCCGGCACCGTTGCCGCTCTGACCGCGGGACGCCTTGCGGAGCGCGCGGCAGCTCGGGCAGCGGCGCGGCTCGCTGAAGTCGCGACTCGCGTAGAACTCCTGCTCAGATGCGCTGAACGCGAAGTCCTGGCCGCAATCGGCGCACCGCAGGATCTTGTCGGAATAGGTGTACAACGAAAAACACTCCTTGCTCAGCGGCCTCAGCGCCACATCTCGCCGAGAACCGATGAGAGGAGTGATCGTGCAGCCGCGTTTGGGCGCGCCCTTGTGGCGCTGAAAACAGAATATCACACGCCCGCACGCACGGATACACCCACGCGAGCACGATCAGCTCGGTGGCGCTCCTCCGTCTGGCAGCGGTGCCGGTGCCTGGATCACGGCGATGCCGGCGTCGAGACCGGCCACCGTCGCCCGCCGCCCCTCGGCCGCCACGGCGACCACCTGGTTTCCGATCCGTAGGCCCTCCAGCCGGAGCGAGGGAAGCCACGCCGGGAGATCGGGGTCCATGTGGAGGCGCACGCCACCATCGGGGTCGGCGCGGGCATCGAGCCCGCACAGCAGCTCGATCATGCGGAAGAGCGCGCTCGCGGCCCAGGCCTGGGGCACACAGGAGCCGGGATACCCCACGGGCGGTGCGCCGGACGTGCGCGGGAGACCGGCATACAGCTCAGGGAGCCGATGGCCCGGAAGCGTCGCCGCGGCATCGAACAGCGCCCGCGCGATGGTCGCGACCCCGGATCGCTGTCCGAAGGCGGCGAATCCGGCGGCGATCATGGCGTTGTCGTGGGGCCAGACGCTGCCGGTGTGGTAGCTGAACGGGTCGTACGCGGGGTGGCCGGCGGCGAGCGTCCGGATCCCCCAGCCGGACCACATGTCGTCGGCCATCAGTCGCTGCGTGACGCGGGCGGCGCGATCGGCCGGGACGATGCCGGTGGCCAGGCACAGGCCGGCGTTCGACGCGACGGAGCGGATTGGCGCCTTGTTCCCGTCGAGACCCAGGTAGTAGGAGCCCTCCTCCTCCCACCAGAACCGCTCGTTGAAGCGCTCGCGAAGGGTGGCGGCGTCGGTTCGCAGGCGGGCGGCATCGGCATCGCGTCCGGCGAGGACGTACAGCCGCGCCAGTGCCAGGCGCGCCTCGTAGGCATAGGCCTGGTGCTCGCAGAGGGCGATGGGCAGGGGCGCCGGGGAGCCATCGGCGTGGGGGATGGCCGCCACGTCGTCCTTCCAGCCCTGGTTGGGAAAGCCGTGCGGGGAGCGGGTCGCGTATTCCAGGAACCCGTCACCGTCGCGGTCGCCGTCGCGCTCGATCCAGCGCATGGCCGCCTCTGCGGCGGGCAGGAACCGGTCGAGCAGCGCTCGGTCCCCGCTCCAGTCGAACGTCCGCGCCAGGAGCGTCACGAACAGCGGCGTCGCGTCGTGCGTGCCGTAGTAGGGCTGGAAGGGGAGGAGTCCCCGGACCGCGAGCTCGCCGTGCCGGATCTCGTGCAGGATCTTGCCCGGCTCCGCGTCGCGGACCGGATCCACGTCGCGCGCCTGGAGCGCCGCCAGGGCGGCCAGCGTGCCCCGGGCGAGCTCCGGGTGGCCCGCAAGCGCCTGCAGCGAGGTGATGATGGCGTCGCGTCCGAACAGGGTCAGGTACCACGGGACGCCGGCCGCCGGGACGGGCAGTCCGCCGGCCTCGGGCAGGAAGAGCCGAAGGGCCTCCATGTCCCAGAGCGCCTGGTCCCACGCACCGCGTACCCCGACGTCATCCACGTGGAGGGTGAGAGACCCCAGCGGTCTGCCATCCTCCTCGGGCGGCAAGGCCGTCGCCGCGTGACCTGCGGCGTCCGCCCCCTCTGCGGCGGTCGCACCGGTCGCGTCGCCCTGGGCGACCGGCGCGCCATCGGGCAGGTTCGCCGCGTCCAGCAGGGGGATCCACGCCAGGCAGGCGTGCCACGACCCTCGCGCCGGCAGATCCACCGCGAAGGTCAGCCGCCCGTCCCGCCAGTCAGGCGCCGCATCGGCGTGGATGCGCACGACCAGGCTGCGCGCGAATTCCTCGCTGCGGTACGAGAACCGCAGCTCGGAGCGCTCCGGTGACCAGGTCGCGGTTGGTGAGCGCTCGATCGCCGGCGCCACGCCACGCACCTCGAAGATATCGGCGAAGTCGGCGTCCAGCTCGATCCCCAGGATGGCATGGACGGGAGCCGCGCCCGGGTTGCGCAGGTCGAGATCCTCGTGGATCCCGCCGGCCACGGATCGCTCGACGCTGAGCTGCACCGGCGCGGCGCCCGCAAGCACGTGGCGCGCCGAGTAGAAGCGGCGCGTGGCGTCCTCGACCACGGTGAGCGGCTCACCATCGAGGGTCACCCGGTGGCGGGAGAGCAGTCGCGTATCGCGGACGTAGAACCCCAGCTCGCCGCCGTCCAGCGATCCGCCGGGTCCGGCGATCAGTACCCGGTCGCCCCGGTTGATGGTGATCGTGGTCGCGGTGTCCGGGTTGCTCATGCCGTCATCTTGGCGGATCGCGCGACCTGCCCGCCAACCGCCGCACCGGTCTACCGCCGTGCGAAGCCATCGGCTAGGCTAGCGCCATGAACCGAGTGATCCAGATCGCCATCAACGCGATTGCGCTCTACGTCGCGGTCTGGCTGCTGCGACCGGGCCTCGACTTCGACTTCGCCGACAACGCGTGGTGGAAGTTCATCCTGGTGGCCGTCGCCTTCAGCCTCGTGAACACGTACCTGCGACCCGTCCTGCGGATCATCACCCTGCCGATCTCGATCCTCAGCCTGGGCCTGTTCCTGATCGTGATCAACGCCCTGATGCTCATGCTCGTGGGCGTGATCTCCCAGCAGCTCTCGCTCGGGTTCGTGGTGAATGACTTCGGCTCGGCGCTGCTCGGGTCCGTGGTGATCGCCATCGTGGGATGGGTCCTGGCCGTGACCCTGGCGCCGGCCCGCATCGCCGGCCGGGTGCTCTGACCACCTCCCAGGAGCCGATGGCGCCGCCACCTGCCGCCAGGCGCGGCGGCACGGCCGGATACCTGGGCATCCCGCTCGGACTGTCGATGGCGGTCCTGGTCCTGCTCACCGGCCCGCTCCTGCTCTTCAACCCGTGGTTCGTCTCCGTGGAGCAGGCGCGCAACGACGTGCCGGCCCGGCTGCAGACCACCCAGTCGGAGGTCGACCGGGTCACCGGCGCCATGCTCTGCGATGTGTGGCTCGGCTGCGGCGACTTCGCGGAAGGTGTTGACGGCGGACCGCCGCTGCTGACCGATGCCGAGCGCAGCCACATGCGCGACGTATCGCGGCTGGTCCGGCTGCTGGGGGTGGTCTGGCTCGTCGCCCTCGCGGTGGCGGTCGGATCCGGGCTCGCGCTCCGCCGCCGGCGACGCGCGGTGGGTCGGGCCCTCATCTGGGCGGGGGGCCTGGTGGGCACGGTCGCCGTGGTGCTCGCCGCGTTCTTCGCCCTGGACTTCGACCAGGCCTTCCTTGCCTTCCACGAGGTCTTCTTCCCGCAGGGCAACTTCATGTTCGGGCCGGACTCGAACCTGCTGCGCCTCTTCCCGGAGGGCTTCTGGTTCGAGGCGTCCATCACGGCGGGGATCGCCATCATCCTGTCGGCCCTGGCCGTGCTCCTGGTGGGGTGGCGTCTCTGGCAGCGTGAGGCGACGACCGCCGCCTGACCTCGCCGGTCCCCTTCATCGGCTCGACAGCTTCGCTCGGCTACACTCGCGCCATGGGCTCGTCGTTCCGGGTGGGGCGCGTCATGGGGATTGCCATCGAGATCCATCCGTCCTGGCTGGTGATCGGCTTCCTGGTGACCTATTCGCTGGCCACCGTCCAGTTCCCGCTCCAGTACGCCGGCTGGAGCACGGGCACCTACTGGCTCGTTGGTGCCATCACCTCCCTCTTCTTCCTCGCCTCGGTGCTGGGCCATGAGCTCTCGCATGCCGTGGTGGCGCGTCGCTTCGGCGTCACGATCAGCGCGATCACCCTGTTCGTCTTTGGTGGGGCGGCGAGCATGGAGGAGGAGCCGCAACGGCCACGCGACGAGGCGCTCATCGCCGCTGCGGGGCCCGTGGCCAGCCTGCTGATCGGCGCCGCGCTGTGGGCCATCGACCTCTTCGTCCAGCAGGAGCAGATCGCCGCCCTGCTGGGCTGGCTGGGATTCATCAACCTCACCCTTGGCGTCTTCAACCTGGTGCCCGGGTTCCCCATGGATGGCGGCCGGATCCTGCGCGCGGCCCTGTGGCGGATCCGCGGTGACCGGTACAAGGCCACGCGAAATGCGGCGACGGTGGGGCAGCTGATCGGCTACCTGCTCATCGCTTTCGGCATCCTGCTGGCCTTCCAGCCCGGCGGGATCGTGGCGGGCATCTGGCTGGCGCTCATCGGCTGGTTCCTGTCCAGCGCGGCCGAGCAGGCCTCGGCACAGACCGGCATCGAGCGGACGCTCCTCGGTGTCCGGGTGCGCGACATCATGGAGCCGGAGCCGCCATCCGTCTCACCCAACGAGTCGGTGGCCAGCCTGGTCCACGACCGCATGCTGCACGGCGACAGCCGGACCTTCCTGGTGCGGTACCTCGACGGCGGGCTGGCCGGGATCGTGACCCTCTCCGATGTCCGCCGGGTGCCGCGCGACAACTGGGAGGACGCGCGGGTCACCGACGTGATGACCCGCTACGGTGACCTGGCCACGGTGACGCCCGACGACGATGTCCAGTCGGCCATGCGCCTCATCCAGGAGCGCGGAGTGAGCCAGCTGCCGGTGGTCACCGAGGGACGGGCCGTGGCCGGCCTCCTGACCCGGGCCGGGATCATGCGCCTCATCGAGACGCGGCTGCGCCTGGGCGTGTGATGGCCGATCTGCTGCCGCTGGAGGACGCGTATCGCCGGCTCCTGGCACATGCCCACCCGACCGATGCCGAGGAGGTTCGCGTCCCGGATGCCCTAGGGCGGGTCCTTGCCGAGCCGCGCATCACCGCCGGCATCGACGTGCCTCCCTTCGCCAACAGCTCCATGGACGGCTACGCGGTGCGTGCCGCGGACACGCCCGGGACGCTGCAGCTGGCCGGCGAGGTCGCTGCCGGTGCGGCGGCCGAGGTCGCCGTGGAGCGGGGGAGCGCGATCCGCATCATGACCGGCGCCATGCTGCCGCCGGGCGCCGACGCCGTGGTGCCGATCGAGGAGGCAACAGAGGCCGATGGGGCGGTTCGGGTCGCGCGGGCCGAGCCCGGGGCCTGCGTCCGTCCGGCCGGATCGGACACCGCGGCAGGCGCGGAGATCTGCCTTCCTGGCGCGCTCACCCCGGCGGGGATCGCGGTGCTCATCTCCCTGGGGATCGGCGCCGTCGCCGTGCGCCGCCGACCGGTGGTCGCGATCGTGTCGACCGGAGACGAGCTGGTGGCGCCGGGAGCACCGCTTGGCCCGGGCCAGATCTACGACACGAACGGCCCGGCCCTGGCCGCGGCGGTGGTCGATGCCGGCGGCGTGCCGGACCTGCTGCCGCGGGTGCGCGACGACGCGTCGGCGGTCGAAGGTGCACTGCGCGACGCGGCCCGCACCGCGGATCTGCTCGTCACCTCCGGCGGGGTGAGCGTGGGGCGCTACGACGTGGTGCGCGAGGTCCTCGAGCGGCGAGGCAGCCTGGAGTTCTGGCGGATCGCGGTGCAGCCCGGCAAGCCGCTGGCCGTGGGCGCGCTGGGTGGCACGACGCTGATCGGCCTGCCGGGCAACCCGGTCTCCGCCCTCGTGACCTTCGAGCTGTTCGTGCGGCCGTATCTTCGCCGCCTGCAGGGCCTCGACGGCGACGGCCGCCTGCGCGTTCAGGCCCGGCCGGAGGCGCCCATCGCCAAGGATCCGCCGCGCCGCGCCTTCCTGCGGGTCGCTCTCCGGCGCGAGTCGGGAGAGCTGCTCGCCCGTGCCGCCGGCGGGCAGGGGTCAGCCCAGCTTCGGCCGCTTGCCGACGCCAACGGGCTGCTCATCGTCCCGGCGGGCGAGGCGGGGGCGGACCCGAACCGCTCGTACGAGACCATCCTGACGGGGTACCTGCCATGACCGAACCAACACATCTCGATCCGCAGGGCGCAGCCCGAATGGTCGACGTCTCCACGAAGCCCATCACGGCCCGCCGGGCCGTCGCCATGGCCACGGTCCGCATGCTTCCGGAGACGCTCGCAACGCTGCTGGCCGCGGGCGGTCCCAAGGGCGATGCCCTGGCCGTCGCGCGCCTGGCGGGGATCGCAGGTGCCAAGCGGACGCCGGACCTGATCCCGCTGTGCCATCCGATCCCGCTCGAGCACGTCGGGGTCGACCTGGTTCCCGATCGCGTGGCTGGCACCGTACGCATCACCGCCGAGGCCTCTGCCCGGGCGCGGACCGGCGTCGAGATGGAGGCGCTCACCGCCGCAAGCGTGGCGGCGTTGACCCTGTACGACATGGCGAAGGCGCTCCAGCGCGACATCGCCATCGAATCGGTGGTCCTGCTTTCCAAGGAGGGCGGCCAGAGCGGTCGCTGGACGCGCGACGGTGCGCCGATGGCGGAGCCGGCACCGCCGACCGGTCCGCCTGCGTACGAGGCGGCGGTCGTCACCTGCTCGAACCGCTCGGCGGCGGGGGAGCGGGAGGACACCGGTGGCCCGGCCGTGGTCGCGGCGCTGCGTGCGGCGGGCTGGGACGTGGCGCCCGACCCGCTGCTGGTGCCCGATGACGAGGAGGCCATCGCCGCCGCCCTGCTCCGGCTGGCAGACGCCGGCCATGCGCTGGTCGTCACCACCGGTGGGACGGGGCTGACGCCCACGGACGTGACCCCTGCCGCGACGGGCCGCGTCGCGGATCGCCTGGTGCCGGGGATGGCGGAGCTCATGCGATCGGTGGGCGCTGCATCCACGCCCATGGCCTCCCTGTCGCGCGGCGTGGTGGCGGCGCGGGGCCGCACGCTCATCGTCAACCTGCCCGGCTCGCCGCGCGGCGCCATCGAGTCGCTCAACGCCGTGCTGCCCGTCCTGCGCCACGCCATTGAGCAGCTCGCCGGCGGGGACCACGCCTGATCCGAGCACAGACGGCGCGCGGGCGCGGGTCCGCCGCCGGTAGGATGGGCCACGCATGGAGGCCACCATCCCGTTCTACCCGCTGATCGTCGTTCCGGTCGCGGTATCGCTCTACTTCTTCTGGCAGCGACTGCGCCAGCACCTCGCCATCCTGCACATGGGGCGCCCGCTCGACCGGACGGACCGTCCCTGGGAGCGGACGAAGGGCGTGCTGCTGTACGTCCTCGGTCAGCGGCGCCTCCTGAACGACCTGGGCCCGGGGCTCGCGCACGCCTTCGTCTTCTGGGGCTTCCTGATTCTGCTGGCGACGACGGGGAACTACCTCACCAACGGGCTCGTGGAGGCAATCCTGGCCTGGCCGCTGGGTGGCGTGATCTGGGGCCTGGTCGTGGGCCTGGCGAACCTGTTCATCGCCCTGATCCTGGGCGCGCTCGTCTACGACGTGGTGCGGCGAACCATCACCCGGCCGCGGCGCCTGGCCCTGTCGCGCGACGCGTTCATCATCCTGGCCCTCATTGCCGGCGTGGTCCTGACCGAGGTGCTGGGCGATGCCTTCCGCTTCGTGGCCGTCCCCGACGACCCGGCCCGGAAGTTCGCGGTCCTGGCCGGCTCGCTGTCGCTCCTGCTCGAACCGATGGGGGCCGATGCCGGCGCCATCGGCTACGGGCTCTTCGGCTGGGCGCACATCGTCGTCGTGCTGGGCTTCCTCACCTACCTCCCGTACTCCAAGCACATGCACATCTTCGTGTCGGAGCCCAACGTCTACTTCCGCAACATCGGTCCGCGAGGGGCGCTGCGGAAGATGGATCTCGAGGCGGAGCCGCCGCAGGGCGAGGAGCTCGTCTACGGGGCCAGGACCCTCAAGGACCTCACCTGGCGGCATCTGCTCGACCCCATGAGCTGCACCGAGTGCGGGCGCTGCATGGAGTTCTGCCCGGCCAGCATGTCCGGCAAGACCCTGTCGCCCAAGCATTTCATGGAGGGCCTTCGCGACCAGATCGTCATGACCGAGACCGCGCTGGCTGCCGCGGCGAGCGCCCAGCGGGCCGCGAAAGGGGGTGCCAACGGCGGGGGAGAGGCCGCGCAGACGGCCCTGGCGCTGGCGAAGGACCGCGCGACCGAAGCGCTCAGCCTGCCGATCGTGGACAACGCCATCCCCGAGGAGGCGATCTGGCAGTGCACCACCTGCGGGTGGTGCGTCGAGGGCTGCCCGGTGCTCATCGAGCACGTCGACTCGATCGTGGAGATCCGCCGCAACCTGGTCCTGGAGGACAGCCGCTTCCCCAAGGAGCTCAACGTCGCCTTCCGAGGGATGGAGACCGCGGGCAACCCGTGGGGCCAGCCCAAGAGCGCGCGGATGGACTGGGCCAAGGGCCTGGAGGTGCGCGTCCTGGACGGCACCGATGGCGGCCACGGAGGCCTGCCCGACGAAGGCGTCCTGTACTGGATCGGGTGCGCCGGCGCGTTCGACGACCGCAACCGCAAGGTCGTGCGGGCCATGGCCCAGCTGCTCGACCAGGCCGGGGTGCCCTTCGCGGTCCTGGGAGCGCGCGAGAGCTGCTCCGGCGACCCGGCGCGGCGCGCCGGCAACGAGTACCTGTTCCAGATGCTCGCCGAGGAGAACGTGGCGACCCTCACCGAGGCCCACGAGTCGCACAACGTGCGGACCGTGGTGGCCAGCTGTCCGCACTGCTTCAACACCCTGAAGAACGAGTACCCGCAGTTCGGCCTGTCGGGTATCGAGGTGATCCACCACACCCAGCTCCTTGACCGGCTTGTGGCAGAGGGCAAGCTCAAGCCGGACCGTGCCAACCCGGCGGTGGTTGCCTATCACGATGCCTGCTACCTGGGCCGCTACAACGACGTCTTCGAGCCCGGCCGGCGCGTGGTGGGGGCCGTTCCCGGCCAGCAGGTCACCGAGATGGACCTCCATCACCGGCGCGGGATGTGCTGCGGAGCCGGCGGGGCGCGGATGTGGATGGAGGAGACCGAGGGCCACCGCATCAACCACCGGCGCACGGAGCAGGCGCTGGCCACGAGCCCGGATGCCATCGCCACCGCGTGTCCCTTCTGCCTGATCATGCTGCGAGACGGCACCGACGACCTGGGCCGCGAGGACGTGGCCGTGAAGGACGTCGCGGAGCTCCTGGCGGATGCGACCGGGGCCTGGAATCGTGAGCTCCGTCAACCACTGCGGAATCCGCAGGAATCGACGGAATCGGGATAGCAGGGCCTATCGGTCCACGGAAACTTGCGCCTGCAGTGCCGTGAGCGTAGCCTTCCGGCATGCCAGCCCGATCAGTGCTCGACGACCTCGACAAGGCGATCATCAAGGCCCTGCAGCTCGACGGACGGCGCCCCTACGCGCAGATCGGCCGCGAGCTCAAGGTCCCGGAGGCGACCGTCCGGCAGCGGGCGGAGCGGCTCATCTCGCGGGGCGTGGTGCAGGTCGTGGGCGTCACCGATCCGCTGGCCATGGGATTCCAGCAGCCGGCGTTCATTGGCCTCAAGGTGGAACCCAGCCGCCTCGAGGAGATCGCAGATCGGCTGGCGACGCTCGACGAGGTCACCTACGTGGTGGTCACCGCCGGGCGCTACGACCTCATCTGCGAGGTCGTCTGCGAGGACAACGACCACCTGCTGCGGGTGCTCACCGAGCGCGTCGCGGCCATCGAGGGGATCCGCTCCACCGAGACCATGGTGGAGCTGCGCTTCATCAAGGAGAGCTATCGCTGGGGGACCAGGTAGGAGGACACCGTGACCGTTGCCGGAGAGCGGACCGTCGACCGCGACCGGGTGCACCGGATCGCGGAGCGCGAGGAAGCCGCGTACCGCGCCCGGAGCCCCAGGAGCGCGGAGCTGCATGCCCGCGCCCGCCAGGCGATGCCGCTGGGCGTCGCCTCCTCGTTCCAGACGTACGACCCCTATCCGCTGTTCATGACCGATGGGCGCGGGTCGCACATCTGGGACGCGGACGGCAACGAGTATCTCGACTTCGACATGGCCTTCGGCGTCCTTGCGGCGGGCCATTCGCATCCGCTGCTGGCGGAGGCGCTCGCCCGGCGGGTGGCGAACGGCACCTGCTACACGTTCCCGGTGGAGGACGGCGTCCTGCTGGCCGAGGAGCTCAAGCGTCGCTTCGGCGCGGATCTCGTGCGCTTCAGCAACTCCGGGACGGAGTCGACCATGGACGCGATCCGCGTCGCCCGCGGCTTCACCGGCCGCGAGAAGATCCTCAAGTTCGAAGGCGGCTACCACGGCCACCACGACGACGTCCTGGTCAGCATCCAGCCCCCGCGCGACGCGATGGGGCCCCTGGACGCGCCGAACACGGTTCCGGCCACCGCGGGTATGCCCCGCAGCCGCATCGCGGAGACGGTGATCGCGCCGTTCAACGAGCCGGAGATCCTGGAGGCGATCCTCGACCGCCATCGTGGTGAGATCGCCGCGATCATCGTGGAGCCGGTCCAGTTCAACATCGGGGTGGTGCCGCCGCGTCCGGGGTTCCTGGAGCGGGTTCGGGAGCTGGCCACGGCCCACGACATCGTCCTGATCTTCGACGAGGTGAAGACCGGCGTGGTCCTCGCCTACGGCGGGGCGACCGAGTACTTCGGCGTGCAGCCGGATCTCGCGTGCCTGGCCAAGAGCATCGGCGGGGGCATCCCGATTGGTGCGTTCTGCGGGCGTGGCGAGGTGATGAGCGCCATCGAAAAGGTGCCGGAGCGCAACGCGCCGGGCGTCGGCATCGAGCACTCGACCCTCGCGGGCGGGGCCACGCGCGTCGCGCACCTGGGCACCTTCAACGGCAACCCCCTGTCCATGCTCGCCGGCCTCACGACGCTGACCAGGATCCTGACCCCGGATGCCTACCCGCGGCTCCACGCCCTGGCGGAGCGGCTGACGACCGGCTCGCAGGCCGTGATCGACGAGTTCGGGCTGCCCGGCTACGCGGTCAACGTGGGTCCCAAGGGCTGCGTGATGTTCACGCCCGGCCGGGTCACGAACTACCGCGATTTCATTGGCCTCGACGGCGATCTGTGGGCCGCCTCCTTCTATTTCCTTGCCAACCGTGGCATCCTGCTGCCACCGGGCCCGGACGACCAATGGACGCTCTCGGTGCAGCACACCGAGGAGGAGATCGATCGGTACGTAGCGACCTTCCGCGACTTTGCCCAGGAGCTGACCGCCTGACCGCACGCCCGAGCCCCGCGGCTGCCCACCAGCGCTCCTGCCGGTGACGTCCGGATCGCCGCCCGCGACCGGTCCGTGAGAGAGGGTGCCATGGGACTGATCGAACGCTTGGCGAAGCCGTTCCAGGGAATAGGGAACGGCCTGGCCGGGCTGACCGCCGCGATCTATCGGGGGCTGGGTGCTCCCGGCCGCCTGCTGCAGGACCTGATGAATGGCGCGCCGCTGGGCCACTCCCTGCACGGGATGCTCACCGATGCCGTGGTGGGAGCCGTGAGCGCTGTGCTCGTGCTGGACGCCGCGGCAGTCTTCTTCGGCGCCGATGTCGAGACTGCCACCGTGGTGGTGCTGGGATTCGGGGCCCTCTCCGCGTGGGGTGCTGCGGCCGCCGGGATCACGGACCACAAGGACATCGATCCCGGGGATGCGCGCAACGTCGCCACCCTGCACGGCCTGACGAACCTGACCGCCACGGTCCTGTACACGGTCGCGTTCTTCGTGCGCCTGGCCGGCGGCGTGGGAGCCGGCCGCTGGATCGCGCTGGTGGCCTTCGCGCTGATCGCCGGCGGCTCGTTCGTTGGCGGGCATCTCGTCTACAAGTGGGGCGTGATGGTCAACCACAACGCCTTCGCCCGGGCCCGGCGCGCGAAGGAGTTCACGGCCGTCCTGCCCGCGGCGGAGCTCGCCGAGGGCACGCCCACCCGCGCCACGCTGGGGACCACCAGCCTCGTCCTGGTTCGGCGCGGTGACGTCGTCCATGCCCTGCGGGAGACCTGCTCGCACGCGGGAGGGCCGCTCGCGGAGGGTCGGCTCGAGGGCGACACGATCGTGTGTCCGTGGCACGCCTCCGCGTACCGGCTGCGTGACGGCACGGTGGCCCACGGACCGGCCGCGACGCGGCTGACGACCTACGCGGCGCGGATCAACGACGGGCAGGTGGAGGTCCAGGGCCCCACCGGCTGACGGCGGCCCGCGGCCACGGCGCCGACACCTCGCCGCCCCCGGCGGCGGGGGATTCGGTATCCTGAGCGGACCCGTCGCGATCCGTATCGAGGATGCCGCGTGACCTACCTGACAACCCCCGACCACGAGGAGCTGCGTGCCGTCGTTCGGGAGCTCGCGGAGGAGAAGGTTGCTCCTCGCGCTCCCGAGATCGACGCGTCCGCGGAGTTCCCGTGGGACCTCAAGGAGCTCCTGGCCAAGCAGGACCTCCTGGGTACGTGCTACGAGGAGCGCTACGGCGGGACGGCGCTGGACGGCGTGGCGCAGTCGATCCTGGTGGAGGAGATCGCCCGGGCCGATGCCACGACCAGCCTGATCCCCATCGTGCAGAAGCTGGGCTCGCTGCCCATCCTGCTGGCCGGCAATGACGACCAGAAGCAGCGCTACTTCCCGAGGCTCGCCTCCGGAGAGTGGCTCATCGCCTTCGCCCTCACCGAGGCCGCGGCCGGCAGCGACGTGGCGAGCAACCGGATGCGGGCGGTGCGTGACGGCAACGGCTATCGGCTCACCGGGTCGAAGCGGTTCATCACCCACGGCTCGGTGGCGAACGTCCTGACCGTCTTCGCCCTGACCGACCCGGAGGCCGGGGGGCGAAAGGGCATGAGCGCCTTCATCGTGGAGACCGATACGCCCGGCTTCGCCGCCCCCCGGACGGAGCACAAGATGGGGATCCGCGGCTCGCCGACCGCAGAGCTCACCTTCGATGAGGTGCTCGTTCCAGAGGAGAACCGCCTCGGCGCGGAGGGCGACGGATTCAAGATCGCCATGGCCACCCTGGATCGCTCGCGCCTCGGCGTCGCCGCCCAGGCGGTGGGCATCGCCCAGGGCGGCATCGACGCTGCGGTGCCCTACGCCGCGGAGCGCGAGCAGTTCGGGCAGCGGGTCGTGGACTTCCAGGGGATCCAGTTCATGATCGCGGACATGGCCTCCCAGACGGAGGCTGCGCGCCAGCTCGTCTACGCCGCAGCGGCGCGCGTGGATGCCGGCGTCGCCGACGTCCCGTACTGGACCAGCACAGCCAAGCTCATCGCCGGCGACACCGCCATGCGAGTCACGACCGATGCCGTCCAGATCCTTGGAGGGTACGGATTCATCGAGGAGTACCCGGTGGAACGCATGATGCGTGACGCCAAGATCACCCAGCTGTACGAGGGAACGCAGCAGATTCAGCGCCTGGTGATCGCTCGCCAGGTGCTGCAGCGGGCCGGGATCCCGGCCCGCCCCAGGGCAAGGAGAGAAGCCGGAGCGTGAAGATCGTCGTCTGCATCAAGCAGGTCCCGGCCGAGACCGCGGAGAAGCGGTACACGCCGGACATGCGGCTCGACCGGAGCGGGGTCGAGTCGGTCATCAACCCGCTCGACGAGTACGCCATCGAGCAGGCGCTCAAGCTGCAGGAGTCCGGCGCCGTCGAGACGGTCACCTACCTGTCCGTGGGCCCCGAGACCGCGGCCGAGGCGCTGCGCCGGGCTCTGGCCATGGGCGGCGATGACGCGGTCCTGGTCACCGATCCGGCACTGGCCGGCGCCGACCAGTGGGCCACGGCCCGGGTGCTGGCCACCGCGCTCGACAGGCTGGCAGGCGACGTCTCGCTGATGGGCATGGCCTCCGATGACGCACGCGGGTCCCTGGTCCCCGGGGCGGTGGCCGCCATCCGGGACCTGCCGCTGCTCTCGTACGGGGCACAGCTGTGGGTCGAAGGCGGCGCGGCCCGCATCCGGCGCCTCAACGCCACCGGTTATGACATCCTGGAGGCCCCCCTGCCGGTGGTCGCCAGCGTCACCGACCAGGTGGGCGAGCCGCGCTACGCGAGCCTCAAGGGGATCATGGCCGCCAAGCGCAAGCCGCTCGAGACCTGGTCCCTGGCCGACCTGGGCCTGTCCGCAGAGGAGCTGCACGGCGCGGCGCTGACCCGCATGGTCGAGGTGCGCCCACCCGAGGAGAAGGGTCCCACCGAACGCGTCGAGAACGCGTCGGCGGACGAGGCGGCGGTCAAGATCGCCGACTGGCTCGCGGCGCGAAAGCTGATCTGAGGCGAGGAGACACCCATGAGCAACGACATCTACTTCCTCGCCGAGTTCAGTGGCGGCGAGCCCGCACGGTCCGCGCAGGAGCTCGCGACGGGTGCCGCGGCGCTGGCAACGCAGAGCGGCGGATCGGCGGTCGCGCTCGCCTACGGCGAGGGCGCGGAGGCCGGTGCCGCCGGGCTCGGCGCCTGGGGCGCCGCGCGGGCGATCGTCCTGGGCGACGGCACGGGCCCCGCGGTGGGATACGCCGCGGCCGCGGCGGCCGCCATCGGCGAAGGAGGCATGGCGCTCCTCGCACCGGCCACTCCCAACGGCCGGGATCTCGCCTCGTCGCTCGTCGGCCGGCTGGGCCTGCCCGCGTTCGGGCCGGTCCGCGCGGTGCGGGTCCAGGACGGGGTGCTGCGTGCCGAGGCGTCGACCCTGCAGGGCACCTTCGTGACCATCTCCGAGCCGGTTGACGGTGCCCCGTCTCCGGCGGTGGTGCTGGTCCTGGCGAACACCTTCACTCCGGAGGAGACCGGCGGAACGGCCCAGGTTGCGGCGGCCCCGGCAGCGGCCAACGATGCGTTCGGCGCCGCGAAGGTCGTGGAGAGCCACGAGGAAGGCAAGGCGACCGTCAACCTCGAGGAGGCGACCGTCATCGTCTCCGGTGGACGGGGCGTGGGTAGTCAGGAGGGCTTCGCCACGCTGCAGGAGCTCGCCGACGTCCTCGACGGCGCGGTGGGCGCCAGCCGTGCAGCGGCCGATGCCGGATGGATCCCGTACCAGCTCCAGATCGGCCAGACCGGCAAGGTGGTCAAGCCTGCGCTCTACCTGGCGTGTGGAATTTCCGGTGCCATCCAGCACCGGGTGGGTATGCAGACGTCGGAGAATGTCGTAGCCATAAACAAGGACCCCGACGCGCCCATCGGAGAGTTCGCGGACCTGTTCGTGGTTGGCGACCTGTTCGCCATCGTGCCCAAGCTCACCGAGGAGCTCCGACGCAGGAAGGGAGGCTGACGAGACCGATGCCCACGCGTACCCCGCCACCGATCCTGCTCGCCGGCCTGGCGATCGCGCTCCTGCCCGCATGGCTGCGTGGCCGGCGCTCGTTCTCGGGTGAGGCCCGCGAGCTGATGGCCTACCGCTCCACCCTGGGCTCCCGTACCGCGCGGGTCGATACCGTGCTCGACGAGCTGGGCGAACTGGTCGACGCCCTCCGCCGACGGGCGGTGGACGTGGACGAGGCGGTCGACCGGCTGACGGCGGGCGAAGACGAGCTGGACGCCACGGCCGAGGAGATCCGCGAGATGGCGGCGCCGGAGGACCTCCACTCCCTGCACCTCGAGTACGAGGCGAACCTGGAGCGAGCCCTGCGCGGGATCGTCACCGCCGAGCGCGGATGCGGGCTCACCCGCCAGCGGCACCGGCCCCCCGACGACGACGAGCCCATCAGCTACTGGAAGCGCGGGTACGCCAACATCGTCCACGCCCGGCTCCGGATGGAGGAGATCGTGGAGGTCATGCTGGCCTGGGAGCCGGGCCGTCCGGCGGTGGCCAACGTGAGCGCCCGCGTCCGTCGCGAGGGCTGAACGGGACGGGGGCGGAGCCTGGCGCACTCGGGCGCATGGCACATCTTGTGGTATGCTCGCCACTGGTACCACCACTGGTATAGTCCGCACCCAGGAGGCTGCATGCGCTGTCCGCGCTGCAACGAGCAGAGCACGCGAGTCATCGACTCGCGTGATCTCGAGGGGGGCAGCACCATCCGCCGCCGGCGGGAGTGCGAGGCCTGTGCATACCGGTTCACGACCTACGAGCGCCCGGAGGGCGCCCGGCTCATCGTGCTCAAGCGCGACGGGTCACGCCAGGAGTTCGACCGCGGCAAGGTCCGCGCCGGTCTCCTCAAGGCACTGGAGAAGCGCCCGGTGACCCTGGAGCGCGTAGAGCAGGCGGTCGACGACATCGAGAGCGCCGTCCGAGCACGCGGCGAGCCGGAGATCAGCAGCAAGGAGATCGGGCGCCTGGCCACCGACGGGCTTCGCGACCTCGACCAGCTGGCGTACATCCGCTTTGCATCGGTCTACCATTCGTACGAGGACATCGACACCCTCAAGCGGGAGGTTGACCGGCTCATGAGCCAGCGGCAGGGCGCCACGGAGTGATCCTCTCCGACCGCGACATTCGCGCCGCCATCGAGGCGGGGCGGATCGTGATCGACCCGTTCGTGCCCGAGGCCGTGCAGCCATCGAGCGTGGACCTGCACCTGGATCGGCGCTTTCGCGTGTTCCGCAACAGCCGCTACCCGTACATCGACGTCCGAGAGCCGCAGCCGGACCTCACCGAGCTGGTGGAGATTGAGGGCGATCAGCCCTTCATCCTGCATCCCGGCGAGTTCGTGCTGGGCTCCACCCTGGAACGGGTTGCCCTGCCGGACGACCTGGTGGCGAGACTCGAGGGGAAGAGCTCGCTGGGAAGGCTGGGCCTCCTCATCCACTCCACCGCGGGGTACGTGGACCCCGGCTGGGACGGCAACCTGACCCTGGAGCTCTCTAACGTCGCCAATCTGCCCATCACCCTGTACTACGGCATGAAGATCGGCCAGATCAGCTTCCAGCGCATGAGCTCTCCGGTGGAGATCGCCTACGGCGACGAGCGGATTGGCTCGCGCTACCGGGGCCAGCGCGATCCCACGGCCAGCCTCTACCACCGCGACTTCGACCGCGGCCGGCTGCTGCCGCCAGAGAGGAAGGAGTGACCTGAGACCGATGGCGACCGAGCAATGACCACCGAAACCCCGCTCTACGAGATCACGCCACCCGAGGAGGCGCGCGAGTACGCCGGCGGCGTCCGCGTTCGCCTGGTGCGCGCCGGCTGGTTCCGGCCCGATGCCGGGGGGTTCTTCGGCGTGGTGCCCAAGCCGCTGTGGTCGCGCTTCGTGGAGACCGATGATCGGGGTCGGGTGCTGTGCCGGCTGAACCTGCTGCTCATCGAGGCCCGCGGTAAGCGTCTCCTGGTCGAGACCGGGACCGGCGAGCGGATGACGGACAAGGACCGCGACATCAAGGGCATCGAGGGCGGGAACCCGGCGGTCGCCCTGCGCGAGGTGGGGGAGGATCCGGATTCGATCGACTTCGTCATCGTCAGCCACCTCCACTACGACCACGCCGGCGGCATGGTGGATGCCGCGGGACGGCCGTTCTTCCCGAAGGCGCGCTACGTCGTCCAGCGCCACGAGGTTGAGGCCGCGCGCGGCGACGAGCTGCGCCTGCAGGGGATCATGGAGGAGGAGCAGCTCCGCGCGGTCCAGGCGGCGGGCCAGCTGGCCGAGGTTCACGGCGACGTCGAGGTGGTGCCGGGTGTCAGCGTGCTGCGCACCGGCGGGCATACGCGCGGCTCGCAGGCCGTGCTCATCGGAACCAGGCCGGCCGCCGGCCACGAGGGCGAGCCGCTGCCACGGGCCGTCTTCTTCGGCGACCTGATCCCCACCCGCTGGCAGGTCCCGGTGCGCTGGACCAGCGCTTTCGACGACTACCCCATCGACGCGGTGGAGATCCGCAACCGGCTCCTTCACGACGTCATCGAGGGCGGCTGGGACTGCTACTTCACGCACGATCCGGGCGAACTTCCGCTCCAGCTGGAGTGGACGGAGAAGGGGAGCGTCCGCGTCGCAGGTTCCTGACTTCGCGGGTATGATGGCTGTGCCCTGCTCCCGCCCTTCCCAAGAGGAATGACCTTCGTGATGCTCCGTTCGCGCCTCGCGCTGTCCGCGAGCGTGCTCGCCATTGTCGCCCTGCTCGCCGCCTGCTCCGGGACCGGCAGTGGCACGCCGCCGCCCAGCGGTGCCGCCTGCGCCGTGGCAGACGCGACGAACACCATCGAGCTGAGCGCCAAGGACATCAAGTTCAGCGCGCCCTGCATGGAAGCCGTCGCCGGCAAGCCCATCATCATCAAGTTCACGAACAACGAGTCGGTCCCGCACGACGTGGCGGTCTACACCGACAACACCAAGTCCGAGGAGCTGGTCCGCAGCGACATCATCACCGGGCCGGACAAGACGACCACGGTGACGGTGCCGGCGCAGCAGCCCGGCCAGCTCTTCTTCGAGTGCACCATCCACAACGCCATGAACGGCGCCCTGGTGGTCAAGGCGGCGCCGTCCTCGACGTCAGCCTATTGAGCCATAGAGGCTGCGGGCGAGCGCCCGCAGCGACCCGGGGTCGATGGGCGCTTCCAGGCGCTCGGTGCCGTCCAGACTGACCACCGGCACCCGGAAGCCGTACCGGACGATCAGGTCGTCATCGGTGTCGATGTCCACGTGGTCGTAGGCGATCGGGCCCAGCTCGGCGTCCAGGATGGCGGCGGCGTCCTCGCACAGGTGGCAGCCGGCGCGCTCGTAGAGGACGAGCCGATGGCGGCCGGCAGACGGAATCGGGCTGTCGCTCACGCGCGTCACGATAGCGCGGTGGGCTAGGATGAGCGCACGGCGCCCCCGTAGCTCAGTGGAAAGAGCGCCGCCGTCCTAAGGCGGGCGTCGGGGGTTCGAATCCCTCCGGGGGCGCCATAGATGTACCGCGCGTCCAACGGCGCCGCTCCGCAACTGCGCCGGAAACGGCCCGCCTGGTGAAGTCGCGGGCAGTCGCCCCTCAGCTTCGGAAGACACCCCCTCAGGCGTGACGAGTGATCTCCCCCCGGGTGTCCACGCACCAGTCCTGGGCGAACCAGGGGTTGCCTCGCAACTCGTATGGCTCGAATGTCAGGGCCTTGGGCACGCGCAGCCCGACGGTGCCGTCCCCGACCAGAAACAGCATGGCGTCAGAGACTTCCCAAGCGTACGAAGCCCGCAGCACGAACGGGCAACCGGGCGCCAGGTCCGGAGGGGTTGCCGGAGGCACGGACAGGTACCACGCTCCGCGGTCAGTCCCTGCCAGGAGCAGCCAGTCCGGTTGCCTACCTCCGCTCAAGCGGCGACCGGCGTCGAGGTCGTAGCGGGTGCCGTCGTCAAGAACGGCCACCTGGTGCCCGTTGGGCAGCTTCCCTAGCGACTGGACCACGCCAACGATGGTTGGGGTGGGTGCGCCATCCGGGCGACTAGGTCTGCACCCAGTCAGCCCGGCCAGCAGCATGCCGGCCACGCACATGGCGATTCGCCTCCCCACGAGACCGATGGTGCTCGCTTGCCCGGCGGTGCGCAAGGCACCCTGCCACCACCATTGGTCGTCAGGCCACCTAGTAGGCCAGCGAATCCGTGCGTCGGTACCGAGCCCCCCAATGCCCTCCGGCGGCGCCAAGCCAAATCGGCTGACACCGAGAAGGCCGCAACGCCGCGGCCTTCAGCTGGATGCTCTGCACCTGCCAATGGCGGGTGGTCACGGGCTCGACCAGCTCCCGAAGACCCTCACCGATCCGTTCGGCATTGGCTATCCGTGAGCCTGGTTCTCGGAGCTGCGGTCCAGGGACCGAGCACGACGAGCGGCTTCCAGGTCTTGCCATTCCGCCGCAGCCGTCTCACGCTGATGCAACCGCCGCGGCGCTGGGGCCGTCTTCGGTGGGAGGAGGGATGCAGATGCGGAAGGCACCTCGCCTGGTCGCTGTGGTCGTGGTCACCGTCGCGATGAGCGCCTGCGCCTCGCCAGGAACCGCGACCCCTGCCGCCGGCGACCAGGCTCCGCCGACGGGCGGTCCGGTCAGCATCGACACTGTCGTCCTTACCGCGGACGGTCGCCAGGTCAACGTGGAGTTCATCGGCGCTCGCGAGTTGGTGCCGGGCGACCCCTGCTCTCGCGCCTATCGCGGGACCGCCCGGGTCGTCGGCGACACGCTGGAGATCGGCGTCTACGCGGAGGCGAACCCGGCCACCCTGCCGTCAGGGTGGGCCTGCGACATGGTGGGCTACCGGCGCCATCTCACGCTGCGTCTCGATCAGCCCTTCACGGGCAACCTGGTCCACGACCTGGCCGGCCAGATGCTGTTCCTGCGGCCGCCCGACGGGCTGGCGGAGTTCGGCGGGCTGCCGGGTGGTTGGGGGCTGCGTCGCCAGGACACCATCGGCGGCAGCATGACCCTGCGCTGGGCGCGGATATGGTCGCCGCAGCCTGACCCCTGGCTCGCGGACGGCAGCAGCATGGTCACGCTTATCCAGTCGTTCGGCGGGCCGGTGGGGACAACCGGCGGTGGGCCCGCCACCTCTGTTGAGGTCAACGGGCAGCCTGCCACCTTCTACCTCTGGCCACCCAGCGGCGGCATGACGCTGGTGTGGTCGCTGGGGAATGACGGGTTCGCCCTGGACGGCCTCCTCAGCGACTTCACCAGGGAGCAGCTCATCGCCCTCGCCGAGTCGGTGAGGTTGTCCCCGAAATGAGGCGGGTCCGGCTTAGCCTCACCGTGACTCCGACGCCATAGGGTCGGAATAGACGCCAGCGGATTGCTCGCTCTGCCCATTGCGCCCCCAAGGCCTTCCGGGGGCGCCATAGACACATCTTTCGGCGTTGCGGAAGGCTCGCCTGGCTTCCCAGTTGCCTCGCTTATCGAATCCAGGCGCTGCCCGACCGAAGGGCGGCGAGCGTTGCCGCCGCGACCACGGCCCAGAAGAGGACGAGCGCCACGAAGAGCACCACGCCCAGTCCTTCAAGGACTGCGGAGTTCCAGGCGCGAGCGAGAGCGACAGTCGATGCCGCATAGGCACCCAGCGGGAAGGTAAAGGCCCACCAGCCGATGCCGAACGGCATGCGTTCGCGCCGCAGATACCCGCCGAGCAGAAGGATCGCGGCGGCCAGCCACCACAGCCCGAAGCCCCACAACGCGGTGGCGGATACCGTCGACAGCGTGGTCACGACTGGCGCGGATGCCCCCCAGATCGTCGACCCGGCCTGGGCCAGGCGCACGAGGACGAGCGCACCAACGCCGACCGGCCCCAGGCCGATCCAGAGCGATGGAGCCAGCGGTGCGGCTGGGAGAGGGTGGAAGACGAGCCGGTCGTACAGGAGCGAGGCGACCAGCAGGAACAGCAGCAGGCCCATTCCGAAGAAGGCGTAGCCGACGATGATGAGCGTCGTGGCACCCTCCGCGCCAATCTCGGGGACGAGCGGCAGTAGCACAAGCGGCACGATGATGTTGACCACCGGCGGGATGAACCAGCCGCCGTTGACGCTGCGTGGACCGACATCGGGAGCTACGAACAGCAGGTAGGCGAACACCACGCTGATGCCGAACGCCAGAGCGATGCCCGGCACCGCGAGGATCGCCACCACGGTGGTAATCGTGGGCCTTGATGCGACCGATGGTCCGACCGTGGCGATGGCGACGGCGAGGACCAGGATTCCGCCGGGGAAGGTCGCGTACAGTGCTCCGGCGACCGGGTGGCGCAGGTCGGCGATCGCTGCGGCGGGGTGACGCACCCACCGCCCGATATACGGCACCCCGAGCACGATTGCAAGCACCGACGCCACGCCGACCATCGCCACGCCAAAGGCGTGCGCGGCGTCACGGAGCGACGCGACGCTGCCCGGATTCTGGTAGGCGACAACTCCGATCACCGCGGTACCCATCACCGCGCCGAACCACCCCGGGTGGAACCCGTGGAGGCGCCCAAGCGGGGGCACCACTGCCGGTGCGGATGCTGACGCGATCACCACGGAGGTCTCCTCATCTCGTTCGTGAGCGGGTCCGGTCACAGCAGATCGAGGGCCATCTTGGCGGCTATGACCCACAGCAGCACGCCGATGAACCGCTTCAGTTGCAGGCCCGTCAGGCGAGTGCGCATGACGTAGGCGCCGACGAGCGAGCCGGCGGCCGCCAGCACACCCATGACCACGAGAAACACCGGATCGAGGCTGCTCACGGCGACGTGGCCGAGGAAGCCAGACAGCGAGGAGAAGACGACGGCGAGTGCGGTCGTCCCGGCCGCCATCTTGGCGTCCAGCCCGGTCCAGGTCAGCCCAGGCAGGATGATGTTGCCGCCGCCCACCCCGAGCATCCCCCCGAGGAAGCCGGCGACTCCCCCCACCCCGGCACCAACGCCCGCATCCGCCGCGACACCGCGGGTTCGACGGGAGGTGCGCGGCCGGTAGAAGAGCATCATCGCGCCTGCGAAGACCAGGAAGCCGACGAACAGCCCGAGCAGGATCGAGCGGTCGACCCCGACGCTCAGCGCGGCACCCACCGGGGCGAGGATGACTGCTGTGACGAGCACCGGGATCCCGGCTCGCCAGTCGATGAGGCCTGCCCGCGCGTAGCTGACGGTCGCCATCGACAGGCTCACGGCGTTGAGCAGGAGAGCGGTCGAGGTCGCTTCGGCGAGCGGAACGCCCAGATAGTAGAAGAGCGGCACGAAGAGGAACGCGGCACCCAGGCCGGCCATGGCCATGACGCCCGAGAAGGCGAAGACTGTCGCCCCGCCGATGAGATAGAGCGCCATGGCAGCAATCCGCCGGTTCGGCTCAGCGTGGGTAGCCGGAGCAGGCGGCGCAGACCGCAGTCCCTTCGACCACCCGAAGGTACGGCTCCGCGACAAGCTCGTCGCATCGCGGGCAGACCGCGAAACGCACGACCTCGTCCGGCTCGCTCCAGGCACGCGCCTCCACGGCCCCGACGCTCATGATTGCCTCGGCCGAGGCATCCCAGACCAGGTGCACGACCTCCGTCTGCTCCTCGTCGGGGATCTGCGAGGCCGGGACACCCGCGGCGCGCTTCCGCATGAACGGCGTGGCCTTGATCTGGGGCTGGAGGGTCGGCCGATAGGCGACGCGCACTGCGCGGCCGGCCGCCTTGTCAATGAGGGTCACCGCGAACTTGCCCTCGCGGCTCTTCTCGATGTTGCCCTTCCCGAATGTGCAGCCGGTCGTGAACTGGATCCCGTCGCCGAAGCACATTCCGCCGTGGTAATCGCCGATCTCGATGATGGCATGCAGCTCCTTGGCGCCTGCGCGGCTGACGCCCAGCTCGCGCAGCGCTGCCAGGCCGAGGCGCACGCCGGCGGTGCTGGCCCAGCACTTGTGGCCATGGAAGGCCAGGGCATCGGTCAGGATGGTGGTGTCGTCGTCGGTCGTGATGACGCTCATGACGTGGTTCTCCTAGAGTCCGGGGGCGTTGAAGCCGTGGCCGACGGCGAGGATGACGAGAATGCCGGCTGGCAGGACCGGCAGCTCAATGGCTGTCGGGAACCTCCAGGGGTGCGCCGTTGACGGTGGCTCGAGCCTTGAACACGGTGCGCCGAGTGATGGTGCGGGTGATCGGCAGTGGGGTCCGGATGAACAGCATCTCAGAGGCCAATATCTCATTGCGGCCTGATGCATTCCACGGCCATACGGCTCGTCCCTGCGGGCGGAAGGGCATGGGCGAGGTCACGCCACTTGTTTGCCGCGCGAGCCGGCGCTAGCGTGTCGGCGTGGATTCCTCCGCGCTCGCCGGCCTCGAGCACGGCAACTGGATCGACTACCTGGCCGCATCGGTCGCCCTTACCCCAATGGCCTCGTCGTCCGCGATCGCGGCATCGTGACCCTCCTGGGCCACGTTCCCATGCGCTTCTTCAACCAGATCCGCCATAACCGCACGAGTGCTGGCCGATGGCGCGGCCGCCGGCTGCGACGTGGCTGCCCTGCAGGCGAGCTCGATGGGACGGCCGATCTACGAGCGCTTGGGATTCCGGATGGCGGTGCGGTACATCGGTTACGTGGAACAGTCGCGGGATCCCGGCTGACCGCGCCCATCTGCGGACGTTTCGACTGATCTGGCCCGTCTAGCAGGTCAAGGGCCGTCCACGGGCACTGCGCTGGAAGGGCCCCCGCTTGCGGCTCGTGGGACCCTCACCGCATGACCAACCGGCAAGCCATCCGACGCTACTACGACCGCATCGGCCGCGGCCAGGACACGCAAGCCTTCTACGAGGATCCGGCCACTGAGCGGCTGCTCGAGCACGGCGACTGGGGACGCGCCGATGCCGTCGTCGAGCTGGGCTGCGGCACCGGGCGATTCGCCGAGAAGCTGCTCCGTGGCCGCCTGCCGCCGGCGGCGAGCTACCGGGGCTTCGACCTGAGCAGGCGGATGGTCGATCTCGCCACCGCGCGGCTGCAGCCGTGGGCCGGTCGCGCGACCGCGCAGCAGACCAATGGGGAGCCCCCGCTGCCGGTCGGCGACGGGGCGGGTGACCGGTTTGTCGCGACCTATGTCCTCGATCTCATGACCGGCGACGAAGCACAGCACTGGCTGGCGGAGGCCCGCCGCGTTCTGGCACCGGGCGGCCTGCTGTGTCTGGTGAGCATCACCCAAGGCACTGGGCGACTCTCCCGGTTCGTATCAGACACGTGGACGCGGATCTGGCGCCGGCGCCCAACGCTGGTCGGCGGCTGCCGGCCGATCCAACTGCTCGACCTGCTGCGAGGCGAGGACTGGGCCGTCGCGAAGCGCGAGGTGGTGACGGCCTGGGCGGTCGCCTCCGAGGTGGTAGTCGCCCGACGCGTCTGACCTCGAGGAGGTCCCCCCGACCCGGCGGCTCAGGGATCGGCGGCCGTCAGGTGTCCAACGGGCTTTCTGCCTCGTCGCCGTCGATGCCGGCCAGCGCCCATGCCGCGTTGATCAGCCCCACGTGGCTGAACGCCTGGGGGAAGTTACCGATGAGCTCGCCCGTATCGGACGCAACCTCCTCGCTGAGCAGGCCCAGGTCGTTCGCGTGTTCCACGGCCCGCTGGAAGGCGGACCTGGCGAGATCGGCACGCCCCGCACGAGCCTCGGCCTCGGCCAGCCAGAACGTGCAGATGAGGAACGAGCCCTCCGAGCCGGCCAGGCCGTCGTCGGCGCGATAGCGCATCACCAGTCCTCGCTCGTCCGTCAGGTCACGCCGGATGGCGTCTATCGTGGCGAGGATCCGCGGGTCGTCTGGCGGCAGAAACCCGACGGTCGCGATGAGGAGGCAGGACGCATCGAGGTCCGTCGATCCGAAGGATTGGGTGAATGAGCCCACCTGCTCGTTCCAGCCCTGCTCTTCGATCGCAGCGCGGATCTCGTCTCGCGCGCCGGCCCAGTGCTCAACCGCGTCCTGTGCACCGATCTCCTCGGCAAGGCCGATGGCACGATCCACCGCCACCCAGCTCATGAGCTTGGAGTGGACGAAGTGACGCGGGCTGCCCCTCACCTCCCAGATCCCCTGGTCGGGGTCGCGCCAACCCTCCGCGGCGCGATCGGCGATCGTCCGCAGGAACCGTCGTTCCCGCTCGCTGAGGACCCCGACACTGCCTGCGAGGGCATGAACCGCGTCGAGAAGCTCGCCGTAGACATCGCGCTGCGACTGGGTCCAGGCGGCGTTCCCGACGCGAACCGGTCGGCTGTCTCGCCAACCCGAGAGCCAGGGGAGGGTGTGCTCGGTGAGATCGCGCTGGCCGCGAATGCCGAACACGATCTGCATGTCCTGGCGGCCGTAGATGGAGCTTGCGGCGGTGGTGAGGTACTTGAGGAAGCTCGCGCTCTCGTCCGGACAGGCCGCGATCCAGAGGGCGTTCAAGGTCAGGCTCGCGTCCCGGACCCAGGCGTATCGGTAATCCCAGTTCCGTTCGCCGCCGATGCTCTCGGGGAGCGAGGTGGTGGGCGCCGCCACGATGGCGCCGGTGGGTTGGTAGGTGAGGCCCTGGAGCACCCTCCCGCTCAGGTGCACGAGGTCCCGGTGGGGACCGGTGTAGCGCTGATGCGCGGCGGACCACGAGCGCCAGGCCTCGGCGGTGTCGTCGATGCGCGGCCCGACCTCTTCCGCCCTCCAGGGGGGAGGGAGCGGCTCCCAGGTCGACACGCCATGGACCGCGAATGTCGCCGTGTCGCCTTCGGTCAGCGTGGTGCGTGCCGTTGCGCTCGACTCACGTATCTGGAGGTCGATGGAAGATGAAAGGCGGAGGGTCGTGGGTCCCCCCGTGGCAACCACGCCCTGGTCCGCGGTCTCCATCAGCGGCGTCGTCAACCCGTACTCGAAGCGGGGGGTGAACTCCACCTCCAGTTCGATGCGACCGCGCGTGCAGCGCGCGAGCCGGAGGATGACGTGGGGCGACCCGAGTCCCAGCGCGTGCTCGCGAACGCCGGGCGCCATCGCGAGGGCATCGTCCAGCTCCAGCGTGCCTTCGGCAGTGCGCAGCGTGGTGCGCAGCACGAGCGTTTCGTCGAGATAGCGACGCTCCATGCCCAGCTGTCCGGAGACGCCGATGCGGAAGTGTCCGGCACGCTCGTCGAGCAGGCGCGCGAAGACGGACGGGCTCGCGAAGTTCGGCAGGCACCACCAATCGATGGAGCCGGTTCGATCGACGAGCGCGGCCGAATGGCAGTCCGACAGGAGCGCCAGGTCTCCGATCGGGTGATGGCTCATTTCCGCACGTGCCTCGTCCGTGATGCTGGCTTCGGGTGGATTTGGGTCAGGGTAGCGCTGCCGGCCAGCGGCACGGGAAGCGTTCAGGCGATGGATGAGGCCAATGATCAGGTCGGCTCTAGGTGCGGCGTGCCGCGGCGTTGAGGTAGAGCCCGAGCACGGCGCCGAAGAAGAAGGTGTGGGCGAAGAACTGCACGATCGCGTTCGACTTGTCCGGGAACCAGACCCAGCCACCGATGTTGGCGATGACGTAGAAGTTGGCCAGCCACAGGCCGATGCCGAGGATGCTGGTGGAGACGAGCACCGTCGTCGAGGATCCGGTGAGGGAGGGGACGTAGCGGAGGATGCCGGCGAACACGAAGCCAAAGATGGCCGACATCATCATGTGAATTGCGAGGCCGACGATGATCACCGTCAGGAGGCTGTAGCTCGGCTGCAGGGCCTGCTGACCGAGGGCGATGCCGGCGATCATCCGCAGCGGGGTGAAGAAGGCATCCGCCCCGTTGAGGATGGCAGCCATGATCATCTCGAACATCGCGAACACGATGCCCGCGCCGATGCCGCCGATGATCCCGTGCCTGACCCAGCCCTCGATCCGAGGCTGGCTTTGTGCGATGACGTTGCTCATGGAAGTGCTGCTCCTTGGTGTGAGGTAGGGCACCATCGTCGGGTCGCTCGGGCGATGCCGCAGTGAGCCGGCTCACACCGCAGTGGCTGGCGATGACCGATGATGCGCGCCATCAGCACCATCACTGGAGCGGGGATGTTCAAGCGTCTGCGCGATCGCGGCTCCATGGAGCACGAGCCCCTGCCGCCGCGCACGGCCCTCAGCGATCCCGAGCTCAAGGCCGGCCTGCTGCGCGAGGTCGACCTCTTCGACGGCCTCTCCCAGGACCAGCTTCGGGAGCTCAGCCGCAGCCTGCCGATGTCGACCTGCCGGGTCGGCGGGCTGGTGACCTCACCGGATGACGACGATGAGCGGCTGTACATCATCAAGCGTGGCCGGGTGCGGCTGTATCGGATCACCCCCGACGGCAGGCAGCTGACGCTCGACATCCTCGACAAGGGCCGCATCGTGGGCCGGATGTCGTGGCTCGGCCAGCAGCTCAACGAGATCTACGCCGAGGCGATCGAGGATGCGCTGATCTGCAGCTTCACGCCCGATGAGCTGCAGCGCCTGATGTCGCGCTACCCGGATGTCGGAATCAACATCGTCCGCTACCTGTCCGAGCGTCTCGCCGCCTCCGAGCGCGAGCGCGAGATCCTGGCCTTCCGATCCGTGGAGGAGCGCCTGGCCAGCAAGCTCCTCGAGCTGCTCGATCGGTTCGGGCAGGAGGTCGAGGGCGGCGTCGCCATCGACGCGCGGCTGACGCAGCAGGAGCTGGCGGACATGATCGGCACGTCGCGCGAGACGCTGGCGCTGACCATCTCCTCGCTCCGCGAGCGCGGGGTGCTGGAGATGCACCAGCAGCGCGTGGAGGTCCGTGACCCTAACGCGTTGCGCGCGCTCAGCGGAGAGTGAGCGAGCTGGTGCGACCGCCCTCAGCCGACGTAGCGATTCTCCGCGTAGCACCAGGTGAAGCCACTCCCCGCCGGCATCGAATAGATGACCGGGTGGTTCGCGGTCAGCGCGTGGGCACGGGCGTGGCCCGCCTGGGACTCGCAGCAGCCGACGTGGCCGCAGGTCGCGCACAGCCGCAGGTTGAAACGGGACCCGCATTCCTGGCACTGCGTCGCCTGGGCCGGTGGTATCCCGTTGGGGACGTGGTCGCATGCCTCGGTGCGGGGCAAGAGGTGACGAAGAATCTGCATGTGACGAGCATCTGCCTCAGATCGGTATGTGGCTGTCAGCCCGCTCACAGGTTGAAGGCACGCACGCACGTCACCGCGCGACTGTGGGCGCCCTTACAGCGTTGCAGCCGCATGCACCTCAGGCTTGCAGCATGACCGCCGAGTACCCGAATCGAGCCTGGCGCCTTCCCGACCTGCCGCCCCCCAGCGCGCCAACACCCAGCGTCACCATGGAGACGATGGCTGCGGTCGACAGGATCGCGACCGACGCATTCAACCTGTCGCTGCTGCAGATGATGGAGAACGCCGGTCGCAGCATGGCAACCCTCGCCTTCATGACCATCGACAGGCCGCGACAAGCCACCGCTCGGGCAGGCCGGGTGGTGGTTCTGGCGGGTACTGGGAACAACGCGGGCGGTGGGCTGGCGGCTGCGCGACACCTGGCCTCCTGGGGTGTCGATGTCGAGGTCATCCTTGCTCGACCGGCGCTCCGCCTCCGCCCGGCGCCCTGTCAGCAGCTGGACCTGGCGGTCGCCTCCGGCGTCGGTGTGGCGGTGGCCGGGCACGACCGCACCTACGACGAGGTTGCCGACCTGGTGCGACGGAGCGATCTCGTGGTCGACGCGCTCATCGGCTACACGCTGCTGGGCGCGCCGGCTGCTGCCTACCAACCGCTCATCGACACCGCGAGCGACGGTGAGGGCCCGGTTCTCAGCCTCGACCTGCCGTCCGGCGTCGACGCTACGACCGGTTCGCGGCCCGGCGCGGCGATTGCCGCCGATGCGACGCTCACGCTGGCATTGCCCAAGACCGGCTTGCTGCACGAACCTGCGCGCACGCTCGCTGGGCGGGTGTACCTGGCCGACATCGGTATTCCGCGCGACGTGTTCAGGCAGGCGGGGATCGAGATGCCGGTCATCTTCGGGCACGGGCCCATGGTTCGGCTCGGCACCGCAGTGAACGAACTCGGGTCGCCGTCATGACCCAGCAGATGCTCGCCTGATGCGCATCAAGCATCGGTAGCGCGTGGGTCTGGACCGCTGATCGCTCACTCCCGCGGCTTGTTCAGCATCCCGACAGCGACGATGCCGCCCGCGTCGGCTGCCAGGACGGTCAGCCACGGCGCGTCCAGCGGCCGGCCGGTTGCGGCGAGCGCGCCTGCGGCTGCCAGGCTGACGCCGATGGCGATTGCGACGTGGCGGAGGTGGTGGCACCCGCCGACGGAGCCGCGCGCCCAGCGGAGCGCCACACCCGCCGCCAGCGGGGGACCAGCGGGCATCAGGTGGTAGGTCAGGCCCGTGGTGAACGCCAGTGCCAGCCAGACGATGGCTGCCGTGACGGCTGCCCCCAGCGACACGAGCGGAGAGGGAGCGGCGCGCAGGGCGCCGACAGCGCGTCGCTTGATGGTGGTCATGTCGACCATCCTGAACGCGCGCGCCGCGCGGCACCGTAAGCCGGATCACGCCGTGACGGTGTGGCCTGCCAACTCCGGCACCTGGCTTCCCGCAGGCGATGCGCGGCCTCACGTGACATCAGCGCTGCCGTACCATGCCGCCCGTGCACGCGCCGCGAGCCTTCGTGCGCATTCTTCTCGCCATCGGTGACGAGCCCGATGACGACGACGACGTGCGCCTCCGCAAGCGGATGGGCGTGGTCGCCGGGTACCTGACGATCGTCGCTCCGCTGGGCGCTCCGGCCCTCGCTCGCTGGCATCCGATCGCCGACCTCCTGGCGCCCGTTCTCTCGCTGTGGAGCGTCGGAAACCTGGTCCTCCTGGCCCGAACACGGCGGTTCCGGCGCTACGTCGTCCTGCTCCTGGTCGGCGGCCTGATGTTCACCATGCTGATGAACGTGGTGATCGGCGGGCTGACGTCCGGGGCCGGGATCGTCTGGGTCTTCCTCACCCCGGTGTACGCGATCCTGGCGCTCGGGCCGCGCGCAGCCGTGCCGTGGTTCTTCGTGTTCGTCGCAGCGCTGCTGCTGTCCGCGGGCGTCGACCCCATCGTGACGGCCCTCATTCAGCCGCCGCCGTACGCCGTCCAGCTCTTCAGCTTCGTCCAGAACATCGGCCTGCCGCTGGGCATCACCTTTGCGCTCTTCTACTACACCGATGTCCGCCGCCGTGCGGCCGAGGCACGCTCGGAGGAGCTGCTGACCAACGCCATCCCGGTGTCCATCGCCCGGCGTCTCAAGCACGGAGAGGAGCGCATCGCGGAGGCCTACCCCGAGACGACGGTGCTCTTCAGCGACATCGCGGGATTCACGCCCTGGGCGAACCAGACCGAGCCGGCGCGGGTGGTGGGCCTCCTCGACGATCTCTTCACGCGGTTCGACGCGCTGGTGGCCGAGTGCGGGCTCGAGAAGATCAAGACCATCGGCGATGCCTACATGGCGGTGGCGGGAGCTCCCGAGCCGATGGCGCGGCACGCCGATGCGGCGCTGACCATGGCGCGACGGATGCTGACCGCGGTGGCCGCGTGGCGTGCGGAGCACGAGGTGCCTCTCCAGGTTCGGATCGGCCTCGCCAGCGGGTCCACGGTCGGCGGCGTCATCGGCCGTCGGCGAATCCTGTTCGACCTGTGGGGTGACACCGTGAACACGGCCTCCCGGATGGAATCGTCCGGGGTGGCGGGGCGGATCCAGGTCGCGGCGAGCACCTGGGGGCGCCTGTCCAGCCAGGACCCGTTCGAACCGCGCGAGGTGGATGTCAAGGGACTCGGAACCATGCGCACCTACCTGTTCACCGGCGATGCAGCCTGACAAAGAGGAGAGAACCGCGTGTACGTCCTGCTCTACCTGCACATCCTCACCATGTTCACGGCCGTGGCCCTCGCCGGCGGAACCAGCATCTTCATGCTGATCGCGTCCGGACGGCGTGACAGGGCATTGGTTGCGGCCCTCACCGCCCTGCCCCTCGATCGCGTCATCCCGCCCCTTTACATCACCGGCGGGCTGTTCGGACTGCTGACCGCGGTCAGCTTCGGCTATGACCTCCTCGCACCCTGGCTGGTCATTGCCTACCTGCTCTTCGCGGCGTTGATGGCGCTGGGCATCCTCTACAGCGGCCCACTGCTCGTTCGCGTGCGCGCCGCTGCGTCCGACGAGGGCTTTGATCTCCAGGCGTTCACCGCGATCATGGCCCGCGGTCGCCTGGATTCGGTCGTCTCGCTGACCGGGATCGCCCTGATCATCGCCGACATGGTGTTCAAGCCCTTCTCCTAGGCGCGACCGCTAGGCGAGCAGGGCGGCGACCTCGTCGAGGGTCATGGCGCGGCCGGCGCGGTACGCGGCCTGGAAGGCGTCTTCGCCCAGGCCGTCGCGGGCATCAACCATGGGATCCGGAAGGCCGAGCGTCTTGATGGGCGTCGCGATCTCGCCAAGCGGCGCCCGCAACAGGTCATAGGCGCCGCACAGCCGTGCCGCCAGCACCAGGTCGCCCGCTACCACGGCCGAGAGCGCCGCAAGCATCAGCTCGCGGACGACCCAGTGCGTGTCCCCGGCCGCGCGGAACACCCCGAGCGCTTCCGCCTGCATGGCCCGGGCAGCCGCGAACCGACCCGCCTTCGCCTCGAGATACGACAGGAACCCCGTCCCGATCGCCGCGCGAAACGCCTGGTTGGCAGCCTTGAACGCCTGCACGTTCTGCTCCTGCAGACGGCGCGCCTCTGCGAACTCACCCATGTGGAACATCAGGAAGGCAAGAGCCTCCTGGTAGCGCAGGACCGCGGGTTGATCGTCGTTGCTCCGGCCGATCTCGAGCGCTTCCTGGTACAGGGCGCGAGCCTCTCCGTGCTTCAGCGCGATGGCCCGGACAAATCCGAGGTTGTAGAGCGCCTCCGCCAGGCCGGCCGGATCGTCGAGGGTCCGCTGGATGGCCAGTCCCTCGACGTAGGCCCGTTCCGCCCCAGCCATGTCTGCCTGCCAGTACGCCAGACCGCCGAGGGCGGCAAGCGCGTGCGCCCGGGCGGCGGTCGATGCCGTTGCGTCGGGCCGGGCAAGCAGCTCCTCGAGGGTTGCGCGCCCCTCCGCGAGGTTGCCGCGCAGCTGCCAGAAGCGCCACAGGGCGGCGCCCATTTCGAGCGCCCGCTCGGTTCGTCCATCGTCGGCCAGTCGCTTCAGCGCTGCCCGCAGGTTGTCGCGCTCGGTCTGGAGCCGGCCGGCCCAGGCCGCCTGGTTCGCGCCCATGATCTCGTCTGCCGCCGCGAGGGCGAGGTTGGAGAACAGCTCCTCGTGGGCCTGTCGGACCGGATCCCAGTCGGGGCTGGCGGTCAGCTGCTCCAGGGCGTACTCGCGGACCGTCTCGAGCATGCCAACCCGCAGCTCGCTCTCGTCGTCGTCCAGGCGTCGCAGCAGGCTCTTGTCGATGAGCGAGCTGAGGCCGTCGAGCATGTCGATGCCCAGCCGGCCGTCCGGGTCGCAGACGGTCTCCGCCCGTTCGAGGCTGCATCCACCCACGAACACGCCCAGCCGGCGAAACAGGCGGCGCTCCGTGGGGTCGAGCAGGTCATGGCTCCAGTCGATGGCGCCGCGCAGCGTCCGCTGGCGCTCGCTGAGGTCGCGGGCGGTGCTGGTCAGCAGCGACAGGCTGCCCTCGAGACGGCGCAGAATCGCCTCCGGATCGAGGAGCTTCACCCGTGCGGCGGCGAGTTCGATGGCCAGCGGCAGGCCGTCGAGCCGCGAGCAGATACCCGCCACCGCCGGCGCGCTGCGGTTGTCGATCTGGAAGTCCGGACGCGCCGTCTGCGCCCGTCGGATGAACAGCGCCACCGCATCGTACTGGGTAAGGGTCTCGAGGTTGGACAGGCTGGCGGCGTCCGGAAGGCCGAGCGGCGGGACCGGGTATTCGTGCTCCCCGCGGATGTGAAGCATCTCGCGGCTCGTCACCAGGACGACGAGCCGGGGCGCCGCCTCGAGGAGCTCCGCGATCAGCGGAGCTCCCGCCTGTAGCTGTTCGAAGTTGTCGAGCACGAGCAGGAGCCGCAGGTCCCGCAGATGGGCTTGCAGGGACGCGAGGACCGGCCGATCCGGCTGCTCGCGAACCCCGAGGGCCGAGGCGATCGTGGTGGGGATGAGCGCGGGGTCGGTGAGCGTGGAGAGGTCCGCGAAGAAGGCGCCACCCTCGAAGTCGCCGCGGAGCCGGCTGGCAACCTGCAATGCCAGGCGGGTCTTGCCGGTCCCGCCGGGGCCGGTCAAGGTCAGCAGGCGGGACTGGCGGAGCAGCCCGGCAACCTCGTCGACTTCGCGCTTGCGGCCGATGAAGTCGGTCAGCTGGACCGGCAGGTTGGTGGGCGTTTCAAGCGTGCGAGGGGGCGGAAAATTCTGCGGGAGCCCTGCGACGTCGAGCTGCCACAGCCGCTCCGGGCGGTCGAGGTCCTTGAGCCGGTGCTCACCCAGGTCGGAGAGCCCCAGGTCGCCGGGCAGCGAGCTGGTCACCAGTCCACGCGTCAGGTCCGAGAGGAGCACCTGCCCTCCGTGGGCCGCGGCACTGATGCGCGCTGCGCGATGCACATCGAGACCCACGTAGTTGTCTCCACCGAGCGTTCCCTCCCCGGTGTGCAGGCCCATTCGGACCCGCACCGCTCCGGCTGCCGCGGGCCATGGCTCCGCTGACAACCCGCGCTGGGCCGCCGCCGCGGCCGCCACTGCGGCCAGGGCACTGCGGAAGACCACGAAGAACGAGTCACCCTCGGTCGCCACCTCGACGCCGCCGGCATCCTCGAATGCCCGACGCAGGATGGTCTGGTGCCGCTCGAGGAGCGCCGGGTATCCGGCCCCCAGGGACTGCACCAGGCGCGTCGAACCCTCGACGTCGGAGAACAGGAACGTGAGGGTGCCCGTGGGGAGCGCGCGGCTGGCTGTGGGGCTCGGTCCCGCCATGAGCGGAGAATACGCTTCTGTAACGGCCTCGAGAGCCCCCCGGCGTCCTGTCGTGGTCCCGCCTTCGCGGGTTCCGTTCGGCCCGCGTCAACGGGCCGTCCGGCAGGCGGATATCTCAGCCACGGTTGAGACACTCGTCGCTGAGATGATCGACGAGCTTCCCGTGATCCCAACCCCGCGCCCGGGCATCGTTGCGCCCGAGGTGGGAGCCCCGGTTGCCGTCGCCGCCCTGCTCAGCGACCGGACACGAGCGGCGATCCTGGCGCTCCTGAAGGACGGGCCGCACTGCGTCTGCGAGATGGCCGCCGCCACGGGCGAGCGCGAGAACAACGTGAGCAACCACCTGGCACGGTTGCGCGCCGCCGGACTGGTGCGAGCCAGCCGCCACGGTGCCGATGCCCGCTGGGTCTACTACGAGCGTGACGAGAAGGCCTGCGCGAGCGCCCTTGCGCAGGTGGAGGCCCTGCTCGAGCCATGACGGCCCACGCGCGCGCACCACGACTTGCCCGTGCCACCGGCCTGGGGTGGGGCCTCGCTACGGCCGGCTGGCTCGTCGCCTGGTTCGTCAACCTGCCGGTGGCCAACTGGTTCGCCTTCGACCTGCTGGGCCTGGAGCCCGGGACGCATCTTGGCGATGCGGTGGCCTTCTTTGCCTACGACGTTCCCAAGGTGCTCCTCCTGCTCCTGGGCATCGTCACCATCGTCACCTTCCTGCGCAGCTACTTCCCGCCGGAGCGGGTGCGTAGCGCCCTGGCGGGACGCGGGACGCTCGTCGGCACCATCGGCGCCGCCGGCTTCGGCATCATCACGCCGTTCTGCAGCTGCTCGGCGGTGCCGCTCTTCATTGGCTTCATGGAGGCCGGCATCCCGCAGGGCGTCACCTTCGCCTTCCTGATCAGCTCGCCCATGGTCAACGAGGTGGCCCTCGTGCTCCTGTGGGGCCTCTTCGGCCCTGGCATCGCGTTGCTCTACATGGGTGCGGGGCTCACCGTCGCCATCGTCGGCGGGCTGGTCCTGGGGAGGCTGTCGCTGGATCGCTGGATCGAGCCGTGGGTCCTGGAGCTGCGCGCGGGCGGGGGAGCCCACGCCATCGAGACGGCGCCCACGCTTCAGCAGCGCCTGGACGACGCGTGGACGGCCACCCGGGCCCTGGTCCGCCGGGTCGCCCCGTACGTCGTCGCCGGCATTGCCGTCGGTGCCTTCGTCCACGGGTACGTGCCCACCGACATGGTGGTGGCGGTGGGAGGGCGCGAGAACCCGTTTGCCGTGCCCCTGGTGATCGCCCTGGCGGTGCCGCTCTACTCCAATGCCGCGGGCACCATCCCCATCATCGAGGCGCTCCTCGGGAAGGGCATGCCGCTCGGCACCAGCCTCGCGTTCATGATGGCCATCGTGGCACTGAGCCTGCCCGAGTTCATCATCCTGCGGCGGGTGCTCCGACCGCAGCTCATCGCCATCTTCGCCGGCGTCGTCGTCCTGGGGATCCTGGGTGTCGGCATCGGCTTCAATGCCATCGGACTGTAGGGAGAACCGCTGAGAATGAAGAGGATCGAAGTCCTCGGGTCGGGATGCCCGAACTGCCAGAAGCTCGAAGCCAATGCACGCGAGGCCGTGGGGATGGCCGGGGTGGACGCGGAGATCATCCACGTGACGGACTACCGGGAGATTGCGGCTCGGGGTGTCATCAGCACGCCCGGGCTCGCGATTGACGGGCGGCTGGTGAGCACCGGCCGGATCCCGGCCGCCGGAGACATCGCGGAGTGGCTGTCGGTCGGTTGACGGACGACCAGCGCGGCGACGGCCCTTGTCAGGTATCGGCCACGCCTCAGGGCAGGGTGGCGAGGACGCCCGCAGCGATGGATTCGTCGGAGGTGTCGATCTCGTAGGCCACGCCCTTGCTGGCGTACCAGTAGCTGATGACCGGCTCCTCGGGGAAGACCCCCTTGATCACACTCTTGTTGCCGATGGTGACGGTTGTGGTGGCGAGGCCCGGATAGTCCACGCGCCAGGCATCGATGATGGCCTGCACGAACGCGGACGCGTCCGTTCCGCCCGGGTCGAAGGCCACGGCGGCGAGGTCCAGCCCACCGGTGGGGTCGTAGGACTGGGCGATCTTCAGGTCGTCCGGCGTGAGCTCCAGACCGGCAAGGTAGGCGGTGATCGACTGGCTCCAGTTATCGCTGGAGAGGATGGTCCCGCCCAGCCAGCTGGTGGTGGTCAGCGGGGTCCCGGCATAGGACGTCGGAAGGAGCGCCTCCAGCTGGGGGGCATCGTGGCTGGTCGTGTCGGCGATGCTGGCTCCCGGCTGCGCCACCGGCGTGGGCGTGGCAAGCGCGACGCCGCCGGGCCTGGTCAGCACCAGCACGACCACGGCCGTCCATCCGGCGACCGCGAACATGAGCGAGACGACCGTGGCGATGGGCCACAGGCTGCTCGAACGGGGTTCGGAGTAGGGCCGCCGCGGGCGGCGCGGACGGAGGGGACGCTCGTCCTCGTCGGGCACAGGCGGGTCCGATGGATGGGTGGGGATGGCTGGCTCCTTCGTGGGCGGATCCGGGCGCGTTGGGGCCCCGATGCCGACAACAGGATGCCACCGTCCGCTGAGAAGCGTCTGAAAGCCCGATGGCGGGGCATCCCGCGAGAGCCAGGACGGCCGTCCGTGGACGGGCCGTCGTGGGACCGGCGCGCCTAGAGGAAGGTGAAGAGCGACGCCATCCGCGAGAAGGCGTTGCTGAAGATCAGCGCGCCGATGACCATGATCAGGAGCCCGGCCGCGATCTGCACGATGCGGTGGTAGCGGCGCAGCCCGGCCATGAGCGGCCGGAGGCGGGGGAGCGCGAGCGCGGCAGCCAGGAAGGGTACCGCGAGGCCCAGTGAATAGCTGAGGAGCAGGACGAGGGCGATCGGCGCCTGGCCCGACGAGGCCCCCATGGCCAGGATCGCGCCAAGGACGGTGCCGATGCATGGCGTCCATCCGATGGCCACGAATGCACCCAGGGCCAGGGCGCGGGCCACCCGGCCGGGCGGCAGCGCCGATGCGCCGGGCCCCGCAACTGCGAGACGGTCGAGGACCGGCCCGAACACGCCGGTGGTGAGCACGCCGAGGCCGATCACGACCACGCCGGCGACCTGGCGCACGGCGGCTACCTGGAACAGCCCCTGGCCCAGGATCCCGAGGGGCGTGCCGACCAGGACGAACACCGCGGTGAAGCCGAGCACGAAGAGCAGGGCCTGCCCCAGGACCGGGCGGGCGACCACCGGTGCTGCCACGGAGCCGGTCGAATCACCCGTGGCGCCGGCGGATTCGCCGAGGAATGCGAGATACACCGGAATCAGCGCCAGGACGCAGGGAGAGGCGAAGCTCAGCAGCCCTGCAACGAACGCCAGCGCGATCGAGACGTCCACGTCAGAAGGGCAGCACCTGGCTGGTGGGCGGCGCCTGTCCGGGCTCGAGCACGATGGGCTGGGCGATGATCCACAGCGAGAAGACCGTGTAGCCGATCATGAGCAGCGCCAGTGGCACCCCGGCCCGCACGGCCCGCCCGGGCGCGTCGCGCAACGCGATGCGGTGCGAGAGCGTGATGGCGGCGATATGGCCGAGGACGATGGCGCCCACCGAGAGGTACCAGACAAGTCCGGCGTTCAGGGCGTCCAGGGTGGGAGCCACCAGGCTGACCGGGTTCCGCACGAGCTCCGGCAGCCAGATCGCGCCCTGGATGACCAGGGTCAGGTAGTGGGCGATCATGTAGCCCGCCGCGATGGGCAGCAGGGTGGCGGCATAGCTGCCAACCACCGACCCCAGCGCTCCGCGGGTCCTCGCCCGTTCGCTGAGCCGGCGCGTGATCCAGGCGACCACGACGAAGATCGTGAAGAACCCGATCCAGAGGGCCAGCAGGCCGATCGTCTCGACGGCCAGGATGGCGCGGAACGCGTCGAGGGTGGGGTACACGTACGGGAACAGCCAGTTGGCGACGTTGGCCCACAGGTTCGTCTCGCGCAGGCCGTCGTAGGTGACGCCGGACAGCGCCAGGAGGATGAACGCCGCGTCGGACCAGGCGCCGCGGCGCACCTCGGTCAGTCCGGTGAACCACGGCCGCAGCTCGGGCCGTCGCTCGGAGGCATCGGCGGCCACCGCGCACTCCGGACAGTCGATGCAGCGCTCGGGATTGCAGCGCTCCGTGCAGCCGGCGCAGGCGTTCGGGTCGGTGACGCGGCGGCCGATCGGCCCGATGCGGCCGAACCAGCCGAACAGGACCTCGAACAGCTCGGCGTTTCGGAGCCAGGCGACCCGGCCGAAGGCCCCCGTCCCGATGAGCTGGATGAGCGTGTAGCCGATCATGAGCGAGGCGACGACATCGGTCTGGGTAGCGCCCGGGAGGATCAGCTCGCTCCAGATTCCGCAGAACAGGAGGAAGACGGCCGGCCAGCGGCCGATGGACGGCGGCAGCTGCATCCCCAGGTCCAGGCGGTCGAGGCCGAAGAAGCGCGCCGTGCGCTCGAGGATCGCGAACGTGGAACGGAAGGGGCTCAGCGAGGGCCATGGATTCCCGAACACCGCCGCGCTGATGGGCACGCCGGCCCAGATGAAGATCCAGAAGAGGACGGTGGGCAGCGGCGTGTCGCCGCCGATCACGAAGGCGGCCACGATGGCGCCGTACCACCAGACCAGCCCGATGGCGGCCAGGACCCAGCTCAGTGCACGCGAGGGGAGCACGGGCACCCTCAGGCGGGGATAGCGCGGGGCCGCGGGGCTGACCTTGATCACCACGGCCGAGACGACGAAGGAGACTGCCACCGCGGTCCCGGCCCCGGCGAGGTACAGCCACGATGGGACCGGCAGCTGATACACCTGACCCAGCGCATGGGCCCCGACGGGAAGCGGCCCGACCAGGACTCCGACGGCGGCGCCGATGAGCGCCACAACGGCGCGGCGGCTACCTGACATTGACGGTGAGCAGGCCGACCTGGGACTCGTCGGATCCGTCCGCGGGGTGGAACTCGATGACGAACTGTCCCACGTGGCTTGCCGTGAAGGTGAGCGTGGCGTCCGTTCCACGGGAGACCTCGACCTCTGCGTTCTGGTCGTCATAGCCGTGGAGGTGCACGGCACCGTCACGCTCGGAGGACACCGTGAGGGTGACCTTCTGGTCCTGGCAGATGTTGAGGTTCTCCGGCTGCAGCTTGCCCGTGGCGGGCAGGGTCGCGGAGAGCGTGACGCTGTCCTGGGCGCAGGTGGACGGATCCGTCTGCTGCTGCGAAACGCAGGCGCTCAGGAGGCTTATCGCCAGGACGGCGAGCACGGCGAGGGTGGTTCGCGTGGTCTTTACCTTCAATGGGAACGCTCGGTGCGTGAATCCGATGGGACCCCGAATCCTAGCCCCTTCGAACGCATGGCGGGTCAGTCCTCGGCGAAGAAGGGGTCGTCGCCGTAGATCTCGAGCCAGGCGCGACGCATGAGGCGGATGGTGGCGACGACCTGCTGGTCGGTCGACCCGGCCGGCAGCAGGGTCGCGATGCCCGCGCGCACGCGCTCCGACCCCTCGACCCCGAGCAACGAGAGGTAGTCACGGACGCGCTGCGCAGGGGTCTTGCCCTCGCCTCGCATGCGCACGAGGACCTCCGCCTCGTGGACCAGGCCGTTCTCGTATGCCGCCGGGTCGAGCTCCAGCTCGGCCAGGAGGGCGGGAACGTGGTCGAGACGAGGGTCGGAGTAGGCCCAGCGCACGAAGCTGTCCAGCTGGCCGGGGCTGCGGTCGTGGTGGCCGGCGTGGAACTGCTGCAGGTAGCGCTGGCGCTCCGCCTCGGTCCGCGTCAGCGCGATCTGCGCGATCTGGCGCATCTCGGGGGTCCATCGGCGCAGGGACTCGACGAACTGGCGCAGCGAGAGGCTGCCGCGCGCCTGCGGCCGGAATCGGTGCTCATGGGTGGCATGCACGGGCTCGTATACTACCGGCCGTGCGCCGCCTCCCGGACGCCGCGCCCCCCGGCGCGCAGCTGCCTGCCCGACCCAACGCCCTGGCCGATCCATGCCCCACGGGCTGATGCGCCAATGGCGACGCGCCGCGGTGATCGGTGCTCTCCTGCTGCTGGGGGTGGCGGCGCTGCCGGTATCGGCACCCACGCTGGCGCAGGAGCAGCCGCTGCGGTACCTGGGTGGCGAGCCGGGAACCCTGGACCCGGCGCGCATCAACGATGCCGGCGACGTCCAGCTGCTCCTGCAGGTGTACGCCGGCCTCACCCGGCTCGATGAGCAGGGCAACCCGTACCCGTCGCTCGCATCGGGGTGGGATGTCTCCCCCGACGGCATGACCTACACGTTCCACATCAGGGACGGGCTGCGGTTCTCGGACGGGTCGCCGCTGGACGCCACCGACATTCGTCGTTCCTGGCTCCGGCTGCTGAACCCCGCCGTAGGCGCCACCGCGCCGGATGTGCTCAACGTGATCGTGGGCGCGACGGATCGGATCGCCGGACGGGTGGGGGAGGACGGCGTCGGCATCACCACGCCGGACGCCCACACCCTGGTCGTGAAGCTGCGCCACCCCGCCGGATACTTCCCGTCCATCACGGCCACGCCGGCCACCTTCGTCGTGCCGCGAAACGCCACGTCATCGGGCGACTGGCAGTCCGCCGGCCACTTCGTGGGGTCGGGGCCGTACACGATCAGCGGGCTCACCGGCACCACCCTGGTGCTCACCGCCAACCCTGACTACGCGGGTCCCCGGCCGCCCATCGGAGAGGTCGACTGGATCACCTCCATCGACGGTGACCCGGTCACCGCCTACAGCAACAAGACCCTGGACCTGGTCCAGATCGCCGGCAGCGACGCGACGTGGATCGCCTACGACCACGACCTTGGGCCGGCGCTCCACCAGGCAGCCGCACTCTCCGTGCAGTACCTGGGCTTCGACACGACCCGGGCCCCGTTCGACGACGCCCGCGTGCGCCGCGCATTCGCGCTCGCGCTTGACAAGGCGCGCCTGGTGTCGTTGAGCGAAGGTGCCTCCGCGGAGGTCGCAAATTCCATTGTGCCGCCCGCTCTCCAGCCGGCGGGCTTCGCGGCCGACGCGGCCCAGGACGTGGCACGGGCCAAGGCCCTGCTGACGGACGCGGGCTACGCGAATCCGGCCAGCCTGGGGACCATCACGGTCAACGGCACCGGGCTGGGCGTCGCGCCCATCGTGGCGAGCTGGCGGAAGGAGCTTGGCGTCACGGTGAAGGTCGAGACGATGAGCTTCAACGACTACATCACGCAGCTTGACGGCGGGCAGACGCCCCAGGTCTTCACCATCAACTGGGTCGCGGACTATCCCTCGCCCCACGCCCTCTACGACCTGCTCCTGTCCCCGACGGCCCATAGCAACTACGGGCACTGGCAGGATTCAACCTTCGCCGATCTGCTCGACGCCGCCGCGGCGGCCGAGACGCCGTCGACGCAGGCGCGTGCATACGCCGCCGTGGAGGCCGAGGTGGACGCACAGGCGCCGGTGATCCCGTGGGCCTACGACCGATCCGCCTGGCTGGTTCGTCCGGGCCTGCGCGGCCTGGGGGAGCTGACCGTGGGGCTGCTGGACTTCGGCCTCGTGAGCTGGGACGGATGACGGACCGATGAGGCGGCTCGCAGCGTTCGCCGCGACCCTGGTGATCGCCATCGTGCTGGTCGGCCTGGCGCGGCCGGCGCCGGCGGCCGCGTTCAGCGGTTTCGGGGCCCGGAGTGCATCAGCGCAGTACGGGCAGGCGATCACCTTCAGCGTTGCCCTTCCCGGGGGTGCGCCGGATCGGCTGGAGCTGCTCCTGCAGTTCGGCCCTGACCCGGACGCCACGTTCGTGGCGCCCGTGGCAGCCAGCGGGACGAGCGCGAGCTACACGTGGGATGCCTCCACCCAGTACGTCACGCCCAACACGCCCATCACCTACCGGTGGCGCGCCACGAGCGGAGGTGCGGTGACCGTGTCACCCGCGGCGACGCTGGTCTACGCGGACAATCGGCCCGGGCTGGACTGGCGAAGCGCGCGGATGGGAGAGGCGACGGTCCACTGGTACGGCGGGGCCGAGGCGCAGGCCCGGCGTTTCGGCGACCTGACCAGCGGCGCGGTGACGCGCGCCACCCGGATGCTGGGTCATGCGCTGGACGGGCCCATCGACATCTTCGTGTACGCCACCCAGAGCGACTTCTTCGGCGCACTGGGTCCCGGCGCCCGGGAGTGGACGGGCGCGGCGACCTTCCCCGACATCCGCACCGTGTTCATGTGGCTCGGTGGGGGACCCGGCAGCTACCTCGACACGGCCCTCGTCCACGAGGTGACCCACGTCGTCTTCTACGACGCCACGCGAAACCCGTACCACAGCCCGGCAAGCTGGCTGAACGAGGGATTCGCCGTCTGGTCTGAGCAGCAGAATGCGGACGCCGCGGCGCAGACGGTCCGCAGCGAGGTCTCGAACGGCCTGTTCAGCTTCGATGCCATCACCGGGCAGTTCCCGATCGGCGCCCGCGGCTCCTCGCTGTCGTATGCCGAGGGGGCGACGATGGTCGACATGATCATCCGCACCTACGGCCAGGGGGCGATGGCCGCGATTGCCGCCGCGTACCGCGCGGGAGCCACCGACGCCGAGGCGCTCCACGCGGGCACCGGCGTGAGCGCGGATCAGCTCTACGCGGACTACTTCAGCGCCTTCGGCGCCAGCGAGCCGCAGCCGGTCGCCGCGGCGACCATTGGCCCGTCCATCGTCCGGACCGGCGCCCAGGGCACGGCGTCGTCCGGCGCTCCGGTGCCTGGCGCGGGCACCGCCCTCCCGGCGTCCTCCGGTGGGTCTGCCGCCGCCGATGCCTCGGCAAGCGCGTTCCTCGGCTGGGTGGCGATCATCGTGCTTGTGGTGACCGCCATCCTGGGCGCATTCTGGTACCGGCGGAGGACGGGGGTGAGTGATGGCTGAGCGTCCGGGGCGATGGGGTCACCTGCCGGCTCCGCGCCTGCCCCGGCCGCCACGACCCCGGCTGCGGCCGACCTGGGCCCTGTCGATCGCCGTCGCGCTGGGCATCTCCGGCTTCGTGGCCGCGGCCCAGTGGAACAGCAGCATCGTCCGGCAGCAGTACACGACCTCCGCCCAGCAGGTCCTGGCCGACCAGGTGGTCGCCCTGGAGGACGAGCAGAAGTCGCTCCGCGACCAGCTGGCTGACGTGGAGAGCCAGGTCCAGGAGTTCCAGTCGCAGAGCGCGGGGTCGCAAACGGCACTCGAGCAGCTGAACCAGCAGCTCGCGGCCGCACGGCTGGCCGCCGGTCTCACCAAGGTCACCGGACCGGGCGTCGTGGTCGAGATCGCGGATTCCAACCGGCCGGTGCCGGCCGGGGAGAACCCGCAGAACTACATCGTCCTCGTTGACGACCTGCACGACATCGTTGCCGCCCTGTGGGCGTCGGGGGCGGAAGCCATCACCATCAACGGCGAACGGCTGGTGAGCACCTCGTCCATCTACGGGGTTGGCGCCTCGATCCTGGTCAACACCGCGTTCCTGTCGCCCCCGTTCCGGCTCGAGGCCATCGGCCCTGATGGACTCCTGGGCCGGTTCCTCTCCGACCCGGCCTATCTCGGGCGAGTCGCGCATCGGATCGACGCCTTCGGCCTGGAGTTCGCTGCCCAGGCGAACGGCAACCTGACGTTGCCGGCGTTTGTCGGAAGCACCCGCTTCCGCTGGGCCGTGCCCACGGGGGGCGGCTGATGTCGAGCCGGGCCGCGCAGCTGAGCCTGACGGCAGTCGCGATGCTCATTGGGCTGCTCCTGGTGGGCCAGCTCCGTTCGCAGGCGCGCCCAACCGAGATCAGCAGCCTGTCGGCGCAGGACCTTTCGACGCTGATCGAGACGCTCTCGGACCGGAACCGCGAGCTCCGCGCATCCCTGGCCGATGCGCGGGAGCAGCTTCGCGAGTATCGGCTGGCCGATGCGCAGGGCCAGAGCGCGCTGGACGTCTCGACGGAGGACCTCCGCCGCATCATGGCCTTCGGTGGCCTCGGTGGCGTGGAGGGGCAGGGGATCGTGGTGACCGTCGATGGCGACCTGGACGCCATCGCGGTCAACGACCTGCTGAACGAGCTGCGGAACGCCGGCGCGGAGGCAGTCGCCGTGGACCAGATCCGGATCACTGCGCGCTCGGTGTGCGTCCTCGCCACCGACTCGCTGGCGATCGATGGGACCGATGTCGGCCGCGCCTTCACCATCCGGGCGGTCGGCGACCCCGAGGGCCTGCTGGCAGCGTTGCAGCGACCGGGCGGCATCATCAGCCAGCTGAAGCTGTTCGTGAATGCGACGATCGACATCTCGCAGGCCGAGCAGGTGCTGATCCCGGCCACCACCGTTGATCTCGCGCCCAGGGTGGCCCACGCCGCCGAGTGAGCGGTCACGACAGGGCCACATGCTAGAGTGACGCCCTTGTCCGCGCCGGGCGGCGCCTGACATCGTCTCGCCCGCGCGCACCACCGGAGACGATCACGGATGGTGCCAGTGAACGACCTCATCAACCGAGCCCTTGATGCGGCGCAGCGCGCCGGCGCCGCGTATGCAGACATCCGCGTCGTTGAGCACGCGGCAGAGGCCCTGACCGTCAAGAGCGGGGCGCTCGAGGCTGCGCAGGCCCAGGAAAGCGCGGGGTTCGGCGTCCGGGTCCTGATCGAGGGCGGCTGGGGGTTCTCAGGCAGCGCGCTGATGGAGCCGGAGGAGGCGGAGCGGGTCGCACGGGAGGCGTCGGCGGTGGCCCGTGCCAGCGCCGCATCGCGGCGAGAGCCCATCGTCATGGACGACACCCCGGCCGCTCGTGGCAGCTACCGGACACCGGTGGCAGAGGATCCGTTCGCGGTGCCGCTCGACGAGAAGCTGAGAATCCTCTTCGAGGCGGACGCCACCATGGGCGCGGTGTCGGGCGTCAGCGTCCGGGAAGCGACCATGGAATGGAGCCGCGAGCACAAGAGGTTCGCCTCGACCGAGGGCGCTCGCCTGGACCAGGAGATCGTCGAAGTCGGAGCGGGCATCGAGGCCAGTGCCGTCAACGACAGCGAGCTCCAGGTGCGGAGCTACCCGCAGGCCGGCGGGCAGGTCGTGACCGCCGGATTCGAAGCGGTTCGCGCCCTGGACCTGCCCGGACAGGCTCAGCGCATCGGCGAGGAGGCAGTCGCGCTTCTCGATGCACCGCAGTGTCCGGCCGGACCCATGACCGTCATCCTCGAGTCGAGCCAGCTCGCCATCCAGATCCATGAGTCGTGCGGCCACCCCATCGAGCTCGACCGTGTGCTCGGCATGGAGGCCTCCTTCGCCGGGACCTCGTTTCTCACCCTCGACAGGCTTGATCAGCTCCAGTACGGCAGCGCGCTGGTCAACATCGACGCCGATGCGACCGTGCCGGGCGGCCTGGGCACCTTCGGCTGGGATGACGAGGGCGTGCCGGCCCAGAACGTGCCCATCGTGTCCGGCGGGCTGTTCGTGGGATACCTGACGAACCGCGAGACGGCGCCCCGCATCGGGCGCCGCAGCATGGGCAGTGCCCGAGCATCAGGGTGGGATCGGATCCCCATCATCCGCATGACGAACGTCAGCCTGCGGCCCGGTGCGGCCGGCAGCCTCGATGATCTCATCGCCGATACGCGCGAGGGCATCTACCTCGACACCAATCGCTCCTGGAGCATCGACGACCGGCGCCTGAACTTCCAGTTCGGGACCCAGGCCGGGTGGCTCATCAAGAACGGGCGCCGGACGCAGCTGGTTCGCAATCCCACGTATACCGGGATCACCCCGCGGTTCTGGGGGAGCTGTGACGCGATCGCCGGACCGGAGAGCTGGGTGCTGTGGGGGGTTCCCAACTGCGGCAAGGGCGAGCCCATGCAGACCGGGCATGTGAGCCACGGCGCGGCCCCGGCGCGCTTCCGCGGTGTGGAGGTGGGGGTCGGCCGATGGTGAGCTCCGGCCGGCATGATCCGGAGCAGGCGTCGCGGATCCTGGACCGGGTCCTGGGCATGGTCCGCGGCGGCGAGGCCGAGGCCGCCTATACCGCCCACGATGCGGCGTTGACCCGGTTCGCCAACTCGCAGGTCCACCAGAACGTGGTGGATCACGACGCCACGCTGCGCGTGAGGCTCGTCGCCGATGGTCGGACGGGTGTGGCGATCACAAATCGCCTGGACGACACGGGGCTGCGAGCAGCGATCGCCAGCGCGACCGCGATCCGTGATCGCGCCGCCCGCAACCCGGAGACCGCGCCCCTCGCCGAAGGTCCGGCGACCGAGCACAGCCTTGTCGGCTGGTCCGACGCCACCGCAGCGGCGGATCCTGCGCTGCGCGCCGCCGGTGCCCGGGAGGTCATCGAGGCCGCCGTGGCCGCGGATCTGGAGGCCAGCGGTGCCTTTTCGACGGAGGCGACCACCCTGGCGATCGCGAACACGCGCGGGCTGCGGAGCTCCGGGAGCACGACCCAGGCGAAGCTGGTCACCGTGGTGATGAGCGCCGATGGCGGCTCCGGCTACGCCCAGGCCGCGAACGCGGACGTGGCCCGCGTGGATGCCGCAGCGATGGGTGCCGAGGCGGTCGACCGCGCGGTGCGCTCGGCGGGAGCGGGGGACCTGGAGCCGGGGGAGTATCCCGTGCTGCTCGAGCCATACGCAGTCGCGACCCTCGTCGAATACACCGCGCCGATCAGCTTCTCCGCCCTCGCCGCCCAGGAGGGGCGCACCTTCATGGAGCTCGGCCAACCGGTGATGGGCCCCAACGTGCACATCTGGGACGACGGCCAGGACGCCGGTGGATTGCCGTCGGCCTTCGACTACGAGGGGGTCCGCAAGCAGCGGGTCGACGTGGTGACCGGGGGCGTGGCGACCGGGCTGGTCCACGATACGAAGACGGCGATGCGCGCCGGCACCGCGTCCACGGGGCATGCCCTGCCGGCGCCGAACACGTGGGGGCCTATCCCCTGGAACCTGTTCGTGGGTACCGGCGACGACCAGCACGATGCGCTGCTCGCCCGGCTGGATCGCGGCATCTGGGTCACCAGATTCCACTACGTCAACGTGGTGCACGCCAAACGCGCGATCCTGACCGGGATGACCAAGGACGGCACGTTCCTGGTCGAGGGTGGCCGGGTCGTGCGTCCCATCCGCAACCTGCGCTTCACGCAGTCGGTGCCCGACGCCTTCAGCCGAATCGACGGGATCAGCCGCGAGTCGCGGCTCGTGGCGCCGGAGTACGGCGGGATCAACGTGTGCGCTCCGGCGCTGCTGATCGACCGCTTCGCGTTCACCGGCGCGACCGCAGCGGAGGGGGCTGCGTGACCGTGGCCGGGCCGCTGGACCTGCGGATCGGTGACCGGCTGCGGCTGCGCCGCTCGCACCCCTGCGGGAGCCGCGACTGGGAGGTGGTGCGCCTGGGCGCGGACATCGGCCTGGTATGCGCGGGCTGCGGGCACCGGATCCTGATGGACCGGCTGACGGTGGAGCGGCGTTTCACGGAGTTCCTGGCGCGCGGACCGGAACAACGCCCGTGAGCATCGAGCTGCCGCCGGATCTCGGCGGCGAGGATCTCGCCGGGGTCGGCAGCGTGTTCCGGAACCGGTCCTTCGTGGCGCTCTGGACGGCCCAGGTGCTCAGCCAGCTGGCGAGCAACATGGTCCTCGCCGGTCTCATGGCCATCGTGGTCGGCACGACCGGATCGAACACGGCCAACGCGATCCTGATCCTGACCTTCCTCTTCCCGGCGGTCGCCTTCAGCGCGCTGGCGGGTGTCATCGTGGAACGCACAGACGCGCGCCTGATCATGCTCGCCGCGAACGTCCTGCGGGCCGCCGGCACCATCGCGTTCATCTTCGTCGGCACCAACATCGTTCTGATCTACGTCATCAACCTGTTCGTGGCGACGGTGACCGCCTTCTTCGCGCCCGCCGAGCTGACCTCCATCCCGCGCATCGTGAAGCAGGGCAACCTGATGGCGGCGAACTCGCTGTTTGTGCTCACCATCAATGCCACCTTCGCCATCGGCTTCGGCTTCCTGGGCCCGCTCCTGCTGACCACCGCGGGAGCCACCGCGGTGTACGTCGTGGTGGCAATCATGTTTGGCCTGGCGGCGTTGGCGATCGTCCCCATTCCCGGCGTTCCGCCGGACCACGGCCGCGCCCCGATCGATGCGGGTCGGGCTTTGACGGCGGTGCTCGTCGAGCTGCGCGAAGGCGTGGCCTTCGTGCGGCGCACCCCGCGCATCGCCTGGTCGCTGATCTACCTGGGGGTTGCCTCCTCGCTCATCGGGGTGATGGGGGCGCTGGGGCCGGGGTTTGCCACCCAGATCCTGCAGCTGCGGGCCGAGGACTTCTTCTTCATCATGGGGCCTGCCGGCCTCGGCGCCGTGGTGGGAATCCTGTTCCTCAACTCGTACGGCAAGCGGCTGCCCCGGAGGCTGGTGATCGACATCGGCCTGGTGGCCATGGGAGTGACCCTGATCTCGATTGCCGGCGTGAAGCCGGTGGTCCGGTTCCTGTCGCCGGCCATCCAGCCGCTCGAGTCGAACCTTCCGCAGATGGTCTCGCCGCTGCTCTCGCTCATCGCGGTGGTCGTGGTGATCGCCGTCACTGCGGGCCTCGAGTATGCGTTCGTCGCCATCCCGTCCCAGACCGCGCTCCAGGAGGAGCTGCCCAGGGACGTGCGCGGCCGGATCTTCGGGATCCTGAACACGCTCCTCTCGGTGGCCTCGTTCCTCCCGGTTCTGGCCGCACCGGCGCTGGCGGACCTGCTGAACATCGTCTTCCCGGGCGCCGGCATTCCCGTCGTCATGTTCCTGCTGGGGGCAGTCACCCTCTGGGCCGGCATCCTGTCCTGGCGACGGAATGCGGCGGAGGGGCTTCATGCCAATGGGCCGCCGCCGACGGACGACCCGGGAGCCGGGTCGCCGGCCAATGGCGACTAGGACGCTTGCGGCCGGCCTGCTGATCGCCTCAGGGGTCATCGCCTGGCTGGCGGTCACCTGGGTCCTGGCGGCCCGCGTGCTGCAGGCCGTCATCGGGCTGTCCGTCATCTACGTCGGCTACCTCGCCATCCGGGGCTGGCGCCTGTTCAGCGCTGCGCTGCGGGCATCGGAGCATGCGGCCGCTTCGCCGGTGGAGGGGCCTGGTCGACATCCGCTGATCAGCGTCGTGGTGCCTGCCCGGGACGAGGCGGCGGTCATCGGAGAGATCGTCCGCGATCTTGTCCACCAGGACTACACGGGCGCCGACGGCATGCCGGCTTTCGAGGTATTCGTCGCCGATGGCGGGTCCACCGACGGGACGGTGGCCGTGGCGCGACGGGCGGCGACCGAGAGTGGCGCGCGCGAGGGTCTCGTGCGGGCCATGACCGTCGCGACGACCACGGGCCCGCGGACGAAGGGCAATGCGCTCGCGGAGGCCATGCCACACCTCCACGGCGAGGTGGTTGCCGTCCTCGATGCGGACTCGCGCGTGGCCCCCGGCTTCCTGTCGGGCGTGACGGCCGCCTGGGTGCGCGATCCGACGGCGGCTGCGATCCAGGCCAGGCGCCAGCCGCGCAACGCAGAGGTGAGCTGGCTTACCGCGGCGCAGGCGGACGAGCAGCTCATGGACCTGGCCAGCCAGTGTGGCCGTCGCAGCCTGGACGGCACAGCGGAGCTCCGCGGGAACGGCATGGTGGTGCGGCGCGACGTCCTTGAGCGTGTCGGTGGCTGGAGCCGGACCGCGATCACCGAGGACCTCGAGCTTTCCACGCGCCTGGCGGCTGCCGGGGAGCATGTCGCCATGGCGCCGGAGGTGATCGTCCGCGAAGAGGCCGTCGAGGGACTCTCCGACCTGTGGCGGCAGCGTCTCCGCTGGGCGGAGGGCAGCCTGCGGCGCCTGATGCACCACGGCCCGCGACTGGTGATCAGCCGCGCGCCGATATCGAGCAAGCTGGACTTCCTGGCCTTTGCCTCCGAGTTCATCATCCCGCCGCTTTTCGCCACGAGCATCGTGGCGTCGATCCTGACCATTCCGCTCCCGGCGGGCATGGACCCGACGGTGCCGGTCTCCCTCTTCCTGGGGTATGGCCTGGGCTCGTTCCTCCTGGCACTCGCCGGGCGGGCGGCCGTCGGCGATCGCCGCCTGCCTCTCGCGCTGCGCGCGGCACGCGGCGCGCTCTTCCTGTCGCACTGGCTGGTCGTCGTGCCGGTGGTTCTGCTGCGCATCGTGCTGGTCGAGGAGACGCGCACCTTCCGCAAGACGCCGCGGGTGGGCCAGCGGGGCTCGTCATGACCCGGCCGCGCCCCGACACCGTGGTGACCGGTCAGGTCGTCGTAGAGGCACGCCCCGACGGCCTGGAGATCGCCGAGGCGCTCGCCATCGGCGAGGGGCGGGTGGTGGCCGTGGGGAGCCGCGAGGACATGCTCGCCGCCGCACCGGCGGGGGTCAGCCTCATCCGTGCCGATGATGCGGTCGTGGTCCCCGGCCTCCACGACTTCCACCTGCACCTGGTGGGGATGGCACGGGCCAGGCGCAGCCTCGACCTGGCGTCGGCCCGAAGCATGGATGAGGTCGTTGGTGTCCTGGCCCAGGCGGCCGCTGCTACCGCTCCCGACGAGTGGGTGCGGGGCGATGGCTGGGCCGAGGATGTGCTCGACCACCGGGCGCTTGGCCGGCTGGAGGCGGTGCTGCAGGGTCGGCCGGCCCTGCTGAAGAGCCATGACCGCCACTCGGCCTGGGCATCGGCCGAAGCCCTGCGACGCGCGGGCGTGGGCCCGGACACGGCCGACCCCGAGGGCGGCCGTTTCGAGCGCGATTCCCGCGGCCGTCTCGACGGGGTTCTTCGTGAGCGCGCGGCCGACCTGGTGGGGGAGCAGGCCGGCCGCCTCAGCGGCGTCCCCTTGCGGGTGGCGCTCGGCGAGGTCGTCTCCGCGCTCCTGGCCATGGGAATCACCGGCGCGACCGATGCCGGAGACGCGACCGCCGCCAACGGCGTGGGTCCGCACGCCGCCCTGGGTGACTCGTTCTCCGAGCTCGCCGAGGCCGCGAGCGTGATGGACGGCCGATTCCGCGTCACGCTCGATGTACCGTCGGCGGCCATCGAGGCGGCCGCCTCGGCGGGCCTCCAGACGGGAGCCGTGCTCGGCGCTGCCGCGACGCTACGGGTCGGCTGGGCCAAGGCCTACGCGGACGGCGCGCTGGGGTCTCGGACCGCCGCGGTCTTCGCGCCGTACCGGTGCGGGGGTGGGACAGGGATCCTGCGGATGGGACCCGAAGCGCTGGACGACCTGGTGCGACGCGCGCGGCATGCCGGCATCGGCCTGGCGATCCACGCCATCGGTGATCGCGCCGCCGCGGCCGTGCTCGATGCACTGGAGCGGGGGCCCCGGCCCGGCGCCGGCGCTCCGCCTGACCGTCTGGAGCACCTGCAGCTCCTGCGGCCGTCGGACCGCCATCGCCTGGTGGCCCTGGACGTGACCGCCAGCATCCAGCCGCTCCACCAGCCGGCCGATCGCGAAGCGGCCGAGCGGTGCTGGGCGGATCGGCTGGCCGACGCCTATCCGTGGCGCTCGCTGGCCGAGGCCGGCGCTCGCCTCGCGTTCGGATCCGACGCGCCGATCGAATCGCCGGACCCATGGGCGGCGATCCACACGGCGGTGCATCGGCGGCTGCCCCACGATCCCGGGCCAGGGTGGCGGGGAGAGGAATCACTCACACTCGAGGCCGCGCTGGCGGCATACACCCGCGGCCCGGCCCTTGGAGCCGGACGGAACGACGTCGGCCATCTGCGTCCCGGGGCATGGGCCGATCTGGCTATCCTGAGCTGCGATATCACGACGCTGCGGCGTGCTGGGCCCGAGCTCGGCGGAGTGCGGAGTGACCTGACCATGGTCCGGGGGAGGGTCGTTCATCGCCAATAGCGCCAATAGGCCGTTGCGCGACGGTCGTCGGAGCCGTACGATCGGCGCGATCGGGGGTTCTTCCGCGGTGGAGGAGCAGGCTATGGGTGATACAACTGACGATCGCCGACCGTTCGAGGTCGGTGGCGATCCCTCGATCCCGGTTGGGCCGGGTCATCGAGCGCCCGAGCCCACCTTTGATCCGACCCGCCTGGACTTCGGGCATCACGCCGGCCAGACCATCGAGGAGCTCGCCGAGCGCGATCCGGACTACCTGCGCTGGCTGGCCCGGCATCCTTCGGGTGCCCGCTATCGCGCCGAGATCGAACGCGTCCTGGGTCCTCTGCCCATCATCTACGGCCGCTGACCCAGCGCCACTGGCGCGCGCGCGGCCGCGGCGCTAGGATGGAACCCGGCCCGGTTCGCCCGCGGTGCAACCGTCCAATCTGCTGCCGGCCCGATCTCGATCCGGCCTGGCTCGGAGTTTGGCTCTGCCGCCGACGCGGCAGCTTCCGCGAGGCGGGGAGACCCGCTGAACCGGGCCGTTGCCATGCCCACTCAACTGCTCGGCGGATCGAGCTCCGTGCTGTGCTTGATCGGATCGTAGATGTCCGGCCGGTCGGGCCCGGTCACCTGGATGGCCGCGACGGCCCCCTTGTGGATGCGGAAGATCGCGTGATCCACCACCGTGTAGCTGCCGGGAACCTCGACCGTGAGCTCGACGCCCACGGCGCCGCCCGCCGGGATCATGGTCGTCTGCACCCAGTGGTTCTCCAGGGAGAAGGAGCCCTCCACGTAGACGGTGTCGAACATCTCGCCGATGACGTGGAAGCTCGATGAGAAGTTCGGGCCGATGTCGCCCACGAACAGGCGGATCGTGTCCCCGGTATTGATCGAATCGCCGTTGTAGGCGCCCATCGCCCGGTCCCCGGTGGTCGACTCCGGGCGCCCGTTCCAGACGACGAAGGTCGGCTCCTCGAGGTTGCCGTTGGCTCCGTCGTACTGCAGGAGACCCTGGTTCTTGAGCGCGGAATAGCTCTTGTCGGCTCCGGCGCTGGTGTACAGCTCACTCTGCATCAGGTAGTACTCGTGGTCCACCTTTGGCAGTCCGCCCTCCGGCTCCACGACCACCAGGCCGTACATGCCGTGCGCGATATGGGTGGGGATGTCCGGGAAGGCGCAGTGGTAGATGTAGATCCCCGGGTGCAGAAGCTTGACCTTCAGCTCGCTCTCGGCGCCCGGCGCGGTGAAGAGCTTGACCGCTCCGCCGCCCGGCCCGGTCACCGCGTGGAAGTCGACGTCGTGCGGCATGCTGCTGTCCGCGGGGTTCTTGAGATGGAAGTCCACGGTGTCGCCGACCATGCCGCGGATCATGGGACCCGGCACCGCGCCATCGAAGGTCCAGTACTCCAGGTAGGTTCCGTCGACGACCTGGGCGATGCCCTCCTTGATCTGGAAGGTGGCCCGGATGGTGATAGGCCCGGTCCGGGTCACGGGGTTGGACCAGGTGCCGCCGTCATAGACGGTGTAATTGGGGCTGTCCGGCATATCCGTGGGGTGACGGCTGATCTCGTCGATGGTCACGGCCGGAGGACTCCCCGCGGGCGTCGCCGCAGCCGATGCGTCGGCGACCGATGCTGTCGCGACCGGGACCGACGACTGCGTCGTCGCGGCGGCGTTGTTCGAGACGACGGCATAGATGAGCGCCAGGAAGACCATGCTCACCACCGCCGACACTGCTACGAGGACCCGTGCCATCGTCGATACCTCCACTGCGCGATCAACGACGGTGACGCCGACCGCGGGCTGCTCAAAGACTTAGTAAGATAGTAAGCCTTTCAGGGGTCCAGGACAGGGGCCATTGGTCACGAATCGCGCTGACGCACAGGGAGCGCGCGGCATGCGGTACTGCCGGGGGACAATGGAGAGAAGATGAAGGTCGAGCTGACCAAGCGAGGCGACTACGCAGTGCGCGCCATGCTCGCGCTGGCTGCGGCGACCGGCGATGAGCCGCTGACGGGGCGTCAGCTGGCGGAGCGGACCGGGGTGCCGCGGAGCTTCCTGCCGCAGGTCATGGCCGACCTGTCCCGTGCCGGTCTGGTGACCGGTCGGATCGGGAGGATCGGCGGCTATCGCCTTGCCCGCCCGCCCGCGTCGATCTCGCTGCTCGAGATCATCGAGACGATCGAGGGCGACAGCCGCCGGACGACGTGCGTGCTGCGCAACGGGCCCTGTGGGGCGGACGGCCGCTGTGCGGCCCACGAGTCGTTCTACGCGGCGCAGGAGGCGCTGCGCGCGTCGCTCGACGGTGCGACGCTGGCGACGATCACCGGCTAGCCGGCGTCGGTCTCGTGCTGCACGTCGCGGACCTCGCGGTAGGCGGCGATGGCCAGGATCCGGCGCAGCTCGGGTCGTTCCAGCTTCAGCAGCGGGCTGTTCGGGCGCTCGGTCTCGAGGCGCAGGATGGCGCGGTCCACCATGTAGCGGAGCCAGTTCAGCCGGTGCGGCACGTCGTCGAGGTCTTCCACGCGGCGCCTCCTCTGCGCAGGTATACCACGATGTCCGGCCGGCGCCGATAGAATCCCGCCGTGCATCCGCGACGCGCCGCCATCGGCCTCGGGCTCGCCGTCATCAGTGGGCTTGGCACCATCGGTCTCTCATTCGTGCCCGCCTGGCTTTCGCACGATCGCGTGCTGCTGGGAGAGGGACCGCGGCGCGTGAACACCGTGCTGAACGCCTGGTCATCCCAGTCGGCACCGATCCTCGCCGCCGGTGTCGTGCTGTTCGCCATGGGCGCTGCGATCGCGGCCGGACGCCTGGCGGGGATGCGCGGCCTGCGGGCCCGGTGGGGCTTCCTGGCCGTCTGCGCCGGCCTGGGACTCCTGGTAGCGGGCCTTGGCCCGGTCTCACAATCCGGCCACGCGACCGGGGTTCAGCTCGCCCCCGAATGGGCGCTCCTCGCGGCCATCGGGTTGGCGGTCGCGGCGGCGGTGGGGGTGGCAACCGGCGGTGGGATCTCCCGCGGTGCGCTCGCCGCCGGTGCCGCACTGGTGGTCGTGCTCGGCGCCGCGGGGTGGGGAGGGCGCCAGCTGGAGCTGACCCTCGCCGAAGGGACGGGGCGCCACTACAGCGCGGGCAGCTACACCCGCCAGGCATCGAATGGCGAGCCGACCGAGATCCTCACCTTCACGGACACGACCATCACCGTGGGCGACCGCTGGTCCGGCGCCTACGAGGGGTCCGGACGCGTCGTCTCCATCACCGGCGACCCCGCCTGTCCGGACGTGCGCGGCTCGTATCACGTGGACGCCGCGGCCGACGGCGGCATCACCTGGGAACGGATCGTCGACACCTGCGCCGACGGTGCCCGCTCCGCGGACCTGACCACCGGCGTCTGGGCCCGCAACCGGTAACCCGATCGACCACCGCCCGTCCGTCGGCGACCCGATAATGACCGGCATGGACGGGCGAGTGCTGGTCGTGGGCTCGGTCAATGTCGACCTCGTGGTGGCCGCGTCGCGGCTGCCCGCACCCGGCGAGACGGTCCTGGGCGGTGCGTTCAGCCAGCACCAGGGCGGGAAGGGGGCGAACCAGGCGGTGGCCGCCGCCCGGGCCGGTGCGGCGGTCACCCTGATCGGCGCCGTGGGAGACGACGCGTTCGGTGCAGCCGCGCGGGAGGCCCTGGCAGGGGAGGGGATCGACGTTCGCCGCGTGGCGACTCGACCGGCGCCGACCGGCGTGGCGCTCATCGTCGTGGATGCCGCGGGCGAGAACCAGATCGCGGTCGCCCCGGGAGCCAACGCGCTGGTCGCGCCGGGCGATGTCTCACCCACGGCCCTCGACGCTGCGGACGTGGTGCTGACCGGGTTCGAGGTGCCCATGGCGACGGTCGTGGCTGCCGCCCGCGGTGCCCGTGAGCGAGGAGTCCCGGCGGTGGTCAACGCCGCCCCCGCGGAGGCGCTGCCTGCGGCGCTGCTGGCGGCTGACCCGATCCTGGTGCTCAACGAGCTTGAGCTCACGATCACCAGCCGCGCGCCGGACCTCGACGGCGGGCTCTCGGCCCTGGCGGCCCGCACCCGGGGCCCCGTGGTGGTCACCCGGGGGGACAGGGGAGTGGTCGTGGCGCGTGGTGCCGAGCGGATCGCGATCGCGGGCTCCCCCGCGGACGCCGTGGTGGACACGACCGGCGCGGGGGACGCATTCACCGGCGTGCTTGCCGCCTGGCTGGCTGCCGGGGAGTCGCTCGAGGCTGCGGCTCGGGCCGGGTCGGCCGCGGGCGCGCTGTCCGTGGGCCGGTCGGGAGCACGCGAGGGCATGCCCAGGGCCTCGGAGCTGATGGCCTTCCTGGCCGATCACCCCCACTGACGTGCCACCACGAAGCGGCCGCGGTCACGGGGCCAACAGTCCGAAAAGCACTGGCGGAGGCCGCGGGAGCGCGCGAGGGTGGCCGTACGGCGCTCCGGAGCGGAGGCCGCTGCACGAGGAGCCTGAAGGCATGACGTCAACCGTGGCCGGGGAGCCGCCGATCTCCGCCGTTGCACCGAGCGACTTCCTGACGCTCGACGACCTGGGCCCCATGGGGCTGCGGGCGCTGCTCAACCTGACCCATCGGCTCAAGGCGAAGCCGGAGCTGATCCGGAACCGGCTGGCCGGCGGGCGCATCGGTCTCATCTTCGAGAAGCCGTCGACCCGAACCCGGGTGAGCTTCGAGGCCGCCGCATGGCAGCTGGGGATTCTCCCCATCGCCCTGCGCTCAGACGAGCTGCAGCTGGGACGTGGCGAGACCGTGGCGGACACGGCACGGACCCTTTCGCTGTACCTCGATGCCATCACCATCCGCACCTTCGGGCACGAGCGGGTGGTGGAGCTGGCCGATGCCGCCTCCGTCCCGGTCATCAACACCCTGACCGATGAGCACCACCCCTGCCAGGCGCTCGCAGATGTCCTGACTGTCGAGGAGGAGTTCGGCCACCTGGGCGGCCTGACCGTGGCGTTCGTGGGCGACGGCGACAACGTGAGCCACTCGCTCATCCAGGCGGCCGCGCTGACCGGGTTCGAGCTGCGGGTCGCGACCCCCGCCGGCTACGAGCCGTCGGAGGAGATCGTTCGCGTCGCGCAGGCGCGGGCCGCCGATACCGGTGGGTCGATCACCCTGCTCCACGATCCGGCAGAAGCCGTGACCGGCGCGGACGCCGTCTACGCCGACGTGTGGACCTCCATGGGCCGCGAGGCGGAGAAGGAGGCACGGCTGGCTGCGTTCGCGGGCTACACCGTGGACGAGGCGCTCATGGCCCGGGCGTCGGATGGCGCGATCTTCCTGCACTGCCTGCCGGCGCACCGCGGCGAGGAGGTCACCGACGCGGTGATCGACGGTCCCGCGTCACGTGTCTGGCCACAGGCGGAGAACCGGATGCACACCGAGGCCGCCCTGCTCTACGCGTTGATTACCGGCGACATCGACGGTGAGCGCCTGATCTAGGCCTGGGGCCTCCCGGTCCGTGCGCCGTCAGGCAGGGGGCACCAGGCCGGCCGCCGTCAGCCAGGCCACGCGCCGTCTCGTCGAAGGGCGGCGCTTGTCGGGCGACGAGATCGATGACCTCGTCCGAGGCACGCCGTGCGGCCTCGACGAGCTGCGGCGGATAGCCGAAGCGCTGCTGGTGCTCGGAGTCGGCCGGCATGTACAGCCAGATGCCGTGCTCGTCCTCCCCGAGGCGGGTCATGTCGAACTGCCAGTGGAGCCGGTCCGGCCACTTGCGCCCGTCCCAATGCACCCGCGGCCGCAGTGGCACTCCGGGGTCGATGCCCATGCGCCGATGATAGGCGCGGTCCGCGCGGAGCCGGGCGTCGTTGCAGGTGCCGCGCGCCTCAGCGCTCGTGCGGCAGGCCGCGCTCGACGGCCGCCCAGCCCGCGGCGAGCATGCGGACGCCCACCGCCGTGTCGCGCACCGGCGGGTGGTCCGGTGCGATCAGCACCCCTGCGAGACCGGGGAGGAGGGGAGACAGGCCGAAGCTGACGGCGATGAGAGCGTCGCCGCGATACGGCCCTTCTTCGACGCGGAAGAGCGTCTCCTGGGGTGCCCCGTCGTAGTGGACGTACTCCGGGTCGGTCACCGTCAGGCGGCGGAGGCGGGTGCCAGCCCCCAGCACGGCCTCGGTCCACGGGTTCGCCGGAGCGCCCGCGAACCAGGTGCGACCCGAGGCCAGGCCGAACCAGCTTCGGCTCGCGGCGAAGCGGTCGTTGAGCGTGGCGTTCCACCCCTGCCAGCGGGCGGGATCGCGCGGGCGGGCCGGATCGAGCGCGAGATCCGCGATGGCCACCCAGCGCGTGGGGTCGTGGTTTGTGCCGCGGCAACGCTGGTCGCAGGCGGGGAGCATGATCCTGGGGAGCTGCGCGATGGTGAGGCGCGAGCTCAGCCACTCCGCGTAGGAGGTGTCGGAGGGGTCGGCGTGCGGCTCGATGAGGGCGAGCACCTGCTCGCCGCGTGCAATGCGATCGACGGTCGCGGAGTACCGGCCGGACGGCCGGTGGGCAGCTTCCCGCGGCCGTGACTTGGGATCACGACTGGCCATGGATCGATGAGACCCCCTGGGACCGGTACCTGGCAACTGCCACCAACCCCGGCTATCCATACCGGAGCGCCCAATCTGCCGGCCGGATCGGTGTCGTGGGTCCTGCCGGCGCCGGTACGAAGGTCCCGTCAGGCCGTCGGCGCCATGGCTCCGCGGGCCCAAATTCGGACGCGTGACGATGCCAGGTGCGTCTGCTACAGTGACCGCCCTGATCGGGCGGCTAGCTCAGCTGGTTAGAGCACTTGCTTGACATGCAAGAGGTCACTGGTTCGAGTCCAGTGTCGCCCACCAATCACTTGGCTCACGCTCAATCTGACCGCATAACTGCCTATGGCTGCCTGCGACCGATTGACTGCAGCGCTCCGTGACCGTATAACTGACGAATTCTCACACGCTCGTCGGGAGGTCAATTCGGGAGCCGTGACGCGCATCGCAGCCCGTACCAACGGGGGGTCCGCCGGTGCCAGCATGGCGGATTCGTCCCTCGTGCTGGGCGAGGCGCTGCCGTCGTACCGGCGCCATCTGGCGGCCGAGAACAAGTCGCCGGCCACCATCGCGGTCTACGGGGCGGCAGTCGAACGCCTCGCCACCTTCCTTGCCCGCCACGGGATGCCGAGTCACCTGCCGGCCATCCGTCGCGAGCACATCGAGGCGTTCCTCGTCGACTTGGCGGAGACGGGCAAGGCCCCGGCAACCCTGAGCGTCTATTACCGCTCCCTGCAACCCTTCTTCGCCTGGGCGGTGAGTGAAGGTGAGGTGACTGGCTCGCCGATGACGCGTATGCGCCCGCCGGCCGTCCCAGAGCAGCCGGTCGCCGTCCTGTCCGAGGCGCAGGTCGAGGCGCTCCTGCGCGCTTGTCAAGGCACCGCGTTGGAGGATCGACGGGACGAGGCGATCGTGCGGCTGCTGCTGGACACCGGTATGCGTCGCGGTGAGTGCGCTGGTCTGAAGCTGGAGGACCTCGACCTTGACCAGGAGGTGGCCGTCGTCCTTGGCAAGGGTCGCCGGTCGCGGAGCTGCCCCTTCGGCAAGCGCACCGGGCGGGCGCTAGACCGATATCTGCGTCTGCGGCGCCTGCATCCATACGCGGCGCGCGAAGAATTGTGGCTCGGCTACCGCGGGCCGCTATCGGGCGATGGGATCATGCAGATGCTGCAGCGGCGCGGCGCCAAGGCCGGCCTCGAGGGCCTGCATCCGCATCAGCTGCGGCACACGTTCGCCCATCAGTGGATGAGCGCCGGCGGGGGAGAGGGCGACCTCATGCGACTGGCCGGCTGGCGCTCACCAGCAATGCTGCGTCGGTATGGCGCCTCGGCGGCCGACGAGCGAGCACGGGATGCGCACCGCCGGATGGCCCTTGGAGATCGACACTAGCTTGATCGTAGGTCCCCGTCACCTGAGCGTTGAAGGCCGCGTCGCTGTCGCGGCTCGCAACGCGATCCGAAACGCGACTCCCAACGCGGTACGCGCCACTTGGATGACGATGAGCGCGACAGGAAATCGTGCGCAGCCGGGGCCTAACCCCAAAACGCGACTCGCTTCGCTCTATACGTGCGCGGGGCGGCAGGGCCTTCGGGGGCCCACCTCCCCCGGCTGTGGCTGGGATGGCGCGGTCCCTTCAGCAGGCATGGAGGAGGGCGACGTCATGCGCCTGGCCGGCTGGCGCAGCCGCGAGATGCTTGCCCGCTACGCGGCGTCCACCGCGGACGGGCGCGCCCGCGCCGCCAACCGCCAGCTGTTGCCCGGCGATCGCCTCTGACGGCCCAGCCTGCCGCAAAAGCGCCTGGCGCGCACGTGGCGCGCTGACGACCGCGCTCACGACCGCCATAGGTGTCACTCAGGTGACGATGAGGGCGACACGAATCTGTGTTCGACCGGCGTCCAGCCCGAAACGCGACTCGCTTCTCGCTCTATTCGCGCATCGGCCATTGTGAGCCGGCGGCGCGGCCGTCCCTGGTGGCCATACCTGCCTTGGGCGCACAGGTAGCGTAAGCGAGTGGGAGTTGGCGACCCTCGCGCATTGAGTACGAAGCGGATACCCCGGCCAGGCTGGCAGCCGACGTTCGAGCTCGTCGAGCAGCCAGCCGACATCACGGATGACCCGACAACGCCCCTCTGCGGAAGCGGCGCGCTTGGTGGAGCCGTCGCAGCAGCGGACGCTGCTCGGCGCACAGCACGACAATCGCGGCGTCGATCGTCGCCCGGTGGTGGCCGGGCTGAGAGGTGAGGCGATGCCCCGCCTGTGGAGCCTACTCACTTCGCGTCAACAAGACGCGGGCATAGGGGACGGCATACGCCGACTCCCATTTGCCGAGATCCTTGAATCCCGACGGCAGCCAGAGGTCGAACGCTAAGCGCCACCTGCGCCGCGGGTGATCCCTAACGGGCGGGGCGATTGGCCGCCCGTCAATGGACATCTGGGGGCCGGGACTGGCAGGAATGGGCGGGACGGCTCTTGACCTTCTGGTCGGCGGAGGCGACTGTTGCCAGCGGGTAAGTCGCATCTTGGCGAGTTACGGCGTGTGGGAAGGTAGGGGCCGTTATTCCATCGCGGATGCCCGCTGGGTCCGGATGCGACCGGGCTGAGCATCGCCCGGGCGATCGCGCTCGGTGAGCAACCCGAGACCCGCGACGAGTTGGCCCGTCGGATGTGCGATCGGAGGGAGCGTCATGTCCAGGAACCATGATTGGGGGAGCCGCCTACTACGTACGTTAGCGATTGCTGCCCTGCTATCGGCTTCGTTCGCTGTTGGGACTCCAGCCAGGGCGGTCGATATCAGCCAATCCTTCAGGGCCAGCCTGGGGCTGCCAGCAGACGCAGCAACCATTCAAAACATCGTCGCATCAGGCATGGACGTTGGCACGAAAGAGCTCGGAGTGCCGCTTACACCAGAGGAGCTCGCCGACCTCCACGGTCGCATGGAGTACGCCTACCAGGTTGAGGAGTCAGTCGCTCCCTATGTGCGTGGACTCGCCTCGTTCGGCGGCCTGTACTTCGATCAACTGGCCGGCGGCCGCTTGGTGGTTCTTCTCACGAGCCTCGATACCGCGACGGCCGAGGAGACCTGGTCGCGCATGCCAGCTGGCCCGCCTGTAGCCTTCCGGACCGTCGCAGTTCCCTACTCGTCGCTGCAATCCGCTACGGAAAGAGCCTTCGACGTCTGGGCGGAGCTGTCCGACCTACCCGCACCGTATGCATCGGAAGTTGTGGTTCAAGACAACGCGATCCGAGTGGCGGTTGATAAAAGCATCCTGCAGCCCGCTACAGCCCTAATCGGCCCTCTCGAGATGGCGCTGAGGGTCCCTGTCGAAATTGTGGCGGGCAGGCCGCCGGAGGCTCAGACGTGCACCGATCGTGACCACTGCACGAATCCGATCAAGGGGGGCGTCCTGGTGCGGAAGGGCAGCACCACCGGCAGCCCGTGCACGATGGCGTTTGAGGTTGTCCATTCCGGCGATATCCAGTTCCTCACAGCTGGGCACTGCGCCCTAAGTGGATCCGTCTACTGGTATCACAAGGGGTACGGGTACCTCGGCGCGGTCTCCCAGTCTCTCTTCTACAGTGGCTACGACGTCGTGCGCGTTGGCTTCCCAGACAGTCAATCGACACCGTGGATGTACGGAGACGGCCACATCATCGGGTGGAACTGGCCATACGTTGGCGCCGTACTCTACCAAAGCGCAGGAATGTCGAACTTCATTCGCGCGACGCAGGTGCTGAGTGACTGGTCTTGTTGGGACTGGTCGGGCCAGCATCTATGCGGTGCAAAGATGACCGGCGTAGGCGGAGTTGGTGGTGACAGTGGTTCACCCTTGTATCAGTGGGCGGGTACCTCCCAGTTGCTCGCGGTTGGAATCAACTTCGGAGGTGATGGAAGCGGGAATGGCCTCATGACGCGCGTGGGGGATGCAGTAAGCAGAATGAGCATTACTCTCGTAACAAGCCCTGTGTAGTGTGCCAATGGATCTCGGTTCGGCACGAGGCGTGAGGTATGAGACGTCTCCAGGGATGCCTGGTACTGAGTACGGCCATGCTGGCACTTGTGGGCTGCGGCCAGCGGGCAGCTTCTCCCTTTCCGACGTGGATCGGCGTTCACTGGGTGGTGTCATCGCCCGTCGGGCACAGCATGAGCCTGGAGATCCAGGGTTCGGCGTGGTCGGTCGACACGACGGAGGGTGGGGATGGAGTGGTGGTGGTAGACCTGTCCGCGGTCACGACAGTTCGTGTCATACGAGTGCCGGACTGTCGGGTCATGTTGAGCTTCCAGGTTGAGCCCGGCTCGTCTCACCTGATTGCCTTCGACCGAACAGAGGCTGCGTCAGTCCAAGATCTGGCAGGAAGTGCCATCCCCTTTGGTCCCGGATTAGTCCCCCGGAATCCTGTGCAATGCGGAGGTTAGCGTATGGAGGGGATGGATTGGTACGAGGGCACTTCCTACTCATCCCCGGCGCGGCTACTGTAAGGCCCCGTGTATGAACTCCTGAAGAAAGGTAGCCCATTCGCGCCACAGAATCTGTCGTGTTTCGAGTTCAGGCTCCGCTCCACGGCCCACGTCATCGGGCTGACCGATGCCGCAGTGGGCGCTCGTGGAGCACCTGTTCGACCACCAGGGCGACCTGGCGCTCCGTCGGAGGTCCCGCGCCGCCAGATGGGTGAATGCCATGCTCTTCCTGGCCCGCATCGGCTGCTAATGGCGCTACCTGCCTCGGAGATTTCGGAGACTGGGACGCGGTCTGGCAGCATTGGCGACGTTGGCGAGCCAACGGAGTCTGGGATCGAGCGATGACGCTACTCGCGCGGGAGGTTCGGCTCAAGCACAACCGCGCCGCCACACCTTCGATGGTCATGATTGGCGCCCAGACCATCCGGGGTGGTCGAGCGGGGCCTACGATCCGCGAGCCCGGTGGCCGATGCGGGCGCACGGTGGGCACCAAGCGGACCAGGGGTGGCGTGGCCGTCGCCCAGGAACGACTTGGGATGGGGTTTCCCAGACGGTGACTGTCGACACGGTCGTCTTCCATGTCGGTGACGCCGCGGTTGTTACAGGCGGCGAGTTTGAGTCGCCATCGGATTCGAGTGCGTGGGTCATTCCTCCTCTCCCCAGTGCCAGCGCAGCACCCGTTGGCTTGTCGAGGGAATCGTTCGAGATTAGCCCCATGAGTCCACGAGGACCTCCGCGCGGAGCTCGTCGCCGACGCTCGAGCTGACCTCATAACTACGCACATTTCGCTCAGCGCGCCACGCTCGCGACCACAGCGTTCAGGTGGAGAGGCTTGACATGCAAGAGGTCACTGGTTCGAGTCCAGTGTCGCCCACCATCCCCTTCTCTGAGCTGGCTCCCCGTTGAGATGACGCATGACGGAGGGCGAGTGGGACCCTCCAGGGAGCCGCCGCCCGTCAGACCGGGGGCCGGGCGCGCAAGCAGCCGGCCTTAGCGGACCCCCGCTTTCCGGGCGCGAGTGGCCCCGGCGGCGCCGATGACACCGATTCCCACGATGCCGATCAGAGCTGCCGGACCTGAGTCTATGACGCCGAGAAACAGGAGGGCGGCTGCGCCAAGCGAGATCAGGAGTCCAGCGAGCAACAGATACCGGTCCATGGGCATTTCCTCCAACCCCGACTCTCAGCGTTGCCGGGACTCCGTGCAAGTGCCGATGGTTGTCGGATCCCGGGACGGCCGTGGCGGCTCTACCTTCGCGGCGAGCCGGGCGACAAGGCGGCCCTTCAGCCACCCGCAGACGGTTCAGGGTTCAGCTGCGGGTGACCTCGTGCTGGTCCCGCTCACCAGCCTGCGCGACGATTGACCCGGACCGCACGGCGGTCGCGCTCGGGATAGACTTTCGACCCACGATTGCCAGCGAGGTTGCGCCACGGATGCCCACCGCATGGAGGCGGTCACGCAGCTCGTGGCCGCGGGCAACCAGGGACGGGTCGCCATCGGCCCAGCCAAGGTAACGGTCGATTACCGCGTCCATCTCCTCGAGCGACTCCGGATCGAGGGGATCGTCCTCGGGGCTGGTGACATCGGTCACCTCCAGGTCGACCAGCCCAAGCGGCGCGACCAGCTCGAGGAGCTCGCCGCGCGCGTACGTGGGCCGGTGCACGATCCCGCGCCGCGTGTCCACCGCGCCCCACCAGTGGTGGAGCTCGACATGGGTCTGCTGTGGGGGCTGCTGTCCGTCGCGGTACATCTCGAACACCACGAGCCACCCACCCGGGCGGAGCACCCGGTGCATCTCGCGGAGCACCGCGTCCGGATCGGTGAAATGGTGGAGGGAGTTCGAGACCGCGACGGTGTCGAAGGCGCCATCGGCCAGGCCCGTCTCGAGCGCGTTCCGGGCTTCAAACTGCGTTCGTGGGATGTCCGCGGTGGCCTCGACGAAGGCCGCGGCCTTCCGCGCATCGAGGTCGATCCCCAGGATCTGGTCGTAGTCGGCGAGCCCCTCAACGAGTACCCCGATGAACCCGCCCCCGCCGGTGGCCACGTCGAGGACCTGGCCGCCGTGGATGGACCCCAGAAACACGCGCGGCGACGGGATCACGGCCCACCTCCCATGTGCAGGATGCCGGCCCGAGCCGGACTCACGCCGGTCCGTGCCCTACGGACCGGTACGAGTATGCCGTGGCGGCCAGGCAGACGAAGTACGTGGCCAGCAGGACGAACCCCCCGACGCGCGAGACACGGAAGCCTGCGCCGATGACCGCCCACTGGGCCAGGTAGAAGGAGAGCAGGTACGGCCACAGCCACGCCGTGTGACGGACGTCCAGGCGGAAGACGGTGTCCACGGCCAGCTCCACGAGCGCGAAGGCGACGAAGACGAGCGGCAGTCCGATCTCCCACGCGGAGAGGTGGTGCTGCCAGGCGATGAGCGAGGCGCCGAGCAGCGGGAGCGCCATGGCGGTGCCTGACAGCCCGAGCAGATGCGCCCAGCCAGGGGCGACCACGCGCGCCGTGAACATGGCGGCGAACAGGAGGTTCGCCAGCGAGCCTGCCGCGATGACGATGGGCGCGTACACGGCCACAAATCAGTCGACGCCGCGCCCGCAGCCGAGGTTGGCGCCCGCCAGGGAGACGAGCACGCCGGCCCCCATGAACCCGTAGGCGACCAGCCGGTCGGCGCCGAAGGCGATCGCCAAGACATCCTCCTCGAGTGACGGTTCTCGTCCTCAGCGTGCGATCGGGAGTGCAATCGGACAAGGGCCGGGCGACCCATTCAGCCCAGGCGGGGCGGAGCGGCTAGAGGGGCCCGAACCGCGAGCGGACGAGACGCGTGACGCCGAGTGCCGCGGGGAGGCCCACGACGACTCCGGCCCCGATGACCGCCCAGCTGAGAGGCCCGAGGGCAACCGCATCGAAGAGCCCGCCCAGTGGCGAGTAGAGGAGGGCCAGCTGGAGCACCAGGCTGACGGCCACCGCGACGACGAGCCAGCGGTTGGCGAACAGCGGGGCGTGCTCATGCAGGCGGATGACGACCAGGCGCAGGTACTCCTGGGTGACCAGGGCGGTGAAGGTCATAGTCCGCGCCGTCTCCAGGTCGAAGAGGGCCAGGCCGATGGCGAACGTCGCCAGCACGATGGCCGAGATGAGGAGCCCCACCCCGACCACCAGGGCCAGCATGGCGCGGCCGATGATGGGTCCTCGGCGTGGCGGCTGGTCCATCAGCCCGGGCGCCGCGGGATCGATCGCCAGCGCGACCGCCGGTCCGCTGTCCGTCACGAGATTCACCCACAGGATCTGGACCGCGGTGACCGGCAGCAGCCCGAACAGGGAGGCGACGAGGATCACGAGCACCTCGGCCACGTTCCCGCTGAGCAGGTAGTTGAGGAACTTGCGGATGTTGGCCGCGATCCGCCGGCCCTCCTCGATGGCCGCCACGATCGTGGCGAAGTTGTCGTCGAGGAGGACCATGTCGGAGGCGTCGCGGGCCACGTCGGTGCCGCGGATGCCCATGGCGATCCCGACGTCGGCTCCCTTCAGGGCAGGGGCGTCGTTCACGCCATCACCGGTCATCACCACGACGTGGTCGCCGGCGCGGAAGGCGTCAAGGATCCGAAGCTTGTGCACCGGCTCGACCCGGGCGAAGATGCCGCCCTCGGCCACGATCTCCTCGTCCGAGAGCGCCTCGAGCTCGCGCCCTTCGATGGCGCGGCCCCGGAGGCCGATCTCCTTGCCGATGGCGGCCGCGGTCCGCGCGTTATCGCCGGTGATCATCACCACCCGGATCCCCGCGGCGGCCGTGGCGCGCAGGGCGGGTCCGGCGGCGGCGCGCGGCGGATCGGCGAGGGCCGCGAGACCATAGAAGACCAGGTCCGATTCCATGGTGTCACGGTCGGCCGGCGCGCCCTCGCGCCCGGCCAGCGCCAGCACCCGAAACGCCTGGTCGGTGAGCTGGGCCTGGGCTGCCTGGATCGCGTCCCGCAGGTCAGGGCTCATGGGCACGGCGCCTCCGTCCCGCAGCACGCCGGTGCAGCGTTCCAGGAGCACCTCGGGCGCCCCCTTGGCCAGCACCCGGGTGGTCCCGTCGTCGGACCGCACCGCGACGCTCATCCGCTTGCGCTCCGACGAGAAGGGCAGTTCCTCGAGACGCTGCCAGGCGTCGAGGTCGGCACCGGCAAGCAAGGCGCCCTGGAGCAGCGCGACCTCGGTCGGGTCTCCGAGGAACGAGCCATCCCTGCGGCGATGGGCGTTGTTGCACAGGCCGGCGACCAGGATGGCGGGACTGGTGCCCAGCTCGACCGGCCGCCCGTCGATGGTGAAGGCGCCCGGCCCCTCACCCCCGGCGACCTCGATGGTGACGCCATCGGCGTGCAGGCGGCGAAGGCTCATGCGGCCCTCGGTGATGGTGCCGGTCTTGTCGGTGCACACGACCTCTGCTCCGCCCACGATCTCGACCACCGGCAACGAGCGCACGAGCGCGTGGCGGTCGAGCATCCGGCGGGTGCCGAAGGCGAGGGCAAGGGTCATGACCACGGGCAGCCCTTCGGGAATGGCCGCGACGGCGAGGGCGACGGCCGCGACGAACGTGTCGAGCAGGCCCAGGCCGCCAACGGTGAGCTGCAGTGCGGCGATGATCACGATGAGGGCCCCGATGATCCCCGTGATCCGGCGACCCAGGATGCCCACCTCGCGCTGGAACGGGGTGGGGCCCTCGGTCACCCCCTGCACCGCCTCGGCAATGGCACCCACCTCCGTGGCCATGCCGATGGCGGTCACCACCGCGCGACCACGCCCGGCGACAACCGCGGTTCCCAGGTACACCATGTCCGTTCGTTCGGCCAGGGAGGCCGACGCCGACACCGGGTCGACCGACTTGTCCACGGGCATGCTCTCCCCGGTCAGGGGGGACTCGTCGATGCGCAGGTCGTGTGCACGGATCAGCCGCCCATCGGCAGGAATCCGGTCACCCTCCTCGAGCAGCACGACGTCACCGGGCACCAGCTCGGTGGCATGCACCACGCCGGGCGAGCCGTCCCGGAGCACCCGCACCTCGGGCACCTCGAGACGTCGGAGGGCCTCGATGCCGCGCTGGGCCCGGTAGTTCTGCACGAACCCGAGGGCGCCGTTGAGCGTCACGATCGCGACGATGAGAACGGCGTCGCCCCAGCTGCTCTCCGCGGGTTCGACGATGCTGACCACGACCAGCACCACGACCGCGCCAACCAGAATCAGCACGAGCGGGTTGCGGATCTCGTCGAGCAGGAGGCGCCAGGCGGGTACCCCTCGCTGCTCGCGGAGGCTGTTCGGGCCATGGCGGTCTCGGCGCTCCCGGACCTCCGCCGAGGAGAGCCCGTCGGGGCCGGTTGCCAGCTCCTCGAAGATGGCGTCTGTCGCGCGGGCGTGCGGCGGGATGGCCGCGTCCACGGGCGCGCCCGCGTCGAGCGGCATCGGGGTCATGTCCCGACCGTATCGGGCGCGGGCCGCGCCGGGACAGGGCCGAATGGGCCGACCGGCTGGTGCCGGGGACCGATTCGGTGGGTTACGGCCCGACCCGCCCGAGCGGTGCGTGACACCCCTTTGCGGCGCGGTGCGGTGGAGGTAGGATGCGGACCACGCCGGCGCGCAAGCCGGAGCGGCGCAGGAGGAGACGACGCGTGGACCTCGTACCGACCCTGGCCAGCGTACCCCTGCTGGCGGGCCTCGATCGCAAGACCCTTGAACGGCTGGCCGAGCATGCCAAGCGGCGGACCTACGTGACGGGCGAGGCGATCGTCACCCAGGATGCCCCCGCATCCGCGCTCTACGTCATCCTCAGCGGCCACGTCTCGGTCGAACGCGGCGAGGAGGGATCACCCGAGGAGGTTGGGGAGCTGGGACCGGGTGGCTTCTTCGGCGAGCTTGCCCTGATCGAGGAGCACCCGCGTACCGCCACGGTCCGGGCGACGGAGCCCACCGAGTGCGTGCTCTTCGTGGCGTGGGAGTTCACCGCGCTGCTCAAGGAGAACCCGCAGATCGCCATCCCGATCATGGAGGCGCTCATCGCCCGCATCCATCGACGGGAGCACCACCTGCACTAGGGCTGCAGCCTGCGCCGGCGCCAACCCCTCGAGCCGTCGCGCAGGTACTCCACCCGGTCGTGGAGGCGATTCTCGCGGCTCTCCCAGAACTCGTAGACGTCGGGGACCAGGCGGTACCCGCCCCAGAACGGCGGCAAAGGGATCGCGTCGTCGGGGAACTGGTCGTCCATCTCCGTGTAGCGGTCCTCCATGGCCTCGCGCGATTCGGTCGGCGCACCCTGCACCGAAGACCAGGCCGCGAGCCGGCTTCCACGGGGACGGCCGGACCAGTACGTCGCGGACTCCTCCGGGGTCATGCTCTCCACGCTGCCCGCCACCCGGACCTGCCGTTCGAGCGACGGCCAGTGCAGGACGACGGCGGCGCGCGGGTTCGCGAACAGGTCGCGTCCCTTGCGGCTGGCCCGGTTGGTGTAGAAGCGGAGCCCATCGGCGTCCAGGCCGCGCAGGAGAACCATGCGCACCGATGGCGCCCCGTCGGCGCTCGCGGTGGCGAGCGCCATGGCCTCCGGCATCGGCTCACCTGCCTCGGTCGCCTCGGCGATCCAGGCCCGCAGCTGCCGCAGCGGGTCGGGATCCAGGTGCGCCGGATCGACGGCCATCAGCGGCCCACCGTGGTCTGTCCGTGGGTCGTGGCCACGATCTTCGGGAGGACAGAGGCGAGACGTCGGAACTGCTCCAGGTCGTTGTATGCGGCGGCGCTGATCCGCACCAGGCGGCGCCACGGGCCGCCATCGGGTCGCTGGGGCCACGGAGTGACCATGACCTGGAAGCCGTGCTCCACCAGTGCCGCGTGGACCGGGTCCGCATAGAGGTCCACGCCCTGGACGCTTCCCGGTGTGGTGACCTGGGGGAGCGGGACGGAGGCCATGGTTCCGATCATGACGTCGGAAACCGGCGTTGGCGTCCCGAGCGCGGTGCAGAGCAGGTCTCGCCCCGCCAGGGCCAGGTCGTGGTTTCGCCCCCGAAGCGCCCCCCAGCCGCCGGGCAGCAGGGCCGCGCTGAAGCGCAGAGCTGCCGGGACGGCGAGGTAGGCGGTGAGATCCGCGGTCCCGGTCCAGTCGAACTCGAGACGGAACCGGGTGCGGTCGGTTCGCGGCGCGTTGGCGCCATGGCTGATGACCAGCGGCCGAACGCCCGCCTGGCGGTCGCGCCGCACCCACAGGAACGCCGCGCCCTTGGGCGCGCACACCCACTTGTGCAGGTTTCCCGCGTAGTACGCCGCCCCGAGCTGCTCGATGGCGAGCGGCAGCATGCCGGGGGCGTGGGCCCCGTCGATCAGGGTGTCGATGCCATGTGCGGCAAGCGCGGTGGCGACCTCGCGCACCGGGAGCACCAGCGCGGTGGCGCTGGTGACGTGGTCGAGAACCGCCAGGCGCGTGCGCGGCGTGACGCGCTCGAGGAGGGCAGCGACAACCGCTTCGGGCGTGGTGCCGGGGTAGGCGATCGGGACCGTGACGACGCGGGCCGATGCCGCGGTCGCGACGGCGTCCATGGCGTTGCGGACGGCGTTGTACTCGTGGTCCGTTGTGAGCAGCTCATCGCCGGGCTTGAGCGCCAGGGATCGGAGGACCGTGTTGACGCCGGTGGTGGCGTTCGGCACGAACGCGAGGTCGTCCGCATCGGCGCCCACGAACTCGGCGAGCGCGCCGCGCGCCGCGTCGAGCGCTTCTTCGGCCTCGCGGCCGAAGAAGCGGACCGGCTCGGTCTCCATCTGTTGGCGCCACGCCTGCTGATCCGCGAGGACCTCGCGCGGTGTTGCGCCGAACGAGCCGTGGTTGAGGAAGTCGAGCCCCGGCTCCAGGGTCCAGTGCGATGCGAACGGCGACGGCATGGGCCGGTATCGTAGTCCGATGCATCGTCCTGCCGAGTCCGTCAGCCGGCCTTCTCCTCCGCCGCCGTCCGCGGTCATCTTCGACCTCGACGGCACGCTGGTCGACACGGTCGGGCGCCGCATCCAGGCGTGGCTGGCCGTGTTCGCGGAGGAACGGATCCCGGCGACGGCCGGCCGGGTTGCAGCCCTCATCGGGTCGGACGGCCGCTGGTTGGCGAAGCTGGTGGGCTCGGAGGCGGGAATCGCTATCGACGACCGCCGCGCGGAGGCGATCGACGTGCGCTCCGGAGAGCTGTACGGCGCGTTGAACGTCGATCCGCGCCCGCTGCCGGGCGCGCGGGAGGCGACCGTGGCCCTTGACCGGGCGGGGATCGCCTGGGCGATTGCAACGTCGAGCCGTCGCGAGCAGGTGGCCGCGTCGGTCGCCGCCCTGCGGCTGGCTCGCGAACCGGTGGTGGTGGACGGCACGCACGTGACGCAAGCCAAGCCAGCCCCGGACCTCCTGCTGCGCGCGGCCGAAGAGCTCGGGATCGCCGCGATGGATGCGTGGTACGTGGGTGACTCGACCTTCGACATGCAGGCTGCCAGGACGGCGGAGATGTATCCCATCGGGGTCACGACCGGCGCCGTCGATGCCGCGACGCTGCGCGTGGCGGGCGCGGCGGAGGTCATCGAGACCCTCGAGCGGTTCTCGCTCCGCCTGAGCTAGCGAGGCGGGGCGTCTAGGCCTTCGTCGTCACGTCACCGCTCGACGGATCGACGGTGATGGGAATGGCCGCCAGGGGTGTGAAGGTTGGTCCTCCCAGCACCCTCGCCTTGTGGGCCGGGTCGAACTCGGCGCCGTGGCACGGGCACCAGATGATGGCGCTGCGCGGGTCGTACTGGACCGTGCAGCCCGCATGGGTGCAGACCGCGTCGTACGCCACCACCGATCCGGAGGGCAGCTTGATGACGAGCACCGGGTCACCCGTGGCCGGATCGTATGTCGACACCGACGCGGCCGATGCGAGCTGGCTGCCCTTCGCGAGGACGGTCGCGCCGCCGGCCGGGGTCGCCGTTGCAGCCGCGGCCGATGGGGCCGCGGTGGCAGCGCTGCCTCCGGCGGCCGTCGCGGTCGGGGCAGGGGTCGCGGCGGCAAGGGCACGGCCATCGTCGCCTCCGCCCCCTTCCTTCGTCATGGCTGCAATGCGTCCCACCAGGAGCGACGGGCCGGCGATGACCAACGTCGCCGCCCCCAGGCCCATCATCTGCAGGAAGCGGCGTCGCTCCTCTGACGGCGGTGCGGCGATCATGCTGCGGCGATCGAACCCGGGCCTGCGGCGCGGCTGCTCACGGGCCTCGAACCAGGCCGGCAGTGACCACGCCCCGCCGGTCCCCGCCAGCGCCAGGGTCAGCCAACCGGCGGCGTAGGGCAGGTCCGGTCCGTAGAAGTACGGCGTCGTCGACCAGGAGGCGGTAAGCCAGAAGAGGAGGGAGACTGCCGCGCCGAGGCCGGCGCTGAGGCGAAAGAGCCAGCCCGCCAGGGTGCCGAGGCCGATGGCGATCTCCAGGACGGCCATCCCCAGGCCAATCAGCACGGGCACATGCAGGGCGATGCCGTTGATGAGGAAGGCGAGCGGGGAGTTGCGAGCGAAGGCCTGCAGCTGATCCCCGATGGAGCCGGGGCCGGCGGCTGCCAGGAAGGTGGGGTCCAGGAGCTTGTCCAGCCCGGCATACAGGAAGGTCCCCCCCAGGAAGATGCGCAGGGGAATCAGCGCCGCAGTGGCGACGCTGCCACCGGCCGCGGACCGCTGCTCGGTTCGGTTCTGCCGACGTATCGTCAAGAGGCCGTCTCGCTGAGGACTGGCCCCCCAGCCTGCCGGAGCAAGGTTGCGATCCGGAAACGGGCGCGGTTAATGATTCGCAACGCAACCGGCTGATAGTTGCGCACTGAACCAGCGCGGGTACCATCCGTGGATGCCCCTCGATGCGTACCGTCGCAAGCGGGACTTCACGCGGACCCCGGAGCCCGTTCCGGGCTCGATCCCGGAGACGAGCGGGCGATTTGTCGTGCACCGCCATCGGGCGAGCCGTCTCCACTATGACCTGCGCCTCGAGATGGGCGGCGTGCTCGCCAGCTGGGCGGTCCCGCGCGGCCCCACGCTGGACCCGGACGCGCGTCGGCTGGCCCAGCACACCGAGGATCACCCCATCGAGTACCTCGCGTTCGAGGACGTCATCCCGCGGGGCGGATACGGCGCGGGAGACATGATCGTCTGGGACTGGGGAACCTACGAGCCGGAGGAGACGGACGACCCGCGCGCGGCGGTCGACGCCGGCGAGCTCAAGTTCGCGATCCGCGGGGAGAAGCTGCGCGGTCGCTTCACCCTGGTCCACACCGGCGGCCGCCGTGATCGAACCGGTCGTCCCTCGGATCCCAACGCCTGGCTCCTGATCCACAAGCGCGACGATGCGGCGATCGATGGCTGGGATCCGGAGGAGCACCCCCACAGCGTGCGCACGGGGCGGACCAACGACGAGCTGGTGGCGGGGGTCACGCCACGGTTCGAGGCGTCCCCACCGTCAGCGCCCGTGGCACCGGACCTGTCCGCTGCGCGCGAGGCGCCCCTGCCCGACTTCATTGCGCCCATGCTCGCCACGCCGGTCGATGGGGGATTCAGCTCGCCGGACTGGCTGTTCGAGGTGAAGTGGGACGGGTACCGGGTCGAGGCGGTCGTGCGCGACGGGGCAGCGCGCCTCTGGACGCGAAACCGCAAGGACGCCGCGGTGTACTTCCCGGACCTCGCCGGCCCGGCGCCGTGGATCACGGCACACGATGCGATCGTCGACGGCGAGGTGGTCGCCCTCGATGCGCAGGGCCGACCCTCCTTCAGCCTGCTCCAGGAGCGGACCGGCCTGCGCGGGCTCGAGATCGCAACCGGACGGCGGAGGCCTGACGCGAGGTCGCTGACCGGCCAGGAGCGGTCGTCCATCCCGATCGTGTACTGGGTGTTCGACCTGCTCCACCTGGATGGCCGGTCGCTACTATCGGTGCCGCTGCGCGAGCGCAAGGCGATGCTCGAGGGTGTCCTGCGGCCGCACCCCCTGGTTCGCTACGCGCCGCACGTCGAGGCCGATGGCGACGCCTTCCTGCAGGCGGTGCGGGAGCAGGAGCTCGAGGGAATGATCGCCAAGCGGCGCGACGCTCCCTACGAGCCCGGAAAGCGGTCCCGGGCGTGGCTGAAGGTGAAGCTCCGCCGCGAGCAGGAGCTCGTAGTCGCCGGCTGGCTGGAGGGTCAGGGGAGCCATCGCGACCTCGGATCGCTGGTGGTCGCCGTGAACGAGGATGGCCGGCTGTGCCACGTCGGGCAGGTGGGCAGCGGGATCGATGCGCGGCGCCGTCGGGAGCTGCTTGCAATGCTGCGCTCGATCGAGCGCGCCGACTCGTCGCTCGATCCAGCTCCCGAGCTCCCGCGCGTTCACTGGGCGGATCCTCGGCTGGTGATTCGCGCCGAGTTTGCGGAGTGGACGGACGACGGCCTGCTGCGTCAGGCGGCGTTCACCGGGATCGAGCCCGATCGCGACCCCGCCAGCGTCGTCCGCGAGCGCTCCCGGCCGGTCCGGCGGGTCCTCTCCAGCGGACGCAGGCCACCGCCGGGCGGGGGAGCGCCGGTGTCGGGAGATGGCCCTGGGGCCGGCGGACCCGCGTCGGCGGCATTCGCCGGCCCGACAGTGGCTGAGCTCTCGCTCCTCGACCAGCTGGCGGACGGTGACCGCTGGCGAATCGGCGGGCACGAGGTGCGGGTCACCAACCTCGCGAAGGTGATCGTCGAGGGCGATCCCTCCCGGGACCTCCCCGCTGTCACGAAGCGCGACCTCCTGCGTCACTACGTCACGGTGGCCCCGGTGCTGCTTCCGTACCTGGACGGCCGGGGAACGACCGTCCAGCGATTTCCCGATGGAACCGCCCGCGGCGGATTCTGGCAAAAGGATCTGCCTGGCCACGCGCCCGGCTGGGTGCACCGCTGGACGTATCACCATCACCGGGAAGGTCCCAAGAGCTACCCGGTCGTGAGTGACCTCGCGACGCTGGCCTGGCTGGCCCAGGAGGCGGCGGTGGAGCTGCATCCGTGGACCTCCACCACCGATCATCCCGAGCAGCCGAGCTATGCACTGATCGACATCGACCCGGGGCCGTCAACGACGTGGGAGGAGGTGCTCATCCTCGCGCGGCTGTTCCGCACGGCGCTCCAGCACCTGTCGGTCATTGCGGCGGCGAAGGTAACCGGCAAGCGTGGCATCCAGATCTGGATCGGGATCCGCCCCGGCTATACGTTTGACGAGACCCGGGACTGGGTGGAGCGTCTTTCACGGGCGGTGGCGGCCACGACACCCGATCTGGTGAGCTGGGAATGGTCGAAGCGGGACCGTCGCGGACGCGCTCGTCTCGACTTCACCCAGAACGCGGTGAACCGGACGCTCGTCGCGCCGTATGCCGTTCGGCCGGCGCCCGGAGGTCCGGTCTCGGCGCCCATTGGCTGGGATGAGCTCGACGACGCGGACCTGCGCCCGGACCGGTGGACGGTGCACACCATTGGTGCCCGTGTGGCGACGCGGGGTGATCTCTTCGCTCCCGCGCTGCGGCGTGACCAGGATCTCCCGGCGCTCTGATTGGGCACAGCGGCGCGCGCCATCGGCCCGCAAGAGGCAAATGGCGCGTGATCGGGTGCAATGGGACGGCGCCGCAGGGCGCCCCGGGGGCGGGTGACCCGGGCTAGGCCGGGAAGCCGCTGCCGTTGGTGACGTGCTGCATCTGTGGACACTCCTTGGGCACCGCCGGCGCGTTCGGCCGGTCGTTGTCACCACCGTCGCCGGATCGGCGGACACGGGCAATGACCCGTGAGTACCGGAACCCGTTCGGAGCGCGGTACTTTCGGGGGAGGTCGCGGTCAAATCCCGCTTGCCATGTGGGGTACACTGCAACCCATGCCGAGAACGAAGGTCGCGGCTCGCCCGACCGAGCGTGACGCAGCGCTCGCTGCACGCATTGGCGAGCGGATTCGCGAGGCGCGGCGACGCGCCGGCATGACGCAGCAGGTCCTGGCGGGGGAGCGCTATACCAAGGCCTACGTCAGTGCACTCGAGACCGGCATCGCGCGGCCGTCCATGGTGGCCCTGAGCTACCTCTCGGATCGCCTGGGCCTGCCGGCCAGCCACTTCCTCGACGAGCGGCACCCGGCCTGGACGCGGCTCGAGATCGATATGCACCTGGCCGCCGGCGAGTGGCAGGCCGCGGCCGACGGCTATCGGGGCATGCTGGACGACGGTCTGGACGATCCGGTTCGAGCCGAGGTCCTTCGCGGCCTCGCCGAGGCGGAGGCCCGCCTGGATCACGGTCGGGCCGCCGTGGCGGCGGCGTCCGAGGCGGCCCGGCTGTTTGCGGGGCTCGGTCGCCCGGCCGATGAGGCGCTGGCGCGCTACTGGCTGGCGTACGGCCTCTACGAGTCCGACAACGAGGCAGATGCCCGCAGCCTGCTCACGGCCCTGCTGGAGCGGGTCCGTGCCGGTCTCAGCGTGGAACCCGACTTCGAGCTGCGCCTGCTCATGGCCCTGGCGTCGGTCGAGTCTCGCGCGGGGGACTATCACGAATCCCTCGCGCACCTCGAGGCGGCGCGCGGCATGTCGTCGGACCTCGACGACCGTCGGCGGGCCACCTTCCTCTTTGGTCTCGCGGTGAGCTACCGCGAGACCGGCGACCTGGAGGCCGCGATCCGTACCGGCACGCAGGCCATGGCGCTGTACCGAGCCGCAGGCGCGGAGCTCGAGGGAGCGTCCATCGAGAACGACCTGGCGCTGGCGTACATGGCGGCCGGAAATGTCTCGCGGGCCCGCGAGCTCGCCGAACAGGCTCACCGCTCAGCGGAAGAGGCCGGCGACGAGCGGCTGCTGGCGGCAATCCTGGAGACGGAGGCACAGATCGCTGCCGCCACCGGGGATCGCGCCGGTGCCCAGGCACTGGCAGATCGCTCGGCCACGCTGGCGCGCGCGACGGGCAACCGGCTCGCGCTCATGGCTTCGGTCCTGACCGGAGCGCGGATGCTCCGCGACTCCGGTGACATCGAGGGCGCCGATGCGCGCTTCGCGGAGGCCGCCGGAATCGCACGCGAGGGGGGTTCGACCGGGCGTCTGCGGGACGTGCTGCGTGAATGGGCCGACCTTCGCGCGGGGCGCGGTGACCATCGCGGCGCGTACGAGCTCACCAGGGAGGCCCTCGAAGTCAATTGAGTATTGACAGGTGGGGTTAGGGACCGTAGGCTGACGACAACCCAGTTGGGTGGGCACGCGCTGCAGGGGGGCGGCGTTCCAGCTGAGGATGACGGGGGAGAGGGATCGGAGAGCGGGCACATCTCCGATCCCTTCCTTGTGCCCGGAACGTGACGCATTCCACCTGACCCGGGCGCCCGCGCCCGCGCAGGCTCGTCAGGGGTCTCAGGACGGGGCGGTGGTGGCCGCCGGAACCACGGTGAACGAGCCGGCGGCGATGGGCGGCGCGGCCGGGTCCAGGAAGATCCGCAGCACGAAGTCTCCCGTCCCGAACGCCTCGATGAGGCCATCGGTGGTCACCAGGTAGGCGATCACCGATCGATCCGCCAGGGTCTTCTGGGCCTGGGGGGCCTGGACCTGCTCCTGACCCTCGGGCGTCAACCGGCGGACCTCCACGTACACGGTGTCCTGACCGACGATGGCGGGGAGCCGCACCGAGTAGGCGAACGGCTCACCGGGTCGGAAATGGCTCGTCAGATCGGTGGCCTCACCAGAGTCGTGGTCGATAGCGGTCCCGAAGATGACCGGCATCAGGCTCGGAGCAGGCGAGCCGGTTGCCGCCGCGGTTCCGGCATCACGGCCGGGACGACCCACGATGATCGCGACCACGACGACCAGGCCAATGACCGCGATCCAGCCGAGGAGCGGCGCAACCCGCGCCATGCCTGCGTCGCCACGGCGCGCCATGGGGCCGCGGCCGGCAGCCGGTGGCCAGCCGGGCGCCGCCTGGGGCCGCTGACGACCACGGCGAAACGGCATCAGACCGCCATCCTAGTACGATGCATGCATGCCTCGACGCCTCTTCGTCTTCGATCGTCCGGACCGCTTCGTGGCAGGAGCCATCGGCGAGCCGGGAAATCGCACCTTCTATCTCCAGGCGCGCCAGGACCGCGCGACGGTGACCGTGGGGCTGGAGAAGACACAGGTGGCCGCGCTGGCCCAGCGCATCGGCGAGCTGCTCATCGCGATGGGGGCGGACGCCGGAGGGCCGGGGCCGGCGACTGGGGCGATCGGTCTCGAGGAGCCCATCGTCGAGGCATTCCGGGTCGGGGTCCTTGCGCTCGGGTGGGACCCCCAGGCGGAGGCGGTCTTCGTCGAGGCCCGCCCCATCAGCGAGGACGGCGAGTACCCCGAGGTTCCCGACGAGGATCCCGAAGGGCCGGACCTGGTACGCGTGCGGATGAGCGCGGCGGCGGCGCGACGGTTCGCCATCACTGCCACGGCGATCGTGGCCTCCGGTCGGCCCGCATGTCCGTTCTGCGGCCAGCCGCTGGACCCTGCCGGGCACTTCTGCCCGCGAATGAACGGCCACCTGAACTGACCGTGGAGCGAGTCTGATGCCTGAGGGCCCCGGCGGTCCAGATCCGGCGCACGATCGCCGGCGCACCGCGCCCCTCGAGCAGGCGGATCCGGCGCAACCCTACCGGGTTGACTGGCTCGATCCGATGGTCCTGGGGGACGGCGCGCCGGGCCGTATGGGACTGACCTTCCTTCCCGGGAAGCGCGGCGCGTCCGGGCGGTATCCGGGGTTGGTCTATCGGCGGGTGCTGGCGGACGATCTGCGCACGCTGCAACGTCAGGACGTGCGACTGCTCCTGCTCCTCGTCGAGGATCACGAGCTGCGACAGTGGGGCGATCCGGCCATCGTGGCCGTGGCAGCCGCCAAAGGTCTTCGCGTGCGTCGCCACCCGCTCCCGGACGGGGCAGCGCCAGCTTCCATAGACGAGATGGTGTCGCTGCTGGCCGAGCTGCGCTCGGAGCGACGGGAGGGGGACATCGCGGTGGCCTGCATGGGGGGCGTGGGCCGGACGGGAACGGTGGCGGCCTGCGCGCTCGTCGAGGGGGGCATGCCCGCCGATGGCGCGATTGACCACGTGCGACGGGTGCGCCATCCCGATGCGGTCGAGACGGCGGAGCAGCGCGCCTTCGTGCGGCGCTATGCGCGGACCCGGCAGGGCGCTGCCCGCGGCGCAGCGACGGCGGAGCGGGGCTAGGCCTCGTCGCCCTCCGGATCGGGGCAGGCAACGGCAGGACTGGTGTGCTCGAACGAGAGCAGGAACCGGCGCAGCAGCGCGTTGAGCTCCTCCTTCTCGTCGAGCGCCAGGGCAGAGGCGATGAGCGCCTCCTTGGTGGCCTGCGCGTCGGTCGAGGTCTGCCATGCCTGCCAGCCCGCGTCGGTCAGCATCACGTGCAGGCCGCGGCGGTCGGAGGGGTCAGGCTGGCGGCGGATGAGGCCGGCTGCCTCCATCCGGTCGAGCCGGTTGGTCATGGCGCCGCTGGAGAGCCCCATCTCGCCGGCCAGCTGACCCGGGGAGCGGCGGTAGGGCGGGCCCGAGCGCCGGAGGGCGCCCAGGAGCCGCCACTCGCCGCGATTGAGGTGGTGCTGTGCGAGTGTCTCCTCCATCGCCCGGTCGAGATGGCGCGCGATCTTCTGGATCCGTTCCACGATGCCCTCCGTGGCCAGGTCGAGCTCGGGGAGCTCGCGCTTCCAGATCTCGAGCATCGTGTCCACGTGATCGCGCGCGGCCGGCGGTGCAGTCACAGCAAGATCATTCATAGTCAAGAGTCTCTACCTGAAGTGTCTTGACGTCAAGAGACCAATGCCCTAGACTCATGTCGTTCGACTTCAAGATACTTGAGATGAAGCCAACGACCCGGCGGTTAGGTGGTCGGAGAGGATGAGCCCGGTGTACTTCGAAGCATTTTCCACTGAGCTGCTGCGGGTGAACGGCGAGGCATACGCCCGGGACCTGGAGCGGACCATGGCGGCGGGCCGGCGCGGTGCCACGCTGGCGACGAGCCGGCGCTGGATCGGCGAGCGTCTCGTGGGTCTGGGTGCGGCCCTTGCAGCCGACCCGGCCGTGCGCCAGGGCCCACGCGCTGCGAGCGCAGGCGAGCAGGGCTGCTGAACGCCAGGTTGGGGGCGCGCCGCGCCTGTGAGGCTCAGTGCGCCCTTCCACCCGGGTGAAGACGGAAGTACGGGGCGGGTACTGCACCACACCGCACCTGGGCGGTTGGGGGGTGTCGGCCCCAGGGCGATCGATCGCCAGAGGTACTAGTTCGTCATAGGCAGGTCGGGCCAGGAGATCCATCCTAGCGGCGTGATCCGCATCAGATGGAACCAACCTTCGATGAACCGCCCAGAGCGACTCACCGACCTGAGCCCGACCCGCCGCGCCCTGCTTGGCGCCGGCGTTGCGACCCTGGCCCTATCGCTCGTCCTGAGCATCGCCCCTGCCTGGGCGAATAACTCGAACCCGGGAACCGTGAAGATCCACGACGTATCCACCGGGATCGACTACGGCGACTCCGCCAACAATCCGACCGTCTGCACCTTCACGATCGTGTTCGTCTTCCCCGAAGGCGTGCAGAGTGGAACATGGGAGATCCTCCAGCAGGCCTCCGGACCATGGACCGCGACCGGCGTGTCGGGAGCCTATGACGCGTCCGGGGACGGCAGCGACGAGACCGACAAGATCGCCCTGGATGCCGGCCACTACAAGCTGGAATACCAGGCCGATGGCGCGCACGGCAGCAAGAGCAAGGCGTTCACCGTGGGCGATGGATGCGGCGCAGCCGATGCCACCGCATCGCCGGCAGATGATCCGTCGAGTGACCCGACGGCCACGCCGACGGCTACGCCAACCGCCGTCCCGACGGCCACGCCGACCGACGAGAGCACCCCGACGGCCACGCCGACCGACGAGAGCACCCCGACGGCCACGCCGACCGACGAGAGCACCGTGACGAGTGACCCAACGGCTACGCCGACCGCCGTCCCAACGGCCACGCCGACGGCCGCGCCGACCGACGAGCCTGCGAGCAGCCCGGCCGACCACGAAGGCGCCGTTGCAGGTATCACCTCGTCGAGCGAACCGTCAGCGACGCCGGCTGTCGGCGCACCGGCTGCGGACGCAACCACCGATCAGCTTCCGGACACCTCGATGGGCGACACCATCCCGCTGACCAGCCTGCTGACCGCCCTGGGCCTGCTGATGATCGTGGGGGCCCACCCATTCATCCGTCGTTCGGCGCACGCGGATCGCGCCTGACGGACCTGCAGGGCGAAGGTGCCCATCGTCCTGCTCAAGACGCCGGCCCCCTGCCCGGGCCGGCGTCTTTCTGTGTCCGTCATCAATCCGTGATGCCTGCGACATCGGCTCCTCATGTGCGGCGGAGCACAATGGCCCCATGCAGAAGCTGAGCAAGACCGACGTGGACTGGGCCCGTGAGCTCACGCCCGAGCAGTACCGGATCCTTCGTGAGAAGGGCACCGAGCGCGCCTTCACGGGCATCTACTGGGATGAGCACCGGCCGGGCGTCTACCGATGTGCCGGCTGCGGCGCCGAGCTCTTCAGCTCGGACACGAAGTACGACTCGCGCTCCGGCTGGCCGAGCTTCTTCGCGCCCCTGTCGGACGCGGCCGTGGAGACCGAATCGGATCGCTCGTTCTTCATGACCCGCACCGAGGTGCGCTGCGCGCGATGCGGTGGACACCTGGGCCACGTGTTCCCCGACGGACCGCGGCCGACGGGCCAGCGCTACTGCATCAATTCGGCGGCGCTGACCCTTGAGCCCACGGCATCGTCAGGTGACGGGAGGTAGGGTCCTCCGCCTGCCCGCCTACCGCCGGGTCGCCGGCGAGCTCCACGAAGCGACAGAGGGCGTTGGCCAGCCGCATCTGGTAGGGCGTATGGGCGCTGACCCGCAGCAGGTCGGGTGAGCCGACGATGACGGCCAGGCAGCGCCCCCGAGAGGTGGCCACGTTGAGCCGGTTGAGCGAATACAGGAACTCCATGCTGCGCGGCAGCTCGTCCTGCGAGGAGGTCGCGAGGGAGTAGAGCACCACGGCGGCCTGCTGTCCCTGGACCTTGTCCACGGTCCCGACGCGTGGCATGCCGCCATGCTCCTTGGCGATGGGCTGCAGCGTCTCCGCCAGCAGTTCGACCTGTGCGTTGTACGGCGCCACGACGAGCAGCGAATCCGGGCGGAGCGGACCCGTCTCGCCCCGTTGATTGGTCCATGAGCCTCCCAGGAGGTCCCGGTACAGGCTCGCCAGCACGGAGGCTTCCTCCGGGCTCGAGTTGCGGTTTCCCTCGTGCGGCACCGCCATCCAGCGGACCCCCGTGCCGGACAGGACGCCGGGGGCGGTGAGCGCCTGCCGGCGGGCTTCCGCCGCTGCACGCAGCTGTCGCTCATAGAAGATCTCGCTGGTGAACCGGTTGACGTCGGGGTGGAGCCGATGCGTCTCCGGCAGGAACAGACCGCGCGCCGGATCGATGACGGGGTGGCCGCCCAGGATGAATTCGAGCGCCGACACGTCGACACCCTCCGGATGGGCGCCCTTCTTGACCTGCGAGAGCTGCTGGGGATCGCCGAGCAGGACGACGTTGCGCGCCGCACCCGAGACGGCGATCACGTTCGCCAGGGAGAGCTGGCCGGCTTCATCCACGAACAGCGTGTCGACCAGCCCCTCGAGCTCCGGGCGTGCCCACAGCCAGGTGGTCCCGGCGGCGACCTGGGCAGCGCCGCTGGCCAGGTCGCTGGCAACGTCGGGGTTCGAGCGGGTCGTGCCGTACCCCCAGGCGGGATCCGGTTCCTCTCCGTTCTCGAGCTTGCGGATGGCGCGGACCCGGAGCCCGGCCTTGGCGGCGTGGGCCAGGACCTCGTCGAGGAGGTTCGTCAGGGCTCGGTGAGTGAATGCGGTGATGCCCACCCGACGCCCGGAGCGGACGAGCTCCAGGATCATCTCCGCCCCGACGTAGGTCTTGCCCGCCCCCGGGGGGCCCTGGACAGGCAGTACGGTCTCGTCGAGCGCGGTGATGAGGCGTCGTGCGGCCCGGTCGGTGGACTCGCCGGGGCTGAGCACGGGCTGGCCGGATGGCTGCCCCGCGCGCGGAACCTTCCGCAGGAGGAACTCCCGCCCCGCGCGGTAGGCGCCGGGCGCGGCAATGCCGTGGGCGGCCACCCACTCGCCGATCCGCTCCAGGGCACCTTTCTGCGCATCCGCGACGATGGGGCCGTGGGGGATGAGGCTGGTGGGGTGCGGCCTCGGGTGGTTGCGGCCCCACTGCAGGTCCAGCGTGCCGCGCAGCGGATCGAGCGCCACGATCCGGCCGGCGCTCGCCTGGGTCGCCGGGTTCACCGGATCGTCGTTGAGCTTCAGCCGGTACGGCTGCTCCGGATCGAACCGGTAGCGGTGTCGGACCGACTGCTTGGGCCGGTCCACCTCGCCGACCCAGGTGAGCTGACCGATGGCATCCTCGTCCTCGGCGAGCTCCGCGTCCGACCGGCTGCATCGGTCGAAGAAGGCCCACCACTCGACCTTCTCCTCCCGTCTGTGCCACTCGAGCAGGTTGGCGAGGAGCCAGGTGGCCTGGAGGGCCGGATCCGCAAGCCGCTGCTCCGCGACGACCGGCACGGTTGCGACGAGCCGCTCGACGAGGTCGCGGATCCGCTGGTCGCGCGCCGATGGCGGCTTCTCCGATTCCTCCGCCGGCCCCGGGCGCGGGACCTCCGCGGCGAACCGTGTTGCCGCCTCGGCGCGGCGTGCCTCGAGCCAGTCCCGCAGCTCCTGGTTGGAGCGGCAGTCGTCGCGGTTGTACTCCGCGATCTCGAGGAGGATGGCAGGGTCCGGTGTGCCGGCCACGACCGAGCGGATGTATTCCTCGTAGCGGACGATGCTCGATCCCGCGTCCTTCAGCGGGATCTCGCGGGCCAGGGCGTAGAGCGGTTCGAGCTTCTTGATCGAATAGCTGGGGACACCCACGCGGACCGCCTGACGTACGACTTTGAAGAGGTCCACGAACAGCCCGTTGCGCAGCATGGAGTCCACCTCCGCCTCGCGGGTCGCGTGGCGGGTCGAGAGCATGCCCATTCGTCCGCGCTCGTAGGCGGCGTAGTGGTACACGTGCATGGCGGGATGGCGGCGCCATCGGTCCATGACGAAGTCGATGAATCCCTCGAAGGCGAGCTTCTCCTGCTCGCGCGAATGCGCCCACCAGGCCCGGAAGCCGGGCGTGCCGTCGGGCTCGGGCTGCATGGGGTCCCAGATGCCGAGCAGGTACTCCAGCCCGTCCTCCTCCGCATAGGGGTCACCCTCGATGTCGAAGAACAGGTCCGCCGGGTGCGGGGGCGGCAGGGCAGCCAGCCCCAGGCCCACCGCGACGGGGAGGAGCTCGTACTCGGGGACATCCTTGCCGCGCGACCGATGCTGGAGCGACGCCTGGGCTCGCAGGTTCGCGAGCGTCTGCTCGGCGAAGCCGTCGACGGCGGGCGGGGGCTCCGGCAGGATTGCGAGGGCGGTGAGCGTCTGGATGCCGGCCTCCCGCAGTCGCCGGGCCTGGTCGGTCCGCAGGCCGGCGACCCCGCTGAGGTGATCCGCATCGCGGCGCAGGAGCGCGCAGTGAGCCTGCCATCGGCAGACGTCGCAGTGCGAGACCGGGTCCGGGACGGTCGCAAGCGGATAGCGCGCCGGCGTGCGGCCGACCGTGGCGAGGAACCGGCCGCGGACGCTGCGGAAGTAGGCCAGGTAGTCGTCCAGCCGGTGCGACTCGATGCGATGGCCGCTCCCTCCCAGGGCCACGTGGATGCGCTCCGGCATCCGGCCCTGGATCTGCGCGACGAGCTCGGAGTAGACGCACATCTGGATGAGGGCGCCACCCTTCGTCCTGCGGGCCAGCTTGGTGTCGAAGACCTCGTAGCCGAACGGGCCGAGCTCGCTCGGGTCCTCGACGCGGACCAGGAAGTCGACGTAGCCGAGCCAGGTCCCGTCGAAGAGGGTTGCCTGGTAGATCACGTCCGTGCCGTCCCGCATGAGCTGCCGCGTTCGGGACGCGTCGGCTTCGAGCACCTGGGCGCGGTGCTCGCGATCCGGCCGCTCGGTCGACGTGCGGCCGTCGACCACGATATGCCCCTGCTCGCGCAGCCAGCCGAGGAACCGCGTCTCATGCTCCAGCCCGCGCTCCTGGAGGATGGCCAGCTCCGGGTCGTCACGGACCGGGCGCGGCACCAGGCCGCCCAGCGCGGCGCGCTCGAGGGCGGTGAGGTGCTCGCACTCGAGAAATCCCACGAGGTCGGTTGCCGCGTAGACGGTCCGGCCGCCGATGTCCTGCATCTAGGGTGTCCCCCGCATGCGGCAAGCCTACCGATTGTCACGACAGCTCGGCTGTCGTGACCGACGCGCGAGCGCTTTCAGAGTCCATTCAGGGTCGGGGAGCAGGCTCGGCGGCCATGAGATGGAAGCTGGTCGGGGCCGGACTCTTCGTGCTGGTCGGAGTCGCGGCCATTGTCGTGGTGCTCGTTCGGCCGGGAGCGGCCTCGACGGGAAGCAACCAGTACCTGACCGCGCAGGTGACGCGGGCGACGGTCACGAGCGACATCGCCGCCAACGGGACGCTGGCACCGGTGACTCGCTATGGGCTGGCCTTCGGGCAGGTCGCGGCGATCCTGGGTCCGAGCTCCAGCGCTGCGAGCTCGGCAGCGGGCAGCGGGGGCAGCAGCACGACCTGGCCGGTGAAGACCGTCGCCGTCGCACCGGGGGACGTCGTCAAGAAGGGGGACACCCTGGCGACGGCCGACGCGAGCTCGATCGACAGCCAGATCACCCAGGCGACCAACTCCCTCGCATCGGCGCAGGCGCAGCTCGACCAGGCGGCCTCCAACCTCTCGGCCGCCACCACGAGTCAGGCGATCTGGCAGGCGAGAACGCAGTACTACAACGCCAAGAACGCGGTGGCGAACGCGACCGCGACCAGGGCCAACCTCGAGTCCGAGAGGGCCCTCGCCACCATCACGGCTCCGACGGACGGGATCGTGGAAGCCGTCAACGTCATTGCCGGCACCAACGCACCATCCGGCGACGCGATCGTTGTTGACGGCGGCGGGCTGCAGGCCGTGATCAGCGTCACGGAAACCGACCTCCCCAACGTGAAGCTGGGCCAGGCGGCTTCCGTCGCGATCACCGCCATCGACTCCACCGCCAGCGGGACGGTGACGGCCATCTCGCCGACGGCGTCTGGCGGGAACAGCTCCGTGGTGACCTACGCCGTCACCGTGGGCCTGACCTCGGCGCCGGCCAGCGCACGCTCGGGGATGAGCGTCAGCGTCTCCATCACCATCGCACAGGCAACCGACGCGGTCGCCGTCCCGTCGATTGCGTTGCTGGGGCAGACCGGCAGCTATTCCGTCCGCGTCATGGATGCGACCGGGTCCGTCACCGACGTCCCGGTCCAGGTGGGCCTGATCACCAGCACCCTCACGGAGGTGACGTCCGGGGTATCGGTGGGTGACCGGGTCGTGGTGGGCGTGTCCAACGCCAGCAGCGGCAGCACGACGACCACCGGCAACGGGTTCGGCGGCCTGGGTGGTGGCTTCGGCGGCGGCCTGCGCGGGGTGACCGGCGGCGGCAGGGCATTCGGGCGATGACGGCCACCCCGCCAGCGGCACCTCTCATCGTGTTCGACGACGTGACCAAGGACTACCGCCTGGGCAGGGTCGCGGTACATGCCCTGCGCGGCGTCGACCTGACGATCGAGTCCGGGGAGTTCGTCGCGATCGTGGGGCCGTCGGGCAGCGGCAAGTCCACGATGATGCACCTCATCGGCTGCCTGGACCGCCCGACCACCGGGCACTACCGTCTCGCCGGCGTCGATGTCAGGGGACTCGACGATGACGGTCTGGCCCGGTTGCGAAGCCTGGCCATTGGCTTCGTCTTCCAGTCCTACAACCTGCTGCCCCGCACGAGCGCGCTGGAAAACGTGGCCGCGCCGCTCCTGTACCAGGGGGTTCCGCGCCGGGAGCGTCTGCGGCGCGCCCAGGGCATCCTGGAGCGCCTGGGCATGGGTGACCGGCTTCGACACGACCATACGGAGCTGTCCGGCGGCCAGCAGCAGCGCGTGGCCATCGCCCGGGCCCTGGTCACCGAGCCCGCGCTGATCCTTGCCGACGAACCGACCGGTGACCTCGACTCGGTGGCGGGCGCCGAGGTGCTCGACTTATTCAACGAGCTGCACCGGTCCGGGCGGACCGTCGTCCTGATCACTCACGACGCCGATGTCGCCGCCGTTGCCCCGCGCCTGATCCGCGTCCGCGACGGGCTGATCGAGGAGCCGGGGGCCGTGGCCGCATGAGCGTGCTGGAGCTGCTGCATCTCGCCGTCTCGCGGCTGGCCGCGGCCCGCCTGCGCGCAGCGCTCACCATGCTCGGTGTGGTGATCGGCGTCGGCGCGGTCATCGCGCTCGTCGGCGTGGGCGATGGTGCCACTCGCGGTATCACCAACCAGCTCGAGGGGCTGGGCACCAACCTGCTGACCATCAACCCCGGTCGCGTCTTCAACGCCGGGACCTTTGGAGCGGCGGGTTCCGCCACCACGCTCACGTCGGAGGATGCGGCCGCCATCGGTCAGCTGCAGGGCATCGCGGCGGTCGCCCCGGAGATCGCGACCAACGGCCTGGTGATCTCGGGCACACAGAACACCACCACCTCCATCGTGGGGACCACGCCGTCCTTCCTGACTGTCCGCAACTACCAGATCTGGCAGGGCTCGTTCCTGACCGATGCCGCCGATGCGGCGTCCCTGCGCGTTGCCGTGCTGGGTGCCACGACTGCCGGCGACCTGGGGCTGGGACAGAGCGACCTGGGCAGGACCATCACCATCGACGGCATCCCGTTCGAGGTGATCGGCATCCTGCAACCCAAGGGCAGCGTGGGGTTCGCCAGCCAGGACGACCAGGTGCTGATCCCCATGAGCACCATGCGCAGCCACTTCGCATCGGGTGATGGGGTCCGGGCCATCTATGTCAGTGTGACGAACGCCAACCAGATCAGCGTGGCCCAGGACACCATCACGGCCACCCTCGAGGCGCGGCACCGAATTCCCGCCGGCGGGACCGATGACTTCACCATCGCCAACCAGGCGCAGCTGCTGGGCACGGTCAGCTCGATCTCGGGGCTGCTCACCATCCTGCTCGCCGGCATCGCCTCGATCTCACTGGTGGTGGGCGGCATCGGGATCATGAACATCATGCTCGTCAGCGTCCGGGAGCGGACGCGCGAGATCGGTGTGCGCAAGGCGATCGGCGCACGGCGCCGCGACATCCTGGCCCAGTTCCTGGTCGAAGCGCTGACCCTGTCACTGCTGGGCGGAATGCTGGGCATTGGGCTGGGCCTGGGCGCCTCGTGGGTCATTGGCATCATCGCCGGGTGGGGGTTCGCCTTCAGTCCGGTCACCGTCCTGCTCGCCGTGGGCTTCAGCCTGGCGGTGGGCATCGTCTTCGGGGTCTGGCCAGCGCGCCAGGCGGCGCGCCTGGACCCCGTCACCGCGCTTCGCTACGAATGAGGATTCCGCACGCATGAGCACCGATACGCCCGAGCAGCAGCCCGTCAACCCACCATCGCCTGCGGACGCCTCGGCGACCGCTGTGCCCGAGGCCGCGGCGCCTGCGCCGCCGCCGGTCTTCAGCGCTCCGCCCTCGATCAATCCGGCCGTCTTCTCCGTGGCCGCCGCCAGGCCTCGCGGCAGGGTCACGCTGACCTCGATCCTGCTGGCCGCCGCCGCGGTCGTGGCGGTGGCGGGTATCGCCTTCGCGGTGGGTCGCGTGACGGCCCCGTCCGGAACGGCGAACGCCGACGGCTTTGGGCGGGCGTTCAACGGCGGTGCCGGCAACGGCGCCTTCCGCGGTGGCACCGGGACGTTTCCTGGCGCCAATGGCGCCAACGGAGGCGGCTTCTTCGGCGGCGCCAATAGGGGGATCGAGCTGCGCGGAACGGTCACCAGCGTCGACGGCGACATCGTCACCATCCAGCTCGACAACGGACGAACCGTGCAGGTCCAGACCAGCTCGTCCACCACGTACCACACCCAGGTGAGCGGCTCGTCGTCGGATGTGTCGAACGGCAAGTCCGTCATCGTCCAGATCGGGGGCGCCAACGGCCTGCGTGGTCTGCTGGGCCAGGGCGGCACCGGCACTGGCTCGGTGACCGTGCCGGCGACGGACGTCACCGTCACCGGCTCGTAGGTGGCTCCGGGCTCCGGGGTGCGATAGTTCGCCCATGCACCTGCTCGTCGTCGAGGACGATCACCGGCTGCGGCGTCTGCTCGTCCGTCTCCTTGGCGTGGACCGTCATGTCGTGGAGGAGGCCGGCGACGCGCGGTCCGCGCTGGAGCTGGCGCGCCTGACCGATGGCCTGGATGCCGTGATCCTGGACGTGGGCCTGCCGGACCGTTCCGGCCTGGAGGTGGCGCGCGAGCTGCGAGCCGGCGGAAGCTCGGTGCCGATCCTGATGCTGACCGCCCGGGACGCGATCGACGATCGGGTACGCGGCCTTGACGCGGGTGCCGACGACTACCTCGTCAAGCCCTTCGCCTACGAGGAGCTCGCAGCGCGGCTGCGGGCCCTGGGTCGGCGGCGACGGGCGCCGACGCGGCGGTCTGCACGGCTGGTGAACGGCCCGATCGTCCTCGATGAGGCGCTGCGTGAGGTGACCGTCGCAGATCGACCCGTGTCCCTGTCGCCGCGCGAGTTCTCGCTCCTGGAGTGCTTCCTGCGTCACCCCGGCCAGGCGCTCTCCCGCGACCAGCTGCTGGACGCCGCCTGGCCGTACGGGGTGGCGGTCACCCCGAACACCGTGGACGCGTACGTCCACCTGCTCCGTGAGAAGCTCGGGACGGCCGGTGGCGAACGGATCCGAACGGAGCGCGGGGTGGGGTACCGGCTCCTGGCTCCGGACCGCGCCGTGAGCGACGGCTGAGATGGGTGTCTTCCGCCGACCACCCTTCGACGACCCGGCGACACCCGGCGACGCGCGCCTGCTGAACCGGGTCCGATGGCGGCTGGTCGCATGGAGCGGCGCCATCACCCTGGCCATCCTGCTGGTGCTTGGCGGGGCGATCTATGCCACGACCGCGGCGAACCTTGCCAATACCACCGAGTCCGCCCTGCGGACCCGTGCCGCTGCCGTCCAGGTGGCATTGCAGCGGCTCAGCCGGCCGCTGGTCCCGGATGCCGACGTGTACGGCACCATCGGCCTGGCGATCGGCGGCCCTGCCTCGGGCACCATTGGCACCATCATCACGCCCGGCAACGTGGCCTGGGTCCCCAGGGACGCAATCGCACGAGACCTGCCGGTGCAGGCGGCGGTGCAGGCGGTCCGCGACTCCGGACAGGACGACATGCGCGTGGAGCAGCTCGGGGGGACATCGGCCCGCGTCCTGTCGGTGCCGGTCGACCTGCCCAACGGCAGGTACGTGGTCCAGGTCGTCGCCTTCCGCACCGCGGAGGAGAGCACGCTTCGGACCCTCCTGCTGGTGCTGCTGGTGGGCGGCTTCGGTGCCCTGATCCTGGCCCTGGCCGGCGGCTGGCTGTATGCCCAGCGCGCCCTGGTCCCCATTCGCGAGTCGCTGCGCCGCCAGCGCGAGTTCGCGGCGGACGCCTCCCACGAGCTCCGCACCCCCATCACCGTCCTGCGTGCCTCGATCGAGGACCTGCAGCGCCACCCGGACGCCGCGGTGAGCCAGGTGGGCACGGCCTTGGAGGACATGCACGCCGAGGTGGGGCACATGACCGATCTGGTCGACGGGCTGCTGGTGCTGGCCCGGGCGGACTCCGGCGTGGTGGAGCTCCAGCACGCTCCGGTCGACCTGGCCGATGCCGCCGCGGCGGCGTTGGGCGAGCTCACTCCGCTGGCCCAGGAGCGCGGGGTGCAGCTGTCGCTGGACGCGGTGCCCACCGAGGTCACCGGCGACTTCGCGCGCCTGCGCCAGCTGGCGGTGATTCTCATCGACAACGCCATTCGCCACGGCGGCGGCTCGATCCGCGTGGACGTGTCGGTCGCACGCGACGGGCCATCTGCCCTGCTGCGGGTCGACGACACCGGCCCGGGGCTGCCGCCCGGGGAGGAGGCGCGCGTGTTCGAGCGCTTCTGGCGGGCCGCAGATGCCCCGGTGGGTGGGCTGGGGCTGGGGCTGGCCATCGCGTCGTGGATCGCCGAGCGCCACGCCGGGACGATCAGCGCGGCGCAGCGACCCGGTGGCGGGGCACGGTTCGAGGTGCGGGTCCCGGCATCGGCCTGAGGCTCGGCCTGGGGCCGCGCCGGCGGCTCAGAGCGGGAGGCGGACCACCGTCACCGCCCAGCTGCAGTCGGAGTCCACGTGCAGGAACACGTCTCCGGTCAGGGTGGGGTGCTGGGCGAAGAAGCTCGGCTGGGTGGTGCCCGGCGCAGGCTCCTGGGGAAGCACGGTGGTGGTCAGGAAGACGACCGGGTCGCCGTTTGCGGGCTTCAGCGAGCCGGTGAAGGTGCAGGTGGATCCCGCCTGCGCGCCGATGGGGACGGTCACCGCCCAGCGCAGCGCCGTGCTGCCTTCGACCCGGAAGGGCCCGAAGTCGGCGCTCGCGGTCTGCGCGTAGCCGGCCACGAAGACCGGGTCCGTCGGCTGCGGGCTGGGCGTGGCACCGCTGGGAGCAAGGAAGGCGTCGGGCAGGAAGCCGGCAGCCAGCCAGCCCTCGTTGAAGGTCGGCGCCGCCGGATCCACGTCGCGCACCAGGTACCAGCCGTAGCCGTCGGTGCGGATGGGACCAAGCACAACCTGCACCAGCGCGCCGGGCGGGAGGTTGGCACTGGTGCCCCAGCGGGTGCCGGGGAGATCGCGCAACCGGAGGGTGGTCAGGGTCTTGAGCTGGGCGCCGGCCTGGAAGAGGGGCACGTCGGCCTGGTCCGGGGTCGGGGAGGGCGTGGGCGAGGGCGTGTCGGTGGGCTGCGGCGTGGGGGTCATCGTGGGCGATGGCGAGGGACTCGCGACCGTCGACGGGGTGGCAGGCGGGGCCGATGGCGCAGCACCGCAGGCCGTGGCTCCCAGGGCGGTGACGAGCAGCATGGCGACCAGCCGGCGCCGGGTCACGGCAGGGGACGCTCCTCGAGGGGAATGTCCCAGTGCGCGTCGACCAGCTCGAAACGGCGCCGTTCCTCGGCGCGATAGCGATCCTGGTCGGGGAACAGGCGCTGGGCGATCTCGGGCTCGGCATGGTCCTGGATCGCGGCCCAGTCGCGGTAGGTGATGGTGACGAGGAACGTCCAGCCGGCGCCGCCGTCACCGTGGAAGCGCGGTCCGTATGCCTTCACCTCGAGCAGCCGACCGCTGCCGACCTGCTCCGCCAGGATTGGGTAGTGGTTGCGCGTGAAGAGCTCCCACCACTCATCGTGGAAGCCCCAGCGGATGCGATAGAAGTAGGCGACCGTGATGGGAGCGCTGGCAGTCATGGCATGACACTAGCCGATGGCGGCGCGCAATGCTGTTGTGGACGGGTCAATTGACGACTCATGACAAGTACACTCCGCTCATGCCTGCGTGCCCGAGCTGTGGCGAGCAGAACCCCGAGCGGGCTCGCTTCTGCCTGAGCTGCGGCCGGCCGCTCTCCGAAGAGGGCGCCGGGCAGCGCGCGGCCGAGACGCGGCGGCGCGTGACGGTTCTCTTCACCGATGTCGTCGGCTCCACGCCGCTCGGCGAGCGGCTGGATCCGGAAGCGCTGCGCGAGGTGATGCAGCGCTACTTCGACGCAATGCGGGTGGCCATCGAACGGCACGAGGGAACCGTCGAGAAGTTCATCGGCGATGCGGTGATGGCGGTCTTCGGCATTCCACAGATCCACGAGGACGACGCGCTGCGCGCGGTGCGGGCGGCCATGGACATGCAGTCGGCCCTCGTGGTCCTCAACCGCGATCTCCAGGCTCGCTGGGGCGTCCAGCTGGTGATCCGAACGGGGATCAACACCGGCGAGGTGGTCGCGGGCGAGGCGTCCACGCACCAGTCGCTGGCCACCGGGGACGTCGTCAACACTGCCGCGCGCCTCGAGCAGGTGGCCGGCGCCGACGAGGTGCTGATTGGGCCGGCGACGCATCGGCTCGTGCGACACGCCGTTCTCTCGGAGCAGGCCCCTCCCGTCGAGCTGAAGGGGAAGGCGGAGCCAATGTCGCCCTGGCGCGTCCTCGGAGTCGGGCCGATGACGGTGGAGGGGCGCCACTTCGACAGTCCGCTGGTGGGCCGCGACCGCCAGCTGCACATCCTCCTGGATGCGGCGAGCCGCTCCAGAGACGAGCGTGCGCCGCAGCTGGTCACTGTCCTGGGGCTCGCAGGCGTCGGTAAGTCCCGGCTCGTGCACGAATTCCTCGGGCGCCTGACCGGTGCGACGATCATCCGCGGCCGCTGCCTCTCGTACGGCGACACCATCACCTACTGGCCCTTGGCGGAGGCGTTGCGGTCGGCGGCGGGAATCACCGATGAGGATCCGCCCGAGCAGGCGGTCGCGCGGCTGACAGCCCTGGTGGGAGCCGTGCCGCGCGCGGAGCTGATTGCTCGGCGGGTCGCGGCGATCATCGGCGCCATCGAGGATGCCGTGCCAAGCGGCAGCCAGGAGACGTTCTGGGCCGTCCGGCGCCTCTTCGAGGCTATGGCGTCCCGCGCGCCGCTGGTCGTCGTCTTCGACGACATCCACTGGGGCACGCCCACCTTCCTGGACCTCGTGGAGCACGTGGCCGACTGGGCGCGCGACGCACCGATCCTGTTGCTGACGCTTGCCCGTCCCGAGCTGCTGGAGGTGCGGCCATCCTGGGGCGGCGGGAAGCTCAATGCCACGACGCTGCTCCTGGAACCACTCGACGAGCAGGCCGTGCGCGAGATTCTCGCCAACCTGGCAGGCGCAGACCTGCCGGAGGCGCTGTTCCGCAAGATCGCGTCCGCCGCGGAGGGCAACCCGCTCTTCGTGGAGGAGCTGGTCTCGATGCTCGCAGACGAAGGCGTGCTGGTGGGCGCCGACGGCAGCTTCCAGGTGGCGCGAACCCCCGATGAGATCCCGGTGCCCGCCACCATCGAGCTGCTGCTTGCCGCAAGGCTCGACAGGCTGCCGGTGCCGGAGCGAGCCGCGTTGGGTCGCGGTGCGGTCATCGGCCGCCAGTTCGGGGCCTCCGAAGTGGGCGAGCTCACGCCTCTGGGGGACCGTCCCGAGCTGCTCACGCGGCTGCTGGCCCTCGTCCGCAAGGAACTGGTCCGACAAGAGGAAGAAGAGGAGCTGGCCTTCGGTGACGAACCCGGCGAAGAGCTCCGCTTCCGGTTCCGGCACCAGCTCGTTCGCGACGCCGCCTACGAGGCGCTCCCGAAGCACGAGCGAGCCCGTCTCCATGAGCTGTTTGCGGGCTGGCTGGAGCGGACGCGCAGCGGACAAGCGGATCCGCTCCACGAGGTTGTGGGGCATCACCTGGCAGAAGCCGCCCGCCTCAGCGGGGAGATCGGCGGGAATGCGCCAGCGGCTCAGGCGCTCGCCAGACGTGCGGCTGCGCACCTCGAGGCCGCGGCGCAACGCGCGAGCGCCGTGGGTGACATGGATTCGGTGATCCGGCTGCTCGAACGAGCCGTCGATCTGCGCGGGCCGGACGACCTCGAGCGGCTGCGCAGCCTTCCCGTGCTGGCCGCCGCCCTCGCGCGAGCCGGCCGTACGCAGGAAGCCGTCGCGGCCGTCGAGACGGTCCTGGCCGCCCCCGATGCCCCGCCCGAGACGCGCGCGGCTGCGCTCGAACAGACGCAACCGCTCTTCCAACAGGGAATGGGCGGCGCGGAGGTGGGGCCTCGAGTCGAGGAGGCGCTGGCGATACGGCGGCGCATCGGTGAACCCGCCGGCATCGCGCAGGCCCTGGCGGCGCAGTCCGAGCTGAACTGGTTCGTGGGTCACCTGGCGGAGGCGCAGCGTCTCGCGGAGGAGGGGCTCACGTACGCGCGGGACGCGGGAGACCTGGGCCTGCAGGCGCGCCTTCTCGGCAGCCGGGGCGCTGCGCACAACATGAGCCGCGGGTCGAACGTGGACACCAGTGAGGCCATGGTTCGGGAAAGCCGGGAGTTTGCCAGGGCGAACGGGATCCTGTGGCTCGAAGCCGCGGCCCTGGGCGCCGAAGCCTTCATCAGCGGTATGCGCGGCGATCGACTGCGCGCGGCGGAGTTGGATGACCAGTTCCGCTCAATGAGCCTGGAGCTGGGCAACGTGCTGACCGCGTCCGCGAACTACTTCGACGCCACCGCGGACTGGTGGGCAGGCGACGCCGAGGAGGCGGTCCGCAAGCTGCGGCGCGTCGTGGAGGCCCTTCAGGCCATGGGCGAGCGCGGCTACCTGTCGACCGCCGCAACCGAGCTCGCCACTGCCCTGCTCGATCTCGGGCGCGCCGATGAGGCGGAGGTGGCGTGCGACATTGCTGCCGAAGCCGGCGCCAGCGACGACATTGTCACGCAGGTGGAGCTGCGCGGGGCGCGAGCGCGCATCCTGGCCCACCGGTCCCGCCTGGCGGAGGCCGAGGTCATGGCGCGTGACGCCGTCGCGCAGGCTGAGGCATCGGAGTACTTCCATCTTCCGTGTATTGCACACCTGGCGCTTGGCGATGTGCTGCTGGTGATGGGACGACGTGCCGATGCGGCCAACGAGTGGGGTGCGGCCATTGCAGAGGAGGAGCGGCATGGCAACCAGCTCCTTGCCGCGCGGCTGCACCGGGAGCTGGCCGCGATCGAGGCAGGGCAGGATCCGCGACCCGGGCCTTCTACGACCTGAGCAGCTGCGCGATCTCGCGGGCGTTGGTGGTCCCGTAGTTGGCGTAGCAGTTGTTCATCAGCAGGTGGACCTCCTTGGCCCGAGCCGCCGCCTCGCGCACCCGCGGGACCCACTCGCCAAGCTCGTCGGTCGAGTACAGGTAGCGGAATCGCTCCACCACCGGGATGCCCTTCGCCTCCCACGTCTCGGTGCGGCGGCCGTGGAAGCGCACGACGGCCAGCTGCGGTGAGGTGACCGCCACGACGGGCGGCAGCGAGGAGCGCGTCCCCTGCGGCTCGTCGACCATCACGAAGGGGACCTGGTTGCGATCGAGGAACTCCACCGTCCGCCCCGCATTCTTGTCGTTAAACCACGACGCTGCCCGGAACTCGACGGCCATGGGCATGTCGGCCAGCCGCTCCTTTGCCTCCAGGATCGCGTCGCGCGCCTCGTTGGAGGGAAAGACCCAGCGCGGGAAACTGCAGGAACACGGCGCCCAGCTTGCCGGCGGAGTGGAGCGGCATGATGGCGTCCCGGAAGGTCTCCCAGACCGCGTCGAGGAGCTCCGGCGGCAGGTCGCGCCCGTAGATCCGGCCCTTGGCCACCAGGTCGGCCGGGAGCTCGTCGCGGATGGCGCGTGGGAGGCGCTTGACCTCCGAAGGCTGGCCGGTCATCAGCGCGTGGGCCTTGATGTCGAACGTGAAGTCCGGCGGGGTGCGCTCCAGCCACAGTTCGCCCATCTGCCGGGTTGGCAGCGCGTAGTAGGTGGCGTCGACCTCCACCACCGGGAACTGGTCGGCGTAGTAGACGAGCCGGTCTTTGGCGGTGGTGGCATCGGGCGGGTAGAAGACACCCGGCGCCAGCATGGTGGGATCCGTCCAGGACGCCGTGCCGACCCGCACGCTGGCCGAGCCGATGGTGAACGGATGGCGTGCTGCCTCGGCAACCGCCTCGCCACGCTCGGCGGAGGCGTCCGGGCCGGGATCGTGGGAGGCACGCGGAGAGGGCGGCATCGGTCCAGTGTAGGTGCCGATTACCTTCGGCACTGGCAGGAATTCCGGGCGAACCCCATGATCCGCCGCGACCGCGATTGAGGGAGGTGGGGACCATGCGCCGATGGCGTTGGCTTGGCATTGGCGTGATCGTGCTGGTGGTGCTGGGGGTGGTCGGCTACACGGGCTACCTCGGGTACGAGGGTTCGCGCCAGGCGGTGGCGCGCACCACCGAGCTCATCGACTGCCGGACGCCGATGATGCAGTTCGGCTGGGACTACGAGGCGGTCAACTACGACGCCGCGGACGATGCCCGGATCGCCAGCGAGAACGCGGACCCGGAACACTGCACCTACCAGGGCACCCCGGCCGGCGACGAGATCGCCACCGCGGATGGGGTGCATATTGCTGCCTGGTACATCCCGGCCGGGAACGGTGCCGATGCCACGGCTCCCACGGTGGTGCTCGTCCACGGCTTCCACGCCACGAAGGCAGGGATCCTGAAGTACGGCATCGGCCTGCACGACACCTTCAACCTGGTCAGCTTCGACATGCGCAACGCCGGGCGCAGCACGGGTGACCAGACGACGGACGGGGTCAAGGAGCAGATGGACCTGGAGGCGGTCCTTGACTGGCTGCAGGCGACGAAGCACCCGTCGCACGTCGGCATCCTGGGCAACTCATTGGGAGCCGCGACAGCGCTGGCGGAGGTCCGCGACGACGCGCGGGTGGAGGCGCTGGCCCTGGACTCGATGCACACCCGCATCCGCTACCAGATCGAGGCGCGCGTGACGCACGGTGGATACCCGAGCTACTTCGGCACCACCTGGGCCATCCTGACCGGGATCGCCATTCGGGCCGGGGTGGACGTCGAGTCGATCGACGCGGTGGACACCATCAAGGAGTACGGCACGCGCCCGCTGCTGCTCACGCACGGGGCGATCGACAACGAGGATCTCCCGGAACGGACCCGGGCCTTCTACGACGACGCGCTGGCCGCGGGCATCCCGGCCGAGCTGCACTGGTGCCCGGATGCCGGCCACAACGCGCCCGCCGGCATGCCGGCCGAGGTGTGCAGCGCCGACTTCGCGGTCTGGACCCGCGACTTCTTCACGAAGGCCCTGGCGGGCTAGGGGTGCCCGCCTAGAGGAGGACGGCCAGGATCCCGATCGCCAGGCCGATGGCGCTCCCGGCGGCGATCATGCGCAGCGCCCGCGCGCGATCCGCGCGGCGCGCCTCCGCGTCCTGCACCGAGGTCGTCGTTCCCACCGTCCCGAAGTTGAAGACGCCCATCCAGCCGAACGCGACGCAGAATCGCAGGATCGCCTGCAGGTAGGTGATCGCCGTGCCGGCGGCGGGGATGGCGATCGCCAGCCTCCAGATGGGCGCCGCGCCGATCACCAGCAGGGCTGCGAGGAGCGCCAGGGTGATCATCGCCCCGACATGCCCGGCGCGTCGGCGGGCGGAGATCTCCTGCGGACCGATATTGCAGGCACCGGCGTGATAGCCGGTCGATTGCACGAATGTCATCGGGGTGGTCTCTTGCTGCATGACAACTCTACGCTACTCGTTTTCGAGGAGGGATACGGTGTTCCTGCCCGGGTGGACCAACGGACGAACGGCACGGACGAGAACGGGCCAATCAGCCCATGACCGCCCGTGGCCAGCCATCCACCATTTCGTGCCGTGGTCGTGGAGGCGCCGCCGGTCCTTGCCTGCAGCGGCCTGGCAAAGCGCTTCGGAGCGCGCCAGGCGGTGGATGGTGTCGGCTTCAGCATTGCCCACGGCGAGACGTACGGGCTGCTGGGCCCCAACGGGGCCGGCAAGACCACAACGATCTCCATGGTCTGCGGCATCCTGGCCCGCGACGCCGGCGATGTCCGCATCGACGGGCAGGAGCTGACGCCGGGCACGACCGCCGTCAAGGCCGCCATCGGCTACGTGCCCCAGGACCTGGCCATCTACCCCGACCTGTCTGCACGCGAGAACCTGTCCTTCTTCGGCCGCCTGTACGGTCTCCGCGGCCACGAGCTGCGCGAGCGGGTCAACGAGGTGCTGGGCGTCATCGACCTGGTGGACCGGGCAAAGGAGCGGACCGCCACCTTCTCGGGCGGGATGAAGCGGCGGCTGAACATCGGCATCGGGCTGCTCAACCGGCCGCGCCTGCTGATCCTTGATGAGCCCACGGTCGGGGTCGACCCGCAGAGCCGGAACGCGATCCTGGACAGCGTCGCCGCCCTCTCCGCGCAGGGCATGGGGATCCTGTACACGACCCACTACATGGAGGAGGCCGAGCGCCTCTGCGACCGGGTGGGGATCATCGACGAGGGGCACATCATCGCGGAGGGGACGCGGCGCGAGCTGGTCGCCCTGGTCGGCGGGCTCGACCGGGTGAGCCTTGCGGCATCCGGCGACGTCGCCGCCGCCGCGGCCGAGATCCGGGCGATCGACGGCGTACGGGAGGCGACGCCGCACGAGGGCGGCCTGGACATCCTGGTCAGCGAGGCGCGCCAGCACCTGCCCGCCCTGCTGCAGGCGGCCTCGCGCGACGGCGTGGTGGTGAAGACGGTGGAGGTGGTGGAGCCCGACCTGGAGGCGGTCTTCCTGCACCTCACCGGCAAAGCGCTCCGCGACTGAGGCGGCCGGACCGATGCGCGCTGCGCTGGTGATCGCCGCTCGCATCCTGCGGCAGCGTCTGCGCGACCGCTCCGCGATCATCTTCGCGATCGTCACGCCGCTGGGGTTGGCGCTCGCGTTCGCGTCCATCATCCCGGACTTCAGCGGCTCCTTCCATACCACCATCGCCGTGGTCGACAACGACCGGGGCGAGGTGGCTGCGATGCTCGTGGACGACGTGCTGGGCAGCTTGAGCGGCCCGGACGGCATCCTTGACGTCACCTCGCTGCCCGACGCCGCTAGCGCGCGCCAGGCGGTGATCGATGAGGAGGCCGGCGCGGCCATCGTCATACCGGCCGGCTTCACGCCATCGGTCCAGATCGGGGCGCCGGCGGAGCTGACGATTCTCGCCGGCGGGGGAACGGTGTCCGGCGAGGTCGCGCGTGCCATCGTCAATGACTTTGCCAACGCCATTGGCACCGTGCAGCTGATGGTCGCGACCGTCGACCTGTCCGGCGGAGCGGCCGACGCCGAGACGATTGCGGCCGCACAGCAGGCGGTCCAGGCGACAAGCCCGGTCACGGTGGAGGACCTGGTTGCCCAGCACCGCCAGGCGAGCATCGCGACCTTCTACGGCGCCGCCATGGCGATCATGTTCGTGTTCTTCGCCACCCAGTACGGTGCGCTCGCGTTGCTGGCCGAACGCCAGGAGGGCACCCTGAGCCGGCTCCTGGCCGCGCCCATCCCGGCCTCCGCGATCCTGCTGGGTGGCGCCCTGGCCTCGCTTGCCCTGGGGTTCGTCTCGATGCTCGTGCTGGTTGGCGCCACGTCGACGTTCGGGAAGGCCGACTGGGGACCGCCGCTGCCGGTCCTGGTCCTGGTCGTGTCGGCCGTTGTGGCGGCATCGGGCATCTCGATCCTGCTGGCCGGCTTCGCGCGGACGGCCGAGGGCGCCGGCGGCGTGAATGCCATCGTGGCCTTGATCCTCTCCGCCATCGGCGGCGTCTTCATCCCCCTCAGCCAGGCGCCCGAGCTGCTGGGGCGCATCGCGCTCATCACGCCACACGCCTGGTTCCTGCGGGCCATCGACACGCTGTCCGTTCCCGGGGCCGGAATCGTGCAGATCGCGCCGTCGATCCTGGTGCTGCTGGGGATGGGGGCGGTGACCGGAGGCATCGGGCTGGCGCGGGCCAGGCGGGTGCTGGTGGCGCGATGAAGGTCCTGGAGATCGCCCGCGTCAACATGCTGCGCACCATGCGCAACCGGATCGCGCTGTTCTTTATCGTGATCTTCCCGATGGTGCTGATCGTGGTCCTTGGGATGACGTACGGCGGCATGGGCGCTGGCCGCGTGGGTGTGGCCGACGCCGACGGTGGACCCCTGGCCCGTGACCTTGTCGCGCGGCTGAAGGTCGGTGCGCTCAACCTGGACGTGCGCACGTATGACACCCCCGATGCGCTGCGGGACGCGGTCGAGCGCGGATTCGTGAACGTTGGACTCGCGATCCCGGCCGGGTACGACGCACGCCTGCGGGACGGCGGGGACGTGACGCTCGAGTACCTCTCGCAGCCGTCGAGCGTGTCGAGCGTGGTGCGCACCTCGGTCGATGCGGCGATCGCCGGGCACGTTGCCCTGGTTCGCGCGGCGCGGTTCACCGCCGCCCAGCGCTCCATGACCTTCGACGCGGCGCTGGCTGCCGCGGAGGAGGTGCAGCCGCAGATCAAGGGCGTGACCGTGGTCACCGATGCGGTGAGCGAGGCGGCCGCCTACCCGAGCGGGTTCACCGTGGGCGCCCAGTCCCAGGTGATCCTGTTCATGTTCCTCACCTCGCTGACGCAGGCGGTGGTGCTCATCACCTCGCGCCAGCTGGGCGTCACCCGGCGCGAGTTCGCGACACCCACGTCGGTGAGGACGATCATCGCGGGGGAGGCGCTGGGTCGCTACGCGTTCGCCCTCTTCCAGGGGTTCCTGATCGTCATCGGCTCGGCGTTGATCTTCGGGGTCGACTGGGCCGATCCGCTGGCGACGACGGCGCTGATCGTCGTCTTCGGCGCGGTCTGCGCCGGCGCGGCAATGCTCGTCGGCGCCGTTGCGGCCAACGCCTCCCAGGCTGGCGCCTTCGGCCCTGCGCTGGGGATGCTGGGTGGCCTGCTGGGCGGCGCCATGGTCCCGCTGGAGGTGTTCCCCGCCACGCTGCGCACCGTCGCGCACATCACGCCCCATGCCTGGGCACTGGACGCCTTCCGCGAGCTGAGCCTGCAGGGCGGGCACCTGCTCGACATCGTGCCGCAGCTTGCCGTGCTGGTCGGCATGGCGGTCGTGCTCCTTGGCCTGGCGGTCTGGCGCCTCCGGCAGGGCATCGTGGTCGGGGCGGGCTGAGAAGGTCGATGAAGACGCATCCCATTGCCGCGGGCTCATGTATCCATCTGGCGTGATTCCTCGTCCTTAGAGGTGAGACGGCTCCGGTCCGCAACACCGATGAACCGCGAACCAACGCAACGAGGAGCACACGCACCATGACCTTCCAGAACGAGGGAACCGTCGACCGGTTCCTGCGCATCATCGCCGCCGCGGCCCTTCTGGGCCTGGCCTTCGCCGGCATCCCGGCGGCTCCCTGGCTGTACGTGACGGTTGCCCTGGCGGCCATCCTTGCCGTCACCGGCGCGGTTGGGTTCTGCCCGATCTACGCCGTCCTGCGCCTGAGCACCCGGCCCGTCCGCCACTGAACCGGCTCCGAGCGGTCGCTTCGGCACTGGATCGGGTACCGATGACGGCTGCACCATAGGCAACGTGACCGATCTGTCCGAGCCGGACCAGCTGGCGACGCGCCTCGCGATCGAGGCCCCCTGGCTCGTCCGGCTCGCCTCGCGGCTGACACGCGATCCCGCCGAGGCGGAGGACCTGGTCTCCGAGACCGTGGTCGCCGCCTGGCGTCGTCGTGGGCAGCTGCGCGACCCGGCCGCGTTGCGCGGCTGGCTGCGCCGATCCCTGGTCAACCGGGTCATCGACCGGTCGCGGCGCTCGACGGTGGAGCTCCTGGACTTCGCGACGGTCGAGGCGGACTGGCGCGATGACGACTTCACGGTGGATCCGGAGGCGGTCCTGGAACGGGCCGAGCTCCGCGACGAGCTGGAGGACGCCCTGGTCCGGCTGCCGGTCATCTATCGCATTCCGGTCGTCCTGCATGACGCGCTGGACTGGAGCGGTCCGGAGGTGGCACAGGCCATGGCCATCGGCCTCCCGGCGACAAAGCAGCGCATTCGGCGTGGCCGGATGATGCTGGTCCATGCCCTGGCCACCGACGACGCCCGACGTCGCGCGTCGCTCGCCCAGCCCCTGCGATGCTGGAAGGCCCGCCGCCTCGTCTCCGGCTACCTTGACGCGGAGCTGTCCGCGGCTGAGAAGGCCGGAGTCGAGGAGCACCTCGCCAGCTGCCCGACCTGCCCGCCGCTGTATGCCTCGCTGGTGGGCATCCGCGACGCCATGGGCGCCCTGCGCGACCCGGACAGCGTGGTCGAGGAGGAGATCGCCGCGCGCATCATGGACCGGACCACCCGGCATGGAGCATCGCCCCGGCCGTGAGGCGGGGCGATGCTGGGACAGGTCGCTGCGATGGGTGGCGCTAGCCGCCGATGACCCACTGATCGAGGACGAGGGTGTCGTCCGGGCTGAGCTTCAGGATCACGAAGACCTTCGCGGCACCATCACCCGAAGTGAGCGTCGCGGCGAAGGCCACGACCCGACCATACTTGATGACCGCGCCGGTCCGTGTGAGGGTGCCCGGCGCCGTCCCGACATCGGTGAGCGCGGTGCCGATGGCCTGCGGCGACTGGTACTCGGCAGTCCAGTCCGCCGAGCCGATGGCGAAGCGCGCCTGGCCGTTGACCGCGAAGATGGTCGCCGCGGCGCTCGCGTCGCGCGTGTTCCACATGGCGATGAGCTTGCTCACGATGCTGTCGGGGTCGTTGGCCGCTTCCCATGCGGCCGGTTCACCGCCGGGGATTCCGTCGATGGTGAACACCGACCATGACTGCACCTTCATGCCGTCGAGGTGCCACACCACGAACCCGCTGCCGAGCATGCTGGACGCCGGGCCAGAGGTGCCGTCTGCTGTCCAGGAGACTGTCCAGGAGAGTGGCGCGGCGGCGAAGGATCCGTTCTCCAGGACAGAGCCGTGACGAGTCGCCACATCCGGTGCTGCGTGTGTCGCAAACTCCTGCTTGATCGCATCGAGGCCGTCAGCACTGTAGTTCCAGTAGGACCAGCCGATGGCGGCGCGGTAGGTCGCGTTTTCCGTGAAGAGGCGCGCGACCGCGACGGAGTCGTGGGCGTTGAAAGCGTCGAGGCCGGCGTCGACAAGCTCGGCCACCGTCGTGGGACCGGATGCCTGGTCCGGGGCCGGCGTCGCGTCGCCGCCCACCGGACGCGTGCCGCTGGAGAGCAGGAACGCGCCAAGGCTGACCGCCAGGATTGCCGCGGCGGCCGTGACGAGCACCCAGGCGGTGGGGTGCGCGGTGAAGAGCAGCCGGGGCCACGTCGTTGTTCGCTGGGACATGGTGTCCACCTCCCTCATGACCCGGGGCAGCAGGTCTTGGGGGGCTGCCGGCGCATTGCGATCCATCCAGGGCTGGAGGATGGGATCCAGGCTCTCGTCGCGGGTCATGCCAGCTCTCCTCGCAGGGCGATGCGGCTGTCGGCATCGACGGCCGCCCGCATCGCCTGTTGCGCGTGGTGGAGCCGCGACTTCGCGGTTCCCTCGGGGATGCCCATTGCGTCGGCGATCTCCGGGACGGACAGCCGGAGGAAGAAGCGCAGGACGAGGGTCGTGCGCTCGCGCTGCGTCAGCCGCGAGAGTCCGCGGCCGATGGCGTCGCGGGCGGCGATGTCCTCCTCTGGCGTTCCGTCGTCGGCGAGGAAGTCCGGGAGCTCCACGGTGTGCCGCTGCTGTCGCTCGTGGCGGGCCAGGTCAAGGCAGGCGTGCGCCAGGACCCGATGGATCCACGCGTCGAAGCGGTCGGGATCGCGCAGGCGCGGAAGGTCGCGCCAGGTGCGAATCAGCGTCTCCTGCACGGCATCCTCCGCCAGCGTTCGGTCGTGAAGGATCAGGAACGCGGCGCCGAAGAGGCGGTCGATTGCCTGGGTCGCGAGAACCTCGAAGGCCCTCCGGTCCCCTCGGATCGCCAGCTCCACGGCGCCACGTTCCATGATCCTGCTGCTCCGGGCTTCACCGGGAGAGGCGGAGCGCCGGGGCAAACCGTTCACTCTTGCGGAGCCCTATCCTGCGCCGCGGTCACGGTGGAGGGAATCGCCAAAGGGCCTGAACGTGACCGACCTGACTGCCCATTCGGGCGAAACGGCACTGGAATGGGGCTCCCGGGGCCGCGGAGGATGCGTCCGACAACCACATCGGTCTCGAGTGCCGCGACGCGGAGGTCTCATTCATGTCGAGTGACCCCGGACGCCGTCTCATCCGATACGGTGCCGCCCTCCTGGCGGCGGGAGCGGCCGTCGTCTACGTGCTCATCGGCTTCGAGGTGATCAAGGTCATCGACACCAAGTCGCCGGACATGGTCAGCCTGCTTCCCTTCGGCCTCCTGTCCGGTGGCGCCTTCCTGCTGGGCGCCATCCTCCTGTTCCTGTTCGATCGGCGAATCCTGTGGATCGCCGGCGGACTGTTCCAGGTCTTCGCCATCGCGATGTACGTGGCCGTTGCGCCCCAGCGCGATCCCTCCTACGAACCATGGGGCATCGGCCTCAAGGTGGCGCAGGCCATCCTGCTCGTCGCGCTCGTCTACCTCGCGACCCGCCGCCCGCGGGCACCCATGCATGCCGCCGCGAGGCGCATCCGCCGATGAACACCGTCGTCGTCTACGGATCCCGCACCGGAAACACGCGGCGAATTGCGGAGGCCATCACCGAGGCCCTGCGCGTGCGTGGGACGGTCACGCTGCAGCCGGTCGAGGATGCCCCGGCCCTCCTTCCCGCGGACACCGACCTGCTGGTTGTGGGTGGCCCCACCGAGGGGCACGGTGCGACGCCGCCGGTCGTCGCCTACCTCGAACGCCTGGACCGGGCCTCGGTGCGCGGCATGGCGGCGGTGGCCTTCGACACGCGCCTGTGGTGGCCAAGGGTGCTGGCCGGATCCGCCGCCGCTCGCATCGAGCACCTGCTGCGAGGGAAGGGGACCAGGATCATTGCCGGGGAGCGGAGCTTCATCGTCAGCATGAAGCCGGAGCTGCTTCCCGGCGAGACGGAGCGGGCGGCCGCCTGGGCCCGGGAGATCGCCGGCGCGGTAGAGACGCGGAGCGAAGCCGCGGCTGGTGCCGTTCGCACCTGAACCGCTGCTCGTCGAGCCACCGGGGTTGGCGAGGGCCGCGTCGGCGTAGCATTGGCTCGATGTTCGAGACCGATGTCGAGATCGACGAGCTCCAGGCGCTGTTCGACGAGACGCTCCGCCGCGCGAACCCCCACATGCGCAGCATCGTCCATCCGGGCCGGAGGTTGAGCGCGAGGCAGGTCGTTCGCTACCTGCAGGGCACCAAGCACGTGGCCTTCGCGACCGTGAGCCCCGAGAGCGAGCCGCGCATCTCGCCGCTCGACGCGCTGTTCATCCATGGTCGCTTCACCATGTCGACCGGCGAGCGTGCCACGAAGGTCCGGCATCTCCGCGCCAACCCGGCCTGCTCAGCAGTGCATATGGACGGGGATCGGATCGCGGTCGTGGCCAACGGACGGGTCGAGTGGATCACGCGGGACCACCCCGATCACCACGTGATCCATCGGACCTGGACGGAGACCTACGGGTCGGACCCCTACACGTGGGGCGACATCCTCTTCTTCCGGCTGGTGCCGGTCACCATGTGGGCCTACGCGTTCAACCCCGACGAGTTCCCTACCGACTGATCGGACTCGCCGGGTCTCCCGTCAGCGGGGGCGGCCCTGGTGGAGAGCCTGGACGGACTTCGCGATCCGCCGCCGGCGAGTCTCATCGGACTTCGTGCCATCAATAGACAGCGTGTGCCACCGCTTGTTGCTGTAGGAAAGCGCGTCGAAGGTCTGGCGCGCCTCGGGGTCCGCGTCGAGCGCTGCGGCGAAGTCCGGGGCAACCTGAACCTCGCGGGGAGCGGTGTCGAGTTCGAGGGTGACGTCGACCGAGTCCCCGCCGGCGACGCCGGCAGCAGCTCGGTGCTCTGCGGGGACGCCCACCATGAAGGCCCGGCCCATCACCGCCACCGAACTGCGGTAGGTGTATCCGTTGATGGTCACCGTCACCTTCGGGTGCTTGCCGCCGCCCAGTGCCTCCACGACCTCGTCCGGAACCCGGATCCCGGCCGCGGTCTTACCGGTCCGGAGGATCGTGGCGTGGAACTTCATGGGCGGCTAGAGGCGGGCGCCGGTGGTGTCGGGTGGCTCGGGGCGCTCGGGGCGGTCCTCCAGGCCCTCGACGGTCACCCCATCGGTGGAAGCCCAGGGATCCTCGTACTGCTCCGTGATCTCCGTGACCGGGCGCGGCTTGTTGACGATGAGGTGATCCAGGGTCCCGAACAGGCCGCCGATCACCGCGCCGGCGGAGGGATTCGACGGAAGCGGTTCATCCGGTCTGCGACGCCGACGTGCCATGCCGGTACGGTACGCCGCGCGCGCTCCGCACGCCAGCACCCCGCTGCGATCTTCCTGCCGCGGCCGACACGGCTGGCGCCGGCGGGCTACGATCCCTCTCGTGAACCGACAGCGCACGACCTGGCTCATGGATATGGACGGCGTCATCGTCCGCGAGGAGCACCTGGTTCCCGGCGCGGACCGGTTCCTGGCGCGGCTGATCGAGACCCATCACCCCTTCCTGATCCTGACCAACAACTCGATCTTCACCACGCGCGACCTCGCCGCCCGGCTCGCGCAGGTGGGCGTGCAGGTTGCGCCCGATTGCATCTTCACCTCGGCGCTGGCCACGGCGAAGTTCCTCGCGGAGCAGCGGCCCGGAGGCTCCGCATTCGTGATCGGGGAGGCGGGGCTGACGAACGCCCTGTACGAGGTCGGCTACACGCTCTCCGAGCTCGACCCGGAGTACGTGGTGCTCGGGGAGACGCGCACCTACAGCTTCCAGCGCATCAGCCGCGCGATCCAGCTGATCGACCGCGGCGCACGCTTCATCGCCACGAACCCCGATCCCACCGGGCCCAGCCCGGACGGTCCGCTGCCGGCCACCGGGTCCGTTGCGGCGCTCATCTCGAGCGCGACCGGCGTGCAGCCCTACTTCATCGGCAAGCCGAATCCGTTCATGATCCGATCGGCCATGCGCACCTTGGGCGCCCACTCGGCATCCACGGTGATGATCGGCGACCGGATGGACACCGATGTCGTCACCGGTCTGGAGGCTGGCTGCGAGACGATCCTGGTGCTGTCGGGCATCACCGCGACCGAAGAGCAGGCCAATCGCTTCGGCTATCGGCCATCGCGCATCGTGAGCTCGGTGGCCGACCTCGTGGATGACATCGAGCCGATGGAGCCCGCCGAGCCGGCCTGACTGCAGCCACGGGCTACCCTGTCGGTGGGTGCCCACGAAAGTGGCCGAGGCGTGACAGGGAGGGGATCAGGATGCGAGGCATTGGTACCTTTCTCGGCCTCGCCCTCTTGACCGCCGCATGCTCGACGGGAACACCCTCACCCTCGGCCGCCACGGGGTACACGACCGCCGAGAGTGCGTGCCAGGCGCCATCAACCGCCACCAAGGGCGGGAGCCAGCTGGCGTTCGATTGGAGTGTCGCTGTGCGCCTCGACCACAACGAGACCACGGTTCTCCTCTTCCTCTCCGGTCCGCATGAGCTGCTGTGCGAGGCCACGCGGGGCTCGGACGGCTCCTACGCCGATGCCGACACGGGTCTGGGGACGCTCACGAACACCGACCCCGTGCTCAGCATCGACACCGGCAGTGGCCCGGATCTGGCAGGCACGCGACAGATCATCGCGGGGCGCGTCCCCACCGGCACTTCCACACTGGAGGTCGGGACCGCCGACGGCGGGACCTATCGGGGCGTTGTCGGTAAAGGCCGATACGTGGCCTGGATCGATGGAGCGCAGCTTCCGGTTCGGCTGACGGCGCGCGACTCCTATGGTGCGTTGCTGGCGCAGCTTGGTGACACCGGCGGCTTGATCGCGCCCGTGCAGGCGCCCTAGGTGCGGCTCGCCCGCGCCGATGGAGCCTTGGCGGCAGAGAAGGGAGTCCCCTGCGACGCTTGCGCCAAATGAACGCTCCCCACACCATGCTGCCATGGACAGATCCACAGACACGAGGTCCGTCAAGGGACATAGGTCCCTCGCACCCCGAGTCTTCCCGCGATGACTGCCGACATGGAGGAGGTCGAGGTCGTCGTCGCTCACAGCGAGCGCGTGACGCTGCGCATCGGCGGCGTGTTTCTGAAGATCGACGCTGACCAGGCGCGCGTCGACATCGAGGTCGAGGCGATGGCCAGGGCGCCCATCCCGACCCCGGAAATCCTGTGGCGGAAGCCGCCTGTACTCGCACTCAGCGCCCTCCCGGGGAGGGCACTCGGGCGCCTCGGAACGCCGTCGATTGCACCAGCGTCGGCATGGACCGCCGCAGGTGCCGCCGTGCGGAAGCTGCATGACGCGTCGCTGCCGCCATGGCGCAGCAGCCGATTCGACGAGTTGGCGTCACGCCTTGACGCCGAATGCCGATGGCTCGTCTCGAGCGGCACGCTTCCCGCCGATCTGGTCGTGCGCAACCGCCGGGTCGCCGAGGCTGTGTTCCGGCCGTGGAACCCCGTGTTCATCCACGGCGATCTGCAGGTGACCCACGTGTTCGTCGACAGTGATGGAGTCACCGGTGTGCTCGACTGGTCCGAAGCGGGCCAGGGCGATGCCCTCTACGACCTTGCCATCCTGACGCTCGGACACCCCGAACGCCTTGACGACGTCGTCGCTGGCTATCGCACCGACGTCGACCTTGCCGTGATCCGCGGTTGGTGGTCGCTGCGAAGCTTGATGGCGATCCGTTGGCTCACTGAACACGGATTCGACCCCTTCGTGCCCGGTTACGAGGTCGACGTGCTGCGATCTCTGATGTGACGTTGCGCTGAGCCCTGGGTGGCGGCGACGGCCTGGCCGTTCCCCGTGACGCGACCCGGTGCGCGTCATCATCGAAACCAACCCGCAACGACACTTCCCGCCGCACAGGGCGATCAGACCCTTGACACCATCCCGGGCGCGCACCGACGCTGTGCGGCAGGAGGGGGAATGTGATGCGCGTGTGGAACGGATTCGGCGACTGGTGGCGCCGCCTGCCCGTGGCTCGGAGGCGCACCGCCGCGCTCATCGGCGCCCTGGTCCTCACCGGCATTGCGGCGCTTGGTGTTGTGTCCGAGAGTGCCCGTGGCGTGCTGGGGATTGTCGTCCGCTACGGTTCGCTGGCCCTAGTGGTCTACCTTGCCTTCAACCTCGTTCTGCGCTCTTCCCGCGGACCGTCGGCGTTCGACGGCGCCGGCGAGGAGTTCCATGGCCCGTCGGCTCGCGCGGCGATCATCCTCATGGTGGCGATCATCGCGGCCGTCGCCTTCAACTGGGTGGGCGCGAGCTGGGCATCCAACCAGATCTACGGCTCGGAGTCTCCGATGCCGTCGGGCCTCGTGATCCCCGGGGGCGTGCGCTGAGGCGACGCGGGGGGTAGTCGGGTCCCGATCAGCTCACGGCGCCCGGGCGACCCGCGCCAGCCAGGCGTGTGGGCGGTCCGCGCCGTAGGCGGTGGTGACGTCGAACCGTTCGTGCCGAATCTCCTCCACGTGCCACCCGGTGGCGAACGCGGCGCGCAGCTCCGCCTGGGTGACCCGGCGCGGACCGACGCGCCCGGGGGTGAGCTCCGAGAAGCACAGCAGGTGGACGATGCCACCGGGTCGCACGACATCGGCCAGGCTGGCGACGTACTCGGCGCGCAGGTCATCGTCGAACGTGTGGAAGACTCCCGAGTCCACGACGCTGGCGAACGTGCGTTGCAGGGCATTCAGGCGGAGCGCATCGGCCACGTGGAACTCGGCGATCAGCCCGCGAGCGGCGGCCTTCTCTCTGGCGGCGTGGATCGCGGTGGGGGCCAGGTCCACGCCCATCACCTCGAGGCCGCGGGCGGCGAGCATCAGCGCCTGCTCACCGGTGCCGCACCCGCAGTCGAGAACCGGGGACGTGAAGGCCCCGGCATCGGCCAGCCGAACGAAGGCGGATTGGGGCTTGCCGATGTCCCAGGGCGCCCACCCCTCGCGATAGGCGCTGTCCCAGCGGGCCGCCATGCTCGGATCCGGGCGGTGAGCCATGGCCGCGGGCTCAGGCGCTCGCGCGGCGCGCGGCGTGGAGGATGATCGGCTCGGTCACGCCCTTGAGCTCCACCGGGCCGATCTCGGTGAAGGCGGCCTCCGCGGTCCCGACCTGCTCGACCACGTCCTGGCTGACGAGAACCTCGCCGGGTCGGGCGTACTCCGCGATCCGCGAGGCGATGTTCACCGTCTGGCCGTAGTAGTCGCCCTCCTGGAACAGCACCGGGCCGGCGTGGATGCCCACGTGCGCCGGCGGCAGGCCCTCGGCGACCGCGGTATCCACCATGGTCAGCGCTGCAACGACGCCCGGGCCAGGGTCGGGGAAGTACAGCATCACCCCGTCGCCCAGCCACTTGACCGCACGGCCACCGTGCTCCAGCGCCTGGCGGTTCACGAACCGACCGAGCCGCTCTGCGAGACTGGCTGCCTCCTGGTCGCCGCGTTCCTGGGTGAGGCGCGTATAGCCGGTGATATCCAGGAAGCACATGGCCGGCGGCCGTTCGACCTTCCGGTACAGTCCGGCCGCGCCCAGGGCGGTCTCGAGGCCCCCGATGATGTTCGCCATCCAGGACCGAGCCTGCTGGGCGTGCCACATGGCGAGCAGCGCGGCGTCGGTGGCGCGGTCCATCTGCTGACCCTGCTCGTCGGTCGATGAGGCGGCCATGTCCCTGACGCTCATCCCCTGGTCCAGGAGGCGGTCCATGAACTCCGAGCGCCAGGCATTCGATTCGGTCTCGGCGAGGCGGCGCAGGGCGTCGCCCATGACCCGCAGGCCGCGCTCGAGCACGACCGGCCGGAATCCCATCGCCAGGCGGATCTGGAGCATGGGTACCACGGCCAGCTCGTCCTCGCGAACCAGGTCCTCGGGGCGGGGTGGGGGAGCGCCGGTCGCCTCGCGGAGCACGCCCATGAGCGCAATGGGAACTCCGGTTCGCTCGCATACCTCCTGGAACGTCTCGCTGGTGAGGGCGGCGAAGCGCTTGTAGAGGGGCGAATCGATGAACTCGAATCCCACCGAGCCGCTCCGGACCGCCTCCGTCAGGCCGTCGAGCGGGATCCCCGCATCGGCCAGCTGGCGAGTGATCTGGGCCCTGCGGACGTCACCGGTCGAGAAGGTATCGTGCTCGTCCGCGGTCAGGATTCCCAGCGCCACGAGACGAGCCAGGAACTCCGGGGTGACACCGGCTCGGAGTGCGGCCTCAGCCTGGGTATAGCGCGACATCGGCGCAAGGGTAGCGCGTCGCACGATTGCGGAGTCGAAGAAAACCATTGACCCGACGGCGGCGGACTCCTAGACTCCGGGAGCGCGCTGGAATTCGCCTCCGGGCAAGGAAGGCGCGCGATGGGAAGGCCCGCGGTGCTGACGCTGTTCAACCGCCGCGAGCCAACTGTCGGGGCGCAGGTAGCGTGGGAGACGGGGATAAGCTCCCGTCCCAATGCACGATGGGCACACTGTCTCGCCCGGGCGGATCCAGGAGGGCCAAAAGCCAGCCTCGAGGTCCGGTCGGGATCGTCACGAGGGAAGGGTCCATCGGGCAGAGGCAACGATCGGGACCGGCGCGCACCGCCTTCGGGTGGGGTGCCAATCCGATCGGGCCGGCCCACGGCTCTGGTTCGACGGGTCGGAATCCGTCGGGCGGCTCTGCAAACGAGGAGCCGCTGATTCCAGTCCGGCTGGCACTGGGGTGCCGCGCTCGCCGCCGCTTAGCGTGAGCGCTGCACATCAGACACCGCAGGCCGGGCGCGACGTCTGAGGCGGGTTCGTTGAGCTTTGGGGTCTTGGCCTCGAGACCCGATGGGCCTACCGACAGGGATCTGTGGCTCCGTGAAGGACCTGCAGGTCCCTTCGTCGTGTCCGGGTCCTGGTGCACGTTGCGATGCTGGTCACGGGCGTCCCCTCCTGCGAGAATGCCGTTTCCGCGACGTGGATGCCGGCTCATCTCCGCGGGGCACGCAATGGCGATGTGATGGAGGGTTGACCGATGGCGAGCTCCAGCGCGAACCGAGCCCGGTGGGTGGACCTGGCGAGCAGTGACGCCGCGGCGTCGCGCGACTTCTACGCGAAGCTGCTCGGCTGGGAGATCGAGGTCAACGAGGACCCGCAGTACGGCGGATACGCCATCGCGAGCAGCGGTGGCGGGCAGGTGGCGGGGATTGGGCCCAAGATGAGCCCGGAGTCGCCCACGGCGTGGTCGCTGTACATCGGCTGCGAGGACGCTGAGGCAACAAGCAGGGCCGTGGAGGCGGCGGGGGGCACCGTGGTGATGCCCGCCTTCGACGTGGGTGACCAGGGGAGGATGGCGGTCTATGCCGATCCGTCCGGCGCATTCATCAGCGTCTGGCAGTCGGATGGCATGGGGGCCTTCGTCAGCGGCGGCGAGAGCCAGTATGGCTGGGCGGAGCTCAACGCCCGTGGCCTGGAGAAGGTTCTGCCGTTCTACAAGGCCGCGTTCGGCTGGGACGCCGTGCACCAGCCGATGGGCGAGGGGCAGCGCGACTACACGACCTTCATCAGCGGCGATGACCAGGTGGCCGGGGCCATGGAGATGGATCCGCGCATTCCCGCCGAGACGCCCAGTTACTGGATGATCTACTTCGCGGTGACCGACGTCGACGATGCGTTCAGGCGGGCGCTGGCCCTGGGAGCCTCGGAGATGGTGGCGCCGAGGGACTTTCCCGGTGGCAGGTTCGCCATCGTGAGCGATCCACAGGGTGCCATGTTCGGGCTGCTGACCATGGCACCCGCGGGCTGACGCGCTGGCGGTTGCCCGTGAGCGCCGTCAGCGACGGGCGGCCGCAGACGCCTGGGCAGAGTCCACGAACGCCCGGAGGCGACGGTTGAAGGCACCGCCTGTGCGCTGGACGGAGTGCGCGGCGCCGGGGATGACTGCCCGCTCGGCGTTGAGCTCGCGGGCGATGGTGTCGCAGATCGTCTCGTAGGCAGGGTCGTGGTTGCCGGAGACGACCAGGACGGGGAATCCGGCGGCACGAATCGCGGCCCAGTCGAACACCGCTTCGAAGGGCGGGCGTTCGGCGAGCGTCGCGCGAACGGAGGCTTCCTGGGCAGGTGATAGCGTCTCGGGCACCTTGGCGGACGACCCGACCGCCGCCACGAAGCGCGCGAACGCCTCCCGGGTCGTGCCGGGTGCCTCGAGGATGGCGTTCACCTTGGCGATGACGGCCTCCACGTGCGGGATTGCTGCGTGCGAGCCCCAGGGCGGGCGGCTCGATCACGCACAGGGAGCGGACCCGATCGGGCGCCAGGGCCACGGCCAGCAGCGAGATGACGCCGCCGTACGAGTGACCCACCACGTGTGTCCCGGGCTCGATCAGCTCCGCGACCTCGCCGGCCTGGACCTCGAAGTCGATGAGCTCCAGCGGGGGATTGGGCGGATAGCCGGAGCGGTGGGGCACCACGAGCTGGTAGCCCTCTTCGGCGAGCTCGCGCTGCGCGGACCAGGTGGCCCAGCCCGGCGCGACGCTGCCGTGGACGAGGAGCAAGCGCGGCCCGTGGTCGCCCAGACGTTCGACGTGCATCGTGCCAGTCTAGGGTGCGGGGCCCAACGGTCCGGCGTGGACCTGCGGTGACCCGGGCATCCTCGGGTAGGGTGGCTGCGCGCGGCAGTCAGCGTCCAATGTGTGGGTAGCCGCCCATTCGGCTCGCGTGCCCGTCTCGATGTTCGCCTGCTGCACGCTGCGACCGCGGGCAGGGCCGCCGGGCGCCGGACGTGTACCGTCCCCGGTCGGCTGGTCAGTGACGCGAACCACCTGACCGGCGAGAGGGACCGCGATTGGCCGCCGGCTGTTGCACGGTGCACTGGACGCACACCGGTTGCTCGCGCCTGGCTGGCGCGCGGGCTCAGGGGCGGGGAGCGATGTACCGGAACTTGATCCGCTTGTCGCCGCCCTCGAACGGTCCTTCGCCACGAGCGTAGAGCTCCACGACCACCGGCATCAGCGCGGGATACTCACCGAACGCCTCGCGGTAGTCGCGGTTCATGGAGCGCAGGTGCGCGGTGAGCAGCTCCGCGACCCGTGCCCGGAACGCCTCGTCGGGGGCGTCCCGGAGGAGCTGGATCGCCACCCGGGGTCGTGTCTCCCCGGGACGGGGCTCATCCACGGAGAGCTGGAAGGAAAGGATGCGCGCGGCGACATCGGCCTCTGAGTAGATGGCCGACTCGATGTCCTCGGGGTAGATGTTGGCGCCCATGACCGAGACCGTGGAGTCCTTGCGGCCGAAGACGAACAGGTACGGCATCCGGATCAGTCGTCGCCCGCCCGCCGGCATCAGCGACTCGAGCTCGAGCCCCACTCCCCGCAGTCGAGCCCGCAGCTCGTCGTCCCGCAGGACCCCGCCCTCGTCATGCGGGTTGTAGCGGATCTTGGGCGACAGCGTGGCATGGCGCGCCACCGTGAACAGCAGCTCGCGATCGGCGTTGGTCTCGATGTGGTGGAAGAACGGGTTGAACTGGAAGACCATGGGGGACCGATCCGCCTCGCCAAAGACGGCCTCCGCCACGTCGGGGCGCTCCAGGGCCAGCCGGCGCAGGGCGATGCAGACGGGCGTCTCGGCCGCCAGGCCGATCTCGACATCGGTCACGCCGTAGCCGGAGTAGACCGCGCTGAAGTGCCGTTGCAGGTAGGCGCGCAGGGCTTCGGAGTTGCCCTCGCCGCCCAGCAGGGCGGCCATGGTGTAGGCCGACCAGTCGATTCCGCGCCGCTCGCCCTCGTCCAGCAGGACCTTGAGGAAGGGCGGGTAGCCCACGATGAGGTACCGATGGCGCGGCCCCAGCTCGGTCAGGGTGCCCAGAACCTTGTCGAGGTCCGGCCCGGTGGCCTTGACCAGGCCACGCTCCTCCAGCGCGGCGGCGGTGGTCATCCCGGTGGCCCAGGCGCCCATGGAGAAGGTGTTGAGTACCACCAGCGGCCGGTCGCCGAAGGTGTAGCGGGCGAAGAAGGCGATCATGCGGCGCACGTGCCGCCGCTCCTCGGCGCCGCGGGCCCAGTTGTAGGGCGTGCCGGTCGAGCCGGAGCTCTCGTCGATGGTGGTGCCCACCAGCGGCAGCCGCCCGTCGATGCAGCGCTGCGCGAGCGGGTACGGATCGATGTACCGCTTCTTGTCCGTCTCCGGCAGGTCGTGGAGGTGGCGGATGCGGTCTGGGTTCACGCCCTGTCCCAGCAGGAAGTCACGGTAGGCCGGGACGTGGCGGCCGGCGTTGCGGGCAGCCCGCAGGGCCCTTGCCTGGCTGAAGGCGTCGGCCGGGCCGGGCGGCATGACCTCCAGGAACCACTGGAGGGCGCCGTATCGGCGGGCGACGCTGCGCAGCAGGATCTCCAGGGCCCACTGGGAGACGGGGCCGGGCAGTGGCCCGCTGCGCGCGGATCGTCCGGCGTCTTGGGGCTGGGTCGCCGTCGTTCGTGCCGTCATGCCCGCATTCTCCTCCCGGTCCACTGCGGCGCGACTGCGGAACCACGGGCAGCAGGTGGCGCGCGCAAGTGTCCACCCCTTCCCGGGAATCACAAGAGGCGTGGGTCGCTGCCGTGCTCCTTCGAACGCGGGCTGCCGCGGGCGCATCCTCTGTCTTCCAGTCGCGCTAGCACTGTGACGATCGGAGTCTGCACCGGCCGTCGCTTGGCTAGCGTGACTAGCCGGTCGCCGGGGGAAGGCCCTGCCGACCGGCGTTCGGCCGACGGATGTCCAGTCAGAGGAGAATCTACGCCCAAGGACTCCATCAGACAAAGAGGAGACCGTTCGACGCCGGCAGACGACCCTCCTGGAGCGCACGCAGCGTCGGGCGGGGCTGCAATGGAAAGGCCGGCGTGAGCGTTGGCCTCGCCGCAGCCACGGCGGCGCGATTGTGCCGCGAATCGGCGAGGACCAGTAGCATCCGGTCGAGGCCGGCGGCGTGTTGCTTGAGGAGCGCCGCGCGGACCTGGGCCTGTGCGTCTGTCAGACGAGTGATGATCTCGAGCCCAATAGAGTGACCGTTGTGGCGGATCACGGCGTCGACGGCCCGCCTATCTCGCGGGTCCTGCGATACCGGCTCCTCCGTGCGCCAGGACCACCGCCCGCCGATTCGGTCCCGAGCGCGCGCCAGGACGCGCAGCTGACCGGCGTCGCGCAACGGTGATCCGCCCGGGAACGATCGGAGCGTGACGTCCAGCCCAACCGCTCCTCCCCACATCACGGCTCGGACCGGATCCGGCATGCCCGTGCCACGCTCCCACTGCGACACGAGCTGGTGCGAAATCCCCAGCGCGCGCGCCACCCGCCGCTGGGAAAGGCCGGCGGCAAGGCGGGCTGCGCGCAGGTCGCGGATCAGCTCGCCAACCTGCCACTGACCACGGCGGCGCGCCTCTTTCACGGGGTCGCGTCGGACGGGCATGCGGTGAGCGTCGCAAGTCCGGTCTTACGCGCGCCTTACGCGCGCCTTACGCGGTCCCTACGCGGTCATTACACCGTCTTTGCCAACGAGTTCTAGCGGGGCTAGCGGTCTGTCCACGCATCGGCGCATGTACCGCCAGCCGGCCAGCCCGGCTAGCGGGACGACCGAGGAACGCCGAATGTGGCGGCGCCGATGGTCGCAGTGCTAGCCCGGGCAGAATCCCACCAGGATCCCCGGCAGGCAGGGGCGCACCATCCGGAATTGGAGCCTGGGGGCGGCGACGCCGGGCCGCCGCGATGGCAGGCCCGGCGTTCGGGGCGGCGAGGCCGCGGGGTCAGTCGGTCAGGAACGAGCCGACGAAGTCGTGGGCCTCCTGGTTGTCCACGCGCCACGAGTAGTCCGCCCCGTGGCAGGTGAGGCTGTCGCCGTAGGAGACCACGGCCACCACCTGGTTCGTGTTGTTCACGAAGAGCGGTCCGCCGGAGTCACCGAAGCAGGAGCCTCCCGTGCCGCCGATGGGGCTGGGGTTGTTCAGGGTGTGCAGGTTGCCGCCCTTCGAAGCGTGCCCGTTGACCTCCACGATCCGCGAGGTCGACTTGTACCGCGACGCGACATCCATGGGATTCGGCTGGATGGCCTGGATCCCGTAGCCCACGGTCTCGATGAGGGCCAAGTTGCGGTTCTTGGCCACCTTGGCAAGGACGTCCGCGGTCCCGATAGGCGCCAGCACGCCGTACTGCGTCAGGGTGACGCCGCCGGAGCCAAGGACCACGACGCCGTCGTCGTAATTCACCGGGAACTGCGCGAAGTTGGCGTACAGCGGATTCGGATGCGAGACGCCGCGCACGTAGCCGTTCGAGTTGAGCCAGGCAGCGCGTGCCGTGTAGAGCGCGGCCTCGTCGGAGTAAGCGGCGCGTGCCGGCCAGCCGGCAAGGACATCGGTCTCGGCGAAGGTGACCCACACGTCGGTGCCGCCGCTGGGGCCGATATCGGCGCCTCCGCTCCCGATGTCGATGGTGCAGTGGCCCGCTGTCAGGAAGACCGTGGGGCTCAGCAGCGTGCCGGAGCAGCTGTACCAGCCGGGCTCCGACGCGTCGAAGAAGATCATGAAGCCCACGTACGGGTGCTCGTTGGCATCGGGCTGGCCGTAGGTGATGGCGGACACGGGGGCGGCGGCGAAGAGCAGCAGCGCAGCCGCGGCGATGAGCGCCGTCCTGATTCTGGTCACGAAGGATCCTCCAGGCGGTGTCTCGTCCGTCGCGGTGGATGAGCGGAGGATCAGCATAGCCACAGCCGGGTTCCGTGCGACACCGGCAGGCCAGGATGCGGTGCGTCCTGTCACTATCGGGACACGCAATACAGCCGGGGAAGAGGTCCGACACCGTGGGCCGACTGATCTACTCCATGAGCGTCTCGCTGGACGGATACATCAACGACGCCGCCGGCTCGCTGGACTGGGTGGACATGGACGCGGAGATCCACGCCTGGTTCAACGACCGCGCCCGGGAGGCGGATGTCTTCCTCTACGGACGGCGCCTGTGGGAGACCATGGCCGACTACTGGCCGGATGCAGAAGCCGATGACGACGCCACCCCGGTCGAGCTCGACTTCGCCCGGATCTGGAAGGCCAAGCCCAAGATCGTCTTCTCATCCACGCTGGCATCCATTGGGCATGGGGCACGCCTCGAGCGAGGGGATGTGGTGGACGCGATGTCCGGGCTGCGGGAGGAGTTCGCCGGCGATATCGATGTGGGTGGCGCCACGCTCGCCGCGCCCCTGGTCCGCAACGGCCTGGTCGACGAGTATCGGCTCGTCATCCACCCCGTCCTGGTGGGGGCTGGCACCCCGTTCTTCCCGCCGCTGGAGGCTCCGCGGCGCCTGCGCCTGGTCGAGACCGGCCGGTTCGGCTCTGGCGCGACGCTGGCGATCTATCGGCCTGCCTGAGCCGCTCCCATCCTCCAGCTTCCCCCAGCTTCCCCCGGCCGTCTGCATTCCAATGTGACTGGTGCTATGACACGCGAGCGAGCCGTGGTTCGTCGCACCTCCAGCCCCATTGGCAACGTGGCGCTCAAGTGGTCCGTTCCGGGCAGTCCGCTGGTCGCAGCACCAATCCGGTTGGAGTCGGAGGCCCCGTGCCCAGCCGCTGCGCGGTCACACGAAGGCGAGGCCATCGATGGGTGGCAGGTACCCGTGGCGGATGGTGCGCAGCGCGGCCCGGCCGAGGACCGGAAACGTTGGCCCGAGCGTGGGCTGGGCCGCTCGCACGGCGGCCCGGTTGTAGCGCGTGTTCCCGAGGATCAGGAGCATCCGATCGAGGTCCGCCGCATCCCGCTTCTGGATGGCCGCCCGGACCTGCGCCTGGGCATCCGTGAGGCGCGAGATGACCTCCACGCCGATGCTCATGCCGTCGCGCTCGAGGACCGCGTCGACGGCCCGCCGGTCGCGTGGGTCGGGCGAGACCCGTACCTCGGTGTCCCAGCGCCATTGGTTTCCGAGGAACGGGCGGCAACGCGCCAGGACGCGGAGCTGGGGTGCGTCCCGAAGCGGTGAGCCGGCAAGGAAGGACCGGACGGGGACGTCGAGGCCCAGGGTAGCTCCCCAGGCCGCCGCCTGGACCTGGTCCGGGGTGCCGCCTCCGGACTCCCACCACGAGACGAGCTGCGGCGAGACGCCCATGGCGGCTGCCACGCGCCGTTGGGAGAGGCCTGCCGCATGCCTCGCATCGCGGAGGTCGCGAATGAGATCGTCGAGCTGGCGGCGGGCGTGGCGTCGGGCCTCGTCGACAGGATTGCGCCGGATGGGCATCCCAGCAGTATCCGGACTGGGTCGTATCGCGGTCTTACGGCGCGATTCCACCCCGTTGGCGCTGCACCACGCGAATGCACTCACGCACGTCGCCTGCCCAGTTCCATTGGTGACCTGGCCCCGGATGGGCAGGTTCCAGACGTCGCGGCGCTCGCAGTGCCAATCCTGCTGGAGATCCGGGCTGCCTGCGCCGCGCGCCGAGCCGGCACCGTCCGCGCGGGCTGGCTAGGCGAGTTCGCTGGCTAGGCGGATTTGTAGGTCGCGATGATCACGCCGGAGCTGGTGGCCAGCGAGCTCACCAGCCGCAGGCGTGCCAGCTGGCCGGGATCCGCAAACAGGTGCCGGCCACTCCCCAGGACCAGGGGATGGATGAAGAGCAGCCAGCGGTCGATGAGGCCGACAGCGGCCAGCGACCGCACCAGGTCGCCGCTCCCCAGGACCACGATGTCCTTGCCGGGCTCCCGGCGCAGCCGGGCCACGCCATCGGCGCCGTCAGGAAGCAGCACGGAGTTCTCCCAGACCAGCGGCTCGCCCAGCGTCCGCGAGGCGACGTACTTGGTGGCGGCGTCCAGAACCGGGCTGAACTGGTTGTCCGTCCGTCCGTGCCACGTCTGGTAGAAGTCCTCGTACGTGCGCCGGCCCAGGAGAATGGCGCCGGTGGCGGCCATGGACTCGGCCACGGCCTGCCCCTGCTCGGGCGAATTCGCGTAGGGTGCCGCCCAGCCGCCATGGGCGAAGCCATCCCGGGTGTCCTCGTCCGGCCGCCCGGGGCCCTGCATCACCCCGTCGAGCGTGATGGACTCGAATGCCACGATCTTCATGCAGGCGCACCTCCCAGGGTCCGACGATCAGCGCGGCGCGTTTCGCCGGCTAGCGGGCGATCTCCGCGGCGCGCGCATCGTACGCGTCGATGACCTCGGAGAAGGAGGGCTTCCACTCGCGACGCATGTCGCCCGTGATGGGCGCGGCATCCGCCGCGCGATAGGCGGCCACCAAACGATCCAGCCGCCCCGGATAGGTCGCCTCGAGATGGTCGAGCCAGGCCACGTAGGCCTCGAACATGTCCCGATGGAGCGCATCCAGGGTGAATCGCAGCCCCACCTGCGTGACCTGCCGATAGCGCCCGGGATCGCGATCGGCCAGCCGAACCGCGTACAGGTGCCGCACGGCGGCCCGCAGGACCTGCGGTCCGGCGAGGTGGCGGTAGCCGCCATCGGGCTCGCTGGTGCGAAGCTCCGGAGGCACCCGATCGGCGGCCGCGACCCCATCCCAGGCGGCTTCCAGGGCCGCGGATGCCGCGGTCGATGTCAGTGGTGCGGTGGTCACTCGTAGGTCCTCCCTGCAGGGCGGCGACCCGCGCGCCCCTTCCCCGTGACGCTCCGTCCGCGGGTCGGTCCTGTCAAGGGTCGGACGACCGCCTCACGCGCCGATGGCGAAGGTGGCCGTGACGGTCACCTCCAGGTCGGTGGTGCCGGTCTGGACCGGGCGTGGCCGCGTCCTGGGCGTTGCCCGGAGATCACCGGCCAGGTAGGGAACCGGCGAGGGAGCAGACACCTCGGTGACGGTCAGGAGCGAGCCCAGTGCGACACCGGCGGCCTGGGCCAGCGCAGTGGCGCGCTTCTTCGCATCGGCGATGGCCGCGCTTCGGGCCCGGGCGGTGGCCTCGGTGGGATCGGCCACGGAGAAGCTGATGCCGGAAACCTGCGTGGCACCGGCGCCGACGGCGGCGTCGATCACCGCGCCGGTGGTCTCGATCTTCCGCACCTTGATGGCCAGCGCCTGGTTGGCCTGGTAGCCGGTGACGCGCCGGGTCGACCCGCCGGACGCGTAGTCGTACTCCGGCTGGAGCGAGATCCACTGGCTCTTGAGGTCAACATCGGCCACGCCGGCCTTCTTCACCGCGTCGATGATCCTGGTCATGGCCGCACTGGCGGCGGACTGGGCCTTGGCCGCCGTGGATGCCTCCGATTGGACCCCCACGCTGATGGTCGCCAGGTCCGGCGTGAGCGTGATCCTGCCGACGCCCTGGACGGTGATCCCGGGCACCGGCGCGCCGCTGGCCGTGGTGACCGGCAGGGTGGTGGTCGTGGCCCGGGCGATGGACTGCCAGGCGCCGAGGTTGAGCGCGCTGAGCGCCAGGATGGCCAGAACGATGGCGCCGACGAGCACGGTCCGGGCGAAGGTGGAGCGGGGGAGTGTCATAGGAGCACCTCGTGGCGGCAGGGTGGAGCGGTCGAGCGGTTCCTGCCCGTCCAGACGGCCCAACCGGCGCATCGGTTCCGCGGGCACCTCTAGGGCGCCGCCCGTCTGCCCCCGGTCTTCGCCGCTCATGTGCCGCCCGTGTGCACGGAGCGCACCGTGTGACCGGCGAGGCTCGGCAGATGGGCGTTCCGCGGTCGTTCGGTCCGTCTCGTGCACCGGGCGACCGGGAGAGGAGCGGCGGCGGAGCAGCCAACGGTCGTAGGGTGCGCCGGATGCACCTCGTCCGGGGCCCAGGCGCAGGGCCCGCGGCGCCGCGCGGGATGCCTAGGACAGGAAGCGGGCGGGATCCAGCTCGGGCGCGATGAACGGGTCGCGGCCGAGGATGGCGTCGGTGACCAGCCAGGCCGATGCCGGCCCGGTCGAGATCCCCCACGGGCCATGTCCCGCGCATACGAACAGCCCCGCGACGCCCGGGACCGCGCCAATGAGCGGCCGGCCGTCGACGCTCATGGGTCGGGCACAGGCGCGGACGGATCGGATGGGCGCGTCCTCGACGCCGGGCACGAACTGCACGGCGCGGGTGAGGATCCGCTCGATCCATTGCTCCGGCACCGGCTCCCCGGCGAGGAAGGTGGACCCCACCGCGCTCGTGTCCGGGAACGGGACCAGGCTGAAGTCCTGCTCCGGGGCCGTCTCTCCCCCGGCCAGCATGGAGCCGATGCCCGCCTCCTCCAGGATGTGCCGCGGTGGAGCGGCGACGTCCGCCTCCACGATCACGCCCCAGCGCGCGGCAATGGGCACGGCCCGGCCCAGCGGCGAGAGCAGATCCGAGGTCCAGGGGCCCGCCGCAACCAGCACGGCATCGGCGGGAATTGGGCGCCCGGCGACCTCCACGCCGGCCACGACGCCGCCCTCGACGGCGATGGTTGCCGCGCGCCCCTGGCGGATCACGGCCCCCCGTGACTCCGCCCGCGTGGCGTAGGCGTACGTGGAGGCTCCCGGGGCCACCGGGTAGCCGATATCGGCGCGGCAGGCCCACAGTCCGTCCGCGAGCGCGGGATCCAGGCGGTGCAGGTCGGCGCCGCCGATGACATCGGTCCGGACGTGGTCGAAGGTGGCCGATATCTCCGCCGCCTCGGCACGGGCCACCGCCTCGTCCGGGGACACGAACAGCATGCCGGCGGGCTCATCGGGCATGCGGAAGCCCGATCCGGGGACCGACAGGTCCCGGTAGAGGGCGACCGTGTCGTGGTAGAGCGGGTCCAGCACCGCGTCGAAGGGGTGCTGGACGATCCCCTGGTTGGCGCCCGAGGCACCCGATGCGAGGCCCTCGCGCTCGACCAGGGTCACCTGCACCCCGGCATCCGCCAGGAAGGCAGCCGCCGAGGTGCCCACGATCCCGCCGCCGATGATCACCACCTCTGTGGGGCGAGCCGCATCTCCCATGCTGAGAGCGTACTCGTCGGAGCCGCCGCGCGGGACCTGGCGTCGCGAGCCTGCCGCGTTCCTAGGCCCCCGCGCCGGCGCCCGCCTCGCGCGCGGCCAGCTCCTCGGCCCAGAAGATCATGTCCAGGTCCCCGGGGGATCGGCCCTCCGCAGTGAGCAGCGCGGCGGCCTCCGACCGGTGCTGCGTCCCGTGGTTCACCACGTGGAGGAGCATCTGCCAGACCGGTACCCCATCCTCCTTGCGGTAGAGGAAGTCGTCGGTGAGAGTCGGCAGCCAGGCGTCGGTCTCACGCCACTCCACGTCGTACATCGTGATCAGCTCGTCGATCGATGGAAGGGGCTCGCGCTCCGGACGCGGCGTCTTGCCGTCCTCCATGAACCCATGGCGCCAGCGCTGTGCCGCACCCAGCTGGTGGACCAGGATCCCGCCGAGCCCTCGCTCGTCGACCACGTTGGTCCGCGACCAGACCTCGGGATCCAGCCCGGGGAGCTGCGCCAGGACGCGCCTGGTGGCCCATCGGTCGTACGCGTAGAGGGCGCGGATCTCATCGGCTTGCATGCGCGGCAGGGTAGCAGGCGCATGCGTCCACGATCCGTCAGGAATGAGCCGATGATTTCCGGGTGGCGTGTCCGTCTAGACTGCCGGAGGATCCCACGAGGAGAGTTCCATGGAACAGCCCGCGGAACAGCCCGCGACCCCGGCCTGGGCCAAGCGCTTCTTTGCGGTCACCCCCATCGTCGACGACCTGCCCACGGCGCGGCAGTGGTACATCGACGTGTTCGGAATGCCCATCGTGGACGAGAGCGACGAAACCTGCACCTTCCGCTTCCCGGGCGAGGTGTTCATCAACCTCAACGTGCGCAAGGGTCTCGAGGAGCTGCTTGACCCCGCGCCGGTGGGTGCTGCGGGTACGCCGGCACGGATGATGCTCACGCTCATCGTGACCGACGTGGATGCGGTGGCGGCGCGCCTCCGGGAGATCGGCGTGCAAGCGTTGAACGGGCCAACGGACCGGCCCTGGGGATCACGCACCATGACCTTCGCGGATCCGAGCGGGAACTGCTGGGAGCTGAGCAGCTAGGCCCGGCCCGCGGCTCCCGGGCGCGTTTCCAATGAGGTTGGCACTGCGACCCTCGACCGGCGTTGGACTGGCCGATGCACCAACCGGGCTGGTGGCGTAGCACGCCAACACACCCCTGGATCCCGTTCGGGAGTCGTAGCACCAATCTGGTTGGAGCCACGGGGTGGACCGATGTCGCACACGGCCACAACCCCGGGCGCTAGATTGACCATCGCCCGCCGGGCGCCGTGGGCGCGCGGTAGCTCCGCGGCTAGCTCTCTGTGAGTTGACACGGTTCATATATTCCCAAGATGAACCGTATCGCTAAGCCTTTGCGGCGCGAGTATCACAGCGCGCTGCGGGAAGAGCAGGCAGAGGAGACCCGCCGTCGCATCCTGGACGCCACGGTCCGCGTGGCGGCGAGCGGGCTGGCGACCGCGTCGATTCCCGCCATCGCGCGGGAGGCGGAGGTCTCGGTCCCCACGGTCTACCGCCACTTCCGGACGAAGGCGGACCTCTTCGCGGCCCTGTATTCCCACGTCGTGTACCGCAGCGCAGCCGCGCGGCCGCCCATGCCCGCCTCGCTCGACGAGCTCAAGCCGGGCATCCGGAGGCAGTTCGCCAGCCTCGATGCCCTGGGCGACGGGGAGTGGGCGGCCATGGCCAGCCCGGCGGGACGGGAGGCACGACGGGCCAGCATGCCCGGCCGGATCGCGCTCACGCGGAAGATCGCGGAGGCCATCGTGTCGCCGGACGCTGCCATCGACCGGGAGCGGCTCACGCGGCTGCTGGTGGTCCTCACCGGTATGGCGGCGTTTCGCACCTGGCGCGACGACCTGGGCTGCTCGGCCGAGCAGGCTGCCGACGACCTTGACTGGGCCGTGCGGGCGCTGATCGCCGACGGCGCGAAGGAGCAGGCATGACCGCGGACCTCATCCGTCAGCTCAGGGACGTGCGCATGGCGGACTCGTCCCGCGTGGGGGGTAAGGCGGCGGGCATCGGGGAGCTCTTCGCCCTGGGGGCCAGGGTGCCGGAGGGCGTCGTGCTCAGCACCGGCGTCTCGGGGTTGACGGCCGAACGGCGCCAGGAGCTCCTCGCGACCGTCGTCGAGACCCTCGGCGACGGTCCCTTCGCGGTGCGCTCGAGCGGCGTGGCCGAGGATGGGGCGGAGCGCTCGTTCGCCGGCATGTTCGAGACCGTCCTGGACGTGCCGCCGGACGGGCTCGGGGCGGCCGCCGACCGGGTGCTGGCCAGTGCCGGCGCCGCCCGCGCCACGGCCTACGGCCCAACGGACGGTGCGCGGCTCGCCATCATCGTCCAGCGCATGGTGGCGCCCGCGGCCGCCGGCGTTGCGCTGACAGCCGACCCGATCAGCGGCGACCGCGACGCCGTGGTCGTGACGGCGGTGCGGGGGGTGGGGGAGACGCTCGTCTCCGGTGCGGCCATCGGTGACGAGTGGGTGGTCCGGGACGGAGCGGCGGTCCCGCGCCGCGAGGCGGAGCGCGCCATCGATCAGGGCCAGGCGCTGACGGTGGCGACCGAGGCGCGGCGCATCGCCGTTGCCCGGGGCGGGCCCCAGGACATCGAGTGGGCCGTCGAGGCGGACGGGACGCTGTGGATACTGCAGGCCCGACCCATGACGGCCCTTCCGCCGGTCGTCTCCTGGGAGTCGCCGGCTCGCGGGATGTACCACCGGGCGCTGCGCTTCGGCGAGTGGATCGGCGCGCCGGTCACGCCGCTGTTCGAGTCGTGGCTGCTCTCCGACCTGGAGGTTGGGCTCCACGCATTCATCCGCCGCGAGCTCGGCCAGCGCGCGCCGCTGCCGCATCACGTGATCGTCAACGGCTGGTACTTCTACTCCCTTAACTGGATCGCACCAGGAAGCATGCTCCGCAGCCTTCCCAGCATCCTGTGGCACGTCATTCGCGAGCCCCGTGCTGCAGGCGGCGTCTTCCCGCGAACCGTCCGGCACAGCTTCCCCATCATGGAGCGGCGCTGGCGGGCGGACGTGCGGCCCCGATACCGCGCGGCAGTGGCCGATGCCGAGCGGCGTGTCGAGGAGCTGCCGGTCTCCGAGCTGCCGGCGCTGGTGGACGAGCTGGCCGCCTTGGCCGGCGAGTACTTCGGCTCGGTGGTGGCCCTGGGCGGTGCCGCCTACAAGATGGAGATCAACCTGGCGCGGTTCTACCGCACCCACCTCGAGCCCACGCTGGGTGGGAGCCACCTGCCGCTCCTGGCGGGGATCGACGCGCCGCCGGATCCCGAGGCGCACGCCCTGGTATCGCTGGACTGGTGGTACGCCCCGGGCCGCCAGGCCGGGTCGCCCACCGGCACGGCGGATCACGGCCGGGCCGTCGCGGCGCGCGAGGCCGCCGAGGTAGCGGCGCGCGAGGCGCTGGCCGCGTCGCCCCGACGCCTGCACGAATTCGAGCGGATGCTCGCGGACGGGCAGCACCTGGTCTCCATCCGCGAGGAGCAGGTGCGTGAGTGGACGCTGCCCTGGCCGGTCATGCGCCGCGCCGTCGTGCGCATGGGCGAGGCGCTCGTGACGCGCGGGCTGCTCGAGACCGCGGAGGACGTCTTCTTCGTCCGCCGCGACGAGCTCCTCGGTGCGCTGGACGGCGGCAACCTGCCTGTCGAGGCCGATGTGCCCGCTCGGCGGGCGCGGCGCGAGGAGCAGGCCAGGCTGGTGCCGCCCATCGCCATCGGTAGGTGGAATCCCATGCTCAAGCGCATGGTCGACAGCTATCCGGCGATGTTCGGGGCAAAGCGTTCCGCGCGGGCGATCCTCTCCGGCGTGCCCGCCTCGCCGGGCGTGGCCACCGGCCCGGTCCGCATCGTCCGCGGACCGGAGGAGTTCGACCGGCTGCAGCCCGGCGAGGTGCTGGTTGCGCCGTTCACCGCACCCGCCTGGACGCCGCTCTTCACGCGGGCCGCCGCGGTGGTGACCGACGTGGGCAGCGCCGCGGCCCACGCGTCGATCGTGGCCCGCGAGTACGGCATTCCCGCGGTGGTGGGTACCGGCGACGCAACGGCCCGTCTCCACGACGGGATGCGGGTCACCGTGGACGGCAGCACGGGCAACGTGGAACCGGCATAGGCGCGGCACGCCGCGTTCATTCCGTGAGCCGGACAGATGGACGTTGATACTGCGGCCGTGAAGACGAGGAACGACGAGGCACAGATGCGCGCGCCCGACGCCGCGCCGATGCCCGGCCCGGGCGAGATGGCCTGCGCGGTCTGCGGCCGCGACCTGTGGTGGACCGGCCAGCCACCCGACATCGATGGCGATGTCTGGATCTGCGGCGAGTGCGACGCGGCCCGCAACTTTGACTCGCTCGACGACTGCTGAACGATCCTCCCATTGAACGCTGGGGCCGTGCGCGCCAGGCTCCGGGGCGCGACCATTACGGCCGACCGCCAGCCGGCGGGATGAGGGGAGGCAAGGAACGCATGCCGATGTGGCAGCGGCTGACACCGAGGGCTCGTGCCGTCGTCGCGGCGGTCGTGGTCCTCTTCCTGGTGCTGGCCGTCGCGTCAGCGGCACGAACGCCTGCCCCCGCGGCGTCGCCGGGAGCCGGTTCGAGTGCGGTGGCCCTGGCCAGCTCGTCATCGGCGCCGACTCCGACCGCGACGCCCACGACCCTGGCCACCCCCTCCGCCGCCGTGTCGTCAACCGCCTGGCCGCTCGACATCGACGACGGAGCAACGGGCACCGCTCCGCCCGCGCTGCCATCGCCGGCCGCGACGACGAATCCGAACGCCACGGCCATTGGCTGGCTGCCCGGCGAGCCCAATCCGGCGCTCACGCCGGGCGCGCTGAACCCCGACGTCACGCAGGCGACCATCGGCTCGACCATCTGCGTCTCCGGCTGGACGGCCACCATCCGGCCCAGCTCCAGCTACACCACCAGCCTGAAGATCCAGCAGATCGTCCAGTACGGCTACACCGATACCAGCACCGCCGACTACGAGGAGGACCACCTCATCTCGCTCGAGCTGGGCGGCGCGCCACGGGACCCGGCGAACCTGTGGCCCGAGCCGTACAGCGCGTCACTCGCGGACGGGCGCGACACGGGTGCCCGTGTCAAGGACACGTTCGAGAACGCCCTCAAGCGGGAGGTGTGCGCCGGGCAGATCACGCTGGCGCAGGCCCAGGCCGATATCGGCATCCACTGGGTCCACGCCTTCTACGGCATCCCGCTCTCTGCGGGCGCGTCGACGGCACCCACCGGGACCACGGCATCCGCCACCCCGCAGCCGGTGGCGACGTCCAACCCCCGTGACGACCGGCACGCTCAAGGTCCGGATCACCAGCGTGGTGGACCCGGTGGTGCGTGGCACGACCGCGAGTGTCTCGGCCGCGACGACCGCGGGCGCGGCCTGCACCATCAAGGTGACGCTGCCATCGGGCCGGGTCTCGACCGTGGCCGCCTTGCTGCAGACCCACACCGCATCGGCAAGCGGCGCCGTGAACTGGACCTGGACGGTCACCTCCAACACCGGGACCGGGACGGCGCAGGTCAAGGTTTCGTGTGCCCTGGCCGGGGCGGCAGGCACCGCATCGACAACCTTCGCGATCACATCGTGAGGCGGCCGCAGAGTGGCATCACTCGGCGAGCTGCAGCGCCTCCTCCCACGCATCCTCCAGCCCGAGACTGGTCACCCAGGCACGGTCGCGATGCCCGCAGCGACCGGGAGGGGCGGCCGGACATGGCCGATACTCGGGAGCGCGATAGAGCCGCTAGGCTGAGACACCATGAGCCAGGCCCGACTGATTCTCACCTGCGGGTTGCCCGGAACGGGCAAGACCGCGCTGGCGCGGCAACTCGCCGCCGACCGGGGCGCCGTGCGCCTCACGAAGGATGAATGGCTCTGGGCCCTGGGATCCACTCCCTGGGACATGCCCACCCAGGAGAAGGTCGAACACGAGCTCTGGCGCCTCGCCCAGGAGATCCTGCGGCTCGGCCCGAGCGTCGTCCTCGATTTCGGGCTCTGGGCGCGCGAGGAGCGTGACGAGATGCGATCCGTGGCGCGTGGCCTTGGTGTCGGCGTCGAGCTGCACTACCTCGACGCGCCCGTCGAGGAACTCTGGCGGCGCATTGAGGCCCGGAACTCTGAACCGCCCTGGGACAGCCACCCGATCCGCCGCGCCGACCTCGACGGTGGCTGCGCGTGTTCCAGGCGCCCGATGCAGCCGAGCTGGCCCTCTTCGACCCCCCGCCAGCCTCAAGCTGAGCCGCGGCCGGGGTCGGTCGGAGGAGGCCCTCAGCTGCGCTTCACCCGGTAGTCGATGAACGTGGCGAACGCCGACTGCCGCACGCCCAGCTGCTCGAGCTCGATGCGCCGCTCGAACCCCTCGAACAGGCGCTTCCCGCCACCCAGCACCAGGGGCGCGACGATGATCGACAGCTCGTCGACCACCCCGGCCGCCAGGGCCTGGCGGATGAGGTCGGCACCACCTGCGAGGTGAACGTCCTTGTCACCTGCCGCCTCCCTGGCTCGTGAGAGCGCCTCGTCCAGGCTCCCGACGAAGGTGAACTCGTCGCCATCGGGCTGCTCTTGTGGCCGATGGGTGAGGACGAAGGTCGGCACGCCCCACGGGTTGCGGTCGCCCCAGTGCCCGGCCGCCTCGTACATGGTGCGCCCGACGATGGCCGCGCCCTGGCTGCGCATCCCCTCGTCCAGGTACTCCTTGTCGACGCCGGTCGCCTCGCCCTTTGGGCCGGACTCGTACGTCCAAGGCGCGCCAAACACCCACGTGTGCAGCGCCTCGCCGCCCTCGCCCAGTCCCTTGTCGGGACCGTCGTTGGGGCCGGTGATGTAGCCGTCAAGCGAGATGGTGATGACGGCCTTGACCTTGGTCATTGCTCATTGCTCCTTGGGGTGCCTGTTCGTATGACGCCTCGAGCGCGGGCAAATCATCGGGCCGACCTCACCACGGCGACCCACCGCCGCCTACCTGCGCACCGATGTTCGCCAGACTGACCTTACGACCGCCGAGGATCTCCAAACCGACCGCCCAACGGTCGATGCGTTGGTCAGATGGACCAGGCGACCGCCTAACGCCATCCGAACGGCCCGGAGACCGTCCCCATCGGTCATAAGGTTCGTTTCCCGAACATGGCACCATTCGGGCCGCCTGGTCGCCGCTGTTCAGTTGAGGATCTCGCCCCGCTCGTCCTTGGGGATGGCTGCGAGGCGGTCGCGCCAGGCCTGCAGCTCCACGGGCGTCAGCCGCTTCCAGTCAGTTAGCTCACCCACGATCCGCAGCGGCTCCCGGCTGCGGTAGGACCGGGTTGGGTTGCCGGGAAACTTCTTGTCGGTCACGTTGGGGTCGTCCTCGAACGGCCCCGTTGGCTCAACGACATACACGCGCGGATCGCCGTCGCCCGGCGCGAGCTCTGCGGCGAGCCCGGCACCGTCGGGCAGCGCGGTGAAGTAGATGTGATTCATGACGACCTCCGGCCGGTAGTTCGACCGATAGCCGGCCGTGAGGAGATCGCCAACCCGCAGGTCGGCCTTGGTGCCATGGAAGAACGGACCCTTGTCCAAGAGCTGCCCCTCATCTACACGATGAGATAGTCGACCACATTGATGCCTTTTGTGCCCAGTTCGGTATACGCGCGATGGGCAATTGACCAAGACGTACGTTTCGTACGATACTGCCTGGATGAGCGAGCATCGGATCAGCGAGGCACGCGAGAGCTTCTCGACGACCGTGAACCGCGTCGCCTTCGGACATGAACGGGTCGTCCTCACGCGCCACGGAAAGCGGGTTGCCGCCGTGGTGCCCGTGGAGGACCTGGAGCTTCTCGAGGCCCTGGAGGATGCGCGCGATCTCGACGAGGTTCGTGCCGCATTGGCAGATCCCGAGAACCGCGATCCCGTTGCCTGGGACGAGCTGAAGAACCAGCTTGGCGGCTGACGATCCGTCGTGCATCGGATCCAGGTCCTGCCCTCGGCAGCGCGTGAGCTGCGCAAGGCGCCGGTCAGCGTTCGCCATCGGCTCATCAGCGCCATCGACCGATTGTCGACCCAGCCCAGGCCGCCGGATGCGCGCAAGCTGCGCGGGACCGACGAGGTGTGGCGCATTCGCGTCGGCGACTACCGGGTCCTGTACCAGGTCCGTGATGACGTGCTTCTCGTCCTGATCATCAAGGTTGGCCACCGCCGCGACGTCTACCGCTAGCCCCAGGCGTCAGGAGCGGTCCCAGTCAAGCAGCCGGCTTCTGGGATTCGAGAGGGGCACGCGGCGGTTCGGCCCGAGTCGCTAGTAGACCTCGTCGTGCGAACCCAGGTTGACGAGGAACGCCACGTCGCCGTCCCACCGAAAGAGAACGCGCAGGTCCTGGTCCACGCTGAAGGCCCAGTAGTCGGCGAGCTCGCCCTTGAGCTTGTGGGTGTGAAGCAGGGGATCCTGCGGGTCGGCGGCGAAGCGGCGCAGGGCGGCGCGCAGCATGCTCGCCTGGGGATCCTTCAGCTTCCGGGCACGACGCAGGAAACGGCTCGAGAGCGCGATCCGCACGTCAGGCACGCAGCTCGTCGATGAGCGCCTCCACGTCGTCGAAGGAGCTGGCATCGCCGGCGCGGTACTCGGCCTCCGCCTCGCGCACCTCGGCCAGGAACAGGGCGCGGCGCAGGGCAGCCAGCTCGGCCTGGTCCCGCTCGTAGCGCTCCGGGTTGACGAGGTAGGCGGCCTTCCGCGAGCGCTGGAGCACAACCGTAGGCTCAGTCGAGCTGCCGAGGTCATCGAGGATCTCGGCCACACGTTGTCGCAGGTCGCTGACCGGTACGCTCTTCATGACGCTAGAGTGTACACCAGCCTGTACGGAGGTCAATCAGCGCTGCCGGGCCGATAAACCGAACCACTCCGAGTGGTCCCGATCTCCTCCAGGTCATCCATCGAGTACGGATAGTCGGGATCCATGGCCGGCAGCGAGGGAGGCGACGATCCCAGGCGCCTATCGAGCCGGCGGAGCAGGGGCGTGACGATCTCCATGCCGCGCATGTTGTTCCGCCAGTCGCGCGGAATGCCATTGACGCCCCAGTAGATTCCCGCGAGCCCACCGGCAATGGCGGCGGTGGTATCGGTGTCGTGCCCGTAGCCCACCGCGCGCTCGATGGCGGAGCGGTAATCATGAGCCCCGGCGAAGGCGTCCCAGGCACTCCAGAAGCTGTCCGTCACCAGGCCGCCGCCGCTGCGGTCGGTCCAGGCCAGGAGCTGCGCGAGGGCCTCCTGGAGGGCGCCATCGGCCAGGCGGTCGTACTCGGCTTGCAGGTCCGCGGTGGCCATCTGGAGCACTTCGGCTCGGTCCTGTGCGCCATCGGCCAGTTGGTGGGCCGCGAGGACGTACAGGGCGCAGGCCACCAGGCAGGCAGGCGCGCCGTGCGTGATCCGGCTGGACCGGTGTGCCCGCTCCACGAGCTGCGCCACGCTCGCCGCGGGATCCACGAGCGCCATGGGCAGGATCCGCATGAGCGAGCCGTTTCCCAGCGCGTGCGGGTCGTTCCCGGCTTCCTCGGGCGGCGTCCCACGCCTGAGCCGGGCCAGGGCCCGCGCCGTGGCGCCACCGATGTCGAACCGCCCGTCCCCATTAGGCGTGTAGGCGGTGCCATCCGCCCATGCCAGGAACCGGCGGCCCTGATCTCTTGCGTCGAACCTGGATTCGAGCAGCGAGTCCAGGGCGGCGAGCATCAGCGCGCCGTCGTCGCTCCAGGTGCCCGGCTTCTGGTGGTGGGTGCCGCGAGCGCCAAAGACCACCTGACCGATGTCGCCCGCATCCCGGAACTCGTACGGCACGCCGACCGCATCACCCACCAGGTGGCCGACGACGCCGCCGCGGACGCGGTCAGTCCGCGATGTCATGCGACCCCAACCAGGGCAGGGGAGCGTGGCAGTGGCCGCAGATGAACTCCGGCGACTCGTCGCCAATCATGCATCCGCCAAGGACGAGCTCGCCCCGCTCCTGGGCCGCTGCGGCCTCGGGACCCGGGTAGCCGTAGGCCACCGGCACGGCCTCCCGCGCGCCACACCTGGGGCACGCGGCAGGCTCATTTCCGTTTTCATGACTACGATTCTGCGCTCCGGTTGCGACAGCTGACCTGTCGACGCGGTGAGCGACACTCACCCCGTGAGTGACAAGGGCGACGCCGCTGACTCGACCGCGGAGCCCCAGGTAGACGTGGCGGTCTGCGGGATCTGCGCGGTCTGCGAGCGGGACCTGTGGTGGTGCGGCCTTCCACCCGCGCTGGACGGCGACGTCTGGATCTGCGGGGAGTGCGACGCCGCCCGCAACTTTGAAGCGCTCGAGGGCATGTGACCGTGGACGTGCTTCGCGACTCCCCAAGGGGCCAAGGCGTTGTCTACGGCCATAGACTTGACATGTCTATGGGCATAGACAAGGATGAGCGGTGAAGCGGACGGACCTGGAGCACAAGCTCCGCCGTGCCGCGAGCGCTGCCGGCCTGAGCATGAGGGTCGAACCAGGCAAGCGGCACGACAAACTGATGATCGGCGAGATAACGGTGACCGTGCCGCGTCACCGCGAGATCAACGAGTACACGGCCGCGGCAATCCTGAAGTCCTTCGAGAGGCTCTTCGGCGAGGGATGGTGGCGATGACGACCTACACGGTGCAAGCGAGGCGCAGCGGCGACTGGTGGGCGCTCGAAGTGCCCCAGCTGCCGGGTGTCTTCTCGCAGGTTCGGCGACTGGGCCAGGCCGAGAGCATGGCCCGGGACGCGATCGCCACAATGACCGGCGTTGATCCGGCCGATGTGGTGATTGTCGTCGAGCCAGTGCTCGAAGAGGACCTGGCCCGGTCCCTGGCCCGGTTCCACGAGCTTCAGGCTCAACAGGATGCGCTGCAGTCGGAGGCCAACGACCTCGCGGCAGGGACCGCCATCAAGCTTGTCGAGCGCGGCTACACCCTGCGGGACGCCGGTCGGGTGATGGGTCTTTCATTCCAGCGCGTGCACCAGCTGGCCGGCAAGCGGACGCCGCGCCGGCGACTCCCGGCGGGAGCGCGGTAGGCGGGTGACAAGGGGACGACGCGACAACCGAGGCGTCACGGTGGGCTGGCTAGTCTGGCTAGCGGTGCGACAAACGAGCGCTCGTTCGATTGTCGGTTGGCTACGTAGGCTGGCAGCGTGACGCAGGAAGCTGGAATTCCAGCTGCCCGATCGTCACAACGCTAGCCCTGCTAGCAGCGGGGGCGGGGGACGGGGGCACCGGCGGGGGGACTGGCACGGGCACGCCGGTGACCAATGGGTCATGCGGGAACCGATGTCGCCGGTGCATCATTGGCAGACCGCGGGGATCAGGGGAGGACCAGCTATCGCCACAGCACAGGCAGCCGCCAGCACCACTGAGCGCCCCGCGCTGACCCCCGAGCAGCGCGCCATTGTCGAGTACGGCGATGGGCCGCTGGTCGTCATCGCCGGCGCCGGCACGGGCAAGACCCGGGTCATCGTCGAGCGCGTCCGCCACCTCCTGGCCACGCACGAAGACCTCCTCCCCGAGAACCTCCTGGTCCTGACCTACAACGTGAAGGCCGCCCGCGAGCTGCGCGAGCGCATCGAAACAGCCGTGGGTGCCGCCACCGCCGCCCGCCTCACCGTCGCCAACTTCCACAGCTTCTGCCATCGGGTCCTGACCGAATCCGGCCCGGAGGTGGGCCTGCCGGCACGGCCGGATGTGCTGGACGGCATCGGTCAATTCCTGATGCTGCGCGAGATCTGCCCAAAGCTGACGCTCATCTATCACTCCGGGGAGTGGGCGTATGGCGACCTGGTGCGGTTCATCAATCGCGCCAAGGACGAGCTCGTCACGCCGGACGACTTCGACGCCTTCGTCGCCCGCGAGCGCGAGGTCTTCGAGGACCGATACGGCAGCTATGCAGATGCCGCCGCGGGCCTCCTCATCCAGGGCAACCTGCGACCCGTCCGGGACGTGCGCAGCGCGTATGCCCGGCTGCGCCGCAACGAGCGGGCAGAGGAGCTGGGCCAGGAGGTCGAGTACGACCCGGCCGATGTCGAGCACGTCGCCGAGAAGACCGCCCGGCGAGCCGTTGGCGGGACCGGCAAGCTCGTGCATCGGAAGCACTTCACGCCGGAGCAGCTGACCCGGATCGACGAGCTGGCAGCCACGTACGTCACCGATGGCGCCGCCCTGGAGGTCATGCGCTGGAGCGAGATCGCATCGGTCTACCGCGCATACCAGGAGGCGATAGCGGAGCGTGGTGCGCTCGACTTCGGGGAGCAGATCGCCGCCGTCACGCAGCTCTTCAAGGCCCGCCCCAACATCCTGCGCAGATGGCAGCGCCAGTTCCGCTACCTGCTGGTGGACGAGTTCCAGGACGCGAACATCGCCCAGATCGAGCTGATCGAGCTGCTGGGACGCACGCCGGATCGCCCGGACAACGTCATGGTGGTGGGGGACGACGACCAGTCCATCTACAGATTCCGCGGCGCCAGCTTTGCCGCCTTCGCGGAGTTCGAGCGGCGCTTCAGCCGG